>JASDRS010000027.1:0-40607 GCA_041441915.1 Paracoccaceae bacterium | reverse complement strand
GTTTTTCCGTTGGGGCGCCCAGCTTGTGCCGTAAGCGTAACACCAGCGTAACACGATTTTTGTGGGTGCTTTTATTATAATGATAACAAGTACTTGCAATAGAGGTTGGTTAGCAAAGCGTTAATGCCAGTTTTACAATTTATAAATTAAAACAGGCGCTTACGTAAGTTTGTGCTTGTTTTTTTATTTGTCCAAAAAGCGTAACGGTTCTCGTGGTTTTATTGGACATAGAAGGTTAGCCGTCGTAGCATTTGGAGATGCTAAGAAAGTTATGAAAAATATGCGACTATTGATAACAGGAGCAACTGGATTTCTGGGGAAGTCGTTTATAAATTATATACGCAATTACAAAAAATTATCAGAATATACTAACATTTGTTGTATTTCGTCAGGTCGCACTTCCTTCGATCAATCACTATTTGAGGACGTTGACTTTATAAAGATGGATTTAACGAGGAGAGACAACCTGGCTGAATTAAAGGAGCTCAAATTTGACTGTTTAATTCATTTAGCGACGAGTTCGACCCTTGTTAAGACCATGCGCAATAGCACTATCCTGAGCGAAATAATTGACGTTGGCAGGTCGGCATTAGAAATAGCCAAAATAACTAAATGTAGTAAGATAATTTGGGCTAGTTCTGGTGCTGTATATCAGAAAAATACCTCTAAAGTACCGGTGGAGGAACACTTTTACTTGTCAATAGGAACAGAACCCCAATCTAATGCTTATTCTGCTGGGAAAATTATATCTGAATTAGATGCTGCATATTTCTGTTCAGAGAATGAAATAGATTTAACAGTACTCAGACTATTTGCGTTTAGTGGATGCGGGTTACCATTAAATAGGCACTTTGCGCTTGGAAACTTCATATCTAGTGCGCGTTCAGGCGGGCCAATCCTTATTCGAGGTTCGGGGAGCCTTGTTAGATCATATATGGATCAGTTGGATTTCGCGAAAGCACTTACCAGCATCATAGAACAAGATCTAAAGGGTGGCACTTTTAACGTTGGTTCTGATGTGCCAATTACTTTAACGGAACTAGCAGAACTGATATCCAAAATATCTAATCAAAAATTTGGCGCTAAAATCACCAAAACTATTCTGAATGAAGTGAAAGACCCAGAAGGCTATTACGTCCCAAACATAGATAAATTTAAGTCATATTTTAATATTGCTCCTATAAAAACGTTGGAGGCTTCTATATACGAGATGCTAAAGGAGTAAAATTTTGTAGTTGAGAAGGGACTGCTCTGCCGATAATTTTTTTGTTTGACGTGAAACGTTCAATGCTAATCCAATTAGAGATTGTCCTTAATCGTAATTTAATTATCCTATAATCAATATTATGTAATATCGTTCAATCATATAGCTTTGCAAAGACGGTGATTTTCCGTTAACAGTCCTTAACAGAAAGGTACTCAAATGTTTTGCCGTTCTATCAAAATAGCTGCCTCGATACTCGCCGCAGACTTTGCTAATTTCGGCGCTGAATGTCGCGCGGTTCAAGATCAAGGTGCTGATTGGATTCACATTGATGTGATGGATGGCCATTTTGTTCCAAACATCACATTTGGGCCCGCTACCTGTGCCGCCCTTCGCCCGCATATTAGCGGCGTGATGGATGTCCATTTAATGATTACCCCCGTCGATGCCTATATTGATGCATTCTCCAAATCTGGTGCAGACATCATAACTGCCCATATAGAGGCCGGACCCCATATTCACCGTACGCTGCAAGCCATTAAAAATACAGGAAAAAAATCTGGTTTGGCGCTCAATCCGGCCACTGGCTTGGATGGTGTGGAACATCTTTTAGATATGGTTGATCTGATCTGCGTGATGACGGTCAATCCAGGCTTTGGAGGGCAAAGTTTTATTCATGCGCAGGTTGATAAAACTCGAAAATTGCGCCAAATGATTGGTGATCGACCCATTCACATTGAAATTGACGGTGGTATTACGCCCAAAACAGCCCCTTTGATGGTAGCAGCTGGAGCTGATGTTTTGGTGGCGGGTTCTGCCGTGTTCAAGGGAGGCTCAGTGACAGATCCAAGCCCCTATGGACGTAATGTTGCTGCTATTAGGGCAGCAGGAAACGCCGCCAAAAAGATTTAACTAAACTAATTAAGCCACTGAAATTAATAATAAAAGAGTGCTAATTAAACTTCACCCCAAATTAAATTGATGCTGATCAGATCAGCCCGCCAAAGTTTTTGCAACTTCTTCTGCAAAATTTTCTTTTTCTTTTTCAATACCTTCGCCTACAGCCATACGCACAAAGCCCACAATCTCAATACCCGCATCTTTCGCGGCTTGTGCCACAGTGATATCAGGGTTCAGGACAAATTTTTGACCCAGCAAAGTCACTTCTTCGAAGTATTTTGCCAAGCGACCGACTATCATTTTTTCAATAACAGCTTCAGGCTTACCTGAATCGCGAGCTTGCTCGGACAGGATGTTTTTCTCGCGTGCGAGCAATTCAGGTGACAGATCTGCGTCTGAAAGTGATGCAGGATTTGTCGCAGCTATATGCATTGCTATTTGTTTTGCTATGCCATTGTCGGTGCCTTTGATCGCAACTAAAACGCCTATTTTACCCATGCCATCTGCTGCAGCATTGTGCACGTATGCTGCTACAGTGTCGCCTGATAAGGTTTGCATCCGACGCAACGTAATATTTTCACCAATGACAGCGATAGCTTCATTCACAACCGTTTCGACGGATTTACCGCTCATGTCGGCCACTTTGAGCTCTTCAATGTCTGAAGCTATCAATGCAGCAGCGGTTATACTGCGCACCATACCCTGAAAGTCAGCGTTTTTAGCAACAAAATCAGTTTCCGAGTTAACCTCAACAGCAACGCCTTTGCCGCCTGATACGGATACGCCGACCAGACCTTCGGCCGCAACACGACCCGATTTTTTTGCCGCTTTAGCCAGACCTTTGGTTCGCAACCAATCAACGGCCACTTCCATGTCGCCATCAGTTTCGATTAATGCTTTTTTCGCGTCCATCATGCCTGCGCCAGTACAGTCACGCAGTTCTTTGACCATCTGAGCCGTGATTGCCATCGGGCACTCCTTTGAAATGTAAAGATCGGCAGGGTTTCCCCTGCCGAGGAAAGTGAAGAATTATATTTCTGCTTTGGCAGTAGCTTCCTCTGCAAGCACGTCTTCTTCTGGGGCTTGCTCTAAGGCGCCCAAATCAACGCCCGCCGCACCCATTTGGGCTGACATGCCTTCAAGAGCAGCGCGAGAAATCAAGTCGCAATAAAGGCCAATAGAGCGTGCCGCATCATCATTGCCTGGGATCACATAGCTGATGTCTTTTGGCGAGCAGTTTGTGTCAACTATACCGATCACAGGAATTCCCAATTTTTTAGCTTCCAAGATGGCAAGGCTTTCTTTGCCTACATCAACCACAAAAAGCAAATCAGGCGTGCTGCCCATCTCGCGAATTCCACCCAATGACGCTTGCAGTTTACCCTGCTCGCGCTCGAGATGAAGACGTTCTTTTTTGGTTAGGCCTTCAGCGCCATTTTCCAACAGTTCATCAATCTGTTTCAGACGTAGAATTGATTTCGAAACGGTTTGCCAGTTGGTCAGCGTGCCGCCTAACCAACGGTGGTTCATAAAAAACTGTGCTGATTTTTCAGCCGCTTCAGCAATTGGTTTTTGCGCTTGGCGTTTTGTACCAACAAACAAAATACGACCACCTTTAGCAACAGTATCACGCACAACCGTCAATGCTTGCTCAAGCAATGGCAAGGTTTGTGTTAAATCAAGAATGTGAATGCCGTTTCGGTCTCCGTAGATATATTCACCCATTTTTGGGTTCCAACGAGCGGTTTGGTGACCGTAGTGTACGCCAGCCTCAAGCAGCTGACGCATGGTAAATTCTGGGAGCGCCATGTCCAATATTCCTTTTCCGGTTTGCGCCTCGGCGCGGCCATCAGATTGGGGAAACCCCTTTCCAACCGGCGGACCAACAAAGTATTTACCTTGCCAAGCCCAAGCCACGCCTGTGAAGTGCTGAGCGTTTACGTGTTTAGTGGAGAGGATGCAAGCCCTTGATCAACAGTTTTTAGAACAAATTAGAAGGTTTTGCTGTTATTTTACACTCATTTAGAGTTAAATGTCCTTGCGCAGACATTAGGTTTTAAGCGAAACAGGGTTATGATAAATTCAGCCGAGTCCCCTGTCCACGTTTCCGCGCCTGTCGATGTCTTATGTGTCGGTTCAGTGCTCTGGGATGTGATAGGACGAGCTGGCGCCCCAATGGCGTTCGGAAACGACCGGCCTGGGCGTATTCGTCGCCATCCGGGTGGTGTCGCGCTGAACGTGGCTAAGGCATTGCGCCAATTTGGACTGCGGCCGGCTATCTTGTCCGCCATCGGGCAGGATGTAGAAGGGCGTGATCTTTTAGAGGCTTGCCAGAATATGGGATTAAATGTCGATTATATTCTTAAAATTAAGCACTTGCCAACCGATGTTTATATGGCTGTTGAAGCTGAAAACGGCCTGATTGCTGCAATTGCTGACACCCATTCTCTAGAAGCTGCGGGGTCAGATATTCTATTGCCGCTACAAGATGGGAGGCTCGCCAGCATCGATCATCCTTGGACAGGCCATATTGTCTTAGATGGCAACCTAACCGGAGCGCTTCTGACCCGTATCGCTCAAGACCCACTTTACGCCAAAGCACGCCTTTATGTAGCTCCCGCTAGCCCTGGAAAAGTACAGCGTATTAACCCATTAATGGCCCATCCCAATGCCGTTCTTTATGTCAATATAGAAGAGGCAAGCCTGCTTTGCGGTCAAACATTTACCAGCGCCGCGCGGGCAGCAAAAGCACTGCTGGATAGGGGTGTATATCGGGCGTTGATCACTGATGGTGCCTGTGAATGCGCTGACGCTTGGCGCGACGGGCCTATTTTGGTCAAAACCCCACCACAGGTACGTGTTGTACGTGTAACGGGAGCCGGCGACACCTTCATGGCCGCCCATATTGCTGCTGAACAACTGGCAAACGTTGACCGGCCTTCTGCTCTTTTAACCGCGCTCCAGGCCGCGGCAAATTTTATTTCATCCGAGTCGGGTATATAATGCAACTTGAAAGTTTTTTAATTTTTGCACCTGAAGTCCTTAGCGCCCGTGCGCAGGGCATTCCGATTGTAGCGCTTGAAAGCACTATTATTACTCATGGGATGCCCTTTCCCCAAAATCAACATATGGCGCAAACGGTCGAGCAAGATCTGCGTGTGATCGGAGTATGTCCTGCTACGATTGCCGTGATGGGGGGTAAAATTCACATAGGATTAACACCACAAGAGCTTGAAAATTTAGCGAAAACAAACAATGTTGATAAATTGTCACGCGCTGATTTAGGCGTGTGTCTGGCGCATGGCACAACGGGTGCAACTACAGTTTCTGCAACCATGATTTGTTCGGCGCTCGCAGGGATTAAGGTCTTTGCTACTGGAGGTATTGGTGGCGTGCATCGTGGCGCCTCGAAAAGCTTTGATATTTCCGCTGATCTACGTGAATTCACCATTTCGCCCGTAACGGTGATCTGTGCTGGTGCAAAAGCAATTTTAGATCTTCCAAAAACGTTTGAACTTTTGGAAACTTACGGCGTTCCCGTGATCGCATTTGGGCAGGATGAAGTGCCCGCCTTTTGGTCACGCGCAAGCGGACTACGCGCGCCCCTCCGCTTAGACCGACCCGAAGATATCGCCCGCGCCCACAATTTGCGCGCCGAACTTGGCCTGCAGGGTGGGCAATTGATCGTTAATCCAATACCTTTTGCAGACGAAATACCTCGCGCTGAAATAGAACCCGCAATTCTTTTGGCCTTGGCCGAGGCCAAGAAAAAAAACATTTTAGCAAAAGAGGTTACACCGTTTCTATTAGATAAAATTTATCAAATCACCCAAGGAAGGTCTTTGCATGCTAATATTGCTTTGATGCGTAATAATGCGTTATTGGCAGGCCAAATTGCTTTGGCACTTGGTGCAGAAGATTTTCACTAAACGACCCCTAGTTATTTATTTATTTTACCTCTATTTTGTACGTGCAGGTTAACAAAAACATATCATTTTAGGATTTTCATGTCTGATAAGCCCCCTCCCGTAAAACGCCGCCCCCTTGCGGGGCTTCGCGCAAGTTTTCTGACAGGGCTTATTGTGGTTTTACCTATTGGTCTGACGATCTATTTAATTTGGACGGTGATCGGCTGGATTGACAGCTGGGTATTGCCGTTTGTTCCGTCGATGTTGCAGCCGGATGTTTTGCTGCGTGACTTTTTTGGCGCTGACACTCGACTGGGCTTGCGCGGGGCGGGTGTAATAGTATTTTTAGTTTTTACCATTTTGATTGGCTGGATGGCCAAGGGGTTTTTGGGCCGCTCGTTTTTGGGTTTGGCGGAACGGTTGGTTGACCGCATGCCTATTGTGCGCTCGATCTATAATGGCATCAAGCAAATAGCTGAAACAGTTTTTGCCCAGTCAAATAATAGTTTTGAACAGGCCTGTTTGGTTGAATTTCCCCGCCGCGATGTATGGGCGATCGGATTTATTTCCACAAAAGCCAAAGGCGAAATTGAACAAAAGTTAAATGATGTTGAGAAGCCCCACGCGGTTTTCATACCCACAACACCCAATCCCACATCAGGGTTTATGGTGTTTGTCCCAGAAAAAGATATTCGTCACCTAGATATGAGCATTGAAGACACTGCAAAACTGGTCATTTCGGCGGGGTTGCTTTATCCCAATGGCAAGGGTGGTGTTGTGCAGAAACTTAAGGTTAAAAGCGTTAAAACGCTGTCTAGCCCCCATCAGAACTAATGGCTGTGCCAGTGATTTTATCGGCACTGGCTCACGCCAAGAACACCACTGTTCCGCCAATTTGCTCGGTTGAAGAAAATTGGTGCGAGAGTTGGTGTGCGAGCATAACCTCACGCACCACTGTGTCGCGGTCCATATTTTGGGTTTTCATTAGATTAGGAATTTGCACTTCTACCAATGGGGTTACTACGTAGCCTGGGCAAATGGGATTGTAGGTGATGCCTTGGCCTGCTGTTTTAAGTGCCACCGTCTTTGTTAAACCCACCACGCCATGTGTGGCTGCCACATAGCCCCGCCCTTATAGGGATCCCCGTAAGCCCACTTTGCCGAACTATACTTATCGCCCGCCCCCATCGCCGCACCCGTATAATAGGTACTGCAATCGTCGTGGTATGAAAAGCTGATGAAAGGTGAATGGCAAAAATAGCATTCCATTTATTAATTTAGAAAGAATCGATGGGGCCCCCATGTTGGATACTGGAATTATTCACAAAATATCCAATGGGTCAGAATTTTCAGCCAAAGGCAATACAAGCGCTTGCATCAGCCATGTAGGTGGCCACATAATGCGCTTGTACGCCAAAATCAGCAGTTATATGCTATGCAGGTGCGTGATTGGTAAAACTGTTCAAAAACGAATTGATAATTACATCTGCGCCTGCGCGCACGCAGTCTTGCACTACGTCAAACACTTAGCCAGAGTTTGACCCAGTTGATTAGGGCTGTCTTACTTTTTAACATCTGATGCTCCTACTTTCGCAATCACATCCGCACTTTTGACACAACGTGAGCCAATATGCCTAACGCCAGCTATACAAAAAATACGCCAGCACAAGGCTGGCGCAAGTTATTGAGGCAGGTTTCATACAGGCAAGAAACCTATCGAGCAGTAAGTTTTTATACCCCGTCCTTGCGCCGTGGCCAAGTAAAAAGTTTGAAATAGACCTAAATCGTATATATATTAAGTAAAAGTTATTAAATCCAAATCAATGGAGCATAAATTTTCATGATCAAGCCGCAAAATTTTGTCAGATTGTCCTTCCTTATAGTGTTGATTTTAGGAGCATTGTTAAGCCCAAACATGGTCATGGCTCAGGCAAAGCATGGCATAGCTATGTATGGTGAACCCGCCCTTCCCCAAGATTTTGTGTCTTTACCCTATGCCAATCCAAATGCTCCAAAGGGCGGAAAAATCATCTTTGGCGAAGCGGGTGGCTTTGATTCACTGAATCCTTTCATCGTTAAAGGAAAATCCCCCTATGGTGTAGGTCTGCTTACATTTGAAACTCTTATGGGGCGATCTTATGACGAACCGTTTACACTTTATGGGGTTTTGGCCGAATCAATCACGACTGACGAGGCCCGTACTTGGGTTGAATTCACGCTAAGACCGGAAGCTCGATTCTCTGACGGGGCGCCAGTGCTTCCAGAGGATGTCATATGGTCTTACAAAACCTTAGGCACGATCGGAAGTCCCCGGTATGCGGGCAGTTGGGCTAAGGTAGCGAAGGCCGAAGTCACAGGCCCTTTATCGGTGAAATTCACCTTCAACACCCCTGATCGTGAACTGGCGCTCATCATGGGATTGCGGCCGATTCTACAAAAGGCACAATGGCAGAACAAAGATTTTACGGCTTCGAGCTTGGATGTTCTAATCGGCTCTGGCCCCTATGTAGTTGGCGATTTTGAAGCGGGTCGCTATATTAGCTTTGTTAAAAATCCAAATTGGTGGGCTGCGGACTTGCCCTTCTACCGCGGGATGCACAACTTTAAAGAAGTGCGATATGATTATTTTGGGGATGGTGGGATCGTATTTGAGGCGTTCAAAGCTGGAGAAATTAGCTCATACCGCGAAAATAATGCTGCTAAATGGGCCAGTAATTATGATTTTCCAACTCTGCAGTCAGGTCATATTGTTAAATCAGAAATTCCGCACCAGCGCCCCTCGGGGATTAACGGCTTTGTCTTCAATACACGGCGACCTATGTTTTTCGATTGGCGAGTGCGTGAAGCGCTGATCTCGGCCTTTAATTTTGAATTAGTCAATACTATCGTGACTGGTGGAGCACAAAACCGTATTACCTCTTATTTTTCTAACTCGCCTTTGGCCATGCAAAAGGGCCCAGCCACTGGTGATACGCTTAATCTGTTGCAGCCCTTTGTCGATCAGTTACTACCCGGCACTATAGAGGGCTATGTTTTGCCCATCTCTGACGGATCAGAAGCCAACCGCGCAGGCATTCGCACCGCAAAAGAGCTTTTGGCCCAAGCAGGTTGGTCAGTAAAAAATGGCGTTTTAAAAAATGTTAAAGGCGAGGTTTTTGACTTTGAAATTCTTCTGTCCCAGGGTGCGGATGAGCATCTAACCATTTCCAATATATATGTAGAATCTTTAAAACGCTTAGGGATAGTGGCTACCATCAATCAAATTGACAGCGCTCAATATAAAGAACGCACAACCGCCTATGATTTTGATATGGCGCCTTATAGGCGCGGGCTCAGCCTGTCACCGGGAAATGAGCAAATGCTTTATTGGGGTAGAGATGGCGTCACAAACCCAGGCACGCGCAATTGGATGGGAATGAACAGTCCCGCGGCTGAAGCGATGATCAACAACATGGTGAATGCTCCATCAAAAGATGACTTTATAGCTGCAACCCAAGCACTTGATCGCATCTTAATTTCAGGACGCTATGTAATTCCCTTTTGGTCTGGAAATTTTTCACGGCTCGCCCATAGCAAGTCATTGCATTTTCCCATAACTCTACCTATTTACGGTGACTGGCTTGGTTTCCAGCCTGAAGTTTGGTGGTTTGAACAATAGGATAAATGATGAAAGCAATTTACTCTACATTAATACTCTTAAGCCTAATGGCCTGCGGTACGATCGATGGTATTGGACGCGATATTTCTGGTGGAGCCAATATCGTTGGTGGCTGGTTCCGCTAGGCCTATTTTAAGGATGTGACCCATAACAGGGTAGCATCATCTTCAGATGTGGAAATCACATTGTGCCCCATCGACGCGTCATAATAGCAGCTGTCACCGCGCTGCAAATCGACAGGTGCATAAAATTCGCAATAAAGCCTGACTTTTCCAGTTAAAATATACATAAACTCTTCGCCATCATGGCGCACCCAACCGTTGAACTCTTCTACGCTACGTGCGCGGACGGTGGTGCGGTAGGGCAACATTTTTTTGGTGTTCAGCGTCGAAGCCAGAAGGTCATGCTCATAAGTGGTGGTAGCACAGTCTTGCCCCTCCTTCGATCTTGTTACTGCCAAACGTCCCATCATTGGGTTTTTTGAGGGTAGCGTGAAAAGCTGTGGTACTGAAATGTCTAGACCTTCGGCAAGTTTTTTCACAGCTTCATAAGTGGGTGACATTTGCCCATTTTCGATTTTTGACAGGGTCGATCGGGCGAGCCCCGCATGCAGAGCCGCTTGCGCTAAAGTCCAACCTCTGGCTTTACGCAAGTCGCGCACCCTCTCGCCCAAATTCAGCGGTGCTGTAGTTGCCGTTGCACCATCTTCCTGGGCAACTTGAATGATGGTTGGCGTATCTTTGGTCATTTTGCACCATACTTTGAGTTTAGAGTATTTGCATCATTGAATTGGCATGGATACAAGCCTAATTTATGGTTTTTGGGACTGGTGCACAAATAGGCTTGGGCTGAAAATTTTTTAAAGGATAATGAATGATAAAGATTGATGTGTTTTCGGACCCGATTTGCCCCTGGTGCTATGTTGGGAAGACTTTACTCGACCGCGCGCTTGAACAACATCCCACCCATCCCTTTAGTATTGAATATCACCCTTTCCAACTTAATCCCACTATGCCCAAAGATGGGGCCGAACGCAGCAGCTATTTAACTGCTAAATTAGGCGGTGAAGCCAAATATGACGAAATTTATGGTCGTATCGCTAAAGCCGCCAAAAAAGCTGGCATCAATATTAATTTTGAGATTATGACCCGCGTCCCTAACACATTGGATGCGCATAGAATGATTCATTGGGCAGGTCTTGAAGGCAAACAAGCCGCCATGGTTGGCGTTCAATTCCGCGCTTATTTCCGTGAAGGTCGTGATTTGGGTGACAGAATGGTTTTGGCTGATTTGGCTGCAACTATTGGAATGGATAGTAAGCTGATGCTCCGCTTGTTAAAAACCGAAGCCGATCTTGACGTATTGGCCGCTCGTGACCACGACGCGCGGCAAAAGGGGGTCAGCGCTGTGCCCACTTATTTAATTAATAAGAAACATGTTTTGTCAGGCTCTCAGCCTCCAGAACTTTGGGCCCAAATCATTGAAGAAATTAGCGCCAACTTGGCGAGCAAAGCACCCTAATCTTGAGGTGCACATGCCTTTTCAGCCAAAGATTTGGCCAAAGAAAAAGCCCCTTTTATACGATCATTATCGTTTGACCAGTTATTCATGATGATGATTTTATTATTTTTAACGAGTGTTTGGCTCTTTTGTGCTGTGATGAAGTCAACCAGTCCTGCTGGATTTGTATAACGGTCATTATGAAACTGAATTGTAGCTCCTTTTGGGCCAGCGTCAAGCTTGGCTATACCCGCCCTTTTGCACATTGCCTTAATACGCACGACTGCTAGTAACGTGGTCACTTCGCGCGGTATAGGGCCAAAGCGGTCAATGAGCTCAGCGGCGAAGCCTTCAAGCTCGACTTTACGACTGAGCGTTGACAGACGGCGATACAGCCCAAGGCGCAGGTCAAGATCTGGCACATAGGCTTCAGGGATCATCACCGACACACCTAAATTAATATTTGGCGCCCACTGTTCATCCATATCAGAAAGGCCTTGCAGTTCGCCTGAACGAATTTTAGCGATGGTTTCGTCCAGCATGGATTGGTAAAGCTCAAACCCCACCTCTTTGATGTGGCCTGATTGTTCTTCGCCCAAAAGATTGCCAGCACCACGCTGGTCAAGGTCATGGCTTGCCAGATTAAACCCGGCGCCCAGACTATCGAGAGTTGACAAAAGCTGTAAACGTCGTGAGGCTTGTGCCGTTAAAGGTGCGCGCGGCTTGGTGGTTAAAAAGCAATAGGCTCGGGTTTTAGCACGTCCAACTCGGCCGCGGATCTGGTAAAGCTGGCTAAGGCCAAACATATCAGCCCGGTAAATGATCATCGTGTTGGCCGTAGGAATGTCAAGCCCCGATTCTACAATTGTTGTGGCTACCAGCACATCATATTTACCGTCATAAAACGCGTTCATCCGCTTGTCTAGCTCGCCCGCTGCCAATCGGCCGTGGACGACAATATAGCTGACCTCGGGGGCCTGTTCTGTCAAAAAGGTTTCAATATTGGGCAAATCCGAAATACGTGGTACAACAAAGAAACTTTGCCCACCGCGATATCTTTCGCGCAGCAGTGCCTCTCTCAGCGTAATTGGATCAAATTCAGACACATAAGTACGGATCGCCAAACGATCGACCGGCGGCGTGGCAATTATCGAAAGATCGCGTACGCCAGTGAGTGACATTTGCAGGGTCCGCGGAATGGGCGTCGCGGTCAGGGTCAGAACATGGACTTCGGCACGCATGTCCTTAAGCCGCTCTTTATGGCCCACGCCAAAATGCTGTTCTTCATCAATTATCAAAAGACCAAGATTTTTAAATGCAATACTTTTGGCCAAAAGTGCATGGGTGCCAATACAAATATCAATCCGCCCATCGGAAAGGCCCGCGCGAGTGTCATTTGCCTCTTTAGCCGATACAAACCGCGATAAGGGCCGTAAATTGATTGGAAATCCTCTAAATCTTTCAGCAAAACTGCGGTAATGCTGGCGCGCAAGCAAGGTGGTGGGGCAGATCACCGCTACCTGCATACCTGCCAAAGCGGCGACGAAAGCTGCCCGCATAGCCACTTCTGTCTTGCCAAAGCCAACATCGCCCACAATCAACCGGTCCATGGGCCTTCCTGCTTCCAGATCTGATATCACATCTTGGATCGCACTCAACTGATCATCCGTTTCTTGATAGGGGAAGCGCGCCGCGAAACCTTCCCACATTGAGTCTGGGGCTTCGAGCACGGGGGCATGACGCAGATGGCGTTCGGCTGCAATACGCATTAGTTTTTCGGCAATTTCGCGAATGCGTGCTTTTAGACGCGATTTCTTAGCCTGCCATGCGCCGCTACCCAAACGGTCAAGAATACCATTTTCATTACCATACCGCGATAAAAGCTCTATATTTTCAACAGGCAGGTATAGGCGGGCACTTTCGGCATATTCGAGACTTAGGCAATCATGAGGCCCACCAAGCGCGGTGATGGTTTGTAAACCATTATATCGCCCCACCCCATGTTCTGCATGAACAACCAAATCACCTACTGATAGGGCGTTGATCTCAGCTATAAAGTTTTCGGATTTTCGTTTTTTGCGCTGTTTAGAAATCAGCCGATCACCAAAAATATCTTGCTCTGAAAGAACCGCAAGCCCAGGCGCAACAAAGCCCTGATCTAAGGGCCAAATTAGCAAAAATAAACCACCACTTCCCTTTGGTAAAGCGCGAAGATCATCCAAACTTTGCGCGTCGGTAATACCTTGGTCATGTATCAATCCCAAAAGCCGTTCGCGGGCTCCGAGCGACCATGACGCAATTACCACCTGATGCGTGCGACGAAGAACTTTAATGTGGTCGGATAATGAACTGAAAAGGCTTATATTTTCTTGCTGTCGTTCAGGTGCAAAGCTTCGCCCCAAACGTCCGCCTGCGTCAAGGACATTGGGTCCGGGCGGTTGTGGATTTGGCGAAAATTGGATGACCCTACGCCCGACCAGCGCAGCATCAAAACTCGCATTATCCAAATAAAGTAACGAAGGCGCACTTGGTTTATAAATACTATCAAGCCGACCTTTGGCGGTTAGGGCCTCTTTCCTTGCGTCATATTGATCTATTATTGATGACCAGCGCGCCAAACTGACCGCTTCTGCCTGGTCATCTAACATCACGGTCGCCGTTCGCACATAGTCAAATAAAGTCTCCAACTTTTCATGAAAAAACGCTAGCCAATGTTCCATTCCTTGATGTTTGCGCCCAGCACTCACGGCTTCATAAAGCGGGTCATTCGATCCGGCAGTGCCAAATTCGACACGATAGTTTTGCCGAAACCGGGTGACAGCAGCTGTGTCCAAAATCACTTCAGAAACTGGCACAAGATTAACTGTTGATAGCTTGCCAATCGTGCGCTGGCTGTCGGGGTCAAAACGGCGCGCTCCGTCTAGAACGTCGCCAAAAAAATCAAGACGTATAGGGTTAATTTCGCCAGGTGGAAAAATATCAATAATCCCACCCCTTAGGGCATATTCTCCTGCCTCACGTACCGTGGTTACTGGCGAAAATCCTATATTAGTAAGGAAAATTTTAAAGTTCACGTGATTAATGTGAGTACCTACTTTGGCGCGAAATGAGATGTTTTTTATCAGATTGGCAGTAGGTAGTTTTTGTGTGACGGCCGAGACCGTTGTGAGTACCACAAAGGCGCCCCCATCACGCTCGCGCGTGGCAAGCCATGCCAAACTGGCCATTCGCTGTGCCGAGATTTCGGGATTGGGAGATGCCCTATCATAGGGCAAGCAATCCCACGCTGGAAAGGGTAAAACAACTGCATCAGGTTTCAGGATTGCCAAAGCTGCGCGCATAGCGTTCATACGTTTGTCATTACGTGCTATATGTAAAATCTGCGCACCCTTAACTAGCTCTTGCGCTAAAAGATGTGCGTCATACCCCTCAGGGGCGCCACCCAACAGAATTTTTTGCGGTTTACTCATTAGCTCTATCTGACTTATTTTTGGTTAAGGTCAAGCCTGTAGGCTAATTATTACAGAAAATCAGATTTTGTCTAATACCCCAGTATACGCAAATGGTCAAAACGGCTGCACCCAATACGCGTGTGATCTTAAGCGCCTAAGGAGTATCACGTAACGTACCTCATCCAGTGCATTTTGCGCTATGATTTTTTTGCTGTGACATGGCTTGAACCCTGAAAGCCAGCTCATCAAATAAATAAACCATATTTTGTGCTAAATGAGAAATATAAAAAAGCCAAGTGTCACTAAAATAGAAAAATAAAGCAGGTCAAAACTACGTCTAGCATAATACCTCTGGTATCAAGGCGCAAAGTAAAACGGCAATAAATATTAACTAGCTTGGCTATATTTTGTGCAGCTCCTGTGTCTCCATGTTCTTGCACGCATAGTTAATTTATTTTCAACACCTAAAGTGCTGAATGCTATCCTAGACCTACAGATGAAAATCGCGACCGAAAACCAAGGGTTGGTAAAGCTGTCAAAGTTAATTCTTTGCGCAATGATCGGAGTAATAAACTTTTCTAGACTTTAATCCTGACCAGATTTTTCATAGTCTTGAGTAATGACCAAATAAATGCAACACAATCGTAAAAAACATAGGCCTTAAGTTTAGGATATTTAATGCGCAACAATCGAGCAGCCTTCCCCGCGACCCGTTTTCGCCGCCTGCGCACAACCGCGGCGTTACGCGATCTGGTCAGCCAAAACTGTTTGCACGCGTCGGATTTTATCTGGCCGCTCTTTGTACGCGAGGGAAGCGGCGTTCAAGAGCCTATTGCCTCAATGCCTGGCGTTAATCGCTTGTCGATTGATCAAGTAGTGCGCGCAGGCGAAACGGCCGCACGCTTGGGCATTCGCGCTGTGTGTCTTTTTCCCTACACAGACGCGACTCAGAAAAACTCGACTTGCACCGAGGCCTGGAACCCCGAAAATATTACCAACCGCGCTATTCGTGCGCTTAAATCCGAATTTCCAGAATTGGCCGTAATGACAGATGTAGCGCTTGATCCCTACAATAGCTTTGGTCACGATGGTTTGGTTCGTGACGGCATAATTTTAAATGATGAAACTGTTGAAGCGCTGGTGCGTATGACGCTCGCGCAAGCTCATGCTGGCGCAGATATAATAGGTCCTTCAGATATGATGGATGGGCGTATTGGCGCTATGCGCCAAGCGCTGGAATTGGCGGGCCACAAGGATGTGGTGATCTTGTCCTATTCGGCCAAATTTGCTTCGGCGTTTTATGGACCTTTTCGCGATGCGATCGGTGCTTCAGGCACCTTGGTAGGCGATAAAAAAACCTATCAAATGGACCCTGCCAATCAGGATGAAGCTTTGCGCCTAATAGAGCGCGATCTGAGCGAAGGGGCTGATATGGTAATGGTAAAACCAGGCATGCCCTATCTTGATATTTGCCGTCTTGCCAAAGACCATTTTGGGGTTCCAACCTTTGCTTACCAAGTGTCTGGCGAGTATGCGATGATCAAGGCTGCAGCACAGAATGGTTGGATTGACGGCGAAAAAGCTATGATGGAAAGTCTTTTGTGTTTTAAAAGAGCTGGTTGCGACGGTATATTAACCTATTTCGCACCTGAAGCTGCGGCACTTTTATCGGCAACACATTAGGCACAACAAAGCTTGGAAAAAAACCTTATTCATGTCAAACTATATATAGTGATCAGGCAAAGACCTGAACGTATGAGGTAAAAGAGAGCAGATGAAAAATAATATATATAAAGTATTGGCGTTGGCTGCTTTGATAACAACCTCCGCCTGCATCCGAAATAATAATGGTCAAGGCATTGCTCAAATGTCTAATCCATTTTCTAGTAACCAAGTTGAAGGCGAAGCTGCTGCCAAAATTGATGCGCGCGTTGACGTGACCCGCAATTATCTATTTGAAAATTATCCTGGCGCCCAAGAGCTCGAAACAAAAGCGGCGGGCGTACTTTATATGCCCCTTGTAACAGAAGCAGGCTATCTAATTGGTGGTGCTTATGGTCGTGGTGCGTTGCGTGTTGGCAATGTAACAGAAAATTTTTATTCTACAGCTAAAGCCACCTACGGGTTTCAAATTGGTGCGCAACAATATGCGCATGCGCTGTTTCTCATGACTTCTGAAGCCCTTGAAAGTTTTAGAAGTTCCGAAGGCTGGGGAGCCGGGTCAGAGATGCGCTATGCTACGCCAGAACATGGACTGACATTTGGCAAACGAACCGCCGAGCTTGAACCAGTTGTTGCTTATGTCTTTGGCCAATCCGGCCTGATTGCAGGGGCTAATTTGTCGGGTATAAAATATACAAGAATTCGCCCTTGAGGGCAGTTTGCATCTGCCAGGCGACATCAAGGGCGCTAAGCGTAGGGATATGAGGGGCACTCAATGATTTTTTTTTTCCGAGGGCTCTTGTTTCTCTTTGCCATTTTTCTGGTTTTGTCTTTGGCCGCTTTTGGTTTAAGCTATTATTTTATGGCGCGCTCTTTACCAGATTATAACGAAAATTTTTTTCTGAAAGGGATCCAAAGTGACATAGAAATTCTGCGTAATAATAATAATGTGCCGCATATTTTTGGCGCTACTGACCATGATGTTTTTTTTGCTCTTGGCTTTGCCCATGCCCAAGATCGTCTCTGGCAAATGATAGTAACTCGGCGTACGGCACAGGGCCGCCTTTCGGAAATTCTTGGGCCAAGTACATTTAAAATTGATGAATTGATGCGCCGGCTTGATTTATATTCGCTGGCCAAGACGTCGATTGCCGCCCAAGAAGACCAAACGAACGTGGCACTGAAAGCCTATGCAAAGGGTGTAAATGCATGGCTTGACGAGATTAACCTAAAAGCGCGCGGCCGTGGCGCACCGGAACTATTCTTTTTTGAAAGTAAAATAGCACCTTGGCAACCTGAAGACAGCATTGCTATTTTAAAATTGCTGGCAGTGCAAATGTCGACCCATCTTGAAAGCGAAGTGTTGCGCGCGCGACTTTCGTTATTGCTCAATGATACGCAACTGCGCGATCTTCTGCCTTATGATCCCTCGGCTGGTATAATCAATACCTTGAATTACTCGGCGCTGATACCCGAAATAGATAAGGGTGTGATTTTAGCCGAAGCCTCATCAAATAAATTTGGGTCTCTTTCACCGTTTTCAGCCAAAAATCTTGGTGGCGCCTCGAATGCTTGGGCAGCATCATCCGCGCTCACTGCACTGGATGGACCGCTTTTAGCTAATGACCCACACACGAGCTTTACTGCTCCAGCGCTTTGGTATTTAGCGCGTTTAAGCTTGCAGAGTCATGATGTGATAGGTGCTACTATCCCAGGAATGCCCGTGGTACTTCTGGGCCGTAATACCAAGTTGGGCTGGGGAATGACCTCTTCATATTTAGATGATCAAGATCTTTTGGTCGAAATGCAAAATCCAAAAGATCCTAATTTTTACCGCACCAGTGATGGCTGGGCACAATATGTGACCCGCCCTTCTATCATAAAAATCAAAGACCATTCTCCCGTAACTATCATTCTGAAATGGTCAAAAAATGGACCAATTTTGCCGCTTGATCAGTTTAACTTAAACCACATCACCCCAAACAATTACGATATAGCACTAAGTTGGACGGGGCTCAGCTCAAATGATACTTCAATGACAGCTCTGATGCGTCTGATGACCTCGACCTCAGTTTTTCAGGGAATTGAAGCTGGACGTAAATTTGTTGCCCCATCGCAGAATGTGACCTTGGTTGATAAATATAACATCGCTCTCGCTACTTTTGGTACTACTCCAAACCGAAGCGTCGACCATCAAACCCAAGGTCGTATGCCCGCGCTTGGCTATCTTGAGCGCAATCAATGGCATGGCGCCCAGCCTTTTTCGAAGAATTTTAAAGAGATCAATCCCCCCTCTGGCATACTTGGAAATACGAACAATAAGCTGCCAACGGGGGACTTTCCCGATCATATGTCCTTTGACTGGGGCGACACTCAGCGTATCCAACGCTGGCTATCGCTAATGAAAATGCGCGAAGTCCACACGCGCGAAAGTTTTATTGGGGCGCAGTTAGACACCGTAAGCCCCACAGCGCGCAGCTTACTTCCTGCTATTGGAGCTGAGCTTTGGTTTTCAGACGGCTCTGCCCCTAAAGGCACGCCTGCCGCACGGCGGGCCAGAGCGCTGTCTATGATGGTGGCTTGGAATGGTGAGATGAACGAGCATTTGCCCGAACCATTAATTTATTCAGCTTGGATGCGTGCGTTGCAAGACCGTGTTATTCGTGATGAAGTCGGCCCCTTGGCAGATTCATTCACGCATATTGACCCCGTATTTTTGAGCCGCGTGTTTCGGGGCACGGAAGGAGCTGGAGTGTGGTGCGACATTGTGCAAACCATACAGCTCGAAACCTGCCCCGAGATCGCCCAACAAGCGCTCGACGTGGCGCTGCAATCACTGAGCGAAACCTACGGCAGCGTCATCGAAAGCTGGCGCTGGGGTGATGCGCATCAGGCGACGCAAGACCATCCGGTTTTGGGAGATGTAGGTCTGTTGCGCTATTTGGTAAATATCCGCCAATCAACCAGCGGTGGTGACAATACATTGATGCGCGGACTGACACGTGGCACAGGGTCAAAACCCTATGAAAATGTGCATGGTGCGGCCTACCGCGGTATTTATGATTTTGCCGATCCTGACAGTTCCGTTTTCATCCTGTCAACCGGCCAATCGGGCCATCCCTTATCGCGCCATTATGATGATTTAGGTATTTTGTGGCGGCGCGGAGAATATGTGCCCATGTCACTTGATCGCAATTTGGCGCGAGCGGCTGCCGTTGGTATTAGCTCTTTAAAACCGCTATACCCGTAAGGCTGAAAAAGGTTTTTTGTTGGTGGGGTGTCCAAAGTAGTTCAAAGGTAAAACCAGTTTCATCTTGACTTTCATGAATGATAACATGTTGCTCATGCAGCCAAGCATAGGCGCGCCCATCAATAAATGGGAGTAAGATGTTTGATACCAATTTATTCTGATTAAACGCTTTTGATATGGCCGCCACCAAGGCATCTATCCCATGGCCAAACAAAGAAGAGACTGCAAAAATGTGATCAGAACTTTCGGCCTTTTCTATCAATAGTAGTGCGGTGCCTTGGGTGACGAGGTCAATTTTATTCCAAATTTCAATCTGAGGCGTGGTATTTTTTACGCCAAGAGATGCCATAATATCATTAACATCGGCCAATTGCTCTGCGCTTTCGGGATGCGAAATGTCGCGCACATGAACAATCAGGTCAGCGGCTAAAACCTCTTCCAATGTCGCGCGAAAGGCTACGACCAATTCCGTGGGGAGATCGGAAATAAACCCCACCGTGTCAGACAAAATAATTTTACTTCCATCGGTTAGGGTGACGCCACGCATTGTAGGGTCAAGAGTTGCAAAAAGCATATTTTTTGCCAGAACCTCGGCTCCCGTCAACTGGTTGAAAAGTGACGACTTGCCTGCGTTTGTATAGCCCACCAGGGCCACCACCGGAAAAGGTACCTTACGTCGTGCTGCACGGTGAAGTTCGCGGGTTTTTACCACTTTTCTAAGTTGCCGTTTTATACGCACCACTTGGTCGTCAATTGCACGGCGATCCGACTCAATTTGGGTCTCACCCGGGCCGCCTACAAAACCTAACCCACCGCGCTGGCGTTCAAGATGCGTCCAGGCACGAACGAGACGGGTACGTTGATAGCTAAGCACGGCTAGTTCTACCTGCAACACACCTTCGCGTGTACGGGCACGGTCGGCAAAAATTTCTAAAATTAGACCAGTACGATCCAGAATTTTTACGGCCCATTCTTTTTCAAGATTGCGCTGCTGAACTGGCGAAAGCGTGCCATCAACCAAAACAAGTTCGATGCTGTCTTCGGCAAAAATCTGTTTAAAGCTTTTAACCTTACCCGAGCCCATCAACATTCCAGGGCTGGCCTTGGCCAAGCGCACAACCTGTTGACCTAAAACATCTATATTAGGTAGGGCTGCGGCTAAAGCTACGGCTTCGGCAAGACGATGTTCGGGCAAGCGGCGAATGTGGTCTGACTTAAGTTCGGGGTGCAACACAAAAACCCGTGTACGCGGTCTTGCAGTGCTGTGACCAAGATTATGAAGTTTTATTTCTAACGAAGAAAGATCATCTTCCATAAAGAGATCAATCTTCCCCCTCATAGAGACTTAAGGGGCCACCAGGCATGATGGTGGAAATAGCATGTTTGTAAACCAATTGCGATTGCCCATCGCGGCGCAAAAGAACGCAAAAATTATCAAACCAGGTAATCACACCTTGCAGTTTTACCCCATTAATCAAAAATATAGTCACTGATATTTTTGATTTGCGCACTTGATTTAGGAATGCGTCTTGTAAACTCTGTTTATCGGCAGCCATTTTTAGCCTTTATTTTAATGAATAATAAGGTGGACTCTTGAGCCTCAAAACACGCTCTAGCATACTCAATTATGGTCTTCAAAAAAAAAAGTTTCCAGCCCTAAAACGATTAAAGATGTGAATTGTTAAGAACGCCAGGCCTGTGGTATCAAAAGCGCAATAAGCGCCAGAACTTCTAGCCGACCCAAAATCATCGCAAAAGCTAAAAGACCCTGTTCTGGCAGTGGCAATCCAGTCAGTATCACGGGCATTTCTGTCGTTAGGTTCAGAAGTGGTCCCGTATTAGTAAAGGCAGATATGGCCAAAAGCACAGAGAGATGAAAATTGATATTGATAAGCGCCAGCGCCAGCAAAACCACTACCATGGTCGCCGCCACGAGCATCACATATACCCATGCCAAGTGGGCACCCTCACGGCGCAATTGGCGCACTTCTTTGCCACTGCCCCCAACGGAGTTTGGTACAATAATACGGTCAAGTTCTCTGCTGACTTGAGCAATCAAGGCGGCTGCGCGCAAAAGCTTAATTCCACCGGTCGTAGTGCAAACCCCTCCACCAATAAGACAAAGGCCAACCAAAATCAAAGCTGTATCCCCCAATCCTGACCAAGCACCCGCCAAATTCCAATTGACCGATACAAAGCCGGTCGTCGTCAAAAACGACACCGAGGTAAACAAAAGCCCCCAAAAAGTCTCTAATCCTCGAAAAATCCCCGTGCTAGTTGGGGCTGCTATAAAGTGACGCAAAAATATGGTTACGCAAATGAAAAGCACAATAAAAACCGCTAAACGCAGTTCGGGATCTTGATAGATAGGCCCTTCACGACCCAAAAACGTCGAAGCGCCATAGCTGCGCCGGGTTAGTGTCAGCATAAATGCGCAAAGAATGAAAAACTCAGACGCAAAAGGCGCTTCTGAACCGTTCATTCCGCCCACGGGTGAGATGCCACTAGTCGATAGCGTCGAAAGCGCATGACAAAAGGCGGTCAGTTCTTGCTCGCCCGCGATAATCAGCAGCAGCCAAAGAACCAAAGTAGCCCCCCCGTAAAGGGGTAAAATAGCAAACAGGCCCCTGATTATTCGTTTTGTTGCATCATGTTGGTGCACCTGCCGCGCGGCGGTTTTGGAGGACATAACTTCTGCCCCACCTATCCCAAGCGGCACCAAAATTCCGCCAGCACCAACCAAAATCAGCAGTCCGCCAAACCAGCCCACCAAGGCGCGCCAGAGTTGTATCGTGTCAGGCATTTTAGCCTCAAATTTAAATGTGTCAAAACCCGTGGTAGTAAGGGCTGAGACCATGTCGAACAAGATATCCTTAAAAGCCAAATGCGGCATGGCCTGATGAAAGGGTAAAGCGAGCATAGGGGGGAGAATAAAAAAAGCCCCGACAAGGGCAAAAAGTTGACTTTTAGCGACATCCCGAGGTTGATAATTCGCCGTGGCAATGCCCAACATTGCGCTACAAACCAGCAAAATAGTGCCGCCATAAAAGAAGGGGCGCGCCACCCACATTGGGCCAGCTATCAACCCATGGGCCGCCGGTACATACATCACCAAAGAGCTAAGGCCCATCAAAATTACCAAAAGCGGTAGATCCAGAATGACCTTACGCATCAGTTAAAGAAATTTACAGAGACTTGCAGCAGACGTTCCACTTCAGGCACATCCTTTGTCAGCGCAAAAAGTACGATCACATCGCCTTCTTCCATGCGGACATCGCCGTTGGGTTTGATTATCTTATTACCTTTCATCACGGCTCCCACTAAAACCCCTTCAGGAAAAGCAATATCTCGAATAACCTGCCCCGCAAGGGGAGATGTAGACAGCACCTGCGCTTCAATAACTTCGGCCTCGGCATCGCCGATTGAATAGATGGCACGAACGCGACCGTGGCGAATATGGCGCAAAATCGATGACACGGTCGTGGCGCGTGGGTTGATATAGGCGTCAATATTCAATGGCCCCATCAGCGACACAAGGCTCGGATCATTGACTAAAGCGATCGCCATATGGCAACCGGCGGTTTTGGCACGTACAGCTGCTAAAAGGTTGGTTTTGTCGTCATCCGTCACTACTAAAACCGCATCTGCGCGCTCTATCCCGGCCTCAAGTAAAATATCCATATCCAATCCGTCGCCATTAAGAACAATGGTGCGCCGTAAGTTATCAGCGGCATTTTCCGCAACAGCGCGGTTTTTTTCAATAACTTTTACACGTATTTTTTCGGTTCGCAATTCCAAGGTGCGCGCTACGCCAAGGCCAACATTGCCACCACCTATAATCACAATCCGCTGTTGTTTGTGCGTTTTTTTTCCGAAAATATCAAGTGCCCGGTTTAGATCTTCGGAATGGGTGAAAACATAGATTTGATCATTGGGAAAAAGCTGATCTTCGGGCTCAGGCACAAAAAGCCTTCCATCGCGGCGTACGCCAACCACTATAGCGCGAAGGGTTGAAAAAAGTTCATTCAACTGCCGCAGGGGCGTGTTAATAACTGGACAGTCATCGTCGAGCGCAAGCCCTAACAATTGCACGCAGCCATTCATAAAATTTTCCGTGTCAAAGGCGGCAGGCGCAGCCAAACGTAGCAAGGCGGCCTCAGTTACTTCACGCTCGGGGCTGATTACCACGTCAATAGGTAAATGATCGCGACGATAAAGATCGGAATAGATAGCGTCTAAATAGCTTTTTGCGCGCAGGCGGGCAATTTTACGTGGTACGCCAAAGATGGAATGGGCAACTTGGCAGGTGACCATATTGATTTCGTCCGATTGAGTGGCCGCAATAATCATATCTGCGTCTTTAGCTCCTGCTTTAGCTAAAATATCTGGGTAGCTAGCAAAGCCGGTTATCCCGCGCACATCCAGTGCGTCTGTGGCGCGGCGCACTAGAGCGGGGTCAAAATCGACGATGGTGACGTCATTGCTTTCGCTGGCAAGATGATGGGCTATTTGCCACCCCACCTGGCCTGCACCACAGATAATCACTTTCATCAGGAACCTCCAAAGGTACGGCCTTCAACTAAGGCCCTTGGTAACACAGCCCAAGCACAACCTTAAGCCTTTGTATTTTTCGTTAAAGCTGCCAAATTTCTCTTACAGTTTAGCAATATTATTAACCCTAAGAGATTTCAACTTACGGTGGAGTGCCGAACGCTCCATTCCCACAAACTGTGCTGTGCGGCTGATATTGCCGCCAAAACGATTAATCTGCGCTAGCAGATATTCTTTTTCAAAAAATTCACGTGCCTCACGCAAGGGTAAAGTGGACACTAAAGTAGTCAAAATTTGGTTTGAATCAGTTAGATCACGGCTGCTTTCTATGGGTAACTCTGAGATATCGATTGGGCCTAGAGAATCGCTTAAAATTAAAACCCGTTCGACCAAATTGCGTAATTGGCGCACATTTCCGGGCCACGACATGGTCTGTAAAACCGCAGCTGCATCATCGGTTAGGTTACGCAGAGTAAAACCTTGAGATTTATGAAATATTTCTATGAAATGGGCCGCTAAAAGTGGAATGTCATCTCGCCGCTCCTGCAGACTTGGTACTTGAATAGGCACTACATTCAGTCGATCAAAAAGTTCTTGACGAAAGCGTCCCGCAGCAATTTCGGCAGTTAAGTCGCGGCTGGTCGAAGATAGAACGCGCAAATCTACGCGTACCCGATCAGTGCCGCCGGCTCGGACAAAATGTTGGTCAACCAGTACCCGCAGGATTTTTGATTGAGTGCCAAGTGGCATATCAGCCACTTCATCAAAATACACAACTCCGCTATGCGCCTGTTCTAAAAGCCCAAGCTCGATACCCCGAGCTTTGGTTTCACGACCAAAAAGTACTTCCTCCATTTGATCTGGCGCAATTGTAGCACAAGCTATCGAGACGAAGGGGCCCTGAGCACGGGCTGAATTAGCATGAATGTAGTGTGCAATAACTTCCTTTCCGGTGCCAGCGGCACCCGAAAGCAATACGCGTCCATTAGATTTTGTGACTTTATCAACCTGTGTGCGAAGCGCTTTAAAGGTAGGAGATTGACCTATGAAGTGGCTTGTGGGCTGATCTTTGCGTCTAAGCTGTGTATTTTCACGCCGCAAGCGGCTGGCTTCAATCGCGCGGCTGACAACCACCATCAACTGATCTGTATTGAAAGGCTTTTCAATAAAATCGTAGGCACCCTGTTTGATGGCAGCGACCGCAATTTCAATATTACCATGACCTGAAATAATAACCACTGGCACATCTGGATTGTCACGACGCACGGCTTTTAAAATATCGATTCCATCCATGCGGCTGTCTTTCAGCCAGATGTCTAGAATGATCAAATCAGGTTCTACTGCGTTTAATTTCGCCAAACACTCATCAGCATTGGCGGCCAATTGCACTTCAAACCCTTCATCTTTTAAAATATCACCAATCAAGTCGCGGATATCGCGCTCATCATCGACTATTAAGATTTTATTCATTTAGCCTCCAAGGGAGTTTTTGTGCCGTTTGAGGGCTTTGTCGATGCCGTTACCTGCTCAATTATCGGCATATTAGGCAAAGGAAGTGTTGATGCGTGTACCCGCTGCGTTTGGCCAAACCGAATTTCAGCCAAGGCACCAAAATGCAGCTGCCCCTTGGCTTTCGCCGCAGCAAAAATGGGCGCATCGTGTAGGGTTAGACTGCCCCCATGCTCTTCTATGATTTTTTTTACAATTGGAAGGCCAAGCCCCGTCCCCTTTGCGCGCGTAGTTACGTAAGGTTCAAACAGTCGGCCACGATCGGGTGGCAGACCAATTCCATTGTCGATAATCTGTAAAATCACGCTACCATCCTTACTTTGAAGAACAACCCGTATTTCAGGTGAAAAATTTTCTGGAGATTTTTTTTCAATATAAGTTTCTATTGCTTCTGCTGCGTTCTTAATTAAATTTGTTAGCGCCTGTGACATCATTGATGGGTCAAGATTTAGCATAACTTTTTTGGTCGAAATTTTAACAGACAATGTGATATCGGGCATTGCAACCTCTTGCAAGACCACTGAATCTCTTAAAATTGTGGCTAAATTGACCATACGACGTTCGGGTTCTGGCATGCGCGCAAACTTAGAAAACTCATCAACAATTCGGCGCAAGTCATTTGTTTGTCTAATAATAACATCTGTATATTGATCTAAATTGTCGGCCTGGTCACCGACTAAGGACCTAAATTTTCGCTTAATACGTTCTGCGGACAGTTGGATTGGTGTAAGTGGGTTTTTAATTTCATGTGCGATACGACGTGCCACATCGCCCCAAGCAGCGCTGCGCTGAGCTGAAACAAGATCGGTTACGTCATCAAAAGCCACCACATAGCCTTCAAGTTGGCCATAGCTGGATTGGCGAACTGCCATCCGAACCAACAGATTTTCCATGCGCCCATTGCGGGTTAGACGCAGCTCTTCTTGCACGGCGTCTGGGCTTTGGCATAACCGCTCAAAAAGTCCCGAAAATTCTGGAACAGCGTGTTTAAGAAAGGGCGACGCACCGTCATCTTTAAAGTCTAACAATCGTGAAGCCGCGCGGTTGACAAAGGTCACCTTTCCGATGGCATCAAGCCCCACTACACCCGCTGTGATTGAAGATAAAACGGAGTCAAAAAGCCTGCGACGTCGCTCAGTTTGTGAATTTCCAGCAATCAGTGCATCACGTTGTCCCTTAAGGTCACGCGTCATTTTATTAAATAACTTTCCAAGCATGCTTATTTCATCATCATCATCCCCTTCGGGAACGCGTACATTCAAATTGCCCTCGCCCACCTGCATTGCAGCCTCAGCCAGACGACCTACTGGACGTGACAGACGCTCAGCAAACCACAGGCCAAGCCAGGTTGCCGCTAAAATTAAAATGATAGCGAAGCCCAGATAGAGCAAACCAAATTCAAACAAAAGTCTCCCGCGATCGGATTCGAGTTGGCGATAAAGGCGTGCTGTTTTTTTTGTTTTATCGAGCAAGCTTAGGATAGATCCATCAACCCTGCGCGACACGTAAAGATATCGATCTGTGAAAGGTTTTAGGTTAATTAGCGCGCGAAATTCATTATTAGACCAATCTTCAATGATAACAACTTCCCCAATCTTGGCGCGAGCAATATCATCTGCATTTGGTTGTTCAAAATCGAACAAATATGATCTTTCACCCCTTGTCCGCAATATACCTGCGCCATCAATTAGATAAGCCTCTTTTAGCCCGCGCTGAATGTTGGCTTGGCCTTGGGTTAAGGCTGGCCGCAGTTGATCATCTGGCATTAAAAAATTTTTTGATTTAACCGAGTTTACGTAATATGCAAAAGACAGTGCGTCTTCGGTCAGGTCGTGGCGATGTTCGCTCTCATAGGCTTGTGCGGCGGCAAGCGAACTTCCTACAACATTGCGTACCCGTTCGGAAAACCAGCCTTCTAGTCCAAAATTGACAGTAAAGACCGCAAATATAGCCACTAAAATCGTAGGCATCAGGGCCAACAGCGCGAAAACACCTGAAAGACGCAAATGCAGTCGTGATCCTGCTGATTTTGAGCGCCGTTCAGCTATTGTATTCAAAACACGCCGCAACACCAATGAAGCTACCAACAAAATATAAATTAAATCAGCTAACAAAATCAGCCGTAACATCACAGAATTGATATTTTGATTAAGTGGGCTCAACGTCAGAAAAGTAAAGGCCGCCAGGATGGGGCCCATAAACACTAAGCCCAGGGTCATGAGTGTTTGGACCTGCCTGCGCAGATATAGTTCTTTTAATTTTATAATTCTTTTACCGTTTGGCGCACGTGCCACAACATGATCCTTATATGTGGGCGTCCCCACTCGATCGCTCTATGCGACAAATTTGCCGCAAAAGGCGGCATATGTTGCTATTTTACATCATTTTTCGTCGCCGTGTCACGTTAATATCGAGGTTTATTATTTTTTTTCGCAAAGTGTTTCGGTTGATTCCCAGAAGTTTCGCGCATTTTGCTTGATTTCCAGCCGTCGAATCAAGAGAAATTCTGATCAGTGGGGTCTCCACTTCGCGCAATATTCGATCATATATCCCCTCTGGGGGTAAATCTTCGCCGTGCAGATCAAAATATCGGCGTAAATGTCGTGCGATCGACGCTTGAAGCTTTTCACTTTCGTGGCCCCCAATCAGTGGCTCCATTGCGGGGCTATGACCAAAGGTTTTTTCGACTTCGGCTTTTGAAATTTCAGGTTCGGAGCAGGTAGCTAATAGGCATCGTAGCACATTTTCCAGTTGGCGCACATTTCCTGGCCAACGATAGTTACGTATAAATTCGCGCGCATCCGTGCTTAGGACGCGGCTGGTTCCGGTGTCACGTTCTCCCTTTGCCAAAAAGTGATCTGCCAAAAGAGAAATATCATCAACCCTTTCACGCAAAGCTGGAACTTTAATTGTTACGCCCCCCAAACGATAGTACAGATCACGCCGAAAACCGCCCACTTCTATACGACGCGACAAATCAACTTGGCTAGTCGCTATTACACGTGGTGCATTATTGCCTGGCATGTCCAACATCCGAACTATGCGCGCTTGTGCTTCGTCATCATAATCGCCCACTTCGTCAAAAATTAAAGTGCCACCACGGCTACGTTCCAGTAGGGCAAATGGCCCATCCACGTTTATTAGATCTGCACTTTCGGCCACAACAAAAGGCATGCTTCTTTTGTCGGAAAAATCGTGAATGGCCCGCGCAATCAAAGTTTTACCAGTGCCAGATTCACCTATGATTAAAATTGATAAATCCGTGTTCATTATGCGCGCCACGAGACGATAAAGGTCCTGCATTTGAGTGGCGCGCCCAACTAACGGCAAGTCATCTTGATAATCACTTTGACCGTTTAATTTTAAAGGCTGGCGGCGCTTAATTTTGAGTGCGCGGGCCGATCGTTTCATCAAATCAGGCAAGTCAAAGGGCTTGGGTAAATAATCGAACGCATCCGCTTCTGCGGCTTGAATAGCTGTCATGACAGTATTTTGCGCTGAGATGACAATTACAGGCAAGCCCGGACGCAGTTTTGTGATCTTTGGAAGGGTTTCAAGTCCGTTGCCGTCTGGCATAATGACGTCTGAAATTACTAGATCGCCCTTGCCCTCCTCTATCCATCTTAATAGCGTTACAAGGCTAGAAGTAGCATGCACCTTACATCCTGCGCGGGTCAGAGCTTGGGTTAATACGGTGCGGATAGTACGATCATCGTCGGCAATAAGAACGGTTCCGTCCATTTAAATGTCCTTTGATTTGCAGATATGAGTGAGCTCTACGCTGGTTTCAAGCGATGCAAGAGGCAAGGCTAAACGAAATATGGTGCAGCCAGGGGTGCCCTCAACCGTGATCCAGCCATGGTGATCGGTAATAATTTTTGAAACTAAAGCAAGCCCAAGCCCCGCACCATTTTCGCGCCCTGACACAAACGGTTCAAAAATATTATTGGCAATATGTTCCGGGAGCCCAGGGCCATCGTCGATAATTTCAATTTGCAACGGCAACGGGTTACCCCCTCCATCGCCTTTTAGAAAGCGCCATGAGATGTCAAAATAACTGCGTAAACGAATGGTGCCCCCTTGCGGGCCAGCGGCTTCAGCAGCATTTTTGATTAGGTTCAAAAAAACCTGCATCAATTGGTCGCTATCCGCAAAAGTTAATGGCAGTGATGGATCATATTCTTCGACAATACGCATATGTTTGGCAAAACCTACAAGTGCAGATTTGCGCGCACGATCCAGCGCGTCATGCACATTCACAGCTATGCGGTGGGGTTGTCGCAGATCGCCAAAGCGTTCGACCTGTTCTAACAGTTTCACAATACGACGTGTTTCTTCCACAATTAAATTGGTCAGTTTGCGGTCTTCATTGTTTAGCCCCATTGACAATAGTTGCGCTGCGCCCGATATGCCTGCCAAAGGGTTTTTAATTTCGTGCGCCAACATTTCGGCCATGCCGATTGCCGATTTAGCTGCAGATTTTGACTGGGCCGCGCGGCTAAGTCGTTCAACCTTGTCGCGCGGTAGAATCAACATCATGACAATTTTTTCACTGTTTGACAGGGGTGCGAGTTGCACCGAAACTTGCACGGGCGGCATTTCGCTGGTTGTGATTTCAATATCATTAATGAACACAGGCGACTGGTTATGGGTTGCTCGCTGCAAAGCATCGACGATATCGGCATTAATAAACAGGCGATCAAAGACTTTACTTTGTGCCAAATTACGCGCCGAAAGGTTTAAAAAACTTTCCGCTGCGGGATTGGTTTCTAATATCGTACCATCTGAAGTCAGCAACAATCCAGGCGACGGCATCGAAGCCCAAATCGCTCCAACCGGTTCATAAAGGGTTGATTGGGTCATGTGGCCACCCTTTGATCAGAAAAAATAGACAGGATTAATGCTAGAACCTGTTTGGGATAGTCGCATGTCAGCAAGACACCACGTTGCGAGCCTAGATCTGCCACCTCAAGATACCAACCCAAATGTTTGCGCGCCATTTTGAGCCCTAATTCTGGCCCGTAAAAGCTTAACATATCCTCATAATGTTCTGCTACGATCTCAGCCAAGGCCGCACCACTTGGTGCCTTTGGGGCTATTTTACCAGCTATTTCGTGTGCTATTGAGCGTAAAAGCCACGGCTTTCCCTGCGCCCCACGCCCTATCATCACTCCATGCGCTCCCGATTGGGTCATAGCTTCACTCGCTGTTAGCGTGCTTACAATATCGCCATTGACAATCACTGGCACCGAAACGGCAGCAGAAACATCATCAATCGCGGCCCAATCGGCCTGGCCCTTATAAAATTGGCAGCGGGTGCGGCCATGTATGGTGATCATTTGCACGCCTGCAGCCGCCGCACGTTTGGCCAACAAAGGCGCATTCAACAAAGCTTTATCCCAACCCAAACGCGTTTTTAGCGTAACAGGTACTTTTACGGCCCCTACCACCGCTTCGATCAGGCGCAAAGCGTGATCAACATCTTTCATCAAGGCTGATCCTGAATAGCCAGTAGTTACTTTTTTTGCAGGACAACCCATATTTATATCAATAATTTGCGCGCCATGTGCTTCGACGTAGCGAGCGGCCTCAGCCATCCAATAGGTTTCGCGCCCAGCCAACTGGACCGAGGTAGCCTCTTGCCCAAATCCCAGTTCGGCGCGCGCGCGGGCAAGAGGGCGTGCTTGCACAACTTCTTGGCTAGCGACCATTTCAGACACGACTAAACCTGCCCCAAATCTCGACACCAATCGGCGAAATGGCAAATCAGTAATTCCTGCCAAAGGCGCTAAAAAAACAGCATTTTTTAGACCGAGCGGAATCGCATCTGTAATAATGGGTTTTGTGTTCATTGCCTCTTCTAGCCATTTAGTATTTAAATTTAAAATTATATTTAGCTTAAAGAGCTTAAAAAAAAGACGTTGCCTGTTTTTTAGGCAAAAGTAGAGCGCATAGTAGTAATTGTCATAGCAGTTGATTTCTTTTAATAGGGGTTAAGGGAAAAAAATGCAGACAGCCGTTATAATTTTAGCCGCAGGGCGGGGCACACGTGTCAAAGGGGCTTTGCCCAAACAATGGCGTATGTTGGGCGATTGCTCAGTTCTGGCCAGATGTTTAAAAGCCTTTCGATCCGTGCCAAACTTGGGGCCTTTCGTTTTGGTACATCATCTTGATGATCTGGAGCAAGTGCAAGCATTAGGGACTGATCTGTTACTAGCAAAAGGTGGCGACACGCGTAGCCGATCGGTGGCCGCTGGATTAAACGCTTTGCGTCTTCTTGATGTAAAAAATGTTATGATTCATGATGGCGCGCGCCCTTTTGTGACGCCCACCTTGATCAAAAGTTTGTGCGACGCGCTTAAAATACACGCCGCCGTCGCACCTGCAGTAAGTGTGACGGATGCGCTTTGGCTCGGCAAAGATGGTTTTGTAACGGCAACTCAGAACCGCAGCGAACTTTTTAGCGCTCAAACACCACAAGCTTTTGATTACGCTACTATTGTTGGAGCATATAAAAGAGCTAGCAAATCAGCCGTTGACGATGTTGAAGTGGCGCTTTTGGCAGGAGTAAAGGTCAAGATTATTGACGGATCTCATGACAATATCAAAATCACCTTTGAAGAAGATTTTGTACGTGCTTTAACCATTTTGAATGGAGTATCTACATGAAAATACGCATAGGAAATGGCTATGATGTACATGCTTTTTGTCAAGGAAATCACCTATGGCTGTGTGGTGTTAAACTTCCCTTTCATCAAGGACTGAAAGGCCATTCTGATGCTGATGTCGCGATGCATGCCCTGACTGATGCGCTCTATGGAGCTCTAGCTTTGGGCGATATTGGCACACATTTTACTCCCACGGACCCCCGATGGAAGGGGTCAGCATCTGACAAGTTTTTACGTCATGCTGCAGATCAAGCCAAATTTTTAAAGTTTGAAATCAGCAATGTTGACGTGACACTTATTTGTGAAGAACCTAAAATAGCACCCCACCAACTGGCGATGCGTACCCGCCTTGCCTCGATTATGGGCATCGATGTTGGGCTGGTGTCGGTTAAGGCCACAACCTCTGAAGGATTGGGCTTTACTGGCCGCAAAGAAGGTGTCGCGGCGCAGGCGACAGCCCTTTTAGTACAGACATGAATAGGATGATTGCCACATGGTTTGGCGTCGGCTACATGCGCCCCGCGCCTGGCACTTGGGGATCACTTGTGGGCCTAGTAATGGGCGTTGCAATTGACTACTATTTAGGATTTTTTGCATTTTTAGCTGCGTTTTTTGTGATCACAATTTTGGGATTTTGGTCCTGCAGTTCGGCAGTCAAGGGGCATCAAAATAAAGACCCATCTGAATTTGTTATTGACGAAGTCGCAGGCCAGTTTCTTGCACTTTTATTACCTGCGGCCGCTTTTTATTCAAAAGGAATCTTAAATTGGGCGGAGGTTGCCTATCCAGCTTGGATTGCGGCCTTTGTATTTTTCCGCCTATTTGATATTTGGAAACCTTGGCTTGTGGGCCGCGCCGATAGACGCGGCGACCCAGCAGGCATTATGCTTGATGATCTGTGGGCGGGACTGTTCGCGGGACTGGCCGTGATGGCAAGTGCTGCATTGATTCATGGGCTCGTAATGTGAGCGTGGCTGGCCGTATCCTGGCAGCAACTCGCCAAAAGGGCTGGCGAATAGCCACTGCTGAAAGCTGCACTGGCGGCTTGGTGATGGCCACCCTAACCTCGGTGGCAGGTGGTTCCGATGTGCTTGAAGGTGGTGTTGTAACTTATTCAAATCGTATGAAATTAAATATCCTAAATATTTCAGAAGAAACTCTCGATGTCTTTGGCGCTGTTTCAGAACAGGTAGCACTTGAAATGGCAGTTGGAGTGGCAAATCTGACCAAGGCGGATCTATGTTTATCAGTTACAGGCATCGCTGGTCCCGGAGGTTCAGAGCAGAAACCCGAGGGTCGGGTATGCTTTAGTCTTTATGTAGCAGGTAAAACGCGGGTTGAAACGGTTGAGTTTGGTGCATTAGGTCGCGAAAATGTACGCCAAGCGGCTCTAAATCACGGATTAAGCATGTTGGCATCTGGAATTATTTAGTTTTATTTCATAGTAAAAGTTATAATTTTTTTCGTAAATATTAATTAATTCATGGACAGCTTCTATTTTGGGCACTTAAAACGCATTCTTCACTTTTATAAAAAGTTTAAAGCTATAAGGGCTGAACAATATGTAAAAAAGTGATTTAATGAACGGTCCGGACACAGACTTTATTCTTATAGCCACGGCTTTAGTTTTATTTATGACGCTACTGGCTTTGGCACTGTTTTACGGACGCCGTGAGCGTGCACAGAAATGTTCTTAGCGTGGTCATGTAATGTTTCGCAATCGCTTGTCTTATGAGTATTTTGTGGTTGGCCGTAGGCTAAAGTATTGCATTTAGAGGCAGAGGTGCCTTTTTGTTGAACTTGAAAGAGTTTTTTTGGCAGGCTTAACCGTAGATGGTTTAACAGGCAGCCTGCCAAAAGTTTAATTTTTTGCCTTTCAAATCACCTTTGCCATCATCACCCCTGCCCTGATTGTGGGAGCCTATGTTGAACGGATTAGCTTCACTTTTGTAATGATTTTTTTGGCCTTTGGATGTTTATCTGCTATGCGCTTGTGGCTCATTTGGTCTGGGGCAGTGGCTTTTTAGTGGATGACGGAATTTTTGCTACCATCATGGTAGCGGTCTTTGGTTATGCTAATTTTACTACTCAGCTTGGCAGTTTTGCTATAGTCGCGGCTTGGAGCGCTGGGGTTAGTGTGGCGCTTATTGATCTCATCAAAGCCATTGTTCCACTGCGTGTGAGCGTCGAAGAAGAAGAAAATGGCCTTGACCTATTATCACACAGCGAACGTCCCTATAATTTTATGAGCTAATCTGACCCATAAAGTTTGGCTGCTCGCTTTTCAAAAGCGCGCACCACACGCTGCATCGCTTCGTAAAATACAAGCCCTATTAGACCCTGCAAAAATGCATTCTTAAATTCGAAATCTACCATAAAATCCACAGCGCAGCCTTGTTGCGTATCGCTAAAAGACCAACTACTTTTTAAATACTTAAAGGGGCCGTCCAAATAGTCGGTGTCTATTTTATGCTGATCTGGCCACAGAATCACGCGCGAGCCGAATCTTTCGCGAAAAACTTTAAAAGAAATTACTAAATCTGCTTCCATCACGTTTGCGCCGTCTTTACGCGGCGTGATCGATCGGATCCGCGCGGCCGCCGTCCAAGGTAAAAAACGTGGATAAGAGGCCACATCCGCTACTAATTCATACATTTGCACCGCTCTATAGGGCAAAAGACGCGTTTCCGAGTGGCTTGGCATGATGACTTTCCATTGAGAAGCTTTCGTGGCATCAATGTCTAAATTGATTATAACAATCAAGAGACCCTTATGCCTAACCCTGCTTATAATATTGATCAAATAATTTCCCCAAAAGCGATTGCCGCCCGGGTTGAGGCTCTGGCGCGCGAGATCACATGTCATTTTGAGGGCACGGATAAACTTATTGTGGTGGGGCTCTTGCGCGGATCTTTTATTTTTATTGCAGATTTGGTACGCGAACTCGATCTTCCAGTTGAAGTTGATTTTTTAGAGGCTTCAAGCTATGGCGATACGATGAGCTCAAGCCGTGAAGTGCGCATTTTGAAGGATTTACGTGGAGAGATTGCGGGGCGTGATGTCTTAGTAGTTGAGGATATAGTTGATACGGGATTTACATTAAGCCATGTTCTGCAGCTGTTAAAGGCCCGCCAACCAGCTCGCATCGCGGTTTGCGCCCTGCTTGATAAGCCTTCACGTCGTGAAGTTGATATTGCCGCTGATTGGATTGGTTTTGAAATTTCTGATGAATTTGTTGTCGGCTATGGGATTGATTACGCGCAGCGCAACCGTAATTTGCCGTTCATTGGAAAGGTTCGTTTTGTTGAAGAGTGAGAATCATTACGAATAAGGAAGCAAAAGACGCCTATTGGGATAATTACCAGAAAAAGCCGTTAACAGTCAAAAAAGTAGGAATGCTCATTATACTGGTGTTGATTTTTAATTTTGCCATCGTCTAAAACCTATTTTTTTAACAGCTTGGCGGACCGTTTAAGTTTTTAAAGGTAAAGGGCGTGTCGCCGCCTATTAAGCGCCTGCCCCCAATTTTTCCAACCGTGCTTCGCGCAAGCGCGCAAAATCATCGCCTGCATGATAACTCGATCGTGTGAGTGGAGTGGCAGAAACCATCAGAAATCCTTTGCCATAGGCGGCAGTTTCATAGGCTTTAAACTCCTCAGGCGTCACGAAACGGTCAACACGGTGATGTTTGGGGGTGGGCTGCAAATATTGCCCTATCGTCAAAAAATCCACATCAGCGGCGCGCATATCATCCATGACTTGACCCACTGATTGGCGGTCTTCTCCCAAGCCAACCATGATGCCAGATTTAGTAAATACCTGAGGATCTAGCTCTTTCACACGCTGTAAGAGCCGTAAACTGCTAAAATAGCGCGCGCCGGGTCGCACTTCGGGATAGAGGCGAGGCACTGTTTCCAGATTGTGGTTAAACACATCAGGCCCCGCTGCAACCACGACTTCCAGCGCCGAGCTCGGGCATTTAAGGAAGTCTGGCGTTAGAATTTCAATAGTGGTATCGGGCGCGCGTTTACGCAAAGCGCGAATTGTTTGCGCAAAATGTTTAGCCCCTCCATCTTCCAAATCGTCGCGGTCGACCGAGGTGATAACCACATGATTAAGCCCCAATTGAGCTACCGCATTGGCTACGCGGCCTGGTTCAAATTCATCTAGCAGTTTGGGTTTTCCCGTGGCAACATTGCAAAAGGTGCAGCCACGTGTACATATATCACCCATGATCATCATCGTAGCATGGCCTTGCGACCAGCACTCACCCACATTGGGGCAGCCCGCCTCTTCGCATACGGTCAAAAGATTTTGGCTTCGGATGATGTCGCGCGTTTTGATATAACCTACTGAGGTTGGGGCTTTCACCCTGATCCAGTCTGGTTTTTTTTGCTGTGGATTATCAGCTTTATGACTTTTTTCAGGATGGCGTTGCTCTGGCAGTCTCAGATCGCGCAATGGAGTACTCCTAAGGTAGCAAATTTATTCTAAAATAGGACAAATTCTCGCCAAAGGCAACCAAGCCATGGCGCTTACTTATAAGTGGGCAGTATTACATAGTGTCCCAAATAATGCGTATGCAGATGCTGTAGCGTAATTTGGAATAGTGGTTTGTTACTGCTATAATGTATTTCCGAGCATTTAATTTGACTTAAAAAAAGGACGAAACAGCCCGCAAGTAGGACCTTGTAAATCCAGTCATTCTAATTTTTTTCTAAAACTTCAATGGCTTTAATATATATGGAATCCAAGCGTCTAAAGCCTTTTTAACTTGCTTGATGTTCGATATAAAAAAACGAAGTTTTTGTGGGCCCCTTGGACTGGTTAAATTATGTAAGATAAATTAATAAAAAGCGTCGGGCTCTGATGCCTTTTTTCGATCCACATAATCATTAAGCGCATCTTTTAAGCCTTCATCAAGTGCTGGGGCCTGATAGTCACCTAGCATCTTTTTCACCCGCAGATTGGCCAAAGTCTTCGTGTCGCGCGCACCTTCTTCATCCCAAGTTTCAAATGGTTTAAAATCAAACAAATCCGAACGCCAAAAAGCAGTTTTGAAATTGGCCTGGGTATGATCACAGCCTAAGTAATGTCCTCCGGGGCCGACCTCTTTAATAGCCTCCATGCCTTGAGCGTTTTCATCCATGATGATGCCCTTGGCAAAGTGGTGCAATGTACCCAATTGATCAGCATCCATCACAAATTTTTCGTAGGATGATACAAGTCCCCCCTCAAGCCAACCGCAGCCGTGCAACATAAAGTTGACCCCAGACAAAAGCGCCATATTTAAACTATTTGCAGTTTCATAAGCTGCTTGCGCGTCTGGCAATTTTGACCCGCAAAACGCCCCACCCGAACGGTAAGGTAATTTGAGCCTGCGCGCCAATTGGCCCGCTCCATATGTGATATGAGATGCTTCGGGCGTACCAAAGGTAGGTGCGCCCGAGTTCATGTCTATTGAGGTCACAAAAGCTCCAAAAATAATTGGAGCCCCAGCACGCAGCAATTGGCTATATGCCACGCCGGCTAAAACCTCGGCCAGAACTTGAGTAAGAGTGCCAGCAACAGTTACTGGGGCCATGGCGCCTCCCACAATGAAGGGCGAAATGATAGCCGCCTGACCAGAACGCGCGTAGACTTCCAGCGCTCCCATCATGGTGCTGTCGAATGTGAGCGGCGAATTGATGTTGATTAAGCTTGTCATCACTACATTTTGATCAACAAAATCAGCCCCAAATAGAATTTTTGACATTTCAACTGAATCTTTGGCGCGTGAAGGTTCAGTGACTGAACCCATATAAGGTTTGTCCGATAGTGTCATATGGGCCAAGAGCATATCAAGATGTCGCTTGTTCACAGGCACATCGGTCGGTTCGCATAAAGTGCCGCCTGAATGCTGTACCCATTTCGACATATAACCCAATTTTACAAAGTTTGAAAAATCAGCAATCGTTGCATAGCGGCGCCCACCCTCAAGATCGCGCACAAAGGGGGGACCATAAACAGGGGCAATTACTAAATTTCGTCCACCAATTTGGACATTTTTAGAAGGATTTCGGGCGTATTGTGTAAAATGACTAGGGGCAGTAGAACAAAGTTTACGTGCCAGACCGCGGGGAATATGCACCCGCTCGCCACGCACATCAGCCCCTGCTTGACGCCAAAGTTCTAGCGCTCCAGGGTTCTCCAAAAAATTAACGCCAATTTCCTCCAAAACGGTCTCGGCATTGAATTCAATAATTTGCAAGGCTTCTTCGTTCAGAATCTCAAAATTAGGGATATTGCGCACTATGGTGCCCGCCACATCAAAATTGATGGATAAGCGTTCGGCACGCCGTGCTGCACCACCGCCACCACGGGTAGGACGGTTTGATGTGACTTCCTTCATGGCGCTCTCCTGTATGAAAAAAAATTGTTGCAAAATAATTTAGCGCGACGAAAGACTAGTTTTGTGTGAGCTTCTAAATTTATCCCTTTTTTTAAATTAGTAAAACACCATTGCGGCTTTTGAACAACAAAAACGACATATATTAGGGTTTAGGCGCAATTTGCACTCAGCGAAAAAGAAAATTCAATTAAAATTCTTGGCAAAAACAAACCAACCCTTGCGAAAGTTGGACTGAGTTCGTAATCCTGCCCAATGACCTATCATGACCGCCTGCTCATCATCGATTTTGGATCTCAAGTCACTCAGCTGATAGCGCGCCGCCTGCGCGAGCTGAATGTTTATTGCGAAATTCACCCGTTTCAAAAAGTGACCGATGCGTTTTTAGACGCTTTTGCGCCCAAAGCGGTGATTTTATCTGGAGGACCAGCATCTGTTTTTCTCGAAGGGGCACCAATGCCCCCTGTCCACATTTTTGATTTGGGAGTGCCTATTTTAGGCATTTGTTATGGCCAACAGGTGATGATGTATTGTTTAGGTGGGCAGGTCGAACGTGGGTATGGAACAGCAGAATTTGGCCGCGCCTTTGTTGCGAACTGCTTTCATAAGACTGAACTACTTGATGGCTGGTTCGATGATGGCCAAGAGCAAGTCTGGATGTCGCACGGCGACCATGTAAGTAAAATTGCACCGGGCTTTCAGGTTTGTGGCACCTCCACTAATGCGCCCTTTGCCATTGTGGCCGACGAAGCGCGCCGCTTTTATGCCGTACAGTTCCATCCTGAAGTGCATCATACTCCGAAGGGGGCCGTTCTTTATAAAAATTTCGTTAAATTAGCAGGATTTAAATGCGATTGGACGATGGACGCCTATCGCGACCAAGCCACTGCAAAAATACGAGCGCAAGTTGGTGGTGAAAAGGTAATATGCGGGCTTTCTGGTGGTGTTGATAGTTCTGTTGCAGCGGTGCTCATCCACGAAGCTATCGGAGATCAGCTCACCTGCGTTTTTGTTGACACAGGGTTGTTGCGCGAAGGCGAAGCAGATCAGGTTTTAAAAATGTTTCGCGAAACTTATAATATCCCTCTTATCTTTGCTGAAGAGTCTAACCTTTTCCTCGACGCACTGAAAAAGGTATCAGACCCCGAGGTTAAACGTAAAACTATTGGGCGACTTTTTATTGAAGTATTTGAAAAACATGCTAAATGTATAGGCGGAGCTAAGTTTTTGGGCCAAGGAACGCTGTACCCAGATGTTATAGAATCTGTATCATTTTCAGGCGGGCCTTCGGTAACCATCAAATCCCATCATAACGTGGGCGGTTTACCGGAAAAAATGGACATGAACCTGGTTGAACCGCTTCGAGAATTATTTAAAGACGAAGTGCGGGCCTTGGGCCGAGAACTTGGCCTGCCGGAAAGCTTTATTGGCCGTCACCCTTTCCCAGGGCCAGGCCTAGCCATTCGTTGCCCTGGCGAGATAACGCGTGAAAAACTGTCTATTCTGCGAAAGGCAGACGGCGTGTTTATAGATCAAATCCGCAAGCACGGACTTTATGATAATATATGGCAAGCCTTTGTCGTTCTTCTACCAGTAAAAGCTGTAGGTGTTATGGGCGATGGGCGCACTTATGATTATGCCTGCGCTTTACGGGCTGTGACCTCGGTTGATGGGATGACTGCAGATTATTATCCGTTTTCACACGAATTTTTGGGCGAAACTGCAACCCGAATTATTAATGAAGTTCAAGGAATCAACCGCTGCACTTATGATATTACATCTAAACCACCAGGAACGATTGAGTGGGAATAGATAATAATAACTAAGTTATTGATTTTAATATATTAATTAGTTACACAAAACTTTCACATAAAATTTAATCGATTGATTTAGTTGAAAATCTCTCTTACAGTTACACAGAATGTTGCACAAACGTGTGACTACTGAAAATCATAGT
>JASDRS010000026.1:0-135513 GCA_041441915.1 Paracoccaceae bacterium | reverse complement strand
ACCAAAACCTAATAGTGAAGAACCTAATAAAGATCGATTTTAGGTCTTTTGATAGAGCTTCATTACACGGTGATTAAATTTAAGCACATTTAGCCGTTATCTATAAACATCAAGAAGCACAGCACTGACCTTAAGTCAACTGTATTCAATATACATTATACTATTAAGATGATATTTCAGCATGAGATTCCCTTTCCATTCAGACTGTATCGTGTCAGAAGTTACTTTAAGAAAAATCAGATATCTGCAGTTTTTAGGGTTTAATACGGGTAATTTGGCGTGCTTTTCTGTCCAATTTCTGGGTTTTAAGTACTCTTAGCCAGCATAATTCGGGTCAGACAGGTCGCACCGAGCGTGATCCCTCATAAGACTGACCCGTTTCCTGAACTGGCAAAAATTGGCCTCCTGCCAGATATCTCGTTCAACATTGGCGAGTGAGAGGGCCCCGATGAGGCGCCGCCATTGCAAGGTATAGCTCATCGCGAGACGACATAAAAATCAATGCAGACCCTTGCAACGACAACACCACCCCGGTTGTACTCGGAGCGAGTATGGCAGAGATAGTGATCCCGTAAAGATTAAGCGGCAGCAACCGCGCGTTTGGCTATGGTTTTGATCAGGCTGGCACGATAGTCGGCCGCACAGTGCAGATCAGACAACAAGCCGTCAGACCCAACTTTGACCGCGTCCAATGCGCCCGAAGCCCAATCAGCGCTCAAGGCTGTCTCCATCCCGGCATGGCGGAACACACCATCTTCACCAGCACCGGTTACGGCCACACGTATCCCAGCCACACCATCGGCAACAAAAACGCCAACCATCGCGTACAGCGAAGCAGGTTGCGGAAATTTGACATAGGCCGCCTTTGAAGGCGCCGAGACTTTAACCGCAGTGATAATCTCACCGTCCTCCAGTGCGGTAGTAAACATACCTTGGAAAAATTCGTCCGCCGAAAGTTCGCGCGTATTGGTCACAATCGTGGCACCCAGCGCTAAAAGCCCGGCAGGATAATCTGCCGCCGGATCATTGTTGGCGATCGACCCCCCGATGGTGCCCATATGGCGCACCGCCGGATCTCCGATTCCACCCGCCAGCGCCCCAAGCGCCGGACAAAGCCGTTTAACATCGCCACTTAATGCCACCTCGGCATGGGTGGTGGCCGCGCCGATATGCAGGATATCACCCTCGGCACTCACCCCTGAAAAACCATCAATCTGGCGGATATCCACCAGGTCACTCGGCGCAGCAAGATGGTTTTTCATGGTCCCTATAAGGGTTTGGCCACCGGCCAAAACCATGGCGTCCTCACCTCCAGACAGCGCCGCAACAGCCTCTGCTATCGAGGCAGGTTTATGGTATTTTGTAGGATACATATGGTCGTCCTCCCTATTCTGCCGCCAATGGCGCTAATTTGGCTTGAATCGCTCGCCAGACCGCCTGAGGCGTAGCCGGCATCTCAAGATTGTTACTACCGATAGCATCCGTAATCGCATTGATAACCGCCGGCGGCGCGCCGATGGCCCCCGCCTCGCCACAGCCTTTAATGCCAAGCGGATTATTTGGGCTTGGAGTTGAATGGTGGCTGACGTCGTAAAACGGTACATCGGCAGCTCGTGGCATGGTGTAATCCATATAAGATCCAGTCAAAGGTTGGCCGGCCTCATCATAAATCATATGCTCTAGCATCGCCTGACCAATTCCTTGGGCCACACCGCCATGGACCTGACCCTCGACGATCATCGGATTGATGATGGTCCCAAAATCATCAACCGACGTGAATTGTACGATCTGCGTATGACCGGTATCGGGATCAACTTCGACCTCACAGATGAACGCTCCAGACGGGAATGAAAAATTGATTGGGTCAAAGAATGCCGTCTCTTTCAGACCCGGCTCCATGCCATCAGGCAGATTATGCGCGGTATAGGCCGCTAGCCCCACCTCGTGCCAAGCCATCGACTTATCAGTGCCGGTGACTTTAACTTCGCCACCTTCAATGATGATGTCATCCTCCGAAGCTTCCAAAGCATGGGCCGCAATCTTTTTGACCTTGGCCTCAACCTTATCCATCGCCTTGACCACAGCTGTCATCCCAACCGGACCTGAGCGCGAGCCATAGGTCCCCATGCCGAACTGTACCTTGTCGGTGTCGCCATGCACGATCGAGACGTTTTCAATCGGCAGATCAAAACGATCCGAAACAATCTGTGCAAAGGTTGTTTCATGGCCCTGCCCATGGCTGTGGCTGCCGGTGAGAATTTCGATAGAGCCAGCTGGGTTCACCCGCACTTCTGCAGACTCCCACAGGCCAATACACCATCCATCTGCTCCCGCCGCTTTCGACGGCGCGATGCCGCAGGCCTCGATAAAGGTAGAATAGCCGATCCCACGCAACTTACCCCGCGACGCCGCCTCGGCTCTGCGCGCCGCAAAGCCCGCAACATCTGCCGTACTTTCCGCCATCTTAAGGATGGTCGGAAAATCGCCCGCATCATATTCCATCAACAACGGGGTCTTGTGCGGGAAGCTTTGGATGAAATTACGGCGGCGCAATTCTGCTGGATCCATCCCCATTTCCCGCGCGGCTGTCTCCATCATCCGCTCTACCAGATAGGTGGCTTCCGGCCGCCCTGCACCGCGATAAGCATCCACCGGCACCGTATTGCTATAATAGGCGCGCACATTGCAGTGAATGTTGGCGATATTATACTGCCCAGAGAGCAGCGGCGCATAGAGAAAGGTCGGGATCGAGCTGGAGAACAGAGACATATAGGCGCCAAGATTAGCCAGTGTGTCGATCTTGAAGCCAACAACCTTGCCACTTCTGTCAAAACCCATCTTTGCCGTGGTGACATGATCGCGAGCATGCGCATCGGTGAGGAATGCCTCACTACGATCCGACGTCCACTTGACCGAGCGATTAGTTTTCATCGACGCCCAGAGACAGGTGATCTCTTCGGGGTAGATATAGATTTTCGATCCAAAACCACCACCGACATCGGGCGCGATAACCCGCAGTTTATGCTCGGGTGCAACGTTGCAGAACGCTGACAAGACTAAGCGCGCAACATGCGGGTTCTGGCTGGTGGTGTATAGCGTATAATGCTCTTCGCTGTCGTCATAGGTAGCCACCGCTGAACGCGGTTCCATCGGGTTCGGCGACAGCCGGTTGTTGATGACATCCAAAGTGGTCACATGCGCCGCACCTGCAAGGCCCGCATCGGTTGCCCCCTCATCGCCAAGTTCCCACTCATAAATAAGGTTTCCCGGAGCATTATCATGGATGTCTGGCGCTCCATCCGCCATTGTCGCGGCGATATTGGCCGCCACCGGCAGCACCGCATAACTGATCTCGACAGCTTCGGCAGCAATGCGTGCCAGCGCCTGCGTCTCGGCGATCACCACCGCAACTGCATCCCCAACATAACGCACTTTTTCGGTCGCCAGGGCCGACCAAGCGCCCATGTTCATCGGGCTACCGTCTTTCGAGGTGATAGCCCAGCCGCAAATAATGTTGCCAATACCATCGCCCGTCAGTTGTTCGCCATTCAAAACATCGATGACACCGCCCATTGCCAACGCCGCACTGCCATCTATGCCTGTTACCCGTGCATGGGCATGCGGGCTACGCACAAAGGCTGCATAGGCCTGATTATCGTTGCGAACATCGTCTGTATACCTACCTTTTCCAGTAGTAAACCGCTTGTCTTCCTTGCGCCTAACCGCGTCTCCAATACCTGTACCCATTTCATCAGCTCCCTATTTCGATAACATTTTTGCCGCAGCATCTTCGATCGATTTGACAATATTATGATACCCCGTGCAGCGGCAAATATTGCCCTGCAGCTCCGCCCTGATCGCCTCGGAAGTCAGTTCAGTGCCCTGCTTTTTATAGCGGTTCACCATATCGACCCCAGTCATGATCATGCCCGGGGTGCAAAACCCGCATTGCAAACCATGGTTGTCGTTGAACGCCACTTGCATCGGATGCAGCCCGCCGTTCGCCAAGCCCTCAATCGTGGTGACCTCTGCGCCCTCAAGCGAGGCCGCCAACGTCGAGCAGCTTTTCACCGACTTACCGTCCACATGCACCACACAGGCTCCACATTGGCTGGTGTCACAGCCTATGTGCGTCCCTGTCAAACGCAAGTTTTCTCGCAGAAATGCCGACAGCAAAGTCTCGTCAGGGATATCACCACTCACCGTTTTGCCATTCACCTTTAATGTTATTTTTGTCATTTCTCTCTCCCAGTTTTTTTTACCGAAGACGTTGGTCTGCCCTTCAAACCTATTCAAACTGCCGACAAGCCATGAATTTTTCGTGACTTTTCATTGTTTTTCTGCAATGCTGCCGAGTGCTTTATTAGGCCACAGACCTAACTGCAAGCTGAATATCCGGTGTGTTTTGAAATGCGCTTCGAGCATGCAAAGTGGGATGAAAGAATTTCGACCCGGCACGATTTGAAATATTTTCTCTGCGCAATCCTCAAGCATCGCCTTTGATAGATTGCGGCGCAACGCTGATACGGCAACATTGACAACGGTCCTAAAACACTTGCCTAACATCGCGAGATCCGACGACAAGCAAACCGAAATATTCGTTGAAGACTTATCGTCATAAATCTCTTAAAATGCAGGTGCATTCTTATAGTTTTTCCTCACTACCTAAAAAGGTGCTACTAATTTACCAGTCTGTGGTAGATTATATCTTATATACAGTTAGTAATATATTATATACAAAAATTAGATAAATACAATTTTAACAAGTTTTTATCATGATTTTATGTGTCACCATGGCGCCAAACTCACTGATTAAGACCAAAATCTGAAAGTTCTAATTGATCCACTCTTCCGCACAGCTTCTGATCGAATGCACATAGTGGACCAGATGTTTCAACCTTCAGCAGACGTCAGAAGGGACACGAAACTTCGATTTATCCCCCTGTGTGCTGAGTACATAACTCAAATCCGACAACGATTTGACCGAGTGGCAGGAATGGAAACTGTCGACAAAGGGCAAAATTGCGCGCATTCCAGCAGCCTTTGGCGCAAAACCTTCCCAGCGCAACAATGGGTTGAGCCAGATCAATTTGCGAGAGCTCAGCGCCAGCCGTTCGACCTCCACTTTTAGCAACTCAGTGTCCCCACGCTCCAACCCGTCGGTTATCAAAAGCACCACCGCCCCCTGCCCCAGAACGCGGCGCGACCAGTCGCGGTTAAAACTTCGCAGCGATGTGGAAATCTGGGTGCCACCCTGCCAGTCAGGGGCCTTGCGCCCCACGACTTGCAGCGCATGATCAACATCTTTGAGATGCAGCGCACGGCTGATGTTGGTCAGCTGTGTGCCAAAAGTAAAACCGTGCACTCTGCCCCAGCCGCTGTTTTGGGCCCAAACCAGCGCGTGCAGGAAATGCATCATCATCCGCCCATAACTCGACATGGATCCAGAGATATCACATAGCGCAATCAGATTTGGCGGCCGGCGGCGAGGCGCTTTCATCACAAGGCGGTCCAATTCACCAGCTTTTTTAACCGCGCGCCGCAGCACCTCACGGACATCTGGCTTACGACCGATGGCCGCGCTTACAAAACGACGGGTTTTCAGCGCCTCTACTGGCAGGCGGAGTCGCTGAATCGCACGTTTTGCAGCTTCTGATTCTGACAAGCTCATCTGTTCAAAATCCATTGTGCGCAACACCTCGTCCTGCGACGAGGTAAATTGCGAATTGATCTCGAGCTCGGTTTTTTCATGGCGCAGCTCAGGGCTATTGGACCCGTCCCCTAAGGCTTCGGCAGCCCGTCTTTCAGCCGGCTTTGGCTTTTGCCGGTCTGCAGTCTCAAGCCGCTGCACCAGCGGCAGCATCATCCTCATCATCCGATCCAGATACTCCGGATCGCGCCAGAAAAAATAAAACGCCTGATGATAGAGTTCCAGATGCTCGGCACGGCTGATCAATGCTGCCCGTAGCGTGACATAAAAATCTTGTCTTCTGCTGAACCCCGTCTGTTGGACCGCCTCGAGCGCGGTGGTGATCTGGGACGGTGCCACTGGAATGCCGGCGCGACGCAGCGCATGCGCAAAGTGAGCAATATTGTCCACCAGCCGCCCATGTGTTGCCCTTGACGCCACAGTCATTCGGTCATCCCGTCACTGGTTCTTAGCCAGATCGATACGTGCCTGATCGAGAATTCGCGCCGTCTCAGACCCTGCAATTTTTGCAATATCGTCTTGATATTTCAGCACAGCACCTAATGTGTCAGACACCATTTCCGGCGACAGCGACACTGCGTCAAGCGCAATGAGACAGCGCGCCCAATCTACAGTCTCAGCCACGCCAGGGTTTTTGAACAGGTCTTCGCCCCGCAACCTCTGCACAAACGCTACTATCTCAGCCGAGAGCACCGCCGGGCAATTTGGTAGCCGCGCGCGTAAAATCTCCATTTCGCGGTCGAAATCGGGATAGGCAACCCAGTGATACAAACAGCGCCGCTTGAGCGCATCATGGACCTCACGGGTGCGGTTCGACGTCAAAATAACGATCGGTGGGGTCTCGGCTTTGATCGGGCCCAATTCGGGGATCGTGACCTGAAACTCGGATAGCGCCTCGAGAAGAAACGCCTCGAACGGCTCATCGGCGCGATCAATCTCGTCTATCAAAAACACTGGTGGTCCCTCTTCATAAGACTGCAGCGCCTGCAGCAATGGGCGCCGAATGAGAAACTCTTCCGAAAATAATTCCTTTTGCAACGCCGCTCGCTGCATCACACCAGTGGCCTCAGCCGTGCGAATGGCGATCATTTGAGCGGAAAAATTCCACTCATAAATCGCCGCCGCAACATCCAGCCCCTCGTAGCACTGCAAACGGATCAGCCGCCGCCCCAGTGCCGCGGCCACCGCTTTTGCAATTTCTGTTTTTCCCACACCTGCTTCACCTTCAAGAAACAGCGGCTTATCAAGGCTAAGGCACAGGTAAAGAACCGTGGCTAAATCCCTACTGCAGACATAATTCTGGTCCGACAACAACATCACCGTTGCGTCAATATTCCCTGGAAGATGCACCATAGCAAACAGTCTCCTATCGCCAGATTCGCCATATTCAATGCCTTTTTCATGTCAGACAAAGTCTGATCGAACAACAAAATAAATCATCCTCTCGCAGTGCGGTGCCCACGTAATCGTGAAAGCATCTGGAATAAATACCTGTAAAACGGCATCACTTCATCACTGTAACACAGCTAAATTTATAGCCACGGCAAAATGCATGAAACCTGCCTCCAAAATAAGCCAGCTCTGTGTCGTCTATCCCCGTAAGTCGTCGCAATTGCGTTAAAACCCTGAAAACACACTCCTCAGGCCCCGCATTTTCTATGGAGTCTTCCCCAGGTGTAGCTTTGCAAGATGTAATTTGCGCTTTAAGTTTTGACTATTTGACGTGAACTTTTCAAGGTGTACGACAAAGCTCTTTAAAGTTTAAGTGGGCCGTTCATCTAAAAAGGATTTTGATTTGCCAAACGTGAAAAGATCGCTGGGAGCATTGCTTGCTATAATAACTATTTTTGGGACAATATTACCACTAGATGTAAAAGCTTATTTTCATCTGGAGGCTGCTTTACTCATTCTTTCTGGAATTTTCAGTTATATGCTGTTAGTAAACAACAAAAAAAAGCTTGCGACTAAAATTGGGGATGGCGCCGTATATTTTGGTTGGTTGGGTTTATTATTTGCTTGGATATATATCGCCTATAATGGGTTCAATGAATTCGATCCGCAGCAATTGGGCGTATCCGTTGCATATTCAATGCATCCGTTGCTTTATGGATATGTAATCAAACTTTTGTCATTAACTTTTGAAAGCTAACCCGCCATGCGCACCGCACTCATAGCAACGATGTTGATGTTTGGTTCACAGGCTGGGGCTGAGTGTGTTTTTTGATTTAAACTTTCCTGTCCGCCATTAAGATCAATGCTATCTGCACTGCTTTGTAATATCTCATAGTAATCTTTATTCAGTTTTCTCTTTTGATCTGCTTGAATTTGAACGAAATATCCAAAATATTCTTGACCCATTCATCAATTTTAAAACCAAGGGCATCTGAAAAATCCAAAATCTGCAGTCATGATTATCATTATAAAACAGCTCAAATTTAGCCGCAAACTCATCGTCAACTGTAAGGGCTATTTCTCTAAATGCTCTTTCTTGCATAAGTTATATTTTTTAAATTTTGCTATTAAATCTGAACGTAATATTATCATTTTTTGTCTGCATTAACTATTCGGCTTGCAGATATTTCCTCACCATTCAACCCTAAATATTGTTGGAAATCTTCCCTTTGGATCCACGATGACCAATGTCTGATGGGTTCGGGAATAAATCTGCCTAAGGCAAAAGTTAGCCAGCTTTCTCCAATAAACGTGCGGGCTTTAACCACTTTTTTCTCAGCAACTAGTATTTTTACGTTGGGATTTCTGACTTCTCACCTATACGCAACTTCTGCATATTTGGATAATGATTTAGATAATTTTTCAGCAGTCTGTTTAAGTTTATTTTGTCCAACTTCTTCATCAGCCAAAAAGTTCAGCTGAGGCTCTACCTTTTGTGGCTCTCTTTTTTTCCAAAACATATATTAGCTCACACAATGGCTTCTTGTGATATCTCACTCAATTAAACCTAAAAGTTTAATATCAGTAAATTTGTTTATTTTCCCGTCTTGCTTAACTCATCAATCAGCCGCCAGTTTTTTCTCAGCAAATCAGACCAGTGTTAGCAGAGGTTATGCAAATTTTTTCCAGCCCAACCGCTGCGCCAAATTTCTCTGGCTTTGTCAGTGACCTGAAAATCGCACTGCATTGATACGCGGCGTTTGACGGCGATCCAGCGTCTAAATAACCCCCCATTCACAGCCCATCTCCAGCCATGGTCAGACACACCCACCACAAAACCTAAGACAGCCTCTAAACCGGCATTTAATGCAATTAACAACGTCATGGCTGGCACTACCGCACGATCACATCACGTGCTTCGCCTCTTCTGTGGTCTCTGGTCAAACTTGCCGGGAGTGCTTGCGCAACGGCCTACAAAGGCCGATATAAGACTTATGAGCCTGCCGGTTGGATTCCTTGATGACCTGCGCAACCGTGTCTCGCTTTCCAGCGTTGTGGCACGCAAAGTCGTGTGGGATCAACGCAAGTCCAATTTGAGTAAGGGTGATATGTGGGCTCCGTGCCCCTTTCACCAAGAAAAATCCGCCTCGTTCCATGTTGATGACCGCAAAGGCTTTTACTATTGCTTCGGCTGCCATGCCAAAGGTGATGCCCTAAGCTTTCTACGTGAAACCGAGAATATAGGCTTTATGGAAGCTGTCGAACTTTTGGCCCACGAAGTTGGCCTGACCATGCCAGCCCGCGACTCGATGGCCGCTCAAAAAGACCAGGCGCGCAAATCATTGGCTGATGTGATGGAAGAGGCGGTGAAATTTTACCGCCTACAACTAGCAACGCATAGCGGACAAGTGGCACGCACTTATCTTGCTGAGCGAGGCTTGGGCCCTGATGCTCTTAGCCGCTGGGACATAGGGTTGGGGCCTGATAAGCGCCAAGCGCTGTTTTCCGCTCTGACAGCCAAGGGGTTAAGTGCTGACCTGATCGTTGAGGCTGGGCTTTGCGCCCTACCTGACGGCGGCGGTGCGCCCTTTGATCGGTTTCGTGGACGTATCATCTTCCCCATACGTGATGCCCGCGGCCGCTGTATTGGGCTTGGCGGCCGCTCACTTGATCCTAATGCACGGGCAAAATATCTAAATTCTCCCGAAACGCCACTGTTTGATAAGGGCCGTAGCCTTTATAATATTGGCCATGCTCGGGAAGCCGCCGGCAAGGGCTATCCTTTGGTTGTAGCCGAAGGATATATGGATGTGATTGCCCTCAGCGAAGCTGGTTTTAAATCAACTGTAGCCCCCCTAGGAACTGCAATTACGGCAGAACAACTGCGACTGATGTGGCGCATTCACCCTGAGCCGATTATTGCGCTTGATGGAGACTCAGCGGGAGTTCGCGCGGCGTTAAGGGTCGTCGATCTGGCGCTTCCGTTGATCGAAGCTGGGCAAGGTCTGCGATTTTCTATATTACCCCAAGGTCTTGACCCTGATGATCTAATAAAACAACAGGGCCCAGGTGCGATGCAGCAGATTTTGGATCAAGCGCAGCCTATGATTAAACTTTTATGGCAGCGCGAAACCGAAGGACGGGTGTTTGACAGTCCAGAACGCAAAGCTGCACTAGATAAAACTCTGCGCGCCGCGCTTAAAAACATCAAAGACCCATCTATTCGTGAATATTACGGCTCTGAGATCAAAGAGTTGCAATACGTACTTTTCGGACAAGTTGGCCACAGACCTCTGTTTAGAAAAGGACAAACAAGCGCCTTCTCGGCTCCACCTATGGCTGCCACACGAGCGTCGCTTTTGGCCAATGCAACAGATAGTCGTCCCGAAGAACTTTTGCGTTTAAGTCTGATTTTGGCAGTTGCTGCAACTTATCCACAACTCATCAGTGAGTTTGAGACCGCTTTAGAAAATCTTTTTTTACCCGATCCTTCACATAATCTGCTCTTGCGGGCTATTTTGGCACAAGCGCATGTCGCAGATTTGGTAGAGGCACGAAATAATATTCGTGCCATAGCTGGGGATGACCTCGACGCATTGTTTGCGCTTACCCATATCCGCATTGCTCCCCCATTGCGCCCTGGTGCGGCCGTAAACGTGGCACGCCAATCCATGGCTGAAGAATTGGCCAAATACGAAACGCGCTGCCGAGCAAACCGCGAAATTTCTGACGCTGCTGAAGACCTTTCAGGATTTGCCGATGAGGGGCTGACATGGCGAATAATACAGGCCAATTCAGCGCGCCTAAAGGCCAACCGCGCAAACCTAGAAGATGTCCAAGACCTAGGAGAAGACCGTGCCGCCCTCTCAAAACAGCTGCAAAACATGATTGATCGTGAAATTTGGAAAAAGAACAGCCGCTGACCCCTTCCCCTCGTCGTGATTCGCGTTATTGAATGACTTTTCGAATTATTGATTCGTTTAAGTCTAACTGATTCGGCCTCTAAAGACCCTAGGAGTACAAATGGCAGTCAAAGATAACGACGACACCAAGCTTGACGACAGTGATGTAGACGCATCCCTTGATATGTCGCAGGCAGCCGTCAAGCGGATGATATCTGACGCGCGCGAGCGCGGTTATATAACCTATGATCAGCTCAATTCCGTGTTGCCACCCGAACAAGTCTCTTCCGAGCAAATCGAAGATGTAATGTCCATGCTGTCAGAAATGGGTATAAATGTCATTGAAAACGAAGAAGGCGAAGATGGCGAAAGTGTAGGCGAGTTGGTCGAACTGTCGACGTCACGCGAAGTGGCTATGTCTTCGGGTACGGGTGAAGTACTTGATCGCACTGATGACCCCGTGCGGATGTATCTACGCGAGATGGGGTCGGTTGAACTTCTGTCGCGCGAAGGCGAAATTGCGATTGCCAAACGCATCGAAGCTGGTCACAATACGATGACCCTGGGGCTTTGTGAAAGTCCACTGACATTCCAAGCAATCACTATTTGGCGCGACGAGCTACTAAGTGAAGATGTTTTGTTGCGTGACGTGATCGATCTTGACGCGACCTTTGGCCGTTCAGGAGATGGGGAAGAAGATCTTGAAGAAGGCGGCTTGAACAATGTGGGCTTGGCGAAGAGTGCGCCAGGGTCCAACGGAGAGGCCGCACAAGAGCTTGACGCAGATGGCAAGCCTATAGACAGTAATGATAATGACGATGATGAAGATGATGAAGAAAATGCAATATCACTCGCTGCAATGGAAGCGATGCTTAAACCGCGTGTGCTCGAAACCCTAGACGTGATAGCAAATAACTATTCAAAACTGGCAGAAATGCAAGATTTGCGTATGGAAGCTACGATGATTGATGCTGCGTATTTTTCCAAAACTGACGAAAGCAAATACCAAACGCTTCGTTCCGAAATAGTGCTTCTAGTCAATGGGTTGCACCTGCACAACAACCGGATAGAAGCTTTGATCGACCAGCTTTACGGGATCAATAGCAAAATCATGTCGATCAATTCAGCCATGGTCAAATTGGCTGACGCCGCGCGCATCAATCGACGAGAATTTATTGATGAATACCGAGGGTATGAACTTGACCCCCTTTGGGCAGACCGTATGGCGGCAAAGCCTGGGCGTGGATGGCAAGCGCTGATGGAAAAATCGCGCGAAAAAGTTGACGAATGGCGCGCCGAGATGTCATCTGTTGGACAATATGTTGGCGTGGATATTTCTGAATTTAGCCGTATCGTCAATCAAGTACAAAAAGGCGAAAAAGAAGCCCGGCAAGCTAAAAAAGAAATGGTCGAAGCTAATTTGCGTTTAGTTATCTCGATTGCAAAAAAATATACCAACCGCGGCTTGCAATTTCTTGATCTTATTCAAGAAGGCAATATAGGCCTAATGAAGGCTGTTGATAAATTCGAATATCGTCGGGGCTATAAATTTTCAACCTATGCGACTTGGTGGATCCGTCAAGCGATCACGCGTTCAATCGCCGATCAAGCCCGCACCATTCGTATTCCTGTTCACATGATTGAAACGATCAATAAACTGGTGCGCACGGGCCGCCAGATGTTGCATGAGATTGGCCGTGAACCCACGCCAGAAGAATTGGCCGAAAAGCTACAAATGCCTTTAGAAAAAGTGCGTAAGGTGATGAAAATCGCCAAAGAGCCTATTTCCCTCGAAACTCCAATTGGTGACGAAGAAGACAGCCAACTAGGCGATTTCATCGAAGATAAAAATGCGATCTTGCCACTTGATAGCGCTATCCAAGAAAATCTAAAAGAAACCACTACACGCGTTTTGGCCAGCCTAACGCCGCGCGAAGAACGGGTTTTACGGATGCGATTTGGCATTGGTATGAACACAGACCACACGTTGGAAGAGGTGGGCCAACAGTTCTCTGTCACGCGCGAACGCATTCGCCAAATCGAAGCTAAGGCTCTACGAAAGCTTAAACATCCAAGCCGCAGCCGAAAATTGCGTAGTTTTCTAGATCAATAAGTGATTTTGCCCCCCCTATTTCGCAAAACTGAGTCGCAGATGCAACAGTTGTACCCCCAAATATAGGGGGCGGCAAAAAAAACTACCCAATCTATATCAGTTCACCCTATAGTTATCCCAAAATAGGGGTGCGCGCCCTAATGTATTTGAAAAAGGGGGATGGCAATGCGCTGCCCATTTTGTGGAAATATTGATACCCAAGTGAAAGACAGTCGCCCCGCTGAAGATCACGTCTCGATCCGCAGGCGGCGCTTTTGTTCGGCCTGTGGCGGGCGCTTTACCACCTATGAACGCGTGCAGTTGCGAGATCTGGTTGTGATTAAATCTTCAGGAAAACGTGAAGATTTTGACCGAAATAAATTGGAACGTGCGATTCGTATTTCGATGCAAAAACGCCCGATCGAACCAGAACGGATCGATCAAATGATTTCAGGCATTGTGCGGCGGCTTGAATCTTTAGGCGATACAGATATTCCCTCGGGCACGATTGGCGATATCGTAATGGAAACATTGGCACGCATAGATACAGTGGCTTATGTGCGGTTCGCCTCAGTCTATAAAAACTTCCAAGCGGCCGATGATTTCGACAAATTCGTTTCAGAATTGCGCCCATCAACTTTGAACGAAGTGTGAGGGACAGCGATCACATGGCCCATGCGCTAGCCCATGGTCGGCGCGCCTTAGGGCGGGTTTGGCCTAATCCAGCTGTAGGTTGCGTTTTGGTGAAAGAAGGCCGCGTGATCGGGCGTGGTGTGACGCAAAGCTTTGGTCGGCCACATGGCGAAACTATGGCCCTTGCTATGGCCCGAGATGAGACTCAGGGTGCAACCGCCTATGTCACGCTAGAGCCTTGCGCCCATGCTGGCAAAACCCCCCCCTGCGCGAGGGCCATGATCGACGCCGGCGTAGCACGGGTTGTCACGGCCCTGACCGACCCCGACCCGCGTGTGGCGGGCAAGGGTCACGAGATGCTAAAAGACGCGGGTATTTTGGTCACCAAAGATGTTTTGGCAGCCGAAGCTCGGCAAGATCATGCTGGGTTTTTAAAACGTGTGACCCAAGGATTGCCCTTTGTCACGTTGAAAATGGCGCAAAGCCTGGATGGGCGGGCGGCGATGGCCTCGGGCGAAAGCCGCTGGATAACAGGGCCTTTGGCACGCCAGAATGTGCAAGCCATGCGCCTGTCGCATGATGCAGTTTTAGTTGGTGCTGGCACAGCGCGGGACGATGATCCAGATTTGCAGGTGCGCAACATGGGTGCGGTACCGCAGCCTTTGCGCATAGTGATTGATCCACGCCTGAGCTTGCCTATAAACAGCCGCCTTGGGCAGAGTCTGTCACAAGAAGCGCCGCTTTGGCTGGTGCACAGTAATTTTGCACCACAATCAATGCAAAGCGCTTGGGCTGAGCGAGGTGCTATTTTGGTTCCGTGCCAGGGCAAAGGTTCAAATATTGATCTGCAAAAAGCGTTTAGCAAACTCGCAGAACTTGGCCTCACGCGTATTTTATGCGAAGGTGGCCCCACATTGGCGGCTGGGTTGATAAGTGCAAAATTGGTTGATCAAATCGTGACCTTCAACGCAGGCCTAACCCTTGGCAACGAAAGCCAAGCAGTCCTGGGGCAACTTCACTTAACTGCACTCAGCCAAGCCACGGGCTGGCAACAGCTGGCAACCCAAACCATTGGCAACGATGTGATGACCACATGGGGGTCGCCGCAACCCTGAGCAGGATAAGGCCTGTTTTACCAATGGCTGGTGCTGGGCATACTCGCCCAAGGTTCAGTAGGAGCCAAAGGTTCTCCCGCTTGCAACAGTTCAACCGAAATATTGTCGGGGCTGCGTACAAAGGCCATACGCCCATCACGTGGAGGGCGGTTGATCACTATGCCATTGGCATGCAAACGGGCGCAGATATCATGGATATTATCCACCGCAAACGCCAAATGGCCAAAATGCCGACTGTCTGACGGCATGCCCGTGTCCCCATCCCAATTATAGGTCAATTCCACATGGCAATCAGGCTGATCAGGGGGTGTCATGAAAATCAGGGAAAAGCGGCCCTTTTCATCGTCATAACGCCGCGTTTGCTTTAAACCCAACAGGGCGTAAAATGCCATAGAAGCATTCAAGTCCAACACCCGCACCATCGTATGTAAATATGTAATCGCCATGAAATCTCCATTTTTTTTCACTATAAATATAGCATATTTCGCGCCGCTAATAAGCCAAAATCTAATTTTTTAAATCCAACTGACTCATATTATAGTAGTTTACCCTAGTCCATATGACTATATATGGTATAAGTCGAGTCAACTGTTGAAAGGCCAAACCATGTCTCTGACTAACGACCAACGCAACTTAATAGTTGCTGCCCGCAGGGAACCTAAGCTTACGCTGCGCACAGTATCAGAGGGCATGGAAAAGCATCTTTACCATGCGCATGAAGTGCTTGATCACGGGTTTATCCGTGTGATCGACTATATGGGCGATGATGATGCCATCGTGCAAGCCGCCCGCGTCAGCTACGGCGCAGGCACCAAACACGTGCAAAATGATGATGGCCTGATCCGCTATTTGATGCGCCATTGGCACTCAACGCCGTTCGAGATGTGCGAAATCAAACTGCATGTCAAACTGCCCGTTTTTGTGGCCCGTCAGTGGATTCGCCACCGCACCGCAAATGTGAATGAATATTCTGCCCGCTATTCTATTCTAGACCGCGAGTTTTACATTCCCGAACCCAGCCAATTGGCCGCGCAATCAGTGGTCAACAACCAAGGCCGCGGTGACGTCCTAGAAGGAGCAGAGGCCACACGCGTTCTCGAATTTCTAAAATACGACGCAGGTCGCGCTTTTGACAATTACGAAACCATGCTGAGCCAAGATGGCCAGCAGGGCCTGGCGCGCGAATTGGCACGGATGAACCTGCCGATGAGCACCTATACCCAATGGTATTGGAAAATTGATCTGCATAATCTTTTCCACTTTTTGCGCCTGCGGGCAGATGCCCATGCGCAATATGAAATCCGGGTTTATGCCGACGCTATCGCTGCCTGCGTGCGCGACTGGGTACCATATGCCTTTGCCGCGTTTGAAGATTACCGCATGGGCGGGGTCTCGCTATCGTCGACTGCGCTGAGAGTAATCAAACGCAAACTGTCGGGTGAGTTAGTCACCCAAGAAACTTCCGGTATGAGTAAGGGCGAATGGCGCGAGTTTGAAAACGTTTTGAAATAGGGCATTCTAGCCCCCATTACTTAGTAATCCGTAGGCGCGCCTCCCTCGACTTTACTTTTCCTCACAAACTTTTTGAGAGCGAAGCAATATTTTTATTCCATCGGAGCAAGCAAAAAGCTGTCTAGAATGTCTTTATAAATACGATCCGCGCTCCACGGTGGAGATGGTACCGCTCGCCTCCTACGCTTTACAGTTACGCCTGTCTGATGCAATGAAACTATAACATGCGTTGAAATAGCGGCCTTTCATATGTTGGCTGCCAAAGAACTATTCACCCCAACCACTTCGGTAATTGCGGCGGTACCGACGCGGGCTTGATGGCCTGCACGCCCCCACTCGTGGCATCGGCGGATTTGATCTCCACTCATGTATTGCCTCGTTATTTAGAGTGAGCTTGCCCTAAAAGGCAAAAATTTAATTCAATTTTAACAACATGATAGTGTCATATTTGGGATTTTAAGCAGTTTAGTGCAACTGTGAAAGCCATTCAGGCAAGACGCTAATATCTGGCAAGACCACATCAGCCAGATCTTTTAGTTCGTTTTCTGTGGCAATACCGGTTAAAATTCCCACCGTCATCATACCTGCCGAACGCCCTGCCAAAAGGTCGTGGTGGCTGTCACCCACCATAGCCACATGAGATGGCTCAAGTGCCATTTCATTTGCAAAAGCCAAAAGCATTCCAGTCTCTGGTTTGGCTCCAAAGCCAGAATCGGCACCTGCAACAAAATCGAGATAAGGCAAAAGCCCGGACACACTTAAATGCGAACGGGCGGTATCATAATTGTCATTGGTGGCAACACCAAGTTTCAGACCAAGAGAGCGAAACACTTGCATCAAAGGAACCAAGGGCACCACTGGGACCATTTTAGATTGAACGGCAAAGGACCGAATAAGGGCGATGATGCCTTTCTCTGTATGATTTGGAAGGTGGCGCGCCATAACAGAAGCCGTTTCAGCCACCGTGCCCGCAATAAACAGACTGTTCGGCACAAAGCACATTTGTGCCAAATCAAACCCAACCAACTTACCTAAATGATTTTGTTTGCCTTCATCTTCGGTCAATGCACCCAAAATTAAGGCCATGCACTGCCCCCAACTTTGCGCAAAATCGAATAATGTACCGTCTTTGTCAAAAAGAAGCCCGTGAAGCACTTTTTTCATATCTGCCCTTAGCCTAAGCTATTGTCAAAAATCAATATTATTTTCAGAAGCGCAACCCGGAAGCGCAAGTCTTGCGCGCATGGGCGCATCATAAGGCAACGCCTCACTGTCACAAAATCCAATAACAGTTTGATCATCGAGTAGTAAAAAATCCAAAACCGCCGCCAAAAAGGCAGGATTGCGCGCACCCTGAGCCAAATCTGTGCCCGACGCCCCACTTGTAGCCATAAAAACCGGCAAAACTTCCTCATTAGCAGTGATCCAGGTTAGGGCCTGCAGCGCTAAGATGATCGCCTGTTCAGAAGATTTCGCCATTTTAATCCTAAATGCATCAGCTTAAGAAGTCCTGATCGCAGTTGAACTTAGAACGCTTTACTGACCTTTGAAAACAATATCTTAACCGTTTAGAGAAATAAAATCAAAAGCATCAGAAAATAGGCAATAAATGATTGGGCGCATTCCTATTATTGACAGGGTGGCGATTAATCACATTAATTTTTGGGCGCTTGCCGATGCATGATTATCTCTTCCAAGCGAACGACAAAAACCAATCGTTCTGCTTCAGGCAGAGCCGCCACATGTTCAACGATCAGGGCCTGACCCATTTCAAAGCGCCGCGCCACTGTCTTGGCCTATCTGTCTAGCAAGGCCGAAAAAACTTTGGGGTCAAAGGTGTCAGCACGAAGTACTGTTACGGCCTCTTGCAACGGCATGCGCATATCACCTCTATCAAACCCTCTTTGCTTAAAAGCGTGACGTAATTCTCTGCGGCTTTCAGAGCTTAAAGCCTGTGTATAAGCACCAAAAGTCATGGCACGATCAGGCAGCAGTCAGTTCCTCAATGCTGAGTGCACCATCTTCATTTCGATCAATGCGTTCAAGCGTGTGTTCTGGCACGCCTATTCCTGGAAATTCGTCAGCACCTAAAGTGACACTTCCATCTTTATCAACCTTGGCAATCATCCTGGCCCTGCGGTCCGCGGCCATAGTATTGATGCGCTGTATGATTTTTATGCTCAGTTCGTCTGCATCGACCACTCCGTCACCATTGGTATCAAGTGCCGTCATTTGCACTTTACTATAGGTGATAATTTCTCCGCTGCTTAGGGAACCGTCTCCGTTTATATCAATTTTCGTAAAATTTTTACTCAGTTCAATTAAAGAATTACCGCCGCGCAGTCCTTCTTTTGCGAGCGCACCAACAGAAGGAACCCCAAAAACCACAATCGCAATTAGGCTGCTGCTCAATAGTATTTTTTTCATTTTATTGTCCTTAGCAGAGGGCCCATGTGGCCGTTTTTCATAAGGTTAAACGCACGGGCGCAGCCAATCCGTCGCTTGACATGCAGTTTTTTTAAATAATGACCCCAAGTAGGCGTGACAGCAAGCCGCAGGCCAATATGCTGAATTAGCTCAACACTTCAGAAAAAATCCCTTAGGAGGACCAGAAAAGGATAAATTGTGCCTCTTAGCGCTGACGAAGACCGGCCCCTTTCTTCCACCCTAAAACGTGGCTTTCGCAGGCGCTGCCCCAATTGTGGCAAAGGCGCCATGCTGCAGGGGTTTTTAAAGGTCACGCCCTCTTGCGCCGTTTGCGGGGAAGATCTGTATCACCAAAGAGCCGATGATGGGCCAGCTTATCTGACAGTTTTGATCGTGGGTCATGTAGTCGCCCCTTTGATGTTGTATGTTTTCGTGACTTATCGCCCCGAGCCTTTGCATTTAGCACTTGGACTTTCTGCAGTGGCCATCGCACTCTCACTTTATCTGTTGCCACGGCTTAAGGGCGCAATTATTGCGCTGCAGTGGGCCAAACGTATGCATGGGTTTTAGATCCAAAAGTCAAACTTAAAATGACTTAAGTTAAAATCCCTAATAAGCGGGCGGCAGGCTGCTATACATTGCGGTGATCTCAGTTAACAGCTCAGGCGAAAGGGTGATGTCTGCAGCCGCAATGTTAGAGGCAAGCTGCTCTCTAGTTGTGGCACCAAAGATCGGTATATTCGGATAGGGTCGTGAGCGACAAAAGGCCAAAGACATTTGGTTGGGGGCTAGACCGTGGCGTTTAGCCAAGTCTAAATAGGCATCCACAACTTGAAAGACCTGCGGCGTCATGCGCCCCCCAAAAGCAGGCCCGATGGCCAAGCGCGACCCTTGCGGCACCGAACCTTGGGCGTATTTGCCCGTTAGCAAGCCGCACGCCAGCGGCGAAAAGGCTAAAAGCGGGATATTTTCCATTGCCGAAAGCTCGGCCCAGTCACTGTCAAACTGCCGGCAGAGCAGCGAATATTCATTTTGCACCGATGCCATGCGCGGTAGGCCCAATTCTTTTGCCAGTGATAACCATTTGGCAGTCCCCCAAACGCTCTCGTTCGACAGGCCCAGCGCGCGAATTTTGCCTTCGCTGATCAACTCGTTGGCGGCGGTCAAAACCTTGCACATATTGTCTTCGACTTCGGAACAGTTGGTTTGGGGGGTAAAAGCCCAGATTTTGCGAAAGTGATAAGATCCGCGGTTGGGCCAATGAAGCTGATAAAGGTCAATATAGTCAGTTTTCAGGCGTTTAAGCGAACCTTCCACGGATTGACGCAGGGTTTTACCATCAATCACTTGGCCTTCACGTACCAATGCCTGCCCCTCACCTGTAATTTTTGTAGCCAATATCACCTTTTCACGAGGGTTCCTGGAAAGCCAAGATCCAACAATGCTTTCGGACAATCCAACAGTGTCTTTACTGATTGGCGTTGTGGGATACATTTCTGCCGTATCCCAAAAATTAACCCCTTGCGCCAAGGCATAGTCCATTTGCTCATGCGCCTGATCCTGAGTGTTTTGACTTCCCCATGTCATTGTACCCAAACAGTATTCAGACACCATCATACCAGTGTCACCAAGGGGAATCTGTTTCATGTTTAATCCTGCTTTTATTTGACCATAGCCTAGCAAGCCACGCACCGATGGCAAGGGTTAGCATTAAGGATTTGACCACGCTCGACCAAATAACTTGAGAACAAATCATAAACATTATAATCTAAACCCATGACGAATCGGCCACTTCCCCATGATCTGCACTGCTTAACGACCCAAGACCTACAACCCCTCGCGCAGGGTTTGAGCTTGGCGCGCGCGCGGGTTCATGAGTTTTGTGGACCCGCACGGCGCAGTTTGGCAGCCATGCTGATGGGTCAATGCTCGGGACCTATTTTATGGATCTTTGCCGGCTGGCAGGCTGAGCGACTATTTCCTGATGGTTTGCGCGACTATGCTGATCCAGGCCATTTAATTTTTGCACAAGCCCGCCGCCCCGAAGATATGCTTTGGGCGATGGAGGAAGCCCTGCGCAGTGGTGCCATTCCCCTAATCTTGGCCGATTTGGTCGATATTCCCGCCCTAACCCCTGTGCGCCGATTGCATTTAGCCGCCGAACAGGGAGCCGAGGCAGCACGCCATGCAGGCCGATGCGCCCCTTTGGGTGTAATCTTAACGCCCCAAACGGGGGGAGCGACTGGGGTGGAAAGCCGCTGGAAAATCGAGCCAGAGCCCAACTCAGGCCCTAATTTGGCTTATGAGCACGCAAAACGAAGATGGCACCTTGAACGTGTGCGCGCCAGAATGGCTCCACCCGCGCACTGGATTTTGCACAAATCAGGCGCTACAATCAGGCTCTAGCTTTTAAAAAAAGCGCGAAAAGCCCCTTTACCTTTTAAAGAAATGCGCAGAGCATCTAGAAGTGAGGTCTAATGAGCCTTTTAATTTCTTTTACCACCCTGTTTTTATCAGTTTTTTGCAACTAGGAGTAGTTGCGGCATCACTCCCCTCGATGCAACTTCAGACGCAAACCTTGGCTTTAGTGAGGCTGAAATTGACCTGTTGGGATCAGGGCATTTCTTTGACGCGTTTTTTCTTAGTTGCCTTTGGGATCATCTGGGCCTCCATCCACCCAACACTTGTCAACCGCACCCCGTATACTTACGAGCCATGCACCTAATCCCTGATTGGGCGTTTGCTCGACTACAATCTTGACCGATCAACACTAAAGGCCTAATTTGACTCGGGTTAAATCTAGCCCTTGGTAATTGTATGGGTTAAAGAAGCGTACTTATTACAGAGGGACGCGCTATGGCTCGAATTCTTATCACTTCTGCTATTCCTTATATCAATGGGATAAAGCATCTGGGAAATTTGGTTGGTAGCCAATTGCCTGCCGATTTATACGCGCGTTATGCACGAGGGCGTGGGCACGAGGTGATGTTTATCTGCGCCACAGATGAGCACGGCACCCCCGCCGAACTAGCTGCCGCGAAAGCAGGGCAACCTATTGAAGAATTTTGCGCCCAAATGCATGAAGTCCAGGCTGAAATAGCACGGGGCTTTCGTTTGTCTTTTGACCATTTTGGTAGGTCGTCTTCAGCGCAAAACCACGCTTTGACTCAGCATTTTGCTGGAAAATTGGCCGATAATGGTTATATTGAAGAAGTCAGCGAAAAACAGATTTTTTCTATTAAAGACAATCGTTTCCTTCCTGATCGCTATATCGAAGGTACCTGCCCAAATTGCGATTATGACAAGGCACGCGGCGATCAATGCGAAAACTGCACTAAGCAGCTTGATCCAACCGATCTAATTAATCCTCGTTCGGCCATTTCAGGGTCAACTGAACTTGAAGTTCGCGAAACCAGGCATCTTTATCTTCAGCAACGAAGCCTACGTCGAGATTTGCAAAATTGGATCAACACCAAAGCCGATTGGCCAATTTTGACAACCTCGATTGCAAAAAAATGGCTCAATGATGGTGACGGCTTGCAGGACCGCGGCATCACCCGCGATCTAAATTGGGGCGTGCCAGTCAAGCGCGGCGACCAAGAATGGCCAGGAATGGAAGGCAAAGTCTTTTACGTTTGGTTTGATGCCCCAATCGAATATATTGCCGCCACTGCCGAATGGGCTGACGCTCAAGGGCTAGGCGACAATGCGTGGCAACGCTGGTGGCGCACCGATATGGGTGCAGATGACGTGCGTTATGTGCAATTCATGGGCAAAGACAATGTGCCATTTCATACTCTGTCCTTCCCGGCCACAATCATGGGGTCGGGCGAACCGTGGAAATTGGCTGACTTCATCAAGTCTTTTAACTACCTGAATTATGACGGTGGGCAATTTTCCACCAGCCAAGGCCGCGGTATATTTATGGATCAAGCGCTGTCGATCCTGCCAGCGGATTATTGGAGGTGGTGGCTCTTAAGTCATGCGCCTGAAAATTCTGACAGCGAATTTACATGGGAGAATTTCCAAGCGTCAGTCAATAAGGATTTGGCCGATGTATTAGGAAATTTGGTTTCACGGGTCACTAAATTCTGTGCTTCAAAATTTGGCGACAGCTTACCCGAAGGTGGTGACATGGATGAAAGCGATCACGCCCTGATCGCCGACTTGCAAAGCCGCCTTCATGCATACGAAGCGGCAATGGATGCCATAGACGTCCGAAAAGCAAGCGCTGAATTGCGCGCTATTTGGGTGGCGGGCAATGAATATCTACAAGGTGCCGCACCTTGGACAGCTATCAAGACCGATCCCACCCGCGCTGCCGCAATTATCCGGCTGGCAATGAACCTGATCCGCATTTATGCAATTTTATCACGCCCCTTCATTCCTGACGCAGCGGCAGATATGATGACTTCGGTAGGTTCTGAAGATTGGGCTTGGCCCAACGACATCATGGCAGCAGCCAATGTGTTTGGCCCAGGCCATAACTTTAAAGTGCCAGAAATCTTATTTAGAAAAATTACTGATGAAGAGTGCACCGATTGGAAAACGCGTTTTATGGGCGTACGCAGCTAAGCTCTATAGTCTTATTTAGATACGGGTTGGCACTGGGGAACGTGGAGCGGGTAGCGGGAATCGAACCCGCGCCTTAAGTTTGGAAAACTCGTATGATACCATTTCACCATACCCGCGCTCCTTCCTTATAATAGGCACAACCGGCGCATTCAAGGGTCACATAGCTAAAGGAGCAATCAAATTTATCGTTGAATGCCACGCTTTTCAACATCAAGGCCACCGCGGTGGCGTTTGTGGCATGGTTTAGCGTAAATCGCCCACACAAAGCGTACCTGATCTATTGCCTTGTCACCATAAAGTCGCGCATAAAGCCGCGCAAGACTTGATCTGGATACGCGCAAGGGCATGAGACCGTTATGATCATCTATAAAATTTTTCGCCGCTCTGAATGGGATGCATTTACTACTAGTGGCGAAACCCTTGGTGCACCAATTGACCTAAAAGACGGCTATATTCACTTATCAACTGCGGCACAAGTTTCTGAAACGGCCGCAAAACATTTCTCGAGTGAAAGTGATTTGGTTTTACTGGCACTCGAATCTGATAATTTGGGTGCCGCGTTGAAATGGCAACCTTCGCGCGGGGGGCAACTGTTTCCTCATCTTTACCGCGCGCTAAAGCTCACAGATTTTCTTTGGGACAAGTCCCTGCCGCTCGGGGCTGCGGGCCATATTTTTCCAGAAGGGTTGTCGTGAAAATTTACGAACGCCTCGGATTGGCTGTTTTGCATCGTTTGGAGCCTGAAAAGGCTCACGAGCTTTCTTTACGTGCGTTGCAATCGGGTTTTTTACCTTTGGGCGGCGTGGTCGCATCGAAGCGCTGCAAAGTAACGATGGCGGGCATTACCTTTCAAAATCCTGTTGGGCTAGCCGCAGGCTATGACAAAAACGCCTTGGCACTTGACCCGTTGATGCGGGCGGGCTTTGGCTTTTTAGAGGTTGGAGCAGCGACACCGCACCCGCAACCAGGAAATCCCACTCCGCGCCTGTTTCGCCTGATGCAAGATCGGGGCATCATCAATCGGTTTGGCTTTAACAATGATGGGTCCGAAGCAATAGCCCAGCGCTTGGCCGCGCGCCCTGCCGGCATTCCCGTCGGCATCAATCTTGGTGCCAATAAAGACAGCACCAACAAAAGTGCCGATTTTGCCTCAGTTTTGGCGATCTGTGGCCCCCATGTTGACTTTGCGACAGTGAATATCTCGTCACCTAACACTGAAAAGCTGCGCGAATTACAGGGCCGTGCTGCGCTCAGCGTGGTCTTGAGCCAAGTGATGGAACAACGCGCAAAGTTAGACAGGTATGTACCAATTTTTTTAAAAATCGCACCAGACCTTACCCAGAAAGACCTGGAAGACATTACCGAAGTGGCCATGTCGCACAGCATCGACGCTATTATAGCGACCAACACAACCCTATCGCGCGATGGGTTGATAAGCTCTGATGCCTCACAAGCTGGCGGGCTTTCGGGCGCACCTTTGTTTGAAAAATCAACCCGCGTCATTGCGCAACTTTCTCTTTTGACCACCGGGCGTTTGCCGATCATCGGCGTCGGCGGGATTGAGTCCGCAGAACAGGCTTATGCCAAAATTTGTGCAGGAGCCTCGTTGGTACAGATTTATTCAGGAATGGTCTATCATGGCCTAAGTTTGGGACGCACGATTGCCACTCAACTTGATAAATTGCTGAAAAAAGACAGTTTTAGCACTATGAAGCAAGCGATCGGATCGCGCCGTCAAGCTTGGCTTTAACCTTCTAGTGCAGCGTCGTCCAAGGCAAAATGGGCTGGCGCTTGGTGCAGGTCATCAACGCCCAAAACCGAGATGGGAAGTGCCAATCGGTTACGCACCACCCACAAAAGCCGATGTTCGGCCCGTGTAATGGCCACATAGGCCAGTCTTTTCCAAAGCGGCAGGCCAGCCTCAGATCTACCCGCCTGAAACGCTGCGTAAAGGTCGGGGGCAAAGACCTGCACCGTTTCCCATTGCGACCCTTGGGCCTTATGGATTGTCACCGCCGCCCCATGCAAAAATGCAGCCCCCATCCGCGCGGCCGATGGGATAAAGGGTTCTTCCTCGCCTGGTTTTTCGATTTTGATAATTGACGCGGCCGAAACCTGCGGCTCTTCAGCACCAATAATATGCAATTTAGCAAAACCATCGCGATTTCCGGGTCCAAGATAGATCACCTGTGCGCCTTTGATTAAGCCACGCGCTTCAAGATCAATGCGTTTCTTGCGGTGTTTTAACGGCAGTTCAATACCATCGCAAATCAGAGGCTCGCCTGGAATCATGGCAAATTCAGGTGCGCCGTGGGCCGTGCGAAAGGCCGTGATCAAACGTATTCGCGTGGCATTTCTCCAGACTAAGACTGGACTGCGCGCCATCAAGTCACTATCAACTCTTTGGCCTATTTGTACCCTATCATCAAGCGTCGCAGCGACTTCGACCATGCGTTCAAATTCATAAAACCCCACCTTAGGGCTGGCCAAAGCATGGGCAAGATCAAGGATAGGATTACCTTCGACCTGGCGATGAATACGCGATAGTACCAGTCGCTTTTCAGGGCCTAAAGTGTCAAAGATCATCTCTCCCGACAGGCCCACGGGGGCCAATTGTGCTGGATCACCAAAGAGTAAAAGTGTTGGAAAAATTTCGCGCAAATCGTCAAATTGGCGCTGATCAAGCATTGAAGATTCGTCAACAAAGCCAATGTCTAAGGGCTCTTCACGCCGTTTCCAGCCTTTGATAAAGTCACTGCCCCTTAGGCCGGCGGCCGCCAGCGCGCCCGGGATTGAGGGCACTGCATCATAAAAGGCTTTGGCCCGATCAAGGGCAAGTTCAGTCAACCCTTCAAGGTTGGGCCGCGGCGCTTGGCCCGCCAACCATTCGGCAATGCGCTCATACTGCGGATCATAAAGTGGGGTATAAAGAATGCGATGAATGGTCGTAGCAGGCACACCGCGCAACCGCAAAACCGACGCCGCTTTGTTGGTGGGTGCTAAAACGGCAAGGCTGCGGCGATCTTTTCGGCGCCGTCCCTCAAAGTCGCCAGTGACAATATCAACGCCCGAGGCGCGTAAATCTTTGTAAAGACTACTTAACAGCATGGTCTTACCCGACCCCGCCTTGCCAACTACCGCTAAAACCTGTGGCTTACCGTCTGACATGGGCGTAAGCGTATAATTTTCCAGATCCACACCCACGGCGCGCAATGTTTCGGACACACGGCCATAGGCTTCGGCCTGATCGTCAGAAAAGGGCAGTAGCTTTTTTTCTGCCAGTTGTTTGGATGGAGGTAAGGTCATGGCCTATTATAGGCCAGAGCTTAGTTCTTGAAAAGCACGCAAGCTCAGTCGCAGTATTATCTTTCAGTTCTTTGGCGCACTTCAAAGTCATACACACTAGGACAAACTGATCTTACCCCGCGCTATAGGATCTTAGGCGTGGATTGCCCCATCGCCACAGGCAAGAGCTGCTTCACGCACCGCTTCGGAGTAGGTAGGATGCGCATGGCAGGTCAAAGCCAGGTCCTGCGCCGAAGCGCCAAACTCCATGGCTACACAAATTTCGTGGATTAAGTCGCCCGCCATGGGCCCGATGATATGCGCTCCCAAAATACGGTCAGAGCTTTTATCGGCCAGAATTTTCACAAACCCTTCTCCTTGGAAAGCCGCTTTAGCACGACCATTGCCCATGAAAGAGAAGCGCCCCACCTTATAGTCACGCTCTTCAGCTTTAAGTTGCTCTTCGGTTTTACCAACCGAGGCTACTTCTGGCGTTGAATAAACTACGCCCGGGATCACGTCATAATTAATATAGCCAATCTTTCCAGCCAAAATCTCGGCCAAGGCCATGCCTTCATCTTCGGCTTTATGCGCCAACATGGGCCCAGAGATAGCATCGCCGATCGCATAGATTCCCGGAACCGAGGTCATTAAATGATCATCAGTTTTGATCTGTCCGCGCGGCAAAAGGTCAACGCCCAAAGCCTCTAGCCCTAAGCCCGTTGTAAACGGTTTGCGCCCTGTGGCCACCAAAACCGCATCAGCTTCAATCGTGGTGGATTGCCCGTCCTTGTTCAACTTATAGGTGACTTCCACGCGTTTTTTAACTACAATAGCAGATTGCACAGCGGCGCCTAATACAAATTTAAGGCCCTGTTTAGTAAGTATTTTTTGGAATGTCTTGGCCAGTTCGCTATCCATTCCAGGGGTGATGCGGTCAAGATATTCGACCACCACGACTTCAGACCCCAAACGCGCATAAACCGAGCCCATTTCAAGTCCGATAACGCCCGCGCCAATCACCACCAATTTTTTGGGAATAGAGCCTAAAGCCAAAGCACCACTCGATGTAACAATCACTTTTTCGTCAACATTAATACCAGGCAGGGTTGCAGATTCTGACCCTGTAGCGAGTATAATATGTTTCGCAGAGTGAAGCTCATCGCCCACTTTAACTTGACCCGCCGCAAGAACTTTTCCCCAACCTTTAAGCCAAGTGACTTTGTTCTTTTTGAATAAGAACTCAATGCCCTTGGTATTTTGACCCACAACATCATTTTTATAGGCCTGCATTTTGGCCCAGTCGACCTTAGGTGCAGCGCCCATTAGTCCCATTTTTTCAAAATTGACTTGGGCTTCATGCAAGGAATGGGTGGCATGGAGTAAAGCTTTTGACGGGATACAGCCGACATTTAGGCAAGTGCCGCCCAGTGTATCTCTCCCTTCAACAAGTGCCACAGTCAGGCCCAATTGCGCACAGCGAATTGCGCAAACATAGCCACCGGGGCCTCCGCCAATGACTATCACGTCAAAATTTGTCATCGAGTTTCCTTATCTTCTGAGCGTCTTAGGCTTTTGTGCCACAGCCAAACCAGACCGCGGCACAATATTCTTACAAATCCATCAACAAGCGGCGCGGATCTTCAAGCGCTTCTTTAACGCGCACCAAGAAGGTTACAGCCCCCTTACCGTCAACGACACGGTGATCATAAGACAGAGCAAGATACATCATTGGGCGAATTACAATTTGCCCCCCCACGACGACAGGGCGTTCTTGGATCTTATGCATGCCTAAAATGCCCGACTGCGGCGGATTCAAAATTGGTGACGACATGAGTGAGCCATAGACACCACCGTTGGAAATGGTGAAAGAACCACCCGACATTTCGGCTATCGACAATTTTCCATCACGCGCAAGCAAGCCCATTTTTGCGATCTTTTGCTCTATCTCGGAAAAGCCCATTTGACATGCATCGCGCAACACTGGCACGACCAGCCCCGAGGGCGTGCCCACGGCCACACCCATATGGACATAATTTTTATAAATCACATCTGTGCCGTCAATTTCGGCATTTACTTCAGGAACCTCGCGCAAAGCATGGCAACACGCTTTCACAAAAAAGGACATGAAGCCCATCTTTACGCCATGTTTCTTTTCGAACTGGTCTTTATACACTTTTCGCAAATCTATTACCGCGGACATATCAACCTCGTTATAGGTAGTCAGCATGGCCGCCGTATTTTGCGCTTCTTTAAGGCGTCGCGCAATGGTTTGGCGCAGACGAGACATTTTTACGCGTTCTTCACGCTGTTGATCTTCAAGCGGCCCAGACATGCGTGGCAGGACTGCGCTAGGGACAGGCGCTATAGGAGTGGCCGTTTGCGCGCGTGCCACATCTTCTTTCATCACACGACCACCGCGACCTGTACCCACTACATCGGCAGGCGATAGTCTGGCTTCGGCCATAGCCTTTTTAGCGGCGGGTGCATCTTCTATATCTTTATCTTTTGCCGTGGGGAGCGCAGGTTCGGCAGCCAAAGGGGCAGTGCTAACTGCGGCAGAGGCATCTTGATTGATCGTTGCCAAAAAACCAGAGGCATTAACTGTTTCGCCTTCAAGGGCCAAAATTTCAACCAAAACGCCAGCCACTGGGCTTGGTACATCAAGCGAAACCTTATCTGTTTCTAACTCACATAGAGTTTCATCAACAGCCACAGCGTCACCAGGTTTTTTGAACCAAGTAGCGATAGTTGCTTCGGTGACACTTTCTCCTAATGAAGGAACGCGGACTTCTATGGTCATTTTAGTTTCCTTTGATCGTTAGCGCTTCAGTAACCAGCGCGTCTTGTTGGGCTTTATGTTTTGAGGCCAATCCAGTTGCAGGCGAGGCGGAGGCATCGCGGCCCACGTAGGCCGGGCGCGTTACACGGTTGCCAGCACGGGTAAGAACCCATTCCAAGTTAGGCTCGATATAAGACCAAGCACCTTGATTTTTAGGCTCTTCTTGGCACCAGACTATTTCTGCATTTTTAAAGCGCGACAGCTCCTTAACCAAAGATTGCGTTGGCATAGGATAAAGCTGCTCAACACGCAAAATATACACATCATCACTTACACGCGCGTCGCGTTCTGCCAACATATCATAATAGACTTTGCCCGAACATAGAACAACGCGTTTAATCTTGTCATCGGCTTTCAGGGTCATATTGCTGTGACCGAGCTGAGCGTCATCCCAAAGCACGCGGTGGAACACTGAATTTTCGGCGAAATCTTCAAGGTTCGATACGCATTTTGGATGGCGTAGCAAAGACTTTGGCGTCATCAACACCAAAGGTTTACGGAAATCGCGATTTATTTGGCGGCGCAAAATATGGAAGTAATTGGCTGGGGTCGTACAATTGGCCACAATCCAATTGTCATGTGCAGACATCTGTAAGAAACGCTCAAGTCGCGCCGAGGAATGTTCGGGACCCTGACCTTCAAACCCGTGCGGCAACAGCACCACCAGCCCCGACATACGCAGCCATTTACTTTCGCCCGAGTTAACAAATTGATCAAACATTATTTGCGCACCATTGGCAAAATCGCCAAACTGCGCTTCCCACATGGTCAACGTATTGGGTTCAGACAAAGAATAACCATATTCAAAGCCTAAAACCGCATATTCAGACAGCATAGAGTCAATCACTTCGTAGTGCGCTTGGCCTGACCGAATATGGTTTAAGGGATAATGGCGCTCTTCGGTTTCTTGATCGACAAAAGCTGAGTGGCGCTGACTAAATGTACCGCGAGTACAATCTTGTCCTGAAAGGCGCACAGGCTTGCCTTCTAGCAACAATGCTCCATAAGCCAAAGCTTCGCCCGTTGCCCAGTCGATGCCCTCCCCCGTCGCGAACATTTTATCTTTAGCGCCAAGTTGGCGTTTCAGTGTTTTGTGAATGTTGAAATTGGCTGGCACACGGGTGAGCGCTGCGCCCACGTCCTTAAGCGTTTCAAGCTTCACGCCTGTAGCGCCCACTTGATAATTATCTAAGTTCTTAGCGCCAATATTTTTCCAACCACCATCCAGCCAATCAGCCTTATTGGGTTTATAGTCTTTTCCAGCTTCGAACTCTGCGTTCAATTTGGCCTGGAATGTCGCTTTCAGATCTTCGACCTCGCCCTCGGAGATAAGCCCGTCGGAAACCAAACGTTCAGTATAAAGCTGCAATGTGGTTTTTTGACGTTTGATTCGGTTATACATCTCTGGATTGGTAAACATGGGCTCATCGCCCTCATTATGGCCAAAGCGACGATAACAGAAAATGTCGAGCACCACGTCTTTATGGAAGGTTTGACGAAACTCGACAGCCACTCTGGCGGCGTGTACCACGGCTTCGGGATCATCACCGTTAACATGGAAAATCGGCGCTTCCACCATAAGAGCAATATCGGTAGGGTAAGGCGAAGAGCGGCTAAACGACGGGGAGGTTGTAAAGCCAATTTGGTTGTTCACCACAATATGGATCGTCCCACCAGTGCGGTGGCCCTTAAGGCCTGAAAGACCAAAGCCTTCGGCCACAACGCCTTGACCCGCAAATGCCGCATCACCATGCAGTAATATAGGCAACACCTGCGTGCGCTCGGTATCATTCAACTGATCTTGCTTGGCGCGCACTTTGCCCAAAACAACGGGATTGACCGCTTCAAGATGACTGGGATTGGCCGTGAGTGACAGGTGCACTGTATTCTTATCAAAAGTGCGATCTGATGAGGCGCCTAAGTGATATTTCACATCGCCCGAGCCATCAGTCGTTTCAGGCATGTAAGAGCCACCTTGAAATTCATTAAAAATCGCACGGTAAGGCTTCATCATTACATTGGCTAAAACTGACAGACGACCACGGTGAGGCATGCCAATTACAATGTCTTTGACACCTAAACTGCCACCGCGTTTTATGATTTGCTCCATCGCGGGGATAAGGCTTTCGCCTCCATCCAACCCAAAACGTTTAGCGCCCGTGTATTTGACATGCAGGAACTTCTCATAGCCTTCGGCTTCAACCAATTTGTTCAAAATTGCTTTCCGCCCTTCTCGTGTAAAGGCGATTTCTTTGCCATAACCTTCGATCCGCTCTTTTAGCCATGCGGCCTGTTCAGCATCGGAAATATGCATATATTGCAGAGCAAATGTGCCGCAGTAGGTGCGCTTCATAATCTCAATAATCTGGCGCATCGACGCATGCGTTAGGCCTAAAACATTATCAATAAAAATCGAGCGATCCATATCGGCTTCACTAAAACCATATGTCGCAGGCTCAAGCTCAGGGTGTTGGGTATTTTGAGATAAACTTAAGGGATCCAGATCAGCCGCCAAATGGCCACGAATACGGTAGGCACGAATTATCATCAGCGCGCGAATGGAATCAAGGACGGCGCGTTGAATTTGTACGCCTGTCAGTTCTATACCACCAGCCTGAGCGGCCGCTCGAATTTTTGGGCCAGCAGAACGAGCTTCAACAGGGGCTGTCATCACCAATTCGCCGGTTAATGCTAGGGTCAAGTCGTCAGTGGGTTGTGGCGGCCAGTCTTTGCGCGCCCATGAAGGGCCCTGAGCTTGGGCCTCAACCTCCAGGCCAGTTTCGCCCATCGTGTCAAAAAAGGCGGCCCAGCCTGCATCTACAGATGCGGGATCAGACGCATGTTGGACGGCTAATTGATCAATATAGGCGGCATTAGCACCATCCATAAAGGATGCGTCGCGCTTGTCATCATTAGGGTTTTGGACGGTCATATGGCACCTGCGTGTAAAGGGAACCGCGCCACCTCAGAGCAGCATGGTCTATTTTGGTTACTTTCCGATGGCTTCCATAACGGCTTGGCCCAAATGTGCAGGGCTTTCGGCAACAATAATTCCAGCGCGGCGCATAGCGTCGATTTTGCTTTCAGCATCACCTTTGCCACCGGCCACAATTGCGCCTGCATGGCCCATCCGGCGGCCTTTTGGGGCGGTTCGACCTGCTATAAAGCCTGCGGTTGGTTTCCATCGGCCACGTTTTTTCTCATCAGCCAGAAATTGTGCAGCTTCTTCTTCGGCAGAGCCACCAATTTCACCAATCATAATGATCGAGTGGGTTTCGGGATCCGACAAAAACATTTCCAAAACGTCGATATGTTCCGTGCCTTTGATAGGATCGCCGCCAATGCCTACGGCCGTTGATTGTCCCAAGCCAAGGTCAGATGTTTGTTTAACAGCTTCATAGGTCAATGTACCAGAACGCGACACAACCCCAACCGATCCACGTTGGTGAATATGGCCAGGCATAATGCCAATTTTACATGCACCAGGGGTGATTACACCCGGACAGTTTGGTCCCACAAGTCGGGATTTTGACCCTTCTAGTGCCCGCTTTACCCGCACCATGTCCAAGACAGGAATACCTTCAGTGATACAGACAATTAGTCCCATTTCAGCGTCAATCGCTTCAAGTATGCCGTCCGCTGCAAAGGGTGGCGGCACATAGATCACCGAGGCATTAGCGCCAGTGATATGGCGCGCCTCATGCACCGAATTAAAGACGGGAAGGTTCAAATGGATACTGCCGCCCTTACCGGGTGTGACGCCACCTACCATGTTGGTTCCATAAGCGACAGCTTGTTCAGAATGGAACGTGCCCTGTGCGCCAGTGAATCCTTGGCAGATCAATTTCGTATGTTCGTTTACAAGTACAGCCATTGGATTATCCTTTCACCGCTTTGACAATTTTTTCAGCGGCGTCTGCTAGGTTTTCCCCAGCAATAACATTCAGCCCGGAATTGCGAATGATGGCATTACCAATTTCCACATTGGTACCTTCCAAGCGCACTACCAATGGCACTTTAAGTCCCATTTGCTTAACCGCAGCTATCACGCCTTCAGCGATCACATCGCATCGCATGATGCCACCAAAAATATTGACTAAAATGCCTTTGACGTTGGGGTCAGAGGTGATAATTTTGAACGCTTCAGTCACTTTTTCTGTAGTTGCTCCGCCACCTACGTCGAGAAAATTAGCCGGTGCTGCCCCATAAAGTTTGATAATATCCATAGTAGCCATCGCCAAACCAGCTCCATTCACCATGCAACCAATTTCGCCATCAAGGGCTATATAGTTTAGGTCAAATTTTGACGCGGCTAGTTCTTTTGCATCTTCTTCAGTCTCATCGCGCAATTGGGCAATGTCTGCATGACGGAACATCGAGTTTCCATCGAAACTTACTTTTGCATCAAGCACTTTCAAGTCGCCCTCAGGTGACAGAACCAAAGGATTAATTTCCAGCATCTCCATGTCTTTCTCGACAAAGACCCTATAAAGTAATTTAGCCAAGGCAGCACACTGCTTAACGGCAGGCCCAGTCAGGCCCAGCGCAAAGGCGAGGCGGCGGCCATGAAAGTCAGAAAGACCCACAGCCGGATCAATCGAAAAGCTGATGATTTTTTCAGGGGTCGCTTCCGCAACTTCTTCAATATTCATTCCACCTTCAGTAGAAACTACGAAAGAAACGCGGCTTGACCCGCGGTCAACCAACAGGGCCAAATAGAACTCTTTAGAGATGGTCGAACCATCTTCAATGTATACGCGGTTAACTTGTTTTCCTGTTGGGCCTGTTTGGTGCGTCACCAAAGTTTTGCCCAACATTTTTGTAGCTTCATCGGCGGCTTCTTGGGCCGAACGTACGATGCGAACGCCACCCTTTTCACCGGCTGCAGCTTCGACAAATTTCCCTTTGCCGCGCCCGCCCGCATGGATTTGCGCTTTAACTACCCAAACGGGTCCAGGAAGCGCTTGCGCCGCCCCAATTGCATCCTCCATTTGCAAAACTGGGCGCCCTTTGGAAACTGGCGCACCATAGCTCTTCAACAGAGCTTTGGCTTGATATTCATGAATGTTCATAACGCGGTCCTATCAAAACAGGTTTCATCTCTATTGGCACAAAATGTGCCCAAGGCAAACGCGAAATTCCACATTAAACCCCAAATCTTGTTTTTTACTTAATTTTGTGATCACACAAAATTTTTTTGTGGTCACAAAAAATCATTCTTCCCTTTATTGATGATTCGAAATTACCGCCCAGAAAAATCTCGGTAAGTGAATTAGGCCCCCATCAGTGGGATGTGGTGTACCAGATGTATTCTTAAAAATCAAACCAAGTTTAGCACATGCAAATCATCAAACATCGCCAGAAAACACAACAGGGACCATGGGCCCCTGCTAGGGAAAGCCTCAAACCAAAGATGAATCAATCTCTTTGCAGGCCGCAACCAAGCCTTTAACGGCATCAATCGATTTATCAAACATGATTTGTTCATCAGGCGATAGCTTGATATCCAAAATCCGCTCGATTCCACCTGCGCCAATCACTGTTGGCACGCCAACATAAAAACCTTTCAGGCCAAAGGGTCCATTCACAAAAGCAGCACATGGCAGCACACGCTTTTGGTCTTTCAAATAGCTTTCTGCCATTTCAATTGCGCTAGTTGCCGGTGCATAGAAGGCCGAACCAGTTTTCAAAAGCCCAACTATTTCGGCACCACCATCACGGGTGCGCTGCACGATTGCGTCAAGCTTTTCTTGGCTTGTCCAGCCCATTGCCACCAAATCTGGCAATGGCACACCAGCAACTGTGGAATAGCGCGTAAGCGGCACCATCGTATCGCCATGACCGCCCAAAACAAAGGCAGTGACATCGCGCATCGAGACATCAAACTCAAGCGCTAGGAAATGGCGAAAACGCGCCGAATCCAAAACGCCCGCCATACCCACAACTTTTTTATGGGGTAGCCCCGAAAATTCGCGCAAAGCCCAAACCATTGCGTCCAAAGGATTGGTGATGCAAATCACAAAGGCATTTGGCGCATGGGCTTTAATGCCCTCGCCCACGGATTTCATAACTTTCAGATTGATACCCAGTAAATCATCGCGGCTCATACCAGGCTTGCGCGGCACACCTGCGGTCACGATACACACATCAGCGCCCGCGATGTCTACATAAGAATTTGCCCCCTTGATTGAAGCATCAAACCCTTCCGAAGGACCAGAATGCGAAATATCAAGCGCTTTGCCTTGTGGCGTGCCTTCGGCAATGTCAAAGAGAATTATATCGCCTAATTCTTTGATGGCGGCCAGATGGGCCAAAGTGCCACCTATTTGTCCGGCGCCTATAAGAGCGATTTTTGGTCTAGCCATGATGCTGTCTCCGGTTGCGTAAGTACGGTTAATAATATGTGGGTTGAGGTAAACTTTTGCGCACAAAGACGCAAGCCTGCGCAAAGTATGACATGATTAACCCCAGAAACACTTTAATACTTTGCCTGAATTTCATAAAATAGATAGGTTGAAAACCGTCCAGGACCTAGTTCACGGCGAATCCCCGCCTAGGATTCTCAATAAAAACGCCTTGATTCTAAGCAAGGCAGTGAATAGACAATCTTTTCTTCACTAGCTACATTGGCTGCCGTGTTTATTGGAATAATAAAAGAATATCGCCAATTGCAGCGGTGAGGCTACTTTTTTCATCTATGTTTCCTCAGATATTTTTGGACCGTCAGCATACGGACCTGATTTAGGATTTGTCGGCAAAACCCTGATACACCATGCTCAAATTGATTTGGTCAATCAGATATTTTCTGCAAATTTCTCACAAACCTTACTTACTAGACGCCAGATTGAAGCCTTTAATGCAGCAACGGCCAAAAGGCCAAGCCGCCACAGTTTTAGATGGTAAAATTGTTAAAAATCTGCATATAAAGTGGGGATGGGAAATTCTTACTTTAATCCAAGGCGTTAAAAGCTGCATCAAAAACCAAGAAAGTTAGGAACCAAATGACGCTGTTAATCTTGGGAGTTTTTTTATGGATCGTGGCACATCTGGCAAAGCGGATTGCACCTGCCAGGCGCGCAAAGATAGGCGATCAGGGCAAATGGATTTTAGCAATCGTTATTGTGGTATCGGTAGTTTTGATGGTCTGGGGATACAGCATGGCTGACATTGCGATGCTGTACTCTCCCCTCAATGGCATGGGGCATTTGAATAATACACTTATGTTGATTGCAATTTACCTGTTCGGCGTGAGCGGCACTAAGGGTGTTCTTTTTACCCGGATACGCCACCCAATGCTGTGGGGGACGGCAATTTGGGCAGTGGCACATTTGGCAGTGAATGGCGACTTGGCCTCGGTCATCTTGTTTGGCTCCATGGGCGGATGGGCACTTTTTAGCATGAAGCTTATTAACCGTTCAGGCCCTTGGGTGCGTCCGACCACTGGTCGGGGCCTAAAAGGAGATTTAATGAATATAGCAGGCACGGCTGTGCTTTACGGGCTGTTCGCGGCGGCACATATAATAACAGGTCATAACGTTTTTTTAGGCAGTTATTAATGAAAATTTATCGTTTCTTGACAGAAGATGATACATCGTCCTTTTGCCATATAGTGTCCGAAGCTCTGTCAAAAGGGTGGGCGCTGCATGGCGGACCAACCTATGCATATGATGCTGCACGCGGCGTTATGCGGTGCGGGCAAGCGGTAGTAAAGGAGGCACGCAAGCCTTACGACCGCGATATGAAACTTGGCGCGCAATAGCTTCTAGGGGGTTACTGCAAAATAGGATTAGGCCTAAAAGTTATTTCGATCGCATTTTGAAAAGTGATCGCAAAATAAAAATATTAAATTAATTTTGAAAAATAGTGGCCCTGCGACCTGATGACAGAGTGACTTTGCGACAAATGTCGCTATGAAAAAGAAAACTTTGCGACAAATGTCGCTATGAAAAAGAAAAATGAAGTTGAAACCAAGTCAAAGGGTCAAGCCCAGCTTTGGGCAGAGCAAGGAACTAAACATGGCTGTTGCACCAAGAACCGCGCGCCCGCTTTCCCCACATTTGCAAATCTACCGTGTGCAGTTGACCTCCGTGACATCAATCCTGACCCGCATTACGGGTCAAGCTTTGATGGCAGGGGTGGTTTTGGCGGTATGGTGGCTCTTTTCCGCAGCAATTAGCCCAGCCTATTTTGTATGTGCTGATGCGGTCGTGCGCTCCTGGTTTGGGGCCTTGGTCTTTACCGGATCCCTTTGGGCGCTTTGGTATCATTACTTGTCAGGCCTGAGGCATTTGATTTTTGACGCAGGGATTGGCCTTGATATTCCAACAGCGCAAAAGCTCGGTTGGGTCTGTATAATCGGCTCGGTAGTGTTAACCGCAGCAACTCTTCTGGTCATATAGGAGCCGTCATGCGTTACATCACAGATCGCAAACGCGCCAACGCCGTGGGTTCAGCCCACGCAGGCACAGCCAAACATTGGTTCATGCAGGTCACTGCCATCATTTTAGCGATACTACTGCCAATATTCATCTATCTGTTTGGATCGGCCATTGGCATGAACCAAGCTGGCGTTGCGGCGCGCTTCGGCAATCCCTTTGCGGCGCTTTTAACGGCAACTGTGTTGGTCGTTGGACTGCGGCACTTTGCGGCTGGAACGGCTACATTGATTGAAGACTATGCAAAGGGCGGCCTACGTAAAGGGCTTATTATTATGATCACGGCCCTTTCTTATGGGCTAATGGGCATGGGGCTTTATGCGCTTGTCCGATTTGCAGTTTAAGGGGCGCAAGATGACTTCCTACCCGTATGAAACCCATGAATATGACGTCGTCGTCGTTGGCGCAGGCGGAGCGGGCTTGCGTGCAACTTTGGGTATGGCAGAACAGGGGCTACGAACTGCCTGCGTGACCAAAGTGTTTCCAACTCGCAGCCATACAGTAGCCGCCCAAGGCGGCATTGCGGCCAGCCTGTCCAATATGGGGCCCGATAATTGGCAGTGGCATATGTATGACACAGTCAAGGGGTCGGATTGGCTGGGTGATACAGATGCGATGGAATATCTTGCCCGCGAAGCTCCAAAAGCGGTCTATGAGCTTGAACATTACGGCGTGCCCTTCTCGCGCACCGAAGATGGCAAAATTTATCAGCGCCCCTTTGGCGGTCATACAACCGAATATGGCGAAGGCCCCCCCGTGCAACGAACATGCGCAGCCGCAGACCGCACGGGTCACGCTATTTTGCATACACTTTATGGCCAATCTCTGAAAAACAACGCCGAATTTTTTATTGAATATTTTGCGCTTGATTTGATCATGACCGATGGGCGCTGCACCGGTATTGTGGCATGGAAATTGGACGATGGCACGATCCATGTGTTCAATGCCAAGTTGGTTGTTCTGGCCACCGGCGGCTACGGGCGCGCCTATTTCAGCGCCACCTCGGCCCACACCTGTACCGGCGACGGCGGCGGCATGGTTGCGCGCGCAGGCCTTGCCTTACAAGATATGGAATTCGTTCAATTTCACCCAACAGGGATTTATGGCTCGGGCTGCTTAATCACTGAAGGCGCGCGTGGCGAAGGAGGATATTTAACCAATTCCAACGGTGAGCGCTTTATGGAGCGCTACGCCCCTACCTATAAGGATCTAGCAAGCCGTGACGTCGTTTCACGCTGCATGACTATCGAAATCCGCGAAGGTCGAGGCGTGGGACCCGATGGGGACCATATTCACCTGCATTTAAACCATCTACCTCCCGAGACTTTAGCTTTACGTCTACCTGGAATTTCAGAATCGGCACGCATATTTGCGGGCGTTGATCTAAATAAAGAGCCAATACCCGTTTTGCCAACCGTTCACTATAATATGGGTGGCATCCCAACTAATTATTGGGGGGAAGTTCTCAGCCCTACCGCCGCCAACCCTGATGCCACCTTCCCAGGCCTAATGGCTGTTGGAGAAGCAGGGTGTGCGTCTGTGCATGGAGCAAATCGCTTGGGGTCGAATTCTTTGATTGATCTTGTGGTCTTTGGCCGCGCGGCCGCCATCCGCGCAGGTGAAATTGTAAACCCAAAAGAACGGGTAACCCCTGTGAACAAGGCCGGAGTTGATCGCGCCTTATCGCGTTTTGACGGCTTGCGCCATGCAAAGGGTGGCGTGCCAACCGCCGAATTACGCCTTGCGATGCAAAAAGCCATGCAAGCCGATGCAGCCGTGTTTCGAACTAACAAGACCTTGGCGGACGGCGTGAACAAAATGACCACCATTGCCGCTAAAATTAATGATCTGCGAGTCACAGACCAGTCGTTGATCTGGAACTCTGACCTTATGGAAACTTTAGAGCTTTGCAATCTTATGCCAAATGCTTTGTCTACCATCGTGGCGGCCGAAGCCCGCAAAGAAAGCCGCGGGGCGCATGCCCACGAAGATTATCCTGATCGTGACGACAAAAAATGGCGCGTGCATTCCCTGGCCTATGTTGATGGTGCCAAAGTACGTATGGACACGCGGCCAGTGCATCTAGATCCTTTGACGAAACATGAAGATGGTGGCATTGATCTTAAACGTATAGCACCTAAAGCGCGGGTCTATTGATGATGTTCGCTCCTGTCAAAATTTTTATGGTTTTGACACTACCCTTGGGCCTAAGTGCTTGCGCGTCACAAACAGATGCGCAGCGCTTAATCGCGGCAGAAAATAACTGCTTTGACCGCTCCTATAACTTCGTTAGCCCTAGGGGATCGGTGGGTTTTGGCGTAGGCAGCAAAGGCAGCTTCGCGGGTCTGGATCTGTCGATCACGCCAGACCCGCTGCAAAAACGTGATCCTGAGCAGCTTTACAAAAACTGCGTCATCAAAAAAGCTGGCCTCCTGCCATCGCAAGGCCAATATTCCCGATCAGATTGGAGGGGCCAATTCCATGGTACAATTCACCTTACCTAAAAATTCGAAAATCCGCACCGGTAAAACATGGCCCAAGCCAGAAGGCAAAAACCTTCGTAAGCTCCAAGTCTATCGCTGGAGCCCCGATGATGACGAAAATCCACGGGTTGACACCTATTTCATCGACTTGGAAAAATGTGGCCCCATGGTGTTGGACGCTTTGATCAAAATTAAAACTGACATTGACCCGACATTGACTTTCCGGCGCTCTTGCCGCGAGGGTATCTGCGGCTCTTGTGCGATGAACATAGACGGAATCAATACTTTGGCCTGCATCTATGGGCTAGACGAGGTTAAGGGCGATGTGAAAATTTATCCCTTACCCCATCTACTTGTTATCAAAGACCTGATCCCTGATTTGACACATTTTTATGCCCAGCACGCCTCAATAATGCCATGGCTTGAAACCAAGACCAACCGCCCAGAAAAAGAATGGCGTCAATCGATTGATGACCGTGAAAAACTTGATGGACTTTATGAATGCGTGATGTGCGCCTGTTGTTCGACCTCTTGCCCATCCTACTGGTGGAATTCTGACAAATATCTAGGCCCAGCCGCTTTGCTGCATGCGTATCGTTGGATTGTAGACAGCCGCGATGAAGCCACCGGAGAACGTTTAGACGAATTGGAAGATCCGTTTAAACTTTACCGGTGCCACACGATCATGAATTGCGCAAAGACCTGCCCTAAAGGACTAAATCCTGCCAAGGCAATTGCAGAAATCAAGCATATGATGGTTGACCGGGTAGTCTGACCTTGCGAAAAATAGTGGCTTAAAGTAGCCTTTGGACCCTTTTTTAACAATAGCGTTCCACGGCACTGGCCATTTCCAGGTTATAGCGATCACCAAAGGCAAATCCAACGAGCAAAAGCCTCGCAAAATCGGCTCTCACGTCAGGTGTCATGGAAATATCAAAGGCTTGCATCCATTCAACCAGATGGGCTGAACTGCGCGTGCCAGGAATAGGAATAAGATGATTTCCCTGATCTAACAGCCAAGCCAAGGCCGCGGCGGAAACGGCCCAACCCATGTCCGCGCAATAAGTTCGAAAACCAGCAATAGCGGCTTGGTTAAGCCACCAATTAGGTTCCGTAAATCGCGGTATGTTGTGCCGAAAATCGTCTTTTTGTTCGGTGGCAGAATTGATGTCTGATTGTCCAAACACGCCGCGCGCCACGGGCGAGAAGGGCACAAAGGCAACGCCCAATTCTTGGCAAGTCTGAATAAGTCCCAATTCGGGTTGGCGGGTCCAAAGCGAATATTCATTTTGAACTGCAGCGCAAGGATGTACCTTATTAGCGCGGCGCAAGGTGCCGGGTGAGACTTACGAAAGCCCATAGCCACCGATCAGCCCCTCGCCTATCATATCAGACAGAGTTAAAACCACCTCTTCAATGGGGCGATTTACCTCGCGGCGATGTAAATAGGAAAGATCAACATAATCGACCCCAAGTCGTTTGAAAGAGGCCAAAAGCTCAGCCCAAAAATGATTTTCTGAATTATCAAACTGTCGGAGCGGCCCAGTGGCAATACTGGCCTTTGTCGCCAATTTGACCTGCGCACGTCGCGCGCGGCTAGCTTGAGCCAAAAATTGCCCTATCAAGCTTTCAGATGTGCCCATGCCATAGATATTGGCCGTGTCCCAAAAATCGACACCGTGATCTAGCGCAGCGGCCAAGCAGCGCAAACTTTGCTCAGGTTATGTTGCGCCAAAGACGCCGGAAAAGGATATGCAGCCCAAACCAATGGCCCCTACCATGGGGCCACTTTTGCCAATCTGCCTTTGCCTCATGAAAAGGCCGCCTTTAGAGCAATTTCAACCATATCGCCAAAACTTTGTTCGCGTAGTTCTGAAGGCAGCGCTTCATGCGTTATCAAATGGTCAGAAATAGTCAAGACCGCCAAGGCTCGGCGCCCATAACGCGCTGCCAATGTGTAAAGCTCTGCGGTTTCCATCTCAACGCACAAAACTCCATGGCGGATCATTTGCTCGGTCAGGTCGGGGCGTTCGTCATAAAACACGTCGGAGGAATAGATCTGCCCCACATGAAGCCCAAGATCATATGTAAAAGCAGCCTTATGTGCGGCCTGTAAAAGAGAAAAATCAGCCGCAGGCGCTAGATTAATGTCACGCAAGATCCCACGCGAAGGAGTTGAAATGCTGCAAGCTGACATTGCCAAAACCACATCACGCAATTTAATATTGGACTGCATCGCGCCGGCCGAGCCAATTCGGATCAGGGTCTTTGCGTTAAAATCGCGGATCAGTTCATTGGCATAAATTGATAAAGAGGCCATGCCCATACCCGAGCCTTGGATTGTCACGAGGTGACCGTTCCACTGGCCCGTATAGCCAAGCATGCCGCGGGTTTCATTCACCAAGCGCACATCTTGCAAAAAGGTTTGTGCGGCCCAACGCGCGCGATAAGGATCGCCCGGCATTAAAACGGTGGGCGCAATATCACCAACTTTGGCCCCTATATGAATAGTCATGTCTGTCCTTTTTTAACTTGCCAAATGGCGTAGGCCTTGGGTTACATCGGTGCGCACGGCCAAGCGCAGGCCCGATTCATCACCAGCACGCAGGGCCGCCAAAATTAGGCGGTGGCTCCACGGCGGTTCATTGCGGCGCAGCTTGGCGTAAAGCATCCGCATAGTGGGACCAAGTTGCAGCCATATGGTTTCGGTCATAGCCAACATCGCGGGTGCCTGAGCGCGTAGGTACAGCGTTCGGTGAAATTCAAGGTTTGTGCGAATATAGGCCACCGCATCTTGCTTGGCCACCGCTTCAGCATTGGCGGAGTTGATCGACGCTAAACGGTCGATTAGCGCAAAATGGACACGCGGCAGGGCGCGGCCAGCAAGTTCTGGCTCGAGCAAGGCCCGGATTGAGGCCAGCTCTTCTATGCGTTCTGAGCTCAGTTCTGTGGTGGTCACCCTACCCGAGAGGGAAATGGCCAAGGCTCCTTCGGCGGTAAGGCGGCGTACGGCCTCGCGCGCAGGCGTCATTGAAACACCAAAGGCTTCAGCTAAGCCGCGCAGGGTTAAAGCCTGACCAGGGCCCACTTCACCATGCATAATTTGCCCGCGCAGATTACGATAAAGCCTCTCATGCTCTAAGGCAGAGCTGTCTGTTGGTCTGGGTTGTGCAAGCACAAAGCCCCCTATCTAACTGCGCTCAAGCGTATTGGTTTCATCTTGCGCTGTGAATCCATAGCGATGCAAGCTTTGTCCGTGTACTTTGAGCCAATCGCGCTGCACCTGATAATCGGGACAAAGTTTACGCACTTCAGCCCAAAAACGTGGTGAATGGTTCATATGGGCCAAATGTGCCACTTCATGCGCCACAACATAATCTAACACCGCTATGGGCGCCATGATCAGACGCCACGAAAACATAAGCCCACCGCGCGAGGTGCAAGAACCCCAGCGCGAGCGCGTATCACGCAAGCTTAGGCTGATATAGGGCTTGCCAAGTCGGGCGGCATAGTAATCACAAGCTGCCGCCAAACGATCTCTTGCCCGCGCACGCAAAAAGGCCGCTAAACGGCGAGGTAGTTGCGCTTCATCCCCCGAAACCAAAAGCTTTTGTCCAACAATTGAAACGCCGCGAGCAGCGCCTTTGCTCACCATCAGCAGGCGCCCCTCAACAGGTAACCCTCTCCCAAAGGCCAGCACTTGTGGGGCAACGGAGCTGAGGTGCACCATTTTGGCCAATGCAGCACGGATCCAGCCTTCATGATCGTGCAAAAACTGGTCAACTTGCACTTGCGAAGGCCCTTGTGGCATGGAGAGCGTGACGCGCCCGTCAAGCTGAGAGACGCGCAACGAAAAGCGCCTTGCGCGGGCCGAAACGCGCAGCTTCACATCAATATTAGGTGTTCCGTACAGGATGGGCATGATACCTCTAAATTCTACTGTATCATAACATATTTACCCTTTAAGCCAAGTCTTAGCGCCCTGCCTTGCTATCACTTGGACATATTTTGGAAAAAGCCTTTGACAGTCGTCGCCTTGTGTGGCAATCGACCACCTTAATGTTAAGCCTACCTTGCAAGGGGACCAAAATGCCCAAGGAAGAATGGGGAACAAAGCGTATATGCCCGACAACTGGCAAACGCTTTTATGACCTGAAAAAAACGCCAATCGTTAGCCCGTATACGGGCGAAATTGTTGATATCGAAACCGCTCGCCGTAAATTGGCCACCAATGTGGCTGCGCGCGTAGCTCCAGAAAAAGCAAAAGCTACGGTCAATCCATCGGACGGCAATGATGACCTATCGGTTGTTGATACCCCTGATGAGACCAATTTGGAAGATGATCTTTTGGAAGATGACACGGACGACACTGTGTCTCTTGACGATCTCGCTGATGTTGCTAGCCCCGAAGAGGATGTTTAATCCTTTAAATTCTGAGCGGGGATGTATGTTTTCACTTGCACCCCGGTGCGCATTTTTCTACACGTCGCTACAATAGCTTTCGGGCTGAACATGATGGGGTCATAGCTCAGTTGGGAGAGCGCTTGAATGGCATTCAAGAGGTCGGCGGTTCGATCCCGCCTGGCTCCACCAGACCCAAAACAAACACAATTTTATGACTGCTTCTGTTTAGTCATGACCCTAAACACAGTTTTTGCCTACACAATCACGATCTGGTGACTTTGTCAGAAAATCTCGGCAGATAGCGATTAACAGTTTTGTCGACAAAATCACTATAATTTCAATCACAAGTTTTTCAGCTTCCAACAAGGCAAAACATGCAGTATTTTGAGATCAATTAACAAAAGGGATATAGCCCCTACACTCTTTAGGCTATACAACTTAAATTACATATTGTAGCGTATTTACTGGTTTCTGTGGATAAATTCTTTGCTTAAATTAGATAAATTAACTGAGCTGAAAAGCTTTAATTCAAATGCTGAAAGTGCTGCGCCTTGGCAAGTGGTATTAGTATTATGGGGTAAAAAATTCAGCTCAAAATCAGTAAACATGCTAGTCAGAAATATATTGCTAACATCAAAAATTAAACCCAATATTGTTCTAATAACAGACCAGGAGCGATCAGACTTTCTTTACGAAATAAACATGGTTAAATTTCCGCCTTTCTTCAATCAAACAATATTCAAGACACAGGGCTGTCATGCTAAATTAGCTATTTTCCAACGCGGGGTATTACAAAAGGCTATTCCGACAATATACCTCGACCTAGACAGTGTTATATTCGGAGATTTGTACAAGGCGTTCTCATTTGTAGAAGAAAAATCGTTAATCCAAATCATGCCAAGTACTTTTCTAAGGTTTTCAAAACTTTCTAACCTATTATTAATGCTCACCAAGGGGCGTATTAGTGCGCGCGGAAATTCATCATGTGTCGTTTTTCACCCCAGTGAATGTTATAATATTGCTGAAAAATTCCAGAGTGATTTTTTAACTAGCGGCTTTGTACCAGGCCGAAAAATGGCGGCCGACGACAAGTTTATCAGCTTTGTGAGCCAAGAGAAAATTAGACTGCTTCCCAAGGCTTTTGCGGGTAACTTTGCACGAGACTATATGCACAGATTACCTTTCGTTCGTTATTTCCAGAATTTTCTTAGCCAGTATTACTATAGAAAGCCTGTGCCCGTTCTTTTAACGTTTGCAGGTTTAACAATCGAACCAGAAAATATGGTGAAGATGGAGCCGTTAGAAACTTTAAGAGACCCAAAAAAGAGAATTTTAATTTGGGATGATAAGTTTCTAGGCCCAGTAAAAATGAAATTAGAAACTTATTTTTGTTAAAATCACCCAAATTAATTTAACAAATATAGCTCTTTAAATTTTTTACGGAGCAAATGTACTGATCAAAAATTTTACTAATTTAATGGTGCGCCGACAGCCTAAGAAGCCACTCCCTTCCGTTAAATTTCTAATGTAGTTTCAATAATATTACGCCATTTTCTAGGGCAGTTTTTCAGGTAGGGCCGACCCATAGGTGGGTGCAACTTCATTTTTCTTAAAGTTTTTCTCCATATTTTATGGCGTATAAGCAGCCAAACCCCAAGCGCTTACTTATGGCAACACTGCGAACAGATCAACATCTACCATACCATGGTCGGTGATTTTTAAATGGGGAATAACGGGCAAAGCCAAAAATGCCAGTTGCAAGAAGGGTTCATGCAGCGCAACCCCCAACACTTGGGCCGCCGCACGCAACTGGCGCATGGCTTTTTCCACATGTTCAAAGGGCTCAAGGCTCATCAGTCCTGCCACAGGCAGCGCCAGTTCGGCCAAGACATGACCCCCTGCCACCACTACAAAGCCGCCTTCAATTTCAGCCAAATGGGTGGCCGCCAGCGCCATATCTGCATCATCCACCCCCACAATGGCAATATTATGATGGTCGTGACATACGGTCGAAGCAATCGCTCCACGCTTAAGCCCGAATCCCTGCACGAAACCCGCGGCGATATTGCCATTTTTTCCGTGGCGCTCCACGATCGCAATCTTCACCAAATCGCGGGCCAGATCTGCGGTTTTTTGTCCGTCCTCTGGCACGATGTCAAAGGTCAGATGTTTGGTTATAATCTTACCTTCAATCACCCCGATCACCGGCGTTTCAACGCGGTTTGATGCCACGCGAAAGGACTGAGCAGTAAGCGGGCGCATCAATTTAACCGAATGGCGCGCCACGGGTCGGGTTATAACGCGCGCATCGAAGGCGGCAGATGTCGCCCAAACTCCACCCACCATCACAGCAGACGCATGGCAGTTTTCCAAACTGTCAATCAACACGATATCAGCACGTTTCCCTGGAGAAATTAAGCCGCGATCTTTGAGCCCAAAGGCTTCGGCCGCCGACAAACTTGCCGCGCGATAAACCGCTAAAGGTTGAGCGCCCAGCTGAATTGCAGTGCGAATAATATAGTCTAAATGCCCCTGATCTGCGATATCTAAGGGGTTGCGATCATCGGTACAAAAACACAAATAGGGGGCGTACCGTTCAATCAGCAAGGGAGCGAGCGCGTGCAAATCCTTAGAAACAGAGCCTTCGCGGATCAAAATGCGCAACCCTTTGCGTAGCTTTTCAAGTGCCTCTGGGGCCGAGGTGGCTTCGTGCTCAGTTCTAATTCCTGCCGCAATATAGGCATTCAGATCACGCCCCGCCAATAGGGGCGCATGTCCATCAATATGGCGACCTGCAAAAGCAGTTATTTTTTCCATCGCTTGGGGATCTTGCGCCAAGACCCCAGGATAATTCATGAATTCAGCCAGACCTATAACCGCAGGATGGCCAGCCAAGGACAAAAGATCCCCCGATAAAAGGCTGGACCCCGTGGTTTCCATATGGGTTGAAGGCACACAAGAGGAAAGCTGCACCCGAATATCCATCACCGTTTGCCGCGATGCCGCAAGAAAGTATTCAATCCCCGCCGACCCACAGACATTGGCAATTTCATGCGGGTCACAGATCGCCGTTGTAACACCACGCGGCGTGACCAAACGGTCAAACTCGTAGGGCGTGACACAAGAGCTTTCGATATGCAGATGCGTGTCAATAAACCCGGGCACCAAAATTTGACCCAAGCAATCGACGACCTCATGCCCGTCGTAATGATCAAATATACCTACGATTTGGTCGCCACAAATCGCCACATCGCTTTGAACCAGATCGCCCGTAATCAGATCAAACACGCGCCCACCGCGCAAAACCATGTCGGCAGGTTCAAGGCCACGCCCTTGGCGAATACGTTGGGATAGGGGGGCGGTAGGCTTTGGCATCATGATCTCCAGGCATTAGACTAAAGCCTTATCACGCGTCGGTAAAGTCCACTTTCACCTTGCCTTGTGCTTGAAAGAATGAAAGCAGGGTTGAAGTTGACCCCGAGGGTATCATGCGTCCGTTGCGCGGAATTGCTTACAAACTGGTTTCTGTGGTTATTTTTATTGCCATGGTATCAATGATCAAGGCCACAGCGCCGCGAGTGCCATCAGGCGAAGCGGTTTTCTTCAGATCTTTCTTCGCTTTGCCAGTCATTTTGATGTGGCTTTATCACCTTCAAGAACTGCGTCACGGCCTGCGCGTGAATAATCCTTGGGGCCATGCCAAACGCGGCGTCCTGGGTGCAGTAGCGATGCTATTCAGCTTTGCTGGCCTCGGCTATTTGCCCCTCCCCGAAGTCACAGCAATTGCTTATCTAGCACCGCTTTTAACCGTAGTTTTCGCCGCCATAATCTTGGGCGAAGAGGTGCGTATTTTTCGCATCAGTGCGGTGGGCTTAGGCCTGGTTGGGGTGACGATTGTGGTCTGGCCCAAGCTTACTTTTTTGAGCCCAGAGGTTGCAATGAAAGCTGGCGACCCTGAAGCCCTTGGGGTCGCCTTGGTGATGCTAGGGGCTACATTTGCGGCTTTGGCGCATATATTCGTGCGCAAATTAGTGCAAACTGACAAGACGCCAGCGATTGTGTTCTACTTTTCAGTGACTTCAATCGCACTGTCACTTTTAACTATTCCGTTTGGTTGGGTCGTGCCCACCCCTTTTGAGGCTGCACTTTTGGTATGTTCGGGGCTTTTGGGCGGTTTGGGACAAATATTCCTAACCGCAGGCTACCGAGAGGCGGACGCTTCGGTCGTGGCACCTTTTGACTATACCTCGATGATCTTTGCTCTGTTGATAGGCTATTTTATCTTTGCTGAAGTGCCAAGCCTTACCACTATGGCTGGTGCAGGACTGGTGATTTTTGCAGGAATTTTAATCATTTGGCGCGAAGGGCGGTTGGAAATTGAGCGAACCAAACAGCGCCGCGCCGTAGAATCCTAGCGCATTTAGGCACTTTGACAAACCACAATATCAGACTCCACCGGTGATATTTGCACCAGATCAACATTGAACATGTCATTGCGATGCGTGCGGCAGGCGCCACTTTGAGGCACCAGTTTTCCAGCTTAACTCAAAGAAAATGTAATAAAATTAGTGCATAAAAATCGATGTGGGCCATTTTTCGGGCCGCTTATGGGACGATTTCGTCAAAATTCAACCAAATACAGCACATTCGGGCAGTCCGTGAATAGTGGCCTTGGGTCAGACACTAATCGGGTCTCTTCCGCTGGCATCGGTGACGCCTAAAAGCGGAAGATTTTGGATGGTCTGAGAGTGCAGCTAGCAAACTACAAAAAGAATGCCCGCTCCCTTTATTATAATAGGAGGCGGGTGTTCCTTATGCTGTGGCTTTAACCAAGGCCTGGTTCAAATCGGCGATCAGGTCATTAATGTCTTCAATCCCGATCGAAAGCCGCACAACATTTGCCGCAGTACCCGCTGCTTCTTGTTGTTCAGGCGTCAACTGGCGGTGGGTGGTCGAAGCCGTGTGAATAACCAATGACCGTGAGTCACCCAAATTCGCAACATGGCTGAATAGATCAAGTCCATCAACAAATTTCACGCAGGCCTCGTAGCCGCCCTTGATCGCAAAGGTGAACAAAGCTCCGGCTCCCTTGGGACATATTTTCTCACCTCTTTTATAATAGGGAGAGGACAGCAGTCCTGCATAAGTCACAAATTCAATTCGCGGGTCGTTTTCAAGCCATTCAGCCACGCGCTTGGCATTTGCGACATGGCGCTCCATTCGTAAGGACAGGGTTTCAATACCCATCAATGTATAATGTGCCCCTTGAGGGTTCATAGTCATGCCCAAATCGCGCAATCCGATGGCAATGGAATGGAAAGTAAATGCCATACCGCCCAACGCGCTGTGAAAGTTTAGGCCGTGATAGGCAGGCTCAGGCTCGGAGAGGCTCGGAAATTTCCCAGAGGCCGACCAGTCAAAGTTACCACTATCTACAACAACGCCGCCTGTTACAGTGCCATTACCAGTTAGATATTTTGTAGCTGAATGCACGACCAAAGTTGCGCCATGTGCAATTGGTTTGCACAGATAGGGGGTTGCCGTAGTGTTGTCCACGATCAAAGGCAGGCCAACCTTATTAGCCAGCGTAGAAATCGCATCCAGATCAGTAATATAGCCACCCGGGTTTGCGATGGTTTCGCAGAAAATTGCACGGGTATTGTCATCAACCGCGGCTTCTAAAGCATCTAGATCATCGAAATCTACAAATTTGGCTGACCAGCCAAAACGTTTGATGGTTTGGCTGAACTGCGTGATTGTTCCACCATAAAGACGTGTCGATGCCACGACATTACAGCCAGGCCCCATTAGTGGAAATAACGCCATAATTTGCGCCGCATGCCCGGACGAGCAACACACAGCCCCAGCGCCGCCTTCCAGCGCGCACACTCGTTCTGCCAAAGCTGAAACAGTCGGATTTGTCAGGCGGGAATAGATGTTACCGACTTCTTCCAGATTGAACAAACGCGCCGCGTGAGCAGCGTCTTTAAACACATAGGCGGTTGTTTGGTAAATTGGTACTTGGCGAGCACCCGTTGCCGGGTCTGGTTTAGCACCAGCATGAATTTGCAAAGTGTCAAAACCGTAGTTGGAATTCTGTGTCATAAAAACCTCTTTCGATTTGGGGGTCGCCACTAGTGCGATTTAAATACTGATATAAATTAGATAATGTTCCTAATTAATGCTATATCTAAAACGCAATTAAGCAAAAATGACCAAAATTTTTATTGAATTCAGAATAAAATTCTTTGCCTTAGGCGGTGGGATGAAAATCATCATCCAAATGACCGATATACTCGGCCAAGCTTTGAATAGTGACCCAGGGTCAAAGTTAGGTGAAGTACAACATGATGGATGACACGATGGCACTGGCCCAATGCCTTGGCGAAGATATTGCCACATCAAGCCTGATCAAGCTCTCGATCTACTCTCACCGAGTGGCATCAACTTTGTTCCGTATAGTTTCAGGCGTTCTCGCAGAAACTGAGACTGGCACTAATTAGTCTGACACCACCAATCGATGGGCTCGCCAGATATTTAATCCCGCTCTTGTGAGCTATCTGCTGGCGTGACTGTGAGCTGGCCAACATCTGCCTTTATCACTTTGACCTGCGTCAGCCGGTCGATCGCTGTGGCGCTGATGACGGTCCACGCGATGCCCGAATAGGTGTAGACGCCCGGCAAGTCCGGCGCGATGTCCGTCTGCACCTGAAACCGGTGCCCAACAAAGCCAACTTCGATATTGGCCGCCTCTTTCGGCGACTGGATAGCCTTCAGTGGTTTCCACAGCACAACCGCCCCAGCGATCGACAGAAAGGACACCGCAAAAACTGCAATATCGATCCCAACCGGCAGCACCCCGAGCGCCATCAACGCGCCCACGATTAGCATCGCGATACCGACGAAAAACAACACAAAGGTCGCAAATCCAAGAAAGAAAATCTCGATGATCAAAAGGCTAATCCCTAAAATGAACAGCCATTGCTCCAGCGGCAGTTGAAAGTTCTCAGGGTTCATCTCACTTACCCCAAGGGCCAGAAGTGTCCTGTCCTTGGGATGGCCGGGCTTGAGGCTCGGGGGTCTGTATTGCCACGGGAGATGCATTTGCCGCAGAAATTTTCTGGATGATAGCCATTGCCTGAGTGACGACACTAGCCGCATCGGTCGCGCCATCGGGCAACAAGACCAGCGATGAGTGTTTAGCAATCATTTCTTTGGCGTGGATCGCCTTAGTCGCCAACTCGAGCTGGACCGCCTTTTGCCCAGCGGGTGTGTCAGCGGCTTCACCCACCATCACCAAGGCTTTTGCCTGCGCATCGGCTACGGCAACAAGGGCTTTGGCCTCGCCCTCGGCGCGCAGAACCTGCTCCTCTTTTTCTGCTTCAGCCGCCAACACCACCGAGGCCTTCTCGCCCTCAGCGCGGTTGATCGCTGCTTGACGGTCACCTTCTGATTCTAGAATCTGCGCTCGCTTCACACGCTCGGCTTTCATCTGGGCCTCCATCGCCTGCATAACTGATTGCGGCGGCACGATGTCTTTGATTTCATAGCGCAGAACCTGCACTCCCCAAGCCGCAGAGGCCTGATTGATGGCAGCGACGATATTAGTATTGAGTAAATCGCGCTCTTCGAAAGTCTTATCCAACTCCATCTTGCCCAGCTCCGAGCGCATCGTGGTCTGCGCCAGTTGGGTCACAGCAAAGACATAATCGTCAACGCCATAGGTCGCTTTGTAGGGATCGAGCACCCGGAAATAAAGCACCCCGTCCACACTGAGAGAGATATTGTCTTTGGTGATCGCGCTTTGACTGTCCACGTCGACCGCTTGCTCTTTCAGCGAACGGTCAGCGGAAACACTATCTATAAAGGGGATAATAAAATTAAGCCCAGCTTCCTGCACTCCTTTAAATTTTCCAAATCTTTCAATGACATAAGTTCGGTTATGGGGCACGAACTTGATCGATGCCCGCAAGATCACAACAACCAGAATAAACAGCCAGATGGCAGGTTGGAAAATTATTCCTAAAATATCTTCTAAGTACATAACGTTTATTCCTGCTTAAAATAGATTCAAAAATTACCAATATTTTTGAGAGTATCATAGTCAGCAATCAGATGCAAAAGGCTATCCTGAATGCGCTGCGGAATAATTCTTCATCTCGAGCCCTCGATTATTTTACTAAAGCCTTAAATTTTTCACCTAAAAGACCTATTTTTTAGAATAACTTCAAAAAGCTGTCTCGTTTTCTTGACGAATTAGTCCGACCGTGACATCTCTTGCAAAATTAAATGAATTCTACTGTTAAAAGGCTTCTGAAATGCATGACTTAAATTTAACCCTTTCCTTAGCAGGCATACTGTCTGTGATAATATTCGTTTTTGCCTATGTCTTTGTGATTTTGGAAGAAGTCACGCACATGCGCAAGTCAAAACCCGTAATGATGGCTGCGGGCCTTATTTGGCTCTTACTCGGGATCACCTTTGCCAGTGCAGGCCTTTCGGATGAGCTGCATACCCATGCTGTTCACATGATAGCCGAATATGGCGAACTTTTTCTGTTTTTGCTGGTAGCTATTACCTATGTAAATAGTATTGAAGAACGTCGCGGGTTTGAAGTTTTACGCTCTAAACTCGTCAGTAGGGGCCTTAGCTACAGACAATTATTTATCCTCACAGGTGTACTAGGGTTTTTCCTTTCTGGCATTTTAGACAATCTGACAGCATCTTTGGTGATGGGTGCAGTGATCATAGCTCTGGGCAAAGATTCTGCCAAATTTGTGACCGTCAGTTTAATTTCATTGGTTGTTGCAGCCAATGCAGGGGGCGCCTTTACACCATTTGGTGACATTACCACTTTGATGGTATGGCAAAAGGGTGTTGTTGAATTTTTTGAATTCTTTGCGCTAGTAGTGCCGTCAATTATAAACTGGGTTATTCCTGCATCTATTATGTATTTTGCAATACCACTTGGTAAGCCTGAACCCCAAGCTGAGCAAGTCAAAGCAAAGCCAGGCACATTGGGTGTCGTTGTATTGTTCCTTTGTACGATCGCCACTGCGGTAAGCTTCAAGAACTTTTTGCATCTCCCACCTGCCATGGGCATGATGCTGGGCCTGAGCTACCTACAAATGTGGGCGTTTTATCTTAAGAAAAAAAGTCAAAAGACCAATGACGACGATATGTTTTTAGACGGGTTTAAGCAATTCGAACGCGTAGAGTGGGATACCTTGTTGTTCTTCTTCGGCATCATATTCGCCGTTGGTGGCCTAGGCTTATTTGGTTATTTAGCCGTGGCATCAGAGTATCTATATATAGGCCTTGGTGCAGTGACAGCTAACACGATCATTGGTGCTGCGTCTGCAATTTTAGACAACATCCCATTGATGTTCGCGGTTCTCACGATGGAACCTGCAATGACGCACGGCGAATGGCTATTGATCACATTAACTTGTGGAGTAGGCGGCTCATTGCTATCAATCGGTTCAGCTGCGGGTGTGGCTTTGATGGGACAAGCCAAAGGAGCTTATACCTTCTTTGGCCACCTTAAATGGACTTGGGCTATCGCCTTAGGCTATATCGCGTCCGTCTATGCGCACTTGATCATAAACGCAGACGCCATGACCGGAGCCGTTGTGACCTTTTAAATGGACGCGTTTAAATCTTATTGCTTCAAAAAGGTGCATGAATCATGCGCCTTTTTACATTTAGCGCTCTTGCGTCATGAGGCTATGACAGGCAAACTAACCGTCTTAAATCTATTTCCTAAAGGCCATTTATGCCAAAGTTTTTGCTACATAAAGCCCCAACTTTTTTGACGATCCATCTCCAGTCAAAGCGGAGTATTGGCACTAGGATTCCTAGATGAGCCGTCAACGCAATCAAGGCATGGCCCTAGACCTTGACTGGGTTTCCGCAGTTCAGGCCAATACATCCGCCATAGAGCGACGTGCAGCGACACTTCCAACAAGGCGCTCCGTAAAAAAAGACCATCAAGCTGCGTGGCTCTGCAAAGCCATATCGGTTATTGATCTAACGACACTATCGGGTGACGACACCAAAGGTCGTGTGGCCAGGCTTTGCGCCAAGGCCCGCCAACCAGTGCGCCCTGACCTTACCCAGATTTTAGGAATGGAAGATCTGACGGTGGGTGCGGTGTGTGTTTATCACGATATGATAGAAGGAGCGCGCCGCGCGCTTGAGGGAACAACAATTCCAGTGGCTGCGGTGTCGACCGGATTTCCGTCAGGGCTTTCGCCTTATCACTTGCGGCTACAGGAAATAAAAGCCTCGGTCGAAGCTGGCGCACAGGAAATTGATATTGTCATTTCACGCCGCCATGTGCTGACTGGCGATTGGCAAGCACTTTATGAGGAAATGTCCCAAATGCGTGCTGCTTGTGGTGCAGTGCATGTGAAGGCAATTTTAGCCACAGGCGAACTTGGAACTCTGCGGAATGTGGCGCGCGCCAGTTTGGTGTGCATGATGGCTGGAGCTGACTTTATCAAAACCTCGACAGGTAAAGAAGGCGTCAACGCCACTTTACCCGTTTCTTTGACCATGATCCGCGCCATTCGAGATTATAAAACCCGTACTGGTTTTGCTGTAGGGTATAAGCCTGCGGGCGGCATATCAAAGGCCAAAGACGCTCTGGTTTATCTGTCAATGATGAAGGATGAGTTAGGCCTACCTTGGGCGCAACCTGATCTGTTTCGCTTTGGGGCTTCGTCGCTTCTGGGTGACATCGAACGCCAACTAGAACATTACGTTACAGGCCAATATTCGGCCTCTTACCGCCATGCGATAGGATAAGTCATGAGTATACGGGATATTTTTAACGATCTAAGCTATGGGCCCGCACTTGAAAGTGCCACCGAAGCCCACGGTTTTCTCGCCAGTCATCAAGGCCGCTTTGGCTGCTTTATCGATGGAAAGTTTTCCAAGCCTGGCACCTGTTTTGCTACCAAAAACCCAGCAAGTGGTGAGCATCTAGCCGATGTGACCCAAGCCAATATGCAAGACATCCATAAAGCCATTGCCGCTGCACGGCGTGCCCAAGGTCCGTGGGCGGCCTTGCCGCACCATGCACGCGCTCAATATCTTTATGCTTTGGCGCGCTTGGTACAAAAACACGCACGGCTTTTTGCCGTGCTTGAAACACTCGACAATGGAAAACCCATCCGGGAAACCCGCGATATCGACGTTCCTTTGGTTGCGCGGCATTTCTATTACCACGCTGGACTGGCACAGCTTTTGCCAACCGAAGCACCCGATCTTGAACCCTTGGGCGTTTGCGGAGCGGTTATTCCTTGGAACTTCCCCCTGTTGATGCTGGCTTGGAAAGTGGCCCCAGCCTTGGCTGCAGGCAATACGATCGTGTTGAAACCGGCTGAATATACACCGCTTACCGCACTCTTATTTGCCAAAATCAGCTGCGAAGCTGGCCTTCCAAAAGGCGTAGTCAATATCGTAACGGGTGACGGCGCTACAGGTGCGGCCCTGGTAGATCATGCAGGCATAGATAAAGTGGCTTTTACTGGCTCAACCGAAGTGGGCCGCAAGATTCGGGAAGCCACCGCAGGAAGCGGAAAAGCTCTTACCTTAGAGCTGGGCGGGAAATCGCCCTTTATCGTTTTTGAAGATGCCGATGTTGACAGCGCCGTTGAGGGGCTAGTCGATGCAATCTGGTTTAATCAAGGCCAAGTGTGCTGTGCTGGTTCACGGCTTTTGGTGCAAGAAGGCCTAGCCGAGCGTTTTTACACCAAACTTCGTGCGCGGATGGACGGATTGCGTTTGGGCAATCCTTTAGACAAATGTATTGATATGGGTGCGATCATTGACCCTGTGCAAAAAGCTAATATCACAGCTATGGTTGACGCGAATAAAGATGGCGAAACCTACGTGGCTAAATGTGTCCTACCCGAAGGTTGCTATTATCCCCCAACTTTGATTACAGGGTTGAACAGCGCTTCGTCTCTGATGCAGGAAGAAATATTTGGCCCTGTCTTGGTCGCCACGACATTTCGAACACCCTCAGAAGCTGTAACTTTAGCCAACAACAGCCGCTATGGGCTTGCCGCCTCGGTCTGGAGTGAATCGATCAATCTGACGCTCGAGGTTGCCCCAAAACTACGCGCAGGCGTGGTTTGGGTGAATGGAACCAATATGTTTGACGCGGCCGCAGGATTTGGCGGCGTCGGCGAAAGCGGCTTTGGCCGCGAAGGCGGATGGGAGGGCCTGCGCGCCTATCTAAAGCCCAAAGGCCAAAGCAATGCGCTACTAAAGCCGGCCAACCCCGTCAGAGAGCCCACAAGTCCACAAGTCAGCGGCATTGACCGCACTGCTAAACTTTACATAGGTGGCAAGCAAGTACGGCCCGATGGTGGCTATTCTTCAGCAATATGGTCGCAAACGGGTCAACTTTTGGGCCATGTGAGCCTGGGCAACCGCAAAGATATCCGCAATAGTGTTGAAGCTGCCCAAGCAGCCACAAGCTGGGCGAACACAACCGCGCATCAGCGAGCCCAGATTCTTTACTATATAGGCGAAAATATGTCGGCACGGACTGATGAATTTGCCGCGCGCCTGAAAAATCTGACTGGGAAGTCCGGCAAAAACGAAGTCGAGCAAGCCATTTCAAGGCTGTTTTATTATGCGGCCTTCGCTGATAAATTTGACGGCACAGTGAAATCGGTGCCTTTGCGCGGTGTGGCCATGGCGATGAATGTGCCTTGCGGTGTGATTGGGGCCATTTGCCCCGACGAGGCGCCGCTTTTGGGCCTAGTTTCGCTGATGGCCCCCATCATCGCCATGGGCAACCGCACAGTTTTGGTTCCGTCAGAAGCCTATCCTTTGGCCGCAACCGATCTTTATCAAGTATTTGACACATCCGACCTGCCTGCAGGCGTAGTGAATATTGTGACCGGCGCTCATCTCGAACTTGCTCCTGTTTTGGCGGGCCATATGGATGTTGATGCTGTTTGGAGCTTTTCCTCGAAAGGGTTATCGGCCGAAATTGAACGTTTGGCCGCAGGTAATCTAAAGCGTACATGGGTCAATCATGGCAAAGCAAAAGACTGGTTTGACCCCAAAAGCGAAGGCCGCCACTTTTTAGAAGCCGCAACTGAGGTGAAAACCATCTGGGTACCTTACGGCGAATAACGAACGCGTATAATCTAGGCGCGACCTGAGGTGGCTGACAGCATAAGGGGATTAATCCCCATATATTCTAGAGCCATGATCCACTTTCGTGAATCATTTTCGCCAAACACTATGTCATCGCATGCCGAACAGGTCAGCCAATCATTGCTGGAAATTTCAGCTTCGATTTGCCCAGCGGCCCAGCCCGCATAGCCAAGCGCAAACATCAACTCTTTCGGCCCCTCACCCACGGCCAAGGCTTCGATCACATCAAGGGTGGCAGTCATGGAATAGCCGCCGGGCAACGTGACCGTGTCGCCCGTGCCTGCCTGATAATCAGGCGAATGCAACACAAACCCACGCCCACGCTCTACCGGCCCCCCAATATGTACTATAATCTCGCGGGTATTAGGGCCAGACGATATTTTAAGCTGTTCAAGTAATGTTTTAAATTTCAGTTGCGACGAGGGCCGGTTCAGCACAAGCCCCATAGTGCCGTCTTCGGAATGCGAACAAACCAACACAACGGTCTTTTCAAACCGTGGGTCGGCCATACTTGGCATCGCAACAAGAAGGCTTCCGCGCAGATCCATGTCACACTCCTCTCCTTATTATTGCGCGTTGCAAGCTTTTGCTCAAGGGGTGCTAAATAAATTGTGACTTTCGATTTTTGTACCCATGTTTATAAGGAAAGGATGAAACGCTTCTTTCTCCCCCTGTTTACGGCCTCTGCCTTGCTGTTGATCACTAGCATCAGCCCACTTTGGGCCGAAGATCAAGATGACGTGCTAAGCGCGCATTTTGTGACCGGATGGCGCACCGATGTGGGCACGCATATTTCGGGGTTAAAACTAGAGCTTGCGAAAGGGTGGAAAACCTATTGGCGCGCACCTGGCGAAGCAGGAATACCTGCACAGTTCAACTGGGCTAGCTCCATCAATCTGAAGGCAGTCGAAGTGCATTGGCCACGGCCCCAAGTATTTGAACTACAGAGTATGCAAAGTATAGGCTATAAGGATGCCGTGACCCTGCCTTTCACATTCACTCCAATTGACCCAAGTAAAGCCATTGAAATAAAGGCGAATATTGATCTTGGCGTGTGTCACGATATTTGCCTGCCTGCGCATTTGATCTTACGCGAAACCCTGCCCCCCAACCTAGGCGCAGCGCATTCCAAGGCCATTGTGTTGGCCCTCGCAGACCAACCAAAATCAATCTTGGCATCAAGCCTAAATCAAATTTCTTGCAGCTTTTTTTCTATTTCAGGCGGGATGGAAATAAAAACTCGGCTCAACTCACCCCTGCAAGGCGAGGTAATGGCTTTAGCCATTGAGACAGATCAACCGGCTTGGGTGTCAGATGCAGCACTGACCCAAACAGGTAACAATTTAGCGGCAGTGAACCAGATTTTCCCCACAGAACAGGCTTTTTTTATAAACCGTACAACCCTACGATTAACGGTGATCACCCAAGACCAGGCTGTCGAAATTATTGGCTGCCCTGCGGGTTAAAAGTTACCTAAATTAAACACTTAGAGCCGCCTTTAATGCCAATAAATCGGCCCAACTGTCCCGTTTTAAAACAGGATTGCGCAATAATTGTGCAGGATGGAGCATCGGTAAAACTGATAACGAATTGAAGCTGGTAAACTTTCCACGCAGTTGCGAAACATTGCTCTGACCAAGCAGCATCTGGCAGGGTACATGGCCCAATGCCACCAGAACTTGTGGCTTTGCCAGCGCAATATGGCGCACCAAAAACGGGGCCAAAAGGGCTAATTCCTGGGGCAATGGGGCCCTGTCTTGAGGCGTGCGCCAAGGCAATGCAGGACAAATATAGAGGCCCTGACTGGGATCCGACGCGGTGCGACTTAAACCGATAGCATCAAACATACGCTCAAAAAGCAAACCTTCTGCATCAACTAAGGGGCGGTTTTGCGCCTCTTCAGCGCGGGTTGGAGGTTGGACGACAACCATTACTCGGGCTCCAAAAATTCCATCGGAAAACAGAGTTGATCTGGCGCCACGCTTAAGTTCACAATCCTCAAAGCCCAAGATTGCGGCGTGTAAAGCCTCAACCGAGGTTGCACGGTCCGCCAAAATCTGTACTTGGGCCAAAGCAAAGGCTTGCGCGACCTTTATTGCATCTTCTTGCGCAGCGCTGGCCTGCACAAGCTTATTGGCAGCTGTCGCAACGATTGGCACGCCAGGCAGCGCAGGTGCCGTTGGCTTGGCCTGCGGTGGCTCGACCGCCAAACTGACAATTGGTTTTTGCCCCAAGTTATAACGATTGATCGGCTGATCACCGATAGCCTCACTCACGCCAAGGTCAATTTGCCACGCCAAAACAGCGACTGCAGTCTGCTGGTCAATATCAATATCCATAAGTTTTCATAAACCAATTCTCTGAGTGACGCCATTAAAGATGCACGAGGTGTCCCAAGCCCACTTGGCACTTGTGACAACCGCGCGCTGTTCTTATAAGAACTTAACTTTTGCAAGCGAGGCCCAAATGACCTTTCGAGCCCGCCATTTGCTTGGCATCGAACATCTGACCCCCGATGAGATCAGCACCGTTCTGGATTTGTCGGATCGATATGTGGATTTGAATCGCCGGACAGTCAAGCAATCTGACGTGTTAGCGGGCATGACACAGATAAATATGTTTTTCGAATCCTCGACCCGAACGCAAGCCAGTTTTGAACTTGCTGGCAAACGGCTCGGCGCAGATGTGATGAATATGGCGACAACACAATCTTCCGTCAAAAAAGGCGAAACGCTGCTGGATACAGCGATGACGCTCAATGCCATGCATCCTGATTTGCTGGTGGTGCGCCACGGAGCATCAGGGGCCGTCAATCTGTTGGCTGACAAGGTAAATTGCTCGGTTTTAAACGCCGGTGATGGCACTCATGAACATCCAACCCAAGCGCTCTTAGATGCTTTGACCATTCGGCGCGAAAAGGGGCGGATCAACCGCCTGACCGTGGCAATTTGCGGCGATATTTCCCACAGCCGCGTAGCGCGCTCCAACCTCATTTTGCTGGGTAAGATGGAAAACCGTATTCGCCTGATCGGCCCGTCTACCTTGATGCCCACGGACGTGAATGAATTTGGCTGCGAAGTATTTGACGATATGCGCGTGGGACTAGAAGGAGCCGATGTAGTGATGATGCTACGCTTACAAAAAGAGCGTATGGACGGGGGCTTCATTCCGTCTGAGCGCGAATATTATTACCGCTACGGCCTTGATGCCAAAAAGCTGGCCTATGCCAAAACAGATGCGATCGTCATGCATCCAGGCCCGATGAACCGTGGTGTGGAAATTGATGGCGAACTGGCCGATGACATTAACCGATCAGTCATTCAAGATCAGGTCGAAATGGGCGTTGCCGTGCGCATGGCATGCATGGATCTTTTGGCGCGCAACTTACGCGCCGAACGGGGCCGCGCTGCAGTCGAGGTGATGGCATGATCTTACATTTCTTCAATGCCCGCTTGATTGACCCCAAAACGCAGACATCGGGACTGGGCAGCCTGACAGTAAAAAATGGCCGCATTATTGCTCGCGACGAAGCTGCCCCCAAAGGCGCTGATCTGCGCGATTTGGGAGGTAAGTGCTTGGCACCTGGATTGGTTGATCTGGGCGTTAAAGTGGGCGAACCTGGCGAGAGGCACCGCGAATCTTTTCGCTCGGCCAGTGCGGCCGCAGCGGCGGGTGGCGTGACCACCCTGATCGCGCGCCCTGACACCAGCCCCGCCATTGATACGCCCGAAATCTTAGAATTTGTCACCCGCCGAGCCAAAGATTCAGCAAAAGTGCGCATCCATCACCTTGCCGCACTAACCAAAGGGCGTGCGGGGCAAGAAATGACTGAAATCGGCTTTTTGTCTGATGTGGGGGCCTTGGCTTTTTATGATGGCGATCTTGTGGTTCAAGACAATAAGGTTCTATCACGTGCTTTAACTTATGCGCGCTCATTAGGGGCTTTGGTGATTGGTCATCCGCAAGACCCATGCCTTTCTGCGGGGGCGGCGGTGACCTCAGGGAAATTTGGCTCATTGCGTGGTTTGCCGATGGTGCATTCAATGGCAGAGCGCATGGGCCTTGAACGCGACTTGGCCTTGGTAGAAATGACACGCGCTCGCTATCATGCCGACCAGATTACCAGTGCTTTGTCTTTGCCCTCCTTAATGCGAGCCAAATCGGTGGGGCTTGATGTAACAGCAGGGGTTTCCATTCACCATCTAACACTCAATGAACTGGATGTGGGCGATTACCGGACCTTCTTTAAATTCACCCCTCCGCTTCGCAGCGAAGACGACCGTCTGGCGTTAGTAAAAGCGGTGGCCGATGGTGTAATTGATATCATAGGATCATTCCACACCCCTGCGGATGAGGAGTCAAAGCGCCTGCCCTTTGAACAGGCGGCAAGTGGGGCTGTGGGTTTGCAAACGCTTTTACCTGCGGCCATGAGACTTTATCATGCAGGTGAGCTGAGTTTAGAGCAATTGTGGCGCGCGATGGCGCTTAATCCGGCTAAGCGATTGGGATTAGAACAGGGGTGCCTAAGTGTTGGCGCGCCTGCAGATCTGGTGGTATTTGACCCTAACGCGCCTTATTTGCTTGATCGCACAAACCTTTTATCAAAGTCAAAAAATACGCCATTTGATGGCCAAAGAATGGAAGGTCGCGTTTTAGCAACCTTTGTCGAAGGTGTACAAGTTTTCAATTACAAAGGCTAAATCATGCCAGAGTTCGCCTCACCTATCTCGGTTTTAACGCTGGTTGCGCTGGGCGCTTATCTCTTGGGATCCGTGCCCTTTGGTATTGTGATCACGCGCGCGCTTGGTTTAGGCGATTTGCGCAAAATAGGGTCAGGAAACATTGGGGCCACAAATGTGTTACGCACCGGAAATAGGCCTGCGGCTTTGGCCACATTGCTGCTTGATGCGGGAAAGGGCGGAATCGCCGTAGCTATTTCTCACAATTTTGGACCAAATGACGCCACACAAATTGCTGCGCTTGCAGTCTTTTTAGGGCATTTGTTCCCCGTATGGCTAAAATTTCGTGGCGGCAAAGGAGTGGCTACATTCGTGGGAACACTGTTGGTTTTAGCTTGGCCTGTAGGTTTGGCCACCTGCACAACTTGGATGATAACTTTTGCAATCTTTCAGACGTCGTCGCTTGCAGCACTAATCAGTGCGCTGAGTACGGCGGCATGGATGATTTTCCTCGGCTACGAGCACATGATGATGCTCGCCTTGCTACTCGCTGCCCTTATTTTATGGCGCCACAGCGACAATATAAAGCGGCTTTTAGCGGGCACTGAACCAAAATTCAAGAAGCGCCCAAAGGGCTAGATTAAAGGATGGCAGCGCTATAAATTTTACTCAAATCACCACCCCATTCTCCGTTGTAAAGCGCCAACCAACGATCAGCTTGCGTGGTTTTAGTGGCTATATTCTTCATAAGAGGAGCCAGGTAGATCTCCTCCCCGAAGCCGCGCTCGGCAAGACCTGCATGCGACAAAGTAAGGGCTGCACGCGCCAAATCAATTATTCTCACGCCTTCTACTTCTGCATCTAGGCCGTGAACGCTTGCCGCTACGCGCAAGGCTTCGCGAGCAGCGCTGTCAAAGCTCTTCACCAAGTCCCACGCCGCATCAAGAGCAACTGAATTATACATAAGCCCAACCCAAAAGGCTGGCAAAGCATTTATATGTGGCTGATCGCCCACATCCGCGCCACGCATTTCGATATATTTTTTAACCCGCACTTCCGGGAACACCGTGGTCATGTGGTCAGCCCAATCAGAAAGCGTTGGTACTTCGCCTGGAAGTGCGGGCAATTTTCCAACTAAAAATTCGCGAAAAGATTGGCCCAAGGCATTGATATATTTTCCATCCCGATAAACAAAATACATAGGTACATCTAAGATCCAATCAACATAGGCTTCAAACCCCATGCCGCTTTCAAAAGCAAAGGGTAGCATTCCCGTGCGCGCTGAATCCAGGTTGCGCCAAATGCGCGAGCGCCAGGATTTATGACCATTTACCTTGCCTTCAAAAAACGGGCTATTGGCGAAAAGCGCCGTTGCTACAGGCTGCAGCGCCAAAGCCACACGCAGTTTTTTTACCATGTCGGCTTCAGAACTAAAATCAAGGTTCACCTGCACCGTGCACGTGCGATACATCATTTGCGTGCCATGGCTGCCCACACGGGCCATATAGTCAGTCATTAGACGATATCTGCCTTTAGGCATAACTGCAACTTCATCCGCGCGCCATTCGGGCGCGGCACCAAGGCCCATGAATTTCGCGCCGATCTTATTGCCGATGGCATTAACCTCTCTGAGATGGCTATCCAATTCAGCGGCAGTCTGGTTTAAATTTTCGACCATAGCGCCTGAAAGTTCAAACTGGCCGCCAGGTTCCAATGAGATGTTGGCCCCTGCTTTGGTTAGACCAATCAGCTTGCCAGTTTCGTGCACTTCATTCCAACCGAAGCAGTTGTGCAAGCCTCTTAGCATCGCCTTAATCGATACTTCGCCCTCATAGGGCAAGGGGCGGTGTGCTGCGTCAAAACCAAATTTTTCATGTTCAGTTCCAATAGTCCAATTCGATTTTGGCTTGGAACCAGATTCCATATAAGAAATCAATTGAGCTCGTGATTCTATAGGGCCACCACCTGACTGGGGTATCGACATATTTAAGGCTCCAACTGCAATAGTTCTACTTGCACGTGAGTGTCGTTTTGTCGCAAACAAGTCAAGTTCACGATCATGGCTTCACAAAAGGCAGCAGTCCTTTCCTATCTTTCTTCCAAACCACGGAACCCAAAATAAAGCCACCACTTGAGCTCGCCAAATTGAACCCCTGTGCCGAAGGGTCCTTAAAAATTTTTGCGGTCCCTTCACCCTTAAATTTTTCATTAAGAGCGCGGACCAGCATGATGGAATCTAATCCAGGCAGAGAGGTAAAAGCATCAAAGAGCCGCTCAGCCCCTAGGGCCGCAAGCGGAATATAAAGAGTGTCGTCGTCATCTTGCATCAAACGCCAATAGCGCTGGCCCGCGCGCAGGGTGATGCGAATCTCGATCAGATCCTGTAGCCTGATCACGCCACCCGCTTCCGGAGAGAAATAGGTAACTTGGCCTTCGACTACTTCCACAACACCTTCGCCCTGACCCAAGGTCACAAATTTCATTCTGCGCAACGCCAAAAGTAACCAAAAAGCTGCAAGGCTGGAAGCCACCCCCCCCAATGGACCCAAGATAAGTCCGCCAAGCCATAAAAACCACAACCCAACTATCCCCAATGAAATTGATAATACTACTTCCCACCAAGGGCGCAGGGACTCGATCGCTTCAGGACGAATGAGGGGCCTAGTCATTTCACACTCCAATCGCCAAATTCCACTTGCCAAAGCGCCAGTGCTGCCACCGCCGCCGTATCAGCGCGTAAAATACGTGGGCCAAGGCGCATGGGCACAGCTTGGGGCATGGCAGCTAGTTCTTTTTGTTCAGCGAGGGAAAAGCCACCTTCTGGGCCTATCAAAATCGCCCAAGGGCCGCACGCTGGAATGGCGGATGCCAGAGGTGGATGCGTGACTAAGGTTTCATCACACCAAAAAATGCCCCTGTCCTTAGGCCAATTTTTCAAAAGCCGTGCAAGTGGAATCATATCATCGACATGAGGCACAAATGTCGATCCACATTGTTCAGCCGCTTCAATTGCATGGGCTTGCAGCCGGTCTTGGCGCAATCGATCGGCATTGGTATATTTTGTCTGCACAGGTAAAATTCGCATCGCACCCATTTCAGCAGCTTTTTCTACAATGAAATTGGTGCGCACCTTTTTAATAGGGGCGAAAAGCAGCCATAAATCAGGCGGCAGTTTCAAGGGGCGCGTTTTCTCTTGTGGCAACAAAATGCCACCCCTTTTGCCAATTTGAGTAATTTTGGCGCACCATTCCCCATCTTTTCCGTTAAAAACCAAAATATCCCCCCCCTGCACTTGGCGCATCACCACAAAAAGATAATGCGCCTGGTCGGTGGACAGGGGAAAGGCTTGCCCCTGCGACAGGGGATGCTCTACATATAGTCTGATCTTTGCTTCCGACATAGGGCTATCTATGACCCAATATTCCAAAAAGCCAAGTCCCAAAATCCAAGTTCTTGCCGGACCAGTTGTTGATTCTGTGGCCGGCAACTGGGTTGACCACTGGGCCCCGCCCGCCGTTAGGCCTTATTTGCGCCTATCGCGAGCGGATCGGCCAATTGGAACATGGCTTTTGCTTATTCCCTGCTTTTGGGGCTTGGCCTTAGCCAAGATCGAATTTCCCCAAAGCAGTCTGGCCCATGATCTCTGGATTGCTTTGGCTTGCAGTTTTGGGGCCATTTTGATGCGGGGTGCAGGCTGTACGTGGAACGACATCATCGATCGCAACTTTGACGCACAAGTGGCACGCACAAAGTCACGCCCTTTGCCTTCAGGGCAGGTCAGCACCAAGCGAGCGGCCCTTTGGATGGGGCTGCAGATTCTGCTGGCGGGGGTTCTACTTTTGACCTTTACGCCATTGGCGATCGGGCTTGGTCTTAGCTCTTTAAGCCTAGTAGCCGTTTATCCTTTTGCCAAACGTTTTACTTGGTGGCCGCAGGTTTTTTTGGGTTTGGCCTTCAATTGGGGTATCTTCGTAGCGGGAACAGCACATAGCGGGCGGATGGCCTTATCGTTTGTGCTGCTCTGGGCGGGAGGCATTACTTGGACCCTTTTTTATGACACAATTTATGCCCATCAAGATAAGGAAGATGATGCGCTGATTGGCGTAAAATCAACGGCACGGCTCTTTGGTGATCAGGGCACCAAACCTTGGCTTATGGGCTTTTTGTGCATGACTATAGCTCTCTGTGCACTGGCACTTGGGCTAGCCCTGCAGCGGATTGTCTCGCTGCAGGGAGTTTTTGCCTTTGGCGGACTTTTAGGATTTAGCGTCCATTTGCTGTGGCAATGGCACAAACTCGATAGCCAAAACCCTGCTCTTTGTTTGATACTGTTTCGCGCAAATAAGTCGGCAGGCCTTATTTTTGCGCTATTTCTTGCCGTTGCCGCATGGGGATGATTGAACAAATGCGCCCCAAGCCCTATTGAGATAAAAGTTTCAAAATAGCCGCATCCGTGTTTGCAGATAGAACTAAATTTTACTCGCTGCTGCTAACCGCTTTAGCCTTTGGTCTGGCGGGGGTATTTTCTACGTTCGTGGCTATTTTTAGCGTTTCGTTTCTGGAAACTCGTATGAGTGCCGAAGTGGGTGAACTGCTTTATAAGCAAAATATGACTTGGGTCACGGTCGAGAGCGATGGAATGATCATCCGCCTAAAGGGCATCGCGCCGAACGAGGTGGAACGCTTTCGGGCTATTAACCAAGCCGGCCGTTTGGTAGGCGCAGAACGCTTGCGTAATAAATTAAAATTGAGGACCAAGAAAAAGCTGGAGTCGCCGCATTTTTCGGTCGCGATGCTGCGCAATGATGATGGCATTTCCTTGATAGGCCTGATAGACGATCACGCCGCCATCCAACAAAATATTGGCATCAGAAGTCTCGCGTCTTGTCTCGTCCATTGTGACGAAAACCTGAGCGCCTTTGATTAAAATCTGCGGCCATATGCAGCCCTTTGATAGATCAGCGGTTCAAGGCTGAAGCTGCCAGTGCATGGACTTCGGCATTGGCCGCGGCCAGGATGCGTCCACCTTGCGAGGCAGGGTTTCCCTGCCAATCTGTGACCACTCCGCCCGCCGCAGTGATCACGGCGATCGGCGCTTGCACATCATAGGCTTGCAAGCCCGCTTCGACCACTAAATCAATATGACCCGCAGCCAGCATCGCATAAGCATAGCAGTCCATGCCGTAACGTACCAGGCGGCATTTTTTGGCCAAAGCATGAAAGGCTTGGCCTTCTGCAGCAGTGCCCACTTCGGGAAAGGTGGTCATAATAATAGTTTGATCAAGGGCGCGCGGCGCGCGGGTTTTAAGCGCACGCTGCCCCAAAGGGCCCTGCATCTGCGCGTAGCCAAAGCCCCCTTCGAAACGCTCATTAATATAAGGTTGATCAATCAACCCATAGATTGGGCCATTGTCATCGGCCAATGCGATAAGCACACCCCAAGTGGGCAGGCCGGCCAAATATGCCCTTGTGCCGTCGATAGGGTCCAGCACCCATGTCAGACCCGAGCGGCTAGCCCTGGCTAGGCGCTCTTCGCCCAAAATCCCATCTTGCGGGCGCCTTTGGGCCAAAACTGCGCGCATGGCATCTTCGCTTTCGCGGTCCGCAATTGTGACAGGGTCGAAACAATCGGCTTCTTTGGTGTCTGCGCTTAAATCGGCGCGGCGGAAATGCCGCAAAGTGGCACCGCGCGCCGCATCAGCCAATTCGGCTGCAACGGCGATCAATTCATCCACTTCGCCTTGTGTGAGCATGATCCATCCTATCTGATCAAGGCTTGCAGCTTAAAGCCATAGCCCAATGCGTCTGTATCCGACAAGACCCACGCCAAGTCAAACAGGCGACGGCGTTTTTATTCGAGAATAGCATAATAGCGGCGCACCAGTTATAAGGTTTCTTTATCGCCCAAAAGGTCAGACACGCCGACAGCTACTCCGCCACGACCTCTTAAAATGCCCTCAAAGAAAAAGCTTACGTTCACAACTAAGGTTTTGAAAATATTCTAAAGCCGCAACGCCCTGATGCGGATGAAGCCAGTTTCATATTTTTAATTTTGTTGGAATTTAATTTCAAATTTTTCGGCCAATTGCTGTCGGATAATGCAGATCATTCAGTGCATAAGTTTTCTGAAATGAGCGACTATCGAGTATTTCACTTAATACGCCTAATAAATATTGTAATCATTTGGGTGCTGCAGAAAGCGCACCAGAGTAACAAATTAATAATCTTTGCGTCCTTATGTTCAAAATATATTTTATATGATAAGAAAAACTTATACTTTTTAGATACGTCAAAATTCTCTCAACTTGTGAAGTGAGCCAGATAGGTGACAATCCCGCTAAAGGGTAACCCAGCGGCAAAAAACTCTTCCCATCGCATTGCAATTTGCACTAATTTGTACCTCATTTTTGAGGTAACGGACCAAATTATATCAAAAATAAGATTTTCCGCCGCTCTCCTTGAATAATGGTGTCATTCAGCCGATATAAAGGGCATAGTCTAAGTTGTGACCTTAAGTTTAAACGGAGATAAACATGGCTGATTACCAAAACATTCGCACGACCACCGCCGGCACACGGGCAGCGCAAATCGACGCAGGCCTGCGCGAGCACATGAATAAAGTTTACGGACTGATGTCGGTGGGGATGCTCTTGACTGCTGGCGTTGCATGGTCGGTGGGAACAAGCGACGTTTTGTTGTCGCTCTTTCGCGATACAACCACATTAAAGCCTAATCTCTTGGGCTATGCCGCGATGTTTGCACCTTTGGTGATGATTTTCGCCTTTAGTGCGATGATCAATCGCTTGTCAGCATCGGCGGCGCAATTGTTCTTTTATGCTTTTGCCAGTGCAATGGGCCTATCATTGGCTTGGATATTTAAAGCCTTTACTGGAATTTCGATAGCCCAAACATTTTTGATCACGGCCATCTCTTTCGCGTCGCTGTCACTTTATGGCTACACAACAAAACGCGACCTTTCAGCCTTTGGCACCTTTTTGATTATGGGTTTGGTTGGGCTGTTGCTGGCGTCAGTGATCAATATTTTTATAGTCTCGTCGGCGCTTTCCTTCGCTATTTCAGTCTTGGGGGTTTTGATTTTCGCAGGCCTAACCGCATATGACACGCAAAAGATCAAAAACACATATTTGCAAAATTCCCATCAAGGTAACGATGAATGGCTGGCAAAATCGGCTATTATGGGTGCCTTGAACCTTTACATGGATTTTCTGAATCTGTTCATGTTTTTGCTACATTTCTTGGGCAATCGTGAATAGCCCATAACCATGATTAAAAAGGGCCATAATTGAAGAGCCTTTTTTTAAATAAAAAAAGCCGCGCATAGCGCGGCCTTTGTTCACAAATCAAGCGGATCTATTTGATCTTACCTTCTCTATATTCAACGTGCTCGCGCTTTACGGGATCGTATTTACGCATGACCATTTTTTCTGTCATGGTGCGGGCATTCTTCTTGGTCACATAGAAATGCCCAGTACCCGCCGTCGAGTTCAGACGGATTTTGATCGTCGTCGGCTTCGCCATTTTAATTCTCCCTACAGCTGGGCCGTAGTTGCCCAGCGAAATCCTAAAGTCTGCCTTTTACGGATGGCACAGGCAGTGTCAACGGGGAAACGCACATTTCGTGTATTTTTTGACCAATTAACTCATTTAAAGAAGGTGCGCGGACAGCCTATAAGCCGGATTTTGTCCCAGGGTTGCCCCCTTCGATGACCATTCCTCTGGTCTTCTTGTTACCAAGAAGATCTAGCTGCCAACCCGGGCCTTGGGTTTAAAGCATCTTGTGGCGGTATCTGCTTCCAGACCAGCCCACGTAAGGCCCCTATTTGGCATTGCTCCGGGTGGGGCTTGCCGTGCCAGTTCTGTTGCCAGACCTGCGGTGGGCTCTTACCCCACCGTTTCACCATCACCCAGCATGCTGAGCAGTTTCTTTTCTGTGGCGCTTTCCCTTGGGTTACCCCAGCCGGGCGTTACCCGGCACCCTTGCCTTATGGAGTCCGGACTTTCCTCGCATATCTTACAATACACGCGATCATCCAGCCATCCGCGCCCCCGTCGCTTACGCCTGCTTGCAGTTTGCGTCAACTCCAAAGCGACGGGCAAGATCATGAGCAAGGGCCGCGTCTTGGCTCGACAGGAGCCCAGTGACATGGGGGCAGAAGCGAAGACGAAAAGCAGTAAGGACCTGCGCGTCAGTGCCTTCACTATAACCAAAGGCGCGGGCTGCAGGGGCAAATAGGCTTACTGGCACAGGTGAAAGGTTTAGCGCTGGCCAGACCGACACGCCCTGTAGCGCCAAAGCACGCCAATCAAAATGCTTACCTGGGTCTGATTTTCGCTGAGGCGACATATCCGAATGGCCAATCACTCCATGCGGTGGTATCTGAAGGCGCATTTCCAAATTGATCAATAGATCCGCCAAAGCCTGCATTTGAAGCGCGGCAAAAGGCTCGGCTCCGCTATTTTCAAGCTCTATCCCTATTGACCGTGAATTTACATCGCCCCGGCCCGCCCATTGACCCTGGCCCGCGTGCCAGGCACGTTTGGCTTCATCAACCAGGCCATAGATCAATCCAGTTTTGCTGATAAGATAATGGGCAGACACTTCGGTGAGAGGGTCACAAATCCGCGCAAGCGTTTCTTGCAAGTCAGCCATGGCCGTATAGTGTAGAACGATTAGCTCTGGCACCGCTCCGCCTTTTCGTTCGCCAAAGTTGGGCGAAGGGTGGGAGCGCACATGCACCTAACGCAAAGCCATACGGTAAGGACGCGGATCCCATGTACAGGCAAATCCGTCACCATCGCCATCCAGTCCGCGTGGGTCCTTCTGTGGCCCACCAGCGGTTAGAAAGGCAAGCTGCGCCTCTTCCGGACCTACATAAATATCACACGCTATAACTCTGTCTAGCAGCGCGACTGCGCCACGCGGATAGAGCGCTTGGCCCATGTCATGCGTTGTCTTAAGTGCATACCTGGCCACAGGATCAAGCCCATCTAGCAACGCATTCCCCACCAAGGCGGTGGTTTCAACCCGATCAAGCACCGATGTCAAACGATCAGTCGAAAAACCGACCGATGACTGCGCTACGGGCAAAGTACCCATAGCCGTTTGCACCGCAGCGGCTTCTCTAGCACCATAGCCGAATGCGGTGGCGTTCAGGGGAGCTCCATTTTCCGAAATATTAGTTAAAGCAGCGGTAGGCATCGCGGTCATATAAACCGTGGCCGCGCTTTGATTTAGCTCGGGTTGCTTTTGTACTAAAGTAACCACTTCCGCCCGCGCCACAACCGATTCGGCCTGCGCACGCGCAGCCGAATCGCGCAAATAACTGTCATAATCGCTAAAGCCCAAACCTTTTTGTTCTATATCCGTATCGGCGCAAGCGGCCAGCGCAGTTAGGCTTAAAAGCCCTAGAATAAAAACTTTGTGCATATTTCCTCCGTTTAGAGCAATCTTACCACCATTTATTCGGTTTGGCGACAAAAGCCGCGGCCTGTTCCAAAACATAAGCGTGATTAAGCAAATCTGCCTCGGCCCAGGGTCGCCCAATCAGCTGTAGCCCCAGAGGCAGGCCCTGCGCGTCAAGCCCAACAGGAACTGAAATGCCTGGCAGGCCTGCCAAATTTACCGTAACCGTAAAGACGTCATTCAGATACATCTTAACTGGATCAACCGATTTCAGCGCGCCAAGTTCAAAGGCGCTCGATGGGGTTGCGGGGGTCAAAATCGTATCAATACCAGCTTCAAAAGCCAGATCAAAATCGCGTTTTATTAAGGCTCTCACACGGCGCGCGCGATTATAGTAAGCGTCATAAAAGCCCGCTGACAGCACGTAAGTGCCAATCATAATCCGGCGTTGCACTTCGGGGCCAAATCCGTCGGCACGGGTTTTTTCATACATTTCGGTGATGCCATCACCCGCAGCCAATTTCGCGCGATGCCCATATCGTACTCCGTCATAACGCGCTAAATTGCTTGACGCTTCGGCGGGCGCAATCACATAATAGGCAGGCAAAGCATATTTGGTGTGGGGTAGTGAAATATCCACAATTTCGCCCCCTGCGTCACGCAGCATCGCGATGCCAGATTTCCACAAGGCTTCGATTTCATCTGCCATGCCAGCCATACGATATTCTCGCGGAATACCAATCTTCTTGCCTCGAATATCACCCGTTAAGGCCGCTTCAAAATCTGGGACGGCCAAGGAGGCCGAGGTGCTGTCCTGAGCATCATGGCCCGACATAGCGCCTAAAAAAATTGCGGCATCACGTACTGTTTTTGTCATGGGTCCAGCTTGATCCAGGCTCGAGGCAAAGGCCACAATTCCAAAGCGCGACACGCGCCCATAAGTGGGCTTAATTCCCACAATTCCAGTAAAGGCCGCAGGTTGGCGAATGGATCCGCCGGTGTCAGTTCCAGTAGCCCCCAAACATAGATCAGCAGCTACTGCCGACGCTGACCCACCCGATGATCCACCTGGCGTACGCTTTTCGCCAGCAATTGACCAAGGATTAACAGCATTGCCGTAGCACGAAGATTCGTTACTCGAGCCCATGGCAAATTCGTCCATGTTCAACTTGCCAAGCATCACCGCCCCAGCAGCAAAAAGTTTTGCCGTCACGGTTGATTCATATTGAGGTAAAAATCCATACAAAATGCGGCTAGCCGCTTGCGAAGGCACGTCTTTGGTGCAAAAAAGATCTTTAATGCCCAAAGGAATGCCGCACAAATCAGGTGCATCTCCTGAAGCCAAGCGCACATCGGCGGCAGCACTTTGGGCCAGTGCGATTTCGGGTGTCTTGTGGACAAATGCCCCTAAAGAATCGCCCTGACTGACCGCGTCGATATAAGTTTCAGTCAGCTCGGACGCCGTAAATTCGCGTTTGCGTAGGGCGTCGCGGGCACTGGCTATGGTCAGACCTTGCAAAGACATTATTCAACCACCTTTGGCACTGCAAAAAAACCTTCGCGCGCATCAGGCGCATTCTTTAATATCAATTCTTGTGTATAGCCTGCCGTGACGAGATCGACGCGGCGCGGCAAGGGCATAGGCGTAACAGAAGTCATCGGCTCAATTCCGGTAACATCAACTTCATTGAGCTGTTCCATAAAAGTCAAAATTCCGGACAATTCTTCAGCCAAATTTGGCAAGTCGGCTTCTTCAACCCGAATGCGCGCCAATTTGGCGACGCGACGGGCTATTTCAACATCAATGGCCATATTTTACTCCAGACTGCTTTCAGACCGTTTAACGCCGTGCTAGCAAAGCCGCAAGCATTTGAGGCTGAAAATTGACAATTCCCTTCTTTCATGCATCTTTTTGCATTCAAATTGAATTAAATGAACCCGAGGTCATATGCGCATCCTTTTTTTAGGACATTCCAGCTTTCGAATTGAAATCGAACAGGCGGTTTTTTTGATCGATCCTTGGCTGCACCAAAACCCCATTTTTCCAAAAGACCGCTATGACGAGGCTATCAACGGCGTAACACATATTTTGCTAACCCATGGCCATTCCGACCACTTGGGCGATGCCTTGGCGATCGCAGCGCAAAAGTCCGTGCCGATTGTCGGGATTGTCGAGCTGGTAGACTGGTGTCAAAGCTGTGGCGGGGTGGACGGCTTGGGTTTCAACAAAGGCGGCACCGTAGGGGTCAATGGCGCCAAGGTCACCATGGTTACGGCCAGCCACTCAAATTCAGTTACACATGAAGGTGCGCGCATTGCGGTGGGCGCAGAAGTGGGGTTCATGATCGCGGGGGAAGGCCACACTATCTATTTCAGCGGCGACACCGACATTATGGCCGACATGGAGTGGATGGGGGACTATCATAAGCCCGATATTGGCATCCTATCTGCTGGGGGCCATTACACGATGGATATGAAGCGTGCAGCCTATGCAGCCAAGCGCTATTTCAACTTTAAAACGCTAATTCCATGCCATTACAAGACTTTTCCTGCGCTTGAACAAACCGCAAAATCTCTAATCACAGCCCTGCCTGAGGTAAATGTGATCGAACCTGAAGTGATGGTTCCCATTAAACTTTAGCGCATGCCTAACGCTTTGAGTCAAAAAAATTTTGTAGCAATACACGAGATTCAGCGGCACCAATCCCATCATAGACTTCGGGCACATGATGGCATTGTGCATGGCTGAAAATGCGCGCCCCCACCGCCACGCCGCCAGACTTTGGATCCGATGTGCCATAATAAAGTCGTGCAATTCGTGCCGCAGAAATTGCTGCTGCGCACATGGGGCAAGGTTCAAGCGTGACGTAAAGATCATATCCTGTAAGGCGCTCTAACCCTAATGTGGCGCAGGCGGTACGAATGGCCAGAACTTCGGCATGGGCGGTGGGGTCTTTGAGTTCGCGTGTACGGTTGCCTGAGCTGGCCACGACATTCCCAAAAGGGTCAATGACCACTGCACCCACTGGCACTTCGCCGCGCTCACCAGCCAAACGGGCAAAAGTCAGTGCTTCGTTCATATACGAGCGAAACTTATTCACCATTTATCATCTCCCTTCGCAACGCATTTTTTTAAGCCACCCTTGCCCCCAAGGCTGCAGTCTTTTATCAAGGAAGTGTGCGGGAGTAAACTCGCTGCCTTGCGCCAACCGCAAGCTCCTTAGCGCGGAAAGCCAGAATGACAAAAGCCCCTACAACACCCACAACCCTAAATTCTGGCGAACGCATTGCCAAAGTATTGTCGCGCGCGGGCATCGCATCGCGCCGCGAATCTGAACGTATGATTGAATTAGGACAGGTTTCGGTAAATGGTAAAGTCATCGACAGCCCTGCTTTAAACGTCACGTCAATCGACCGTATTTCAGTTGACGGCAAGCCCGTCGGTCAACCCGAAGCCGCACGGCTTTGGCTTTATTACAAGCCCGATGGCTTAGTGACGTCAAACTCTGACGAAAAGGGCCGCAAAACGATGTTTGACTATTTGCCAGAAGATCTACCACGGGTTATGACTATTGGGCGGCTTGACCTGAATTCCGAAGGGCTTTTGCTGTTAACCAATGACGGCGCACTTAAGCGGTGGCTCGAGCTTCCCTCAACCGGGTGGCTTAGAAAATACCGCGTGCGAATTAAAGGCAACCCAACTGATCCAGAACTTGAACCTCTGCGCCAAGGCATCACTGTCGATGGCGAAAAATTTCAACCAATGATCGTTATTCTTGACCGAATTCAAGGCGCAAACGCATGGTTGACGGTCGGATTGCGCGAAGGAAAAAACCGTGAGGTTCGCCGCGCCCTGGCCGCCATTAGTCTTACCGTGAACCGTTTGATCCGCGTGTCGTACGGGCCCTTTCGCTTAGGAGAACTTGAACCAGGCGATGTCCAAGAAGTGCGAGGGAAGGTGCTGAAAGACCAACTTGGCTTTAACCCTGCCACAGACGAGGTCCCAACAGAGGCCAAATTGAAACCCGCCCGCACCCGCGCCCCGCGTGGACCAAGAACGCCCTTGGGGCAAGATGCAGCAAACTTAAGCTTCGCGCGTGAAACCGCGCAAACCTTACGCAGTCCCGTGCCAACGCGCGGCGCAAGGCAAAGGCCAGTGCTCCTAACCCCCGAACTAGAGGTGCCAGAACGCATCAAGGCAAAGGGCGGCAAAGACTCGGGTTGGGCCAAGGCTAAACCCACTCCAGCGGGTAAGGGTGCCGGCCGCAGGCCAAATGGCGTAAAAACTCCAAAAGGCTAACGAGCCTAATGGTGCTCTTTGCGCAATCAATTAGGGTAAGGTTTCCCAAATTGGGATTTTTGAGTTGGTAAGGATTGGCTAAATGGGTTGGGTTTTCTTGATGCGCATAGCAATATTTGCGGTTGCATGCTTGGGGCTTGCCGCTTGCCAATACACACCTCGTACCGAGTTAAAGCCTATGCCACTGCCCAAACTTTTCGCAAATGCACAAAGCAGGGCCATGCAAAATTACTATGCGGAAGTGCAGGGCGCACTGTTGCAACACGGTCTGTTGCGAACTGATCGTGGGGTGGAAAATGCTCCATATGATGCGCAAGATCTGGCACGCAACTTTACCCGCATTGCGCTGTTTGACGAATATCACCAGGGTTTTTCAGGCATGGTTCAGCGCGAAAACACGAGCCGACTGCGCCGCTGGGTTGCCCCAGTTTTGGTGCAATTACATTTTGGGCCCAGTGTTGCGCTAGACAAACGAGCAATCGACCGCGCCCGCGTCAAGACCTATGTGAGCCAATTGGCAACCATCACGGGCCATTCAATTTCTATGACCAAAACCGGGGGCAACTTTGACATTTATGTGGTTTCAGAAGAAGAGCGCCGTAATCTGGCTGCGATTATTACGAAAACCCTCCCGCATTTGGCACTGTCCGATGTGCGAGGCATCACAAATATGCAACGATCAACCTATTGTTTGGTTTATGCTTTATCAGAAGGGCAATCTTCGATCTATAACCGCGCCTTTGCGGTAGTGCGCGCCGAACATCCTGATCTGATGCGTCAAGCCTGCTTCCACGAAGAAATTGCCCAGGGCCTAGGCCTAGCCAACGATAGCCCAGAAGCCCGCCCTTCGATCTTTAACGATGACGAAGAATTTGCTCTTTTAACACTCCAAGACGAACAAATGCTTAAAATGCTATATGATCGACGCTTAAAAATCGGCATGGCGGCAGCCGAGGCAGGCCCTACAATCACACTCTTGGCCCAAGAGCTAATACCAGTAGGTCTTTAAGAAACCTTGACACCAAAATCAACTCGCTCGAGAAAGTACTAATCAGGAGGCCCTATGTCCGATCTAACCCGCATACTTGACCATGCACGCATCACAGAACTGCCCAATCCTTATTTTGGAAAGGTGCGCGATTGTTACAATCTAGCACCTTGCAAAGACTATCCCCAAGGGCGGCGCATTTTGATTTCGTCTGATAGAATATCTGCCTTTGATCGCATTTTGGCCGCCATTCCCTTTAAGGGGCAAGTGTTAACACAAGCGGCGCGCTTTTGCTTTGATCATACGGTCGACATTTGTCCCAACCACGTAATCGACTACCCAGATCCCAATGTGGTTATAGGGCAAAGGCTGAATATACTACCCGTCGAGATCGTCGTACGTGGATATTTAGCAGGTACCACTGGCACTTCAATTCTAACGGCTTATAAAAAGGGCGAAAGGCAAATGTATGGCCACCATTTTCCCGATAGTTTAATCGATAATGTCGCCCTAGAAAATCCCATTATCACGCCCACATCGAAAGCCTTTGATGGAGGGCACGATATGCCGATGACCGCGGCAGAAATTATAAATCAGGGGCTTTTAACCCAGGTAGAGTGGAACCATATTTCTGACGTCGCCTTGGCGCTTTTTGCCCGTGGACAAAAAATGGCGGCAGAACACGACTTGATTTTAGTAGATACTAAATATGAATTTGGCACCGACGCAGAAGGCCATATTCTGCTGGCAGATGAAGTGCATACACCCGATAGTTCACGATATTGGCTAGCCGACGGATATGAGGCGGCAAAGGTCGTTGGAACAAGGCCACCTTCGTTCGACAAGGATGGGATACGCTCTTGGGTAGCGACGCAATGCGATCCCTATGTTGACGATATTCCCAAAGTTCCAGATGACATAATCTTGCAGACTTCAGCCATTTATCAACAAGCCTATGAGGCGATCACCGGTGCTAAATTTTTGCCAAACACTGACGGCGAAAGCCCCTTGGCCCGTATACGCACGAACTTGGCACAATACTTCATGGTATGATTGCGCCAACGGTTTTTAATCGCTAAGAGCGCCAGCGCCAGTTCACCTAGTAGCCCAAGGGATGTCCTTCATCAAAACACTTAAATCAATCCGCTTATAGCTAAAGCTGCCGTTAGCACGGTGGAAGACATACTTGGGAAGGCTAGTAAATTGGGGTATCAAACAGGTTATACTTCACCCGACTTTGGCTCTGTGGTAGGTTTTGGGATTAATCCAGCTATGTTTCCGGCCTTTTCAAATCAATCAGACTGGAAAAGTGAAGGGATCAAAAATGATTATTTGCTGTGGTGAAGCATTAATCGATATGTTGCCCAGAACAAGCAGTTTGGGCGAACCCGCCTTTGCACCCTATGCAGGCGGTGCAGTTTTTAATACAGCAATTGCATTGGGGCGTTTAGGGGCAAAAACTGGCTTCTTTTCCGGAATTTCAACCGATATGCTGGGCGAAATTTTAACTAATACGCTAACAGCTTCACATATTGACATCAGTTTTGCCACCAGATTGCCCCGTCCCACGACGCTTGCCTTTGTGAAATTACTGGACGGCCAAGCGACTTACGCTTTTTACGACGAAAATACAGCCAGCCGACTTTTGGATGTTAGTAACCTGCCGCAGTTGAGCAGCAACGTTTCGACACTTTTTTTGGTGGCATTTCTTTAGTGCATGACCCGGCCGCATTAGCCTTTGAAACCTTGCAAGTTCGCGAATGCCAAAACCGAGTAACGATGATTGACCCTAACATCCGCCCTATGTTCATCACAGATCAAGTTAGCTACCACTCGCGCATTAATCGCATGATAACAAGGGCTGACATTGTAAAACTCTCAAACGAAGATTTACATTGGCTGATGGGCGAAGGTGACTTGGTCACTCTCGGGCAAGCCATTTTGGCCAACGAGCCAAGCGTCGTATTGCTGACCGAGGGTGCTTTGGGCGCGCGGGCAATTACAAAGAACCATAACCGGTTTTGCGCCACCCCAAAAGCCATTGTGGTGGATACGGTCGGTGCGGGCGACACCTTTAACGCGGGCTTTTTGGCCGCCTTGGATCAAGCAGGGTGCTTAAGAAAGGCCGATGTGGCCAATCTAAGCCCCGCAGATCTGGACGCAGCGCTTTCATTGGGCACGAGGGTCGCAGCCATGGCCGTTGCACGCGCGGGTGCCAATCCACCTTGGAAGCATGAACTTTAATACGGGCCCTTATTCAACGTGTGAGCAAAGCAAGCGTTGACGTTGATGACAAAGTCACATGTGCAATCGCGCATGGGTTGTTAATTTTGGTCTGCACCATGGAGGGTGACACGCCTCATGAGGCGCACCAACTAGCCTAGAAGATCTCAGAATTGTGGAAATTCAAGGATAAAAATGAAAAAATGAACTTGTCTACAACCCAAATCGGCGATAAAATACCCATCGCATCAAAATTTACCTTAGCAGCAGATTTGCGATGAAGTCGGTTTGGATTTTCTGCCGCAGTTGCGCCCGAAGTCGCCAATGCACTCTATGAAGAGTTCACCCGCTTAATCGCGGCAGATGACATAGCAGTTTACAATGGAATTTTTGGCGCTGATATGGCCGAGTCTTTAATAAATGACGGGCCTGTTACCATCTGGGCCAAGGTGGTTTCCCATATAACGCATTGAACCTAATGCTTTTTAGTACCAACCACTTCCCAATTCACAACAAAATCATTTAACGCCTCCCGGATGGCGGGTACATCATTTGCAAGTTTAGCTGCATTGCTACCACGCCCATGGATGATCAGTGCCAAAAGTCCGCGCTCTTCATTTTCCACAACTTCTGATACACGCGCCGCGATTGATGCGCCCCGGAGGGTCTCATCTAAAATACGGACAATTGCCAAGCGGCGCAGGTCAGGTTTAAAGACTTTACCTACCGCTGTTTTAGGTAGGCTGGACAAAATTTCAATATATTTAGGGCGCGCAGCCACATCGGGAATATGACGCTCAGAAAACTCTATCAGTTCTGCCACACTCAGCTTTGCACGTTCAACCAATTCAACATAAACGCACGGCACTTCGCCAGCACGAGCGTCGGGTTGCCCCACAGCAGCCGCATAGTTAACCAAAGGATGGCTCATCAATGTGTCTTCAATCATCAAAGGATCAACATTATGTCCACCACGAATAATCAAATCTTTTACGCGGCCCGTGATGAATAAAAAATGATCTTCATCCAAACGGCCCAAATCGCCAGTGCGCAAATAGAGCCCATCAGCGTAGAGATCACGGTTAAGATCATTTTTGCGGTAGGTTTCTCCCGCAAAAACCCCAGGATTTGCCACGCAAATCTCACCAACTTCACCAAAGGCGCAACGGTGCGTGACAATACCATGCACGTCAAAACGTAAAATGCGCACATCACTATAAGGCAAAGGTACCCCAACCGAGCCTATTTTTTTCGAGCCGTCAGGCGGATTGACCGACACCATGCAGGTGCTTTCGGTAAGCCCATAACCTTCGATGATTTGTACACCCGTCAAGGATTCAAACCGAAGATAAAGGTCTTGCGCCAAAGGTGCCGACCCCGAAAAAACACCTCGTAAGGTACTAACATCAGCGTCAATCGGTCGCTGAACCAAGGCCGCAAGAGCGGTAGGAACTGCCACAAAATAGGTAGCTTGCCAGCGCTCAATCAATTTCCAAAAATGCGCCAAAACGCCAAAGCCCCGATAGCCCGCGGGCGTAGGCAAAACCAAATGTGCCGCCGCAGCGATCATCGACATCATCACTGGATAGGCCGCAAAAACATGGAAAAAAGGCAGAGGGCAGATCACAACATCGCTTGATTTAAACAAAAGTGTTACACCAACCCACCCTTGGTAAAGAATAGATGACACTTTATGTTGCACCAATTTTGGCCGTCCAGTCGTACCACCCGTATGAAAATAGGCCCCCACTCGGTCATGGCCCGGATCAGGGAAGTTAAGCATATCGCCAGACACTCGGGACTTTTCTTCGGCAAAGTCCAAATAGGTCACACTTAGGCATGGACGAAACTTAGGTCGCATCAAGGGCACAAGATAGGCTTTCGGCCCCGTAACATAAGGCGCAAAATCAACTTCAAGAACCGTTTTCACAGTCTCACAAGACACGAGTGCCTTGGCCACATTCTGCGCTACTTGTGAATTGGGAAAACTGCCCATCGTGACTACCACTTTAGCCCCCGCTTCGCGCAAAATAGCAGCTATATGTTTGGGTGACAGCAAAGGATTGATAGGGCACACAATACAGCGCACCGAACCGGCCAAAAGAGTGATTACGGCCTCGAGGCAATTGGGCAGAATATATGCCACGCAGTCTTGGGGCCCAAGCCCCAAGTCATTAAGCACATTCGCTGTTCGGACAACCTCCTGATCAAGCTCTGACCAGGTCAGTGTCTGCGACGCACTATCTGCCTTGCCATAAAGCTGAAAGCTAAGTGCAGGCCCATCACCATTTTTGGCACAGGCCAACATCAATAATTGATAAATTGTTGTTGGGCTTTTGACGTTTTGCCAATGCGAATCTTGCCTTTGGATGGCCTTTATATCTTGATAATTAGAAAATTGGCCCATCAACAGCTCTCCCACCCAGTTGAAAAGGTTTAGAGTGCAAAACGGGCATGGGTCAAGCCGCTGATGCCCTGCCTATAGTTTAAAGTGCACTTTCGGTGAATTGCAGCCGTGCTAGACGGGCATAAAGCCCATTTTCAGCCACCAAGGCTTCATGTTTTCCCATGCCAACAATCTTGCCGTGGTCAAACACAATAATGCGGTCGGCTTTTTTCACTGTGGCCAAACGATGAGCCACCACCAAAACTGTACGCTCTTGTGCCATTTTATCGACCGCCTCTTGCACGGCACGTTCGGATTCTGCGTCAAGCGCGCTGGTAGCTTCGTCTAACAACAAAATCTTGGCACCGCGCAAAATAGCTCGTGCAATGGCAATGCGCTGCTTTTGTCCACCTGAAAGCATAACCCCCCGCTCCCCAACATAGGTGTCATAGGATTTAGGCAGAGCCTTAAGAAAATCATCAGCAGCAGCAGCTTTGGCTGCGGCCTCGACCTCGGCATCAGTGGCTTCGGGGCGACCAAAGCGAATATTTTCACCTGCTGTCGTGGCGAAAATCACAGGGTCTTGCGGCACCATGGCTATCACGCGACGAAAGTCATTGCGCGCCATATGGCGCAGATCAATTCCATCAAGAAAAATTTCACCCTCTTGGGGATCATAAAAGCGCTGCAATAAATGAAATACGGTAGTTTTTCCTGCGCCGGACGGACCAACGATTGCCACAGTTTCGCCAGATTTTATCGAAAAACTTATACCATCCAATGCCGATATTTCCGGCCTTGCCGGATAGCGAAAGCGGATACCCTTAAATTCTACATCACCTCGCACGGGGCGGGGTAGGTTTAGCGGTGCACTTGCATCTTGGACTGAATCACGGGCTTGTAAAAGTTCAACTAAACGTTCCGTAGCGCCTGCTGCCCGCTGCAATTCGCTCCATATTTCAGACAAGGCCCCTACTGCACCTGCCACCATCACAGCGTAAATTAAAAATTGCACCAATTGCCCAGGGCTCATATGGCCAGACTGGACATCACGTGCACCTATCCACAAAATTCCAACAATGCCTGAAAAAATCAAAAAGATCACGATGACGGTCATCATAGCGCGCATCCCAATGCGTTTTCGCGCCGAGGCGAATGCACTTTCGGTCACCGCGCCGAACAACGCACGCGAGCGCGCTTCATGGGTAAAAGCTTGAACAGTTTGAGCAGCTTGCAATGCTTCACTCGCTTTACTAGAACTTTCCGCGATCAAATCTTGAGTTACGCGGCTCAGCCCACGAAGCTTACGCCCAATTAGCACGATCGGAACCACTACCAGCGGCACCAAAAGCAAAACCAAAGTGGCCAGCTTGGCCGAGGTTGCCAAAAGAAAACCCAGTCCACCAAACAACATTAGCACATTGCGCAGCGCTACCGACACAGATGATCCGATCACGGAAAGAATCAATGTCGTATCCGTGGTCAACCGCGACAAAACCTCGCCCGTCATGATGTTTTCGAAAAACTGCGGGCCCATCGACAAAACCCGATCAAATACTGCGCGGCGAATATCAGCCACGACCCGCTCGCCCAACCGCGTAACCAAATAATATCGCAAACCCGTACCCAGCGCCAAAGCCAAAGCAATGCCCAAGGCCGCGCCAAAGTAAGAATTCAGCAACCTCACATTATCGTCTGAAAACCCATCAACCACGCGACGCACCGCAAGCGGCAAGGACAGGCTCACCGCTGCCGTTAGGACAAGCGCAAAGAAAGACAGCACCATCAAATGCCGATAGGGACGCAAAAATGGTCCCAGTGCAGCCAAAGCCCCTAATTTTTTAGACGCAGGACGTGTTTCAAGAAGTCGGGGAGTGCTGGCCACATCTTTTCCTATCTGGATATATTGTTTTCTTTAGGCGCAACATCCTGAAACCGCAAGTTTTCCATTTGTCGCGAAGAAAAACTGACCCTTGATGTGGCTATAACTTTGTGCATGTTAAAACCGTGGCCTTTGTCCATACTTGACATTACAGTATCCACGCAAGCTGGAAGCCTGCCTCGAACTTAAACCAAAGGTGCCCCATGCGTTTAAAAAATCTGGAGGTCTTCATCGTAGCTCCCCCTGCCCCAGGTTGGGGGGGGCGCTACTGGATTTTTCCAAAGCTGACCACCGACACAGGCCTTATGGGTTACGGAGAATGTTACGCCTCCTCTGTTTCACCACAGGTGATGGTGGCCGTGATTGAAGATGTTTTTTCGCGCCATATGCAGGGCGAAAATCCCGAAAATATCGAACTGATGTTTCGCCGAGCCTATTCGGCAGGCTTTACTCAGCGTCCTGATCTAACGGTAATGGGGGCATTTTCGGGGTTAGAGATCGCCTGTTGGGACATATTGGGCAAAGCCCGTAACCGCCCCGTTTGGGCGCTTTTGGGAGGCAAGATGAATGCGCGTATCCGCTCCTATACCTATATCTATCCCACACCGGGCGAAGAAACCCCTGACTTTTGGTTTGATGTAGAAGCCACCGCAAAATCTGCTAAACGTTTTTCTGATATGGGCTTTACCGCGCTAAAATTTGACCCCGCCGGGCCCTATACCATTCGTGGCGGGCATGAACCCTCGATGAGCGACATTTCCCGCTCGGTAGCCTTTTGCGCCGCCATTCGAGAAGCGGTGGGCGATCGCGCTGATCTGTTGTTTGGCACCCATGGTCAATTTTCAAGCCCAGGCGCTATTCGCATGGGCAAGGCGATCGAACCCTTTAATCCGCTTTGGTATGAAGAACCCTGCCCACCTGATAATTTGTTGGAATTCGCAGCCATTGCCGCCCATGTAAATGTGCCATTGGCTGCGGGCGAGCGTTTAAGCACCAAGGCTGAATTTGGGATGCTTCTGCGCGCCGGAGGGGTGAAGATTTTGCAACCTGCCTTGGGCCGCGTGGGGGGCATTCACGAAGCCAAGAAAATTGCCGCTTTGGCCGAGATTTTTAATGCCCAAATCGCGCCACATCTTTATGCAGGCCCCGTTGAATGGGCAGCTAATATTCACTTAGCTGCATCGATCCCCAATTTATTGATGGTCGAAACCATCGAAGCGGGCGGCACTTTTCACCAAAGGCTGATAAAAAATACAATCAAATGGGAAGATGGCTATATCATACCTCCCGAGACGCCTGGCCTTGGGATCGAGTTCGACGAAGATCTAGCTTGCGCTCACCCCTATTTCGGCAAAGCTTTGCATCTAGAAATGCAAGAGGCCCCTTGTGATTATAGCCACGGAAATAAGTTCCAAGGTGGCGCTCCTTCTTTATAAAATAGGTAGTTTTTCGTAAGAAAAATCCTTAAAATACTGAGCCCCAAAGATCGTATTGACCCGCCTCATCGACCCGCACTTTTAGAATATCGCCTGCACGCAGCTCTTCAAAGCCTTGGTCTACGAACAGATTACCATCAATTTCGGGCGCATCCGCTTTAGTGCGGCAGGTAGCGCCTTCACCGTCGACCTCATCCACAATCACATCAATTACTTTTCCAAGTTTTCGTTCTAATTTGGCTTCAGAAATATCTTGGGCTTTTTCCATAAAGCGGGCCCAGCGTTCGGCTTTCACTTCATCTGGGACATGGTCTAGCAGGGCGTTTGAACGCGCGCCAGCCACATTTTCATATTGAAAACAACCCACGCGATCAAGTTGCGCTTTGTCCATCCAGTCAAGCAGCACTTGGAATTCTTCTTCGGTTTCACCCGGATAGCCCACAATAAAGGTCGACCGCAGAGTGATCTCTGGGCAGACAGCGCGCCATGCGGCTATTTCGTCCAGGGTTTTGGCGGCTGCAGCGGGTCGGGCCATGCGTTTTAAAACGCCTGGGTCGGCATGTTGAAACGGGATGTCTAAGTAAGGCAGCACCAGCCCTTCCGCCATGAGTGGCACCAGATCGCGCACATGGGGGTAAGGGTAAACGTAATGAAGCCGCACCCAAGCCCCAAGCGAGCCCAAATCACGCGCCAAATCCGTTATATGGGCGCGGTGGCCCTTCTCAGAGGTGTGTTTGATATCAACGCCGTAAGCGGAGGTGTCTTGCGAAATAACCAAAAGCTCCCGTACGCCTGCATCCACCAACTTTTCAGCCTCGCGTATGACCGCATGGGCGGGCCGGCTTTGCAAAAGCCCACGCATATGGGGAATGATGCAAAATTTGCACTTATGATTACAGCCTTCGGAAATTTTCACATAACTATAATGGCGCGGCGTGAGCGACACGCCCGAAGCCGGCAACAGATCAATAAAGGGATTGGGTTGCGGCGGGACTACTTTGTGAACAGCGTCCAGGACAGCTTCGTATTGATGCGGGCCTGTCACGGCCAAAACTTTCGGATGCGCGCCCGTGATATAGTCAGGTTCCGCCCCCAAACAGCCCGTCACAATCACGCTGCCATTTTGCACCAGCGCTTCACCAATTGCGTCAAGACTTTCCGCTTTGGCACTGTCAAGAAAACCGCAGGTGTTCACAATCACCGCATCCGCCCCCGCATAATCGGGCGAGATGTCATAACCTTCTGCGCGCAACCGTGTCAGGATCCGTTCACTATCAACCAAAGCCTTGGGACAGCCAAGCGAGACCATACCAATACGCGGCTGACCAGACCGAGCCGTGTCTTGAATAATAACCTTAGGGGCCAGATCGGGACGACGCGCAGGCGGATTTTGTATCATTCCCCCCCTATAGAGCAAGCCAAAGGCCCTGTTAAGGGGGTTGATTGGTTTGGTTGAACCCTATTTCAACTGGCGAAGCTTTTTTTAAAACACTAAAATAGTTTTGCCAAAAATATAAAGTGCCCTAAAGGCTTCGAATTTTTTATACTATACGACTTAACGTCTACGGTCGCGCCGCGCGCTCATGGGTTGGAAGGCTACCGAGACATGCGCTTCACAGTAGGGCTTTCCAGCCACTGAATTTAGGCCACAAAACCAGAAATCTTGCGTTGCTGGGTCACCGATGGGCCATTTGCAGGTCCGTTCGGTCAGTTCCATTAGGCTTATACGCATAGCGCGTTTTTCGACTTCGCGCACCGAAGCCAAAGCCTCTGGCGAGATTTCGTTGGCCGAAGGCTGCGGCGGCAGTGGTTGACCTGCAGGCACGATGGATTTGCGCAAGGGCAGCGGTGTTACATTGGCCACGATAGATTCGGCCACACTCATGGGGGCTTGAGCAGATGGTTCAGAGGCGGCTCCAGAATCATTCACGGCGTCGCGCGCTTTGACTTCAGCGCGCTTTGGGCGCGCCTTTATATCCACTTTTGGTGCGGAGGCCGCAACCTTATCTTCTGTGCCAGTGGATATACGGTTAGAAAGGCCCAAGCGGTGCACTTTACCGATCACGGCATTGCGAGTTACGCCACCCAATTCTTTGGCTATCTGGCTGGCGCTTCGGCCTTCGCCCCACATCTTTTTTAGCGTCTCGACGCGCTCGTCGGTCCAGGACATTGGATTCTCCGATTCGGGAAGACAGGGGCAGAACACACACCTGCTATTTTACTCTATTCTATAGGGCCTGCCAGCAGATACAAGTCCAGAACCCGCGCCAAAGCGCTGCACTGGGCAAAACCATGCAAAATAATACCAAAGATAATTTAAATTCATAGACTTTGGCGCGAATTTACACTAGCCAATCGCATGTGAGCGTATGCCTGATCCAAGAAAATTTTTCATTGCGAATCCAATAGCGCCCACGCCACTCATTAAATGGGGTAGCTTGGTATGTTCTAACCCCCGTTTCCCACTTCATCGTTGACACGCCCTTTGCCTGGTGTAGGGATTGTCTTCTCGATCCTAGGATTCACCATGACTTCATCAATACTTGCCACCTATAGTCGTAGCGCCTTGGCTTTTGATCATGGACTGGGCTCTTGGCTGGTGACCGCTGATGGCGCTCGCTATTTGGATTTGGCGGCTGGCATTGCTGTTAACGCTTTGGGCCACGCGCATCCAAAATTGCTCCAGGTAATGGCCGATCAAAGCGCAAAACTGTGGCATGTTTCAAATCTTTACACAATCCCCGAGCAAGAGGCTTTGGCCCAAAAGCTGACCAATCTGACATTTGCCGACACAGTATTTTTTACAAATTCAGGTACCGAGGCTGCAGAACTGGCCATCAAAATGGCTCGTAAATATTGGTATGATGCGGGCCAGCCGTTGCGTCAAAAAATTCTGACTTTTGACGGTGCCTTTCATGGACGATCGACAGGCGCGATTGCGGCGGTAGGAACAGAAAAAATGACCAAAGGCTTTGGTGCTTTGATGCCAGGCTTTATGTCTTTGCCTTTTGGCGATCACGAAGCGTTGCGACAAGCCCTAACGGACGAAGTTGCCGCAGTGATGATTGAACCAGTGCAAGGCGAAGGAGGCATTCGACTGTTGCCAGATGCTTGCCTGAAGGGTCTCCGCGATTTTTGCGATCAAACGGGAACGCTTTTGATCATGGACGAGGTGCAATGCGGTATGGGGCGCACGGGGCGTTTATTTGCACATGAATGGGCCGGCGTTACGCCCGATATTATGATGATCGCCAAAGGGGTTGGCGGCGGCTTTCCACTGGGTGCAGTTTTGGCCACGGATAAGGCCGGCGCGGCCATGGTCCCAGGCACGCATGGCTCGACCTATGGGGGCAATCCGTTGGCCTGTGCGATTGGTGGCGCGGTGGTTGATATTGTTGGGCAGGAAACCTTTTTGGCCGAAGTGCAGCGCAAAGCATCTTTGTTTTATCAAGGCTTGGAAGGTTTGGTCGCGCGCCACCCTAAAATCTTTGAAGCTTGGCGCGGCCAAGGATTGATGTTGGGTCTAAAATGCAAAATAGCCGCAGTTGATCTGGTGCACACGGGACAAGAGTTTGGCATTTTGATGGTTCCAGCGGCTGATAATGTGGTGCGGCTTTTGCCGGCTTTGACAATCGAGGAAGATGACATTTCCCAGGCACTTGATCGATTGGACCTAGCCGCAAAAAAATTAAGCGAAGTTTAAGAGGATTTTGGCCCCGCGTTGATCGGTGGCAGGAGAAAAATAAGTAATGAATAATTTTCTTGATATTCACCAAACCAGTGCAAAAGACCTTCGATTAATGATGGACTCGGCACATGCCATGAAGGCAGCACGTCAAGGATTTTTAAAGGGCGCGCCAGACACAGGTCAGCCTTTGGCCGGTGCAATCGTAGCTTTAATTTTTGAAAAACCATCTACCCGGACACGCGTATCCTTTGACGTAGGCGTGCGGCAGATGGGGGGGCAAACTATGGTGCTATCGGGCAAGGAAATGCAGCTTGGGCACGGCGAAACCATTGCCGACACGGCGCGAGTTTTGTCACGTTATGTCGATCTAATCATGATCCGCACCTTTGAAGAAGCAACGCTTTTAGAAATGGCCGACCATGCTACAGTGCCTGTTATCAACGGCCTGACCAACCGCACTCATCCCTGCCAGATTATGGCTGATGTGATGACGTATGAGGAACATCGCGGCCCTATTTCTGGGAAAAAGGTAGTATGGGCGGGTGATGGCAATAATGTCTGTGCATCTTTTTTGCATGCTGCAGGACAATTTGGCTTCGATTTCACCTTTGCGGGCCCACAGTCTCTAGATCCAGAGCCCACCTTCATTGAATTTGCACGCACCAAAGGAGCCCAGATCAACATTGAGCGCAATCCAGAAATTGCTTTTGAAGGAGCGGACCTGGTGGTGACGGACACATGGGTATCGATGCACGACCCCGAATCTGCCAAAGAGCGCCGCCACAACCAACTGCGAGGTTATCAGGTTAGTGAGGCCGTGATGGCTCGCGCCAAACCCAATGCTTTGTTCATGCATTGCCTGCCCGCCCATCGAAACGATGAGGCGACAAGCGCGGTGATGGACGGGCCTAATTCCGTGATCTTTGACGAAGCGGAAAATCGCCTGCACGCCCAAAAAGCAATCATGCGCTATTGTCTTGGCGTTTAATTATCCTATCAGTATAATATATCAAAAAATGCCGTGTGCAGTTATTCGTAGAAAAGAATGTATTCTTTTTTTATGCCTACCATGGATAAAAGTCCAAACGCCCTTGCTCATCTTTTGACCAGAGGCAAGAACAACGCCACTAAAAAGAAACGCCATGCCTAAAACTGCCCATAAAAATCCATTTTTAAAGAGCGTGCTGGCAACATCATAGCGTCCAGTTTGCGCCAGTGAGCGTTTCACAGATCTATCCATAATTCGGACATATCCAGTCAGGTACCCCGCGGCTTGGCACGAGCCGTGGGGGTTGCAACCACAGGATCTTCCGGCCAAAGATGGCGCGGATAGCGGCCCCGCAGATCACGGCGCACATCGGCGTAAGAGCTGGCCCAAAAAGCGGGCAGATCGCGCGTCACCTGCAAGGGTGCGCCTGCGGGCGACAAAAGCGTGATGCGCAAGGGCGCACGGTTAGGTCCAGTGCAAGGATGTAAGGCAAGTCCAAACATTTCTTGCAGCTTCACTTCAATAGCGGGCAGATCATCGGTATAATCTATCGGTACCCGTCGCCCCAAGGGAGTTTCAAAATGCGGGGGTGCCAGCCTGTCTATCAAAGCTATAATTTCATAGCCTAAATAGGTCTTAAGCGCTTCGGTCAGATCAAGCGCACGCAGATCAGAGTCGCTGCGCGCTTTGCCCAAATAGTGTAAAATCCAAGCGCCATCAGCTAGAAGGGCCACATCTGAAAGATCAGGCATATCTGCGCCATCGGCGCAGTGGCGTGCGCGCGCGGCCAGGCGGCGAGCACTTGGGCTCCAAGTCAGGCCAATTGCTTGCATCCCCTCAAAGGCAGCCTTGGCCAGATCTTGGGCGGGCGCACCAGTCCAAGGCCGATCACCCAGCACCAAAGCACCAAAACGTTCTTGCGTGCGCGCCAAAACCCGACCTTCGCGGCGCGACCAAAGACATAGATTTTTCCATTTAATCTCGACCTCATAAAGGGTGCGCAACTCATGTTCTGTGATTTGAATGGCTTGGCGAATTTTAGCTTCGCGCCGATCACCATCTAGGTCGGTAGCCACCAAAAGCCGCGCCCCTGACAAAGGCTGGCCCGACAAAGCCAAAGCCCCCTTGCCACCCGACAAAATCCAGCGCGGTGCATCGCCCTCCCTCCGCAAACCCACGCGATCTGGATAGGCCAATGCCACCATTTGAGCAGGAGAAAAATCATTTTTAGCATCCCTTGCCTGTGCTTTGGCAAAAAGCCTTCGCAAACGTGCGGCCTCCTCGTGGATGCGCATCAAAACGGGACGGGTCATGTCATAAGAATGCTCTCGGTTAAAGTTTCTGGTGTTTTGCAATGCTTTTATGCGCAGCATTAGATCCGGGGGCGCGGTCGGCAAGGGATCACGCTCAGCCAAAAGAGCAGCCAAAAGGCACGCCAAATCACTGCCCCCAGCTTTGATCACCATATGCGCCAAACGCGGATGAAGCGGCAAAGCTGCCACTTCTCGCCCATGCGCGGTTAAGCGATGGCCTGTTGCCACCGGTTCGAGTGCGCCCAATGAGCAAAGCAGGGTGCGCGCCTCGGTCAAGGCACCAATGGGGGGCAGCGTCAAAAATTGCATCTTATCTCCACCGCCCCAAAGTGCAAGTTCAAGGGCTAGACCTGTCAGGTCGGCGGTTTCAATCTCGGCGGGGGGAAAGCCAGCTAAAGCCCCCTCTTCTCCACGGGTCCAGAGGGGGAAATATAGCCCCTTAGACACGCGACCCGCGCGCCCTTTACGCTGGGTGGCTTCAGCGCGGGTAACTTTTTCAGTGACCAAGCGCGACATACCAGAATTAGGGTCAAACCGTGCGCGTCTGGCCCGACCACCGTCAACAACTGCGCGCACGTCTGGGATGGTAAGTGAAGTTTCCGCGATCGAGGTCGCCAAAATGATCTTACGGCCCACGCTTAGGGGAGCAATGGCTTGGCGCTGTGCCCCAAAGGTCATGGCCCCATAAAGCGGAGCAATAGTAACATCTTTTAGGTTTTGCGCCCCAAGCATGGCCGCTACGCGGTGGATTTCAGCTTCGCCTGGTAAAAACACCAAAATCGCACCGCCAAGATCGATCGACTTCACGTAAGCCTCTAATATGCTGGCAGTTATGGCAGATTCAAAGCTACTGTTTGGCGAAAGCGCTTTTGACAAATAATGGGTTTCAACACAATAAGCACGGCCTGATGATGTTATCATTGGCGCGCCCCCCATTAAAGCAGCCACAGGCTCGGCGTCAAGCGTGGCTGACATGACCACCAAAACCAAATCCTCGCGCAGAGCCGCACGCAATTCAAGCGCAAGCGCCAAACCAAAATCAGCGTTCATAGACCTTTCATGAAATTCGTCAAATATAACCGCCCCAATGCCCGTAAGCTGCGGGTCAGACTGGATCATGCGGGTTAAGATGCCGTCTGTCACGACTTCGATCTGGGTCTTGGGACTTACTTTTGTTTCGCCGCGCATGCGGTATCCAATTCGATCGCCCACCTCTTCACCCAAGGTTTGTGCCATACGTTCGGCCGCGGCACGAGTGGCCAGGCGGCGCGGCTCAAGCATAAGAATGGTGCCATATACCAAGCCTGACTGCATGATTGCCAAAGGCACACGCGTGGTCTTACCCGCCCCTGGGGGGGCCTGCACCACAGCCATGCGACTTTCACGCAAAACGGTGATCAACGCGGGCAAAACGTCATCTATTGGCAAGACCTGCATTTGGTCATTAAGGAGAGGTAAGAATATGGCCACATGCCTTTCGTTGTCGGTGTTTTACGGCACCATAAATGATATCAATGGTAATTTCCACCACACCCAAACTATCCTTTTTAGGTCAACCCAAAGATCAGGATAAAGAATAACACCTATTTTTCAGTCATATCCTGGGGCAAACCACCCCCTATTTGCACGCCTATATTCGCCCTTAAACATAATAGCATCACCCGACGCCATCTTAGACCCCATCCAAAAGTGCACGTGCGTCAAACTAACCACTTTGAGCACTCAGATTAAGAAATCCAACAGACAGAATTCGAGAAATAGCCATACATAGGTACAATAATTTTTCCAGCATGAACAAGGGGTTGTTTATGCTGTGCCTAATGCAACTTAAGAAGCCAAGAGCCAATATTTTGAGCGCAGCGATGGAAATCCAGTGAATTTGATTGTGAATCGCTTGACGCGGCTTAAAATTGGTCCTATTCCCCCCAGATGGAATTTGGCCGCTGCCCTGTTTGGGTCGGCTTTGTATTTAAAACAAGGATCACGACAATGTCGCGCGTCTGCGAACTCAGCGGTAAAGGCCCAATGTCTGGCAATACTGTCAGCCACGCCAACAACAGATCTCGTCGGCGTTTTTTGCCGAATTTGAATGATGTGACCTTGATCTCAGATCAATTGGGACAATCTTTCAAACTGCGCATTTCAGCCCATGCCTTGCGCACAGTCGATCATCGTGGTGGGCTTGATGCCTTTTTGGCAAAAGCAAAAGACGTTGAATTGTCAGATAAAGCTCTGAAAATAAAAAAAGATTTGGCAAAATCCTTAGCCCAATAAGTAAGGTTTTTCTACGACGGTGGGCTCCGCTTAGGCGGGGGTTTTTGTTTGAATACCTCTCAATAATTTTATACAAAGCGGCATGCTAATATTAGGCACCGCCTTCTTCACAATCATGCTGATGGCAATTGCTTTTACAAACTCGGTCGCGCGGGTGCAATTCTTTACCGCGGGCTATGCAAGCGCCAGGTTCAACGGGCAGGAAACCGTCACAAAACTTCCCCCCAGCATTACAAAGCTCCAAAACATACTGTTACTCTTTGTGGATAGTGTGGCCAGTTTTATAGCCTTGTTCAATTTTGTGGTACTAATCTTAACACATTCGCTGACTTTGGCACTAATAATCCCACTAGAGGGTGCGGGACGCACCTTTCCACGCCATCCAACTTTAGGAGATGCGCGCGGGCCGTCTTTAAATATATTTAAGTCTTCTTGAAAAATATTATCAAAGGAACAATATGTCTTTTACCAAATCATCCGTCATGGCCCTAGCCTCAGTCTTTACTCTTTTGATTGCAACCCTGAATGGGGCAGTCGCCACTACCCATGGGGGTATGAAAGTCATCAATTCCTATGCGATTGCTGCCAGCTCAACTGCACAGTCAGGTGCTATCTTTATGCAGATCATCAACCACACGTCAAAGGATGATCAGCTTTTGTCGGTTGCTTCGGACATTGCCGCGCGCGTTGAGATTCACGAGCATTTGGCTTTGGCCGACGGTGTGATGAGAATGCAAGAAGTGGCAGGAGTTATTACTATTACATCTAAACAAATTCTGTCTTTGCAACGCGGCGGGCATCATGTCATGTTGATGGGACTTAACAGGCCCTTAGTAAAAGGCGAAAGCTTTGAACTGACGCTGAACTTTCAACATGCAGGTTCAGTCACAATCACCATCCCAATTAGAATAAGCCATCCAGAAGGCGCCGACCACACTAAAATGGGCGACTAATCCCAAACTGCTCCCCCTCTGTTGGGCGGGTTAAATTCCGCCCCAAGCTTTGGTTGCGACAATTTAAATTACCCCCCTTTCCGACCTTTACAGGACAGGCTATATCCGCAGCATGACACAGCTTGATCAGATCCGTAATTTCTCTATCGTGGCTCATATTGACCACGGAAAATCCACACTCGCCGACCGGCTTATTCAATTGACGGGCACGGTGGCCACGCGCGACATGAAAGAGCAAATGCTCGACAGCATGGATATCGAGCGTGAACGTGGCATCACAATAAAAGCCAATACGGTGCGGATCGAGTATCCAGCCAAAGATGGAAAAACCTATGTGTTGAACCTAATCGACACGCCTGGACATGTGGACTTTGCCTATGAAGTGTCGCGCTCGATGCGCGCGGTGGAAGGTTCGCTTTTGGTGGTTGATGCTAGCCAAGGCGTTGAAGCCCAAACTTTGGCTAATGTCTATCATGCACTTGACGCTGGCCATGAAATTGTGCCGGTTTTAAACAAAGTTGATCTACCTGCCGCAGAGCCCGAGCGGGTACGTCAGCAAATCGAAGATGTGATCGGGCTGGATGCATCAGAAGCTTTGCTAATTTCAGCCAAATCTGGCTTGGGAATTGCTAATGTTTTGGAAGCCATTGTCACCCACCTTCCCGCACCCAAAGGCGATGCAGATGCGCCCCTAAAGGCGATGCTCGTTGACAGCTGGTATGACAGTTATCTGGGCGTTGTGGTAATGGTGCGGGTCATGGACGGCGTCATAAAAAAAGGTGCCCGCATCCGAATGATGCAAACCAATGCGGTTTATGGGATTGATCGCTTGGCGGTTCTTACCCCCAGAATGACTGAAATTTCCAGCTTAGGACCAGGCGAAATTGGGGTATTTACAGCGTCGATCAAACAGGTGCGTGACACGCGCGTGGGCGATACTATAACGCATGAACGGAAAGGCTGCGAAACACCCCTGCCTGGCTTTAAACCAGCGCAGCCTGTGGTCTTTTGTGGGCTGTTTCCCGTTGATGCCAATGAATTTGAACCTCTGCGCGACGCCATTGAAAAACTGGCGCTCAATGACGCAAGCTTTTCAACTGAAATGGAAACCTCTGCAGCCTTGGGCTTTGGCTTTCGCTGCGGCTTTTTGGGCCTTTTGCATCTTGAAGTCGTTCGCGACCGCTTAGAGCGTGAATATGATATTGATTTGATCACCACTGCGCCTTCGGTAGTTTATCATTTGTTCATGAAGGATAGCACAGTCGCCGATCTGCATAATCCAGCTGATATGCCAGATTTAACGCTGGTTGATCACATAGAAGAGCCACGTATTAAAGCCACGATCATGGTGCCTGACGAATATCTGGGCGATGTGCTAAAACTTTGCCAAGACCGTCGCGGCATTCAGCTTGACCTATCTTATGCTGGCAGCCGCGCGATGGTGGTTTATGACCTGCCGCTGAATGAAGTGGTGTTTGACTTTTATGACCGCTTAAAATCTGTGACCAAGGGCTATGCTAGCTTTGACTATGTGATTGCAGAATATCGCGAAGATTTTCTGGTCAAAATGTCAATTTTAGTGAACGAAGAGCCGGTAGATGCTTTGTCCATGATGGTGCACCGCGACCGCGCCGATATGCGTGGCCGTGCTATGGTTGAAAAGCTAAAAGACCTGATCCCGCGTCATATGTTTAAGATTCCGATTCAAGCCGCCATCGGCAGTCGTGTGATCGCACGCGAAACGCTGTCGGCCATGCGCAAAGATGTGACAGCAAAATGCTATGGAGGCGACGCCTCGCGCAAGCGCAAGCTTTTGGACAAGCAAAAAGCAGGTAAGAAAAAAATGCGCCAATTCGGCAAGGTCGAAATTCCGCAGCAAGCGTTCATCTCGGCGCTAAAGATGGATAATTAAGAACTTAGGGTATTAAACGCTTCAGATTGCTGAGGCAAAAAAGCGAGCAAGATCTGCGCTTTATGGTGTTTTTAAAGTCACTCTGGTACATGCGGTGCTCTTGAGCCATCAAACGCTAGGCATGCATTCATGGCTTAGGCAAGATACGATAGCAGTGATTTTTAAAGGCAACTGCTAGACGCCCATAGCCAAAGCTATCTAGGGCGCACCGGACGTGCTGCTTGCACGAGTGACCTGCTATGGGGGGTTGTTAGGATCACGCCAGTTCCAGATTAGCACCCAAAAGGCATAAGCCGCTAAACCCGCCATCAAAATGGCCCAGCCCCACCCGCCCCCAGAAAGTTCAATAAAAATCCAAATAAAGGGTATCAGAACGCTCGCCCAGCGCACCCACACCTTACGAAAAAAGGGGTGTTTGGGGTCTATTAAAGGTTTCATCAGAGGCCCTTCACTAGCGATGGTTAGTGCGTTTGCCACCACGCATGCCTGCGCGCCCGCCAGTTGACCGGCCTACGGACTTTACTGCATGCTCGACGGCCTCGTCTACCACCGATTGGTGGGCCAGAGGGTCATTCGTGATCACCAGTTCAACAGCTTCAAGACGTTTGACCTCGTCTCGCAGGCGTGCGGCTTCTTCGAATTCCAAATTTTCTGCCGCTTTGCGCATGCTTTGGCGCAGCGCATCCAAGTGGATGGCCAGATTGGCGCCAAAGAGCGGCTTTTCAACCTGTGCCGTAATGCGAACCTGATCGGTGTCACCCTTCCACAGGCCCGCCATCACATCTTCGATGTTTTTCGTAATGGTGGTCGGCGTGATATTATGCAGCACATTATAGGCCAATTGCTTATCGCGCCGTCGGGTAGTTTCACCGATGGCGCGCTCCATACTACCGGTGACGCGGTCCGCATACATAATGGCGCGACCATCCACATTGCGCGCAGCACGGCCAATGGTTTGAATAAGACTAGTTTCAGAGCGCAAAAAGCCCTCTTTATCTGCATCTAAAATCGCGACCAATCCACATTCAGGAATATCAAGCCCTTCGCGCAACAGGTTGATGCCCACCAAAACGTCAAAGGCACCAAGGCGAAGATCGCGCAGGATTTCAATGCGTTCGATCGTGTCGATGTCAGAATGCATATAGCGGATGCGAATTCCCTGTTCATGAAAATACTCGGTCAGATCTTCAGCCATGCGTTTGGTCAAGGTTGTGACCAACACACGCAGGCCCTTTTGGGCGACAACGCGAATTTCGGCCAAAAGGTCATCAACTTGCGTTTCAATAGGGCGAATTTCGATGATCGGATCAACTAAACCGGTGGGGCGAATGACCTGCTCGGTAAATATACCGCCTGTTTGTTCAAGCTCCCACCCTGCTGGCGTTGCTGACACAAACACAGTTTGAGGGCGCATTGCGTCCCATTCTTCGAATTTAAGAGGTCGGTTGTCCATGCAAGAGGGAAGGCGAAACCCATGTTCAGCCAAAGTGGCTTTGCGCCGAAAGTCGCCCTTATACATGCCACTGATTTGCGGCACCGATACATGCGACTCGTCGGCGAAAACAATCGCATTATCGGGGATAAACTCAAACAAGGTGGGGGGTGGTTCGCCTGGGGCGCGGCCCGTCAGATAGCGTGAATAATTTTCAATCCCAGCGCATATGCCCGTGGCTTCCAGCATTTCGAGATCGAACGAAGTGCGCTGTTCGAGTCTTTGAGCTTCAAGCAATTTACCATCGCACACAAACACATCAAGCCTTTGGCGCAGCTCTTTCTTAATACCTATAATAGCCTGCTTGATTGTGGGGCGCGGCGTCACGTAGTGGCTGTTGGCATAGATGCGTATCTGATCAAAACTGTCAGTCTTAGCGCCCGTCAGGGGGTCAAATTCAATGATCGCTTCCAACAAGTCTCCAAAGAAAGAAAAGCGCCAAGCGCGGTCGTCAACGTGGGCGGGCCAGACCTCCAAACTGTCACCCCGCACTCGAAAAGAGCCACGCTGGAAGCCCTGATCATTTCGTTTATAGGCCTGCGAGACAAGCTCAGCAATAATTGACCGCAGATCATAATCTTGCCCCACGACCAGATCTTGGGTCATGGCCGAATAGGTTTCAACCGAGCCGATTCCATAAATGCACGACACCGATGCCACGATGATTACATCGTCACGTTCCAGCAATGCTCGCGTAGCCGAGTGGCGCATGCGGTCGATCTGCTCGTTAATTTGGCTTTCTTTTTCAATAAATGTGTCCGAGCGCGCCACATAGGCTTCAGGTTGGTAGTAATCGTAATAGGACACGAAATACTCCACCGCATTGTCCGGGAAAAATAACTTAAACTCGCCATAAAGCTGCGCAGCCAAAGTTTTATTGGGCGCAAGTATGATAGCGGGGCGCTGGGTTTGCTCGATCAGCTTGGCCATGGTAAAGGTTTTTCCCGTGCCCGTGGCCCCTAACAGCACATGGTCGCGATCGCCTGCTTCAATGCCGCGCATAAGCTCAGCAATCGCGGCAGGCTGATCGCCTGCTGGTTCAAAGGGCGTACTTAATGCGAATCGCCTCCCACCCTCAAGCTTGGGGCGCGTAAGAACATCGGGGCGTGCGTCCTGTGGGTTTACATTGTTATGTGGCATATGGTTCCTTTGAACCTTATAGGTGGGGCGATGTGGCACACGTTCAAGGGCGGCTCTCATGTCGATCTCAAAATAACAAATAGTTTTGGAAATAGCTTCACTTTTAGATGATAATTTTTAAATACATAATAGTTTTATATTATAAAAATCAGCTTTTGCTTTGGCAGGTTAATAGAAAAACAGTGCCCTCTTGTCAGTCAGTTGGTCCCAAATCCAACATTCAATCGACAGCATCCTATAAAGGCTAGGAGTCAAAATGGCCCAAACGCGTGCACTTGCATTGCTCCCACACTCAGCTTGCATTATGATAAAAATAATAGTCTGACCAATCGATAGGGATAAACCATGCGCGCGCGTATCTACCAACCTGCCAAAACCGCCATGCAATCTGGCACAGCTAAAACCAAAGGCTGGGTGTTGGAATTCGTGCAAGCCTCCGCGCGCGCTATTGATCCTGTGATGGGCTGGACCTCCTCAGCTGACACGCAAGCGCAAGTAAAGCTATGTTTTGATAGCAAAAGAGCCGCTCTTGATTACGCCAAACAAAACGGCATTGATGCCGAAGTGCAAGAAGCTAAAACGCGTAAACAAATTATTCGTCAAGGCGGATATGGCGAAAATTTTGCCACCAACCGGCGTGGTGTATGGACGCACTGATGCTTAAAGTCCGGCGAGAAAGCCCTCTTGGGCCTGATCTTGGCCTATTGATGGCGCGCCATACCCAAGCCATGCACGCAGATACGCCACCTGAGAGCATTCACATGATGGATGGAAGCGCCCTCGATGTGCCTCATATTCATTTTTTTGTGCTGCGTGAAAGTGGCCAAGCCGTTGGAATCGGTGCTTTCAAAATCTTAAATTCAGATCTGGGCGAGATTAAATCTATGCATATTTTGCATGAAATGCGCGGCCAAGGTTTAGCAAAAGTGATCCTGGACCATCTAATTTTTGCCGCTAAAGAGGCAGGGCTAGACAGATTGAGCCTGGAAACGGGAGCGCAGCCTTCGTTCAGTGCAGCACGCCAGCTTTATGAAAACGCTGGTTTTGATTTTTGCCCACCATTCGGCGATTATGTGCTAGACTCAAATTCAGTTTTCATGACTAAATTAATTTAGTCACTTGTGCCAAAACACAGCCTCTCTCAGAAGAACATCCGTAATTCACTTAGATAAGGCAGCCAAATTCTAATGCAATAATTTATCGAAAAATGAAATAAAATCTATTTAATAACAACCGCTTATAAGCAGTAAATGATCACCCTAAATGTTGAGTGAATTGTTATTTTTAAAAATTATCGCAAGATATCCCACAAGACACCAAATGCTTGAAGGGGTAAAGTGGTGGTCCCAGAGGGATTCGAACCCCCAACACCCAGATTCGAAGTCTGGTACTCTATCCAGTTGAGCTATGGAACCACGATCCCTTAGTGGTAGACCCTACAGGATTCGAACCTGTGACCTGCCGCTTAGAAGGCGGCTGCTCTATCCAGCTGAGCTAAGGATCCACTGGCACTTTCTATGTCTTAAACAGTAATAGACAGTCAATAGTGTGAGGGTATATTTTCCACTCACAAGATAAACAGTTGCCCTTATTTCAGTTGCGGCGAGTGTAAACATAGTTCTCTAGAGTTCTACTGGGGTCAACATCCTTTAAATTGCTCTCAAAAATAACCCTATCTTTGCCGCAGACAGGGCCTATATTTGTCGAAATAACCTGAGGCGCAAATGCCATTCACTTTAAAATTTCTAAAGATCAAAACAGTTCCAACTTTATTTTGGAGCGCGCCCAAAACCCTGTCGCTGAGGCCCCCATTGGTGTCACTGGTGTTTTTGGTATTTGGGCTGAGTATTTTCGGCCTGGGCGAGGCAATGTTAATCACCGCAGGTATCGGCGTGAGCCCCTGGACAGTCTTCGCGCAAGGACTGACCCACTTCATTGGGATTGGCATTGGTTTGGCAACATTTGTGTTAAGTATTTCGGTTTTACTCTCCTGGATCCCGCTCAAGCAAACACCTGGGATTGGCACTCTAGCCAATGCGGTGATTATTGCCTGGGTGCTTGAGTTCGCCCTGCCCTATTTGCCGCATTTTGACCATACTGGCTTGCAGATTTTACAAGCGATTTTGGGAGTTTTATTCACAGGGTTGGGGGGAGCAATTTACTTGATTGCCAATCTGGGCCCGGGCCCACGCGATGGGTTAATGACGGGCCTACAAAGGGCTACATCGCGCCCTCTTGCATTGGTGCGTGCAAGCATCGAGATTTCCGTCATCCTCTTGGGCTGGTCGTTAGGGGGTACGGTTGGGATTGGCACTATGTTTTTCGCCTTGGGTATTGGCCCTTCCGTTGCGGCAAGTCTTTATGGGTTGCAAAAACTGTTTGCAGGCCGCACATGAGACCCAATTTTTCATGAATAATAGGAAAGAGCACATGGCACAGATTTCAAATCTATTTGTTACCCCCATTTACCGCGCAGCACTGGCTGAACTGGGCAAGACGATTGATGTGTCAGAGCTTGAGGCCTCGTGCCTATCAATTGCCGAAGATGACGAAGCTGGGCAAAATTGGTGTGATGAAAACGGCTACCCAGGCTATACGAGCTATGCCTCTTTGGCAAATTTGGCTTGGCAATTTCCAATCTTTAAAGATTTAGTCAAGGTGCTGGATAAGCATGTGACAGCATTTTCCAAAGAGCTGCAATTTGATCTTGGCGACAAAAAGCTAAAACTGGATTCTCTTTGGATCAATATTTTGGCCCCAGGTGGAGTCCATACATCGCATATCCACCCCCATAGCGTGATCAGCGGCACTACCTATGTGACCATGCCCGAAGATGCTAGTACCATAAAGTTTGAAGACCCGCGCCTGGCCATGATGATGGCGGCACCAACGCGCAAAAAAGACTGCCGCGAGAATTTACTCTCGTTCATCTATGTAGCGCCAAAAGTTAGTGACATTTTACTTTGGGAAAGCTGGCTGCGCCACGAAGTGCCGTTGAATATGGCCGAGGATGAACGCATTTCCATAAGCTTTAACTATAGTTGGGCATAGAGGTGCCTGCGACCATCAGGTATCTCGTCACCCATTCAGGTGGATTTCATGCCGATGAGCTGTTATCAAGTGTCTTACTGACGCGCTTGTTCCCCGATGCGCAAGTCATCCGGTCGCGTGACCCGGCATGGATCAGCCCTTCCCCTGACCGTATTATTTATGATGTGGGCGGCCAGTTTGACGCTGAATTGCAAATATTTGATCACCACCAACGAGCCGCTCCCCTGCGCCCAGACGCGCAGCCCTATAGTTCATTTGGACTGATATGGCGGCAATATGGCGCGCTTTACCTGGAAGATCTTGGTGTGTCAGCAACTCAAATCGACGTGGTTCATACGCAATTTGATAAGGACTTCGTACTTTTGATTGACCTTCTGGACAATGGTGCGCTTAGCCCGTCCGTTGCGGGGCCCTTAGCCCATTTGACCCTGCCGGAACTTTTGGAAAGTCAGGGACCAGTATTTGATAACCGCACGCCCACGATCGAGGATGAGGCCTTTGCCAAAGCGTTAGACATGGCGCGGCTGATCATTGAGGCTTTCATTGCTAAATTTCGAGCAGGCCTGCGCGCCGAAGCTATTGTTGCCAAAGCTATTTTGGATGCTGGATCCTCACCTATTTTAGAGCTGCCGTACAACATGCCATTTTTGCAAGAAGTGCTAAAGTCTGAGGCTGATCATCTGCTGTTTGTCATCACCCCGCGAGGCACAGAGTGGACACTGGGCGGCATTCGCCTTGCCGCTGGCGGGTTTAAACTGCGCGCCGACCTTCCCACTGCGTGGGCGGGCCTAACAGGCTCCGAACTGGAAGAGGCATCAGGTGTAAAAGATGCACTTTTTTGTCATACTGGCCGTTTTATCGCAGCTGCGAAAAACTATGATGCCATTTGTAAAATGGCCGAGATTTCCGTTCATCGGGCCCAGAAGAAAAAAACGCTGACCAGCAGATAGTGCAACTAGCGTCACTGCCCTTTATAAGCGGGATCTTTGATCCTAGCGCAAAAGCCCCAGTAACCCCTTGTCTTTGCTAAGTGTCAGCATCGCCTGATGTTGGCTTAAGAACACTTGTCTCGAAAGATTTTCGAAAAAATGACTACGGGTCAATCGGTCCATAACAGGTCCCTTTACTTCGGACAGACGGAACTTCACATCGTTTGAGCGCAGGCGCTCATTGATGGCCTCTAGGCTTTCCAAGGCGCTCAGATCAATCGCGTTAATGGCTGAACACAGCAGAACAACATGGCGCAAGCTACTGTCTTTTGCTACCGAGTCATAGATATGATCCTCTAAAAATCGCGCGTTGGCGAAGTAAAGACTTTCATCAACCCGTAACGTCACAATATTTGGATGCGTTTCGACTAGGTGGCGTTTCACATTGCGAAAATGGCCAGTGCCAGTGATTTGCCCAACAACGGTGATATGAGGGCGAGAAGTTTTATACAGATAAAGAAGAATGGACAAAAGGACGCCCACAAAAACGCCCGTCTCCACCCCTTTTGATAAGGTCACAATCATGGCGGCAAGCTTTGTGGCACATCACCCACCACTTGCACTCCGCGCCCCACAAGGCCAAATCCCCAGGTAACTAAAGTGCTTACAAGAATTGCAAGCACTGGTCCTGTTTTGGCTAACAGCTCAGCCATTCTTGAGCTAAGCCCCGTAGAGCGGAGCAACAGTCTAAGTCCTTTACGCACCCAAAACAAAAACGCTGTGGACAAAATGCCAAGCGTCAAAGTATACAAATTGACCTCCTCTAATTGGACTAAAATCTGTGTAACCAATTTGGGTAGAGTGTCGCCCGACACCGTGATCCCCAAGGGATGTTTTACTTGGCTCATCGCAATCAAAATACCAGATGCCATGATAAATCCCGCAATCACGGGGTGTGAGAGAAAGTTGGCCAGAAACCCTAGTCGCAACGAACCAAGGGCCAAAAGGATAAAGCCAGATAGGAAAGCCAAAGTAAGAGCGGCGGTGATGTAATCAATCGACCCTACAGCGGCCACTTTACCCACGGCCAAAGCCGTCATCAAAGACACTACCGCTACCGGCCCTAGGGCCAGAGCGCGACTGGTTCCGAAAATCGCATAAAGTACAATCGGCAAGATCGAGGCATAGATCCCCATTTCTGCTGGAAGCCCCGCCAGAAAAGCATAGGCCAATGACTGAGGTACAAGCATAACGGTTACTATGACCGCGGCTAAAAGGTCGTTGGTGAGGGCGTTCTTATTATATCTTGGGGCCCACTCAAAAATGGGAATATAGCGCGCAAACACGCGGGTAACGGATTTATAGTCCATTTCGGATCTCTCTAATGAGCTCATTCCTATCTTGGGCATGAACTAAGGGTTTGGATGGCGACCCCGTTATAATTTGTTGACAGGCACCTTCAGCTGTATATTGCCTTCATTATCCACAGGAAGTTCGCCACCACGCATATTCACTTGCAATGAGGGGATGATTAGACGTGGCATTGCCAAAGTCTGATCACGCTCGGTGCGAAACTTGATGAACTCAGCGCGTGTCTTGCCAACGCTTACATGGATATTAAGAGCTTTTTCATCCGCAACAGTAGTTTCCCATGCGACATCGCGGCCATTGGGTCCATAATCATGGCACATGAACAAACGCATCTCATCTGGTAATGTTAGCAGTCTTTGAATGCTGTCATAGAGCGTGCCAGCATCGCCGCCGGGAAAGTCAGCCCTTGCCGAACCGCCGTCTGGCATGAACAATGTATCCCCCACAAAGGCCGCATCTCCCATTACATGTACCATACAGGCTGGCGTATGACCTGGAGTATAGATTGCCAAAACATCCAATTTACCTATTTCATAGCGGTCGCCATCTTTAAACAAAGCATCGAACTGCGAACCATCACGCTGAAACTCCGTCCCTTCGTTAAAAATCTTTCCAAAGGTATCCTGTACGACAAGAATCTTTTCGCCCACCCCAATTTTGCCTCCCAATTTTTGCTGCAAATAGGGTGCAGCCGACAGATGGTCCGCATGGACATGGGTTTCAATAATCCATTCCAGCGTTAGATTCTGCTTGGTGATGAAGTCAATCAAACTGTCTGCATGTTTGTAAGCAATGCGTCCTGCGGCATAGTCAATGTCCATGACACTATCAATCACGGCACAGGCCGAACTACTCGGATCTTTCACCACATAGCTGATCGTATTGGTATCAGGATCGAAAAAACCAGTCACTTCTGGCTTAAGGTTCATATTCACGGGGTAAAAGGTCATGAACTTTTCCTTATTTTGAAGTCTGACGCAAAAGCTTTGGATTGATGGCGCGGGCGAACAAAATACCCGCAAGCAAAGCAAAGATGAAGAAATATGATTCTGGATGGCCAAGACCAAAGGTTGGAATGGCTCCTCCTGGGCAAAAACCAGCAATGCCCCAACCTACGCCAAACAAGACTGAACCCATGACCAAGCGCCAATCAGTCTTTTTGTTTGTTGGCAAAGAGAAGCTTTTTTCAAACAATGGTTTACTTTGCGCACCAAAAACCAAACGATAACCGATCATCGCGGTGAGCATTGCGCCCCCCATGACAAAAATCAAACTGGGATCCCAAGCACCAAAGACATCAAAGAAATTTATTACTTTTGCTGGATTAGCCATGCCTGAGATCGCAATGCCAATGCCAAAAATGCCGCCCGCGATAATAGATGATACATATTTCAACATTTTAAAGACCCAATATATGGCGAGTTACAAAAACGGTTAAAAAAGCTGCAGCCATGAAGCTAACCGTGGCCAAAAATGAGCGTACCGAAAACCGCGCCATGCCACAAACTCCGTGACCCGATGTGCAGCCCCCTCCAAAAAAGACACCTAACCCCACACAAAAACCACCAATCACCAGCATCGCAGTCGAAGGCGGAACCGAAAAGAGAATGTCATTTCCGTAAGCGACATAAATCATGGGTGATGCTACAGCACCGGCCAAAAAGGCGGCACGTACCGGCCAATCAGTAGCCATAGGCGGCAATACACCAGTCAAAATTCCTGTCATACCAGCGATTCGGCCATTACCTGCCATAAATATTACAGAACCTAGGCCAATTAAAATGCCCCCGATTAGGGACAGATAGGGGGTGGATTCAGTCATTTTTATCTCTCCAAGTTGTGGTTTATGCAATCTGTTCGAAAGTACTATGACAGAAGGCATTGACCTTATATTCATAATTATATATATAAACGATTATGAATATACAAGACCTTAAATATAAACTGAACTCTAACGACCTAATCGAGAAAATCGCACAGGCAGCCAATTTAATGGCGATGCTTTCATCTCCCGTTCGGTTGCAGCTTTTGTGCAATCTATTGATGGGGGAAAAATCGGTACAGGCTCTGGTTGATCTTTCAGGCCTATCGCAGCCAGCTATTTCGCATCACCTCAGAATCTTGCGCGAAGCTGACCTCGTGCAAACTCGCAGAGAACAGCAAACAATTTATAATGCCCTAAAGGGCCCCGAGGTCGCAGCAATTTTGCAAACGCTCCATGATATTTACTGCGCTCCAAAAGTTGACCCTACTGGCCTATCGTCATGAGACCTGCGAGTAGCGTGATCAATAAAGGTAAAAAAGCTATCGAATTTTTCGGGCAGTGCGCATCCCGCATCACAGCGGAACCCTAACAAAATCCACCTCTACTGCCAGCGCCACGCCAAATCTACATCATGGGAATGCTGCAAACAAACAGAGTAATTGGAATCAACCCGACTGATAAAAAGACTTGATTGCACCAGTCATCATTGGCAGTGTCACGGCAATGGTAGTTTAGTTAGAAATTTTCCCTTGAAAACACTTAAACTCGGACACAGTGATTTAGAGGTTGGCGCAATTGGGCTCGGGTGCATGGGCATGTCCATCGCATACGGCAGTCCTAATGATCCAGAGTCTATAGCAACTATTCGTGAGGCATTAGATAGCGGCTGTAATTTAATTGATAGTGCAGATGCTTACGGAAATGGTCATAATGAAGAGTTGTTAGCAAAAGCCTTTAGAGAGGGATACCGGGAGAAAGCTGTCTTGATTTCCAAGTTTGGAAATTTGGGTATGAAGGGTGCTCTTGGGACGCCAAAATATGTAATGGACGCTTGCGAAAAAAGTCTAACTCGTTTGGAAACTGACGTTATTGATCTTTATTTTGTTCACCGCATAGACCCAAACGTTTCGATAGAAGACACAATTGGCGCAATGGTGCGGCTAAAGGAACAAGGAAAAATCCGCTATATTGGTGTCTCGGAAGCCGCCATGGGCACCCTCCGTCGTGCACATGCAGTGCACCCAATCACAGCATTGCAGACTGAATACTCACTCTGGACACGCGACGCTGAAACTGAATTTTTACCAACCACCCGTGAGCTTGGCATTAGTTATGTTGCATATGCGCCCCTCGGGCGCGGTTATTTGACTTCGCAGTTTATTACACCAGAGGATTTGCCTCAGGGTGATCGTCGTCACGACCACCCCCGTTTTAGCGCTGAAAATATGGCAAGAAATGAAAAACTACTTGGCGCACTGAATGAAATTGCCTCAACTAAAGCCTGCACTCCAGCACAGATAGCCATCGCCTGGACGCTTCATCAAGGTAGAGACATTATTCCTATACCTGGAACTAAAAAACGAAAGTGGTTGAGGGATAATATCGCAGCTACTGAAATTCACCTCAGCTCCGACGAATGTACCGCTCTAGGGATGGTTTTTGAACGTGGCATAACTGCAGGGCAGCGTTATCCAGACAAACAGTTTACTATGTTAAATAAGTGACCTTGCAAGTTAAACAGCTTAAAAAATAACAGGAAATCATAATAATTTTTGTTTATTAATTAGTCAACATCAACCTGCCCAGCCCAGCCCGTTGCGCCAGGACCCTTCTTAATTACCTGCCTAACCCATAAGAGGATAAAAGGTTTTCATCTTATAACATAAACTCCTGAGTGTTGCGCAGCTAGTTTAGAGACTGAATCGTGTTGAAGTCCGTGTAGCAAAGTCCGCCTGCACAGCTATCATCAAAAACAAAAAATCGTATTTGACGTGCTCCTCAAAGAGGAGGGACCCACTGTCACGAAAGACAGCGCGCATTAATAAGCGTGAAACATAATAAATTTCTATACCATTAACGGCCAGCTCATAATAACTTTCTAGGTCGATTGAGCTGCTCGAACGCAAATTTATTTTAGAAAAAAACATATTTACTTTTAAAATTACGTTCGCCTATAGTATGCCATCGTATACACTTTGCAATCGTATGCACAAAAGTCACCTAAGGAGCAATCAATGGACATGCGCGAACCTGTAAAACTGGGAATTATTGGACTAGGGAGATGGGCAAAAGTATTAACAAATGCCGCTCAAAAATCAAATAAACTGAGCATTGTTGCTGGTCATTCTCGATCTCAAGAAAAAAGAGACGCATTTAGTCAAAAATTTGGCATAAAAACTTTCGGTAGTCTTCAGGAAATTTTGGATAATGATGAAATAAAGGGCGTCATTATTACGGTTCCTAACGAACAGCATTATACGGTGGCAAAACAAATTGCTGAGGCTGGCAAGCATATTTACACTGAAAAACCAATATCGAATATACTTGAGGATGGCCTTCGTATGGAGGCGCTTCAGATAAAACACAATGTGACCATGACGGTGGGGCATAGTGCTAGGCTTTTACAAGGCATTAAGATGATGAAAGAAAAATTGGATAGCGGAGAATTGGGCACATTGTCCTTTATCGAAGCCAATTTTTCAAACGAGCGTGCTCTTGAACTTACACCCGATACTTGGCGCTGGTATCGCGATCGCGCGCCAGGTGGTCCATTATCTCAATTGGCCATTCATATGTTTGACGTCCTCCATTATTTAGGTGGGCCAGTTAATCAAATTTCGTCGATTGCCTCCAAGCTTTCACCCGTTGGGGCAGAAGTGGATGATCAATCCATGTCAACAATCAAATTTAAAAATGGTGCACTAGGATATGTAGGGAGTTGCTGGACTTCTCCAGGAATTTTTTCAACCAGGGTCTTTGGTCAAAAGGGGCTTATGCATTTCGAACTGGACTTTGCATCTTGGGATCAACCAGAAAATATTCATAAAAGCTCTAGTCTATACATCCAGCGTGGCAAAGACGGCTATGGTTTAAGAGAAGACTTGAGTATGCCGCTTGGAAACATGTTTCAGGACGAACTCGAAATATTTGCTGAGGCCTGTATATCTGGATCTGCAACTCAACTCACCGCTAATAACGGTAATGTTGCCGTAGCGCTTGTTTATGCGGCCCTTGAGTCGATAGAAGACAATTCTTCTTTGGTTTCAGTTGATGATCTTATGACAAAAGCCAAAGCTAGAGCACAGGTTCTGTGATATACTTTAATTAATCACTTTGTGCCCTAAAGGAAGAAACAGCACCTATCCCTTCTATCTCGCAGAAAAATTCCAATTCTTAAATAGATAAGTCAGCATAACGCAAAGGAAACCATCCAATGCAACTACACAGTCGCCGATTAGAATTTTTGACCCAACCTGAAGTAGCTATGCAGCTAAAGGAGAACCCTTTGGTGATTTTGCCCGCTGGGAGCGTTGAACAACACGGACCCCATTTGCCTGCGGGTACAGATATTTTTGCCGCCAACTTGATTGCTGAAGGTATTGCAGAGAAAATGAATGGGTTGGTCATCCCTGGTGGCCCACTAGGCGTCACACCCTTTCATATGCCATTTGAGGCAACAATTACGCTGTCTCATGAAACCTATATAAGAGTTGTTTTTGAAACCTGCCAATCACTTGCCCAGCATGGAGCAAAGCAACTTATTCTTCTTAACTGGCATGAGGGTAACTCCTCTTCCTTAGCAATTGCCGCAGAGAAACTACACAGAGAATGCAATCTGAGTGTGCTGACGGTTCAAGCCTGCTATGTTGCACAAGAACTTTATGGTCCAACATCGGGTGGCCTAACCCATGGCGGTGAAATTGAAACGCTCGCGATCCTATCAGCTTATCCCGAGCTTGTGCATTTAGATCAAGTAGCAGCCTCATCAGACCCAAGTCATGGGTCAAAGATGGACAAACTTCGCCGAACGCGTGCCTATCAACCAGTGTTGAGCGACATTCGTGCAATTGCACCAACCGGATGGTATGGCGATCCACAAAAGGCGACAATCGAAAAGGGAAAGCAGATGGTTGAAGACTTGGCAGACTCAATTTCTATAAGGGCGAAGGAAATATTCATACTGCTTGATGAGGTGAATGGCGGTCTAGCCACATTGGATAAACTTCACGGAGAAACATAAAAGTGGCCCGTAAAATCACACCCGATCAAGCGGTGGTACTTAGCTTACCTGGCCGATTGTCTCGCCAGATTGTGAGTGGTGGAGCAGGCGCAGATAATATATCGGTCAGGCTCGTTGAAATATCAGCCAAGGCCTCAGGCGACGACCGCAAGTTACATTATCATCCTGACGTCGAAGAATGTATATATGTGCTAGAGGGCAAGGGCAGAACTGAAACAGACTTGCAACAGTACGATCTGGCGGCTGGGGATACGCTTATTGTCCCACCAAACGAAAAACACCGCACCATTAATACGGGCGACGGTATATTGAAGTTGTTGTGCTTTTTCCCTACTGGAACTGTAAAAATACTTGGTGAAAATAGCAAAACGTAACCCTTTAAGCGGATATAATCAAAAAATGCATAACTCGGGTAAAGTTGTATGTTTGCGGCAGAAAAAAGATTTTGAAGAATTTAATGCCCGTGCACCTTCGCATTTTGAAACACATTATCTCCGACCAGACGATAAGGATATGATCTCAATCGCCCAGGACGCAGATGTTCTGATGATACCAGCGGTTGGGCCCAAAATTTCGAATAAAGTTTTTTCTCAGACATCAATCAAATTTGTTCAAGTAACTGGAGCAGGCATTGACCGCCTTGACCGCCAGTTTTGCCTAAAACAGGGTATCACAGTCTGTAACGTGCAGGGAGGAAGTGCCTTTGCTGTGGCGGAATTTTGTCTTTCAGCAGCGATAGTTCTGTCGCGAAAACTTAACCTCGGGAACGCAGCAATAGGCACGGGAAACTACGCCGAAATTCGCCAGCGGATGATCGCAGAAAAGATGCTCTCTCTCCAAGGGCAAACAGTCGGCATCGTGGGTTTTGGAACAATAGGTCGAGAGACTGCTAGATTATTTAAGCTTATGGGATGTCGGGTCGTGTGCTATGATATAGCCCCCCCCCAGAAAGGTCACAACTATCCGTCGGACGTCAAAATGTGTGAATTGTCAGAGCTACTTAAAATTTCTGACATTGTGTCAATCCATGTCCCACTTTTGGATGAAACAGCAAACCTTATCTCAAAAAAAGAGTTAAGCATGATGAAGCCGCTTGGTATTTTAATAAATGCCGCACGGGGGGGAATCGTCGATGAATGCGCGCTCGCTGAGGCCCTTGAATCGAACAGAATAAGAGGGGCAGTATTAGATGTATTTAGTCAGGAGCCACCCAGTATAGACAGTCCGCTTCTGAATTTATCTAAAAACGCTCTAGAAAAAGTAATATTCACACCTCATATAGCAGGCGTCACAGCTCAGGCTTGGACAGAGCTATTCACAAAATCTTGGAGTAATATTCAAAGCTATTTTGATGGGGGAGCTATAACTGACAGGCAAATTTAGGGCATTATTTTATTAAATATCGCTTTGCTAATGTCATCTAATTTTAGTCTGGTGAGTTCCACAAAAATTTAACCGTTTCAAAAGCGGCAAGACCTTCAGTTTTTCTTTTTTCTGCAGTTATATCTCCCCAATCAATGACAGCCTTTTGATAAGAAACTCTTTGCTCTATGCTCTCAAACCATGCTCTTAGGTGGGTCAAATCAGCCCATAATGGCGACATCTGAAATGATGAAAGCCGGGTGAGATAAACAGCCAGCGACACATCTGCGAGTGAAAACACCTGCCCAGCCAGCCAGGTGTTTTCTTTTAATTGGACATCCATTTCATAGAATAGCTTTTTGAACGCATGTAGAGAGTCTTTCAATAAAGGAGAACCAAGGCCCATCTGAATATTAATTTGATCGTTATTTTTACGAACCGTATCACGCATATTTGCGTAGTAGTCAGCGAGCTTTTGCTTATCTGCCTGATTATAAATATGGCGATTTACAATACAGACACCAATCGTACGACTAGCTACATGAATTCCATCTTCTATCCGCCGCATCCAAAGTCGCATTACCGCTCTATCTTTAGGCGACTGTGGTCTAAGCGGGTTATGCATTGGAAAAGCATCTTCCAAATATTCCAGTATCAAATTTGACTCGGGCAAAGCAAAGTCACCGTGAATAATGAGTGGTATTAGCCCCTTGGGATTAAGTTTATGATAATCATCTGGCCTCTGACTTGCATCACCAATAGCGGTATCAATGATGACGCTCTCCCACTCCAGCTGCTTTTCTTCCAAACTGAGACGCACACGCTGCGCGGCAGTAGATCGATCATAATGATATAAAGTCAACATCTGCTATCTCATCATAAAAAAATTATAAATTAAACAAAGCATTGGAAACTCCAAAGGGTATTATCCCATGTGGGTTTATTTTAACGTGAGACAAATAGTAATGATCAATTATATGATCCATATGGATAGTCTCCGCCACATTTGGTACAGAAAGAAGTCGTTTGATATACCTACTTATACTTCCATAACTGGATAACTTACGTTGATTGCATTTAAAATGGTAGTAATAAACAGGATCAAATCGAACCAATGTTGGCAGTAAACGCCAGTCACACTCGCAGGGCTGATCACCCAGAAGAAACTCTGATTTAAAAAAAACTTCTTCTAGCTTATCAAGGGTATTAAATAGTAGTTTAACACTCGTGTCATAAGCTTCCTGTGATTGGGAAAATCCTACACGATAGACGCCGTTGTTGAGGCCCTTATAAACAAAATCATTCATAGCCTCTATGTCGTTTGCAGGGTAATCGCGAAGCATTGTGTTTGCCTTCCGACCAATAAGTTTACTAAATGGCCCATCAAGAAGTCTAATAATTTCTGAAGATTCATTGTTAACAATCGTCTTTGTCTTCTTGTCCCACAAAATTGGAACCAATACTTTACCCGTAAATTTAGGATCAATGCTGGCATAGAGTTCATGCAAACACTCTACATCTAGCCCCGTGTTATTAATTACCCCATTATATTTTTTAAAAGTCCATCCGTTTGGATAACTTATTGGGTGTACAACAGATATATCTATGACATCTTCTAGGCCTAATAATGCCCTGTAAATGAGTGTTCTATGAGCCCAAGGGCAAGCATATGAAACAATTATATTATAGCGACCTTTTTCTGCTGGAAAACGCCCAGCGCCAGGCTCTGAGATTGTTTCTCTATAAGGAGACACAAGCCGGATAAAACTTCCACCAGACGATTGTGGTGCTACTGCATCAGTATCCCACTCCCCATCTATTAACATACCCACGGCACAGCCCTCCAAAATAGTAAGAGGCCAGAAAATTTGGCCCCCTACCTTTTCACATTAAATCAGATCAAGATGGTCTGCGCGGAATATCCAGAGCATCTTGTGCTGCATACAAAAAGCGCAAATCAACATGATCACGCCAATCAAAATCTGCGGGAACTTGGCCTAGGTCTATTACGCCCTGAGCGAAGCCGTCCATAGATTCGGTTGTGAAGCCGCCATCTTTCGAAATTTGATCCAGCTCTACTTCATATTGTGCTTCAAATTCTGGGGGGATTTCGAACCCTTTCTCTCTCATCTGTGCGTAAGCCGCGTCCTTATTCGCCGGATTATGCAACCATTGACGTGCTTTAAGTTCAGCGTATTGCCATGCATAGAGCGCGTCTTGGTTCTTTTCGCCCCATTCCATATTTGTTATAAACCCTTCTTGAGGCACCTCATACTGTTTAGCCTCGATGAATTTACCTCCGTTATCCAGCAATCCTTTTTCATGCCGTGGGAAGACCGATCCACCTTGAATGACGTCGGCTATTATTCCCTTCATGCGGACGTCTGAACCACCTTTCATCGGAACCATCTCAACATCTTTATCAGGATCTATGCCATTTTGAATTAGGATCTGGCGCTGAATCCAAGTATTCCGCCCACCTAGGCCGCCACCCGAGATTTTTCCACCCTTCAAGTCCTCAAAAGTTTCAATACCCTTGCCAACTCCCATGATCCACCATTCTTTATCACGGTAAACACTCATTAATTTTAGTGGTTTACCACTGGCGGCAGCAGAACCAAAAAGAACATCTACGTCAGAGTGGGCGATATCTAAACTACCACCAATCAGTCCAGGGAAATATTCTTCAGTCAGATAAAAGTCGATGTCATTAATTCCACCACTCTCAAAGAAGCCCATAAATTGGGCTAGTCTCCAAGACCACTGCGCTGCATAATTTGCGTTCCAATCAGACATTCTGATCTGACTGACACTAGATTGCACAGCAGCCGCATCCATTGCATATGCACCCTTGAATGGAAAAGCACTAGCGCCAATAGCCATGCCTAACGCACCCATACCACCTGAAAGCAGCACTTCCCTTCTCGGCAACATCATAGTGGTTTTTTGTTTCTTTATGGTCACTTTTTTCTCCCTTTAGGTTATAAAAAAAATATATGTTAGCATTAAAGATGATTGGCGTTTCTCCATGGAGCAACGTAAGCTTCCAGCCACCTTGTGAAGTTAACCAGTGTAACCGACATAATTATCAACAACAGTAAAACTGCAAAAGTCATAGCTGTATTGAACGTATCCGCTGACCTTTGGATCAGGTAACCTAGTCCTTTTGATCCCCCAAAAAGCTCAGCGATAATGACACCTATCAATCCTCGACCTATCCCCTGCTGGATACCGGAAATGATAAAAGGCAGTGTGTAGGGGATTACAACTTTTATGTAGAGTTGCCGTCGATTAGCGCCAAATACACGTGCGGCAGCAAGTAAAGACTTCTCAACAGTTTTAACCCCAGCCCAGGCATTAATTATTATTGGAAAAACCGCAGACAGTACTATTATCGTGACCTGCATTTTTGTAGTAAAACCAAGAAATAGAATAAACAGAGGTACTAGAGCAATTCGAGGTAGAGAGGCAAAACCCCAAATGTAAGGGCTCAATATCGCTTCAATATATTTATTTCCTCCCATCAAGAGACCACTCGGGATGCCAATCAAACAAGCAATGCCAAGACCAAACATCAAGTTTTTAAAACTATGCATAAAGTGATCCAGAATACTCCCTGAAAAAACGGCACCCTCGGGTGCACGAGTTGTCAGTCCAAAAAATAATTCTCTAAACATTTCTGTGGCTTTTGGGAGAAAAAGCGAATTAATGTCACCATAAATTACAATTATTTCCCACAAGCAAAAGAAAATTATTAGATTGATAGAGGTGACTACAAATCCTCTTGAGCGCCGCCATACCTCTTTAGAGGTCCAACCAACATTTTGAATTCTATCAGGGTCATCTGTCTCGAATTGCTCTTCTATTAGTTTATTAGAACGGGCCATAATTATTACCCCCTGTTGCTTTGCGCGGCTTCATCTTTAACTAAACCCCAAATATGATCGCGGAGTTCTGCATATTTTTTTGATGTTTTAACTTCTGAGTTACTCATTCTTGGGCGAGGAAAGTCGATGTCGACGATTTCTTTTATTTTGCCTGGCCTATATGAAATCACAACTACTCGATCACCAAGCAAAATAGCTTCATCAATAGAGTGAGTGATGAAAACACAGGTTTGTCCTGTTTCCATTACAATGCGCTCCATTTCCCCCTGCATTGCTTCTCGGGTCATAGCGTCGATAGCTGCAAATGGCTCATCGGCAAGGAGGATATCTGGGTTGGTGACTAAAGCTCGAGCTATCCCCACCCGCTGCTTCATCCCACCAGACAGCTCATATGGAAATGATTTTTCGAACCCATTTAAGTCAACCAACCTCAAGGCACTTTCAACTCTTTGTTTTTCTTCTTCTCGCGAAAGGCCAAGATTTTGAAGTTCAAACGGCATTTTTACATTTGATTCTACTGTTCGCCATGGAAGAAGCGCGTAATCTTGAAAAACCATAGCTCTATCAGGCCCAGGCCCAGTTACTTCTTTGCCACGGACGGTTACACTTCCCTCTGACTTTGGGATTAATCCAGAAATAGCATTTATAAAACTAGTTTTTCCGCACCCCGATGGGCCAACAAGTACAATGAACTCACCTTTTTTTATTTCTAAATTGATGCCTTGTAAGGCCGTTAATTTTTTCCGCTCACGATGCAGTTCATATGCAATCGTCAAATTTTTAGCAACTATTATTGGTTCGTTTCCCGCACTCACTTTTGCCCCCTACTTAAACCTAAGTTGATTTTCTTTTCACTAAAGTAACCTAATGCATTACTGGTTATACAATCATTTTCCTTCCGCTTGCGAACGATTGCACGGTATCATTAACATCTGGTAAGTATTTCCAGTCAAGATAAATCTTTAAACGAATTACTTTTTTTAATTTCTCACAAACAAAAATTTGAAAAAAAGGCTTGGTATAATGTTAGAACTTTATAACTTTTCGCAATCGACATGTAGCATCAAAGTGAGGCTTCTTTTAGGGGAAAAGTACTTACAATGGGAGGATAAACGCCTTGTTTCTTCAGATCACCAACATTTGTCAGACTGGTATCTAAAGCTAAACCCCAATGGGGTAGTTCCGACTTTGATCGACAACGGAAAACCTATTTTCGAATCAACTTCTATTTTAGAATACTTAGAAGACCAGTTTCCTGAGAGTAATTTTCGGCTTGAAGACATGTATATGCGCAGCCAAATGCGCTCATGGCTAGTATTTGTTGACGTTTGGCCCGCCCTTGCAGTAAGGGCTCCTTCATTCCAATTTGGTGGTCTGATGGAAAAATTTTCTGGGATGTCTGATGAAGAGTTTAATGCACTTAGATTGAAGCGCCCCCTTAAATCAGAGTTCTATAGTTCCTTTGACAAAAACACCGGTTTTTCTGAAGTTCAGATTTTTAACTCTTTCACTGTTTTGCGGCGAACCTTTGAGCGCATGAATTTAATGCTTAGTAAATCCGGTGGCCCCTGGTTAATAGGGAAAAATTACTCTCTTGCAGACATTGCTGTATTGCCGCTGGTAGATCGGATTGAAGATTTGGGTCTGAACGGGCTTTGGTCAAATGATTATCCGAGTGTGACGCATTGGCTTGCAAGAGCACAATCTAGAACAGCAAGTCTCAAAGCATTTTACACAGGTAGCCGCCTGTCAGATCAATTTCCTGATCTTGTTCGTGGTTCTGGTTCACTATCAAATTGGACAAATAAGTTCCTAGGTTTTGATTAAAGCACTGTTTAGTATAATTATTTTAAACGGCTAAAACTGAATAATGTTAAAAATCTTAACTAATATTAAAATTTATTCTATTAGAACTGCACTTCAAATAATTATTAAGTTGGGTGGCGCGCCTGCACATGCGGCACTCAAATGCCAAAAAACTTAGTCGATTTTTTGCAGACATAAATATCGTACATAGACTAGTGCAAAGCTTAGCACTCACAAAAACCTCGCCCCTAAGCTGGCAAAGAAAGTAAAAGTTAGGAGATTTATCAGTAAATTACACACATCAGCGCAAACAAATTTTGATCAAATCATCAGATTCAATGAACATTTCAACATAATCGGACATCGTCAAAATTTAGATCATCCATAAATAATGTTAAAAATTAATTTAACACATAAAGTTGAAAGCAGTCCCAAAATCACAATATCGAAACCAGTCTTGGACATGTTCTTAGTTATCAGGTTTCCAATTGGCATAAACATAATTTGCGGAATAAACGCAGTGGCACTTATTATAATGACTGGCCAACTAAGAAGATCAAAAACTAAAAGCATAATTATCTGGGCCACAGCCATTGCCCCAAAGAAGCTTGATATAGTGAAGATAAAAGCGGCTCTATTTATCTTCATTGCGGTCAAAAAACTTAGGGCGATCGGGGAAGCCATTCCAGACGAGCCCTGGAAAACTCCACCCAAAAATCCAATCAGTATCGAAAGTTTTTGGGCGGCAGTCTCTTTCAGTTGAAGTTCTGGTTTCATGATCCGAAGCGCGATATATGAGGCTGTCGATATGGCTACAATAATTTCCAAAATATCTGGCGGTGCAACCGCTAAAATAACTGTGCCTGAGAGGCATCCAATTACTCCAAAAGCAGCAAAACGCGTGACAAATTTTTTCGATATTTGAGCGTTACGATATTGTACAATTTGAACGCTGTTCGATACCAGGTTGGGGACTACCATAAGTATGACAGCGAGTTGCACATCAAAAAATATCGCTAAAATTGGTATTGCAACCACTGGGGTTCCCGCTCCGGTAGCCCCTTTAAGAATGCCACCAAAGGCAAACGCCAGAAACAGAATGGAAAACGCCATAACGTTTAAATCAAGTGCGATATCTAGCAATTTTTAACTTCTTATTTTTTTATTTTTTTTGGTTGTGAAACACTTCCGCCTTCAACTAATTTTACCGGTAAGATTGTGCAGGAAGGTATTATTGATTCGGGATCGTCAATTATTCGTAACAGAATTTCTGCCGAAACCAGGCCCCCATTAAATTTCTGAATGTTCACTGTCGTTAGGGAGGGAACGCTAATGTTTATATATGGCAAATTATTGAACCCCGTGACAGACATTTCATCGGGGCATTTGATGCCTCGCTTATTTAGTGCTTCCAATGCACCGATTGCCAGTCGATCATTGGAACAGAGAATAGCCGTGAATGCTAAATTTTTATCTAAGAGCATTTCCGTTGCGCGGAAACCTTCTTCTTCATCATAGCGAATAGTCAGCTCGATCGCTTCCTGTGAAAAATCGAGGTTCATGTCCTTCATGGTTTTTTCGAATACTTGAAGTCGGGTACGACCCGTCGTCAATGTTTGTGGGCCGGCTAGGTGTGCAATACTCTGGTGGCCTTTGTCAGAAAGATATTTTATTAATTGCCTTATTCCCCCAACATCATCGTTAATTACGCTTGGAATCAATGATCCTTCAATTTGTCGATTTACGCTCACAATCGGCAAACCTTGATTGTGAAGATCAAGTAGTTTTGGATCTATTATGTCGGAAGCGGCATCTATGATGCCGTCCACGCCACGCTCTAAAAGCACGTCAATAAGCTTTGTTTTTCTCTCTACGAAATTATCCGTATTGACAATAAGCGATGCATAACCACGTTGTTCTAAAACACTTTCTATACCTCTTACAATCGGGGGAAAAAGTGTGTTTGTAAGGTCTGGAATAACAACACCAATGGTCATAGTACGGTTGGTTCTCAGCCCAAACGCGAGATTATTTTTACGATAACCCATTCTTTTAGCACACGCACGGACCCTTTCGACGACCGCATCAGTAAGGTTTTTGTTGGAACCTGGGTCCAGTGCTCGCGAAACCGTTGAAACGTGAACACCCGTTTCTCTTGCTATATCTTTAAGTGTCACAGACTTTTTCATCGGGTATTTGTTGCCTTTTAGGTTCATAATCATAGTCCTAATAGACATACTTAACAATCACTGACAGACAATTATTCCCTGGCAGATCTTTTTTGACCATCATGAAGCTTTATGCCAATGTTGATTTTGGCAAAGTTGGTATGTTTTTTTCAGCAACCAATACTTCAATATGGTGCTGCTCTAAGAACTAATCCGTTTTAGTGTGCGTTATATGCATAACATTTTTACGAGAATGTGACCTCCCACCAAACTGGCAAAAAAAGGATTTAATTTGTGATGGAATAGCTTTAGAGCTACCTTCACAGGTAATATTAGAGGTCGCAAGGCCGGCAAGGAGTAGTTCAATTAAACTTTTAATCAGTGAAGGCTGAAACACGGGTTTGGACGAGCAAGACTTTCTATAAATTTAATTTTGTTAAGTAAAAATAGCAATGTGTTTTCATTAGATTAAATTTAATGGTACGCTAAGGCCGTCCCAAATCAGCTTGAATGAAATTAGCATAAGAGCCCAGGCAACGATTTTAAAAAATAATTGCTCTGGTATTAACTTTACAACTTTCACTCCCACGAAAACCGCGATTGACGCCGGTAACATCAAATAAAGAGAAACGTATAAACTTTCTAAATCTATCTGCCCAAGCCAGACATAAGGAACAAGTTTAATGGCATTACAATAACTGAAAGCAATAACCGAGGTGCCGACAAAAACTACTTTTGAAAGCCCAATCGGAATGGTAAATATTTGCCAAGGTGGACCACCGATATGACTGATGAAGCTGGTAAACCCCGAAAGTGCGCACCAAAAATATCCTGTTTTATAATTGATTTTTTTATCACCGTTTAAATCGGGGGAGTGCATTACTAATTGCCTGATCGAAAATACTGCGCCCATAAGGCCTATAAGTGAAGTCACGATCCAATCGATCACAATGTGGGCGGTTAACCAGCCTATAATGACACCAATCGTCATGCCTATGATGCCTACTTTAAGCACTTGCTTATCGTAGTCTCGACGATAAGCTGATAACGCGAAAACGTCAGATACTATGTAAACTGGGAGTAGCAACCCAGCAGCCGCTATCGGCGAGATTATGAGCGATAAACTTGGTACGGCTAAGGTGGCGATAACGGGCAATCCGCCTTTGCCCATGCCGACGAATACCGCCGCAAGTGTAGCTAAACACCAAAATATAACCCCATTATCCACTTTAAGCGCTCACCTAGCGGGCTAATGACTTAGCCTAACCAAATCTTATATTAAGTAAGTAACCACTTAATTCAATATCCATCTGAATCCAATGCTTATTCATGATAGTTATATTTTTTCATTTTTTCAGACACTTAATAGTAATTAGGCATAGATAATTATAGCGGGCACCTCATTTCGAAGTACCCCAAAAAAGATGATGAGTTAATTGATATAGATCTAGAAGGACAACTCGAGGCGGGGTAGAGTAATGTCTGACCTTAGCTTGACAAGTTAAGCCTGATGGAAAAGCAAAGGGGTGGCTGACTATCACTAAAGGCTAAAGGCTAATGCTTTCGAAAAACTCAAAAACGGTTAATCTCCTCCAAATTAAGTATCGTTAGAAAAATTCTCTGCCGCTGCACAAAATGGAAGTATAGTATCACTGAAAATTAGATTGATTCGACACTATAGGGAGTAAGTTAGCGTGTCTATTAGCAAAAAAATCGTTGGTGATTTGGTTAACAACGGCGTCAATTTCATCACAACTGTTCCTTGTAAACAATTGGCTGGCGTGATTAGTGAATTAGAACATTGTAAAGACGTGTTGCACATTCCTTCCAATAAAGAAGACGAAGGCATGGGACTGTGCGCAGGTGCATTCATGGGTGGAAAACGGCCAGCAATTATTATGCAAAATACAGCGATAGGCGTCACTATCAATACACTTGTTACCTTGATCCAATATTACCGCATACCATTGCCAATGTTGATTAGCTATCGCGGCGAATTGGGCGAACCCGTCGCATGTCAGGTTGAAATGGCAGTCCATACTAAAGCGCTATTGGCTCAACTCAATATACCCACTTATCATTTCCACCATGAAGACGATGCTAAGGAATTGGATGCTATTCTAAAATACACGTTCATGTGCAACAAGCCTGTGGCCATATTAACGGATGCTTCTTTTTGGAAAGGGTATTAATAGTGAACCGCTCTGATATCTTGCGCGACATCGCACCCAGTCTGTCAGATCAATTGGTTGTGTGTAACATTGGCCTCCCAAGTCAAGAGCTTCATATGATAGATGATCAACCAACCAATTTTTATATGCTGGGGACGATGGGATTGTCTTCCTCTATCGGACTTGGTCTTGCATTGTCTCAGAAGAAAAAAGTTATTTCAATTGATGGGGATGGATCTGTTTTAACAAACTTCGGCACGTTGCCTACTATTGCAAACAATATCGCAGATAACTTTATTCTGCTAATTATAGATAATGGAAGCTATGGTTCAACAGGTGATCAACCAACATACGCGGGCATGAAAACATCACTTACAAAGGTTGCAATTGCCTGTGGTTGTGAAAACGTTATTGAATGCAGTGCTGAAAAAACCAAACAAGTCCTGGTCGATGCACTTTTGAGTGACAAAATGACGATCATTGTTTCCAAATGTTCAAGTGGAAATATTAAGGTACCCGTTATTAAAATGGATCCAGTGGTAATTCGTGATCGGTTTATGAGGGCGGTTCAGACGTAGTTGCTCGAGCCAAACCGGAGAATATATGCATTGGTTTAGTGACATACATTCGGTTGAAGACGCCCGTCGCCTTGCGCGGGGGCGTCTTCCCTGGGTTATATTTGATTACATCGATGGATCGGCAGGTTCGGAGACAGGGGCCGCGATAGCACGTCAGGCATTTGATAATATTCGCCTATGCCCACGTATATTATATAATGTTAGTGAAATTAATCTCTCTAAAGATGCTCTAGGTCAGACCACAAAGTTACCCTTTGGTATAAGCCCAATGGCGATGTGCAATTTAGCTCACCCCAATGCCGACGTCGCACTCGCCGCCCTTGCCGCGGAACAAAACATACCCCTTGGGGTATCGACAGCTTCAACAACCTCAATGGAAACGCTGTTGGAAAAATCCAATCAAAACGCTTGGTTTCAACTTTATTTTTCGGGTGATGGCGTTGGCACAATGAAATTAGTAGAACGGGCAAAGCGCGCTGGGTTCAAGACGCTTGTGTTGACCGTCGATGTCCCTGAACTTGGCCGCAGACCGCGCGAATTGCGGCATGGATTTAAAATGCCATTCAAAATAGGCCCAAAACAGTTCATTGACTTCGCCCTGCACCCCTATTGGACTATTCCAAGCTTTATCAACGGCGTTCCACACATGGCAAATTTTGATATGGAGGGATATGATTTTAATCGTATGGAAAGCCGTGCATTAGCGGATTGGTCCTACCTCGACCAACTTCGTGCTGCTTGGCCGGGCAATCTTGTGGTGAAAGGCGTTTTAAACCCCCTTGATGCCGTTACCCTGGTCAATGCTGGCGTAGATGCCATCCAAGTATCCAGCCACGGCAGTCGACAGTTAGACAGTGCGCCAGCGCCAATCAGAATGCTTGGCGAAATACGAAACGTTGTTGGTTCAGATTTTCCTCTTTTTTATGACAGCGGCATCAGATCAGGTGAAGACATTGTTAAAGCTTATGCAATGGGAGCCGATTTCGTATTCTTAGGGCGCCCATTTTTATATGCGCTGGCCGCGAAAGGAGAAAAGGGTTTAAAAGACCTCGTAACTGTTTTGACACAAGAATTACAGACTACGTTAGCACAAATAGGGCAACACTCGATTAAATTGATCAAACAGAATGTTGACGATTACATTTTGTAACCATGCCATCACAAATCTCAAACAGTTTTTTTAAGAAGCGCTGTAAACTGTCGCGCCTTCGTTCCACTCAGTACAAAATACCCCACTGGATCCGTCAACCCGCCCCGTACCTTTGGAATTTCCATATAACATATTTGCCAAAGAGTGCGCATCAGTACTTAATAAGGTGTTGGTTTGAACATAACTAGAAAATCACTATATTATTACCCATCTTAGGCTTAAATAGTTAAGCAAATTTTTTAGGCTTTTAAGCACAGATTAGTACCTCTACATACAAAACAAGCATAACTCATTTTGTTCTTGCCAGCATCTCATATCAAATTCCGAATTTTGCAAATTGGTTGCGCTAACATGTCTTTGTTTGCGCTAACTTCTAAAATCAGACCTTTTCTTACGTAAAACCATGGTGCTACACGTTCACATAACATTATCAGGAAGAAGCCTAAACATGGCCACTATCGGGAGAACCCAAATGAATTATGGTCGAGTAAATTCTACTATGAAACTGGAAGATCAAGGAATCACAGGGCTTGCTTGTGTTCATTACAACCTTTTAGAGCCTTCCCTGATGGAAGTTGCTTTAAAGGCTGGCGAGGGTACTTTGGGTCAGGGTGGCACTTTTCTTGTGTCCACTGGAAAATATACGGGACGTAGCCCCAAAGATAAGTTTGTCGTGCGGACCCCTGAAGTGGTCGACAAAATCTGGTGGGAGAATAACCCTCCGATGGATCCCTCAAACTTTGATATTTTATATGGTGACATGCTCGATCACATGAAGGGTGGTACCTACTACGTGCAGGACCTGTTCGCTGGGGCCGATCCTGCGCACAGGCTAGATGTGCGGCTTGTAACCGAACTTGCTTGGCATAATCTGTTCATACGTCACGTACTTCGCCGCCCTAAGCTGGCTGAGCTAGATACATTCACGCCTAACTGGACTATTATTAATTGCCCAAGTTTCAAGGCCAATCCAGAACGGCACGGTTGCCGCACCGATACTATAGTTGCCTTAAACTTTGCTAAGAAGATTATCCTTATTGGCGGGACCGAGTACGCAGGCGAAAACAAAAAATCTGTATTCACCTTAATGAACTATATGTTGCCCGAAAAGGGCATTATGCCGATGCACTGTTCGGCCAACCATTCTCTGGGTGATCCTGAGGACTCCGCTGTGTTCTTTGGACTATCTGGGACCGGAAAAACTACGCTTTCGACAGACCCGAACCGTGTGCTGATAGGCGACGATGAACATGGATGGTCAGATCGCGGTACGTTTAACTTCGAAGGCGGTTGTTATGCCAAAACGATTGATTTAACCCCCGAGTCTGAGCCTGAAATTTATGCGACAACATTAAAATTCGCCACAGTTATTGAGAATATGGTATTCGATGAAGAAACCAAAGAGCTTGATTACCGCGACAGTTCGCTCACTCCTAATATGCGTTGTGCCTACCCGCTCGATTACATTTCGAATGCGTCAAAAACAGGGCTAGGTGGTTACCCTAAAAATATCATTATGCTGACCTGCGATGCATTTGGTGTGCTTCCGCCAATCTCACGGCTAACAGCTGCGCAGGCGACGTATCATTTTCTATCAGGTTTCACATCTAAAGTCGCAGGCACGGAGCGAGGCGTGACTGAGCCAGAGCCAACTTTTTCGACCTGTTTCGGTGCGCCATTCATCCCACTCCGTCCGGAAGTATATGGTAAAATATTACAAGAAAAAATTGTGGCAAATGGCGTAAACTGCTGGTTGATAAATACTGGTTGGACCGGTGGGGGCTATGGTACAGGCTCGCGGATGCCCATTAAGGCAACTCGAACTCTATTGACAGCGGCTCTCAATGGAAGCCTCCTCGGTAGTACGTTCCGTAAAGATCCAAACTTTAACTTTGCTGTTCCAGTTGCAGTCCGAGGGGTCGACAGCAACCTTCTAGACCCTCGCAGTACATGGTCGGATAAGGCAGCCTATGACCTTAAAGCCCAAAAGCTGGTCGAGATGTTTACCAAAAACTTTGTCAAATATGCGCCATCTGTTAACGAAGACGTCAGAGATTCATTAATTAGCTAACGGTCATTTATATTCAAAAGCCGCAGGCTGCATTTAGGCCTGCGGTATTATTTTGTAGAGTAAATACGTAATTTATAGATTCGGCTGAGCGCCTGTCATTAGCGCTTCATCTCAAAATCCATTCCACTTTTCAAACCAGCCTTTGACAGAAGTGAAAATAAGATGCAGATTAGAGCAAACGATTGCAGAATAATTAACACTCAGGTTCAGTGATGGCGATAGCAGACTTTGTAATTGCAGGTGCAGGGCACAATAGCCTTATCACAGCATGTTATCTTTCGAGGGCAGGGTATTCCTGTGAGATAGTAGATGCACGGCCAATTCCCGGAGGGGGGGCCACGACAGAAAAAATACTAGGGCCCGAATATGCAATCGATACATGTTCAACTGGGCATACTCTAATCCTCCAAAATCCGATCATTCGGCTGGACGAACTTGGGCTAATGGAAAAGCATGGCCTCTCCTATTTGCACCCGGATCCGGTGGCTCACGTTGCTTTCCCTGACGGTGAACAGATTACTATGTCGCTTGATGTTGATAAAACCATTCAAGAACTGAACCGTTACTCTGAGGAAGATGCAGAAAGCTACTTACGCCTACTTAATGAGTTTGATGAGCTTCGTCCTCTATTGGGTAAATCAAGGTCACATCCAATTGGCATGGGGCCTTCTATGAAAGATTTGCTGAAAGAGCACCCTCGCGGCAGTATTTGGGCCCGTAGGATGGCAATGAGTGCGCGCGATATTATAAAGCATGAATTCAAAAGTCCGCATGTACGTGCCCTTATGGGGTGGATGAGTTTTCAGACGGCGGTTCCATTAGACCAGCCTGGAACAGGCATGTTGCCCTATCAGATCACCGCACCGCGGCAGGCCCGCAGCTGGTCAATTCCGAAGGGTGGGTCCGGGCGCCTGATTGATGCACTTGTTGAATTTGTTGAAGATAAAGGTGCGAAAATCCACTGCAACGTCAATGTAAGTGAGCTTATCTTGGAGGGCGGCTCTTGTGTTGGAGTTCGCGCCCAAGACGGGCGTGAATTTAGAGCGCGTAAGGGCGTGATTTCAACGATCCATGTCAAGCATTTGATCGACATGGCGCCACGTGAAATGTGGGGAGAATCGTTCATGTATGGCGTGGACACTTACAATGTAGGCGTACCGTTTTTTGCGACTTATCTTGCCACTTCATTACCCCCAATTTTTGAGACGCCACGCGGGCCTCGAACGGCGGTTTCCGCCGGTTATGCTGGCTGGCTGGAGGATTTGGTTCAGTCCGGTCGAGATATATATGATGGGAGAATGTCAGATGATATAAGCTGGCTACTAGCGGCAACACCGTCGCTCGTCGATCCGGACCGCGCTCCTGAAGGTCGCCATACTGTAAAGCTTCTAACACATACCATCTATAATCTTCCTGGCGTCGGAGCGGCTGGTTGGGCTGATCGTAAGGACGCTTTTGCTCAAAGGCATATCAAAAAAATCCAGAGATTTTGCCCCACCTTTACCGATGATGTAATCCTAGAGCGGATAACTAAATCGCCGGTGGATATAGAGGCTGGAAATCCACATATGATCCAGGGTGCGCCACATGGAGGAGACAGATCAATCACGTTTTCGGGTGAACAGCGTCCAGCGCCCGGTTGGGCCTCTCACCGAACGCCAATTCCGGGACTTTACCAGACTGGAGGCACGACCCATCCTGGTGGCTCAATTACTGGCTATCCTGGTCGGAATGCGGCGATTGTAGTGCTAAAGGACCTTGGTGAAGACATTTCAAAGATGATGGAAATCTAAGGGAAAGCAAATGCAATCAGCGTTCACATCACCCGACTGGGAAAATACACGAAGCAAACTTGACCAAGCACAAAACTTTGCGCGCATGAAGAATACTCCCTATTATCGTGATGCGGTCTACCCGCAGTTTTCTCGCGCCGAGTACGAACGAAGATTTAAAGCCTTGAGAAAAAAGATGGCCCAGTATGACCTAGATGTAGTGATCTGCCCTGGTGGGCCGAGCCACTGGAGTTTCGGTGGCGGCATGTTGTGGTTGTCCGGACATTGGGAATGGCACTGTATGTGCGCTTATGTAGTCTTTCCGCGCGAGGGTGAGCCTACTTTAGTCTATGGTATGGGGGGCACGCATATTGAGGCGGTAAGGCGCGAGGTTGCGGTTGCAATCCAGGATGTGCGTTCAAGCCGCAACGGTGAATTTGCAGTTGTAATTGCAGAACGTATCAAAGAACTTGGTTTTGCAGACGGGCGCATCGGACTACTTGAAGTTGAACCGCGTCATCGAGACTATATGCCTGTAAACCAATACCTAAGCCTAAAGCAGGAACTGCCCCAAGCAGAGACTATCTTCACGCAGGGCTTTATGCATGAGCTTCTAGTGATCCATAGCGAGGAAGAGCTAGAGTGTGTTCGCCATGCCGGCAAGCTTTGTACTAATGCGATGCATTCTATTGCTGACAGGGCACGTCCTGGTGCTACAGAGCAGGATCTACGCGCCGCGGCTGGATCTGCTATTTTAGCCGGTGGCGGGGACATTGATTTTCTTATAATAGGTTCAACGCCGATGGACAACCCAGCAATGGTTTTTGGCAACCCGCGACCCTCACTCCGAGTGCTGTCTAAAGGAGATATAATTATTATGGAGCTTGCCGCTGGATATCGTGGTTATTCCGCCCAAATTGGGCAACCTATATGCCTTGGCAGCCCACCCAAAAAAATTCAAACCTTCTGGGATGAGATTGCCAAACCAGGTTATGAACTGGTAACAGACTGCATCAGGCCGGGACGACATATTTCTGACATGGTTGAAGCAGCCAAATATTTTCGTGATAAGGGCCAACAATCAAGACCCATCGTAACACATGGGATCGACTTTACTTCTGAAGGTCCGCACGCCTTTATTGAAGGTGCTAAAACACATGATTATGATGCTATACTGAGGCCCGGAATGGTCTTGATGCCGGAGCCGAACCCAATCACTGCTGATGGAATGTTTGGCATATTTGTAGGCCATACTTTCATCGTGACGGAAGACGGCCGCGAGTGCGTCGACGACTGGCCACTTGAACTTGTAATAGTATAAACCCACCCGTTTTTCAGGACGATCGCCTTAGATTAGTTCTATTGATAATAAAAAATCTGCTGCTATTTTTCTGCGTTGTTTTTGAGTTTATCCGCCAACCATTTGAAAGACGCAGGGCCCCACTCAGGTTGGTGCTCAAACGCGCAGTGTCCCGATCCCGGATAGACTTTGGCCGCCCGAGTTCCGATAGGACCACCCGTAAGCAAATAATGTATATTACCGATTGGAGCGAGGTGATCATTGTCACCATTGATCATCAGTACAGGCATCGTAATTTTGTCTAAAAGGCCCAGTGATGATAGAGCCCAGCCGTCGAAAATCTCATTTTCCTTTTCGACGGACCATGCCGGAAAAGAAGGTGGGCCATCCGGTGCTCCGAACAGAAAGTTCGAGCGCCGGTTTCGTGTGTCAACAGTAGCCACCATTTCGGCATCGGTCATCCTATAACCAAAGGGATGCCCCGCTACTGCAACCACTGCCTTGACCTTCTCTGGTGCCGTCCCGGCCAGTTGCATAACCGAGTAACCGCCACGACTGATCCCAAAGGCACCGACGCGTAATGCATCAACCTGTGGTTGCTTCATAAGCGTATCGATAGCTGCAACCCAAGCTTTCACTGATTCAGGCACCCATGGAAAAGGGTTTTCTCCCGTTCCAGGCGCATCCATCACCAAAGAAGCTAGGCCAGCGTCTAACGCCATTTCTGCGGCCCAACCACGATCTTCTTTAAAAACGTCTGAACCGCACATTATCAAAACCGCGGGCACAAGCGTATCAGATTTCGGCGTTCTGAAATGCGCTCGAAAGCTTTTATTCTCACAAATGATGTCGAGTACTTCCATCGGTGGGTCGAGCTTAGCGCAGGCTTTACGGTAAACGCGGGCACAGTCAGCGCTAATTTCTGCCTTTACTGGTGAAATCTCCCCTGGAAAGCGACCAATGGCGAAATATGTTTTTGCCGATAAATACGCAGCTCTAGCACCATCTATGTCGCCAGCTGCTTCGAGCCTATCACCGTTAATCTCATGCTTTTTCCCGGCGTTCCGCCAGACGGGGACCCATTTGTCCTCGGTAGATCCTTCTAGTCCGGCAACTATGGACTTTAGCTCATCCAAGTCGTCAATCATCGTCAACCAGCGTCGGTAAAAGCCCCCACGCGCTACAATGAACGGGTCCTCTCCAGGGATGTGTTCGAGTTCCATGGCATATTTTTTCATGACAGTCAGCGCCTTAACAGTTATGGATGTAATAAAGGATAGTGTAGACAGATTAGTTCCGTCGCGCTAGATCTTTCTAGCAAACGATTGCATAAAATTTTTAAGGTTGAAGTGACATCCTTTAACTAGGACTGGAGCCTAATATTGAAATCGGGCCACGTATTAACACAAGGATATTTAAGATTACTTAAATTTAACAGTGAATTGGAATGTGATTTTGTGGTCAAGTTGGCTACTAGATCGATATAGAGATTGTGCCGTCTCGGATTGCCTTTATTCAAACACCTTACCTTGCCATGGCCGCGACGAAGATCATCTGCAAGGCATTTCACGCACGGCATATAATTTTCTGGAGGAGGTAGGCAAGGATATCCAATGGGTTTCGTATGATCACGATTTCCACGGATATGTATTTCCAGTGTGTTGCAAAGATGGTGGCTATGAACTGAATGAAGTTCAAGTTGGGGCCATTGATGACGAAGTGACTTCGCTGAAAACGCGGCTGATTTGAGTATTGGTTCAGCTCAAAGGGGCAGAGTGTATGCTTAGGTAAGCGCGACCTCCCTAAGCATAACGAACAAGGTCATCTTATTTTATTCTTTGTTATAGCCCCAGTAATGCCTCTGCATTCTTGCTAAATATTGCTTCCTTTAGACCGCTATCCAGTTCACAGGATTGGAGCCAATCAACTCCCTTGGAATTGTCTGCATAAGGCCAGTCTATGGCAAACAGAATGTGGTCAGGATTGAGCGCCTCAAGGCAGCAGCGGAGTGCAATATCCGAGAAAAACCCGCTGGTAGTGACCCAAAAATTACGCTGAAACACGCCTGCAAAATCCACTTCTGCGCCACCCGGTCGAGAGAGTGATTCGTGTATTCTTGGCATCCAGAATGGAATGGCCTCACCAAAATGGCCCAACAAGATCTTCAGGTCGGGGTGTGCTTCAAAAACACCACTTAAGATCAATCGTATCGCATGTGTGCCCGTCTCTACACCAAAGCCCCAAGCCGCGCGTGTGAACATTGGGTGGCTTTGGTCGTACGGTGCATAGTAACGTTCGGTGACTGACTTGTCAGGATCTGCTGGATGCAAGTAAATAGGCACTCCAAGTTTTTCAGCTCGGGCAAAAATAGGCCAATATGCTTTGCCATCGACCATTTCTCCACGGCTTAAGCCATGGATCATCGCGCCTTTTAGGCCAAGCTCCTCAACCGAGCGTTGCAGTTCATCCGCCGCCGCCTCAGGCTTCATTGTCGGTATCATGGCAAATCCAGCAAAGCGATCCGGCGCTTGCGAAATCACTGCCGCGAGCGCATCGTTAACTGCCCTACAAGCTACCACCGAGGCATCGTCGCTGAGCCGCTGGCTGCCTGGAGATTGATGTGACAGAACCTGCATATCTACACCCGCGGCATCCATCTCTTCAATGCGTATCCCCGCAAAGTCATAGAGGCGCGACTTAATTTTTTCAGGCTGGTGAATTGCACTGCCAAAGTAGTCAGTCAGTGTTGCGTGCATGAAATGTTCTTCCACCGCTATCACTTTGTAGGGAAGATGCTTACGAAGCATGTTTTTTCTCCATTCCAATTTTCCTCTTCTATTGGATTTAGCGTCGTTTTTTCTGCTTTGTCCGTCGGATGCTGTCACGTTCATCAATCATAATTGGTATTATAATTGCGGTGTGGACTAGGAACCCTAGTTTTACCATTTTTTAGCTAGGTTTTTGCAGCAATTCTACCAGCCTTAAATTGAATAGGCCGACCAGTGGCCAGACTGGGCACCACAAGTTTAGCAATGGTATATAAATAAATCCAGTGACGTATGTTATAGGTTAATAAATTCAGTCTTCTAGTCTAAAAAGACAATTCAAAAGCGCTGCGATGTTCCAACAATGTGGATCGGCCTATCAGACTAGTAGTTTATTTAATATTATGATGGAGCGTCATAAATTTCTATAAATATCAATTGAATTACACGAGCACCATTGTGCACGACTGAAGATATTCTCGGCATTTCAGGCTTGCCAATTTCCTAAAAATGGTGGCCTCCCGTGCCATATGATCTAAATTTGAACCATATAGCCGATTGAATAATTTATGCAAACGCTTGCACCTCTCTATTGACGTTTTAACGATGAAGAACTATTCTGATGCGAACGTTTGCGTAATTAATTAATTGATACACTTAAATAGGCCTGCGAAAAATAATCAGTATTGATGTGTGGCATCGAAACGACATTTTTAAATATCTGACATTAAATGTTAGGTGATCGTGCTGGAAAGGAAGATGAAGATGGGGAAGCTAACTATAGGTTGGATTGGGATGGGCCGCATGGGTTATCCGATGGCTGAGCGGTTGGTCAAAGCTGGGTACGAAGTGAAGGTGTGGAATCGAACACGTTCTAAAGCTCAGCCCTTAGAAGAGAAGGGTGCGATACTAGTTGACCGCCCGATAGATTTGGCGGGTGTTGACGTTCTGTGTACGATGGTGTCGACAGGTAAGGACGTTGAGGCGCTGTATTTTGGCAAAGACGGTGTAGCAACTGGTCAGAAAATTCCCGCCGTATTTCTTGATTTCTCATCCATTAGCGTGGATCACTCATCTCAATTACGGAAATTGCTATCCGATAAGGGAGCGGAATTCCTTTGCTCCCCAGTCAGCGGAAATGGAAAATGCGTCAAGGCAGGTAAATTAAGTGCCGTGGTTTCTGGACCAACAGCGACCTTTGATAAGGTTAAGAATGTTATTGAGGCAATTGCGGCAAATGGCGTCTCTTACGTCGGTGAAGGAGAGCTCGCTAGGTTCTGCAAAATAGCTCACAACGTGATGCTAGGTGTAGTTACGCAAAACCTTGCTGAGATCACGATCCTTGCTGAAAAAGCGGGGGTATCTAGGCATGCGTTCCTCGACTTTATGAACAACTCAGTTATGGGGTCAATTTTTACGCGCTATAAAACGAACGCATTTGTAAATCTCGACTGGACCACAACATTCACACCAGCCCTAATGCGCAAAGACCTTGATTTGGGCCTGTCATCCGCACGCGAGCTAAACGTGGCCATGCCAGTTACAGCAGCGACTCGGGAAGCTTTTCAGGCGCATTTTGGCGCAGCAATGTTGAAGGGTGATCCCGAAGCGTATCTTGAGAAAGACTTCTCGGCATTGCTCGAAACTGTCGCGCTGGCATCTGGATTCGAACTAAAAAGTGAGGAAACTCCATATTTGACAGGCCTAGAATTACCCTAGGCTATAAGGTAATAAATTGAAAAAAGAATTTATTTTTTTTCAAAGACCCTAAAAATGGTGGAGCGTATCAAATTGATGAAATACTCACGATAAGCGAGGGGTTTTTTTGAGACAATGGCTGCATACCCATAATTTTGTCCGCAACGTTCATGCTCGCAGTTGGAATGGTTATGATGAGTTCATTATCAGTTCTCTCAGTCGAAAGAGAACTCGCCACAAATTGTGGAGAATTTTGAAAAGGTATTGAGAAAGTGGCTGAGTTCATCTTATACAACGCTCCCCAGTCAACCTGTAGTCAGCGGGTTCGGTACGCTTTACACGCAAAGGGGAAAAGCTTTGAGGAACATAAGCTTGACCTATTTTCAGGTGATCAGCTAAAGCCAGCGTATCTGGCTATTAACCCCAATGGAGTCGTCCCTGCACTAGTTCACGATGGATTTCCTGTCCTCGACAGTAGTGTAATTCTGGAATATCTTGAAGATATATTCCCTGCTAAAGCTGCGATGAGACCATCAGATCCGAAGGGGATCGCTCAGCTCAGAGCCATGATGCGATTTGTAGATGAAGTACCTGCGCCTGCGATACGCATTCCCTCGTACAATCTCGCTTTCTTACCTCATTTCAATGCAATGTCTGAAAAAGAGTTTCAGGACCTTTGTGATAGCAAACCTTTGAGGCGGGAATTTTTAATGCGTATGGGTCGCTCCGGGTTCCCTGAAGCAGAGATGAGCGAAGCAATCGGACGGCTAAGTCGTGGGGTGGCGCGCATGGCCCAATGGCTATCTGAAAGTGGTGGTCCTTGGATCATGGGCGAGAATATCAGCCTAGTAGATTTGACTATTATGCCTATTGTTGTACGCCTGAAAGACCTGAACTTTGATTATCTTTGGGCCGAATTTCCAAGCATAAATACTTGGCTGCAAATAATTCAGGAAACGCAACCATTTAAACTGACTTACTATCACGGATCACTGCTGACCGAGATATATCCTCATCTCATTAATTCGAAAAATCTTGAGAGAAGTTAGAATAATTAAGTGCAGACCTTGGGTTTAAATAAATTTGCAATAATTGCTGCAGCAGAAATGCTAATCCCAATCCCCTAGCTGTCCAAATTGGACAAATAAATTGAAACCAAAATATGAAGTGCTTGTATTTTGCAAACAAAATGTGAAGTGCTTGCCGTGAATAAAAAATGGGGCACTGTACGGAGCTTTGGGCATTTCACAATGAAGAGGATTTAAGAGATGCAGGATGAACGGCAAGTAGATCCAAGAGTTTCGGCAGCTGGAATGCATTGGGCACATCGAATGGTGACGAACGGGGTTCCTCTGGCCGACTTTCAGCAAGTGACAGGAAATATTGTAAATTGGGAGGAATGGTGCCCCGCTTGGGTTTTGCGAGGAGACGTCCATTTGGGGCTCGCGGAGCTCGCAGAAGCGGAGGGGCGATTAAGAAGCGCAGCGGATCATTTTCAAACGGCGTCTGTATGCTACCACTTTGGGAAGTTTCTTTTCGTACATGATCTCGTCCAGATGAAAGCAGCACATAACCTTTCTATCGCAGCGCGCCTCCGTGCTTTGCCCCACCTTAGCCCACTCGGTGAGCGGGTACTTATTCCGTTCGAAGGAACACAACTTGTAGGAACTTTACGTAAGCCAGCCGGCGTTAAGCGCGCACCAATCGTCGTAATGTGCATGGGCTTGGATTCCACCAAAGAAGAAATGAGTTCTAATGAGGCGGTATTTCTTGAGCGTGGCTTGGCAACCCTTGCTTTTGATGGACCTGGGCAAGGAGAGGCTGAGTATGAGCTTCCAATTCGCCCAGATTACGAAGCGCCTGTTACAGCGGTAATTGACTACCTTGAAAAACGCGCCGACGTGGATGCTTCGCGAGTCGGATTATGGGGCGTAAGCCTCGGTGGATATTATGCGCCGCGCGCAGCCGCTTTCGAAAAGCGCGTTTTGGCTTGCATCTCATTGACAGGGCCATTTGATTTTGCAGAAGCTTTTGTCAAAGCTCCAGCATTGACTCGGATCGCGTTCACAGTCCGAAGCCACTCAGAAAATGAAACGGCTGCCCTGAAAGTCGCTCAGAGTATGCACCTTTCCGAGGTTGCAAAAATGATAGAATGCCCAATTTACATTGTGGGTGGGGCGCTTGACAGGGTCATTCCACCAGATCACTCTGTGAGACTTGCTGAGGCGGTTTCGGGGCCAGTGACCCTAAATATGGTTGAGGATGGCACGCATGTTGTGAATAACCGCCCTTATAAATACCGCCCCCAATCTGCAGATTGGATGGCTAAACACCTAATTACTTGAGAGGATACAATAAATGG
>JASDRS010000025.1:0-49449 GCA_041441915.1 Paracoccaceae bacterium | reverse complement strand
TTGAACAAAAATCGCGCAAATTAAAAAATGTAAAATTATGAGAGTGCAGAGTTCCCGGATGATATTATATGCGTAATTGAATCTTTTTAAGATTATGGTGCGCATTACTCCCCTGAATGGACTACATTCGGGATTGCATATTCTGATATTGATAAACTAAGTGTGGAGTTATCGCCATAGATCTCAGCAGAGATTACCTATTGTGTCATACCAGACCCCAAGTGTTAGTCGCTACACTTGGCCTCAATCACTTTCCAGATTAATTCAGCGGTATTGGTGCCGTCAAATAGCTCAAGCTCTTGAATGCCTGTCGGCGAGGTCACGTTTATTTCTGTCAGATAGTCACCGATCACATCAATTCCAACGAAGATTTGTCCTTTTTCGCGCAAAAGTGTACCAATTTTGGCACAGATTTCTAGGTCGCGTTCGGTCAGTCCAATTTTTTCTGGCCGGCCACCTACATGCATGTTTGAACGCGTTTCACCAGCTTGTGGCACGCGGTTAATCGCGCCCACTGCTTCGCCGTCGACTAAAATCACGCGCTTATCGCCTTTCGAAACATCGGACAGGAATTTTTGTACGATTAGGGGTTCGCGATTGATGGTGCTGAACATTTCATGCAAGGAGGTAAGGTTTTTATCGTCTGGTCCAAGGCGAAACACACCCCTACCTCCGTTGCCGTAAAGGGGCTTTAAAATAATGTCCTGATGTTTGGTCTTAAACGCCTTAATCACATCTAAATTCCGTGCGACTGCAGTTGGTGGTGTCAGGTCTGGAAAGCGTAAAACCAAAAGCTTTTCAGGGAAATTCCGCACCCAAAAAGGGTCATTGACCACCAAAGTTTTGGGGTGAATTAAATCTAAAAGATGCGTTGTGGTGATGTAACCCATATCAAATGGAGGATCTTGGCGAAGCCAAACAACATCGAAACCTGAAAGATCAACTTCTGCTTCGGGCCCGTAGGTGACGTGGTTACCAACTTCAGCGCGCAGCGCTATAGGCCAACCGTGCGCGATCACACGGCCTCCAACAAAAGCCAATCGGTCTGGTGTATAGAAAAACAGAGAATGCCCGCGCGCTTGTGCTTCTATTGCGATTCTAAAGCTGCTGTCTGCGTGAATATTAACAGCCGCAATAGGGTCCATTTGGAAGGCTACTTTAAGTGACATATACATCCCCTTTTGACATGATATAAATGCCTGATAGTACTTTAGGATGCAATCACCTCTTTAGTCTCTGACGGCATTTTCAATAATATTGATTTATCCGATTGCATCGACCACCGCCACGTCTAGGCTGGCAGGTATTAAGGACCCTGCAGGTTCATGTGGCAAGGCTCTTCTAGCTCTGGGCCTTTGTTATAAGATTGATAGCCATTTATCTGTCTTTCACTATATTCAACGCCACCTGATACACATCACGACGCGGCAATGCCAAGCTTTCAGCCACCATGGCAACCGCATCTTTGACAGACATGTGCGTCAAAGCCGACACTAACGCATGCTCCAAAGTTAGTGGATCGGCCTTGGACTTATGATCACGATCAACCAAAACCACAATTTCCCCTTTGACAGCAGCGCCGGCGAAAAATTTAAGTAATTCCCCTAGGTTGCCACGCGTTGTTTCTTCAAACTTCTTGGTCAATTCGCGGCAAACGACTGCTCGCCGTTCTTCGCCTAAACATGACGCCATATCAGTTAATAATTTGCTAAGGCGTTTTGGTGATTCATAAAAAACCAAAGTTGCTGGGATATGTGCCAATTCATTCAAGAAACTGCGCCGTGCCGATGCAGTGTTTGGCGGAAAGCCGGCAAACATGAACTTGTCGCTTGGTAGTCCCGCGACCGTAAGGGCAGCCAAAACTGCCGATGCGCCAGGGGCTGTTAAGACTGTATGCCCATTCGTAATCGCCGCGCTGGCCAGTTGATAACCTGGGTCAGCGACAAGGGGGGTTCCCGCCTCTGACGCGTAAGCTACCGATTTTCCTTCAGATAGTGCGGATAATATGCGGGGTCGGATGGCTTCGCCATTATGGTCATGATAAGCCCATAGGGGGCGCCCGTTCAGCGCCACTCCGTGAATTTTCATTAAGTGGCGTAAGGTGCGTGTATCTTCGGCGGCTAAGACATCGGCGCCGGCTAGGATATCTATGGCACGCAGTGTTATATCGCGCGCTGCCCCAATGGGCGTTGCAACAAAATGAAGTCCTGGAGCAATAGTTTTGGCCAAAGACTTTGGTTGCATTAACAGCAGTCCTTCAAAAGTTTACTTCCCATTCTAAAAAGCCTAATATTACTTTATAGCGAAGCTCTTGGCCCTGTGAACAAGGATAAGTCTATGTTGTCTGTTTTGACGCTTGCCCGCAAGTCATTGGGTCAAATAAGTGTTTTGCTCGTTTTGCTACTTGGGATTGCTGCTTGCACGACCGACACTGCACCAATAGTCACGCCACGGCCTGATGGGCCTGTTAAGGTGGGGCTTTTGGTTCCCTCTGGCACGGGACAGGCACGTGACGAGTTGTTGGCGCGGTCACTTGAAAATTCGGCGCGCTTAGCGATTGCCGATTTGGCGGCTGTTCAATCTAATACAGTGATCGAGTTGATGGTTTATCAGACTTGGGGCCAGCCGCAAAAGGCGGCCGAAGTTGCTTTGCAGGCAGTCTCTGAAGGTGTTGAAATTATTTTAGGGCCCGTTTTTTCCCAAGAAACCGAAGCCGTGGGCCTGGCCCTGAATGGCACGAACGTTAATGTGCTAAGCTTTTCAAATAACACTGAAGTCGCAAATCCTAACGTATTTGTTTTGGGGCAGACTTTTAATAACACCGCAAACCGTTTATCTGCCTTTGCTGTTTCGCGTGGTCTAAGATTAGCCATGGTAGTCAATGACAAGACCACTGCAGGCGAACTTGGGCGTGTGGCTATAGAGGCAGGCATTGTAAAGGCGGGGGGCAAGCTTGTCGGATCGCTTGATTATGAATTTTCTCAAAATGGCATTATTGCTGCAGCACCGATCATCACTCAAACGGCGCAACAAAATAATGTGCAGGCGTTATTCTTGACTGCCGACACAGCGGGGGCGCTACCGCTCTTGACTAAATTGCTATCTGATAGTGGTTTAGGCGGCGAAAACACCCGTTTCATCGGTTTAACACGGTGGGACATTCCAGCCTCTACACCGCTATTGGCTAGCATTCAGGGCGGGTGGTTTACTTTGCCTGATCCGATTCTATATCAACAATACCAAGCTCGATATGAAGCGGCTTATAATGAGCCACCTCATCCGATTTCTGGTTTGGCCTATGATGGGATTGCAGCTATCGGGGCTCTGGTGTCTTCTGGCACCAATTCACTGAGCACAGCCGCATTAACTCAAACTTCTGGATTTGTGGGTGTAAATGGCATTTTCCGCTTGTTGAAAGATGGAACCAATGAACGTGGCTTGGCCATTGCTGAAATACAAAACAAAGTGGTGAATGTAATTGACCCAGCCCCTAGGATCTTTGCCCGCGCCAGTTTCTGAAGTCTCAAGACTTTTGGATGACTTAGGTCAGTCTTTGCTTTTGCCCCGCCATCAAATCATTGATGCCGACCATATATTTGCAACCATTAAAGCGCTGCAAAATACAGGCTCAGGGGCCCCCGATCTCCGTAAGCTTGCGACACACCATCTGCTGGAGGCCAAGGCATTAGCGAATGCAGCCCTTTTTGACGTCTTTGAAAAGGCACCAAAAACTGCGCGACCTTTGGTTGCAAGTCAGGCCTTTGTGACAGATTCACTGGTGAAAGTGGCGTTTCAAGTGGCGTCGAAACTCTTGCATCCTTTACCTAACCCCACCATTCTGGAGCAGCTGAGCGTCTTTGCCGTTGGGGGCTATGGGCGCGGCGAAATGGCTCCACACTCTGATGTTGATTTGCTGTTTTTGACCCCATCAAAAGTCACGCCTTGGGCGGAATCAGTCATTGAAACGATGCTTTATATCCTATGGGATTTAAAACTTAAGGTAGGCCATTCCTCCCGTACGGTGAAAGAATGTGTGCGCCTTGGGCGCGAGGATGTGACAATCCGCACTTCGCTGCTTGAGCATCGCTTCATCGTGGACGAATTTGAGATGGCGGCTGAGCTTGAGAAAAGACTATGGGTTGACCTGTTTAAAAACTCTGGTCCGGAATTCATCGAGGCTAAATTGCAAGAAAGGGCTGATCGGCATAAACGCCAAGGTGGGCAGCGTTATGTGCTTGAACCCAACGTAAAGGAGGGCAAGGGCGGTCTACGTGATTTGCAAACGCTTTATTGGATTGGTAAACATTTACACCGGGTTAAAAACTCTCAAGGTCTTGTTAATGCTGGTCTTTTAGATAGCAATGAGTTTCAAGCTTTTGCGCGCGCAGAAGATTTTCTTTGGGCCGTTCGCTGCCATTTGCACTATATTGGTGCGCGTGCGGTGGATCAATTAACCTTTGATGTGCAAGTCGAAGTGGCGGCTCGTATGGGTTACAGCGACAGCTTGGGTAGGCGTTCTGTTGAATATTTCATGCAAGATTATTTTCGCCATGCCACCAAGGTGGGGGAATTGACCCGTGTATTTTTGACTGAACTTGAAGCTCGCCATGCCAAAAAAGCTGCAAACATTATTGGTTTTTTTAAGCCTAACAAAAAACTGCGTTATGGATTTCATCTGGTGCAGGGCCGCGTTGATACGCCAAATGCGGCGCAGTTTTTAGCCGAAAAGCGCAATATATTGCGGGTTTTCGCTGAAGCGCTGCGCACCGGTTATTTGATCCATCCCAATGTCATGCGTCTGATAGCGGCTAATCTTAATTTGATCGATGATGATTTGCGCGTTGATCCAGAGGCCATCGAAATTTTTATGGATCTTTTGCTAAAACACGGCAATCCCGAGCGTGGCTTGCGGCGAATGAATGAGTTAGGGGTTTTGGGGGCCTTTATTCCCGAATTTGAAGCCATTGTGGCGATGATGCAATTTAACGTCTATCATCATTACACGGTAGATGAGCATACGATCCAGACCATTAGCGCTCTGGCGCAAATCGAACGAGGCGAATTGGTTGAAGAATTGCCACTTGTTAGTGGGATTATGACCAAGGGCGTCAATCGTAAAGTAATATTCATTGCCCTTTTGCTCCATGATATTGGCAAGGGTCGCCCTGAAGATCATTCTATCTTGGGCGCACAATTGGCGCGGCGTATTTGCCCAAGATTGGGACTTGATGTCGAAGAATCTGAAACTGTGGAGTGGCTGATTCGCTATCACTTGCTGATGTCGGACATGGCTCAAAAGCGGGATGTTTCTGACCCTCGTACTGTGCGCGATTTTGCCAAAGCCGTTAAAAATCGCAAGAGGTTGGATCTAATGACGGTTCTGACCGTGTGCGACATTCGAGGTGTGGGGCCTCGCAGTTGGAATAATTGGAAGGCAATGTTGCTGCGGCAGCTTTATTCAGACACAGCCTTTGCTTTGGAAAATGGGCTTGAATCCATAAATCGGGGAAATCGCGAAGATGAAGCTAAGTCACTGCTCATAAATGCCCTTTCTAAATGGAAGCGCGCCGATATTGACGACGAAATCGGCCGTCATTATGCAGCCTATTGGCAGGGACTTTCGGCTGAAACCCATGCGGCATTTGCCGGGCTTTTGAAGAATTTAGGGGAAGCTGAAATCCGTGCAACTTTACGCCCAGACCCTGACCGTGACGCCACGCGCGCCTGCTTTGCGCTAGTTGACCATCCGGGCATTTTTTCGCGCTTGGCAGGTGCTTTAGCGCTTGTGGGAGCCAATGTTGTTGATGCCCGCACATATACATCCAAAGACGGTTTTGCTACCGCAGCCTTTTGGATCCAAGACATCGACGGCAAGCCTTACGAGGCAGCAAAATTGTCGCGTATTTCAAGGATGATTAATCGCACCCTTGCGGGTGAAGTTTTACCTCGCGAAGCTTTGGTAGACCGTGATAAGATAAAAAAACGCGAAAGCGCCTTTCGAGTCCCAACCCATGTGACCTTTGACAATGAAGGTTCAGATATCTACACGATTATCGAGGTGGACACCCGCGATCGTCCTGGTCTTTTGTTTGATCTGACCCGCACTTTGGCTGCGAATAATATTTATATCGCCAGTGCTGTGATCGCGACATTTGGTGCGCAGGTTGTTGATGCATTTTATGTTAAAGACATGTTTGGCTTGAAACTTCATGCGAAATCACGGCAAGAGGCTTTAGATAAAAAATTGCGCCAAGCAATTTCTGATGGTGCTAAGCGAGCAAACTTATGAAACCCATTCGACTGATGAAAAGCTTTGTGACTGTGGGGGGGTGGACCCTTGGGTCCCGGAGTTTAGGCTTTGTCCGTGATATTCTTATGGCAGCCTTTTTGGGTACCGGCCCCGTGGCCGAGGCTTTTTTGATCGCCTTTTCTCTGCCTAATATGTTCCGTCGTTTTTTTGCCGAGGGCGCTTTTAATATGGCTTTTGTGCCGATGTTTTCAAAAAAGCTGCAGTCAGGAGAAAATGCAGAAGGCTTTGCAGCTGACGCTTTTAGTGGGCTTGCGGGGCTCTTAATCATTTTTACAATGGTGGGCACATTGGCAATGCCAGGGCTTGTGTGGTTGATGGCATCGGGGTTTGTGGGTGATGCACGTTTTGACTTGGCTGTGTCTTTCGGACGCATCACTTTTTCTTATATTATGTTTATTTCTTTGGTCGCGCTTTTATCTGGGGTTTTGAACGGTTTTGGGCGCTTCGCGGAAACCTCTTTCGTTCCAGTCTTGATGAATCTTATGTTCATTTTTACGATGGTTGGGGCCTTTTATGCAGGATGGGATATGGGCTATGCGTTGGCCCTTACCGTGCCGCTTACCGGGATCTTACAGCTTTGCTTGATGCTTTACGCTGCGCGGCGTGCTGGGTTTTATCTGCGTCTAAAGTTTCCCAAAGTCACGCCTGAGCTTAAACGGCTGGGCACTATTGCGGGGCCTGCGGTTTTGGCGGGGGGGGTGATGCAGATTAATCTGTTGGTGGGGCGGCAAGTGGCCAGTTTCACTGATGGTGCGGTAGCGTGGCTCTCTTATGCTGATAGACTTTACCAGCTACCTTTAGGCGTTGTGGGTATTGCAATTGGCGTTGTGCTGTTGCCCGATTTGTCGCGCCGTTTGCGCGCAGGGGATGTAGCTGGTGGGCGCGACAGTTTTAACCGTGGTGCCGAGTTCGCATTGATTTTGACACTGCCCGCGGCAGTGGCTCTGGTCGCCTTGGCTGAGCCTTTGGTCAGCGTACTTTATCAACGAGGCGCTTTTGGTGTGGATGACACGACCAACACAGCACTCGCTCTGGCAGTTTATGGGTTTGGACTGCCGGCCTTTATGCTGCAAAAGCTACTGCAACCTTTGTATTATGCGCGCGAAGACACGCGCAGCCCCTTTAATTTTGCGGCCATGTCGATGCTGGTGAATGGGGGTATTGCCATTGGCTTCATGCCGATCATTGGATTTTTGGCAGCCGCATTTGCGACGTCTTTGTCAGCGTGGGTGATGGTACTGCAGCTTTGGCGCGGTGCGCACAAAATGGGCGATGCTGCCAAGATGGATGAGCGGCTTTTAAGTAAATTACCACGTATTGTGCTGGCTTGCGGTGCTATGCTTTTGGCGCTAGCAGTGATTTACCAACTTGTAGCGCCGATGATCGAAATAGCAACATGGCGGTATTTGGCGCTTTTGATCTTGGTAGCGTGCGGCATGGTCGTCTATGCAGTGGCGGGCGTGATGTTTGGTGCCTTTGGGATTAGTGATCTGCGTGGGGTCACTCGGCGTTAGCGTTTTTTAAACTGATTAAAAAGATCGCTCCAGCGTAGCGGGCTAAAAGCGAATGCCATAAAAACCCCAATGATAAAGCCCGAAAGTTCGGCAACCCAATCCATACTTCCTCCAAAGACTGCGGCAAACAAAAGTTGGATACCTAACAGCATTCCAATCATGGAAAAAGCATTGGATTTTTTGGCCCCTACGGCCGCCAAATTTACCCAAAGCAAAAATGTATAGGCCCCGATCATCCCGTAAACTGACGGGTAAGCACCAATCAGCAGGCTATGTATATTAGGAATAAGGCTGAAAACCAAAGCACCGCCTGCCCCCGAACCAATAAAAATGGCAACAACAGCCCAAGGGGCGAATGCTTCGGCCACTACTTTGCTCAGCGCCAAAAGAATTACCACAGCAAAAACCGCATGTGTTAGGCTCGCATGTACGGAAAAATAAGTAAGCGCGCGAATCACCTCGGATAGGGGAAATTGCCCCGCTTGCCACATTGCTCGCATCAAATCCGGCGAAAAGGCGAAGCGCCGCAAGGCATCCATCCGCCAATCGCTGCCAAAGGGCCCACCAATTAGGCCTATGTTGGCCAGACCGAATACAAGCTCCATCGCGATGATTGGCAAGGCCAAGGCCCAGACAATCCAAGGCAGCTGATTGAGCGGCGAGGGGTTTTCATTCTGATCCATTTGGTCTTACCTGTCTTTGGGGCGCTTTTGCGCCAAGTTTGGGCTTGGGGTGATTGACGCTCGCTTGTCTCAACGATAAGGCAAAAGTGCAACTAAAATCACCGGAGTTGACTATGTCAGATCTTGCTGCCTCGGCCACTTCAAATCAGACACCTCGCGCCCCGCGAGTTTTTTCGGGCATTCAACCTTCGGGCGGATTGACATTGGGAAATTATTTAGGGGCTCTTAAGCGCTTTGTGCAAATGCAGGACGAAGGAATTGAAACGATTTATTGCTTGGTGGACATGCATGCAATAACGGTATGGCAAGACCCTAAAAAGCTTCGCCATGCCACGCGTGAAGCTGCGGCGGGCTTTATTGCGGCGGGCATTGATCCTTCCAAATCGATTTTGTTCAACCAAAGTCAAGTACCTTCTCATGTTGAATTGGCGTGGATCTTTAATTGTGTGGCTCGCATGGGCTGGATGTCGCGTATGACGCAGTTTAAAGATAAGGCTGGCAAAAACAGCGAAAATGTCTCACTTGGACTGTTTGCTTACCCGGCCTTGATGGCGGCAGATATTTTGGCCTATCGGGCAACCCATGTGCCAGTGGGCGAAGACCAAAAACAGCATCTTGAGCTTTGCCGCGACATCGCTGCCAAGTTTAATAATGATTTTGGAGTTGATTTTTTTCCAATTGTCGAACCACAAATCGAAGGCTCTGCTACGCGCGTGATGTCGTTGCGAGACGGTACATCTAAAATGTCTAAATCTGACCCATCGGACCAGTCGCGCATCAATCTTACTGATGATGCGGATATAATCTCTAAAAAGATTCGCAAGGCCAAAACAGATTCTGATCCTTTGCCTGAAACGATTGAAGGGCTTAAAGGTCGTCCCGAAGCGCGCAATTTGGTCAATATTTATGCGGCCCTTGCAGATATGACCCCTGAAGCCGTGATTGGGAAGTATAAAGGCGCGCAATTTGGGCTATTTAAACCAGCGTTGGTGGATTTGGCAGTGGCAAAATTAGAGCCCATCTCGAAAGAAATGCAACGGTTAATGAAAGATCCGTTCGAAATTGACCAAATTTTGGGCAAGGGCGCTCAGAAGGCCAATGCGATTGCACGTCCTGTGGTGGATCAGGTCTATGACATTATAGGCATGATCCGCAGCTAAAAACTTTGACATCTGAAATTTTATAAAGCCAGATTATCAGACATGGCAGTGCTTGCTGTTTGCCAAGTGATGGGCCATGATTGCCCCAAAATGAGAGGTATACTATGCGCAAGTTCTTGGTTGTATTGGATGACACTCATGAATGCTTAAACGCCATGCGTTATGCTGCCATGCGAGCGGCGCGCACGGGAGGGGGTGTCACTATCTTGTCGATCATTCGACCTGATGAGTTTCAACATTGGCAAGGTGTCGCAGATTTGATGCGTGCTGAAGCCCGCGAAAGGATCGAGGCGCATTTTGAAGTTTTTGCAAAATGGATGCGTGACCGCAAGGGGATTGATCCTGAACTTGTCATCCGTGAAGGTGATCCGGCTGCAGAAATTTTGGCGCAAGCAAACGAAGATCCTGAAATTGGGGTGTTAGTTTTGGGCGCGGGCAATGACAATTCAGGGCCTGGCCCCTTGGTAACCCAAATGTCGCGCAATTCGGCAAGTTTGCTTGTGCCAATTACGATTGTTCCGGGCGAAATGTCGAAAGAGCGGCTCGAGAAAATTACATAGTAGGGCTTTATGGCGATAATTATTAAGCTGGCTTGGGACGAGGGGGCAGACCCAAGCTGGGGCCTACCACATTATGCCAGTTTGGGGGCCGCTGGTGCTGACCTGCGCGCCAATTTGTTGCCCCATCAGCGTGCAACTGGGCTGACCTTGGCACCGATGCAGCGTATTTTGTTGCCAACGGGTCTTTTGGTGGAAATTCCTAATGGCTATGAAATGCAAATTCGTCCGCGCTCGGGACTTGCGTTTAGACATGGAGTGACCTTGGTGAATGCTCCCGGAACGATCGACAGTGACTATCGCGGCCCGCTTGGGGTGATTCTGATCAATTTTGGAACAGAAGATTTTCACATTTCTCATCAAGACCGCATCGCTCAGGCCATTATTGCGCCCGTTGTGATTGCTCAGTTTTCTCTTGGCGATGACCTGAGTGAAACCGTGCGTGGCGCGGATGGGTTTGGCTCGACAGGGGTTGGTTGATGCAAATTTTTTGGGAAACTGTTAGCAGTTATCTGGGCTTGGTCACGATTGTGCTTGTAGTCTTTGGATACGCGCGTTTCATTTCTGCCCTACGCAAAAGCGTGCCCCCTGCTGAACAACCGTCCGCACAAGCGGGGACTTTTTCTGACAGCGAATTAACTCGCTATGCGCGCCATATCATGCTGCGCGAAATTGGGGGGCCTGGGCAAAAACGGCTGAAAGATGCTAAGGTTTTGGTCATAGGCGCAGGCGGTTTGGGCGCGCCCGTGCTGCTTTATTTGGCGGCGAGCGGTGTGGGGGTGATTGGGGTTGTCGATGAGGATGTGGTTGAAATTTCAAATCTTCAGCGCCAAGTGATCCATTCGGACGCCCATCTTGGTATGGATAAAGTGCACTCCGCACAAATAGCTATGCTTGCTATTAATCCTTACATCGAAGTGAGGCCATATAAACGGCGTTTAACGGTGCAAAATGCCAAGGCATTGATGGAAGATTACGATCTGATTTTGGATGGCAGCGATAATTTTGATACACGCTATTTAGTCAATGAAACAGCGGTAACGCTACAAAAACCACTTATCTCGGCGGCAATCACTCAGTGGGAGGGTCAGATAAGTCTCTATGATCCTGCACGCGGAGGGCCTTGTTATTGCTGCATTTTTCCTAATGCCCCTACATCTGAATTGGCACCTAATTGTGCGGCAGCGGGTGTGGCGGCCCCTCTGCCTGGGGTGATAGGATCTATGATGGCTATCGAAGCGGTAAAGGCCTTGACTCTTGCGGGTCAAACGCTGCGGGGGCGGCTGTTCATTTATGATGCGCTTTATGCGCAAAGCCGCACTATTACGCTCAACCTCGACGTTGATTGCCACGTTTGTCATGGGGCGGGGCAGGGCGTCTCACCTTCAATGGTTCATAAGTAGGAGTAATCATGACCAATTCCATGTTATCCGAATGGTCAAACATCTTTGGTTTGCCCCCCTTCGCCGCCATTCAAGATGCTGATTTTGCAGCCGCCTTTGCCGAAGGCATGGCCCAAGCTCGCGCCAACATAACCAAAATTGCAAACAATCCCGATGCGCCCAGTTTTGTCAATGTGATCGAAGCGCTTGAACAGGCTGAAGATCTACTTGATCGAGTGGGAGGTGTGTTTTTTAATTTGACCAGTGCCGACAGCTCTGACGTTCGTGAAGCACTGCAGCACGATTTGGCCCCGGTGTTGTCCGCCTTCTCGTCAGAAATCACCAATAATAAAGTCTTATTTTCGCGCATCGAAGCCCTTTTTAAGCAACAGGAACATCTCAACTTAAGCGCGGAACAGGCGCGTGTATTAGAGCTTTATGCCAAGATGTTTATCCGATCTGGCGCACACCTTGAAGGTAAGGCGGCCGAACGATTAACGGATGTTAAATCGCGGTTAGCCGTTTTGGGTACTAAGTTTGGCCAAAATCTTTTGGCAGAAGAGCGGTCATGGTGCCTAAAGTTATCACCACAAGATTTGGCCGACCTGCCTAATTTTGTGGTGGCTGCGGCCCGCACGGCAGGGCAAGAGCGGGATATGCCGGCTGTGCTCACGCTGAGCCGCTCTCTCATTGTACCTTTTTTGCAGTTTTCGCCTAATCGCACTTTGCGTGAAAGAGCCTATGGAGCTTGGGTTGCGCGCGGCGCAAATGGGAATGAGCATGATAACCGCGCTATCGCGGCTGAAATTTTGGCCCTACGTGCCGAGCGCGCCGATCTTTTGGGCTATAAAAGTTTTGCCGATTTCAAACTTGAACCTGAAATGGCTAAAACGCCGCAAGCGGTGCGTGATTTGTTAATGCGTGTTTGGCAACCCGCGCGCGCCAAGGCGACCGAAGACGCGGCGATTTTGACCAAAATGATGCAGGCTCATATTGGAGTAAGTGATTTAAAACCTTGGGACTGGCGGTATTATTCGGAACGGCGCCGCAAAGTCGAACATAATTTGGATGAAGCCGCGCTCCAACCATATTTGTCGCTAGATGCGATGATTGACGCGGCCTTTGATTGTGCCAATCGCCTGTTTGGGCTCGAGTTTCGTGCATTGAATATTCCGCTTTACCATGCCGACGCCCGCGCATGGGAAGTTACCAAAGATGGTATTCATATTGCAGTTTTTATTGGTGATTATTTTTCGCGTAGCTCAAAACGATCTGGGGCTTGGTGTTCGGCCATGCGCACCCAGCGCAAATTGGGCGGCGATCGACGCCCCATCGTGGTGAATGTTTGTAATTTTGCCAAGGCAAACCCCTGCCTATTGTCCTATGATGATGCGCGTACCTTGTTTCATGAATTTGGACATGCGCTGCATCAGATTCTATCGAATGTTACCTATGGCTTTGTGTCGGGTACGTTGGTTGCGCGGGATTTTGTTGAACTGCCAAGCCAGCTTTATGAACATTGGCTGGAAGTGCCGGAGGTCTTGGCCAAACATGCCCGCCATGTTGAGACGGGTGCACCCATGCCCAATGATATGCTGACCCGCCTTTTGGCTTCTGGTACATATGATCAGGGCTTTGCCACGGTTGAATTTTTGGCTAGCGCATTGGTCGATCTGGCATTTCACGAAGGGCCAAGTCCCAGTGATCCGATGCAGATGCAAGCGGCAGTACTCAATCAATTGGGCATGCCGAACGCCATTACCATGCGCCATGCAACGCCGCATTTTGCGCATATTTTTACGGGCGACGGCTATTCGTCGGGCTATTATTCTTACATGTGGTCCGAAGTGATGGACGCCGACGCTTTCGCCGCCTTTGAAGAGGCCGGCGATCCGTTCGACTCTGAAACCGCCCAGCGGCTTGAGGAGTTTATCTTGTCAAAAGGTGGCAGCCAAGATGCCGCGGCCCTCTACACGGCCTTTCGCGGCCGAATGCCAGGGGTTGAACCCTTGCTTAAGGGGCGTGGTCTTTTATAGGCTAAGCCTGCGTGAAGCGCTTTTTAGCTGTGCCTTGCGGCGCTAGGGGCAGTGCCATATTTCCGCTTAAACGCGCGCGAAAGGGTCGACGCGCTAGAAAAACCGCAGCGCAAGGCCACCTCGGTTAGATTATGGTGGGTGTCCGTGATCATGCGCCGCGCTGCACTCAAGCGTTGGTTTAGGGCAAAAGCGCCTGGAGTGGTGTCAAGGTCTTTGGCAAACAGACTTTCAAGACGGCGTACCGACAGACCCAAGGAGCGCGCCATTTGGCCTGTGGAAATGGGGCTTTCAAGATTATCTGCGATCAGCGCAACGGCGCTCAGAACTCGCGGATCAAGCCCGCGCTTCGGCGAGTTGGCTGAGGCGCTGTCATGCTGAGTTTGTTCCTCGTGCCCCGCACGCATTTTGGTTATGAATGAAGCGGCGACTTGCCGCGCCAAGCTTTGCGAAAACCGTGTGGCGATGAGATGCAGCATCATATCGCAGGCAGGTGTGGCCCCTCCGGCTGTAAAACGATTTTTGTCGATTACAAAGCGATCGGGGAAAACCTCGATCTTGGGGTGGGCATTGGCAAGATCCTCTAGATCTTCCCAATGAACGGTGGCGCGGTAGCCATTCAAAAGTCCCGCGCGCGCCAAGACCCAAGGGCCTGCATCAATCCCGCCTATCGCCAAAAAGCGAGGTGCGATGCGACGCAGCTCTTGTATCAGTGGGCGGGTTGCGACCTCGGCCTGTCGAAAGCCAGCTATCACGATCAAAACATCTGCGCTGAGGGCCATGGGCAAGGGCCCTTGTGAGGGGAGTTCTATCCCACAGGTCAAGGGCACGGCCGCGCCGTCGATCGACACGACGTGCCAGCGAAAAAGGTCGCGCCCAGCTTGGCGATTGGCGCTACGCATCGGGTCAAGGGTGCTGGCCACCTCAAGGATGGATGAGTGCGGTAGCACCAAAACTGCTATTGTCAGAGTTTGGGGGTTGGAATCAAAAATAGTTGCGATTTTTGTCATGAAAATTTCGTAAACTGTTAAGCAGGCCCGCACAAGCCTGATAAGTTTTAATAAAATAAGGGAGTGAACTATGCCGCTTGCTATGAATCGCGAAGTCTTTATCACCTGTGCCGTCACGGGCTCTGGCGGCACGCAGGACCGCAGCCCCCATGTGCCGCGCAGCCCTGCGCAAATAGCCAACAGCGCCATCGACGCGGCCCGCGCAGGTGCTGCTGTAGTGCATTGTCATGTGCGCGATCCTGAAACAGGAAAACCCGTGCGCGACCCCACCCTTTACCGCGAAGTCACCGAACGTATTCGCGACAGTGCGGTGGATGTCGTGTTAAACCTTACGGCTGGTATGGGGGGTGATATTTACTTTGATGGCTCTGAAGCGATGAGGGCAATGGGCGCACGCTCGGACATGGCGGGCGCGGCTGAACGCGTGGCCCATGTGGTCGAATGCCGCCCCGAGATTTGCACCTTAGATTGCGGAACGATGAATTTTAACGAGGCCGATTATGTAATGGTTAACACACCAGGCATGTTGCGAGACATGGCAGTGCGCATGACCAAGTCGGGCGTGCGCATTGAGATCGAGGCTTTTGATACGGGCCATCTTTGGCTGGCCAAGGAATTGGTTAAAGAAGGGCTGATCCCGCATCCTGTGTTGGTGCAGCTTTGCATGGGCGTTCCATGGGGCGCGCCTGATGATTTGAACACCTTTATGGCGATGGTAAATAATGTGCCATCTGACTGGCAGTGGAGTGCTTTTGGCCTTGGACGCAACCAGATGGCCTATGTCGCAGCCTCAGTTTTGGCGGGGGGCAATGTGCGTGTTGGACTGGAAGATAATCTTTGGCTTGATAAGGGCGTATTGGCGACTAATGCCCAATTGGTAGAGCGTGCGGTTACCTTGATTGAAAGCATGGGCGCGCGGGTCGTCACCCCTGCAGAAGTGCGTACTCGATTGAAATTGGAAAAACGCGCGCCATTGGCACGGGTATAGGGTCTAGACCCAAGAAAGGACTAATCATGGCACGCAAGGCGGTGATTATCGGTGGTGGGGTTATCGGTGGCGGTTGGGCGGCACGATTTTTGTTAAATGGCTGGGATGTTTCTGTCTTTGATCCTGATCCTGAAGCCGAACGTAAAATCGCCGAAGTGATGACAAACGCCCGGGCCGCCTTGCCTGCGCTAAGCGATGTGCCTATGCCCCCCGAAGGGATGTTGCGCTTTGCCACATCTATCACCGAAGCTGTTGATGGAGCGGAATATATCCAAGAATCCGTTTCTGAGCAGTTAGAGTTGAAGCATAAAGTCTTTCGCCAAATCCAAAAAATTTACCCTGATACGTTGATCGGATCATCAACCAGCGGCTTTAAACCCTCTCAATTGCAAGAGCGGATGGTCAATCCCGCGATGATCTTTGTGGCCCACCCTTTTAACCCCGTTTATCTTTTGCCGCTGGTAGAAGTTGTGCCTTCGCCCGCTTCGAATTTGGTCGCAATCGAACGTGCCAAACTGATCTTGCGTGAAATTGGCATGTTTCCTTTGCATGTGCGTAAAGAAATTGACGCCCATATTGCCGACCGCTTTTTAGAAGCCGTCTGGCGCGAGGCGCTTTGGCTCGTCAAAGATGGAATTGCGACCACCGAAGAAATAGATGAGGCAATCCGCATGGGTTTTGGCCTGCGCTGGGGGCAGATGGGGCTTTTTGAAACCTACCGCGTGGCCGGCGGCGAGGCGGGGATGAAACATTTCATGGCCCAATTTGGCCCCTGCCTGTCTTGGCCTTGGACCAAGTTAACCGATGTACCTGAGTTTAATGATGAATTGGTCGACCTAATTGCAGGCCAGTCTGACGCGCAATCGGGCCAATATAGTATCCGCGAATTAGAGCGTATTCGTGATAGCAATTTGATCGGCTTCTTGCGGGCCTTAAAAGACCGTAATTGGGGTGCTGGTAAAGTGCTCCGCGAACATGATGCGCGGCAAAAACAACAGTTTTTTGCCCAAGACACGAAAGCCGAAGGGCCCTTGGCGTTGTACCAGATGCAGGTCTTAGCTTCCTGGATTGATTATAATGGACATATGACGGAAAGTCGTTATTTGTTTGCCTCATCTGATACTGTGGATGCGTTTTTGCGGCTTATCGGGGCGGATTTAGACTATGTGAAAACGGGCTTTAGCTATTACACGGCGGAAACCCATATCATGCATTTGGGCGAAGCCAAGCTGGGGGATCATTTGCTCGGTACGGTTCAAATACTGGCATCGGATGAAAAGCGGGCGCATATTTTTGTGCGTATTATGCGTGGTGATCAGGTTGTGGCCAGTGTTGAGCAGATGCTTTTGCACGTTAATATGGGCGAGGGCAAGACCTGCGTCGCAGCGCCACAGGTTTTGGAAAAACTGAGCGCACTGACACAACTGCATAGGGTGCTACCCCGTCCCGATGCTGCTGGCCGTTCGGTTGGACAAAGGAAAAACTGATGGATTTTGCCCCCTCTAATGAACAAGAAATGATTGTTTCAACTGTACGCAGCTTTGTTGAAAAAGAGATCTACCCCCATGAGAAATTGGTCGAAGACCTTGGCTATGTGCCTACAGAAATTGCTGCCGACATAAAAGCCAAGGTTTTAGACCTTGGGTTTTATGCCTGTAATTTTCCCGAATCCGTGGGTGGTGCGGGGCTTAGTCATTTGGCATTTGCCCTTGTTGAGCGCGAACTTGGGCGCGGCTCAATGGCGCTTACGCATTTTTTCGGCCGTCCGCAAAATATTTTAATGGCCTGCAAAGGCGATCAGATCGCGCAATATCTAAACCCCGCCGTGTGTGGCGAAAGGATGGACGCTTTGGCCATGACCGAACCTGACGCAGGCTCGGACGTGCGTGGCATGAAGACCAACGCCCGTCGTGATGGCACGGACTGGGTACTTAATGGCACCAAACATTTCATCTCTGGGGCGGAACATGCCGATTTCGTCATTGTTTTTGTAGCCACTGGCGAAGAGGCAACCCACGCTGGGCCCAAAAAGAAAATTACCACCTTTTTGGTCGACCGTGGCACCAAAGGCTTTATGGTCCGCGACGGTTATAAGTCGGTCAGTCACCGTGGCTATAAGAACATGATCTTGGAATTCGACAATTGTCGTTTGTCAGATTCGCAGGTTTTGGGCGAGGTTGACGGCGGTTTTGCGGTCATGAACGAATGGCTTTACGCCACCCGTATCACCGTGGCTACTATGAGCGTGGGGCGCGCGCGCCGTGTTTTTGATATGATGGTTGACTATGCGGCAAGCCGGAAACAATTTGGCCAAGCGATCGGTAAATTCCAAGGGATTGGTTTTCAGCTGGCCGACAGCCTAACCGAAATTGATGCCGCTGATTACCTGACGCTGGCCTCGGCTTGGCGCTTGGATCAAGGACTGCCCGCCAACCGCGAGATTGCCTCGGCCAAATTATATGCAACGGAAATGCTGGCCCGCGTCACCGACCGCGCCATTCAAATCCATGGTGGCATGGGGCTTATGGATGATCTGCCGCTGGAACGTTTTTGGCGTGATGCGCGGGTTGAACGTATTTGGGACGGCACCTCTGAAATTCAGCGCCATATTATTGCGCGCGAACTTTTGCGTCCCTTGGGGGCCTAAATATGAATGATTTGGGGCGATTGTTGCGCCCACGTTCGATCGCCGTGATGGGGTCGATTTGGGCTGAAAATGTGATCAAACAATGCCAAAAAATGGGCTTTGCGGGGCCAATTTATCCTGTGCATCCCTATAAGTCGCATATTGGCGGTATTGCGGCATTTACCAGTTTGCAAGATTTGCCCCAATCCCCTGACGCTAGCTTTATTGGCGTGAACCGCCACGCAACGGTTGAGGTTGTAAAGATCCTTTCCGACATGGGTGCGGGTGGGGCAGTCTGCTTTGCCGCCGGCTGGGCTGAAGTGGGCGAAGCCGATCTGCAAAATAAATTGGTGCAAGCTGCGGATGAAATGCCTATTTTGGGGCCCAATTGCTACGGCGTGATCAACTATTTGGACGGAGCGCTTTTATGGCCTGATCAGCATGGTGGACGTCCCGTAGAAAAAGGTGTGGCCCTTGTCTCACAATCGTCAAATATTGTGATCAATTTAACTATGCAAACGCGTGGGTTGCCCGTGGCCTATGTTGCCTGTTTGGGTAATGCGGCGCAAATTGGCTTGGCTGAACTTTCAAGCGCGCTTTTGGCTGATCCGCGTGTTACCGCCCTTGGGCTTTATGTCGAAGGGTTTGATGATGCAGCTGCCTTTACGGCGATGGCCGAGGCTGCGCGCCTTGCGGGAAAGGGAATTGTCTGTCTGAAGACTGGTAAGACCGAGGCGTCACGCCAAGCGGCGGCCTCGCATACTGCGTCGCTGGCAGGTGGGGGGGCCGCCTCATCTGCTTTTTTGCGCCAAGCGGGCGTGGCGGAAGTTACCTCTTTAGAGCATATGTTAGAGACGCTGAAAATCTTTCACTGTTACGGCCCGATGATAGGGCCGCGGCTTTGTTCTTTGTCATGCTCGGGGGGTGAGGTGGGCTTGGTGGCTGATCTGGCGGCAACTCATCAGTTGCGGTTTGAGCCCCTGCCGCAGGCGCAATCAACGCGGCTGGCTGAGATATTGGGTTCCCTTGTGACTATCTCTAATCCACTGGATTATAACACCTTTATATGGGGCGATGGGCCGCGGACCACAGATGTTTTCACCACTATGCTTTCGGCCTATGACGTGGGGATTTACATCATTGACCCTCCACGCCCTGATCGGTGTGACCCTGCTAGCTATCAGCCAGCACTTGATTCAGTGATTGTGGCGGGACAATCTTTGGGAAAACCTGCCTTTCCCGTGGCCTCACTACCCGAGAATTTCGACGAAGAACGCGCCATTGCGCTGATCAATCGGGGCATCGCACCTTTGATGGGATTAGAGGCGGCACTGGGTTCAATTAAGGCCGCGCAAACGCCAGCGCCAGACAAAGGCTGGCGACCGTTTGCCCCGCTGGCGCTCGGCGAAAGCCATTTATTGGGCGAAGATCAGGCCAAGGCCCTGTTGGCACAAGCAGGAATTTTGGTGCCAAAGGGCGTCAGCGCCCCAACGCTTGCCGCGCTGCTCCCCCAAGTCGAAAACTTGACTCCGCCCTTTGCGCTTAAGGGGTTAGGTTTTGCCCACAAGACCGAAGTGGGGGCCGTGCGGTTGCATTTAAACGATCTAAACGGCCAAGATCCGATTTTGGGCGCCAGCGGCTATTTGCTGGAAGAGATGGTCGCCGGCGCCTTGGCCGAGCTTTTGATTGGGGTGCGGCGTGACCCGATCTATGGGCTGACAATGACACTGGGCTTTGGTGGTGTTTTGGCCGAGCTTTTAGCCGACATGGTCACCGTTATTTTGCCTGCAACCGAGCTAAGCCTGCGCGCGGGGCTTGAAACTTTGCGTCTTTGGCCGACTTTGGCAGGCTATCGCGGTAAGCCCACCGCCGATGTGGAGGGTTTTGTGCGCATGGCCTTGGCCGTCGCAAACCTTATCGAAACAGACAATACTCTTACAGAAATTGAGATCAACCCCGTCATGCTGGGCCCCCAAGGGGCCGTGGCTGTGGATGCTTTGATCAGAAAGGTGACTTAAATGGACATGAGAACAACAGGCCCGATCTTAACGCGGCGCGAAGGTGGAATTTTAGAGGTCACGCTCAACCGGCCCAAGGCCAATGCGATTGATCTGATTACTAGTCGCATCATGGGACAGGTGTTCCGCGATTTTCGCGATGATGACAATCTGCGCGTGGCGATCATGCGCGCCGAGGGGGAGAAGTTTTTCTGCCCTGGATGGGATCTTAAGGCCGCCGCAGGGGGCGATGCGGTGGACGGTGATTATGGCATCGGCGGTTTTGGTGGTTTGCAAGAACTTCCCAATCTTAATAAGCCTGTGATCGCTGCGGTTAATGGCATTTGCTGCGGGGGAGGCCTAGAGCTGGCCATCTCGTGCGATCTGATTATGGCCTCTGACACGGCAACCTTTGCTTTGCCTGAGATCCGCTCGGGGACTGTGGCTGATGCGGCCTCGATCAAGCTGCCAAAACGCATCCCTTACCATGTGGCGATGGATCTGTTGCTGACGGGCCGTTGGTTTGATGTGCATGAGGCTAAGGCCTGGGGCCTGATTAAGGAAATCACAGCACCCCAAGATCTTTTGGCCAAGACATGGGAATTGGCGTGTCTTTTGGAAAGCGGACCGCCCTTAGTTTACGCCGCCATCAAAGAGGTTGTGCGTGAAGCTGAGGCTATGCGCTTCCAAGATGCGCTAAACCGAGTCACCAAACGGCTTATGCCCTCCGTTGACAGGCTTTATTCGTCGGATGACCAGCTGGAAGGGGCGCGAGCTTTTGCAGAAAAACGCGGCCCTATTTGGAAGGGCCGTTAGTCATTTTCAACATTTAATGTCGTGATCGCAGCGACATCTTGTGCCCAATAGGCTACCAGGTTTTATAGATCGCAGTGAGGACATTTTGCAAAATCTAAAGGCTGATTTTATAATTGTGGGCACAGGTTCGGCGGGATCAGTGCTGGCTGAACGTTTGACGGCGAATGGGTGCTATTCGGTGCTTTTGCTAGAAGCGGGGGGTGATGACCGCCGCTTTTTCGTGCAAATGCCGCTTGGTTATGGCAAATTATTTTATGATCGCACCGTGAATTGGGGCTATTTGACCGAAGCTGATCCGGGTTTGGCGGGGCGGCAAGATTACTGGCCACGCGGAAAACTGCTGGGCGGCTCGTCTTCGGTGAATGCGATGGTCTATATTCGTGGCCATCAGGCCGACTATGATGAGTGGCGCGCCTCTGGCAATATCGGCTGGGGCTGGGATGATGTCTTGCCCGCCTTTCGCGCTATTGAAGACAATGAGGCGGGCGAAAACGCCTATCGTGGCAAGGGTGGGCCCTTGTTCATCTCGGCTAATGAAGAAGATTTGCACCCGCTGGTCGAGAACTTTCTGGCAGCCAGCAGAGAGTGCGGTTTACCGTATAATCCGGATTTTAACGGCCTCAAACAAGAGGGGGTGGGTCATTATCAAATGACCATCAAAGGCCGCTGGCGCAATTCGGCCGCGCGTGCCTTTTTGCGCCCTGCAATGGCGCGCAAGAACCTGCGTGTGCAAAAATATGCGCATGTCACCAAGGTATTGTTTAGTGAAGGGCGCGCGATTGGGGTCGAGTTTGCGAGCAAAGGGCAAACCTATCAGGCGCATTGCGCAAAAGAGGTTGTCTTGTCAGGGGGAGCGGTGAATTCACCGCAGATTTTGCAACTTTCGGGTATTGGTCCTGGTGCAAATTTAAAAGATCTTGGTATCACGCCTGTGATTGATAATCCCAATGTGGGCGCACATTTGTCTGACCATCAGGGTATCAACTACACCTATGAGATGATGGTGCCAACCTATAATAATATTTTGCGTCCTTGGTGGGGTAAATTGAAAGTGGGCATTGAGTATCTGTTACTTGGGCGCGGGCCCCTGGCCAAGTCAATCAACCATGCAGGCGGGTTTTTTCGTAGCCACCCTGATCTGGCGCGCCCCAATATGCAGCTGTATTTTCAGGCATTTTCAACCGTGATGCCCAAACCTGGACAGCGGTCGATCTTAACGCCTGATTCCTTTTCAGGCCTTTCTATTGGCCTATCAAATTGTCGCCCTACCAGTACAGGTAAAATTACTTTGGCTAGCGCTGACCCCTTGGTTGCGCCATGCATTCAAGCCAATGTTTTTGCAAATGATCAGGATGTGGCCGAAATGTTGGATGCGGTGAAGTTTTTGCGCAAAATCGCTGCGGCGGGACCAATGGCAAAATTCATCAAACAAGAACTGCGACCTGGTCCAATGGTGACATCAGATGCAAATCTTATCGCAGATTTTCGCGAAAGATCTGGCACGGTCTATCATCCGGCCTGCAGTTGTCGTATGGGGCCTGATGCAGCCAGCGCGGTCATAGATGCGCGACTGCGGGTGCATGGAGTTGGAGGTTTGCGGGTGGTCGATGCGTCAAGCTTTCCTAACCAAATCTCAGGAAACCTTAATGGCCCTACAATGATGCTGGCCTGGAAAGCAGCGCAGATGATGCTTGAGGATCACGCGGCCCTATGAGGGGGTGCGTGATTTCTTTTCAAAAACCGGCAACATAGCCGAGAAATCAAGCGCCGCGCCGCCGTCGTTTTCAACAAAATTTTTGTAGAGGGTGGCGGCAAGCGCGCCCATGGGCGTATCGGCATCAACCTTTTGCGCTGCCTCTTGGCTTAGGTTTAGATCCTTAAGCATAAGGGCGGCTGAAAAGCCTGGCTTATATCCATTGTCGGCTGGTGACACGGGCCCAACGCCCGTGGCTGGGCAATAGGTATTGATCGACCATGACGCCCCTGATGAGGTTGAGACCACATCAAACATCTTTTGGCGCGCAAGGCCCAATTTATCGGCAAGTGCAAAGGCTTCGCAGGTGGCCAGCATCGTGGTTCCCAAAATCATATTATTGCAAATCTTAGCCGCTTGGCCCGCGCCAGCATCTCCGCAATAGACCGCCTTTTGGCCCATGATTGAAAAAAGTGGCTCACACCGTGCGAATGCGGCTTGGGTGCCTCCCACCATAAAGGTCAAGGTGCCTTGCGCCGCACCCGAAATGCCGCCCGAGACGGGTGCATCTAATGTTAAAACATCCAAATCCTGCGCTTGGGTAGAGACAAGACGCGCGCTTTCAATATCAACGCTTGAGCAGTCAATTAGTATCGCTCCCTTGATCATTGCGGGCAGCACCTCTTGCGCGACGGATTTTAAGATGGCACCGTTGGGCAACATGGTGATCACCACATCCCGCCCCGTTGCCGCCTCGGCCGCCGAGGGGGCACAGATTACTCCCGCAGGACAGGGCGCTGTAAGATCAAAGCCCCAAAGTTGATGGCCCGCGGCCGATAGGTTTGCAGCCATAGGTGCGCCCATATTGCCCAGTCCGATAAAGCCAATATCCATTATTCACCCCTTGGAAAGCGTTTGCTGTCTTCTAATATATTTAAGTCCATGTGATTGCGCATATAGCGTTCAGACGCTTTTTGCAGCGGTTGATAATCCCACGGGTAATAACCGCCTTGGCGCAACGCTTCATAGACCACCCAGCGGCGGGCTTGGCTTTCGCGCACAGCACTGTCAAAGCGCGCCAGATCCCAGCGCGCGTCTGCCACAGCGCGCAATCGCTCGAGTGTCGGTAGATGAGCTGGGTCTGTGGCCAGGTTGTTTTGCTCGTCTGGGTCACTCTCTAGGTTAAAAAGCATCTCTGGGTCGGCGCGGCATTGAATGTATTTCCAGGGTCCATCGCGCAGGGCGACCATGGGCGCAATTGATCCTTCGGCTGTATATTCCATCGCCACCGGTTCTAGCCGTGTAGTGCCTTTGGCAAGCGGGTAAAGGCTTTGGCCATCGGTCCAATCCATCACCTCATCCATTGAGATACTTGCCAGATCGCACAAAGTTGGCGTTACGTCGATTGTGCAAACGGGGGTTGTGATCAGGCATGGTACAAGGTCTGAAGCGGCGATCATCAGGGGTACGCGGGCGGCCCCTTCAAAGAAATTCATCTTAAACCAAAGCCCGCGTCGGCCCAACATCTCACCATGGTCCGAGACGAAGACAACTACCGCCTCTTGTCGGGTGGCCGTGAGTGCATCAAGAATTTCGCCAATTTTATCATCGATATATGAGATGTTGGCGAAATAGGCTTGGCGCGCGCGGCGTATATGCTCTGGGGTGATTTCTAGCCCATTCCAATCGCACGAGTCTAAAATGCGTTTGGAATGGGGGTCTTGGTCATCATAGGCTATCGGGTCCGGAGGCGTAAGTTCGGGACAATTTTCGTAAAGATCCCAATATTTGCGCCGCGCCACGAACGGATCATGCGGATGGGTGAAGCTGACGGTCAAGCTCCAAGGGCGGGGGTCAGCGCCTCGCGATAGGTCGTAAAGCTTTTGCACGGTCTGATGGGCCACGTCATCGTCATATTCTAGCTGATTGGTGATTTCGGCAGTACCTGCACCCGTTACCGAGCCAAGATTGTGATACCACCAGTCGATCCGCTCATTGGGTTTGCGGTAGTCGGGGGTCCAGCCAAAGTCGGCGGGGTATATGTCGGTTGTCAGACGCTCTTCAAACCCATGCAGCTGATCTGGCCCCACGAAATGCATTTTCCCCGAAAGGGTTGTTTGATAGCCCGCGCGACGCAGATGGTGCGCATAGGTTGGAATGTCGGACGCAAACTCGGCAGCATTATCATAGACGTGGGTGCGTGATGGCAATTGACCCGACATGAAACTGGCGCGCGCGGGGGCGCAAAGGGGGCTTGCGGTATAGGCGTTGGCGAAACGTACAGAGCGGTTGGCCAACGCGCGCAGGTTAGGCGTGTGTAAAAATGGCGCAGGCCCGTCAGGAAAAAGGGTGCCCGTAAGCTGGTCGACCATCAAGATTAAGACATTAGGTTTTTTTTTCATGACTTTTTGTAAAGCAAAACCGCTTTGGCACCTTTCATTTCAAAATTTACTGCGCGTAGTTTGATGCTTCATCATCTAAAATCGCTTTTAGCTCAGTCAGATGCGCAGTGGCATTATCGGGGTAATCTTCCCATTCTTGGGCGGTTTTTTCGGCGACTGCATCAGACAGAACCCGCAGTTTTAGGCCTGTTTGAAGGGCGCGAATATAGGTCTCGGTGGCGCGCTCAAAGTAATAAAGACGGTTGAATGTGTCAGCCACGCTGGTGCCAATGACCAAAATCCCGTGATTGCCCATAATTAAGACTTTAATTTTTGGGTCAGATAAAAGTGCTGAGCAGCGTGCGCCTTCGGCTTCAAAGGCCATGCCGCCGTAGGATGCGTCTACGATATGCCGGTTAAAGAACATGGCGCTGTTTTGGTCGATGGCGGGCAGGTGGCCGTCGGCAAGGCTGGCCAATACGGTGGCGTGAATGGAGTGGACGTGCATCACACAAACGGCGTGCGGGCAGGCGCGATGCACCGCACCATGTAAACCCCAAGCCGTTGGATCGGGCGCATCGGGGCGATCCATCGTGTTGGGGTCAAGCGCGTTGATCAGCACCAGATCAGACGCTTTCACCCGTGCGAAATGTCGACCCTTGGGATTGATCAGAAACTTTGTGGCCGTGTTGTCAACGGCAAGGCTAAAGTGATTGGCAACGGCCTCATGCATATTCAGCCGAGCTGCCCATCGTAGGGCAGCGGCAAGGTCAACACGTTCGGTGATGTAAGAGTTATTACGCAAGGTATGGTTCCATTACTGGCCTTCGGTGTGGGATCAAACCTCGGCCACAGCCTGCTGTAAATGGCAAGATCAGACAAGCGCTTTCAACTTGCTAAGAAGAGAGCCCTTAGAAAATAAGAAGGGCAGATCTTGCGACCTGCCCTTCTTTAAATTCCTGCTTAAAAGGCTGCAGCGATTAGGCTAGAGCCAAATTCGTTGCTGATTCGCGACCGTCACGGCCAGCTTCGATATCGAAAGTTACCGCTTGGCCATCAGCCAACGAGCGGATGCCGGCGCTCTCGAGAGCGGTTACGTGACAGAATACATCTTTACTGCCGCCCTCAGGCGCGATAAAGCCGAAGCCTTTAGTTGCGTTAAACCATTTCACGGTGCCTTTGGCCATCGTGATGTCTCCTTTAGTATACCCGCCCGCGGAAGTGCGGCGGCCTGGCTCAGTCAGCGCAAGATCGAAAGACTGTGGCCGCATGTGGGAGACAGTGGTCGATACAGATAACGTCGCAGCGTTAAATATGCAGGGGTGGAAGGAAAATGCAAGTGGAATTTTTGTTAAGCAAAAATATATACCTTCTATGAAGGGCGGCGATATAACATATAAGCCACCCTTTTAAGGAATTTCACCTATATTAGGCTAAAGCTAGGTTCATTGCTGATTCGCGACCATCACGGCCAGCTTCAATATCAAAAGTTACCGCTTGGCCATCCGCCAATGCATTGATGCCTGCGCGCTCGAGTGCAGTGATGTGTACGAATACGTCTTTTTTGCCACCTTCAGGGGCGATAAAGCCGAAACCTTTAGTTGAATTAAACCATTTCACGGTGCCTTGGGCCATCGTGATGTCTCCTTTAGTATACCCGCCCGCGGAAGTGCGGCGGCCTGGCTCAGTCAGCGCAAGATCGAAAGACTGTGGCCTTGTATGGGAGACAGCGGTCGATAGAGATAACGTCACATCTTTAGAATTGCAGGATCAGAAGTAAAAATGCAAGTGAATTCGGGGAATAGCAAAACAGTATAAGAGAAACACATCTGGAAAAGTTTAAATGTTTCGGGGCATTTTTTGTTTGTTGGCACTTGCTGCCGTGGTTATGGCGAAAGGATAAAACGACGGATGAAAGATAGAAAAATTAATGGTTGCGGAGTGTTGGGCAGCATATTCGCCCTTTGAGGGGATGATGACGCCCTCATGTGTCACGCCACTGGCGCTGTTTGCAAGGAGTGGCTTGGGCCGGGGGCACTATTTTCAAAAATAACCTGCCCATCCAAAACGCATCGAGCAATTACGTTACCTAGGTGCTTACTGCGGCGAAAAAACCCTAAGATTTACCTAATTAAAAAAGGCGCCCCTTGGTTAGCTTCAGCGGGTAAATTTTTTGTATTTCACGCGTTTTGGATTAATACTGTCAGGGCCTAAGCGGCGGATTTTGTCTATCTCATAGGCTTCAAAGTTACCTTCGAACCATTCCACATGGGCTTCGCCCTCGAAAGCCAAAATATGGGTGCAAAGACGGTCAAGGAAGAAGCGGTCATGGCTGATAATCACAGCGCAGCCTGCGAAATCATCAATGGCAGATTCCAAGGCTTGCAGGGTCTCAACGTCAAGGTCGTTTGTTGGTTCGTCAAGCAATAAAACATTGCCGCCCGAACGCAGCAATTTTGCCATGTGCACGCGGTTACGTTCGCCACCCGACAAAAGGCCTACTTTTTTCTGCTGATCTGATCCTTTGAAGTTAAATGCACCGCAATAGGCGCGGCTGTTCATTTCGGCATCGCCTAGGCGAATAACCTCAAGTCCTTCTGAGATTTCTTCCCAAACGGTTTTGCTTGGGTCAAGCGCGTCTCGCGATTGGTCAACGTAAGACAAGTGCACCGTGTCACCCAAGACAACCGCGCCCTCGTCTGGCTTTTCTTGACCCGTTATCATACGAAACAGTGTTGATTTGCCCGCACCATTGGGGCCGATTACGCCCACAATGCCCCCCGGGGGCACGGTAAAGGACAGGTCTTCTATCAAAAGCTTATCGCCCATGGCTTTTTTGATGCCTTGCACGTCAATGACCTTGCCGCCCAATCTTTCGCCATTGGGAATGATGATTTGGGCACTAGAAATGCGTTCGCGCTCCGTTTGATTGGCCATTTCGTTATATTTATTGATACGAGCCTTTTGTTTGGCTTGGCGTGCTTTGGCACCAGAGCGAATCCAGTCCAATTCTCGTTGTAAGACTTTTTGCTTGGCTTTGTCCTCTCGGGCCTCGTGCAGCAGACGTTTAGCTTTTTGTTCGAGCCAAGCCGAATAGTTACCTTCACAAGGTATCCCGCGGCCACGTTCGATTTCAAGGATCCACGAGGTTATGTCATCCAGAAAATATCGGTCGTGGGTGACGATCAAGATAGTGCCTTCATAGGCGATGAGATGTAATTGTAACCAGGCTATGGACTCGGCGTCGAGGTGATTGGTAGGCTCGTCTAAAAGTAGCATCTCAGGAGCTTCAAGCAAAAGCATACACAAGGCAACGCGGCGGCGTTCACCGCCCGAAAGAGTTGTTATATCTGCATCATCAGCGGGGCAGCGTAAGGCTTCCATCGCAACGTCGACCTGGCTGTCCAAATCCCACAGATTGGCTGCATCGATCGTATCTTGTAAGGCCGCCATTTCGTCTGCGGTCTCGTCAGAATAATTCATCGCTAATTCGTTATAGCGATCTAGAATTGCTTGCTTATCAGCCACACCCAGCATGACATTGCCACGCACATCTAGGGTTTCGTCAAGGTTAGGCTCTTGCGGTAAATAGCCCACGCGAGCGCCCTTAGCCGCCCAAGCTTCGCCTTGGAAATCTTTATCAATGCCTGCCATGATGCGGAGCAAGGTCGATTTGCCAGAGCCGTTTACCCCAACTACACCAATTTTTACACCTGGTAAAAAGTTAAGTTTGATATTTTCAAAACATTTTTTTCCGCCAGGATAGGTCTTAGAGACACCATCCATGTGATAGACATATTGATAAGATGCCATGATACGCTCCAATCCGACCTGCTGTTGGGGGTCTTTTAGCGATAGTTCTGGACAAGGGCAACGTGGCGGTGGTTTGTGAGGGTGAGAATTAGGGAGAAAATAGTGCAAACTTGGCCAATAGCGCGCGCGGGAATGGTGATTGGGTTGCTTGGGGGGTCATTTGACCCTGCTCATGCAGGCCATGCCCATATCACTCGTGAGGCGTTGAAACGGTTGAGACTGGATCGGGTTTGGTGGTTGGTGACCCCTGCTAACCCAATTAAGGCGCGCGTGCCTGCGCCCATGACGCAAAGAATCGCCCAAGCTCAGGCGGTCATCAATCATCCTAAAGTGGTGGTAACCGATATTGAATCCTATTTGCGCGGCTCAGCAACTCGTAAGAAAGCCCCCCATACCACAGTGCAGACCATGCAATCTTTGCGGAGACATTATCCAAAAGTGACCTTTGTTTGGTTGATGGGGGCGGATAATTTGGAACAGTTCAATAAATGGGATCGTTGGCAATCTATAATGAGTACAACTTTGATTGGCGTGTTCGCACGCTCAAGTGCGGGCCCAAATGTACGACTGTCACTTGCGGCACGCCGTTTTGGCCAAGCACAGGTTCGCGCAGGTGGTGATTTGGTCAGTAGAAAACCTGCGGCGTGGCAATTTTTCAACCTACCGATGATCCCACTATCATCGAGTGATATTCGCGCGGCAGGAAAATGGCGGAGCAATACTCATACTCTTAAAAATAAATAAAATACCAAAAACATACCTAAAATTAAGCTAAATTAATTTAGCATATTACACTATAGGTTAATTTAATTTGGCTTGTTTAATGTGGGTCAAATGATGTTGATGTAGAATTTAGGGAAGATGTTTTTCAAACAATTATTGGCCCGGCTTTTTTCTTTGTTCGGGTTTTGGGGCCCGTGGCTATGGCGCATTGTTCCTGAGTAAATCAAACTGCGCAGTGGCGATTAGCCTACACAAATAAAAGTGCCATATAAAATAGCATGAATTGAAGATGTAGTGTATCGACTTAGAATGGGCCATTCAGAACATTGAGCAAAAACTTCTAATGCTAGAAAACTTTGTGGCGCCCTCACAAATAGTCAATCTATCGAAATTCTAAGTTTTGGCCGCGGTTTAGGTTTTAAATTCTACATTACGGCATGTCTTGCGCGTGCGCCCCATTCAATGGCGGCAGCGTGCAAACGGTCAATGTTGAGTTCATCTCTGATCTCTTCAAGCATGCGAAGCTCAGCTTCGCGAAGTTTCCCGTCGGCCGAAACCACATCACAGGCCATAGCATAGGCTGTTTCATGCAATTTTTTGGGCAAGGCATCCCGGATCAGGCCAAACATCGCGTCAAGCCCTTCTTCCACTTCGAACAGATCAAAGACTGTTTGCGCAATTTGACTGATACGGTCCGGGTCGTAGTTGTCAAAAATTGGCAGATGATCAACGATGCTTTGAATGGTAACCAGTTCAGATGTGCGGATCGCTTCGTCAGAGGCGGAGACAGCGATCATAATAGCCACAAGCGCATCTTGGGGCGATAAAGAAGCGGGAATTTTACTCATCGCGTGTCCTTTCAGGGGGCCCGAATGTCCGAGCGCTTGGGTTTAGTTTGTTGCAGAATATTGACGAAAGCTCTTTGCGGCAATAGGAGACGGGAAGCAATAGCTGCCGCTGTTGAAAACGCTGTTGAAAATAAGGAATGCGGTAATGACACATTTGCGTGATGCTGCGATGAAATCAAAAGCTTGGCCCTTTGAAGAGGCCCGCCGCATTAAAGAACGTTACGCAGCGAAAGATCCTGAAAAAGGTCATGTTTTGTTTGAAACGGGCTATGGTCCCTCGGGATTACCACATATTGGCACCTTTGGCGAAGTTGCGCGTACAACCATGATACGTCGTGCCTTTGAATTAATTTCTGACATTCCAACGCGGCTTATTTGTTTTTCTGATGACTTAGATGGCATGCGTAAAGTGCCAGATAATGTGCCCAACGGTCCGATGTTACATGAAAATTTGCAACAGCCCCTTACGTCGGTGCCTGATCCTTTTGGTGAATACCCAAGCTTTGGGGACCATAATAACGCCATGCTGCGGCGCTTTTTGGATACTTTTGGGTTTGAGTATGAATTCTATTCAGCAACCGATTTTTACAAATCTGGCCGTTTTGATGCGACTTTGTGCCTTGTCGCTGATCGCTATGACGACATTATGAAGATCATGCTGGCTTCGCTTCGCGAAGAACGCCAGAAAAGCTATTCGTGCTTTTTGCCGATCAGCCCAATTTCGGGCCGTATTCTTTATGTGCCTATCAAAGACGTGAACACAAAAGACTATACAATCACCTTTGAGGGCGAAGACGGATATGACTGCTCCTTGCCGATTACCGGGGGCAATGTCAAATTGCAGTGGAAACCTGATTTTGGCGCACGTTGGGCTGCGCTGCATGTTGATTTTGAAATGTATGGGAAAGACCACTCAACTAATACACCACTTTATGATGGAATCTGCAAGGTTTTGGGGGGTCGTGCGCCGGAGCATATGACCTATGAACTATTTTTAGATGAAACAGGGCAGAAGATTTCAAAATCAAAAGGTAATGGTTTAACTATTGATGAATGGTTGAGCTATGCCGCGACGGAAAGTCTTTCTTACTTTATGTACCAAAAGCCAAAAACGGCGAAGCGGATGCATTTTGATGTAATTCCTAAGGCGACAGATGAGTATCATCAACAATTACGCGCTTATGAGGGCCAAGAGGCCGAAGCGCAGGTGAACAATCCAGTTTGGCATATTCACAGCGGTAAGCCACCGCAGTCAAACATGGTAGTGTCTTTTTCTATGTTGCTTAATTTGGCATCAGTTGCGGGGGCGAAAGACAAGTCTGGCCTTTGGGGCTTTATTCGCCGCTATGCGCCCGATGCGGCGCCTGAAACGAATCCCGATCTCGATGCGGCAGCTGGATTTGCTCTTCGTTATTTTCAAGATTTTGTGGCCCCAACGCGGCAGTTCCGCTTGGCTTCTGACGTCGAGGCCGCGGCTTTGGCCGACTTGAAAAACAGGCTTCAAACTTGGACGGGTGGACTTGATGCGGATGCATTACAAACAATGATCTTTGCCGTGGGCACTGAACATGAGTTTGACCCTTTGCGTGCTTGGTTTGGAGCGCTTTATGAAGTTTTACTGGGCGCCAAACAAGGGCCGCGGTTTGGTGGATTTATTGCACTTTATGGGATTGATGAAACCATAGATCTGATCCAACGCGCGCTTGACGGGGCTTTGGTCGTTTAAATCAATTTTTGCGTTTGCGAACGATGGACCTCTTTGAAAATTGACCCTCTATACTAGTCTTTGACTTTAATTTAAAGGGTTTCATACGCAGAATTTTTATCGTCTTTTGTTGATTTTTGGCCTTAGTTTTTTGGTAAAAGTGCAAAGCTATTCACAATATGACTGTTTGGGAAACCATAAAAGACCAGCTAGAGGCCTTTGTTTCGCGCGATTTTGAGCGCGCCTATTCCTTTGCTGCCCCCGGACCCAACAGATGTTTTTGCACCTCAAAACCTTTGGTGCGATGGTCCAAAGAGATTGTCCGATGGTATGGGATCCTGATCAAAGTGAAACATTAGAATTTATCGAACACAACGATCAAATCTGGCGAACGGCGATGATCGCGGGGCCGGATGCACAGATTTATCTGCTAGCTTACCACACGATTGAAACTGAACAAGGATGGAAGTTTGGTGCCGTGCAAATCATTGAGGCGCTGGGCACTGCAGTTTAAGCAGCACCACCCCGCAACGAACGCTGGCATGAGTAGAAATTGAAGAACCTGTGTAAACGCCTTTAGCCTGGGATAGCCTTTTGCTGCAAAATTAAAAGTTACAAAATAAACATAATAATTATCGACGGCTTGGCATTAATGGTGACTGCCTTTTGCGCGGGGTCGTGGTGAAGTGCAATTGTAACGCTGTGCTGCGATAACCCAACTTAGAGTTAGCAATCTAACTGTGTTTTGACCAGATGGCTTGTGATGAAATTTCACCCTTAGTTTAGGGAACGGTTTTCTGATTTGATACTGCTTCGATGGTGATTTAGTGCCGGTGGCAGTTCTATTCTTCTGAAAAGAAAAATCTAAGCTCCGGGCAAACGAATTTACACTATTTACTGGATTGCTGTGAAGTAATTTACAAAAAAATATTGGTAAAAAAGGGTTGCAGTATTTTTGACTGTCGCTTTATTGTCGCAACAAAGGAGGCTAAGATGCCGCAATGGAATTGCAGCTGTTGCTGCCGCTGTTTGGCTAGGAGGCCCCTATGACAGTTCACGATCAGCTTCGCGCTTTATACCCCGCGTCTTCAAATTTTGTTGCCAGGGCCCATGTTAGCGCCGCTCAGTACGAGAAAAAATACGCAGCCTCGGTTGCAGATCCAGAGGCATTTTGGGGGCAAGAGGGTAAACGTTTAGACTGGATCACGCCCTATACTAAGGTTAAAAATACGACCTTTGCGCCTGGTCAGGTATCAATTAAATGGTATGAAGATGGGCTTTTGAATGTGGCGGCCAATTGTATTGATCGCCATCAAGCCTCCCGTGCCAAGAAAACGGCGATCATTTGGGAATCCGATGATCCAAATGCGCCTTCGAGACATATTACTTATGCACAGCTTTTAGAAAATACTTCGCGTTTGGCAAATGTGCTTAAAGCCCAAGGCGTGGGCAAGGGCGACCGTGTTGTGCTTTATATGCCCATGATCCCCGAGGCAGCTTATGCTATGTTGGCCTGTGCTCGCATCGGGGCCATTCACTCGGTAGTTTTTGCAGGATTTTCACCTGATGCTTTGGCCAATCGAATCAATGATTCCGCTGCAAAACTGGTGATTACAGCCGATTTTGCGCCGCGCGGTGGCAAAAAAACGCGCCTTAAAGCAAATGCCGACGCGGCTTTGGTGTCGTGCGGCGCCGATGTGAAATGCCTCGTGGTGAAACATACTGGTGGTGAAACCACTTGGAACCCAATCCGCGACGTGGATCTTTTGGCTGAGATGGCAAAAGTGTCGGCTGAATGCCCCTGCACGCCGATGAACGCTGAAGATCCTTTGTTTATTCTCTACACCTCGGGGTCGACAGGAAAGCCTAAGGGCGTTGTGCATACGTCGGGTGGTTATTTAGTCTATGCGGCGATGACGCACCAGATGACTTTTGATTACCATGATGGTGATATTTTTTGGTGCACTGCTGATGTGGGCTGGGTCACGGGCCACAGCTATATCATCTATGGGCCGCTGGCGAATGGGGCTACCACCTTGATGTTTGAAGGCGTGCCTACCTATCCTGATGCTGGCCGCTTTTGGCAGGTTTGCGCAAAACATCAGGTCAATCAATTTTACACCGCCCCAACTGCCATTCGAGCGCTTATGGGCATGGGGCCTCAATGGGTTGAAAAACACGACCTTTCATCTTTGAAACTTTTGGGGTCTGTGGGCGAGCCGATAAATCCAGAAGCTTGGAGCTGGTATAACACTCATGTTGGCGGAGGACGTTGTCCGATCGTAGATACATTTTGGCAAACCGAAACTGGTGGTCATATAATAACACCACTGCCGGGCGCAATTGCGCAAAAGCCTGGCTCTGCCACCAAGCCCTTTTTCGGGGTGCAACCAGTGATTTTAGATGCGGCCTCGGGCGTTGTACAGGCAGACATAGCCGCAAGTGGCGTTTTGTGTATTGCGGACAGTTGGCCAGGCCAAATGCGCACGCTGTGGGGCGATCATGCCCGTTTCGAGGAAGCTTACTTCAATCAATATCCCAACTATTACTTTACAGGCGATGGCTGTCGCCGTGATGAGGACGGCTATTATTGGATCACGGGGCGGGTAGATGATGTGATCAATGTCTCGGGTCACCGGATGGGCACAGCCGAAGTAGAAAGTGCTTTGGTTGCCCATGAAGCCATAGCTGAAGCCGCAGTGGTAGGTTACCCCCATGCCATTAAGGGGCAGGGTATTTATGCCTATGTTACCTTGATGTTCGGCAGAGACCCTTCAGACGCGCTTAGGGTCGAGTTGATAAAATGGGTGCGCGCCGAAATAGGCCCCATCGCTAGCCCAGATATGATCCAATGGGCTCCCGGCTTGCCCAAGACGCGTTCGGGCAAAATCATGCGCCGCATCTTGCGCAAAATTGCGGAAAATGACTTTAGCAGCTTGGGCGATACGTCAACCCTCGCTGATCCTTCGGTGGTTGATGATTTGATCAAGAACCGCATGACCCACACCTAAATCTTAGATCCGCACATACTGGTGGGTCATTTGGCGGTGTCAAAAGGATTATTTGGATAACTCACTGAGTCAAGATAAAGCCCTTGGGGCGGGCAGACGGGCCCACATTCTTTGCGGTCCTTTGCTGCCAGTGCATGGGCGACCTGCTCGGGCTCCCACGCGTTTGCCCCCACACGCTCGAGCGTGCCTACAATCGAGCGCACTTGATTATGTAAGAAACTGCGAGCGCGCAAAAAAAACCGATATTCCACACCTTCGCTATAGGGCAGCTCCACCAAACTTATTTCTGAAAGAATTTTGACGGGTGAGGCCGCCTGGCACATGGCGGCACGGAAGGTTGTGAAATCATGCGTGCCAATCAGATAGGCTGCAGCAGAGCGCATTTTTTCGCCGTTAAGGGGGTGGCTTACTTGCCAGATTTTACCCGCATCATGGGTTACGGGCGCGCGGCGCGCGATCAGGCGGAAGACATAACGTCGCTCGATCGCAGAAAAGCGCGCATGAAAATCTGAGGCGACTTGGGCTGTGGCCGAAATGGCGATGGGCAAAGGCCGCAGGTGCGCGTTTAACGCAGCCATCAGTCGCTCCGCCGCCCAGTTTTTTTTCATATCACAGTGAGCTACTTGACCCCAAGCATGCACGCCAGCATCAGTGCGCCCTGCACCAGCGATTGTGTGTGGGCCGTCTTCAAGCTTCGACAGGGCCTCTTCAATACATCCCTGCACGGTGGGTTGCCCGGCGGTTTGCCTTTGCCACCCTTGAAAGGGGGGGCCATAATATTCTACTTTAAGTGCATATCTGGGCATGGCTCTTAGTATCGCAGCAAATACATTGCTGCAATCGTAAGAACTCATAAGTGTGGCCTTTTGTGCGCCCTTAACAAAAGGTGGAGTACTGCTTAAGTGGTCTAAGTGGCGACTTGGAGGCAAAAGATCTTGCCCGCGCGGAATTGGCGACTGAGGGCCTTATGCAAATACATACCTATCGTCCCGATCTTTAACGGGGCCGCGCGTAGGTGGCACGAAGCAGAGGGGCGATTTTTAATGCTATTGCGCTGTTATTCATGTGCGAAGACAATTTGATTGCTCCACTTGATTTGGCCGCGCGCCACGCGGTAAAAACGGCGGCCGCCAAGGTTGCCATGGTGAGCGCCTTTGTGTCGATTGCACTTGTGGATGTGGTGGACAATTTTAAGCATGATTGCAAAAATTGCGCGTATCTATGGCGGCTGCGGGGGCTTTTACAAAATTGGCGACTTTTGTCGTGGGTTCTTGCGCATCTGGCGGCAACGGGTGCCATTGCGGTTGATATCACAAATCTTAGGGAGTGGGGCCATGGCCAAATTGTCTCGCCGTTTGGGCAAGCAGTCATTGATCTTTGCCGCCCCATGTCCTTTGTCAGCCAAAAAACCAGCACTTAATGGATTGGTCGCGCGGGCTCTTGCGGGGCTTGTGGTGGGGGCCACATCTTTGGCGTAGGCCCAGGAGACAAGCAGTGGGCATGTGTAACCCACATCTGTCTGCGCAAAGGGTTTCTAGCCATAGACGCTGCCAGTTTGGCCTGCTATCACCAAGCCGAATTACGCGCCGTTTTACCCAATAGGATTACATGATGTCTAGCCATGACCAGCCTTTAAGAATGACTGCCCATAAATCTGGCCCATTAACCGGTCAGGCCCAAATACCAGGTGATAAATCAATCAGCCATCGCGCTTTGATCTTGGGTGCTATGGCTATCGGTGAGACCAAAATTTCGGGGCTTTTAGAAGGGCAAGATGTACTTGATACCGCAAGTGCCATGCGCGCCTTTGGGGCTGAAGTGATCAAGCACAGCCAAGGTAATTGGTCAGTGCATGGCGTTGGGGTTGGTGGGTTTAAAGAGCCTGAGAATGTGATTGACTGTGGCAATTCTGGCACTGGCGTACGCTTGCTCATGGGAGCTATGGCCACAACGGCGATAAGCAGCACCTTTTCGGGCGACGCCTCACTGCGCAAACGCCCGATGGGGCGAGTAATTGGCCCTTTGGCCCTTTTTGGTGCGCGCGCCTATGGGCGTAAAGGCGGCCGCTTACCAATGACGGTTGATGGCGCGGCTAACCCCGTTCCTGTGCGCTATGCTTTGCCTGTGGCCTCTGCTCAAGTGAAATCATCGGTTTTGCTTGCGGGTCTGAACGCGCCTGGCCAAACCGTGGTGATTGAACCCGAAGCCACCCGCGATCATTCCGAACGTATGCTGATCGGCTTTGGTGCAGAGCTTTTTGTTGAAAATACTACAGATGGCAATGTCATTACCCTGACGGGACAGCCCGAATTGCGCCCTCAAAGCGTGTCAGTGCCGCGTGACCCGTCAAGCGCAGCCTTCCCAGTTTGTGCCGCTTTATTAGTTGAAGGATCAGACATCACCGTGCCGGGCGTTAGTCAAAATCTGACCCGAAACGGGCTCTATATCACTTTGGCTGAAATGGGCGCCAATATCAGCTTTGACAATCCCCGACTTGAGGGAGGTGAACCCGTGGCCGATCTGCGAGTGCGCTTTTCAGATGCAATATGTGGTATCGAGGTGCCGCCGTGGCGCGCACCTTCGATGATTGATGAATATCCGATCCTGTCGGTGGTGGCGTCTTTTGCGCAGGGCAAAACTGTGATGTGTGGCATTAAGGAATTGCGCGTTAAAGAATCAGACCGCATTGACGCTATGGCTCGTGGGCTTAAAGCTTGTGGCGTTCAGATTGAAGAGGACGAAGACACATTGATTGTGCATGGCAAGGGCATCGGCTCGGTTGCGGGCGGCGCTTTATGCACAACCCATATTGATCACCGTATCGCGATGAGCTTTTTGGTCATGGGGCTTGCGTCAAATAAGCCGATCAGTGTTGATGATGCCTCACCTATTGTGACTTCATTCCCGATTTTCGAATCTTTGATGGGTGCGCTGGGTGCGAAACTGACGCGGGATTAAGCGTGGCGTTTGACTCCGCCTGCGCTAGGGTTCAGAAGGTGCGTACGTTGGAGATTATATGATATTTACAATCGCAATTGACGGGCCAGCCGCAGCAGGCAAAGGCACATTAGCGAAAAGTTTAGCTGATCATTTTGGCTTTGCCTATTTGGATACTGGCCTTTTATACCGCGCCACCGCACGCAAGGTGCTTGATGGTCTTGATCCCGTGGCAGCAGCTAAAGCCTTGTCACCACATGATCTTAACCGCGATGGGCTGCGCACTGCCAAGGTTGGGCAAGGGGCATCGAAAATCGCTGCCATACCTAAAGTGCGAGCAGCCATGATTGATTTTCAACAAAAGTTCGCCCGCCAAGAAGGCGGTGCGGTGCTCGATGGACGCGATATTGGTACCGTTATTTGCCCTGCCGCTGAAATCCAGCTTTTTGTCACAGCATCGGATGAGGTGCGCGCTGCGCGCCGTTTTGCTGAAATTTCACAAAAGAACGAAGAGGCCACGCTTGCGTCGGTGCTAGAAGATTTGCGCCAGCGCGACCAGCGCGACCGTGACCGGGCCTCTGCTCCCCTGAAGCAAGCGGATGGCGCGGTATTACTTGATACATCAGACTTAGATGTGTCTGAAACGTTGGCGCAAGCAATTGCAATTGTGGGTGCACATCCCGCGCTTGCAGGGCGTGGCTAGGCAGGGTGGCAATCTGATTGCTTGCTTGCTTCGGTACGCAAAAGTGATTATAGAGCGCGCAGTTTCATAACATTTGAGACGATAAGACCGGCGGAGACAACCGCGTGGCCCGTAAAAATATGAAAAGGAAAACTGAATGAACACGAAAGTATCTATGGAAGAATTTGAAGCTCTATTGAATGAGAGCTTTGCGATTGACACCCCCGAAGAAGGTTCGGTTGTTAAAGGCCGCGTGATCGCTATTGAAGCGGGTCAGGCCATTATTGACGTTGGCTACAAAATGGAAGGCCGCGTTGACCTTAAAGAATTTGCAGGCCCAGGCGAAACTCCTGAAATCGCCGTTGGCGACGAAGTTGAAGTTTTTCTGGATCGTGTTGAAAATGCTCGTGGCGAAGCGGTTATCAGCCGTGAAAAGGCCCGCCGTGAAGAGGCATGGGATAGTTTAGAAAAAGCTTATGCTGACGAAACCCGCGTTGAAGGCGCCATTTTTGGCCGTGTCAAAGGTGGCTTTACTGTTGATCTTGGTGGCGCTGTAGCCTTTTTGCCAGGCAGCCAGGTTGACGTACGTCCTGTGCGTGACGCTGGCCCATTGATGGGTATGATGCAGCCGTTCCAAATTTTAAAAATGGACCGCCGTCGTGGCAATATAGTTGTTTCACGTCGCTCGATCTTGGAAGAAAGCCGCGCCGAACAGCGCGCCGAAGTCATTGGTAATTTGGCTGAAGGTCAAACTGTAGATGGAGTTGTGAAGAACATAACAGAATACGGCGCATTCGTTGACTTGGGTGGCGTTGATGGTTTGCTGCATGTTACCGATATGGCATGGCGCCGCGTCAACCATCCGTCTGAGATTTTGACAATTGGCGAAACCGTCAAAGTTCAAGTCATCAAAATAAATAAAGACACACATCGCATCAGCCTTGGCATGAAGCAATTGCAATCCGATCCATGGGATGTCGTTGAAGCGGCCTATCCTTTGGGCTCTTTGCATAAAGGCCGCGTAACCAACATCACCGATTACGGCGCATTCGTCGAGTTGGAAGCTGGAGTTGAAGGTCTGGTGCATGTTTCGGAAATGTCTTGGACTAAGAAAAATGTACACCCTGGAAAAATTGTATCAACTTCGCAAGAAGTCGACGTTATGGTTTTGGAAATCGACAGCGGCAAGCGCCGTGTGTCTTTGGGCCTAAAGCAAACTCAACGCAATCCATGGGAAGTGTTTGCAGAAGCCCATCCCGTTGGGGCGAACATTGAAGGTGAAGTTAAAAACATTACCGAATTTGGTCTGTTTATTGGACTTGAAAATGACATCGACGGTATGGTGCACTTGTCTGACCTTTCGTGGGATCAACGAGGCGAAGATGCCATTTCTAGCTACCGCAAAGGTGACGTAGTGCGAGCCGCTGTCACCGAAGTGGACGTTGAGAAAGAGCGTATTTCGCTTTCGGTTAAAGCCCTTGGCGAAGATAACTTCGCTGATGCGGTTGATGGCGTAAAACGGGGTTCAATCATCACGTGTGCCGTGACCATGATTGAAGAAGGTGGCGTCGAGGTTGAGTATAACGGTATGAAAGCTTTCATCCGCCGCTCAGACCTGTCGCGTGATCGCGCGGACCAACGTTCTGAGCGCTTCCAAGTTGGTGACAAAATTGATGCGCGCGTTACTGCTATTGACGGCAAAACCCGCCGCCTGGGTTTGTCGATAAAAGCGAAAGAGATTGCCGAAGAAAAAGAAGCTGTTCAGCAATATGGCTCTTCCGATTCGGGGGCATCATTGGGCGATATTCTGGGGGCCGCTTTGAAAGTAGACAAAGAATAGCAACTTCAAAACTGTTATTTTGAGGATTTCAGGCCCCAATTTTGTGGGGCCTGTTGCTTTTCAGTGGCTTAGGAGCAGTTATTTGCTTTTATTGTTTGCAGGATATTTTTTTTGCCTATAGTCATATGGAAGAAAATAGTATCCAATGTTTGACATTGAGGAGGCCCTTCGAATGATCCGTTCGGAATTGATACAAAAAATTGCAGATGAAAACCTTCATTTAACCCAGCGCCATGTGGAACGAGTGGTGAACATCGTATTTGATGAAATTATTGATGCATTGGCCAAGGGCGAGCGTGTCGAGTTGCGTGGCTTCGGTGCTTTTTCGGTGAAATTTCGGAAGGCAAGGATTGGCCGCAATCCGCGTACAGGCGAATCGGTAAAAGTATCCAATAAAAAAGTACCATTTTTCAAAACGGGAAAATTGTTGCGAGATCGTTTGAACGGCAAGTAATTTAAAGGATCTCTGGCATATGGTCCGTTGGCTGAAATTGGTCTCAGCATTTTGCGCAGCGGTGGCATTGGTCCTTATGGCCTTGGCGAATCGTAATGTTGTGACATTGTATCTAATGCCTGAAGATCTCGCCGTATTTTTAAATATATCAGCCGCGTTTGACGCACCTCTATTTTTGGTGCTGTTTGCAGGCATTCTGGTTGGTGTGATGGTCGGATTTTTTTTGGAATGGTTGCGTGCTCATTCGGTGCGAGCCACTGCGCTTTTGCAAAAGTGCGAAGTCAAAAACCTTCACCGCGAAATGCAAATTCTGCGTGGCAAAGATGCAAAACGGGGTGATGATATTATTGCCCTAATTGAAGCGACAGAAAAGAAATAGATGGGCCAAGTTCAGGTGAAATTCTGTGGTCTGCGCAATTTGCAGGATGTTGAGGTTGCCGCAAATGTGGGGGCCTCCTATGCGGGTTTTGTATTTTTTGAAAAATCACCCCGCCATCTAATTTTAGATCAAGCCCTAAATTTGATGCTTGCCGCCCCTTTGGGCTTGGCAAAAGTGGCCTTGGTGGTCGATCCTGATGATGCAACGCTTGACGCCATGACGGCGCGCTTGCCGATTGATATTTTGCAGCTACACGGCCACGAAAGCCCCGCTCGGGTGGCCGAAATTCGTGCTAGAACTGGCCTTCCGATCATGAAGGCTATTGGTGTTGCAGATGCGGATGATTTGGCGCAAATTTTGGATTATTCGGTGGTCAGCGATCAAATTCTGATCGATGCCAAGCCTACGAACGACGCTGCATTGCCCGGCGGCAATGGTTTGTCATTTGATTGGCGGTTGCTGGTCCAGCTGCATTGGATTAAACCTTGGATGTTGGCAGGGGGCCTTACATCTCAAAATGTTGCCCAAGCGGCGGCGCTTACCAAGGCGCGGCAAGTTGATGTATCCTCGGGTGTTGAAAGCTGTGTTGGTCTGAAAGACCCTATCCAAATGCTAGATTTTGTTACAGCACTTAAAGATTCATGAGTTTGCGTGCGCCATTTTTATTGGGACTTTGGGACGGCTTGCCCATTGCGGCAGGGTATATTCCCATCGCCTTTTCGTTTGGCGTGGCAGCCAGTAAACTGGGCCTAAGCGGTACCGAGATTTTTATGGTGTCGCTGATTATCTACGCTGGGGCAGCGCAGTTTTTGATGCTGGCACTTTTGGCAAGTGGGGCCTCATTGCCCCTAAGCGCTATCATGCTTGTGGCGTTGAACCTGCGCCATGTGCTTTATGGGCCAGCTCTTTTGAGGCAAGCGAATTTTACTAGTAGGCTCCGTTGGGCCTGGGCTTGGGCCTTTGGCCTGACCGATGAAGTTTTTGCTGCGTCTACCGCTGAAATTGCCAAAGGAAAAATGCTGTTTGCGGAAAGTTATATGTTTGGCATTGGTATTGCGGCTTATAGCGCCTGGCTATCAGGCACGGTCGCAGGGGCGCTGGCTGGAGCTGAGGCACTGCAATTTTCGCCTATGTTAGATGCTGCCTTGGGCTTTATGCTGCCTGCCTTGTTCTTGGCCCTGTTGTTGTCAATTTTGGGTCGTGCGCAGATGCCAGTGATTGCCCTCTCTGTGCTAATGGCGGTGCTTGGTACGCTCATTGGCTCGCCCACAGTGGGGCTTTTATTAGGCATGTTTTCTGGTGCCAGTTTTGGCGCATGGCGCCATTTGGCGAGACCGGAGGTAAAGCTTGAAACTTGACCTTTTGACGTTGGTGCTGATCGTTGGCGCCTTTACATGGGCTTTTCGCTTTTTACCGATTCAATTTGGTTTTGGGCGCTGTGCTGAAAATACCACTCTCAATGCATTTTTTATCGCGACCGGGCCAAGTGCGATTGCTACACTTTTTGTTGGCTCGATAATACCGTTGATTGGCGATAACTGGGTACAAAATTTTTCAGTTTTCTGCGGCATTGTTACCGTAATTGGTATATATTGGTGGAAGAACTCTACAATCATAGCAACAATAGTAGGTGCGGCGATTTATGGCTTTGTATCAGAGATGCCCGCATTTTAGACTTAAATTTACGCCTCATTTATTTTGAAAGTTAATGAAATGACGACGGAAATTAAACTGCGCCACTTAAGAATATTTGACGCCATTGTTTCAGCAGGCAGTTTAACGTCAGTCGCCAAAACTGAAAAAGTTAGTCAGCCCGCTTTGTCCCGGTCCTTAGCCGAACTTGAGACTATTTTGGAATGTGTCCTGTTTTTAAGGCAGGGCCGAAAGATGATTTTAACTGATGCTGGCCGCGCCTTTCATCACCATTCGTCACAAAGTCTGAAGAACCTTGAAAATGCTGTTAGGGCCGCGCAAAGTGGGCCCCTTTCAGTCTTGCGTATTGGGGCTTTACCCAACTTGGCGGGCCGATTTCTGAATGATGCGGTTAAGAGTTTTATTCAAATGAACACCAATCATCAGGTGATATTGGTTGAAGCTCCGCAGGGTCAACTTCACAGTGCCCTGGCCGCGCAAGAGCTTGATCTTGTGATTTGTGGCGCTTGCACTCCTCATTCGCGGCAGTTTGAGAGCGAAGCTCTTTATGATGAAGAGATCGTGGTCGTGACTGACCCGCTAAGCAAATTGGTTGCTCTTCCCTATGTTCAGGCGCTTGCTGAGGCACGCTTCATTCTGCCTTGTGCGAAAGATTTTGCCCGAGTTGAAGTTGATAGGTATCTCGCAGGCTTAAAACGAACCCTGAATGCTACAATTTTAGAAACATCCGTGATATCAACGGGCGAGGTCCTTGTACAACAGCCCGAGGTGTTGTGGTTTGTAAGCCGCGCTTTAGTTTCCGCCCAAATTGATCAAGGAAAATTGGTACAATTGCGTGATAAAGGGCCAATTATCAGCGCACCAATGTTTTTGCTGCGCAAAAAAACAAATCCACACGGTGGTGATATTTCGGAAGAACTTGACCAATTCCGTGCGCTGATAACCAAAATCGCGCACATATCTGCGCCACTTAAATTGGTATAATTTTCAACGGCCCATCAGCCAATTTGCAAATCGACCAAAGGCCGATGGGGGCCCTTTGTGTTTGGCCTCTTGTCGGTCGGCCAAACTCAACAAGCGGTACATCATATGGACGCCAAGATAGCGAAGAGGTTCGGCTTCCCATTTGCGCACTTTATGGTTGACCCAAGGCAGACACGTCAGCTCAGTATCGCGCCCTAAGGCCAGATCGGCCAAGGTCCGCCCAGCCAAGTTTGAGGTCGACACTCCAACCCCCACATAGCCGCCCGCCCAGCCAATTTTGGTTACCGGATCTAGGCCAACGCTTGCACACCAATCGCGTGGCACGCCCAATACTCCACACCAGGCATGTTCAATTTTAAAATCGCGCGCTGCAGGAAAATGCTCGTACAAAATCGCCGTTAGGCGCCGCACAGTTTCTGCGTTGGGCATACCATTTTGATCTATATCTGACCCAAAGCGGTAAGGCACTCCCCGCCCCCCGACCATAAGGCGACCTTCTCGCGTGCGTTGGCAATAGCAATAGGCATTGTTAAAATCACCCAGAATTTCATGGCCCTTCCAACCAATTTGATCCCAAATTAATTGTGGCAAGACTTCTGTCACGATTTGTGCCGAATTGAGCGGTAGTAAATTGCGTTTAAGGCCGTTGATTTTTGTGGTAAAACCCTCGGTGGCGCGCAAAATGATGGGGGCGCGCATTTGTCCGCGATTTGTTGTGACCAACCCCTGGGACATATCAATGACTTTGGTCGCCTCGTAGATACGTACACCCTTGTTCTCGACTACACGGGCCAGCCCTTGCACCAATTTTGCTGGCTGGATGCGGGCCACATTACTTACAATCATCGCGCCCAGAACATTTGGGATATTCACGCGTGCTCGAGCTTCTTCGGCGCTAATTGAATATACGCGCGGCGCGGCTTCCCCCCATTTTTGTCGATACGCCACTTCGCTGTGCATTCGTGCCAATTGGGCGGGATTGGTGGCGACCAACAGCTCATCAGTAAGCAGAATATCTGCATCAATCTCCTCAACGGCAGCCACACGCAAAATCTCGTCAACTGTGTTGCCCATATGATGCACCAAATTTTTCACATCTTGCACTGAGCCATTTTTTAAATAGGTTTTATGGTTCCAAGCAAAGCCACCTGTCAGCCAACCGCCATTGCGCCCAGAGGCCCCAAAGCCTGCGAATTCACTCTCCAGTATTGCTACATCTAAATCAGGTGCGAGCGCCTTTAAATAATAGGCGGTCCAAAGGCCAGTGTATCCCGCGCCAATTATGCAAACCTCGGCAGAGGCATCTCCTGGCATAAAAGCGCGTTTACTCGGCAGACTGCCAATGTCGTTATACCAAAAAGAAATATCGCCCAAGCGCATTTGATCAACCCGAGAATAGGAAATGCAAAACATCTCCATCTTTAACTTCGTATGTTTTGCCTTCTACTCGAAATTTTCCAGCCTCTTTCGCTCCAGCTTCACCTTTACCTTTGATATAATCCTCAAAGGCAATAGTTTCGGAGCGGATGAACCCTTTTTCAAAATCGCCATGTATCACACCTGCGGCTTGGGGGGCCAGCATACCCGTCGTGATTGTCCAAGCGCGGGCCTCTTTTGGGCCCACGGTGAAATAGGTGACCAGACGTAAAAGCTGATATCCAGCGCGGATCAGACGATCTAAGCCTGCTTCGTCCAGTCCCATTTCTTCTAAGAACATGTCAGATTCTTCGGAAGGCAGTTGGCTGATTTCTTCTTCAATGCGTGCTGAGATAATCACCGACCCTGCACCTTGGCTCACCGCCATTTTCGCCACACGTTCTGATTGGCTATTGCCATTGGCAGCACAAGATTCTTCAACATTACATACATAAAGCACGGGTTTTGAGCTCAAAAGCTGCAACATTTGCCAGATGCGTTGGTCACCGTCTGCAATGGCCAAGGTGCGTGTGGGGTGTCCTGCTTCCAAAGAAGTTTGCGCCATGCGAAGCAGACGGTCTTGGTCGGCGCTGTCTTTGTCGGCCGCGCCACGCAATTTGCGGGTAAGATTAGTTAGTCGACGTTCTACACTCTCCAGATCAGCAAGCATCAGTTCGGTTTCAATAGTCTCAGCGTCAGCCACGGGGTCAATGCGGCCATCGACATGGGTAATGTCACCATCCTCGAAGCAGCGCAGCACATGGGCTATTGCGTCACATTCGCGAATATTGGCCAAAAACTGATTGCCTAGGCCCTCACCTTTAGATGCTCCGCGCACCAGGCCAGCGATATCGACAAAAGTCATACGCGTGGGGATTATTTGTTTTGAACCCGCAATAGCGGCCAATGCTTCAAGCCTTGCGTCAGGCACAGCCACATCGCCTAGATTAGGCTCAATCGTACAAAAAGGAAAATTGGCGGCTTGCGCGGCCGCGGTTCCAGTTAGCGCGTTGAACAAGGTTGATTTTCCCACATTTGGCAAACCTACAATTCCCATTTTAAAGCCCATATTAGCCATCCTTTGATTGCTTGCGCTGCTCATATCGGGTGGGGCCCATCTTTTCAAGCGGCGTGCGCTGTTAGAGAAATTTTTGTAGTAATTTAATAAATTTGGTAAATCTGGTAAGGTTAGACCTATTAACTTGAACTAAGAGATTGATTTTCTGTGGCCCATGTCGCAAACCCTAAGGACAAAATGAAAGTGCCCGGATGTCCAGAATTGATGCCAAATTCGCTTCCCTGAAAGCCCAAAATAAAAAGGCCTTTGTCGCCTACATTATGGGGGGTGATACAGATCTTGAAACCTCAATGGCCGTGATGCGGGGATTGCCTGAGGCAGGTGTTGATGTGATCGAACTTGGTATGCCTTTCACTGATCCGATGGCTGATGGATTAACTATCCAGCTTGCTGGTCAGCGCGCGCTTGATGGTGGCATGACCTTGGATAAAACACTGAAAATGGCAGCTAATTTCCGCGAAAGTGATGACATAACCCCCATTGTTTTGATGGGCTATTATAATCCGATCTATTCGCATGGGGTTGAACAGTTTTTGGCTGATGCCAAAGCTTCTGGTATTGATGGTTTGATCGTGGTCGACTTGCCGCCCGAAGAAGATAATGAACTTTGCCTGCCTGCCAAGGCTGTGGGGTTGGATTTTATTCGTTTATCGACGCCTACCACCGATGCAAATCGTCTACCAAAAGTATTGCAAAATACCTCGGGGTTTGTTTATTATGTGTCAATAACTGGGATTACTGGGGCTGCTGCAGCCAAGCCCAGCGATGTAGCTCCGGAAGTGACCCGTATTAAAGCCAGCACCGATTTGCCGGTGATAGTGGGCTTTGGCATCACCACAGGTGCCGCCGCACAAGAGATTGCCGCCGTGGCCGATGGCTGTGTGGTAGGATCAGCGATTGTTGCCAAAATTGCTGAACGCCGCCCAGTGGCCGAGATTTTGGACTTCGTCGGGGAGTTGGCCGCAGGTGCGCATCGCGCTTAGGAATTGCTTTCGCCTGAAAAAGAGGTAAAAAAATTACAACTATTTAGGGATCTGCCATAATGGCCGTTGTAACCTGCATTGACGACCTTAAGCGCCTTTATCAAAAGCGCGTGCCAAGAATGTTTTATGACTATACGGAAAGTGGCAGCTACACGGAACAGACCTTTCGTGACAATACAACTGATTTTTCCAAACTACGATTGCGCCAAAAGGTGGCAGTTGATATTTTTGGACGCAGTACTAAAACCCAAATGGTTGGACAAGAGGTTGCCATGCCCGTGGCCTTGGCTCCCGTCGGTATGTTAGGTATGCAGTGCGCCAACGGCGAGATTAAGGCCGCCCGAGCGGCGAATGAATTTGGCGTGCCCTTTACCCTATCGACGATGTCGATATGTTCACTCGAAGATATTGCAACCCACACCAAAGCGCCCTTTTGGTTTCAGCTTTATGTGATGAAGGACCAAGATTTTATTTCGGACATTTTGGAACGTGCAAGGCTTGCAGGTGTGACAACGCTGGTCCTGACGTTGGATTTGCAAATTTTGGGTCAGCGCCACAAGGACTTAAAAAATGATCTAAGTGCCCCACCACGGCTTTCGATTAAGAACCTAATAAATATTGCTACAAAGCCGCGTTGGGCTTTAGGTATGGCGGGCACGCGGCGGCATGTTTTTGGTAATATCGTGGGCCATGCCAAGGGAGTGGCGGATATGTCGTCGCTCATGTCTTGGACGGCCGAGCAGTTTGACCCCCAACTTGATTGGACAAAAATTGCCAAAATCCGTGACCAATGGGGTGGAAAACTCATTCTGAAAGGCATCAATGACCCCGACGATGCCAAGCGCGCCGCCAATTTTGGCGCAGACGCGATCATTGTGTCTAATCATGGGGGGCGACAATTAGACGGAGCATCATCCTCTATCCGGATGTTGCCGAGCGTTTTGAGCGCTGTAAATAATCAGGTGGAAGTACATTTCGACAGCGGTATTCGCTCGGGCCAAGATGTACTTAAGGCGCTTTCCTTAGGTGCAAAAAGTACCTACATAGGGCGTTCTTTTATCTATGGCTTGGGTGCTATGGGGCAGGCGGGCGTGGCCAAGGCTCTAGAACTTATTCATAAAGAACTTGATATCACAATGGCGCTTTGTGGTGAGAAGTCAGTGAATAATCTTGGGCGGCATAATCTGTTGATTCCGCGTGATTTTGAAGGTGACTGGCTTTAAAACTTTCTCCCCTGCCGTGCCAACCAAAGTGCCAAAAGCACAACCATTAAAAGCGCAAGCGCCATGGAAAAATAGACTGAGCGCAGGCTAAATTCATGGGCAACCAATCCTATGAAAGGCGGGCCGAAGAAAAATCCAAAATAACTCAACATTGTCGTGTTCGCCACAGCGCGGGCGCGGTTAGGGGGAGCCGCCAAACGCGACATCTCTGCCAGAGAGTTCAATCCATATACTAGATGTATCCTCTACTACATTTGGTTTGTTCATACTAATTGTCCCAAGTTTTAGTATAGCAGGGCGTCAATTGACCAAAAAAAAGTGTGGAATATGATGTTTCTTGTCCATGCGTAGTATAGGTTTTACCTCAAGGATTTAGAGCCTGCATTTCCACCGCTTAAGGGCAACAAAATTCTATTGGTTGATCGAATACCTTTCTTACCTTGTAAATCCTACTTACGATCTTTCAATGATGATTGCATCAAGAGTGGGCAAAACGCCCCGCCAATCTGCTGATACAGCAAGGTGGCCCCCACAATGGGCATGCGGCCGCAAGACAACGAAAGGATAAAA
>JASDRS010000024.1:0-50521 GCA_041441915.1 Paracoccaceae bacterium | reverse complement strand
CTTTGGTGGCGAGGGGGGGACTCGAACCCCCGACCACACGATTATGAGTCGTGTGCTCTAACCAGCTGAGCTACCTCGCCACTGTGTCGCGCTGGGTAGTCAAGCAAAGCGTCGCCGTCAAGGGAAAACTCACATGGATCAATCAATTACCACTAGGCACGATGCGCGGTCGCCCCGAAGCAGTAACGCTAAGGGTAGCTTCAACAAACATCATCTTGCCTTCTATCATCGCTTCACGGCGGTCTCGGCTTTGGGTTAGGGTAAATTCTTCAACACCAGCACGGATTGCACGGGCGCCAGCTTCAGATTCCAGGGCTTGGTTCATGGCTTCAAAAGCCTTGTCAAGGTTTGAAAAAATTTCGATCCCCGCTGGCAAATGGGCGGCAAAGCGCGATTCGCTCAGGCCAAAGACCAGACCGCTGACCTTTTGGCTGATTTGCCCGACAACCGCCCCAATGGCATTGGCCACGCCAGCATGTTCAGGAAAAATTATTTGGCAGCCCAAAACCTTACCAACATCTTGATAATAAGAAGCTGCCGACGCCCCAAGCCCAATCACCGCTACACCCAAGCGAGCATTGATTTCAAAAATGCCCTTATGCTGGTTTAAACCTTTTTTAGTCAGAATATGGCGCGCCAATTGGGCTGGGGAGTGCCTCTCGAATTCGCCATCTTCAGCGAACGCAGCCTCAAGCAAGCAATCCACAGTTTGCGCGGTCAGTTGATCGATGATTTTCAGCGCCAAAATCATGGGGTCATTTGAAAAGCGCTCGCCATTTCCGTTGCGCTTGCGCCCCAAAAGCCGCAGGGCTTTTTCGGCTGCAACCCCATCCCATGCGGCCAAGCGGCCAAGCATGTGACTTGCATCAGAAGGGGTCACACCACAAATCACCACTAGCCCCCGCACCACAAGCCTTTCCATTGCGGCCACTTCAATCCGCGAGCTAAGCGCTGCGGCCAGGGGCATGGGCCTTTCAATGCGCGCCAAAAGATCCGTTTCGCGTGGCGAAAGCCCGCCCGTTTGTCCGCTCATTGGCACCACAAATTTGCCATCAAATTCTCCCATGACTTCGGTTGAAAGTGCGCGGTCTAGTTCATCATGCACCATTTTGGGATAACTGACGGCGATCAAAGAGATGGGAATCAATCTACGCGGCCCAAGTTGCAAGCCGCATTCAATTCCTTCAATAATCAAATGCACTTCGCTGTCGCCACCCAAGCCCGTTGTGCGCACGGCCACGGCTTCGACCATAGTGCGAAAACCACCAACCTGGGCGCCTTCGGGGTCAATTTCAGGCAGCCCATCACGCAAAATGGCAATGTCTGTCGTGGTGCCACCAATGTCAGACACCAGGGCATTTTGCGCTCCCGTAAGCCATCGCGCCCCTACGATTGAGGCGGCAGGGCCTGAAAGGATCGTCTCAATCGGTCTCTCGCGCACCACCGCCACTGATATAAGTGCGCCATCACCGCGCACGACCATAAGTGGCGCTTTGATACCAATCTGTTTCAAATGGTCTTCGCAAGCACTGACCAACCTGTCGATCATCCCGACCAGGCGCGCATTCAATACCGCCGTCAGCGCGCGCTTGGGCCCATTCAAATTGGCCGAAAGCTCATGGGAGCAGGTTACAGGACGACCGGTCACGCGGCGAATAAGATCGCGTGTTATAATTTCATGAGCGGGGTTTCGCGTTGCAAAGCGGGCGGCAACGGCAAAGCCCATCACCTCAGGAGCGATTGCCCGCACTTGGGTTTCAAGCGCTTCAAGATCAAGCGGGCAAAGCTCTGTTCCTGAATGGCTATGGCCACCCGTCAAAATCACCACAGGATCCGTACCCAACGCCTGGTCGAGGCCAGCGCGCTCAGAATCACTCGAATCAAATCCAATGAAAATCAGGGCAACTCGCCCGCCTTGCCCCTCGACTAGCGCATTGGTGGCCAAAGTTGTCGATAACGATACCATCGCGATTTTATCACTTTTAAGATTGGCTTCGGCCAAGGCCGCATCAATGGCACGACCAATGCCTAGCGCAAGATCTGGCCTTGTAGTAAGGGACTTGGCCGCTCCAATCACCTTTTCTTGAGAGTGATTAATAACAACGGCATCCGTATACGTACCCCCGTGTCAACGCCCAAGAAATATGCCATGATTTACCCTCAACCTGCGATAGTGGCACATAACCCTGTTAAAAGCCGCTGTCACTGCTTCGTGCGACCTTTTTTGTCACGATCCACCCTCAGTATTGCGCAGGCGGAAGGGCAAAACACGAATACAGCGTATAATCCTGCCTAAGGTAGGCCAAAGCATGAGGCATGTTAACACCATGCAATTATTGGATTTATGATGAAAAAAACTCGTGCAAAACAACCTTTCCAACTCATCACTTGCTGCGACGCATCAAGTTCTTTGATCTCAAAAACTCTGCGCAGCATTTTGTTACTCTTGTGCCCGCAAAACACCCGCTGGGCGGGTGCTGATCGGGCCCCATGAAAAGGCTAGTCCTGCTAGCAAGGTGGCCAAGGCTCCACCAAACACAATCGCCAGTGCAGATACGGGTTCAAAAACAAAAGGGGCCTCCATCACAAAATGCATCGAAGCCCAGCCACCCAAGCCGCCCGCACAAACGGCTACCGTACCAGCCGATGCCCCTAATAGTACCGAGCGCACAGCGAAACTTCGCAAAATCAAACCTCTTTTGGCACCCAATGTTTTTAAAACCGCCGCCTCAAAAGTGCGTTGCCTTTCCCCTGTCGCAGCGGCCCCTATCAGCACGATAAATCCCGTGACCAGTGTCGCTGCTGCGGCCCAAGCCGTAGCGGTAGCTATAGCGCTGAGCGCTTGGCCAACACGCGCGATGGCATCGCGAATTCGGATTGCGGTGATATTTGGATAGGCGCGATGCAAGTCACGTAATATGGTGGCTTCGCTTGACTGTTCAGCATAAACGGTCGCGATATAGGTGTGGGGTGCAGCTGCAATTGCAGCTGGATTGAGCAACATCACAAAGCCCATTCCAGCTGATGAAAAATCCACTTCTCGAAAGCTGGTGATTTGAGTGGTTATATCACGGCCCAAAATATTTACGGTTATACTGTCACCTAATTGGAGGCCAATCTCCTGCGCTTCTTCCGCTGCAAAAGACATCTGGGGTGGACCTGAATAGTCTGCAGGCCACCAAATTCCTTCCGTCAGCGTTGTGCTTTTGGGCAGGCTAGCTGCGAATGTCAGGCCCCGGTCACCACGGACCACCCAATGTTCCCCCGCTACATCGCGGGCGGGCTTTCCGTTGATTTGGGTTATAACGCCGCGCAGCATGGGGGCATATTCGACTTTAGATACTTGGCCGTCATCGCGTAGTCGCGCCAGGAAACCATCGATCTGATTTTTTTGAATATCCACAAAAAAGTATGATGGCGCACGCTCCGGAAGATCACGCTCAATTGCTGCGCGTAAATTATAATCAATCTGACCAACCGAAGCCAAAACCGCGAGGCCGAGCCCCAAAGACAGCATCACGGCCATACTTTCGCTCTTTCGTCCTGCCGTCGCAGCGAAGGCCAAGCGCAGTGCGGGCCGGCCACGAAACCATGAAAGCTGCACAGCAAATTTAGCCGCACCAACGATACCCAAAGACGCCGCTAAAAGCACCAGCAAGGCGCCTATAATGCCGCCTACCGCTCCAAGGGCCAGCGTTGGCGCACCCGAAAAGTAAACGGCGCCACCCACCAAAATTAGGGCCAAAGTTAAAAGTATTAAAATATCTTTGGGAGCTGGACGAACCAAACCACCCATGCCCCTATAAAGCGCTGCAGCACGAACCTTTCCCGACCGTGCCAAGGGCCAAAATGTGAATAAAAAAGCTGTTGTAATCCCATAAAAAGCCGCCTCAGCCAATGGCTTTGGGAAAAGGTTGAACGCCACGGGAAAAGGTAAAGTGGCCGCGATCCAGGGCTCTGCAATCAGGGGTAAAAAAGCGCCTAGGCCAAGCCCAAGTGCCACACCAAATCCAGCCAAAAATCCTATCTGGATTAGGAAGATTTGAAAAATCAAACGCCCTGATGCGCCTAATGTCTTAAGAGTAGCAATAGTTGCAATCTTACCTTCTAAATAAGCCCTGACCGCAGACGCGACACCAACACCGCCCACCGCCAAGCCCGCAAGGCCCACAAGCACCAAAAATGATCCCATGCGATCGACAAAACGTTCAACGCCCGGGGCTGCGCGCCGACTGTCAGAATAGCGCACCCCACCATCTTCCCAACGCTGCTCAACCACACCCTTAAATTTTTCAAGGTCCGCAGCTGGTGGCAATAAAAGTCGATAAGAGCTGTCAAACAATGTGCCGTCTTGCAGAAGGCTGGAACCTTCAAGCATCTCGCGCAAAAGTAACGTACGGGGACCAAGAGAATATCCCGTAGTGGCATTGTCAGGCTCTTGGATCAAAATTGCTGTCAAAATAAAGCTTTTGGTGCCAAGTCTAAAAGTCTGTCCAACTTTAAGGCCCATCCGATCGGCCAAAACCGAGTCCATCACCGCACCTGGAAGATTTCCCTGCATTCCCAGTGCCTGGGACAGCGGGATGGCAGGGTCAAGACCGACCGTGCCGACCAAAGGATAGGCATTGTCCACCGCTTTAATTTGTGTGAGCCCCGTTTCATCCCCCACAACCACCATGGAGCGAAAATCAACAATTTCTGAAATGCTAATGGCCTGCTGCGCCATCCATGCCTTTTCAGTTTCATTCGCAAAACGATAGGTGAATTTAAGAGCAGCATCACCACCTAAAAGCGCTGAGCCTTGCTCTGTCAGTCCGCTTTCAATTGCAGAGCGTACCAGTCCCACAGCGGCAATGGCCCCAACGCCCAGCATCAAACATAGTAAAAAAATGCGAAACCCACGCAGACCGCCACGCAATTCGCGAAGTGCCAATTTGAATGCAAGCGCAGGAATCATAAAGTCATCCCACATCGTCAAGACGGCCATCGCGCAGACGGATTACGCGGCTGCAACGGGCTGCAAGCTCTGGGGCATGACTAACCATAATCAAGGTAGCGCCAAAACTATCGCGCAGGCCAAACAACAAATCCATAATTGCATCACCGCTTGAACCGTCAAGATTGCCTGTAGGCTCATCCGCCAAAAGTATTTTGGGGCGCGGCGCAGCGGCGCGCGCCAATGCGACCCGCTGTTGCTCGCCACCTGACAGTTGACTTGGGTAATGATCAGCACGACCTTCAAGTCCCACAGCAACCAATTCGGCGCGCGCACGCACGAAAGCATCCTTCACGCTTGCCAATTCAAGCGGTAGTGCAACATTTTCTAGAGCCGTCAACGTAGGTATCAAATGAAAGGACTGAAAGACCACACCCATATTTTGCAATCGAAAAGCTGCAAGCGCGTCCTCGTCAAGTTCTGTTAGATTATAGCCCATTGCCTGCAAATGGCCACTGGTCGCACGCTCTAACCCACCCATCAACATCAAAAGCGAAGACTTCCCTGATCCAGAAGGTCCCACTAGACCTACTGTTTCTTGAGCATGGATTTCCAGATTTATCTCATGTAAAATCTGGACGGGGCCTGCATTTCCCGCCAATGTTAGAGAAACATCACGCAATGATAGGATTGGTTTTGACATGAATAAACTTTCAACGCTTTTCTCTCTAATTAGATATGGGGCGATGCGGGAAAATCGCAATGTCATTCTTGCAGTCTTTTTCCTGTGGGGACTAAATTCAGCCGCCCTGAGCCGCGAAGTTCCCAACTTAGTTGCTTTTGGCGACAGCTTAACCCAAGGCTATGGCCTGATGGCGGGGGACGGATTGGTGCCTCAATTGCAAAATTGGCTCATCGCCCATGAAACCCAAGTCAATATTATCAATGCTGGTGTTTCGGGCGATACAACCGCAGGCGGTCTTGGGCGAATTGACTGGACCTTAACCGAAGATGTAAGCGCTATCATGATTATTTTAGGCGGCAATGATCTGTTACGGGGGCTTTCGCCTGCCATATCAAGGGCCAATCTTGATGGTATCATCACAAAAGCGCGCGCCAAAGGTGCACCTGTTTTACTGGTGCCTATGGCGGCCCCCGCAAATTATGGACCAGCCTATCAAGCCGAATTTGACGCAATTTTTCCAGCCCTCGCGGCGGCGCATGAAATCACTCTGGCCACACCACTTTTGGCGCCTCTGCAAGGGCAAGGTTTTGCCTATGCTTTACGCCACTTCATGCAAACCGATTCCATCCACCCAAACCCCAAAGGCGTGGCACAAATTATCAAAGTTCTAGGCCCCCAAGTGGCCGCCTGGCTTTCACAGAGATAAGGTTTAGGTTTTTCCCAGATCAAAAAACCCCGCGCCAGCTTGGACCAAAAGCTGTTTGGCCAACTCAACGCCCATGGCGGCGGCCTCACCCACAGGCCCACGCACTTCGCCTTTGATCATGTCTGATCCATCAGGTCGCAAAATTTCCCCGCGCAACCACAGCCGACCATCTTGTAACATTGCTAAGCCTGCAATCGGGGTTTGACATGATCCGTCTAGCGTCAGCAAAAAGGCGCGCTCCGCAGTCAATTGATGGCCTGTTACCACGTCATGGATAGGGACAAGCAGCTCTTGAATACGCATATCACCTTGGCGCCGCTCAATCCCAATGGCACCCTGTGCCACGGCTGGCAGCATTTTGTCGACTGAGATGGCGGATTGCGCCACATGGCTCATGCCTAAGCGGTTCAGCCCTGCTTGTGCCAAAAAGGTAGCTTGGGCCACGCCGTCCTCTAGCTTTTTCAGCCTCGTTTGCACATTGCCACGAAACTCAACCAAAATGAGATCAGGCCTGTGATATGCCAATTGCGCACGCCGTCGCAAAGAGGATGATCCCACCACAGCTCCCTGCGGCAAATCGCCCAGCCGCGTTACTTGGGGTGATACAAAGGCATCCCGCATATCCTCGCGCGGCAAGTAGCAATCAAGCATCAGACCTTGAGGTTGCAGCGTGGGCATATCTTTCATTGAATGGACAGCAATGTCGATCGTTTCCGCGAGTAAGGCCTGTTCAATTTCACGCGTGAACAGACCTTTGCCACCAATATCTTTGAGCGCGCGATCCAAAATTTGATCGCCCAAGACTTTGATCACCACAATCTCAAAGGCACCACTTGGCAGACTATGGGCTGCAGCCAAACGCCTTTGGGTTTCATGCGCCTGCGCCAAAGCGAGCGGGGACCCGCGCGTACCAATACGCAAAGGATAGTCGGGGGTGGGATAAATGCCTATCATGTTCTATGTTTACTGTTCACTCTAACATCTGACAACCTCAGTTCGCAAACTCTATTGACAAGCAAGCGAAGGCAAGAAACTTATGGCCAAAAAGGAATTTTAATGCCCAAATCCATTTTGCGCGCCCTAGCTGGTGAAGCCCTTGATACGCCACCAATTTGGATGATGCGCCAAGCGGGACGCTATTTACCCGAATATCGCGCAACGCGGGCGGAAGCGGGTGATTTTTTGAAGCTCTGCTATAATCCTGATCTTGCGGCCGAGGTGACATTGCAGCCCATTCGCCGCTATGGTTTCGATGCGGCCATTTTATTTGCCGATATTTTGCTGGTTCCCCAAGCTTTGGGTGCCAATCTTTGGTTTGAAACAGGCGAAGGCCCGCGCCTGTCAACCATCACCAATATGGCGGGGGTGAAAGCCCTACGACCCGTTGCAGATATTCACGAAACCCTAGGTCCTATTTATGAAACAGTGCGCATTTTAGCCCGTGCTTTGCCTCGCGACACCACGTTGATTGGCTTTGCTGGCGCGCCTTGGACGGTGTCCACATATATGATTGCGGGACGCAGCACACCTGATCAAGGGCCTGCGCATCTTTTGTGCGCCCACGATCGCCCAGCTTTTGAAGCCTTGATTGATGTAATTACCCAATCAACCATCGCCTATCTGAGCGCCCAAATCGACGCGGGCGCCGAGGTGGTCAAGCTTTTCGACAGTTGGGCAGGGTCGCTTAAGGGTCAAGACTTCATGGACTTTGCACTTAAACCTACGGTCAAAATCATCGCAGCACTGAAAGCCCGCCACCCGGATGTGCCGGTCATCGCCTTCCCCCGCGAGGCGGGACAAAATTACATCGGCTTTGCGAAGGCAACGGGAGCGGATTGTGTGGCAGTTGATAATTCAGTAACGCCACAGTGGGCTGCACAAAATGTACAATCAGACGGTTGCGTGCAAGGTAATTTGGCGCCTCATCACATGGTTCATGGTGGCAAAGCACTGGTTAAAGCCACCCATGACGTGGTTGATGCCTTTAAAGGTGGTCCACATATTTTTAACCTCGGCCACGGTATTACGCCCGACGCCAATCCTGACAATGTGCAATTGATGGTCGATACTGTGCGCACTTAGACCAAATAACGCAAAAAAAGAAATTGGTGAAAATTGAAAATTGGCATAAATTAAGTTTTGGTAAGCTGTGAGTTTGATGTGATAATTTTTTGCAGCACGGCGCTGTACTCAGCATGAATTAAATCGTAGTATATTTTAGTATATAAATTGTACGCAAAAACCCTAAGAAGATAGTTCATGAAAACAGTCAGTTTTATACAAATGAAAGACGGGACGCGAGAAGACTACTCGCTGCTGAATGAACTGGAAAAACCCTATCTTGCGCTCACTGCCGAGCGCGTGTTGGCTGAGCTAAAACGCCAGGGAGAAACCACGCTCGCAGGCTACAAAATTACCCGCCTTGATCACGGCCTACAGGCCGCCACCCGCGCCGAGGCTGACGGCGTTGATATAGACTGGATCGTAGGCACTTTGCTACACGATATTGGCGACGGACTTGCGCCACAAAACCATGATCGTTTTTCGGCTGAAGTGATACGTCCTTATGTGCGCTGGGAAGTAGCATGGACGGTTGAGCATCACGGTATTTTCCAAATGCTTTACTATGGCCGTCACTATGGATGGGACGAAAACGCCCGTGACCAATTTCATGATCACCCCTGCTTCAATACCTGCGCGGCCTTTTGTGAGCGGTGGGATCAATCCTCTTTTGACCCAGATTATTCAGCAAAACCCCTTACGTATTTTGAACCAATGGTACGAGATGTTTTTGCCCGTAGTGCCTATGACCCGAGCATCATTCAAGAAGGTGTGGCTTTGGGCATTTAGAAATAGGTCAGTGTTGGACTGTCTGCATCTTATGATCTTTACAAAACTGCATCAAACTGTTGCTCATGGAGCACAACAGGTCGGAGCCCGCCCAAATGACAGCCAAAGAACAAGGCGCTCGAAATTTACCGGGCATCGGCCTAATGTTGGCTGCAATGGCAACGCTGCCATTTTTAGATGTGATAGCTAAATTTTTAGGACAACAGCACGTTCCCATCATTCAAATTGTTTGGGCCAGAATTGTCTTTAGTGCCCTGATTACCTTACCTTTCGCGGCGCGCATCTCTGGTTTTAAAGGGCTGCTTCCCCGACGCCCTATTTTTCACAGTTTTCGAGCCATTTTTTTAATTTCAGCGACATTTTTCTTTTTCTTTGCGCTGAAATTCATGTCGATCGCAGACACATTATCCATTTTCTTTGTGCAACCGCTGATTGTTACCGCACTTTCGCCTTTTGTTTTGAAAGAACATGTCGGGCCGAGGCGGTGGACTGCGGTATTCATTGGCTTCATTGGCACATTGATCATCATCAGACCGGGTTTTCAGACACTTAATGAAGGCGTGATCTTAGCCCTTGCAGCAGGGGCAAGTTTGGCATTTTACATTTTGATGACACGCCGCGTTTCAGGTCAAAACCATGCCATGGTTACCACATTTCAAACCAATCTTATGGGGGCAATCATCGTTTCTATCTGCGTTACCTTTTACTGGCTCCCCCCCAGCCTGATGCAATGGGTAGCATTTGTCTTTCTGGCCTTCATTGCCGTTGCGGGCCACTATTTGATTGTGCGCGCATATGATTATTGTGAGGCGTCGTTACTGGCGCCTTTTGCCTATACAGAAATGATCATGGCAACCCTGTTAGGTTGGTATTTTTTCAGTGACCTTCCAGATTATTATACATTTTTTGGTGTTAGTATTTTAATTGTCTCAGCAATTTATATTTCTCTGCGCGAACATCAAAACAAATTGCCACCACACAAGGCAATCAACTAACCGCTAAAGGGGGGCAAAATCGTTACGTATCTTAGAATTTGGCTCTGGGACCCTTGCACCTAGAAGGTGCATATTATAGGAAACTGAGGCACCTAGGCGGGTGGGCAGGCAGGCTATGCACCGGATTGCAAATCCGAGTAGACCGGTTCGATTCCGGTACCCGCCTCCACAACATGTTGTAAGTTTTCTAAGAAAATAACATCCAACAACAAGATATTGTTCGTAACTTTCTATACACAATTCATACACAAAATATCGGTGTAGATTTCTATTTTCCACCGTTAGTTCATAAAAACAGATACTTAAGAAAATCTGGTTGTGGGCTACGGCATAGAATCAATCCAAATACACTAAAAACTAAGGCTTGATAAAAGGGCGGGGAGCGAGAATTGGTATGCTCGTCTAACACTTCCCAATGGCAAACGGCTCGTAAGAAGCGCTAAGATACTAGACTTGGAAACTGCTTGAGAAGCAGCACTCAGACTTTAGTATGAGACAGACGTCCGCATTCAAAATAAGCTACCAGCCAATACTCGAAAATTTGCGGATATGGCCAAGCATGCTGTAGCTCGCATGAAAACTGAAATACGAGAAGGCGTGGGCAACCTTGCCTACAAAGATTACATTCAAGCTCTAAAAAAATGGCCTGCTCCCTACTTCGGCACCACCTGCATTAGACACGGCACTGAAGCACTAGATTTAAAGTGGCGAAGATGGCATCAAAGAAGATTACCTGTTCCAGCACGCAATTTCTGGAGCTTTCGGAAACTCCTATTTTGGGCGTTTTGTGGCGTTTATTGGAGAAAATATCTTCGAATCGATCGCCGCTGGCCGTAAGCGCGGTTCGAAATATCAGTGGCGGGCGGAACTGGCTCAAACAGAAAATAAAAATGTTTTCGATGCCATCGCTGCAAAGCACTTAACCGCTGCATAAACTGCCATGCGCATCCACTTAATGAAAGCCGCTGAACGGCTTGGGGTACTTGAAGAAAGGCGGACTGAATAATACGAACTTACTCTCAAGAACTGGTCATTGCTGGTCGTATATTATAGGGCTCAATGAAGTATGATGTAATTGTATGTTTTGATCTAGGTATTGATGAAAGTTTGTACCAATTTTATTATTGTCACCCATTTGGCGTCATGAACGAAAAGTATAGTGTTTGTGCAGCATATAAGAGGATAAAATTGGGCTGGCCACACCAACAGCATGGGCGATTGTTTCTGCGTGCCAGTCGAAATTTAGCCAAGGAAACACAACCCGCAAAAGAACAACGCTGACGCCCAGAACCACTCCTAAAGCCAGAATATTTACCAATGCAAAGCGCGTCATCTGGTGCAGCGTAGCCGAACCAGATGAAGTAAAAACTACCAGACGGTTTAGAAAATATGCTGTCATCATCCCAACCGTATATGCCAAAACAACGGCAACTTCAAAACGCATCAGCCAACCAAGGCCTATGCGACATAGCACATTGATCATAGCGGCGAAACCGCCAACCACCGTAAATTTTATAAGATCACGCACACGCCTATCCTTTGCTTAGGCTGGTTTTTCAGGACAAAATTACTTCGCGCGCCAAATTGCGGCCATATTGGATGCTCTCGGAAACTCCACGATCTTCGGGGTAATAATAAGACGTGTCTGCTACCCAAAGCCCTTTGACTGGCAGTTTAGCCGGCGGCAGTGTATCTAAGAAGTTTGGTCCACAAACAGGCTGGGCAAAGCGATAACGACTGGCGCGCATATCTATAAAATCACTGTCTTTTAGGTTGGAATTGATGCGCTGCAAATAAGATTTGGTACGGGATATAAAGTTGGCATCTGGCTCAGAAAAGGCGGGCAGATCGGCGGGCATATAATAGGGGACATATACCACGGTCTGATCTAGTGGACGCAAATTAGAATATTCAACCAATCCAGGAATGTCCATATCGGGATCATTCACATTCAGCCAGAAATTCTGCGTCACCGTTTTTGCTAGTTTGGCAATCACGCAGACTACAGCAACGTTTTTCAGTGCTGCAACTTTCGCAAGAATATCAGCTGGAAGGTCAGGCATAAGTAGCGGCACATAGGGTAAAGGAATAGTACTGATCACTTGATCATAGGCCTCTAGTGGGCCATCGCCTACTTGCACGCCAATCACACGGCCCCCTTCAATATGAACTTTCGATATTTTCGATGACAGGTGAAAGACACCGCCCCGTGCTTCAATGTCGGCGCGCATGGCTTCAAGAAAGGTAGTTGATCCTCCTTCTAAATAGCCAAGTTTTTCTTTGAAAATACTGTATCGCGACCGTCCAATGCGACGCACGCGACTCCAAATCCAAGCGGCTGATAGACTTTCGGATTCATGATAAAATTTAAAATAAAACAGTCGCTTCCACAAAATTTCCCAAGCTTCAGCCCCGACCCAATCTTTGATCCAAGCCGTAGCTTCTATCTTATCAAGTGGGCGCCAGTCATTGCGTTTAGTGCATAAAAAGGCGTGTAGTCCGTAGCGAAACTTAGCCACTAAGCCGAGGCCACGAAACCTTAAAAGCGCAATCGGATTACCCCAGGCTTGCACTTCGCCCTTGAACCAATAGCCCATTTTGGTCGACACCCAGTGCAAACGATCCATCAAGCCGAGTTCCCTCAAAATCTCAAAATAGGCATCGTCAGAAATGCAGTTAAAATGGTAAAACCGCTCTATCTGCAGGCCGTTAAAGTCAAAACAAGCAGTCATGCCCCCAACGCGGTCGTCGGCTTCATATATGACGGGTTGCTTGCCTTCACGCACCAGTTGATATGCAACGGCCAATCCCATGGGGCCCGCTCCAAGTACAGCTATTTTGAGGCTGTTTGGCATTAAAACTCCAATTCGATCTTGCTGTAGATCGGATGGCGAAAGGTCTCATTAAAGGCGTCAGGAAGCGGCGTGGCCTTGACCCCAAAAATCGACGGCCAGTCAATCACTTCGAAATCATCAGGGGCAACAAGCGCTGCCAATTGATGAGTTGTGAAAGGTGGATTGCGGTCAAACCGAGCCCAAATGGCTAAGGTACCATAAAAAAGCCAGTAAGGAATGATCAATATCAGCCGCCTTATCTTTAGGCTGTGGCGCATTGCACGAATAATATCAATATAATCAATCCTTTCTTGCCCAGAAATATTGAATGTCCCAATCGGTCCACCCCTTTGCAGACATGACAGAATGATATTAGAAAAATCCCCCACAAACAAAGGCTGGCGCATATAACGCCCTGAACCCGGGATAGGAAAAACGGGCATTTTGCGCATAAACCGCGAAAGCCAACCTAAATGTTTGCGGTCAAACCAGCCAAACATCAACGTTGGCCGCAAGATAGTGGCCGCAATTTCACTTTGCAAAACGATTTCTTCTTGGACGATTTTCGAGCGCGTGTAAAAATCATCTGCCACAGAATTAACCACCGAAGAACTTACATGGATCAGTTGCGGCACTTGATAGAGGCGGATGGCCTCTAAAATCAATTCGGTGGAAGAAATATTGTTACGCAAAAATGCATTTTCGAAAATACCCCCAATTTGCGCTTGCAACATCACCACGCCGCGCGCCCCAGCAAAGGCCTGTTGCCATGGGCCACTTTCGGCCAAATCGGCTTCGATCACCATGATGTCAGGGTGCAATTGGTGCAAAATCTCTAAGTTTTTGACATGTTTATCAATGACCACCAAATGCGAAAACCCTGCGGCCTTAAGCCTAGGCACAAGATTCTGGCCTACTAACCCCGCGCCACCGGGCAAAATGATTGGAGCAGCGCCAAAATCATTTTCGGGATTTTTGGTCATCCTGACGTTCCAATTTTAGGCAGAGGGCAGCGCGCCTTGTCGGTGCCAATATATAATTTTGCGTCAGGCAAGGCAGTCAGCGCATAAAGGCTAAATCCACGGTATTGATCTAAGTCAGGATAAACTTTTCTGACCTCTTCTCTGTTGCGTCCGATCAGCCCAACCCCATAAATTTTACCCACTTCATCCGTCAGATAGACAAGCGTTTCCCGCTCCGAGGGGAGGCCGAGCCAACCATCAACCCGCAACATCTCATCTGAGGTTGAAATAGGTGTTACTTTATCAGCAGCTAAATGGCAGGCGGTGGATGCGGGCATGGACATTGTGGTTCCAATCAACGTGCGCGCATTTCGGATTGGCTCCATAGCCCAAATCATCAGCGGGGTTGTCCGAGCTTGGGTCGATTTTTTTAAGGCATGCTCGGCATTTGGATAGATGCTGTTCACTGTTGCTTGATCAGCCAGCCCAAGTTCGAGCGCCAAAGCGCCTAGCATATGGTTGTAATTGCGCTCTGGCATAACTCTCAGGGCAGGGCCTTGACCAACAGCCAAAACAGTTAAGGCAATAACCCCTAAAACCTTGGGGTTAGTTTTGCTCAACCAACCTTGGCCCACCGTCCAATTCAGAAAACTGGGCGCATAAAGGATGATCAATGATCCATAGGCTGCAAAAACTGGAGTTAAATAACGCGATGACCTTGCCTGCTCTAAACCAAAGTGCAATCGCCCAAGACCCGTTATTGCGCCGGTCATGATCACAAAGCCAACAAAGCCCACCAAAGCGATTTCACCGCTTGCGGCCCTGCCCCGTGGCATAAAGATAAAAAGTGCGGCTACTTCGGCAACAAGTACAATAAATCCCAAAAGGCTATTATGACCCATGTAAATCACAACATAGCGCAATAACTCAAAAGGTTTTTGAAGCGAATCTAAAATAGGGGTGTGTCCAGGGATGGAATGGTGTCCATAAAAATAAATGGAAATAGTTGCGAGTGACAAGCCTGACAGAACCGCTATGCGCGTCCAACTCATGCGCATCAGCAAGGCATATACAGTCAAAACTGGCAGTGCCAAAATACCATTTGCCATTGCCAAACTTGATGCCAGGCCCATACTTGCCGCTAGGGCAAAATTACGGCTAGTTCCCTTTTGCTGTTTGACTGATCGGTGAGCAAAATAAAGTCCGACCAATGGTAAAAGGCTGGCTAAGAAGAATTGGCTTTGAAAGGCATTCGTAAAATTTTCTTTCTGTTGAATCGAAAAACTCAGCCCGATGATCACAAGTGGCATGGTTGAAAACCAATCAACCTTCATCGTATCACGCGCAAAAAGGATCATCACAATGCCACACATACTCGCAAGGACCAAGTTCATGACATGAAGAAAGGTGGTAGTTCCGCGTGCTAGCGAAAAGTCAATCAAAAATAGCAATTTTGCCAAAACGATGCGATGTTCATTATGTTGCTGCCAAAGAGCGCCCCAATCGCCTTCGGAAAACTTCCAGTAAAAATCTAAATTTCCATCAAACATGTCCCAATAGGGAACACTGGTGGAACTATTGATAGCATAGATTGAAGTCGTCAAAACAATCAATGCAGCCAAGATGGCAGATATCCAGGTTAGAATATTCGCTTTTATACTGTTCATCTTAAAAATCTATCTTATGAAATATAAAACTGGGCAAATGGCGAATGACCATCATAATCAGCGCCCATTTAGCGGGGGCATAAACCACAAGACGGCGCGCCTTAACGGCCTTTATTATTTGGGCAGAGACATCTTCAGGCTTGGCAAGTTTTTTTTGCTCCAAATGTGCAGTCATGGCAGTGGCCGTGGGGCCAGGCTTGACTAATGTCACAATAAGGGCCGACTTTTTATGGCTTAGGCGGTGCTGCAATCCTTGGGCAAAGCGCTCAACAAGGCCCTTGGCCGCACCATAAGCGTAGTTTGATTTGCGTCCACGATCGCCCGCGACCGATCCTAAAATCACGATCGAGCGCACCGCGCCGTCTTGCATATGGGCGGCAAAACCTTCGGCCAATAGGCACACAGATTGGCCATTGACCAAAAGGGCCGCTTCCAAGTTGGCAAGGTTACCTTGGCAGGCTTTTTGATCAGGCAAAAAGCCATGTGCGATTAACACTATATCGGGAGGACCGTCCTTCCTGGCGGCCGTAATCAAAGTGGTGCATTCCGCGGGTGTAAGATCACCATGAGTGATGACCTTTGGCAGTACGCCGCCAAGCCTGACACTCAAATCAGTGGCAATGCGATCAAGCCGTACTTTGCTCCTACCAATAAGCAAAAACTCCTTCGCTCCTTGCATGGCCCATAGGCGCGCGCAATGTTCGGCTATACCTGAAGTCGCGCCAATGATAACAATTTTATGGGTCACATTACTCTCCTAACAGGCGGCGAGACATATTCGAAGACAGGCCCGTATCGCGATATTTTAAGAACTCTCCCAAGCGCGGATAGCCCATGCGTAAAAGTTCGGGCCCCATGCGCGCGTCTTTGGCGGGGTAAAGGCGACCGCCCGCTTCACCCACTATCTGGTCAAGTCGTGTCAACAACTGAGTTGTGCGGGGTCCACAATTTGGAAAATCAAGTGCCAAGGTAACGCCTTCGGTTGGAAAGCTCATCATGCCCATAGATGCGTGCGCGCCAAAGGTTTTAAGCACAACAAGAAAAGAGCCCTGCCCCGACCACTTGATCTGGCGCAACAGGGCTTTTATCGCCTGAGCGCGGTTCGCATTGGGTATAACACATTGATATTGATAAAAACCCCGCGGTCCATAGATACGGTTCCAGAACTCCAGTGCATCAAGTGGATGATGAAAACTAGTTATATCCAAACGTTTTGATCCCGCATTGCGCCGCCCAAGATGCAGATATAAAGCGTTAAATGCACGCAATGAAAGCCTATTGATCAAAGAAATAGGCGGCGTAAACGGAACAGATTTTGCCACCTGCGCAGTTGGTGTCCCTCTTTGGTCAACGGCAGGATTGGCGCGCATAAAAATACCATTTGGCTCTTCACCCGACAGACAATCAATCCAGGACACCGTATTTTCCCAAACTTGTGCCGAGTGGTCGGCAAGTTCGAAAAATGCGTCCAATCCCTGAAAGGGGACCGTTTCAATGTCAAGCCATGGGCCGCGTAGTGCGCGCAGTTGCAAACTAGCGCGCAAAATAATGCCAGTAAGGCCCAAGCCACCCGCCGTTGCCGCGAACCAGCCTTGCTCTTGATTGGGGCCACAGGTGATATACTCACCGTCTGTGCGGGCAAGCTCAATCTCTAACACATGATCGCAGAAACTGCCGGCTTGGTGATGGTTTTTACCATGAATATCATTTGCAATCGCGCCACCTACGGTAACAAATCTTGTGCCTGGCACAACGGCTAAAGACCAGCCTTTTGGCACAATCATATCTTGAATTTGCGCCAAAGTGACGCCCGCTTCGACCTGCAAGACACCACTTTCAGGATCGAATGCCAAAAAGTGGTCAAGCCCATTGGTGAGCCATAAGGTGCCATGATCGGTCAGACAGGAATCGCCATAACTCCGCCCAAGCCCATAGGCTAACGCCGTCTCACCTTTTGCCAGTGCCGGCAAACCCGTACGCGTTATGGCTTGAACTTTACGCAATCTGACGTCAAGCTGGCCCCACGATCCTAGGGCCTGTTCTAACATCAAAGGGTAGCTCCTATGATTAAAATAGCCCCAAAAATAGCCCCGCAAAAGAGACTTAACCTGTCCTTAATCGCAAACATCACGGGATCTTCATGCATCTCCCCGCGCGAGGCTTTCAACCAGATCCAACTGTTCCAAAAACAAAGAACGGGAATGGTCAGCGCAATGATTTCGGGTGAATTATACATCTGCCGTACCACCGCACTGTTGATGTAAAGCCCCATGATAACAGCGGCCGCATAGCCCGACGCAATCCCCAAAATCATAATGATGGGCCCATCTGTCACATGATACCCACGCCCCTTAAGATTTCCTTTACCTATAGATTTATTCTCCAAAAGTTCGGCGTATCTTTTCACAAAGGCCAAAGACATGAACGAAAATAATGAAATACAAATCAGCCACAAAGACACCGATTGCACCAGCAACCCACCACCCGCCATGATGCGAATAGTGTAAAGCGATGCCAAAGCAAAGCAGTCAAACAACACCAATCTCTTCAACCAAAGGGAGTAAATTGTTGTTAAAAATATATAAATTAGTAACCAAAATAGAAATTGCGCTTGCAAAAAGGTGCCTAAATAAAGCCCCGTGCCAAACAGCATTATGGCTAGGAAGATGCCTGTAATGATGCCAATTCGACCAGCCGCAAAGGCACGCAGGCGTTTCGTCGGATGACTGCGGTCGGCGGAAAGATCGATCAGATCATTCACTACATACACACCAGAAGCAGTTAAGCTAAAGACGAAAAACCCTATGAAGGTATAGAAAAGTAGGCTTGTATCAGAAAACTCATGAGCGGCAGCCAAAGGTAAAAATACCAAAATATTTTTAATCCACTGATGCACGCGCAATGCTTTAAGCCATGTTTTTAATGTATTTTCTTGTACTGGAAACACCCTGTCAACATTTCCCTGAGCTTTTGCCCGCGCCAAAACCCGCCCTGTAGCATTTGCCACCCAAGCCCGATCGGCCTCTGCCCAAACGAGCAGATCATCAGCCGAGTTGCCCACATAATCAAATCCGCGCGGCCCAAACCGCGCCACCAGAGCATCAGCCTTTTTTTTCTGTGCCAAGTTTACTTGACCATCCGAGGCCATCACATCTTTAAAAATACCCAAATGCTCAGCGATTTTGCTGGCAATTACCTTATCTGATGCGGTGCATAAAATAAGGTCGCGGTCATTTTCTTGGCGTAAGCGATCCAAAAGCGCTCCATTATAGGGCAGTACTTCAGGGTCAAATTCCAGATTTTGTGCAAGAAACGCTTTAAACGCGGCCTTACCTCTTTTAAGGGCCATCAGTGCTAAGCAAAACTTGAGTGGCGCACGCACTACGGTTGAAATAATATTTTCCAACAGCATATTCGTGTGGACTAAAGTTCCATCTAAGTCTACCGCAAGAGGTTTTTTACGCAAGGTTGTCTTCATTTTCTATCGCCATTTTATTATTTTGCTTGCCTTTCAAAGGCCGTAACAAGTTTATGCATCTATTGTAATAATTTTTTTTCGTCATTTTTAACCAATTAGCGTGAAAAGTTATATGCGCCTGAGTAAAAATTGGCACTGTATGTATGTGTTAAAACAGACCATAATTTCTCCTCTAAATTATTAACGGATTAGCCTGCTTTTATACATACCAAGCTCATATAGATATAAAACTATTGATTTTTAACTTTACTTTTAATTCAATATCCATTGAAAATCTGGGTGCACTAGTTCGATTATAGCACCCATCTCTACAAAAATATGATAGTTATTAATCTTTTTTGCACGGAGCAGATATGCCTGAAAGTGACAGCACCGCTTAAGATAATCCCAAATTGGACCTCACTGTTAATTTTCTTATTTTGCTTTCCATATTTTTTTGAAAAGAAGTTGAGATTGGGCTTCTTGGTACCAGATACCGACTTGTCAAATGGAATTCATACCGTGAATAGGTAGCGCTACCAAACTTATGGGTAACAGCAAAGTTGCAAGGCTAAGTGAAACACTAATACCTACACAGGCTTAGACCATAACAATTAGCGAAGTCACATTGCAAACCGAAAGACGGGAATGACAAATCTGATTTTGGATCTCTGTTACCAAAATGACCCTCAAGGTTTCGTCCATAATCAAACTAAAGCCCAGAAGAACCACTGGCATGGAAAACTGTTGGCATTTTAATTTCCTAAAAAAGCTAGAAGGCGGCCCTATAAATAGCCAACGCGTCAGCTTCTAAAACTGGGTGTGGGTTGTTGACCAAGAGCCTCCCCTGGTTCATCGCGTCTCTGGCAAGACGGGGTAGCCAGTCTTCAGTAATATTCATGTCACTTAGCCGCTGAGGCAGACGGCATTCACGCGATAGTTCAGCAAGCGCCTCACAAAACGCCACTGCTCGATCTTGGATTTGAACCACCTCTAGATGTGGAAAGGCAAGTGAGGCCATCTCTGCCAATCACTTGGATAAGCTCTTTGGGGGCATTCCGCTTATAGAAGTAGATTCCTTTCGCACCGTGAAGGACACCCTTGGGACAGGGAGGCGTTGCTTCATTCATCAGGTTATTCTTCCCCAAATCTGATCCATGGCAAGTATTCCTTTTAGTCTGACTGTGACAGTTTTGGGTGGGTTTCGATAAAAGCGGGTCCTAAAGTGGTCCTAAAGAATAGTGCTCCTTATTTTTTACACTTTTATTATACTCGACCTTCGCCAAGTCGTACAAGCTTGACCAACCTTTAAGAAATTGGTAAGTGAGCTGTGCGGCCAATGTCGTGGGTGGCACAACTTGGTCGGTTTTCAAGGAATACCTTGGAACAAAAATTCCTAACCTTTACTTAATAAAAATTGGTATTTGGAATGGGCCGTCAGATGAAAATCAAATCCATTGAAACTTTTACTACTCAAGAAGTGGGTTTTGTGCGCATCACCGCCGAGGATGGTACGCACGGTTGGGGCCAGGTTGCAACCTATCATTCTGACATCACCTGTCAGGTTTTACACCGCCAAGTCGCACCATGGACACTGGACAAAGACACGACAAATCTTGACGATCTGCTCGATAGTGTGACCGAGCGTGAGCATAAATTCCCTGGCTCTTACCTGTGCCGCGCGCTTGCGGGTCTTGATACAGCCATTTGGGATTGGCGCGGTAAAGATCAAAATAAGCCTGTAGCGGCGCTGCTGGGCGGGTCGGCAGGACTTATAAGGGCCTATGCCTCGTCTATGAAAAGAGACATCACGCCTAAAAGCGAAGCCGCGCGCTTGAAACATTTTCGCGATGCCCAAGGTTTTGATGCCTTTAAGATGCGCGCCGGGTCCGAGGTAGGGCGAGACCAGGACGAATGGCCAGGCCGCACCGAAGAAATTATTCCCATCATGCGACGGGAACTGGGCGATGGGGTGGATCTTTTGATCGATGCCAACAGTTGCTATTCCCCTAAACGCGCTATTGAAGTGGGGCATATGCTGCAAGATCATGGCTTTTGCCATTATGAAGAGCCCTGCCCATACTGGGAGTTAGAGCAAACTAAGGAAGTAACGGACGCCTTATCGATCGACGTGACAGGGGGCGAGCAAGATTGCGATCTACCGACATGGCAGCGTATGATTGATATGCGCGCGGTAGACATTGTGCAGCCAGATATTCTTTATTTGGGTGGCATCAGCCGTACCCTCCAGGTGGTTGAAATGGCCCGCAAGGCAGGGCTGTCAGTGACACCGCACTGCGCCAACTGGTCGATGGTTACGCTTTTCACAATGCATCTGTTGAGAGCCATTCCCAACGCAGGAAAATATCTAGAATTTTCGATTGAAGGTCTCGATTATTATCCTTGGCAAGACGGACTTTTTGTCAATTCTCCCTATCAAATTGAGGATGGTCAGGCCCGCGTAACCGACGCACCCGGCTGGGGAGTTGAGATAAATCAAGACTGGTTAGCAAAATCTATCTATCAGATCAGCAAAATCGAATAGAAGCCCAAAAGCTGCGCACTAGAAACAATCATTCATTCCAGGCCCGATCGCCGGCGACGTCTTTAACGCGAGTTGGCAGGCCAATGCGGTCAAGAACTTCAAAGAAGGGCTTGGGGTCAAGCTCTTCAACATTTACCATTCGACCAATATCCCAAGTACCATTGGCGATTAACATGGCCGCAGCAACAGGCGGTACGCCAGCCGTATAGGAAATACCCTGGCTGCCCACCTCATCATACGCCTCCTTATGGTCTGCAATGTTATAGACAAAGACTTCAACATCTGTGCCATTTTTCGTGCCCCTGACCACATCCCCAATGCAGGTCTTGCCACTATATTGTGGCGCAAGGCTTGCAGGGTCTGGCAAGACAGCTTTGACCAGCTTTAGGGGCACAACTTCGAGCCCTTCAGCAGTTTTTACAGGCTGTTCTGAAAGCAGGCCTAGATTATTCAGCACCGTAAAAACATTGATGTAATGATCGCCAAATCCCATCCAAAAGCGCACATCGGCTTGGGGGTAATGGGTGGCCAAAGAATGTACCTCATCATGACCGGTCATATAGGCCTTTTGCTCTCCAACGACGGGTAGATCCCATGTTTTTCCCACTTCAAACATTTTATTAGATTGCCAGGCCCCCTTTTGCCACGAATAAACTGTGCCGGTAAATTCTCGAAAATTGATTTCGGGATCAAAGTTAGTCGAGAACCATTCCCCATGCGTGCCCGCATTAATATCGACGATATCTATAGAGGTGACCTCATCCAAATAGGACTCAATCGCAAATTTGGCAAAGGCATTGACCACGCCTGGGTCAAAACCAATGCCCAAAATCGCAGTTACATTGGCTGCTTTACAAAGGTCGCGGCGTTTCCATTCGTAATTGCCATACCATGGTGGAGTTTCGCAGATTTTACCTGGGTCTTCGTGGATTGCAGTGTCCATATAGGCAACCCCGGTTGCAATACAGGCCTCAAGCACAGACATATTCACAAATGGAGATCCTACATTTATTACAATTTGCGCACCTGTCTTGCGAATGAGAGCCGCAACAGCCTCGATATCCATAGCATTTATGGCATGGGCGGTTAGGGCTGCATCGGTTTTGAAACTACCATTTTCAATAATGCTGGAAACAATAGCGTCACATTTGGTGATGGTACGGCTTGCGATGTGAATATCGCCTAAAACGTCATTATTTTGCACGCATTTATGCGCTACGACCCGTGCCACGCCGCCAGCGCCGATAATAAGGACAGTGCGTTTCATGAAGTGTGAAACTCCCTTTAATGAAATAACTTAGAATTTTTAAGACAGGTTTGCAACGAAATCATTGTAAGTGAAGGCTCGGACTAAATGTTCAGACCCGTCTAATTCGCGAACCGCAATCGACGGCATTTGCAAACCGTTAAACCAATTTTTCTTTACCATTGTATATCCAGCCGCATCTTGTATCGACAGACGTTGGCCAGCCACCAAAGGCGCTTCAAAGCGAAATTCTCCAAAAATATCGCCTGCAAGACAGGATTTTCCACAGATCATCCATTCCTGCGTGCCACAGTTTGGGGCCATTTTGGCGCTTTCGCGGTAGACCAGAAGGTCCAGCATATGAGCTTCAACCGAGCTGTCTACTATGGCCAAGTTCTTTCCATTGTGAAGCGTGTCAAGCACTGTCAGTTCTAACGTGGTGGATTTTGTGATCGCTGCTTCCCCAGGTTCGAGGTAAAGCTGCACGCCATACTCGGCAGAAAAGCGCTTCAGTCTTTCGGCCAAAAGCGTCAGCGGATAATTGGCCCCTGTAAAATGGATGCCGCCACCCAAACTGATCCACTGCATCTTTCTTATGAGATGCCCAAAGCGATTTTCTATCAGGTTCAACATCTCGTCAAACCGTTCGAAATTGTCATTTTCGCAATTGTTATGAAACATAAAGCCAGAAATCAGATCACAAACTCGCTCAATCGCTGCTGGATCATGTTCTCCCAAACGCGAAAAAGACCGCGCCGGATCAGCCAAATCAAAGGTCGAAGTCGAAACCCCAGGATTAACCCGCAAGCCCCTAATATGTCCACGCGCCTGAGCCTCATAGCGGTTCAGTTGGCCAATAGAATTGAAAATCACCTTGTCAGACGAGGCCAAAACCTCGGCCATTTCATCAGGTGCCCAGGCCACAGAATAGGCATGGGTTTCACCCCTAAATTTCTCACGCCCCAGCTTTACTTCGAACAACGAAGACGAGGTTGTGCCATCCATATAATCGGCCATAAAGTCAAACACCGACCAGGCCGCAAAACATTTCAGCGCCAGCAATGCCTTAGCCCCTGAATTATAACGCAACCACGCAACCTTTTCCATATTATTCAAAAGGTTGGATTTATCGATCAGATAGTAAGGGGTCTTTATCATTGGATAGCCTTTGGCGCTGTGCGGACAGATTCGACTGGCGTGTTTGAAGGGTCAAATACACGATTTTTTGATGATGAGAAACCTTGGTCATTACTCCCGCTCAAAAAGTGGGGTTTTCGATCAGTCGGCCAAGCTAAAAACCAAACCAACCCTTAAAATAAGTACTCTTTGGTATTGAAAACTTACATAAGGTCGGTGATTGCATTAAATTTGTGCATGGTAAAAAGTGAAATTCAAATGCGTATATTGATCACCTTTAATCTTTTGCCGCTGTCTAAAACCTTCGGATTGCAGTTTGTTCAAGGCATTTAGACTGAAGTTGTCAGATATTCTACGGAGGTAGGTTAAAAGGTTTAGCTTTCAAAATCGCGAAATTCTTTTTGCAGCGATACCGTCCAAAAACTAGCATCCGATATAATGTCAACGAACCGCTGTGCGGCACTGCCTTGGCCGAAACCCATGTGGCGCGGATAGGACTTACCCCATTCCTCTCCCAAAAAGGTGGCAATGGCGGTGGCGTCCTCGGCCTTGGCCGCACGCAATGAAGGGGCGTTCGCACGGTTTGTTTGGCGTGTGCCAATATCGAGTGACGCCAACCCCAAGAACGGTGCCTCGCGCACACCAGCAGAAGAGTTGCCAATCATCACACTGGCGTTTTTCATCAATTCAGAAAAATGCCCGAAACGCATCGATGGAAGCAGGCGGAATTGGCGTGGGTCAAGTCCGTTGATCACGTCAAAAATTTGATTGCTGGCGGGATCATTATTTGGTGCTATCAGCACGAAGTTCCGTTCAGATTTTTGTAAACTGTCAAACAACGCTCGAGCCTGCCGACCCATCGTACCCACTTCGGATGTCACAGGATGAAAAATACAAATCCCGTAATCATCGAAGGCGATATCGTAATAATCTTTCACTTCAGTGATATTGACCCCCGAAGGCGCCGCATGAAAATCAAGCTCAGGTGATCCGATCACATGCACGCTGTCCAAAGGTTCACCTAGGGCCTGAACGCGCTTGGCTGCGGCGTCAGACGACACAAAATGTGTGGCGGCAAGCTTGGTATTGCAGTGGCGAAAAATCTCGTCAATCGTGCCCGAAACTTCGCCGCCCTCAATATGGGCTGAGCGAATATAATTGGTGGCACACACTAAAGCACAGGCAAGTGCTTCGATACGATCACCATGCACCACCACTAAATCGGGTTTATGTTCTTTGATATATTTAGAAAATCCCATGACAGTTTTAGCCAAAATAATATCTTGGCCATCATCAGACACTTGGTTTGAAAACTCAGCTACCTGCACCCCCTTAGTCCGGTGCACTTCAATTTTTGTCAGACCATATTTTTCAATCATATGCATACCGGTAACAAAAAAAGTCACCAAAAAACCCGCATCACACGCGGCACGCGCTAGGGGGTCAAGCTTACCAAAATCAGCACGAGTGCCCGTAACGAACAAAAGAGATCTACCCAATGCAGCATTCCTTACTATGGCCAAACTCAAACCAAATCAGCCCATTTTAGCTGCGTGTTGCGGGCTACAGCGCGGGTCAGGCATTTTCCCAAAACTTTATCAAAATCATAGCCTGCAATTTCGCCTGAGCCAGGCCGCCGGGCCCAAATATCGGCTTCGGTGATAACATGGCCTTCAGGAAGGTCTTTATCCGCAACGATCGAAGCGCGCGCAAAGCGATAAACAGGCTCTTCCGCCGAGGTACGCTCTTTTGGGTTCATCAGCGCAACGTGAATTTCTTTCGATCTGTCAATCAAAAACCGTAACTCGGCCGGATCCATCGAATTGATGATATCAGGGCCAGCTCGGTAGCGACTGTCTGTGTAGTGACGCTCAAGAATTACAGCGCCCAAGGCGACCGAAGCCAGAGCCATTTCAGGCCCGATAGAATGGTCAGAAAATCCTACGACCGCCCGCGGAAAGGCCAGTTTAAGCTCAGTCACCCCTTGCAAAGACACAATTTCAGGGGGTGAAGGGTACAGATTGGTACATTCAAGTAAGGCATATTCGACCTCCGCTGCGTCTAAAATTGCGACGGACGCTTTGACGGTTTCAATACTCTGCATCCCCGTTGACAAAATTATAGGTTTACCAAAGCGCGCGATGTGGCGAATCAAAGGCAGATTATCAGCCTCTCCAGAACCAATTTTAAAGGCCGGCACGCCAATTTCGTTCAAAAAATCAGCCGCCGCACGCGAAAATGGGGTTGAGATGTAGATCATCCCCAAACTTTGCGTGTATCGCATCAACTCTACTTCATCGTCGCACGGCAAGGCACAGCGCGCCATTACGTCCCAAATTGAAACATCGGCATTGGGTGGAAATATGCTCTTTGCCTCATCCGTCATTTCATCTTCGATGAAATGGGTTTGGTGTTTTATACATTCACAGCCCGCCCTATGCGCAAGGCGCACCATTTCCTTGGCAACCGCCAAATCGCCGCCATGATTAATGCCTATTTCGGCAATCACCAGGGGCGGCAAATGAGAGGCAATTTCACGGTCTGCAATCTTCATTATTTTACCTTTGGCTCAAAGTGGCGCTCTTGGGCCCCACAGTTTAGCTTCATTTCCAGTAATGTTTTGTCACAAGCCCTTGGCAACCGCAATCTATTCGCATTAATCTCGCATCAATTAGCAATTCACAACCAAACTTGAATTCGCTTAACATATCGACTGAAATTGATTTCAAGGCATTCAGATGAGTTATAAATCAGCACAAAATCGCACAATGAAAATATTGAGTCAGGGCCATGGCGGTGACCGTGTCAGTATGGTGTGCGACCTGGTTATTATCGGCTTTGTCATCGCAAATGTTATTGCTGTCATCTTGGAATCGGTAAGTGACTTACACGAGGCGTTCCACGCCCAGTTTCATGTCTTTGAAGTCTTTAGTATTGCCTTTTTCACTATTGAATATTTTCTTCGTTTATGGTCGTCGGCGGCTGTTTTTGAAGGCCAGGAATGGCGCGGCAGGCGAGCTTATATTTTTAGCTTTCACGGTTTGGTTGATTTAGCATCAACCGCGCCCTTTTACTTGCAAATTTTGGTCCCCGGTTTGGATTTACGCATTTTGCGTACGGTGCGTTTGCTACGTGTTTTCAAATTATCACATTACTCAACTGCCATCGAAGATTTGTTTTCAGCTGTTTACCAAGAACGCAAAGCCTTTGTTGCAGCACTGTATTTGTTGTTAATCGCGGTGATCTTGACCTCAACGCTGATGTATTTCGCTGAAACCCATCACCAGCCCGAAAAGTTCTCGTCGATCCCAGATTCTATTTATTGGTCTTTAATTACGCTTACCACGGTGGGTTATGGTGATGTCAGCCCTATAACATGGTTAGGTAAAGTCATCTCGATTGTTACGGCCTTTATGGGCGTGTGTGTTTTGGCTTTGCTTACTGGTATCGTGGCCAGCGCCTTTGCCAATCAAATGGCGCGCCGGAAAATAATTTTTGAAACTCAACTGCGGAAAGCTTTAGAGGACGGTGTGCTCGACGATGACGAACGGGCGTCGCTTGAGAGTTTACGTGTGGCCTTTAACTTGTCAGAAGACCAAGTAGCTGCATTATATATTCAGGCCAAAAAAGAATTGCATGATAATAAAAGCTAGGCCTTAAGCTCGCGCCAAAAGGTAGCTGTCAGCAGAACAAAGATGGTAACCATTTCAAGGCGGCCACAATACATGCCGATCGTCAAAATTATTTTTACTGGGTCGGCGAGACTAGAGAAATTACCACCGGGACCAATAGTATCGCCAAGCCCCGGCCCTACATTAGCCAACGTTGTGAGCGACCCACTAATTGCAGTTTCAAAATCTAATCCATAAAGCGTCAAAATCAGTGATAATATTGTAAAGCTAAATAAAAAAATTGTAAAAAATCCAATAATCCCAGATATAACACTGTCGTCAATCGCCGTCCCCTCATAACGAATGGTAGTAACAGAGTGGGGAGTGTAAAGACCTTTAAACTTATTACGCGCAGCGCGATACAAGATAATCCACCGCATAGTCTTAGCGCCACCCGATGTTGAGCCAGTGCAGCCACCAACCGCCGTCAAAACAAAAAATACCATCATCGCAAATGGTCCCCATTTATCATAATCATCCGTTGCATAGCCAGTGGTAGTTACCACCGAAACCACGTTAAATGCAGCCAAACGCAAAGCCTCAAAAACGGGGTAGTTACGGGTGCTAACAAGCCATAATGTCATAAGCGAGATCACAATAAAAAAACAAATAAGCATGACACCAACTTGCTCACTTTTAAATGCTCCACGATTAAAAATACGAATGTAATAGGCAAATGGCAAAGCCCCCAACACCATAAAAAATGTGCAGGCCCATTGTAAAAAAGGACTAGAAAAATGTCCGAATGAAGCATCGTAATTCGAATAACCACCCGTCGCTAAAGTCGTCATGGCATGAGTTGCTGCATCAAAGAAATTCATGCCACCAATTAAATAGGCCACAAAGCACAGAAATATCAAAGCTGCATAAACAATCAGCGTCGCTGAGGCAAATTTGGTTGCAGAGCTTAGCTCTTTTTCACCCTTGTCCGAACTTTCTGTCCGAAAAAGTTGCATTCCACCTACCTTTAAAATGGGCAAAAGCGCAATGCCCGTAACAATAAACCCAACTCCACCGATGCCTTGCAGCATCGACCGCCAAATCAAAATACCGCGGGGAGATCGATCAAGATTGTTTAATATTGTTGATCCTGTCGTCGTGATGCCCGACATCGCCTCAAAGACCGCGTCTACGCTGCTAAGGCCCCAAATATAAAGTGGTACTGCCCCAGCTAATGCGGAAGTCATCCAAACGGAAGTGGTCAACAAAAAAGTATGTAGGCGCGAAATACTGCTAAGGGTTGACGCCGTGGCGACCGCCAGAAAGAGCCCCAAAAGCCCCACCAACATTGACGATTCAAAAAAGACTGATCCGGTGCTTGGAAATAAAAACGCTACCAAGACCATCAAGAAGGCAAAGAACATCATAACCAAGCCGTTGACATATATTACAAAGCTCATCGCCGCATTCGCCTTTAGGTAGGGGTGGTCCAGTGACTATACAAAATGGCTGCAAGTCAACCCTCCCTAGCCCAAATTTACTTCAAATCAAAGCAGCCAATTGCACAAAGCTGTCACTGCACGCGTGCTTTCCTTGCGGCTTTGACGCTGATCCTTTAGTAAATCCTAAACAACAGCCAAAGGGTTAAGCATGCCTGGATATGAAGTGATCGGTAAAGAAGAACAGCAAGCCCTTTGGGACCTGTTTGAGGAAGGTGGCGTTTTGTTTGCGCATGGCTTTCAGGCGCGACGAAAACGTTTTCATGTGCGCGAATTCGAAACGCAATTGGCCCAACATTTTGGCGCTGCAGAAGGACTTTGTGTCTCCTCAGGTACGGCAGCTATTAAAGTGGCGCTCAAAGCCATGAATATTCAGCCCGGTGACGAAATCATCACACAATGTTTCAACTTCATCGCAACGTTGGAAGCGATCGTAGATTGCGGCGCTGTTCCTGTGATTGCGGGCTCAGACGGCACGCTCAATATGGACCCCAACCAGATCGAAGGGTTAATTACTGCGCAAACCAAAGCGATTATGCCCGTGCACATGCTAGGCGTTGCGGCAGAAATGGACCGTATATTGGCCATTGCGGCGGCCCATGATCTTTATGTAGTCGAAGATGCTTGCGAGTCAGTGGGGGGGTTTTACGATGGTCGTGCGCTTGGCACTTTGGGTGACATGGGCGTTTACAGCTTTGACTTTGGTAAAACGATCACCACGGGCGAAGGCGGATTAGTGCTGACCTCGAACCCCTCTTTGGGGGAAAAGGCACGGCAATATCACGACCACGGCCATAAAAACTTGCCCAATTTACCACGTGGCTTAGACACGGCGGGCCTTAGTGGTTTCAATTACCGCATGGGCGAAATGAATGCCGTTGTGGGTAAAGTACAGCTTGGTAAGCTTGAAATGATCATCTCGCAGACAAAGGAGCGCTATCAGGCGCTGGATGCAGGTATTAGATCTAATCTGATGAAAAAGCGCCTGATCCCTGCCAAGGCAGAACCAGCTTATGATACATTCATTGTGGAAGTCAAAAATGAAACCCTGCGCGGTGAAATAATCGCGGCACTGAACCTTTTGGGGTTTGGCACTAAAAATCTGCCTGACGCTATGAACTGGCACTGCTCAGTCTATTGGGGCCATATGGGATTTGACACCACAACCAGGGCCGCTTTGGCTACAGAAGCGCTATTACTGCGGCAAATTGCCGTGCCAGTGGCTTTAGGAAAATCAGTGCAAGATTACGCGAATTTAGGAGCGAAACTGCAGGACATGGCCGAAAAATGCTGATTATCGTGCCCGCGAGGGTGGGTTCAAAAGGCTTTCCTGGCAAGAATATCTTGCCGTTTTGCGGCTTTTCACTTATTGAATGGAGCTTAAGCGCAGCCCTTTATTTACAAAAAAATATTCTGGGGGCAACGGTACAAGTCACCACAGATTGCCCTAAAGTGTCAGCTTTGGTAGTGCAAAAATATTCCAAAAACATCACACTACGCCCCCGACCCGAGGCGCTGGCAAGTGATACGGCAGAAATGTCAGATGTCGTCTTGGATGGGGCCAATTTTGCAGGAATAGGAAATAGGGGGCGGTATTTGTTGCTACAACCGACTTCGCCCTTGCGGCTCTTGTCTGATCTTGACAGTTTTGCGTCCATTGCCCAAAATGCAGGATCGCAGGTCTCTTGTACGGTGCCGGTTGAAGATCCCCATGACTTAACCGATCTGGCCAGCAAGCTACCCGTTATAAATACCAAGCCCGCCACTCGGCGCCAAGATCGTAGAGCATCAATCCGCTTCGTGGACGGCAGTCTTTACGCCGGCAATCTGGCGCAATTGGCAGCGACACGTTCCTTTATGCCAACGGGGCAAACGCAATTTCACAGTCTGAATATCCCCCACGCCGTAGATATAGACACACCACTTGACTGGCATATGTCGCTGGCGCTGCATGATTGGCTTTGTAAAGAAGGGATCAACTTTGTCCGACCAACGTCCTGATATAATTATAATAGGCGGCGGATCTGCTGGGCTTGAAATAGCCCGCATCGCCAGTCGAGCAGGTCAAAAAATAACACTCTTGGAAGACGGCCTACCCAAAGGTCGCCACGTCATGCAGCGCGTGCCACTGCTGGTCGGCAAAATCATCGCCAATCTGAGATTTGTCAGTCATGACAAAACTTTGCCACAAAAGGGCCTAAGAAAACGTATTTTGCCACTGATTTTAGGGCGTGGCCTGGGTGGTTCAAGCAGGATCAATGGCAATGTTGCCGACGCAGGGCCAATGGCGCGGTATGAGGCGTGCTTTCCTTTTTGGAGCCCAGCCGATATTGCGGCCATTCTATTAGGGCTTGACCGCTCAGGCGAATGCCAGATTAGCCGACAAGACAGTTGGACCGATGGACTGACCAAAATTTTTTTGGAGCATGCAGCAAAGGATTTTCCTAATTCTGATCCGTTTTTTAAAGCTAGAACGCTCAGCGTCCACACCAAGCGTGGCCTCCGCTTCAACCATTTTGATGGCTACCGGCTCACCGCGAATCACGCCAATATCACCCTGATACAAGATGCCAAAGTGACCAGGTTGTCCATGGACGGGGCGAGGGTTACGGGCGTTACCTATCTGCATGGGGGGCAGTCACATAAATTAGCCGCTGACCAAATTGTGCTTGCGGCGGGGGTGGTACAGTCACCTTTGATATTGATGCGATCGGGCATTGGCGACCGCGTAGTTTTGGAACAGGCCAAAATTACTTGCCAGCATAATCTATTGCACGTAGGCAAACATTTGAAAGATCATCCCAATATCCGCATCCCATTTGCAGCACCTGGGCATAACACCCTTAATCAAAAGACCCGCGGGCTTGCCGCGATGTTCGAAGGGGTTAAGTTTATACTGGGTTTTAAGAACACTGTAGTGCGCGGTCCAGGCGCTTCGGCAGGCGTGAATATTTCCTTAAAAGATCAGCTGGCCGTGCGCCTGCAACTGGTACATTTCACGCAAGACCGCAGCTGCATCTCTGATCAAGGCATCCAATTTGAACGGGGACAAAAGGCCTCGATCGGGTTTTCGCCGCTTTGGCCGCGCTCAGAGGGCAGTATCACGCTTGATGCAAACGCCGCACCGCTTATTGACCCTGCTTTTTTAACCGATCCACAGGATTTGATCATGGCAAAGGCTGGTTTAGCGGCGGCTTACCAGTTGATTAAATCGATGGGTTTCACACCTGATGACGAAGTTCCTGCCCATGAGCAAGAGCAATTCTTGCGTGACGGTGCCTATTCTGGCTATCACCTTCTTGGGTCAAACCGCATGGCCCAGTCAGAAAAAATTGGTGTGGTGGGGCCAGATTTTGGGGTGTTTGGCCTAAGCGGACTTTACGTGGTCGATGCCAGTGTGATGCCAGACCAGTTGTCATCGCATTCCTACCTGCCTACCATCGCACTTGCGCGCCTTTTTGCGCACCAAAAGGGATGGAAGGCAGCCATATGACCTATCCTTATCGGATGATGGATCGTTTGTTTTTGTTTCTCTATAGTCTATTATGGACCATAGGATTACCAGTTGTCATAGTCTATTTGTGGAAACGCAGTTGGAAGGAACCTCTTTACTTTTCCACGTTAGTCGAGAGGTTTGGTGGTGGGGCGGCCCCCATATCAGGAGCAATTTGGGTTCACGCAGTTTCGCTGGGTGAATTACGCGCCGCACAACCCTTAATCTCTGCTTTATTAGTTCGCGGCGAAAAAATTCTTATCAGCACCATGACTGCAGCAGGGCGCAAAGCTGCGCTGAGCACTTTTGCACAAGACATTGACAGAGGCCAGGTGCATCTGACTTGGGTACCTTTTGATGCGCCCTGGGTGGTGCGTCGATTTTTGCGGCGCCACAAGCCCACGTGTGGGATGATCTTAGAGATCGAACTTTGGCCCGGCCTTATAGCAGCCGCAGCATCGTGCAAAGTCCCCTTGATCATGGCTCAGGCACAATATCCCATTCGAAGCTTTTTGCGCGACAAGTCTTGGCCCGCCTTGCGACGCCATCTGGTGCGGGGGTTTTCCCTCATTATGGCCAAATCGTTTACCCATGCATCTCGGTTTCAAGATTGCGGCGCGGCCCCCATAGAAGTGATGGGCGAATTGCGTTTTGAGCTTCCAATCCCCGCTGCACATCTAATGGCAGCCAAAACCCTACGCCAAAAGATCGGTGAACGGCCCGTATTTTGCTTTGCAAGCACCCATCCAGATGAAGATGCACTACTTGCGCCCGTACTAGAGGGCTTACAACAAAGCGGTCTAAATCCCTTCTTTGTCTATGTGCCACGCCATCCAGCTGAATTTAACGCCACAGCCGACAAGTTGGCGACAAATGGCCTAAAAATGCTGCGAAGGTCGGAACATTTGACGAGAGAACTGTCCTGCGCATTAATATCACTAGACAGTTACGACGGTCTTTTTGGCGACTCGATTGGTGAGATTAATTTTTATTTTAAAATATCTGAACAAATTTTTATGGGCGATTCCTTTATTGATGAAGGCAGTCATAATATCATTGAACCCCTGCGTCTGTTTAAACCCGTAACAGTTGGACCAAGCATTTGGGGTATTGAGTACCCTGCTACAGAAGCGTTGGCCGCGGGGATTTTGACCCGCGTTGCGTCACCGCAAGATCTGCTCGATCACTGGCTAAAGATTGGGAGGGGCGAGGATTTAGCACTAGAGCGCGACAGAGTTGTAGCGTTTGTTGCCGAACATGGTGGTGCAACGGATCGGGCACTTAGCCTTTTAACCCAGTATAAATTCTTAAATTTTACTATATAAATCAATTAATTGAACTGTTCGCGCATGGAATTAAAAACCGACTGTTGGTGGGCAGTTCCCGAACAATCAGCATGAAAAAGTACATGATCCTTGACCGAGATTTCATACCCAGAAAACGTCACCCCACGAAATTTTGGGTCAAGTGCAAGCCGCAACTTTTCAGAAGAGCGCGCCACAATTTTTGCTGCGTCATTAACAAAGTTTATCCGTCGATGGGTTTCTGTGGTTTCAACAACAAAATAACCCGAGTCGATTCCACAATTATTTTCAATTTTGACATTCACAACAATTACTTTTTCAGGGGATTCTATTGTCCAATAAACCAACCCAGCTAGTCCTAAAACGGAAGCTGTCAAAATAAAAACAATGGCGAATATTTTTGCGTCGTCCATGGGACTTCCAGTTTAAAATAGCCTTTGGAGGACTGTTGCAATTTTAATACCAAAGAGACCAAAGTTGCTACATAAACTAGCCTAAATAATTAAACTGGGCTAGTTTATTGGTTTAGTTACTCTGTAGGGCCACCCGCATCTTTCCAAGCGCTAAAGCCACCGATGTTTATAACATTTTTATAGCCCATCTCTAGCAAAGTCTTGCCAGCAAGCGCGGCCTGGCCACCTGCGCCGCACACCAAACACAGACGCACATTTTTGTTAAGTGCGCCGTTAAAATGTGGGGTTGCATCGTCAGCCGCAAATTCCATAAAACCACGAGGAATTTTCACTGCCCCTTTAATGGTACCCGATTTGGCTATATCACTACTGTCGCGCACATCAATATATAATGTCGTGCCGTCGCCATGAAACTGTATTGCTTCTTGCGGCGTGATCCGCTTAACTTGTCCATTAGCCTCTTCAAGATAGTGTTTTGCGGTTTTCATTGCGGCCCTTTCAAGGTCAGTACGATTGTTTTCAATATCTAAGCCCTGCACCAAAAGCGCAAGTGGAGTTCTGAAAAAAAATTGGCAATATTAGTGTTGTAACGTCTAATATCTACTGTCAACGCTGTTTTAAGTAGGCGATGGGGGACAAGATGATCGGTAGTAGACTAAACGGTAAACACATCTTGATCACAGTCGCTGCTCAGGGCATTGGGCGCGCAAGCGTCACAGCCATGGCGCTGGAAAGCGTCCATCCTTTTTTGCTGCCAAGGTTAACTTGGCGGCGCTTGAAACACTGCGCGGTCAGTCGTAGGGTCCAATAGAGGTGTTCCCCTTAAATGTCCGCGACGATGACAGCGTGAGAAACGGCCGTGGAACACGCCAGCCCCGACGTCCTGTTTAATTGCGCGGGCTTTGTGCATAACGGCACCATCCTGCAGGCCACTTGAAGATAAACGGGATTTTGCTTTTGACTTGGATGTACGATTGATGCTGTGAACCATTTGTGCAGCTTTGCCTGGAATGCCTGAAGGGGCAGCTGCTCAATCATAAATATGTCATCGGCCTGCTCATCGGTGATAGGTGGGCCCAATCGCTTTGTTTCTGCCACAACATAGGCTACCGTGATTGGACTAAAAAAGCTGGTCACTATTGATTATATGAACCAGGGCATTTGCTGCAACGCCATTTGCCCTGGTACCGTTGATACCCGGAGCCTGCGCGCCACCAACGATTACGAAGCCGCGATGAAGGCCCTTGCCGAGCGGCAGCCGATGGGCACATTGGCCACCACCAAGGAAATAGGAGCGCTTGTGGTGTACTTGGGCTCTGACGCACCTTTATTAATGGCCATCACATATCATTGACGGCGGTTGCTCCAGTTAAGGGGTCAATCTGCTGTGTCATATATTACAGAGTGGGAGCCATCTATTTTTTAACTCAAAGCCTACACAGGTAATTCATCGCCCAAATTTGGGACGGCCTTCCCTACTAGATTAACTCCGAATTCATTAGAATTTAATCTAGTAGGTAAATTCATTTACGTAAAAGCGTTACTTCAGTGAGGGTGGGGCAGGCTCATTCAAGTCACGTATTTAAGCCGGCTCACTAAAGCTTTTGAAATTGGTCAAAAATATCCCCAATATAGGGTTTAAATTTTTGCCACTGCTGCGAACTCCCTTGGTACACTTTCTTTTTGACTTGCTGCCTAGACGCTGTTTGCGGACTTCTCTTATTGGCATGAGGCGACAAGAAAATTGGACTCCAACTTAAACCAATGAATTTAATCAGTTTTTTTGTATAAACTTCTTGGGAAACTGTCAGCCCATCATAGTCTAACTCGTAAATTTTTCCAGGAAAGGACATGTACCAGAAATTCATCAAATCTTCATAAAGACGGTAATATGCCACAATGTCGGCTAAATTGTAAGCGTACCCTATACCGCTTGTTGTAAAATAATGTTTAAAATTTGACCAACAAGTGGCCTCTGCTTGGCGCTTCACATGAATGACCTTTGCTTCGGGAAAGGCTGCAAGGATTAGACCAATGAACCGAAAGTTTTGAGGTGTCTTATCTGTTAAATAACTTTTTCCACAAGATAGCGCCTTTAATTTTGAATTATATTTTTCGCGAAACGCATAAATTGCTTCTTGGGTGATTTCTACACCTCCCAGTGCTAAGTCAGACCCAAATAACGAGATAAAACCAAGTTCCCCCCCAGCGCTGACTTTCGAATGCGACGAAATAATTTGTTCTACTAGTGTCGTTCCAGACCTTGGCATGCCAACAATAAAGACCGGAACAGGGCTATTCTGTTCAAATTCAGGGTTGATCCTTTGTTTGAAAATCGCTGCGCTTTTACTTTTCAAATTTAAAAATAATGCTTCATCGCTAGAAAAATTATATCCTAAGATATTTTTTCGTAAGGCATTTCCTTCTTTAAGATAGGAAAAAGACTGATCAAAGTTGCGTATGTCTTCATTTACTTTGGCCAATGAAAAGCAAAGCCGGCAATGCTTTTCTCCATCTAAATTTCTGCATTTATATAGCTTTTCCATCTGAACAAGCTGTTCATCTTTGTCATGAAATTTTTTCAACGTCACTAAATTATAATGTGCGTTAACAAAGTTTGGATCTAGCTCCAGCGTTTTTTCATAACTTTCAATGGCTTTCGGTATTTCATCACATTGATGAAAAATAAGAGCCAAATTGAAATGCGCTGTCACATAATTTGGATTCACTTTCAGCGCCTGTCCATAGCAGTTTCTTGCTCCAGAAATGTCCCCAAGCTCTTTTAATACAATTCCTTTTTGTAAGTACACCTCGGCGAAGTCCGGCCTGATCTGGATGGAACGCTCGTAGCAAATAAGTGCTGCTTGGAGAAAGCCAGACCTTTTTTGTGCGTTGCCTAAATTTAAATGAGCCTCTGCATAGTCTGCCTTAAGATGAACAGCACGCTTAAAACTTTCTATTGCAGTTACCAAATTGTCGTTTTCTAGCGCGACTAAGCCTAGGTTGTAATGCGCCTCTACATAATCGGGGCGAATTTGAATGGCGCGTTCGAAACATTCCATTGCAAGTTCTATCTGGCCCAATTTTTTTTGGGCAGTAGCCATGTTGTTATATGCATCAGCAAAATCTGGTTTAATTTTTATAGATTTTTTAAAGTAATTGACCGCAAGTTCCAGATCCCCAGCTTCAACACGTAAGATACCATCAAAATTATTGAGTAAAAAAGAATTTGGTAATTTTTTTTGTAGGGCCGTAATAAATTTCTGCGCGGATTTCAGGTTTCCACGGTTGTACATCTCAATTGCGGGCCTTAATTGCTCTCCTGTCGGCTCTGAAGTTTTAGTAAAGCCCTCTGCGCCTTTGTTTGCATTATGCGCAACAAAAATTTTAAACAGCCTATCAAGTTCTATGGGTTCAAGTCCTGCAGTCTTTGCATCGGATAGCACTTGGTCAACTTCTGCGTTTAGCCCACCTTCTATTAGAGAAATAATATAGTTTCTTGCGAACTGAGCATTCGTTGGTTGCTCTTCAAAGGCTAACTGAAAAAAATTTCGCGCGTCTTGCGGCCTGTTTGTCTGAATTGCAATTATTCCCATATTCGAATTTCCAATTGGGTGCCGTGGAGCGATAGAAAGTATACGTTGGTAGATCTCGCGTGCCTCCTGAAGGCGGCCAGCCTTTTGAGCATCAACCCCCTGTTGTAGTGCTTGATCTATCGTTGGTCCCATCATGTAATCCAAATATCCACATTCACTGTGGTAACGTATGCCAGAATTAGATCAATTTAAATTTAATAACTCTTCGAAACCACAAAAAATAGAATGATGAATGAGTTTGTCACAAAGTGGCCAATACCATTTTAGTCTGCCATATGGGACTAACGCGCATAAGTCTTTTTCAGAGCGCATAGCCTGTTTAGCCTAGGGCGTTCGAAAGTGAATTCGTAAAAAAAGAGCGGGCCTAAGCCCGCTCTTTCTGTAGTTGATATCCTTGCGGATATCAGAAGTTGAATTTAACGCCAGCCATAACCAGCTCAGTTGAGTCGGTGTAAGCGAATGCGCTAGCACCACCACCAAGATCTGTCGAAACGTTTGCGTTCCACAAATTTGCCTCGTCAGTTACGTAGGTTGCTGCGAACGAACCAGCTTTCAAAGTACCCGAGAAGTCCCAGTCATTAGTGCTTTGCGAAGAAGCAGTAATTGACCCTTGATCTCCAGCGTAAGCAAGACCAACTGTTGTTAGGTCTGCGAGTTCGCCTTGGTTGTCGCCAGTAGCGCTAACTGTAATAGCGCCCATTGTGTATGCACCTTTGACCTTCAGTGCAGAGTTGCCATTGTCGTTTTTGTCTGTGCCAGTTGCAGACAATGTCACGCCCTCAATGGTTGCACCGACTGTGTACGATGTTGACTGCCAAACAGCTGCTGTAGCTGCTGTGGCTGCTATATAGCTATTTGGCGAGTATGCCACTGTTGAAATTGTACCTGTAGCTGTACTAGAGCCTGACGACTTGCCGTTTACAGCTGCAACTGCTGCAGTGTCTTTTTCATTATCCATTACAACTTGGAATGTAAGAGCACCAAGCGCACCGGACAACGAAAAGTCGCCATTTTGGCTGTCGTCGTATAGGTCATCGATTTGGTCTTGGCCAATTTCAAGTGTATAGCCGTTCATGCCAACAGTTACCGAAGACGCGCCAATAGCGGCACCTTGGGCTTCAAGAGCCAAGTCATCAGTTGTGTCAGCCAACGAACCAGCGCCCATGTCGAAGCTAGTTGAGAAGGTCATGCCGGAATCTGAAGTTGTCGACATGCCAACGTTGAAGTCATAACCTGAGTAAGCTGTCATATCGCCAACTGTTACAGCTGCAACTGCGGCTGTGCCTAGTTGGTCTGCATAACTTGCTTCTGCAAGGGCCACAGCAATCTCTGAAGTACCTACAAGGTCACGAGTCGCGTTATAGATAGCGATCGAGCCCGTGCTACTTCTAAGTGCGGTAGTTGCGAAAATAAGGGATTTTGAAGTTGCTAAAGAGATGTTGAGTAGACGAAGGTCTTCTTTTTTAACGTCAACATGTGCCCCAGCGAGCAAGATTGATGCAGCGGTTGCGAGGGCTGTTGCTGTTGATGTGATGAGTACGCCAGTAGTAGCGTGATAAGTCCAAACACCCCCTGAATCACCTGTAACAACGGCTACAGCAGCAGAACTAGCAGTGCGGAAGAAACCTGCCTCAGCTGAACCCGAGAATTTCACTTCGGCTTGAACAGCGCCGCCTGTGGTCACCGCAAGAGCGGTACTAGCAAGAAGTAATTTTTTCATAATTGTGCCTCTTTTTAGGTCAAAATTTTGCCCAATTCAGCTTATCCGAATTGAGAATAGTCACTTTTCCCAAGTTTGGACTGAATTTGCAACGGAACTGCGGGGCTGCCTGAAATTGTTCAGTTATATGGTGCAAAGATGCCACAGTTTGATTTTTGGTAATTTTTGGCCATGAGCGCAAAAAAAAAAATTAATGTCTGCAAAACTATAGAAGTTTTTTAATATGAGCTGGCAGATGCCTTAAGCCTGTTAGATGAAATTACCCCAGCTTGTCAGATCTTTTCCAAGGGCAGGCTGGGCATGGTGCGATTTTTTATTTGTTTTGGTAAAAACTACTAATCACGCAAGCGTCTGACCAGAAATTTTGCCCTGCGAAATGCCTTGTTTGGCTCGGATTGCTGGTTTAGACAGCTAAAAGAAAGCTATATTATGGCTGGTGGAGGAACTATGACCTTGAGATTTTTTGTTCGTGCGGCGATTTTGCTGACACTGTCACTGTCGGTTGTGGCTTGCGCAAAGGGTGAGAAGCGCTCTGCCGAGAAAGACGCAGAGGCAAAGCCCGTCGCTGTTGCGCCGGCGGCCAAAAGAGAAACCATTTGGGATTTGTTTGAAGCGCAACGCGACGCAAATACTGAGATTCAGGTCAATAAATATATATGGAACGCCACACTTGACGTGTTGAGCTTTATGCCTGTCGAATCGATTGACCCTTTCACTGGTTTGATTGTGACAGGCTATGGCAAGCCTCCGGGCGGTTCCACTGCCTACAGAGCAACAGTGCTGGTGCAAGATCCAGCACTTGATGCGCGCTCTCTCAAGATAGCCCTCTTTGCACGGTCGGGGGTAGCAGTGCCGCTTAAAACTCTGCGCTTGCTCGAGGATGCAATCCTGACCCGCGCACGTCAAATGCATATTGCCGATGGCAAGCTTTAAGGGGGCATGTCTGAGGTTGCGCCCTAGATCTTGTGGGGGGGCATTAGTCTATTTTGGTTTTGTTGCCCCAAAGTGGCCTAATAGCCCCCCTTGAAACTTAGTAAGAGGCCATGATGTCGCGCTACGAACCTGCTATAATAGAAGCTAAATGGCAAAAAGCCTGGGATGAAGTGGGAGTTTTCACGGCTAAGCGCGATCCGGCCAAAGAAAAATACTATGTGCTTGAGATGTTCCCCTATCCATCAGGGCGCATCCATATGGGCCATGTGCGCAATTACACCATGGGCGATGTGGTCGCGCGGCAAAAATCAGCCGCTGGTTACAGTGTACTACATCCTATGGGATGGGACGCGTTCGGCATGCCCGCCGAAAATGCCGCGATTGAGTGGGGCCGGCACCCCAAAGAATGGACATATTCAAATATAGCCGACATGCGCACGCAAATGAAACCCTTGGGGCTTTCAATTGACTGGTCACGCGAATTTGCCACCTGCGACCCCGAATATTACGGCCAACAGCAGGCCATGTTCATTGATATGATGAATGTGGGTCTGATTTATCGAAAAAATGCCGTGGTCAATTGGGATCCTGTCGATATGACAGTTCTGGCAAATGAACAGGTAATTGACGGCAAAGGCTGGCGGTCGGGTAAGGAAGTTGAGCGGCGCGCCCTAACGCAGTGGTTCTTCAAAATATCGGACTATTCAGATGAACTCCTCAGCGCCCTAGACGGCCTGACCAACTGGCCAGAAAAGGTGCGCCTGATGCAAGCCAATTGGATTGGCCGCTCACGAGGGTTGCAATTTTCTTTTGAAACGATTTGTGCGCCCCAAGGATTTGAAGCACTCGAGGTTTACACCACCCGCCCTGATACATTACTTGGCGCTAGTTTCGCCGCCATTTCCCCCGACCATCCTTTGGCCAAAGCGCTGGAAGCTTCAAATCCCGCTTTAGCGGAATTTTGTGCCAAATGCCGTCAGCTTGGCACGTCAGAAGTGGCGATGGAAACGGCTGAAAAACGCGGGTTTGACACTGGAATACGGGTAAAACATCCGCTCGATTCCGCGTGGGAAATTCCAATTTATTTGGCCAATTTTATTTTGATGGATTATGGCACAGGCGCAATTTTTGGCTGCCCTGCGCACGACGGTCGCGACTTTGAATTTGCCACTAAATATGGCCTGGATATCAAACCAGTTTTTTGCCCTCTTAATGCGCCTGAAACTGCCTTAACCGAAGCTTTTATGCCCGCAAAATCCGAAAAATTACGCTATCTGCGCGGATTTTCAGGTATGTGTGAGCAAACTGGAGAGGACGCAATCCAAGCCGCTATTGCGTATTTCGAAAGCCATGGACTAGGTAAGGGAGTTACCAATTACCGCCTGCGCGACTGGGGCATTTCTCGCCAACGCTATTGGGGTTGCCCTATTCCTGTTATCCACTGCAAAAAATGTGGGGTTGTGGCCGAAGCGAAGGAAAACCTGCCCGTGCGCCTGCCTGATGACGTCACGTTTGACGTACCCGGCAACCCGCTTGACCGCCACCCTACATGGCGTAATTGTGCCTGCCCTACCTGCGGCGCGCACGCGCAGCGCGAAACCGACACCATGGACACTTTCGTTGACAGTTCGTGGTATTATGCGCGCTTTACCTCGCCCCATGCAGCCACGCCGACCCAAGCCGACGATGCAGCCTATTGGATGAATGTTGACCAATATATTGGTGGGATAGAGCATGCGATTTTACACCTGCTTTATTCACGCTTTTTTGCCCGTGCGATGGAAAAAACAGGCCATTTGCCGCTAAAAGCGATCGAGCCCTTTAACGCCCTTTTCACCCAAGGCATGGTGACGCATGAAATTTACACCACAAAAGATGTACAAGGTCGACCCATCTACCACCTGCCTGAAGACGTGGTAGACGGCAAACTGACCGACGGCACGCCTGTAACCGTGAATCCTTCAGCAAAAATGTCGAAATCCAAGAAAAACGTCGTTGATCCCGTGTCGATCATTCAGGCCTTTGGGGCCGATACGGCGCGCTGGTTTGTGATGTCTGACAGCCCCGCCGAGCGTGATGTGGAGTGGACGGCCTCAGGAGTGGAAGCGGCATTTAAGCATTTGAACCGCGTGTGGCGCATTGCCGATGAGATTGCTCAAAGCACTCAAACTGACACTGGTGAGGATGCACGCCTTGCCCGAAACAGCGCTCATGCGATAGCTGACGTGACCGCAGGCATAAATAGTTTCGCTTTTAACAAAGCCATTGCCAAGCTTTATGAATTTACTAATGTGTTGCAAAAATCTAAAGCCAGCAGTCAAGCACGACGCAGTGCTATGTTGGTCATGGCGCAGTTGATGCAGCCCATGGTGCCACACTTGGCAGAGGAGGTCTGGGAGATGCTGGGTGGCCAAGGAATGGTGACAAGTGCGCCCTGGCCGAGGGCTAATCCAGCGCTGTTGGTGGCTGATACGGTGACCTTACCCATTCAGATTAATGGCAAGCGCCGTGCAGAAATCACTGTTGCCGCCGATCTGTCTATACTGGAGATTGAAGAACTTGCTTTGGCGGATAAGACTGTGATTAAGATTTTGGCAGGGAGGAACCCCAAAAAACTGATTGTAGTTTCGGGGCGCATTATCAATGTCGTTGTTTAGCCGACGAAAAATCTTGGTTTCTGTGGTGGTTTTTCCTCTAGGCGCCTGCATGTTTAAACCAGCTTATGGCCCCGACGGCCCTGCTCAGGAATTTGCAGGCAAAGTTGAGGTTGCAGACCCCACTGATAAAAACGGCTTTGACTTTTTTCAGCGCCTGTCAAGCCGCTTGGGCATCCCAACTCTGGCCCGTTATCGACTAGACTTCAAGCTGACCACTTCAGTTTCCAGTGTGGGCATCAGCCAAGATAACGTGCTGACCCGCTTTAATATACTGGGAAGTGTCAAATGGACCTTGATCGATATTGCCACCAAAGAAAAAATAGCCTCTGGAAAGGTTAGTAATTTCAGCTCTTACTCCTCTACTGGAACGACAGTTGCAGAATTGGCTGCGAAGAAAAATGCCTATATTCGTTTGATGCGCAACTTAGCCGATCAGGTCATGTTAGAGCTTGTGGCCTCAGCGCATGGTCTGCTGGACGAAAAGGTAAAATCATGAAGCTGGGTGCCTTGGAAGCCAGCCACTACATCAAAGAACCCAACACTTCCCATGCGGGCATTTTGTTGTTTGGTGCTGATGCCATGCGTGTGGCTTTAAACCGCCAAGATTTGATCATGGCCCTCATTGGCCCTAATGGAAATTCTGAAATGCGCCTGACGCGCGTTTCGGGTGCCGATCTGCGCAGATATCCCGCCATTGTGATGGATGCCATGCGGGCGGGCGGCTTTTTTGCAGGCCACCGCGTTTTATTCATCGAAGATGCCACCGACGCCGCTGCAAAGGTGCTGGAAGCGGCACTTATGGAGTGGCAAGCGGGCGATGCACAAATTGTGGTCACTGCCAGTAACTTGACCGCCAAATCAATCTTGCGCAAAGCTTTTGAAGCGCGCCAAGATGCGATCTCCATCGGCTTTTACGACACGCCGCCCAGCAAAAAAGAGGTTGGCTTGCAATTGGCCGCCGTAGGCCTTCGCAATCTGCCAGAACAGAGCCTATGTGACGTGGAATCTTTTGCAAAATTGCTGGATCCAGGTGATTTTCGGCAATTTTTGGAAAAAATTTCTCTTTATAAATGGGGTGATGACAGCCCACTTTCTACCCATGAAATCGCAGCCCTCGCTCCCACCACTTTCGAGGCCGCGGTCGACGAAGTTGTTAATACCGCCGCGAACCGCAAAGCCTCCGAGGTGGGCTTGCTGATGCGCCGCCTAGAAGGTCAGGGTGTGAATGCGGTAACGCTGTGCATTGGGGCGCTGCGCCACTTTCGTACGCTGCATCGGGTCGCCTCCGACCCAAGTGGGCCAATGGCGGGCATTCAAAAGGCGCGTGGGGTCCATGGGCCAAGGCGAGACATCATGCTGCGCCAGGCGCAAAGCTGGGGTTTAGGCGCGCTAGAGCGCGCGTTGTCGCTACTGGTGGAAACTGACCTAACGCTTCGCTCAACTAGCCGTGCGCCCTCAATGGCGGTGATCGAACGCGCCTTGTTGCGACTCGCCATGTCAAAGGGCGGATAAATCCACATGACTATTAGCCCGCACGACCTATTGATGTATTGCGGGGCTTTGGTGCTTTTGTTCATCACTCCCGGCCCAGTTTTGGTGGCGCTGGCCGCGCGCGCGCTGTCGGGCGGCTTTCGGGCAGCCTGGCCTTTGGCTATAGGCGTGGCGTTGGGCGATCTGCTTTGGCCTCTTTGTGCAGTTTTTGGGCTAACTTCGATTTTATCCTTCTATGGCAACTTTTTAAGTGTATTGCGCTGGATTGCAGTAGGCATTTTCTTAGTGATGGGGTATTTTCTGATGAACAAGTCCAGCAGTGTAATTATTGCAGACACGCGCCTGACCAAACCGGGCATTTGGGCGGGCTTTTTAACGGGCGCTGTTGCCATGATAGGCAATCCTAAGGCCATTTTATTCTACCTGGGCGTTCTGCCAGGGTTTTTCGACTTAACCCATGTAGAAAATCGCGACATTGCGGTGATTGTTTTGGTGTCTATGGCCATTCCGCTAATCGGGAATTTATTTTTGTCGACCTTTATCGGGTGGGTGCACGATATGCTGACCTCTCCCTGTGCGATCAAATGGGTGAACAAAATCGCTGGGGGACTGCTTGTTGCGGTCGCAGTGGCTATTTCACTTAAATAACCGCTAAATATAGTGTTGGGGGTGACATTCTGTGTTGTTGCATCTATAGATAAGCAACACCTTGAAGGGTTACAATCGTATGACTGACGACACGCAAAAACAACACGCTTACGGCGCTGATTCTATTAAAGTTCTTAAGGGCTTAGAGGCCGTTCGTAAGCGCCCTGGCATGTATATAGGCGACACCGATGATGGATCGGGTTTGCACCATATGGTGTACGAAGTTGTCGACAATGGAATTGATGAAGCACTGGCTGGTCATGCTACCGCTGTGACCGTAAAAATCCATGCAGATAATTCGATTTCTGTCCGCGATAATGGCCGCGGGATTCCCGTTGACAAGCATCAAGAAGAGGGTATTTCAGCCGCAGAAGTGATCATGACCCAACTGCACGCGGGTGGTAAGTTCAACAATACCGACAAAGACGGCAATGCCTATAAAGTGTCAGGCGGTTTGCATGGTGTAGGAGTGTCGGTCGTGAATGCTCTATCAGAGTGGCTCGAACTGCGGGTCTGGCGCAATGATAAAGAATATTACGCTAAATTCGAACATGGTGACTGCACTGTGCATGTGACCGAAGTGGGCCCTGCTCCTGGCGAGCGTGGAACTGAAGTGCGTTTTTTGGCATCAGCTAAAAGCAATATTCCCGAAGGGATATTTTCAGATCTGGAGTATAGCTTCAAGACGCTTGAAAACCGTCTGCGCGAGCTAGCCTTTTTGAATTCTGGCGTCCGCATTATAATCGTCGACGAGCGCCCAGTCGAAGAGATCAGCGTCGAGCTTCTCTATGAAGGTGGCGTGCGCGAATATGTGAAATATCTTGACCGCTCGAAATCATCGATCATGGCGGAACCAATCTATATGATTGGTGATCGTGGCGACATGACCGTTGAAGTGGCTATGTGGTGGAACGACAGCTATCATGAAAATGTGCTGCCCTTTACCAACAACATACCCCAGCGCGACGGAGGCACCCATTTGGCAGGCTTTCGTGGTGCTCTGACCCGCACAATCAACGCCTATGCGCAATCAACAGGTATTGCAAAAAAAGAGAAAATTGACTTTACTGGTGATGACGCCCGCGAGGGATTGACTTGCGTTTTATCGGTTAAAGTGCCGGATCCAAAGTTTTCAAGCCAAACCAAAGACAAGCTTGTGTCGTCAGAAGTTCGACAGGCCGTTGAAAGTCTGGTGAATGAAAAGCTGACGGAATGGTTCGAAGAAAACCCCGCAAATGCCAGGATAATCGTATCTAAAATAGTTGAAGCAGCGATGGCGCGGGAAGCGGCGCGCAAGGCGCGGGAACTTACGAGGCGCAAGACCGCGCTTGATGTGGCGTCACTGCCCGGAAAATTGGCCGACTGCCAAGAACGCGATCCGTCAAAGTCCGAAATTTTTCTGGTCGAAGGTGACTCGGCTGGTGGTTCAGCCAAACAGGGGCGTTCGCGGGCCAATCAAGCCGTTTTGCCTCTTAAAGGTAAGATTTTGAATGTTGAGCGTGCTCGTTTTGACCGCATGCTTGGCAGCCAGGAAATCGGCACTCTGATTACCGCTTTGGGCACGGGTATTGGCCGCGATGAATTTAACATCAAAAAACTGCGCTACCATAAAATCGTGATCATGACCGACGCCGACGTTGACGGCGCACATATTCGCACGCTGCTTTTGACTTTTTTCTTCAGACAAATGCCGCAAGTTATCGAAGGTGGCTTTCTTTATATAGCCCAGCCACCACTTTACAAGGTTGCCCGCGGAAAATCCGAAGTTTACCTAAAGGACCATCCAGCACTTGAAGATTATCTGGTGCAAATGGGTGTCGAGGGCGCTGTTTTGCGGCTTGGAACCGGTGAGGAAATTGCAGGTTCTGACCTGAATCGAGTGCTCGAAGGCGCCAGACAGTTCCGCCGCATTCTTGACGCATTCCCAACCCACTATCCGCGCCATATTTTAGAACAAGCCGCCCTTGCTGGCGCCTTTGACTCGGAAAGCCAAGCCGCCGACCTGCAAAGCGTGGCCGACCGCGTGGCCGTTCGACTGAACGCTGTGGCCAATGAATATGAGCAGGGTTGGACAGGTCGCATCACCCAAGAGCGAGGCATCCGCCTGTCACGCGTGCTTCGTGGCGTAGAGGAGCTGCGCACGCTTGACGGCGCAGTACTGCGTTCGGGCGAGGCGAGGCGCTTGGCCGCCATTTCTATGCCCACTCGCGACATTTATGCTACCCCCGCGCAATTGGCACGAAAAGACCGCGATCAGCTAATCTATGGCCCGATGGACCTGTTGCGGGCCATTTTAGCTGAGGGCGAAAAAGGACTTTCATTACAGAGATATAAGGGCTTGGGCGAGATGAACCCAGAACAGCTTTGGGAAACCACCCTAGACCCTGAAGCGCGCACGCTTTTGCAAGTCACCGCCAATGATCTGGCTGAGGCTGACGATATCTTTACCAAACTGATGGGTGATGTAGTCGAACCTCGACGTGAATTCATTCAGCAAAACGCTTTGAGTGTGGAGCATTTGGACGCGTGATAGGGTACAAAGATTGAAACTAAAATATAGAATATTCATACCATCGCAGATATTAAATAAATTCAATATAACAAGAAGATCTCTGGTTATTTTGGCTGTATTAGCGTGCATTATAATTTTTACTCCCCACAAAGTCGAAAAGTATGGCGATAATTTACAAATTGCACTTCCTCTAGCCGCCTTAGGATGTGAGGCGCTTGTCGGGTCGCATAAAGAGTTCATAGGGCGGTACATCATTATGTTCTCAGGAGTGCATATTTCCAAAACACTTCTCGGTAATAATGAAATAAATATACGCCCTAATTCTGGACTAAAAGGATTTCCCTCTGGGCACACGGCAACTGCGAGTTTCGGTGCAGCAGCAATACTTAAAGAGTGCGTTTCAAAACATTGGGCAATGAAAACAATTGTCATACTTGCTGCAGGATTTACGGGCGCATCGCGTATAGAAGCTCAAAAGCACAATATTTGGCAAGTTCTATTTGGCGCCCTTTGGGGGATAGGCTGCGCACTTTTTACGTGGGGCGGTATGGGAAAATACAGTATTTATAGAGCGGTCAAAAAAATATTTTTAGTGCCATTCACTGTTTTTAAAGAAAAAATAAAAAAATAAATAATAGTTAATTAATGGCTTATGACTTTATTAACTTTCACCTATATTATTACGACTATCGACAGATAGTAAGCTAAACGCTATTATCTGATGTTTTCTACAAAACAATTTGGACCTCACAGTTTTTGATAGGCGCTCGCAAAATGGACAAGTGGCGAAGTAAAAAATTTGCTCAAAAGCAGTCTGGTTATTTAAGTTTTCTTTTAATTTACACTTCCTTCACTCTGTTAGCTTATCAGTGGCCTCTTTTTAGCGTGGTATTTGATACTTTAAATTTTACTTCAGGAAATAACTGGATAAACATTTTAGCAGTATTGGTAATACAAATTTGCTTAATCCTCTTTCTTTTAAGTATTTTATCCCTTTTTGGAACTTTTATCCTAAAAATAGTTTCCACTCTATTACTCATTACTAATTCGGCCGCTCTATATTTTATGATTGAATATAATATAGAAATAGACCGGTCGATGATAGAGAATATTTTAAATACTAATCCTAGTGAAACCTCCCAATTTTTCGACTTAAAACTCATGCTATTTATTTTCTTTTTAGGGATTTTTCCTGCGCTATTTTTTATGAGTTTTAAATTTCGCCTGCCCAATATTTTCAAGCGAATACTCATATCAGGTGCCCTTTGTGTTCAATTATTAGCTGTTACTTTTTTGCTATCATCAACTTGGCTATGGTTTGATGCAAATGCGAGCGCGTTTGGAAGCCGCGTCCTGCCATGGTCATATTTAGTCAATACATTAAGGTACAATGACAAAAGAATTGAAAGTGGACGGATTGTAGCAAAACTGCCAACCGGGACATTTAAAAAATTAGATAAGGCAAACATTAATACACGTCAGATAGTGATATTAGTAATTGGAGAGTCCGCCCGCGCTATGAATTTTTCATGGTACGGATATCAGAAAGATACAAATATCTATACTCGCAAAGCTGGTTTTGTTCCGCTTGATTCAAGCGAAACTTGCGCCACTTACACCAGAGCCAGTCTAGAATGTATCCTATCTGTGAATGGACGGGATGCCCTTGATTTTGAAAAAACTGAAAACTTATTAAGTTACCTATCTAGGATGGGTATAAAAACAATCGTTCGAAGGAATAATACTGGACTACCTAACGTGAAAGTAAATTTGTTTCAATCTGCTTCTGACTTATACGAACTCTGTGTAGCTCCAGGGTGCATCGAAACTGAATTAGACGAAATTCTTTTGGCAGGTTTTGAAGATCTAATCACAAATGAGGATAGTATAAGGACGTTCATAACCTTTCACCTGTCCGGAAGTCACGGCCCTCGGTACAATCAAAAGTATCGAAAAGAATTTGAGGTTTTTACTCCTGTTTGTAACGATGTAAGACTGAAAAAATGTGATGATGAAACCTTAAAAAACGCTTATGATAATTCTTTGCTCTATACAGATCACCTGCTTGCAACCATTGCAGAGATAGCCTCCAAACAAAAAAATGCAGAGGTATTGATCTTATACACCTCCGATCATGGAGAATCTTTGGGCGAATATAACTTATATCTCCATGGTGCGCCGAAAAGCGTCGCTCCAAAAGAACAGTTAATGGTCCCTTTCCTACTATGGATGAATGATTTGTATTCCAATCGAATTAAATCTACTCAAAATGTATCTCCAAATTATTCTATTCCGGCGCAAGACGCCATCTTTCACACTGTTTTGGGGGTTTTCGGAATAAATGATGGCCCTTACGACGCTTCAAGAGATATCTTTGCAGGCCATTAAAATGTTTTTTAGGAGCTGTCAAACTAATGAGAACACGCATCAGATTGCTAGTGCAGCCTAAATCTATGCGCTCATTAATTGTCGCCACTCAGCGAGAGCAGCGGCACGGTTTAGCTTGAAATTGGTACGTGAATAAAGATGGCGTTCCTGGTTGAAATGGTTCTGGATTGAAGCGTGGATCGAGACGAATTTCTGCAAGGTTTTCGCTCGTCGAAATCTTAGCATCGCCCTCTCTC
>JASDRS010000023.1:0-150408 GCA_041441915.1 Paracoccaceae bacterium | reverse complement strand
GTGACTGACTTAGCTAAATTGCGCGGCTGATCAACGTCGGTGCCTTTGGCTACCGCCGTATGATAAGCCAAGAGCTGTGCTGGAATGGCATAGATAATGGGTGCCAGAAACTCTGATACTTTGGGCATACGCAGTTCATGCCAGCAGCCCTCACTGGCATGGGCTAGGCCGTCGTTGTCTGACACCAAAAGGACACGGCCGTGACGGGCCATCACCTCTTGCATGTTTGATACGGTTTTGTCGAACAAAGCGTCTAGTGGGGCAAAAACAATTACTGGCACTTTAGCGTCGATAAGGGCAATGGGCCCATGCTTTAATTCGCCCGACGCGTAGGCCTCGGCATGAATATAGCTGATTTCTTTAAGTTTAAGTGCGCCTTCCAAAGCCAAGGGATACATGGTTCCGCGCCCTAAAAACAATATATTGTGGCTTTTTGCCAGATCTTTGCTTATTTGGGCGATTTTGGGTTCAACTGATAAGGCTTGGTTCATTAGGCTGGGTAAGCGAACTAAGTCGGCCAGTTTCTCAGTAATTTCTTTGGCTGAAAGCACGCCCTTATCCTGCGCGGCCTTCAATGCCAGTAAAGCTAAGACCATTAGCTGGCAGGTAAAGGCTTTGGTTGAGGCCACGCCCACTTCAACGCCCGCAAAGATTGGCAATGCTAGATCGCTTTCTCGTGCGATTGAAGATGTAGGCACATTAATCACAGACAAAACCCGCCCAACGCGCCCCTTAGCATAGCGCAAGGCTGCCAATGTATCGGCTGTTTCGCCTGATTGGCTGACAAAAATTGCGACTGATTTTTCTGAAAGTGGTGGGTTTCGGTAGCGAAACTCTGATGCAATATCAATATCAACAGGCATTACTGCGACTTGTTCGAACCAATATTTTGCTACATGGCACGCATAATGCGCCGTCCCACAGGCCACCAAAGTGATGCGATCAAAATCGGAGAAATTGGCTGCCTCGGGCAAGCTTAGGCCTTTGCCGCTTTGCATATATGCGGCTTGAGCATTGGCCAAAACTATTGGCTGTTCGGCAATTTCTTTAGCCATAAAATGGCGGTGCCCATTTTTTTCGATACGCGCCATATCTAGTTCAACGCGGCCTTCTTTGCGTGTGACTTTTTTACCTGCTGCATTATAAATTGTGGCCCCTTTGCGAGTGATAACCGCGCAATCTCCTTCGTCAAGATAGGTGATGCGGTCGGTCATGGGAGCCAACGCAATCGCGTCCGAGCCGATGAACATCTCGCCCATTCCATGGCCGATGGCCAGCGGACTACCTTTACGCGCAGCGATTAACAGGTCATCATGACCTTCAAAGGCAAAGCAAATCGCGAAGGCGCCCTGTAGATCTGGCAAAGTGGAGCAAACGGCCTCTTCAGGGCTTTTGCCCTGATCTAAATAGAATTGCGCCAAGCATGATATTGTCTCGGTATCCGTTTGGGAATGAAAAACATAGCCCTGCGCGGTTAGGTCTTTGCGCAGGTCGCGAAAATTTTCGATAATGCCGTTATGCACCACCGCCACTGATCCTGAATGATGCGGATGGGCATTTTCAACCGTAGCAGCGCCATGGGTGGCCCAGCGCGTATGCCCAATGCCGGTTTTGCCCGCCAAGGGGGCATGCACTAAAACATCTGACAGATGCACCAATTTTCCAACAGCGCGGCGCGTATCAAGGACGCCCGCGTTTACCGTGGCAATCCCCGCGCTATCATACCCTCGATATTCCATGCGCTTGAGCGATTCAACCAAAAGTGGGGCCGCTTCGTGATTTCCTAGAACACCTACAATGCCACACATGATCTATCCTTTCAAACGCGCAGCCTTTGCGGCGCGATAAAGTTGCATCAATTTAACCGCAAGCCCAGGCTTGTTGATTTGAACTGCTCGCCCCAAAGCCAAGGCCTGATCAGCAACCTCTTTGGTGATGACCGACCCCGATCCAGTCATCGTATCATCGCCTACGCGCACAGGGGCCACCAACATTGTATTTGACCCAATAAAGGCGCGCGCACCAATTGTGGTGCGATGTTTGTTCACCCCGTCATAATTACACGTTATAGTTCCTGCGCCAATATTGGTGAATTCGCCCACATGGGCGTCACCCAAATATGTCAGATGTCCAACTTTCACACCTTCGTCCAAAATAGCGTTTTTAATCTCGACAAAATTACCTATGTGCACATCGTCGGCTAGTTCTGCGCCTGGGCGTAAACGTGCAAAAGGTCCAACCTGCCCCCCGCGTGAAATATGGCAGCCTTCCAGATGACAAAAGCCTTTAATCTCGACTTCGGATTCGACGGTGACATTGGGGCCAAAAATCACATGAGGCCCTACAACCGTGTCGCGGCCAATAAAGGTATCAAGCGCGAAATAAACTGTTTCGGGCGCAGTCAGTGTAACGCCATTGTCTAACGCCCCATGCCGTGCGCGTTTTTGAAAGCTGGCTTCGGCCATGGCCAACTCGGCGCGAGTGTTGATGCCTTGGGTTTCAAAAGCGTCGCAAATAACAAAGCCTGCAGATTTTCCGACGTCATTAGCCAACTTGACGATGTCGGTCAGGTAAAATTCGCCCGCCTCATTGTCGCAGCCAATCTGTGAAATCAAATCAAACAACGTCGCTTTACCCGCATAGATCACGCCTGAATTACATAAGTTAATGGCGCGCTGGGCGGGGCTTGCATCTTTATATTCAACTATAGCCTCTAAGCGATCACCCGAAGTGATCAGCCGCCCATAGTGGCCTGGATACGGGGTTTCAAAGCCCAAGACCACAATATCACAGTGTATCGCTGCATCACGCATGGCCAAAAGCGTATTGCTGCTCACAAAAGGAGTATCGCCATAAAGCACCAAAGCATTGCCCGTGGCTTGGGTCAAAACCTCTGCAGCGCATGCAACTGCATGGGCCGTGCCTTTTCGTTCAGATTGTTCGACCAACAAGATTTCGGGGTCAAAATCCTGTGCTGCCTTGCCTACGGCAGCACTACCATGGCCTGTTACTACAACGATCCTGCTTGGCGCTATGCTACGGCCCGCTGAAAGCGCATGGTGCAACAGCGGTGCCGCGCCTACTTTATGTAGCACCTTAGGCAGATCAGAATTCATACGCGTGCCTTGGCCTGCCGCCAGCACGATGAGTGAGAGATCTGCAGTATCTGACATTGTTTTGCTTTCCTTTAGGCTCATCTCGTTTTAACTCCCTATACACGGGCCGCAAGGCGCAAGTCATCACAGGTTCTTACAAATTATGACAAAGGGGGCTGATATGACGTTTGGAACAGTGGTTTTTGACTTAGACGGCACATTGGCCGATACCAGCAAAGATCTGATTGCCTCGGCCAATTATTGTTTTCGCGCGCTGGGCCATGATGATTTGCTTGACCCGCTGGCAGATGGTCCTTTGGGCTATCAAGGTGGGAGGACTATGTTGAGAGTAGGGTTCCAGCGCGTTATGGAGCCAAACGGCGTGACCGAGACGCTTATCGACGAGCAGTATTCGATTTTGCTCAAAGCTTATGATCAGGCCATCGATGTGCATACCAAACTATATCCCAAAGTGGCTGAAGCCATACAAAATCTGCGCTACCGTGGCTTTAAAACCGCAATTTGTACTAATAAGCCCGAAGATCTGGCTCGTAAACTGGTGCGCTCGTTAGGTGTGATAGATCTATTTGACGCTTTGATTGGCGCTGACACGTTATCCACTCGAAAGCCAGACCCTGCGCCTTACTTCGCCGCTGTGCGTGATGCCGGGGGGGCAGTGGCGCAGTCTTTTTTGGTTGGCGATACAAAAACTGACCACGATACTGCACGCGCTTGCAATGTGGCTAGTGTTCTTGTGGGATTTGGTCCCGAAGGGTTGGGCCTTTCACGTCTGGAACCTGACGCGCTCTTGATGCATTATGATGAATTGCCAGATTTGACTGATCGACTTTTGTCTAGCCAAAAGCTGCGCTAGTTTAAACCTGAAGGGGATAGAATGGACGTTTTTAAAGGCAACTTCACCCAACAAGAACCACTTCCGCAGCAGGCGCTAGAAGCGGCAGCTCATGTACTGGGCCACGGTCGTTTGCATCGTTATAATGTGGTGGCTGGCGAAACTGCGGAAGCGGCCTTGCTCGAACAAGAGTTTGCACAGCTGACTGGGTCGAGATATTGTTTGGCACTGGCCTCGGGTGGCGCAGCCATGCGGGTGGCCTTGCGCGCTATTGGTGTTGGGCGTGGTGATTTTGTGCTGTCCAATGGCTTTACACTGCCCCCGGTTCCTGGCGCTATTACTGCCGTGGGGGCTAAAACAATTTTTGTCGAAGTGACCAAAAATCTGACCATTGATTTTGATGATCTGGCCTTAAAAATCGTCCAAAGCGATGCAAAGACTTTGCTCTTGTCGCACATGAGGGGGCATATCTGCGATATGGATCGCCTGATGTCGCTTTGTAACACACATGGCGTGCGGGTGATTGAAGATTGTGCCCATACGATGGGCGCGCATTGGAACGGCCTGCCCTCGGGGCGCCATGGGGTGATGAGTTGCTATTCAACACAGACCTATAAACATATTAATTCCGGCGAAGGTGGCCTTTTGATCTCGGATGATGATGAAGCGATGGCGCGCGCCATTTTGCTGTCTGGTAGCTATATGCTTTATGATCGCCATTTGGCCGCACCCAAGTCTGAGATTTTTGCTAATCTAAAGCTTGAGACACCTAATATGTCATCAAGAATGGATAATTTGCGTGCGGCCATTTTGCGTCCGCAACTGTCAGTGTTGCCTGAACGGGTAGCGCGCTGGCGGGTGCTTTATGACACGTTGGCTCAGGGGTTAAGTGACACGCCTGGCCTGGCCTTGACCAAGCGTGCGGCGGGCGAGAATTTTACTGGCTCTTCTTTTCAATTTTTGATTATGGATTGGGACAGCCCACGTTTACAAAGTCTGGTGGCGCGCGCTGCTAAACGCGGTGTTGATTTGAAATGGTTTGGGGCAGAAGAGCCCTTAGGCTTCACGTCACGCTATGATCATTGGAAGTTTACTAAAGGCGCGCCCCTACCGAAGACAGATCTAATTTTGCAGGGGCTTTTTGATATGCGGTTGCCCCTGAGTTTTAGCCCCGATGACTGTGTGCTGATCGCACGAATTCTGAGGGCTGAAATTTTGTCGATCAGCCAATCTGGGCCTGATGCAGAGGTAGGTTTGATCAACGTTGATTAGCAGTGTAAAACGATGATACATTTTAAATAGATGTCTTGTGTAACGTGTAATCATTTTGTTTATGAACTATGCGAAATTATTGAAAAATTTGCCCATGGCCCATTTTTAAACACACGGTCGGTTGACCGCGCAAAATGGGCAGAGTAAACATCGCTCGAAAGAACCGCTATATGTGCTGCTCATCCATTGCCGAAGGAGCCTCTTTTGGATCAACTTCTAGTTAACTACCTCCCAATCTTGATTTTTCTGGTTATTGCTATTGGGCTTGGGCTGGTTTTGTTGTTGGCCGCAGTGGTTTTGGCGGTGCAAAATCCTGATCCGGAAAAGGTTTCTGCCTATGAGTGTGGCTTTAACGCCTTTGATGATGCGCGCATGAAATTTGACGTACGCTTTTATTTGGTGTCGATTTTGTTCATAATTTTCGACCTAGAGATCGCGTTTTTGTTCCCTTGGGCCGTGGCCTTTGGTGAAATTTCGATGGTTGGCTTTTGGTCGATGATAGTATTTTTGGGCGTTCTGACCGTTGGCTTTGCCTATGAGTGGAAAAAGGGGGCCTTAGAATGGGCGTGATTCTGGGAGCCAATACGGCAAGTCATGATTCTGAAATCTCGGCTCAGGCGCTGAATTCAAAATTGCAAGATAAAGGTTTTTTGCTGACATCGACAGAAGATATTATCAATTGGGCCCGTACAGGCAGCTTACACTGGATGACCTTTGGTCTAGCCTGCTGTGCGGTTGAAATGATGCATACTTCGATGCCGCGTTATGATTTGGAACGTTTTGGTACGGCGCCGCGTGCCAGCCCGCGCCAGTCGGATTTGATGATTGTTGCAGGAACTCTGACAAACAAGATGGCGCCCGCGCTGCGCAAAGTATATGATCAAATGCCAGAGCCACGCTATGTAATATCGATGGGGTCGTGCGCTAATGGCGGTGGCTATTACCACTATAGCTATTCGGTTGTACGTGGCTGTGATCGTATTGTACCGGTTGATATCTATGTGCCAGGCTGCCCCCCCACTGCAGAGGCGCTGCTCTATGGCATTTTACAACTGCAGCGCAAAATCCGCCGTACTGGCACGATCACCCGCTAGGAGGGAGTAAAATGTCTGAGTCTTTACAAGAGCTTGCTGTCCATATCACCCTTAAGCGTCCTGATGCTGTGGTGTCGAGAGATGTGGCTAATGGTGAATTGACCTTAACCGTTGCCCCAAGCCATATTGCGACTTTAGTGGAATTTTTGAAGATTGACGCGGCTTGTCGCTTCACAAACTTGGTAGATATTACTGCCGTAGATCATCCTGAACGCGCGGCCCGTTTTGATGTAGTTTATCACTTTTTGTCAATGTATCAAAACCACCGCATTCGTTTAAAATTGGCATTGCGCGAAGACCAAGTTCTGGCCTCGCTCACCGCTATTTATCCGGCGGCTAATTGGTTTGAGCGCGAAATTTTTGATATGTTTGGCATATTGTTCTCGGGTCATCCAGACTTGCGGCGCATTTTGACCGACTATGGCTTTCGTGGCCACCCGCTGCGCCGCGATTTCCCGACCTCGGGCTATACCGAAGTGCGCTATGATGGAGCGCAAAAGCGCGTGATTTATGAGCCTATTTCCTTGGTTCAAGAATACCGCCAATTTGATTTTATGTCTCCTTGGGAGGGGGCAGAATATATACGTCCCAGTGATGACAAGGCAAAGGCCCAGTCATGATGGACGGCAAGTTTGACGATGCCTTGACTGGCGAGCAAAAGATACGCAATTTTAACATTAACTTTGGCCCACAGCATCCTGCGGCCCATGGTGTATTGCGTTTGGTTTTGGAACTTGATGGTGAGATTGTTGAACGCTGCGATCCCCATATTGGTCTCTTGCACCGTGGCACTGAAAAACTGATGGAAAGCCGCACCTATCTGCAAAATTTACCCTATTTTGACCGGCTCGACTATGTGGCGCCCATGAACCAAGAGCATGCTTGGTGCTTGGCGATTGAACAGCTGACCGGAACTAAAGTGCCGCGTCGCGCCAGCCTTATTCGCGTGCTTTACTGCGAAATAGGGCGCGTTTTGAGTCATTTGTTAAATGTGACTACCCAAGCGATGGATGTGGGGGCTTTGACCCCGCCGCTTTGGGGCTTTGAAGAGCGCGAAAAGCTGATGGTGTTTTACGAGCGCGCCTCGGGTGCACGACTGCATGCGGCCTATTTCCGTCCCGGTGGCGTGCACAGTGATCTGACCGATAAGCTGATCGAAGACATCGACATTTGGGCGCAAGAATTCCCCAGCGTGCTGGATGATATCGAAGGGCTTTTGACCGAAAATCGCATCTTTAAGCAACGTAATGTTGATATAGGTGTAATCACCGAAGAAGACGTGCAAACTTGGGGCTTTTCAGGCGTTATGGTGCGTGGCTCTGGCATGGCTTGGGACCTGCGCCGCGCCCAGCCCTATGAATGCTATGACGAGTTTGAATTTGAAATTCCCGTAGGGGTAAATGGTGACTGCTATGATCGCTATCTGTGCCGCATGGAAGAAATGCGGCAGTCCACTCATATCATTCGCCAAGCCTTGGCTAAATTGCGCGTTGAAAAGGGTGATGTTTTGGCTCGTGGGAAGATTGCACCGCCCAAACGTGGCGAAATGAAAACCTCGATGGAGGCTTTGATTCACCATTTTAAACTTTATACTGAGGGTTTCCGCGTGCCAGCGGGCGAAGTTTACGCCGCGGTCGAAGCACCAAAAGGTGAGTTTGGTGTTTATTTGGTGGCGGACGGCAGCAATAAACCTTACCGGGTCAAGCTGCGCGCGCCAGGCTTTTTACATCTGCAAGCTATTGATTTTATGTGCAAAGGCCATCAGTTGGCTGATGTTTCGGCTATTATAGGCACGATGGACGTCGTGTTTGGGGAGATTGACCGCTAATGTATCGCCGCCTTCACCCTGTTCAGCCAGAGAGGTTTGAATTCACTCCAGAGAATTTGGCTTGGGCCAATGCACAAGTAACCAAATACCCTAAGGATCGCCAAGCCTCTGCTATTATTCCTCTTTTGTGGCGCGCCCAAGAGCAACATGGTTGGTTGACTCGTCCTGCTATCGAATATGTGTCAAATATGCTGGGCATGGCCTATATTCGTGGGCTAGAAGTTGCTACCTTTTATTTTATGTTTCAATTGGCCCCCGTTGGTTCGGTGGCGCATATTCAAATTTGTGGCACGACGTCTTGCATGATTTGCGGTGCCGAAGCGCTGATTGAAGTTTGCCAAGAGCTTATCTCGCAAAAACCCCGTGTGCCCTCGGCGGATGGTAAGTTTTCTTGGGAAGAGGTCGAATGTCTCGGATCTTGTACCAATGCGCCGATGGCGCAAATTGGCAAAGATTATTATGAAGACCTGACGCCTTCTATCTTGCGTGATTTGGTCCGCCAGTTTTCGGAAGGCAAAGTCCCTTTGCCAGGACCCCAAAACGGCCGGTTTTCGTCAGAGCCAAAATCAGGCTTGACGAGCTTAGAAGGCTTTTCAAAAGGCGGTGGCCAATATAATGGTTCAGTCGCTTTAGCCGTAAGCTTGAGCGATACGATTAAGCGGATTGATGGAACTGAAGTGCTTCTTTTGACCCCTTGGATTGCGGGCAGTGCAAAAAAAATAGCTGCAACTAAAAAAGGCGCTGCCGCAAAGGCACCAGCCAAAGTTTTGCAAGCCGTCGCAAAATCTAAAGTGGCTGCTGATAAACCAGCCGTCAAACCACGTGCCAAGACCAGAAATTCTGAAGCTGAATAATGACAACGCCATTTTGGAAAATTGAGATGATGATGACCGAAACCCAAGACCACTTTCTGGCTACACAAGCGCGGCTTGTCACGATTGTTATGGTTTCGACTATGGTCTCGTGGCTTGGGGCACAATGGCTTGGTGGGCTACTTGGGTGGAACGCCCAATTTGTCTTTTTGTTCGACATGCTGGCCATCGCAGCCTTTGTTTGGGCACTGAGTATCACATTGCGACTTTGGCATCGACGCAACGTCGACCACAGATCGAATTGAGGGCACAACATGCTGGCAGATAAAGACCGGATTTTTACCAATCTTTACGGGATGCATGATCGCAGCCTTGCAGGTGCGAAAAAGCGGGGCCATTGGAACGGCACAGCCGGCTTTATAAGAAATGGCCGCGATTGGATAGTTGAACAAACTAAGGCCTCAGGGCTGAGAGGGCGTGGTGGCGCTGGCTTTCCGACAGGACTGAAATGGTCTTTTATGCCCAAGGATTCAGATGGTAGGCCAAGCTATCTTGTTGTAAATGCTGACGAATCTGAGCCAGGCACCTGCAAAGACCGCGAAATTATGCGCCATGATCCCCACAGCCTTATTGAAGGTTGCTTAATTGCAGGCGTCGGCATGGGTGCGGTTGCAGGTTATATCTATATTCGTGGTGAATATATTCGCGAAAAAGAAGTGCTGCAAACCGCGATCGACGAAGCTTATGACGCTGGCTATTTGGGCAAAAATGCTTGTGGTTCTGGCTATGATTATGACCTTTATTTGCACCATGGTGCCGGAGCCTATATCTGCGGCGAAGAAACCGCTTTGCTCGAAAGTCTTGAGGGCAAAAAAGGCATGCCACGCATGAAGCCGCCTTTTCCAGCGGGCGCAGGTCTCTATGGCTGCCCTACCACGGTGAATAATGTGGAATCAATTGCGGTTGTGCCTACTATTTTTCGGCGCGGCGCGAATTGGTTTTCGTCATTCGGGAGGCCCAACAATGTGGGGACTAAGATATTTGGTATCTCGGGTCATGTAAATAATCCGTGCGTAGTAGAAGAGGCCATGTCTATTCCGTTGCGTGAATTGCTTGACCGTCATTGTGGTGGTGTGCGTGGTGGTTGGAAAAATATTAAAGCTGTAATCCCGGGTGGATCTTCGGTGCCGATGCTTAATGCTGCACAATGTGAAGATGCCATCATGGACTTTGATTGGCTGCGCGAGCAACGTTCGGGTTTGGGCACTGCGGCGGTGATTGTGATGGACCAATCTACTGACGTTATAAAAGCTATCTGGCGCCTGTCCAAATTCTATAAACATGAGAGCTGTGGCCAATGCACCCCCTGCCGCGAAGGCACTGGCTGGATGATGCGTGTGATGGATCGCCTTGTGCGCGGTGAGGCTGAAATTGAAGAAATTGATATGCTGTTGTCCGTGACCAAGCAGGTCGAAGGCCATACGATTTGCGCCCTGGGCGACGCGGCGGCTTGGCCTATTCAAGGTCTGGTCCGGCATTTCCGTGAAGAGATTGAAGACAGAATAAAAGCAAATAAGACGGGCCGTATGGGCGCGATGGCAGCGGAGTAGGGTTATGAGCAATCTTAAAAAACTGATCATCGATGGCATCGAGATCGAAGTTGATGGGGCGATGACCATTATTCAAGCAGCAGAAGTGGCAGGCGTGGAAATTCCTCGCTTTTGCTATCATGAACGTCTGACAATAGCAGGCAATTGCCGCATGTGTTTAGTTGAAGTTGTGGGTGGGCCTCCCAAACCTGCGGCCTCTTGCGCGGTGCAAGTGCGCGATCTGCGTCCTGGGCCCGAAGGGCAAACGCCCGTTGTGAAAACTAATTCTCCTATGGTTAAAAAGGCCCGAGAAGGGGTTATGGAATTTTTGCTGATCAACCATCCGTTAGACTGTCCAATTTGCGACCAAGGTGGCGAATGCGATTTGCAAGATCAAGCTATGGCTTATGGCGTTGACTTTTCGCGCTACCGTGAACCCAAAAGAGCGTCTGACGAATTAGATCTCGGCCCCTTGGTTGAAACCAAGATGACACGCTGCATTTCTTGCACACGTTGCGTACGTTTTACTTCTGAAGTGGCTGGCTTGACGCAAATGGGCCAAACGGGTCGCGGTGAAGATGCCGAAATCACCACTTATTTGGACATGTCGTTGAACAGTAATCTTCAAGGTAACATTATTGATCTTTGCCCTGTTGGGGCACTTACCTCAAAACCCTATGCGTTTACCGCTCGGCCTTGGGAATTAACCAAGACAGAAACTATCGATGTGATGGATGCCTTGGGATCAAACATTCGTGTTGATACAAAGGGCCGTGAAGTGATGCGTATTTTGCCACGGAATCATGATGGCGTGAATGAAGAATGGATATCCGACAAAGCGCGGTTCGTATGGGATGGATTGCGCCGTCAAAGGCTTGATACGCCCTATATTCGCGAAAAGGGTAAGCTGCGCAAAGCCAGCTGGGATGAGGCTTTGACCTATGCTGCACATGCGATGAAAGGCAAGAAAGTAGCCGGTTTGATTGGGGATCTGGCCAATGTTGAAGCTGCCTTTTCCCTTAAAACATTGATTGAAGGTTTGGGTGGTCATGTAGAATGTCGTGTTGACGGGGTGAAATTGCCTGAGGGCAATCGCTCTGCCTATGTCGGAACTGCTGTGATCGAAGATATTGAAACGGCCAATAAGATTCAACTGATTGGCACCAATCCTCGTCTTGAAGCTCCCGTTTTAAACGCGCGTCTTCGCAAAGCCTGGTCTCGGGGGGTTAATATTAGTTTGGTAGGTGAGGCCGTTGATTTAACTTATGAATATAAACATTTAGGGACAGATCGAGCGGCTTTGATTGAACTTGCATCACGAAAAATTACCATGGCCGACGAGAAAAATAGTCTTGTCATCATTGGCATGGGCGCACTTTTGGAAGCCGACGGCGAAGCGGTGCTAAGCCAAACGATGAAACTTGTTAACCAAACCAATTCAAAATTCATGATCTTACACACTGCTGCTGGCCGCGTTGGCGCAATGGATGTGGGAGCGGTGACTGAAGGTGGCCTTAGCGCAGCGCTTGAGGGGGCCGAAGTCGTTTATAATTTAGGCACTGATGAGGTTGACATCGAGGCTGGTGCTTTTGTCGTTTACCAAGGCAGCCATGGCGATCGAGGTGCTCACCGAGCCGATTTAATTTTACCTGCCGCCGCCTATACCGAAGAAAATGGCATTTTTGTGAATCTTGAGGGTCGGCCTCAATTGGCGCAACGCGCTGGCTTTGCGCCGGGCGCGGCTAAAGAAAACTGGGCAATCTTACGTGCGTTGTCGGCAAAACTGGGTGCGGCTTTGCCGTGGGACAGTCTAGCCGCGTTGCGCCGTGTGGTGGTTAGTGCACATCCCCATTTGGGAAGAATTGACCATGTGCCCCAAAATGACTGGAAAGCCTTGCGTCCCACAGCGCCTACTAAGGCTGATCTGCGTAATGCGGTTGAAGACTATTATCTAACGAACCCAATCGCGCGAGCTAGTGCGCTGATGGGTGAATTGCAAAAAGGTGTGGCCGAACGCGGCCGAGCTCCGATAGCGGCAGAATGATCATAGTCTTGGCGCACCCATATCTGACGCAAGAGTTTAAGGAACAACACCATGGCTGATTTTTTTCAAACAGGATTGGGGATCGCGGTTTTGATAGCGGGGCAAAGCCTTTTGGTTATTGGTTTTGTCATGATCAGTCTGCTGTTTTTGGTTTACGGCGATCGAAAAATTTGGGCATCGGTGCAGATGCGGAAGGGGCCGAATGTTGTTGGGGCTTTTGGGCTTTTACAAACGGTGGCCGATGCGCTGAAATATATGGTTAAAGAGATTGTTGTACCTGCTGGGGCCGATAGGCCCATATTTTTTCTAGCTCCCCTGTTGTCGTTCGTGCTGGCAGTGTTGGCTTGGGCCGTAGTGCCCTTTGATGTGGGTTGGGTTTTGGCTGATATCAATGTGGCAATTTTGTTTGTGTTTGCTGCGTCAAGCCTTGAGGTTTATGGTGTTATCATGGGCGGTTGGGCGTCAAACTCAAAATACCCGTTTTTGGGCTCTTTGCGCTCGGCGGCACAGATGATTTCTTATGAAGTTTCGTTGGGTTTGATCATCATTGGGATTATTCTGTCGACCGGATCAATGAACCTAAGTTCTATCGTCGAAGCGCAGCGTGGTGATTATGGCCTGTTTAACTGGTATTGGATACCGCACTTTCCCATGGTCTTTTTGTTTTTCATTAGCGCTTTGGCTGAAACAAACCGCCCTCCATTTGACTTGCCGGAAGCAGAATCAGAATTGGTTGCAGGCTTTATGGTCGAATATTCTTCGACGCCCTATCTTTTGTTTATGGCGGGCGAATATATTGCGATTTTCTTAATGTGTGCCTTGATATCGCTGTTGTTCTTTGGTGGGTGGCTTTCGCCCATTCCAGGTATCGCTGATGGCGCACTGTGGATGATTGGCAAGATGGCCTTCTTCTTCTTTATGTTTGCGATGGTCAAAGCGATCGTTCCAAGATACCGCTACGACCAATTGATGCGGATCGGTTGGAAAGTGTTTTTGCCCATGTCCTTGAGCTGGGTGGTTTTGGTAGCTTTTTTGGCGAAGTTTGAAGTGCTAGGCGGCTTTTGGGCTCGCTGGGCGATAGGGGGCTGATCAATGGGACCAGAACGCACAATCGATTATAAGCGCGCGGCGAAATATTTTTTGCTGTTTGATTTTATAAAAGGCTTTGGCTTGGGGTTTAAGTATTTTTTGGCGCCCAAGGTTACGCTGAATTATCCGCATGAAAAGGGCCCTTTGAGCCCGCGGTTTCGCGGTGAGCATGCGCTGCGCCGCTATCCTAATGGGGAAGAGCGTTGCATAGCTTGTAAACTTTGCGAAGCAGTGTGCCCCGCGCAAGCCATCACCATTGATGCCGAACCGCGTGAAGACGGCTCGCGGCGCACTACGCGCTATGACATTGACATGACAAAATGCATCTATTGCGGTTTTTGCCAAGAAGCATGCCCCGTAGACGCTATTGTTGAAGGACCAAACTTTGAGTTTTCGACTGAAACACGCGAAGAATTATTTTACAATAAAGATAAATTATTGGATAACGGCGCGCGCTGGGAAGCCGAAATTGCGCGCAATTTGGAACTGGATGCACCCTATAGATGAGCGATGATCTGACCCAAATGTTTGAAAGCTCTATCAAGCAAGGCCAATATACGCCCCACGCCTTCATACCTGCGATGGAAAAAATTGACACTAAGGCTTTTGAAAAAGTCTTCCTAGCGCTTAGTCGCAAAATGATGAAGCTGTGGTTTGCTAAGACCTTTAACGCTGAAGGGCTTGGCACGCCTACAAGACTTTTTCTGGCAATTGCTGCGATTACCGTTTTGGGAGTGGGGGCTGAGCCGCAACTGTGCGTGACAATTCGGCATGCTGTGGCCGCAGGGTCGGACCCACCAGGAAGTGGAGGAAGTGATCTGTCAAATGGGCATGTTTGGAGGCCTGCGCGCTATGAATAAGGCGCTTGAAATAGCCAAGTCGGTTTTTGCCGAAGAGGAGGGACCCGAATGACAATTGCAGATATAGCCTTTTACGGCTTTGCCGTTGTAGTTGTTACGGCTGGCCTTATGGTAACCATCTCACGCAATCCAGTTTATTCTGTTTTGTGGCTGATTTTGGCTTTTTTATCTTCGGCGGGCCTATTTGTTTTGCTGGGCGCTGAATTTGTCGCCATGCTTTTGGTTATTGTCTATGTTGGTGCTGTGGCAGTCTTATTTTTGTTTGTGGTCATGATGCTAGACATCGACTTTGCCGCGCTTAAGGGCGAAATGTCGCGCTATATGCCGCTGGCACTTTTGATTGGTGTTGTTCTGCTGTTGCAATTTGGTATGGCTTACGGCGCCTGGGTGCAGGCTGATGGGGCCTTGGGGCTGCGTGCGGCGGTGACACCCGATATGGAACAGGTGGAAAATACGCGGGCGTTGGGCCTATTGATATATGATCAGTATATTTTGCTTTTTCAATTAGCGGGTCTAATTCTTCTGGTCGCGATGATCGGAGCGATCGTTTTGACCCTTCGCCACCGTGGTGATGTGAAACGCCAAAATGTGCTGCATCAAATGTGGCGTGATCCGGAGAAAGCTATGATTAAAAAAAACGTGAAACCGGGGCAGGGACTTTAGCTTTGCTTTGAAGTGGGGCAACCCACGTATTAGATGGGCTAGTGCCCCGAGGAACGAAGATGGTTGGATTAGAACATTATTTGACAGTTGCGGCAGCTTTGTTCGTCATTGGTATTTTTGGTTTGTTTTTGAACCGCAAGAACGTGATTATTATATTGATGTCTATCGAACTGATGCTCTTGGCGGTGAATATTAACTTAATAGCATTTTCAAGTTATTTAGGTGATTTGGTGGGGCAGGTCTTTACCATGTTTGTGCTGACCGTAGCCGCCGCTGAAGCCGCAATTGGCCTGGCTATTTTGGTGAGTTTTTTCCGCACCCGTGGAACGATCGACGTCGAAGACGCAAACGTAATGAAGGGCTAAACCATGGTAACGCTGATACTTTTCGCGCCGCTTTTGGGGGCTTTTCTGTGTGGCTTTGGCTGGCGGGTTTTAGGTGAAAAAACTGGCCAAGTTTTGACAACTGGTCTTGTGTTCTTAGCGGCGCTTCTGTCTTGGATCGTGTTTTTGACTTTGGGCGATGAAACCAGCCATGTGGTCTTGTTACGTTGGATCGAAAGTGGTTCCTTAAAAACAGATTGGGGCATTCGCCTTGACCGTTTGACCGCGATCATGCTTGTTGTAGTGAATTCCGTATCGGCCTTGGTGCATCTTTATTCCTTTGGCTATATGAAACATGACCAAAATTGGACTGAGAAAGAGCATTACAGGGCTCGCTTTTTCGCCTATCTGTCCTTCTTTACATTTGCGATGTTGATGCTGGTCACCTCGGACAATTTAGTGCAAATGTTCTTTGGTTGGGAGGGCGTGGGCGTGGCCTCTTATTTGTTAATCGGTTTTTATTACAAAAAACCATCTGCCAATGCGGCTGCAATTAAGGCCTTTGTGGTGAATCGCGTGGGTGATTTTGGCTTTGCCTTGGGAATCTTCGCGCTGTATTTCCTTACAGACAGCATCCGCTTTGATGATGTATTTGCTTTGGCGCCGCATTTGGCGAAAATTGAAGTAGGCTTTTTGTGGGGCAGCTTTAATGCGGCCAATTTGATTGGCGTTTTGTTGTTCATTGGAGCCATGGGTAAGTCGGCGCAGTTGGGCTTGCACACATGGTTGCCTGACGCAATGGAAGGCCCGACCCCTGTGTCTGCGCTCATCCATGCCGCGACGATGGTGACTGCGGGTGTATTTTTGGTCTGTCGCATGTCGCCGATTTACGAATTTGCACCCGCGGCCACCGCGATGATCGTTGTTGTGGGTGCAACAACTGCCTTTTTTGCTGCCACAGTGGGTCTTGTGCAAAATGATATCAAACGAGTGATTGCCTATTCGACCTGTTCGCAACTCGGGTATATGTTCGTGGCGGCGGGGGTTGGTGCCTATTCGGTCGCGATGTTCCACCTTTTCACCCATGCCTTTTTTAAAGCGATGCTGTTTTTGGGTGCGGGCTCTGTGATCCATGCGATGCATCACGAACAAGATATGCGCAACTACGGCGGATTGCGTAAAAAGATCCCCTTCACCTTTGGCGCTATGATGATTGGCACTTTGGCTATCACAGGCGTGGGCATTCCCTTTACACATATTGGTTTTGCGGGCTTTTTGTCGAAAGACGCCGTGATTGAAAGTGCTTATGTTGGATCTGCTTACGCCTTTTGGCTTTTGGTTGTTGCCGCCTTTATGACCAGTTTTTACAGTTGGCGCTTAATGTTCATGACTTTTTACGGTGAAGCACGGGGTGATCATCATACGCACGACCATGCCCATGAAAGTCCCAAAGTGATGCTAGTGCCTTTGGCCCTGTTGGCATTAGGCGCTGCGTTTTCAGGTATGATTTGGTATAATGTATTCTTTGGTGAAGAGCCTAAATTGCGCGCATGGTTTGGAATGGAAGCTACCATGGAACATGCCACCACGACTGTTAATAGTACGATTCCTCTGACCAAAGCAACCGATGCCCACAATGCTGAAGCTAGTTTCGAAGTTGACCAAGCGGCTCTAACTTACAATGGTGCGATTGCGATGGGTCCTGAAAATCATACGATTCACGATGCCCATCAGGTGCCAGCATGGGTCCAGGTTTCGCCGTTTGTAGCAATGATTTTGGGCTTTGGTTTGGCATTCTTGATGTATATCCGTAAACCGCATCTGCCTGCAAAATTAGCCAAAAATCAAAACCATCTTTATCAATTTATTCTCAATAAATGGTATTTTGATGAGATTTATAATTTCTTGATTGTCAAACCTGCGCTTTGGTTGGGCCATACTTTGTGGAAACGTGGCGATGGTGCCATGATTGATGGTGGAATAAATGGTCTTGCCCTTGGCATCGTGCCGTTCTTTACCCGTGCAGCCGCTAAGGCGCAGTCTGGCTATATTTTTGCTTATGCTTTTGCGATGGTTCTTGGCATTACCATTTTGGTCACATGGATGTCGCTATCTGGAGGCGCTCAATAATGGCTAATTTACTTTCTGTCATAACCTTCATTCCGCTGGTCGCGGCGGGGATTTTGGCGCTTTTTCTTCGTGGAGAAGATGCAGTGGCTCAGCGCAATGCTAAATGGCTGGCATTGGTCGCTACTTCGGCCACATTTTTTGTGTCGATCTTTGTCTTGGCCAAATTCGATGCTTCCAACACAGGTTTTCAAATTGTTGAAGACTATGCTTGGATCATGGGCCTGCGCTACAAAATGGGCGTCGATGGGATTTCGGTTCTGTTCGTTATGTTGACCACCTTCTTGATGCCGATAGTGATAGCCTCTTGCTGGTCGGTTGAGACGCAGGTCAAAGAATATATGATTGCCTTTTTGGTTTTAGAAGGGCTCATGTTGGGCGTATTTTGTGCGCTGGATCTTGTTTTGTTTTACATATTTTTTGAAGCGGGTCTGATCCCGATGTTCCTGATTATTGGGATCTGGGGAGGAAAAGAACGCATTTACGCGGCCTTTAAGTTTTTTCTTTATACCCTCTTAGGGTCAGTGTTAATGTTGGTGGCGATGGTTGCCATGTATTTTGATGCTGGCACGACCGATATCGTGCAGCTGTTGACCCATGATTTTGCCCACAGTAATTTTAGTCTTTTGGGCATAACAGTGACAGGTGGCTTGCAAACGCTTTTGTTTTTAGCGTTTTTCGCGAGCTTTGCGGTGAAAATGCCGATGTGGCCCTTACATACTTGGCTGCCCGACGCCCACGTTCAGGCCCCAACGGCCGGCTCTGTGGTGCTGGCGGCGATTTTGCTTAAAATGGGTGGCTATGGGTTTCTGCGCTTTAGCCTGCCCATGTTCCCCGTTGGTGCCGATGTGATGTCAACCTTTGTGCTGTGGATATCGGCCATTGCAATTGTTTACACTAGTTTGGTGGCTCTGGCACAGTCTGACATGAAAAAACTGATAGCCTATAGCTCGGTGGCCCATATGGGCTATGTGACAATGGGAATCTTTGCAGCTAATCAGCAGGGCATTGACGGAGCGATTTTTCAAATGATCAGCCATGGCTTTATCTCGGGGGCCTTGTTTTTGTGTGTAGGCGTAATTTATGACCGCATGCATACACGTGAGATCGACGCTTACGGCGGCCTTGCCGTTCGTATGCCGGCCTATGCCACGATTTTTATGTTTTTTACGATGGCCAATGTGGGGTTGCCCGGAACCTCGGGGTTTGTGGGTGAGTTTTTGATCTTGATTGGGATTTTCCAAGTCAACACTCTGATCGCCGCGATAGCCACATCTGGCGTTGTCCTGTCGGCTGGTTATGCGCTTTGGCTTTACCGCCGCGTGGTCTTTGGAGACATGATTAAGGAAAGCCTTAAGTCCATCACTGATCTTTCGGGACGAGAAAAACTGATCTTTACGCCACTTGTCGCGATGACGCTTTTGCTAGGCGTCTACCCAAGCCTAGTTACCGATATCATTGGGCCAAGTGTTGGCGCTTTAATCACAGATTATCATGCCGCTTTACCCGTTGCAGAAGCAACAGGCCTTGAACACTAAGGAAAGCCAATGACCGCAACTGATTTCAACATAGTTTTGCCTGAGGTGGTTTTGGCCGTCTATGCGATGCTTGGACTTTTGTTCGGGGTAAGCGCTGGTAAAGACAAGATCGCACCACTTTTGGTTTGGGCGACCGCGGGTCTTTTTGTGGTATTGGCAACTGTTATAGGCTTTTCGCAAGATTTAGCAGCCCAAGCCTTTGGTGGTATGTTCCAAGATGACCCGTTTGCACGCTTTGCTAAAGTGGTGATCCTCTTGTCAGCGGCAGCCATTCTGCTGATGAGTCAAAATTATATGGAGCGTCGAGGCCTTTTGCGCTTTGAATATCCAATTTTGATTGCGCTTTCGGTCGTGGGCATGATGGTGATGGTGTCAGCGGGCGACTTGATGACGCTTTACATGGGGCTTGAGCTGCAATCGCTAGCACTTTATGTGATTGCCGCATTACGCCGTGACAGTGCAAAATCAACCGAAGCAGGCTTGAAGTATTTTGTTCTGGGGGCCTTGTCGTCGGGGTTGCTTCTTTATGGTGCATCGCTGACCTATGGTTTTGCAGGAACCACACTTTTTTCAGGCATCATGTCGACGGTTGGTAACGGCGTACCTTTGGGCCTGTTGTTTGGGTTGGTCTTTATGATTTCGGGCCTGGCCTTTAAAGTGTCGGCTGTGCCCTTCCATATGTGGTCTCCAGATGTGTATGAAGGTGCGCCTACACCCGTGACTGCCTTTTTCTCCACAGCCCCCAAAATGGCGGCAGTAGGATTGCTCGCGCGCCTCCTGCATGATGCGTTTGGCACTATTGTAAATGACTGGTCGCAGGTTTTGGTAGCCCTGGCTGTGGGGTCGATGTTTTTGGGTGCGGTTGCTGCTATTGGCCAACGGGATTTCAAACGGCTTATGGCCTACTCTTCCATCGCCCATATGGGATTTGCGCTAATGGGCTTGGCTGCGGGTTCGGCCGAGGGCGTGGAGGCGATGCTGATATATATGGCAATCTATGTCACCATGAATGTTGGTACCTTTGCTTTGATCTTATCACTAGAAAAAGACGGGGTTCCTGTGACGTCAATTGATTCTTTGCACGGCTTGGCCAAACGCGATCCTATGCGCGCCTTTGGAATTTTAGTTTTGATGTTTAGCTTGGCTGGTGTTCCGCCGATGTTGGGCTTTTTGGGGAAACTTTCAGTCTTGCAAGCGGCCGTCAATGGTGGGCTTGCTTGGTTGGCGGTTGCAGGTGTGATTGCTTCTGTGATTGGGGCCTTTTATTATCTGCGGATAGTATATTTTGTTTATTTTGGCAAAGTGTCTGATGGCACGATTTGCCGTATGGATCCGGTGCAATCGGTTTTGTTCACGGGCGCTTCGATTATGATGCTGCTTGGCATTGTGAACTTGTTTGGGATCGAACCTTTGGCAACATTAGCGGCGAGCGCGCTTGTCAACTAAAAACCAAAATCTTTCTGATTGGCCACAATATTTGGGCCGCCATGTATTAGAGAGTGTGCCATCCACAAATGAATATGCCGCGCAATTAAGCGCTTTGCCGGCTTGGGTTTTGGCAAAGTGTCAAACCTCGGGCAGGGGCCGCAGGGGCCGTGATTGGGTAAGCCCAGTGGGCAATTTTTACGCGTCTTACATCATGAAGCCTAAAGGACCAACGAGCGAAGCTGCTTTGCGCTCTTTTATTGCTGCTCTAGCGCTCTATGACAGTTTGGTGGCGCTTGGCGTGGCGGCTGAACGGCTTGCGCTCAAATGGCCTAATGATGTTTTGCTTGACGGCGGAAAGGTCGCAGGCATTCTGCTGGAAAGTGGATCTCACGGCGCCGGTGTTGGCCATTTGATCATTGGGTTTGGTGTAAACCTAAGTACGGCGCCAAGTAAAGATCTGGTGGAAGCGCGCGCTCTTCCGCCAGTGTCTTTGCAAGAGGCGACTGGTATTTTTGTAAATCCTGAGGTATTTCTTAATCATCTGGCGCAGGCCTTTGCTGCGTGGGAAAACTGCTTCAACCAAGGCAGTTTTGAACCTATTCGCCTAGCATGGCTTGCGCGCGCGGCCCATTTGGGTCAGGTGATCACGGCCCGCACAGGGCACACTGAAATGCGGGGCATTTTTGATACGATTGATGCCGGCGGAGCGTTATTGTTGCGCCAGAGCAATCGTTTCATTGCCATCTCGGCTGCTGACGTTTATTTTGATGGGGGTGATGATGCTGCTTGCAATTGACTGCGGCAACACGAATACGGTCTTTTCTATTTGGGATGGCGCGGGCTTTGTCGCGACTTGGCGCATTTCGACCGATCATAAAAGAACAGCAGATGAGTATTTTGTTTGGTGGTCAAGCCTTGCGACGCTGAATAAGCTTGATGTCAACATCTCTGCTTCTATCATCTCTTCCACCGTGCCGCGTGTGGTGTTTAACTTAAGGGTACTTTGTAACCGCTATTTTGACTGCCGCCCGTTGGTTGTTGGAAAAGCCGATTGCGCTTTGCCCGCCGCGCCTTTGGTCGATACTGGTACAATCGTGGGGCCAGATCGGTTGGTAAATGCCGTGGCGGGTTTTGCGCGCCATGGTGGCAATTTGATCGTGGTAGATTTTGGCACGGCCACCACTTTTGATGTGGTCAACCAAGACGGGGCCTATATCGGCGGTGCGATCGCACCCGGCGTCAATCTTTCGCTAGAAGCGCTCCACATAGCCGCGGCCGCATTGCCCCATGTAGATATTACCAAACCCGCGCAAACGATTGGTACGAATACGGTGGCTTGTATGCAGTCGGGCGTGTATTGGGGCTATATTGGCCTTGTGGAAGGAATTGTGCGTCAGATCCGGTTAGAACGGGACGTGACAATGAAAGTGATCGCAACCGGTGGGCTTGCGACCTTGTTTGATCAAGGTTTTGACTTATTTGATGCGGTGGAGGACGATTTGACCATGCACGGTCTTGTCCTGATCTATTGCTACAACATGGAACTGGAAAATACATGACGAAACAGAGACTCATCTACCTGCCGCTAGGTGGCGCAGGCGAGATCGGCATGAATTGCTATATATACGGCTACGGTCCCTTAGATAAAGAGCGCTACATCATGGTCGATCTTGGGGTAACATTTCCTGATATGGACACGACCCCTGGTGTAGATTTGATCTTGCCGGATATTTCGTGGATTGAAACCCGCAAAGACCGCTTAGACGCTATCTTTATAACCCATGCCCACGAAGACCATATTGGCGCTTTGGGCCATTTGTGGGAACGTTTGGGCTGCCCCGTTTACGCCCGCAAGTTTACTGCCACAATCGGACGGTTGAAAGTTGAGGAACATGGGCTTGGCCCTGACGTGATCACAGTTGTGGAAGCGCGCCCCGAAGTGATAAAGGCTGGCCCTTTTGAAGTACAATTTGTGCCTGTCGCCCATTCGGTGCCAGAAAGCTCAGCCCTGATCATTGATAGCCCTGCTGGCCGCATTTTGCATACGGGTGATTTTAAAACTGACCAAACCCCTGTTGTGGGTGAACCATGGAGCCCTAAAATCTTTGCCAAAATCTCTTCTGAAAAGCCTATTTTGGCTCTGATGTGCGATTCCACCAATGTGTTTTCCATGCATGAGGGGCGCTCGGAATCAACATTGCGCGAGCCCTTGCAAGAGCTGATCAAAAACGCCCGCGGCATGGTTGTTGCGACGACCTTTGCTAGCAATGTAGCACGGCTAAAAACTTTGGGCGAAGCGGCGCGTGGTGCGGATCGCTCGGTTTGTTTGCTGGGCCGCGCTATGCGCCGTATGGTTGCGGCAGCACAAGATTCAGGTGTTTTGAAAGACTTTCCACCGCTTGTCAGTCCTGAACAGGCGCAAGATCTACCACGTGGCAATCTGATGCTGTTGGTCACTGGCAGCCAAGGCGAACGCCGTGCAGCCAGCGCGCAATTGTCGCGCGGAAAATATCTGGGGCTAGCGATGAAAGAGGGAGATATGTTTCTATTTTCGTCGAAAACCATTCCCGGAAATGAGCGTGGTGTTTTGAAAGTAATGAATGCCTTTAGCAAAATAGGCGTTGATGTGGTGGATGATGATGACGGGCGCTATCACGTGTCCGGCCACGCTAACCAACCTGATATTTTGCAAATGCACACAATCCTAAAGCCAAAGATGCTTTTGCCGATGCACGGTGAACATCGCCATTTGCGCGAACACGTGCGCTTAGCACAAATGGGGGGCATAGCGGCAGAAATTGCAACCAATGGTATGATGATCGACCTAAGCGGCAAAGTGCCAAAGATTGTCGAATATATTGAAACGGGCCGCACATATTTGGATGGCGCGATTCTAATCGGCGCACGAGATGGAATTGTGCGCAACCGCATTCGCATGGCGCTGAATGGCCATGTATTGGTCACTGTGCTGCTTGATGAGAATGACGAAGCCTTGGGTGATCCTTGGGTAGAGCTTTCTGGCCTAAGTGAAACGGGTAAAGGTGACGCGTCTGTGCAAGCCGTTTTGGAAGAAAAACTGTCGACTTTTCTGAGCCGGGCAGGGACCAAGATCATGGGCGATGAAGAAAAGCTAGAAGATGCTTTGCGCGGTGTGGTGCGTCAAGTTGCGATGGGGGAAATTGGCAAAAAACCTGAAGTCAACGTTGTTGTAAGCCGTTTGAAAGAAGAATAAATTAAGCCCTGGTTTCCACCAGAGCTTAATAAAAATTTTGTTTTTTTAAACAGCCTCATCAGCGTCTTGGCTAGGGGTTTTATCTGCATTGGCTGTTTTTGGTGCGGGTGAGATTGCAAAGCTGCGCAAGATAAAGTCAGGGACATGATCACCTAGTCCGAACACATCGGGACCGTTGCCGTAACTGTTTTTGTTGTAATGTTCGCGCGGTGCGCGTTGAGTATCAGTGTGCTTGCTATTATTTTCGCGCTTAGCACGGTCTGTCTCCCGCGGCTCACGATTGTGTGGTCTGCGCACAGGTGCTGCCACAACGTCGGTGGCTTCTTCGGCAGCTGATGCTTGCGTTTCAACGGCAGCAGGCTTTGGCTTGCTGTCATTGCGGATGCGCGCAGAACGTGTTTTTTTGAGCTTATCGTCTGACTTACCTGCGTCCTTCATTGGCCCCGTGGGTGAATGTTCAAACCCTTCGGGCAAAGCGCCGCGTGGAATGGGCTCTTTAATCAGACTTTCAATTGCTGCCAGATATTTATCGTCTGACGGCAAAGAAATAGTATAGGCCTTGCCTTTACGTCCAGCGCGACCCGTCCGGCCTATGCGGTGCACATAGTCTTCAGGATGCGAGGGAACATCAAAATTAAACACATGGCTTACGGCTGGAATATCAAGACCGCGCGCTGCTACGTCTGAGGCAATAAGCAAAAGCAGTGACCCGTCGCGAAAGGATTCAAGCGTACGCGTACGCACAGACTGATCTAAATCGCCATGTATAGGCGCCGCATTCATTCCATGCTGTTTAAGCGACTTTGCCACCACATCAACATCCATCTTGCGGTTGCAAAAGATAATCGCATTGGTGCAGGCGTCGCCCTCTTGTTTGATTAAAGCGCGCAAGGCCATCCGTTTATCGGCAAAGCTGCGGTCTTTTCGCGCGGGTTTGAGTTCGATCAATACTTGTTCAATTGTGGTCGAGGCGGGCGACTGGCGGGCTACTTCTATTTTAGCAGGGTTTGATAGAAATGTGTTGGTGATGCGCTCAATCTCGGGCGCCATAGTGGCGGAGAAAAACAGTGTTTGACGGGTGAAAGGGGTCATTTGGAAAATACGCTCAATATCAGGAATAAACCCCATATCGAGCATCCGGTCTGCCTCGTCCACTACCATGATTTGTACGCCGGTCAGCAAAAGCTTTCCGCGTTCGAAATGGTCAAGCAAACGACCTGGCGTTGCGATCAGCACATCTACGCCACGGTCAATCAGCTTGTCTTGTTCGCCAAATGATACACCACCGATTAAAAGCGCCTTCGTGAGTTTGGTGTGTTTGGCGTAGATGTCGAAATTTTCTGCCACTTGGGCAGCTAATTCGCGGGTGGGTGCTATCACAAGGCTGCGCGGCATACGCGCGCGTGCGCGGCCCTTTCCCAACAGTGTGATGAGGGGCAGGGTGAAACTTGCGGTCTTACCTGTTCCAGTTTGGGCAATCCCCAAAACATCGCGCCCTTCTAAGGCAAAGGGAATGGCTTGTTCTTGAATGGGTGTTGGTATCTCGTATCCTGCTTCGGAAATTGCTGTTAAGACGCGCGGGTCTAGTGCTAAGTCAGAAAATTTAATCATATTGGTCCTGTAAATGCAGTGCCGGACTGCATAATGTTAAGGGACGCATGTATCTAGGCGTCCCAGCGTCTAGGCCCTGGTGGGCGTGGGCCAATTTTAGAGTAGATTGTACTTAAGGTCAAGAAAGGCATTGCAGTACAATATGCCGAGATGTGATGGTAATCTATGAGTTTAAATGCCATGCTCATCTGTGGCGGCGTTTAAGGCGTGGTGGTTGCTGGAAGTCATGTTTCTTAAGCACTAATAAATTTCTGACTCCTGCCGTTTAGGAATTGAAGATTATGATCTGGCATAGACGCCATAAATAGGAACACTAAAAATGATCAATGTGGATGATAGCTTTACTGTTTTGGGAACCAACGTAACTTTTGAAGCAAATATCAAATCGAAAAGTGGTATTGCTATAATTGGAACATTACAGGGCGACGTCGATGCGACTGAGATCTCAGCCTCGGCTGGATCACATGTCAATGGGGATATCACAGCCGGCGTAGCTGAGCTTCATGGTTCAGTAAGGGGCAATATTCGTGCGGGCTTGGTACGCGTGTTCCCAACTGCCGTGATTGACGGCGATATTCACTGTGGGTCTTTGTCAGTTTTGCCAGGGTCTATTTTAAATGGCAAGGTCTATATCAAGAGTGGGGCAAACCACCCCGCTGTCGCCTAGATCTTAAATGCAAATTATATCACCGGAGGGTGGGACAGATACATCGTATCTGCCCTTTCTGGGCGAAGATCCTCTTTACATAAGGTTGTCCAGTGCGTAAAGCATTTCATGCTGTCTTAGGTCATCGCTTCTTACAGGCCTATCTATTTGAATAAAATCATTTTTTTATAAAGTGCCTTGTTGTGACGGCCTAAGCGTGTCGTGACGAGGCTAAACTTCTGGTCGAAGTACCCCGCAATTTGGCGGCACAGGCATTCCATTTTCGGGTGATGATAAGGGCAATATTGCGATTGCCCGTCGCCTAGAAAAATTATGCCTTGAAGAGCAAATGCCAACCGATGGCTGGATCTGTGTTGAGAAAAAAATTTAGCAATTGGCCAATTGCGGCGGCGAAAGCCACGTTCATTAGGAATGTGAAGGGGTACAAACTTGGTGGGAATGCGCCCAAATTACCACTGTGTGTAGCAGCAGCAAGCCATGGTATGGCAAGAAGCCTTTATCTGCTAGGACAGACGCCGATATGTTGGTTCTTGGCATCAGATCTGTTTAACCGATCTAGGTTGCGGTGCTGCATGATTTGCGGCAAGACTGTGTCTTAGGATGGATAAAGCTGATAATGTTGAATATGACTGCAGATTATATCACCACGATTTCGGTCAATCTTGATCCCGATGATGTGGGAGCTGTTGGCGACATTGGAGGCATAATTGATGAAATGTATGGTGTATTGGCTGGCTTTGGCTATCGGCGTGAATGGCCATTTACCGATCAAAACAACCCGTTACTTGACCTAAAAAAAGCTAAGGGGCCGCATACCTTCGCCGGTTTAGCGATCTTACACGCGATGACTTGTCGCGAAGCAATTGCCGACAATCAAATTCAAAAGGCAGTATTTAATGCCTTGGTCACGCAGCATTATCGCCACATGGCAATCTTAGGCCAGGGTGGACAAAGGTTGACTGAGGGCGAAATATTTCCAGCGCCCCCAGATGATCGTGTCTATCCAGCGCGTGCGGCATTGGTGCAAGAATTGCGTTTGCAGGGGGTTGAAGACGCATTTATGGCGCGACGATTGGCAGGTGTTGATGGCGGATATTCAGCGCCTGGCCTGGTACCCAAGCAAAAGGTTGATCGTATGCGCCGTTATCTTTTAAAATATAAACTCATTCAGAAAAATAATTGATTTAGAAAAAAGCAGACTTTGACTCATCCTTGTGCTATTATGTGCTGTATATACGCGTTTTTTAATTGAAGTCTTTATATTTCAGCCAATATATTTTATTGCCTATACACTATTAAAAAAATAGGAATTCCAATGCTTTATCTGCAGGATCATGAAAATACCTACACGAATAGCGCCAAAAATCGCATGGTTGATTTTTTGGATGAATATGTTTTGCAATTGGACACAAACACTCAAATTAACAATTATGAAAATTTTTTGTACGGGAAAACACTCCATCTTGAAAATAAAAAATACCGTCTGGTCGATGCTTGTGAAGTCAAAATGTGCTCAAAAACGCCGCCCACCTTCTTCGAGGTTAAGATGCATATGGACGGCTGTCAAGAAATGTTGACAGAAATGTTTGAAGAGGCCGAACTTACAGATGTTAAGTTAAAAGACAAGACCTACCGTGTTGAACTTAAAGCGCCGACTAATGATAAATTAGACGAGCTTTCGGGTAAGCTTAAACTGATTAGCCGCTCTCAAATTTCAAATATCACCAAAATTAAGGCTGAAACGGTGCAGCGCATTCAAAAAGGGGTGCAACGTGAATTCATTGACACACTTGAATCCGCTCAGGCCAGTCGTGAAGTCGCGAAACTACATGATGAACTCCGCCAATATTTTCAGTATTTAGGAGTAAATGCCCAAATGAAAATTTTAGGTAAGCATTTTAAATTTGAAGAAGAATTTACGAAAAAACAGTACGACCGTGTTGTTCGATTGATCAACGGAGAAGTGATCGAAGACGATGAAGACGACGATTAAGGTAGCACTAGGCTGCCTGTTCACTATCTCAAGTCAAGTAACGAAAAAGTGATTGGCATCGTTATTATTTATGCCAAATCACTAGGTAAAAATGCAAAATTTATGTCAACTGGGCGGATCAAAATATGCACTTACTTCAAGAGTATAATGAAGCCGATATCCACACCATCTCGCTTGCAGGCGATCTAATTTAATATTGACCTATCAATAGGTGTGGTATCTGCAAGCGTGGAAAATTCTATTATATTATCAGATGTTCCAATAATCCATTAATAAATAATATAAAGGGCACTAAGTGATGTATGTTCGTGTTGTTACAATAACCGCACAGTCTAAAATGCAATTTGACATGTTAGTTGCATATTTCGAAAATATATGGTCACCAAAAGTTATCAAATTAGGTGCAATTTCAGCAGAAATGGTAAAAATATCGGATAATTCGGGAATTTATATTATTCATTATGCTGATGAAGTAATCGCGTTGGCTACTTTGAACGAAATTAAACAAGATGTTGACGAAGTTAAAGCCCAAAGTAAGGTTCATATCTCCGGTGGCGATAGGATTTTTCGTATAGACGGCTGAGAATACCCTCAGGCATGAAACTCAACGAAAAAACGTTAACCCCCAGCCTACTTAATTGTTGACACAGTTATAAAAGACCATACCGCCTATGAGCGGTATAAATTTCTAAAAGAGACGCTGTCAGAGACTTTTGGGGGTGAATATTTAGTCCGTGGTAGTGCACTTCATATTGAACAAAATGATTTTTGGACCCCAACACGTGTCGTTGTGGTAAAGTTTCCAAGTTTAGCAAAGGCAAAAGAATTTTTAAATTGCCCAGAGTATCAGCCGATTAAAAAAATAAGATTAGGCGCTGCAAAGTCAAATATTATAGTTATAGAAGGCTTTTAATACTTAATAAAATATTGAAGTTATTTTTTCTGCTATGGGTTCGCAGATCGAAGTTGTGAGCAATTGGTAGATATTGTTGCATTAAATTAATATTTTAGGCGAATTGATTGTGGTCAGCCTCCTAACTAGGTGAGATTTAAGCGTTGGCGAACACAGTTAATGCCTGCTCGCCACTTAATAAGTGCAGTGACAACATCGGATGATTAGATTGAGGCCTCCCATGATCGATCTGTACTGGTTTAAAAGGAAATGGCTAGGAAACTTCAGGTTTTTGGGCAACTTGTTTTGTATTTATACTGAGCGACCCTTCAATCTGAGCCCCTTCCTCGACGGTAAAATTATTACTTGTGATGTTGCCTTTAACAATACTCCCGTCCTTTAACACTACAAATTCAGCATTAATGTTCCCAGTCACGGTCCCAATTATTGTGGCTGAGTTGGCTAAAATATTGCCTTTGATTGTTGCTATTGCGGACACAATGATGTCATCACATTTTGTATGCCCTATTATCGCCCCAATTATACTCAAAGACCCTTCTGTCTTAAGGTTCCCGGTGATTCTTAAGTTTTCGCCAATAACTGAGACGGTCTGCTCTGTCATTCTGTTCGGCCTCCCTTTAGCCCTAGAGCTCGTAGGTTGATTTATCACGTGGCATTCCGATAATTAGGAAATGCACATCTTTATATTGAAGCACAAAATGCTTTTCGAGGCTAGTTCTTATTGGACGGTATGATGTCAGGGCATAATTCTCAACGGTCTGTCGATGCCACCTACGCCCTTTTTTGTCTTTGTGCCCCATCCATTCAATAATATTGGCTGAGCCACTCATTGAGCCAGAAATTTCGAGTGCACATGATCACTCCATTTACATTTATATGGGGTCAAAAAATGAGCCTTCCCAGCTTTGCTCACTCTCGCAATCGTAACCGCATTAGCACCCACCCGAGCTCCACGCTTCAGAACGTCACAACCTTGGTGCATTCAGCTATCGGCTGACGTTTTTCCTAAGTAAAGCAGACGCGTAGATGTAGATAAAAGCACTAATGTTGAGATTATTGCACACAACCAGATCCATCCCTTATCCATATTCTCAGAGGTGAACTACAACCACCGTGAGAGCACACCCAGCTTTGGGATCAGCAGTTTCTATGTGACACTTAATTGCTGATTATGTGCCGATAAGAAGCTTTTACTATTTTATAAATTCAACCGAGTATTTCCTGCCATTTTCTTTAAAGGTGATGATAGAATAACTATATATACGCTTGGTAACTTCTCGCGTGGTTTCATAGTTGCCACAGCGCAATTCTCTCTTGTATCCTTGTGGGGCTTTTTTACTTTTACTGTCGGCAGCGATAACGCCACCCATTACAGCCCCAGCTGCAGCTCCGTTATCCTTGCCGGTAATACCTTTCCCAAGTATTCCACCGACGATCATACCCATAAGAACATTGGCGCTGTTAGTGCCGTTCGACTGGCCAATAATTGGAATGTCAACTTCTTGGCATGTTTTTTCGACAATTGGCTCAACAAAAATACGATCAATGTAAATATCCTCAATAGTGGCAGTTGTTTGATCAGCTAAAATTGGGGTTCCGAGGGCAAGTAAGACAAATACTAAATATTTAATGTTCATCGTTGTCTCCATAAGTTCTAAAAACTTCATTTACTTTTTTCAATCTACAAACCATTATTAGAAATTTATAAATGTTATGCAATAACGGCTGACAGGTAGAACTCATAAATGGGAAATTATGTTGAAGTGGACAGGTCTAATTTTAAATTAGCTAAATTATTTTTTATCATTATCATTATCATTATCATGCAAAAGCGTACTGTCTTTGGGCGCCTGACTGCGGTCAGTCATTCCGTAATTTCTCATCACATGCAACACTTTAATTTGGTAATCATCAAAGATTTCGCTTCGCCCCTTTGATTGAACCCTTCTATGTGCAGCAAGGTTTCTCCAGCTATCAACAGCTGCTTCATTTTCAAAAAATGATATGGAAAGTAGCTTATCCGGGTTGGTTATACTTATAAATCTTTCAACGCTAATGAAGCCCTCAATACCCTCAACCATGGGCCGCATTTTGGTAGCCATATCTAGGTATTCGTCCATTTTCCCGTGCTTAGGAAATACTTCAAAAATTATTGCGATCATGATAAATTCTCCAATTATCTGCCAAAAAAATAGGCTGATTTCAAGATAGATTTAATACTTTATACTTAAGATTATACGTAAAATTTAATTTTATTTAGTTAAAATATTATCGATATTTGTAAGGATTTGATCTGGTTGCAAGGTCTTTTGCTTCTTTACTAATCCTCGACCCTTTCCTCACTAGATTTCTCCCTTTTTCCTTCTATTTGTCAGTTTTGGTTATTTTGTGCCATATAGGTTCGCTATCAGGCGGGTGATTTTTTACAAAAGGAAAATTTAGTCCTAACTTATGAAGTTTCATAATGATCTCTCCTACTTTATAAAAACTCCTTAAATTATTAATTAGATAATGATCTCTCATGCTATCTGTCGGTGAAAGGCAGCATATAATTCAAAAATTTTAGCATGAAATTGAGAAAAGTCCTAAGGAATCCATGTCCACTAGGATTTTGGTACTAAATATTTGGAGAATTTTAGAGGCGCTTGTGGCCATAGCTAGCAGTGCCGTCACTGGAGTAGCCAGGGCTTTCGCAGCTAATGCTATCTGTCTGACGTCAGCGCCTATGGGTCCAAATAGTATAATTTGATAAGAGAGTGTTTCTGGCTCATCAGTAATCACTGAGGAGTGGACATGAGACAGCCAATTGGAACACGCAAAAGCCCAGGCGCCAAGATCGTCAAAGACATCAAACGGGCCACGCGCAAACAATATTCATCCGAAGAGAAGATCAGGATCGTCTTGGACGGGCTGCGTGGTGAGGATAGCATCGCTGAGCTGTGCCGTCGCGAGGGCATCTCTCAAGGTATCTGCTACAAATGGTCTAAGGACTTCATGGAAGCTGGGAAGCGGCGCCTTGCTGGCGACACTGCTCGGGCAGCCTTTGGCGCATTGACCCCGATCCTCGCCTTACTCAGAGGCCTCGCCTTTCTGAGCGAAACAGTTGCCCCGCTGAAGGTGATTGGAGTGGCACTTGTGGCCGCTGGCGTCTTCCTGGCTTCAAGTATCCTCGGTAAGTCTCGGCTTATGCCTAGGCAGTGAGCCTCTTTGCCCACTTTCATAGCGCCTATTGTGAAGTCTAACCAAAAATTTTAAAGTTGAGCTAACATTTCTACCTGACCTTGGGTAAGACTTATGTCGAAAATAATCTGATGGATGAACCAAATCGCAGTTTATTCCTCCTTAGGAGGTTTGCTGTTGCTAATTGGCCCAAGCATCAGAGAAATGATTTTCAAACGCTAAATGCGCGTCCGCGCCTGTAAAACCGCTTTCTAATTTGGTGATAATTAAATCGCGGAATTTTTCATGGTGATCGACCACTGCGTTCAAATTATTCCAACGAAAATTATTTAAAGATAAAATAACCAAAACATGGCGTGATATCGTATCCCACAGGGTTACTGCAAACTCGTTTTTTCCTGCCATGGCGATAGTTTTATGGAATGCTAAGTCAGCCTCTATTGATGCAAAGTAATCGTTTGTTTTTGCGGCACTTTTCATCATGGAAATGGGTTTTTGGAGAGCAATTACCTTTGGATCCGTTCTCTTCCATTCTTCCACCGCACTTTGCAGCAGTATAGCCTCTATAGATTGCCGCGCTGTAATAACATTTTTTACTGTTTTCTGATCGAATGATGCCACCCGATAGCCTGTAGTTGCGCCTTTTACGAGAAGTCCTTGAGTGTACAAGATTTTCAGTGCTTCTCGAATTGGTGCTCGGCTCACGCCAACCTTTTCCGAAATACTCTGTTCTGTAAGACGCTCATTTGGTTTAAAAATTCCAACACTTATTGCTTTCGTGACAGAATTGACTACATTGTACGTGAAGGTGACCTTTTGGGGAACGCTAAATACATCCGCGTTCACATTATTCTGTAACATATTTTAAGCACCGTTCATTTTAGATTTAAATTTATTAGTTTAGTTTAATATAATATCAAAATGAAAGTTCTGCTAAAAACATTAGATCCATTTTACTTTTATAACCCGTCCGTATACCGTAGTCCATGACTATTCAATAGTATCAATTCAATTTTATTATTAAATGAATAAAAAGGGGCACTATTTATTTGCTCGAGGTAGTTTATTTAGCGATTTTTGTAAATACATTTCGTTTTTTAATAATTTTAAGGTGGGGCTTTGTTTGGCCCTGCGGTACTCTAATTTTTTCAAATATAAAAAATGATAAATACTTTAGGCCTCTTTGGGCCACATATATATTCTTAATCTGTCGTATTACTAAGCAGAGGTTTGGGCTGGATTACACAGGGCTGATTTGGATAAATACTTTATCCCTAATTACGCCCAGCACTGGGCAATGCTTTACGGTTAGTGTGAATTACATTCAGTACAATACAAGACCCCAAAGCAAATACTATATTTGCTAGATTTCGAGCTTGAACGACCCAAGAAAAATGATAATGGCAGTTCTTGAACATTTTGTCTTTAGGTGCCCAGAAGAGGGGTTATTGAGATTATGAAATACGCTTCTGGGTTATTTTTCTTCATCATTTTTCATCTGATTTTTTTGGAGACGAGCATAGCAAAATCTTACCCAAATGATAAAAATTTAACAATTATTAATAAATCAAGTTTTACAACGAAACGTTTGGAAGATTGGAGCAATCACGCAAGCTCGAAAATGAACCCCTGCGAGTCCGATGTATTTGTATTTATATGTGATGTGGGAGAGAAAATTGAACCCATTCAAGAATTTGGTCCGGGTGCTCTACACAGGGTTTTGATGTCACCGAAGGAAATTAGCGAAAACTTAAAATTATTGAAAATTGGGTTAAAAATACTGGCTGCGGATATATCGATTATGAATTATTAGAAATAATTAAAGACGGATTAGAAAAAGGGGTTGATTGGTCTTCTCAGTGGACTATTTTGACGGAGAAGCGTCTCATCATAATGGGTCTTACTGATGGGATGAGAAATAATTCTGATGGTGAAGAAGCATTTTACGTAGATCTTCAAGAATTTCTTCAGCATGAACTTTTCACAACCATTTCAATCAAGACCGAAGCCTCTCCCAACGCGATCACTTCAAGGCTAACCGCACCGCCGCACTCGCTGTGTGTCGCGGCCTCTGTGCTGCATAAAAGGGCAGGGGTGCTGGCCTAGTAGAGACGAGTTCGCATTCGTCTGACTGTGCCGGAGAATGATAAAGTTGGTTCTGCGGCACTTTTGTTAATGGTTAAGAGGGGGTTAATCAAGGAAAGTGAAATTCTGGATGGCAGCTTTTTCCATGCTTGCGCACGAGAACTCCAGTTCAATAAAAATAGTGCCGAAATCAAGTTTATTTTAAGAAATCAGTTCAATATTGTCTGACACTGCCATTAGACAGTTTGCTCTGTATGAACCACCTCGGGCGGCTCGGTAAACCACGGCCCAGCAAGCGCACGCCATTCTTGGAACGCCGGAGCGTTTCGAAACAGCTCCATATGGGCATCGACAGTATCCCAGACGACAACCAGTCGGTAGCTGCCAGGGACTTCGATGACACGTTCAAGGTGCATCTCGTGACAGCCTTTTGCAGAGAGAAAAAGCGGCCGCGCTTGCGCCACTACGTTCTCGAATTTGGCTGCATTTGCGGGGTTGATAGTAAGAGTTGCAATTTCGCGAATCATAACTGTTTGGCCTTTTGATGCTCTTCGTCAATCGATTGTTCGATGCCAGTGGTGGCCATAGTGCGAGTTGCGTTGATATCGGCATAGATCCAGAATATCCGCATTATGCTGTCGCTTTCGTTTAAAAATCGGTGTGGGACATTCGCCGGCAGCCACGTAGTGTCACCTGTTTTTAGGTGGTGGCGTACCCCGTCGATTTCAGCAACTGCCTCGCCCTCCAGGATCATTACGCTTTCCTCGCAATTGTGGAAATGCACGCCGATCTTGGCTCCCGGTTTAAAGGCCGTGATGCCGTTTATCATGCTCGTTGACCCACACTTGCGCGTCACCAGCGGTATGGTTCGTGCGCCATTACCGCGGTCGTTTTCGGGAAGTTCGTCAGGTTTTAGAATTGCCGCGTCCATGTGTTCTCCTCAATGCCTCTCGTGGCCTGTCCAGTTTTTCTTGATGTTAGTGAATTTGCCGATTTCGCAGGCGGACGTGTGGACTTTCTTAAAGTCCGACCCGCCCAAAATTTTTTTAGCCTAATATGGTGGCGGTGTCGCCGACTTGGGGGCTTACGGCCTGAAGGAGCGGCTTTTGTTTTAATTGCAGCAGCAGGGCCCAGCACCTCCTGCTTTGAAAATGCGCCTTGAAATGTGATTGCGCCCTGCCTTGCTTGATGCTTGGCGGCTCTTGGATCTTCGAGCCATGTATCAACGCTGTCGCGGTGGCCGAAGATAGGGCGTGATATGTAGAAGGAGGTGTAGTGGGTAGGGGGGCTGTAAAACTTATTTACGTCATATGTCAGTGTATCGGCGAAGGGGGTTTTATGCGAATGAAGACTGCCATCGGAAAAAACTGAAATCGCCTCTTTCAGGCCCATTTTCAGCGGGACGGCCACCAAGATATCAAACGTCCGTGTCTGAACGTCGTTGGGCAGCACTGGAATTTTCATCCCCAACCGGATCTGTATCGCATCGGGCAAACTCTGCTCTCCTGCTTTAGTCTCTTGGGACGCACCCAAACACTGATAAATACAAAAGCGACTACTTTTTTAATATGATGCGACAGCTTGGGTGAATGGTCAAGCGCGACGGCCAATCTTATCACCCTCAAGAATTAGCCCAATTTATAGTTTAGTCGCTGCCAGAGTACAATCGAATGCATAGATAAGTCTATAATTAGAAATTAATTTAGAACTTGATTCATATTTTTAAAGAGATAAAAAGAGTGCAACCGTATGCATAAAAATGCCCAGGCGGGCTAATTAACAGTGCGCGGGAGGAGCAATGGCCGTGGGCCAAAAACGCAAAAAACCTGGGAGGGTAGTATGTATATTAGAAGTATCTTCTGTGACAAATTGAAGATGGTCAGCGGGCGCCGGATGGCTCTGTCGGCCGCGGTTACGATGATGGCGCTAGCAGGGGTGAGTAGCCCTGTCGTAGCGCAAAGTGATCAGGATGTCTCCGAACTGACAATATGGTTTGCACGCGAATACACGGTTCCTTCGAGAGATCTGCGTAATGCCTTCGCAGACGCGACTGGAATTGAACTGTCGGTGGATGTCCAGCCCGATGACAACCTTTTCTCGCAGTTGATCCGGATGCGCGATGCGGGCCTTAAGTTGCCAGACATCGTCCACCTGGATGGTTTCCTGCGTCCGGTGGTTGCCGAGGCTGGGATTGTTGCGCCAATTCAGGACGTGATTGATCAATGGGCTGCTGATGATCCCGATGGATTTAGCCAAGTCTATTCGGCCACCTGGGATGATGCCAAGTGGAATGGTGAGCTTGTTGGTATGGCAAACACTGGGTCGATGGAAGAGGTCTATTTCCGCAGTGACTGGCTGGCAGAGGCGGGCGTCAGCGGCGCACCTCAGAGCTGGGATGAAGTGCTAGACTTTGCTCGTGCTATTAAGGGTGTAAAGCCTGATGTCGTTCCCTTTGGATGGTGGGCAAAACGTGGGGAGGGCGCTAACCTTTTCTTCTCATCGATGAGCGCTATGGGCGTGAAATTCGATGGCTCGGTTCCTGACCTCAAAGGTGAAGGTGGCCAATACTGGATTAGCTTTGTTCAGACGCTCGCGGGCGAAGGACTAATCAGTCCGCAAGCTGTAGCCTGGAACGAAGACGACATGCGCGGCGGCTATGTTGCCTCGAATATAGGCATGATGTTGGATTCGGCGCCGACCTCGGTCGATGCCCAGGGCGCGGGCCTTGTTCCGGGAACGCATTTCAATATTGTTCCGATGCCGACCAGTCGCCATGGTGGCAGCGTCGACGGCGTTTTGGTGGCACCGGCTCGAACCTTCTTCATCACTGCTGACGCTGTAGAGCGCGGCGCTAAGGATGAGGCTGGTCTGGTTTTCAGGTTCCTGATGCAGCCTGACGTGGCGTTGGAGTTGATGCTGGCAGGTGCGGACCCGCACCGCACAGATGCGGTCCTGAAAGATTCAGACGCATTGCAGCAGTGGCTGCCAATCTGGGACGAGGATAATGTTGCTGCGTTCAGCAGTATGGGTAGCTTTCCAGTGGACCTAGACTTCCCGGCGGCTGAGGACGTGATGGAACGCTTCAACGAGTTTGTTGTCTCCAATCCTGACATGGATCCGAAGGCTGTCGCCGAAGAGTGGCAGGCCAAGTTTGACGCAATTCGCGGCTAAGTATGAAATTGACAAATGGTCGTCCCTTTAATTGGGGGCGATCAAGCTATTACGGCGCAAAGCGCTGATTTACATCTGACTGCGCACAAGTCGTACAGTTTTAGAATATTGTTGCCTTTAAAAAAATAAGAGCCTTGAAGGAATAAAACATGGCGGGTGAGAAAACTTCGGATGCGGCAACAGCAACTCGGATAGTGGGCTGGCAGCATGCGGGAATCGCTTACCTGAGTTCAGCGCCTGCGATGATCATAGTCGCGGTATTTCTGGCATTTCCAATGCTTTTTGCTGCCTGGCAGAGCCTGTATGACATAAGCCCGTTGAACCGGGGAGAGCAACCCTTCGTTGGGATAGCCAACTACGCGCGCATATTTGGCGAACAACAGTTCTGGTCGGCACTGGGTCGAACCGGCATTTTCGTCTTTGGGGTGATCGTTCTGGGGATGACACTCAGCCTGATGTTTGGCTTCGCGTTGAACCGCGTGGTCTCGGGATTGCGATTCATTCGGGGGCTGGCGATCCTGCCCTATATCGTGTCCAGCGTAGCTGCGGCGCTGATGTTCCGCACAATTTTTAATGCAGATTTTGGGTTTCCAAATCAGGTCCTCGAGTTTATGGGCTTCGCCGGCATTCCGTGGCTGTCTGATGGGTTTTACGCGATGATCGTCATCATCTGCGCGCAGGTGTGGACTGACCTACCGCTGGCGCTGTTGTTCATCTTGGGAGGCCTGCAGACTATCGACAAACAACTCACTGAAGCTGCTCTGGTTGACGGCGCCACAGGGTGGCGGAGCGCGCTTTATATTTCCCTGCCACTAATAGCGCCTCAGATTACGCTTGCGACTGTGTGGCTCAGTTTTAAAGCAGTAACGTCCCTGGGAACTGTCCTGGCACTGACGGGTGGCGGGCCGCGTGACTCAACACAGCTGCTCACACTTGAGATGGTTCGTCTTGGTTTTGACGAGTACGATACGGGAACCGCTATGGCTATGGTGATGATCATTTTTGTTCTGAACGCAGGCCTTACCCTATTTTACCTAGGCCTTCAGCGCAAGTTTGGGGAGAAGTAAGCCATGCCAGAAATTCAAAAAGACACCACTCACCCCGTAGAATCCCGCGGCCACCGTCGGCCTTGGTTCGCTGGCCCGATACAGAAAGCTATGATTTGGTTGCCGCTGATGCTTCTCGTCTTGTGGACGCTGGCCCCCTTCCTGATCTCAGCTTCGGTGTCCTTCAAGCAGCCGGCGCATGTCTTTTCGGATCCCGGATTGATTCCTGATCAGCCCACACTCAATGCTTACGCACGGGCCCTCGACCGGCCCGGGTTTCAGCGGGCACTTTTTAACAGCGTCGTAATAGCATTTGGAAGTCTCGTTCTGACGCTCATCGTCGGCGTTCCTGCGGCCTACGCTTTTGCGCGCTTTCGTTTTCGTGGTCGACACTTTCTACTGCTTTTCTCACTTCTGCCGATGCTGGTGCCCAAGGTGGGTCTTATGTTTCCGCTGTTCCTGCTGGCGGTCAAGGTCGGTGGCTTCGACTCACGTGTATTCATGATACTCGTATTTACGGGGATGCTTTTACCGCTAGCGGTTTGGTTGCTACTCGGATTTTTCCAGGCCATACCGAGGGAACTTGAAGAAGCTGCGGCCGTGGATGGGGCCACCCAACTTGCCACGATCCGCACCGTGATCTTGCCTCTTTCGATTCCGGCCTTGCTAACAGTTGCTGTACTGGCCTTCCGCGAGGCCTGGAATGAATTTGAACTGGTTTTGGCGCTGACCCAGACGGGGAATTCGCGAACGTTGCCCTATGAATTGTACCTAATGCAGGACGCCACAGGGCTTGCCGACTATCCGATCCAGAACGCATTCGCACTACTGACCATTGTTCCCTTGATCTTCGTTTACCTACGTATCGAGCGATACGTGGCCGAGGGTTTGCTGAGTGGGGCGGTAAAATAATGATGTGGCGAATTAATCGATGAGGGAGAAGACCTTGCAGTATAAGAAGAACAAGAAGCTTTGTGTGGAGTTCAAGCGGACGGCGCGTCATGCACATCCCGCGTCGTCCGCGCGGCTAGGAGCCCACCATGGCTGAGGTGTCGTTCAAAAATGTAATCAAGCAGTTCCCAGACGGCACGATCGCAGTAAACGAACTGACTTTTGACGTGACCGAAGGTGAATTTCTAGTTTTGGTCGGCCCATCAGGGTGCGGCAAGTCTACCTCGCTGCGCATGGTAGCAGGCCTTGAGGAAGTCACCTCGGGCGATATCATGATTAACGGTGACGTTGTCAACCATCTGACCCCGCGCGAGCGTGACATCGCCATGGTTTTCCAGACCTATGCGCTTTATCCCCATATGACCGTCGAACAGAACATTAGCTTCCCGCTTCGCATGGCTGGGATTGGTGCCGACGAGAAAAAAAAGCGTGTCGGCGCAGCGGCGGATATCCTCGATATAGGAAACCTGTTGGGCCGCTTTCCGCGCGAACTGTCAGGCGGCCAACGCCAACGCGTCGCTATGGGGCGTGCCATCGTTCGTGAGCCGCGCGTGTTCCTGATGGACGAGCCGCTGTCTAACCTGGACGCCAAGCTGCGCGTTCAGATGCGCGGTGAGATCGCGCATCTTCAGCGCGCGCTGAAGACAACAACTATGTACGTGACCCATGATCAGGTTGAAGCCATGACGCTTGGCGACCGCGTCGCCGTCATGCACGACGGCGTGTTGCAGCAGTTGGCACCACCGGCCACGCTTTACGCGTCGCCGGCCACGATCTTCGTTGCCGGCTTCATCGGCTCTCCCCCAATGAACCTTTGCCACGGGACTATCGAGAAAGGCGCGGCTGGTCTTGAGGTCCAGTTCGGGAGCATGGCGCTCGGCATCGACCAGTTTTGCCTCGACAAATACCCCTCAGTGGCGGGCCGGATTGGTCAGGAGATTGTGCTGGGAACTCGCCCCGAAAGCTTCTTCATGTCCGACGGTCAGGTTCCTGAATCCCAACGCATCTGCTCCAAGGTTGATCTGGTCGAAATGCTTGGAGCCGAGGCGCTGGTGTACTTGCAGACAGATGCTATGCCGATAAGCGCAACGGACATTACAGAAAAACCAGCTGCTGGGGCCGACAGTGCTAAGCGGTCCAGAAACACGACCCTCGTTGCGCGACTTGCGCCACAGGTGCTGCCAACAGAGGGCGATGTTGTAGACCTGAGCTATGAGCCAGGCGCGCTGCACTTCTTCGATCCTAAATCTGGTAGCGCGCTAAGATGAGTGTGATGAACACATTTGGATTTAGGCTTTCTTTTTGGCGCAGACTAGGCCTGAGTTAAACACATATAGGAGGATAAAAATTGTTGCAACGCGAAGAACTTTTGGATATGGCGGTCCATGCGCTGGCGCCTCTCATGAGTGCCCGAAAAGAAGCGAACGCTTATGATCTTTTCGACGAATCTCTGGAAATAGCCAGAAAACTCATTGTGCGGGTCGATGACACCGCAGCGCGAACTGATGAAACTGACCGCGACGAGTTGCTAGACATGGGCGTCCATGCGCTGTCAGCCCTTTTGAAGGGACGTCAATCTTCGAGCGTCGACGATTTGCTCGACGAATGCATGGACGTTGCTCAGAAGCTCATCGCGAAAGTGGATGATACGATTGGTGATAGTGGTGACGGGTCAGGGCGGGAAGAACTTTTGGACCTGGCCGTCCACGCCCAAACCGCTTTTCTGGCGGGCCGACCGCCTATGGATGCGGCAGAACTTTGTAATCATTGCGTGGAAGTTGCCCAAGGGCTCATCAGCAAGGTTGATGGTATCGCTGATTAGGGCGTTTGGTCCACATTGAACCAAAAAACGGAGGACGGGCGCATGAGAGTTATAGCTATCGAGGAGCACTTCTGGAGCCGGGATTTTGCAGGAAATTTCTCCGGTCCGCGCGCGGAACGTTCGCCTGATCTGATGCGACTTCTGGAAGACTACGCAGTCTTGCGCCTGGCAGACATGGACGCAGCTGGGATCGACGTTCAGGTTATATCACATGCTCCACCGGGTGGACAACGGCTGGATACTGAAACAGGTGTGTCGGCCTGCCGAGACGTGAATGACCTATTGGCGGGCATCGTTGCGAATGCTCCCGAGCGGTTCGCGGCGTTTGCCACACTTCCTCAGTTTAACCCTTCGGCTGCTGCAGATGAGTTACAGCGTTCCGTTGAAGAGCTTGGCTTCAAGGGGGCAATGTTATTCGGCCTGACCAACGGAAAGTTCGTGGATGAAAAGCCGTTCTGGCCGATCTACGAACGCGCCGCGAAGTTGAAGGTGCCTGTTTATCTGCATCCGTCGATGCCAAATCCCACGGTGCGTGACGTCTACTACGCAACCTACGAACAATCTCATCCGGCCCTTTTGGGTGCTGCTTGGGGCTTTGGAATCGAAACTGGTACGCTTGGCATTCGCATGGTATTGAGCGGCGTCTTTCAGAAACATCCTGATCTCCAGATCATCCTGGGTCATCTCGGAGAGGGGATCACGTTCCAGCTCGCTCGGATTGATGAAGCGCTGTCTCGCCCGGGTAATGCCCCAACGGAATTTGCAAAAACGTTCCGGTCGAACTTTCACATCACGACCAGTGGGTTCTTCTCGGACACCGCTCTGCGCTGCTGCGTCGACGAGATGGGCGTGGACCGCATTCTCTTTGCGGTCGACTGGCCATTCGTTGCGAATGCTAAAGGTGTTGACTGGCTCAAGGCCTATCCCGCCGACCAGAAAACGAAGGAAAAAATTTTTGCAATGAATGCCGAACGCCTGCTGACGCTTTGATTGCGGCAGCTCGGAAAAACAAACAACCTATTTGATAAACTGCGATGGGACTAAAAACATGATAGAGAATTTTGGGCGCCTGGCCCTGCACACGTGGACAATCGACACGACGCCTCTCGGCCCGGCGCTTGAGGCGATCCGTCTTGCCGGATATGATGCCGCAGAGCTTCGCCGAACCGACTTCAAGCGCTGCTACGAAGCTGGTATGACGAACAGCGAGGTTCTCGAGATGATTAAAAACAGCGGCGTTAAGGTCAGCGTGCTTGGTGTCGAGTACGGATGGCTCTTTGCGACCGGTGCTGAAAGTAAGCGAATCTTCGAGGATTTACACGTGTCCTGTCAAAATGCAGTGGCGCTGGGCTGTCCGCAGCTCATGTCGGCGCCTGGACCCTATACGGGATCGCTCAAGGATGCGGTCGGCCATTTGAAGACCGCCGCTGACATAATCGCCGAATACGGGCTCAAGTTGTCGATCGAGTTTAATTCCCAGCATGCCAATCTGAACTCTGTCGAAACGCAACGTGACCTCGTGACGTCGGCGGGAAAGAGTAACGTGGGTCTTTTGCTCGACGCTTACCACCTCGCACGAAGTGGCCGTCCCGGCCGCGCATTCGAGGATGTGCCGGGAAAGGAGATCATGCACTTCCAGTTTTCGGATCTATCGTCCAACCCAGTCACTGGCGTCAAGCGCCCGACCGATCGGCTTATGCCAGGCAAAGGCGTCATTCTCTGGAAAGAGATTTTCGAGCTCCTCCATGAGAAGGGATATACTGGTCTGCTGAGTTTTGAGGCCCCAAACCCCGAGCAGTGGGACCGCTCGCCCGTCGACGTGTGTCGCGAGGGTGTGAGACTAACCCAGGAACTTCTGCGGAATGCACTCCCCAAATACGCGTTCTGAAACGCGTTGAACCCGATCAATCACTGACAATAGAAGGTGTCCAAATTATGAACGCTCCCCTCTTCCAAGGTTTGTTTGACAAGAGCATAAAAGACATTCCCGCTACCGCGAATAAGCAACGTTACATGACCACCGTCGCTCCTCCAGCCGAGAACCAGGGCCGTTGGATTGAACAGCCGCGTCTTCCGCATCCGGTGGGTGAAATGGGCGTGGTGGAATGCCAGGGAATGATCCACGTTTTCGGGGGATATGCAAACCACCGAGTAGACGGTGATTACCACCAGGTTTTCGATCCCAAAACAGGCGAGTGGACGTTGAAGGCGTCGTTCCCGCATCCTTGCAATCACAATTCTGCCGCCGCCATCGGGGGTAAAATTTACACCTTTGGCGGCTTTGTCGAACAGAACCGCTGCCCGCACTCAAAATGCTTCGTTTATGACGTGGGCAGCGACACCTGGTCGCCGATCGCGCCACTCTCGAGGCCGCGCGGCGCAGTCTTCGCGATCGTCTTAGATGGCAAGATCCACCTGCTCGGTGGTCGTGACGTGCGCTCAGTCGAGTGGCACGAGGTCTACGATCCCTTGACCGATACATACGCGGATCGTGGCCCTATGATGGGATCGACAAAAACTCAGCCCTATGCAGGGCAGCGAGATCACATGGGCGTCGTCGCCGTCGACGGCAAGATCCACGCGATCGGTGGGCGTATGGACTCCTACGACTTCAATACTGGCCTGCACGGCGTTTATGATTCGAAAGCCGATAGTTGGTCCTTCCGTGCGCCGCTGCCGGTGCCGCGCAGTGGACCGTCAGCCGCCTATATCGGCGGTAAGATCGTTGTCTTCGGCGGCGAAGCTACGGGTAAGGTTTTTGGAACAAACGAAGCCTACGATCCAAAAACTGACTCTTGGGAAGCACTCGCGCCCATGCCTGTTCCACGTCATGGCCTGCACGGCGCCACTGTTGCTGTGATTGGCGATTTGGTTTATGTGCCGGGTGGTGGACCCTTGCCTGGTGGAAGCGTCCAGGGCGCTTACCACGACGCGTTTACTTTCGGGTGATCGCGTGCTCCGGGCACGGCCCCTTTTTTAATCCATCAACGAGGAAAATAAGATGAAACTCTGCTCAGATACCGAATGCACTAACGTTGTTGCCGACGCTAGCACGAAAAGGAGGCTCTGATGGCACGTGTTGAACTTCCATTTCGCGTGTCAATTAACACCCAGGTTGATGGGCCGGATGGCGCCCCCTGGGTGGTACTGTCTAATTCCCTTGGCGCTGATCTGAGGATGTGGGAAAGTCAGATCGAGATGCTGACCCGTAAGTATCGCGTCCTGCGCTACGACCAGCGCGGGCATGGGCAGAGCGATACCCCGCCTGGGCCTTATTCCTTTGATCTTCTTGTCGCAGATGTGATAGCTATGATGGATCACTTCAGCATCGAAAAGGCGGACTTGATAGGTCTTTCGATGGGCGCGATGACCGGTATGGGGCTCGGCATTAAGCACCCCGAAAGGTTTGGGCGTATGGTTCTAGCCGACGCTCGGTCGGTGGCTACAGACGCATACAAGGAAATGTGGGATCAGCGTATCGCCGCTGTGAACGTGGGTGGTCTTGAGGCTGTTGCCGAAGGGTCGCTTAGGCTATGGTTTACCGAAGGCTGGCGTGAGGCCAATCCAAATGCGACAGCGGCTGCTCGCGCGATGATCGTGGCCACGAAGCCCCAGGGTTATATTGCCAGTTGTTGCGCACTAAGGGAACTCGATTATCTAAAGGACCTGGGAAAGCTAAATATTCCCGTGCTTTACTTATGCGGTGGTGAGGACAAGGGGGCGCCTCCTGAGGAGATGCGGGCGATGGCGAAAGTGACGCCAGGGTCGAAGTATGTCGAAATCCCAAGCGCAGGGCACATTGCAAACATCAACCAGCCCAACGAGTTCAATGCCGCGGTCAAAGAGTTCCTCGACATATGAGTTAGTAAGTTACCAAAAATTGTCATACTCAGGCGGTGGCGAATGTTTACCTCAAGTCAAACTTGGGTGAAGTATAACCTGGTGGATGAACCGATGGGGCTGGGCTTAAGTGAGCATAGGCTGTCGAACATGTCTTGTAGAAATAGATCTATTTTACGAATGTTTGACAGTTTTGCCTTTTTGCCGATAATCTTTCCATTTAGGAAACTATTTGGCGCAGTTTTTATTAATACTTTTTAGCTATTTTTATGGCACAAACTACGAAACTGGAAGGTGAGAGAAGTTTCACACTTCGGCTTGACGGAAGTTGACCCACTTTTTTTAAAGGGCACGGTATCATTTGGGGTTTTGAAAATTAATGACAATGCTGCTGCAGGGCTGTTCATAGATTGGTTGCGTTCTGAAATAGGGGGAACTGCGATTTCTTGGTTTAAGGGCGATGAGGGTGTCTCATTCGTTCATGTAAGAAAGAAAGGGGGCCACCAATGTTTGAATTTTTTTTGAGGGCGATGCCAGTTTGGGTGCTGCGTTAGCCAAGCAACATTGTGGGCGCTGCCACCGAGTAGGCCTGTCACGGTCGGAATTTGGCATTGGGTCCACACCTTCATTCGGTGCCCTGCGTGCGTTGGAAGATTGGGAGGAGCGGATGATGACGTTTTACGTGCGGAACCCTCATCCAGCCTTTATGCGTGTAACAGACGTTAGCGCAGAGTTTGACGAGATGCGTCCAGCCACTATATCGCTTATTGAGCTTAGCCTTGAGGAAGTTGAGGCAATTCAGGCATACGTCGCCAGCGTTATTCCTGCCGATTTGGGTGTCAAAGTTTTATATGAGTGACAAACTGGCTTGCTCACGTTTTGGCCAGATCGCATATGTAGTTAAATACTTCAAAAAGATAACTAAAAGTTCTTTGGCCTGCAGCATGAAAAGTCTTATCTTTATTAGTGCCACGATGAGCGAAGTAAGTATAAAGCGCCTCTGCTAATAACAGGGTATCAACAACATTTTCTACTTTAGCTGATTTTGCATTTGCAAATATTGGCAATGAATGTGCCACATATATTGAATTTGGGATTTTATATAAAGGAAACGAGTATAAACATTCAAAATATAATAAACTGTCTTCCAACCGAAGAAAATGTCTTTAAATGGCCAGGAATTCTAATGATTTGACTTTTTAGGGATGAGAAGATTTTGCTAGAGAATCTCTCATTTATGTGTATCACCGCAAACGTTCATGATGGTTTCCAGCTCTCCAAGATCATTAATTGTCGTAATTCGCGACGATAAAATCCGCCGCGGCCGACAATAGACGAGCCTTCGCCAGGGCGGCATCTCTATAGAGATTTTATCTTTTTTATTATAATCAGAGGCTTAAGTTTTTATCATTAAGAATAATAAATAGTGTAGACAGTTTGGCTGGCACGAGCTAAGGTTTCTTGGCAAACGATTGCATAATTTTTTAATTTTGATCGAAAGCCGTACATAAAGATCGGAAAAAGATCCGGCGTTCGTTGCGGCCGATTATCTTTGGGAGGATAAGATGAATTCGAAAGAATGGCGAAACAGAATTGCGGGGATACTCGTCGGTTCAACAGCAGCTTTTGCGTTGCCACTGACCGCACTAGCTGAGGTGAAAAATCCTGGGTGGCTGGTGCACGCTGCGGATGACGAAGCGACTACGCTCGATCCAGCACAAGTAGAGCCTGGCGAGGGTGGGGAAACAATTATCCTGCAAGTGTATGACAGGTTGTTGGACATAGGTCCAGCATCAGCCGATCTGATACCGTCGCTGGCGGTCGAGGTGCCTAGCACAAAGAATGGTGGAATTTCAGCAAACGGTATGACCTATACCTTTAAATTGCGTGGTAGTGTCAAATTTCATGACGGCACCGCATTTACTGCAGATGATGTAAAGTATTCTTGGGATAGGGCCATGACTATGGACTTGCCTGAGGGCAATTCTGGGGCTTTAAGTGACGTGATAGCTTCGACCGAAGTTGTGGATGACATGACCTTCCGCGTGACGCTTTCTGAGCCATCTGCAAGCTTTTTGAACACGGGTGTGGTGTCTATGGTTGCATCTATCGTTAGTCAGGATGCGGTTGAGGCCAACGGAGGGGTGCAGGCTGGCATACCAAACCGTTTTATGGCTGGCGACATGGTCGGAACGGGTCCTTATACATTCACAGCTTGGAACCGGAACGAAAATATTCAACTCGCAGTGAATGAGGATTATTGGGGCGAAAGCGCCAAACTTAATGTGCGTATAGAAATTGGTGGTGATCCAGATGTCCGCGTTCTGGGGCTTCGCGCCGGTGAGTTTGATACGATTGAGACCGATCCGTCTTTCATATCAGATCTTGACGGTGCAGAGGGGGTCACCGTGTACACTGGTGGACTTTTGCTGGAACCACTTCACATAGGCTTGAACCTCAATATTCCAAAAGGATCATTGCCACCTGAGGACACTATTCCGGAGGACTTCTTTCATGATCCGCGCATTCGTCAGGCCTTCAACCATGCGTTCGACTATGATGCCTTCTTAAATGGGCCATTGGCTGGATTTGGTGCGTTCAACCCGCATTATATTCCAATCGGTATTTTTGGTGCGGATCCAAACGCACCTGTTTATAACAAGAAAGACTACGCCAAGGCTGAAGAACTTTTCCGTGCGGCGGGTTATTGGGATAAAGGCTTTACAGTGTCTGTTATTACCGAGGAAGGTAATCTGTTTGCTTTGATGTGCCTGGTTCTAAAAGATTCAATCGAAAGGCTGAATCCTAAGTTTAGAATTAATGTACTTGCTGTCGCAGAGTCGGTGTTTGACGATGCGCATGCCTCAAACCCACTGGAATATGCAATGTGGGCAAAAAATGCCGACCCAGCAGCCGATCCGCATTTCTATATGAATGCTTATGCGCATCCTGATGGAGAATGGGGTGAAGTGCATGGATTTGCTAATGGATATAAAGATCCAGAGCGCATTGGTAGCCTGATCGACCAAGCTGCGGTTGAGCTTGATGAGAAAAAGCGTGCAGAGATTTATTCCGAACTGCAGGTTCTACTTTACGAAGATCCAATGTGGATTATTGGTGCTCAAGAAGGCGTTGTTATGGCGCATCGTGAGTGGCTGAAAGGTTTCGCTATGCAGCCTCTTTGGCCGCGCCCGAGCCTTAAATTCGCCCTTTTCGACAAGTAGTTCGAGAAGCTTAACTGGAAAACTCATCGGGCCCTTATTGGGGCCCGGTATTTAAGGGATAGACTTTTCCCTACACTGTCTTAGGAAATTGAATGCAACTTCGTGATTATATTTTACGCCGACTACTAGTTCTGCCGCTGTTGATTATAGGTGTTTCGATTGTAGTATTTACGCTCACTCGCGTTGGTGGTTCGCCCATTGGCATTTATCTCAGCCATGAAATGACACCCCTAGAAGTCGCTGAAATCAAGGCCCGCTTCAATATGGATAAGCCCGTTTGGGTTCAGTATCTCTATTGGGTGAGGGGTATTTTTCATGGTGATTTTGGATGGTCAGGTGTTGCTGCCGCGCCTGTATCTGAGGTTTTTCCAAAAAAGCTTGCTGCCACACTGGAGTTGGCTTTTTCTGCTGGCATGGTGGCACTGTTTCTTGGCATTTCCCTTGGCACATACGCTGGCGCACGTCTAAACCGTTTGCCGGATCATATAACACGGATTGTTTCTGTAAGTGGGGCATCACTGCCAAATTTCTGGTTTGGCATTTTATTGCTTATTATATTTTGGGCAAGCCTTGGTATCGCGCCAATAGGGCGCAGCGATGCCTTGATTTTCGCGTCAATTGCACACCCAACGGGGCTCTATACGGTAGATTCTCTGCTCGCGGGGAACCTCACAGCATTTTGGGACGCCATCTGGCATCTCATTTTGCCTGCGATCACCCTTGGTTTTGGGGCCACTGCAATTATAGCTCGGATGATGCGCTCTGCCTTGGTTGAAGAGCTGCAGCAAGATTATGTAGATGCGGCGCGAGCGAAGGGCTTGGCCGAGCGCATTGTGCTCAAGCGCCATGCGCGGCGCAATGCTTTGGTGCCAACAGTAACGGTCATCGGTTTGACCTTTGGGTTCCTTTTGCAGGGAACAATTACGGTGGAAATCATCTATCGTTGGCCGGGTCTCGGGCGTTGGATGGCAGATTCGGTTCTGCGGGGCGATCAAGCCACCCTAATGACCTATGTGCTTTTCACCAGCGTCTTGTTCCTTTTGGTGAATCTCATAGTCGATGTGGTTTACGCGAGCCTTGACCGCCGCGTAACATTAGGAAAATAGATGACACAGATTTTAGACTTAAAGCCAGTCCGTAAGATTGCTGGGGCAGGTGACAGCGCCTTTCGTGTCCGAATGGGGCGTATGTTTGGTCTTTTGAAGCGATTGGCCTCGAATCCAACCACACTCATTGGAATGATTGTTATTGGGCTGATGCTCGCGATGGCAATTTTTGCCCCCTGGATTACCGAGGCAAATAGCCCTGACCCCTATCAGATGCCGCGCGATTGGGGCGCAGTGCGAAAACCGCCAGGAACTCCAGGGCATTGGCTTGGGACCACGAACGAAGGTGGCGATGTTCTTTATGGTATTGTCTGGGGCAGTCGTACCTCGTTGCAGCTGTCTTTGATAGTGGTCAGTTCTACGATGGTGATTGGCACAATCGTAGGCTCCATTGCCGGCCTCGTTGGGGGCTGGGTTGACGAAGTTTTGATGCGGATTGTTGACGTGTTCTTGTCCATTCCTGAATTGATTTTTGCGTTGGCGATTGCTGCTATATTGGGGCCCTCGTTCGGCAACATCATTTTTGCTCTCACAGTCGTTTTATGGGTCAAATATGCACGAATAATGCGGGCGCAGGTGCTGCTGATCAAAAATAATGACTATGTCGATGCCGCTCGAGTGATCGGCGACACTAAGCTTAACATTTATCTACGTGATATTTTGCCTAATTCATTGACACCCATAACAGTGCAGGCGACGCTGGACATGGGCAATGTAGTTCTAATAGGTGCGACACTGAGTTTCATCGGATTGAGCGAGGCTGGCATTGCCGAATGGGGTGTTTTGGTATCCGAAGGTCAGGCTGGTATCGCCTCGGGCCGTTGGTGGGCCTCGACGTTCCCTGGGATGCTGATTTTCCTTTGGGCACTAGCTTTTAATCTACTCGGCGACGGGCTACGTGACGCGCTTGATCCACGCACGGAGGGCAGATGATGTTGGATTCGAGCCAGGATACACAGATGGAAACAGTCGCCTCAGTTCGTGACCTAAAGGTGCATTTTCAATCCAAACGTGGAACTGTCCATGCGGTTGATGGGGTGAGTTTTGAAATTCGTGATGGTGAAACGCTCGGCCTCGTTGGAGAAACAGGCTGCGGGAAAAGTGTTACAGGGCGCTCTTTTTTGCGACTTCTGCAAGTACCGCCTGGGATCCTTGCTGGTGGGTCCGTTAATTTTCAGCCGCAGGGTGTTTGTGAGAATTGCTCGGCTGCAGGGTGTACGTCCTGTGCCGGCACGGGGCGCGGCACTACAAAAAGCAAGTCGGTTGACTTGTTGACTATTCCGGATGAAGAAATGCGCCGCATCCGAGGGGATCGGATTGCAATGATTTTCCAAGATCCTGGAAAGGCTTTGAACCCGACAATGACGATTGGCGCGCAGCTTGCGGAGGTCTTTCTGCAACATCGCAGCCAGGAATTGCTTTTAATGGCGGACTTACCGGAGACTACTGCCGGGGCAGTGGGTCGATTTGCCTGTCAGGATCCGCGTTTTGGAGATGGTTTACTATTGGCCTTTCCTCCCTATCAACAACATCGGAAGAGAATACTAGAGGCTGTCGATAAGATGGTTGCTAAGGCATTGGCTGACACGCAGGTGCCTAATCCGGCCAAACTGATGGGGCGCTATCCGCATGAATTGTCCGGTGGAATGCGGCAAAGGGTGATGATTGCTCAGGCACTGGCTTGCAATCCTGACCTTTTAATTGCTGATGAGCCCACAACCGCCCTTGACGTTACTGTTGAGGCTCGGATTTTAGAGCTCATTCGTGAGTTACAGCAGCGTCGGAAAACCAGTGTTTTGTATATCAGTCACGATCTGTCACTGGTGAGGCGTATTTGTGATCGCGTGGCGGTCATGTATGCTGGTCGGATCGTTGAAATTGGTCAAACAGACGAAGTTTTCCAAAATCCACGCCATCCATATACTCGTGGATTGATAGCGGCAGTGCCCGCTGCGGGCATACCGCGCGGTCAGCTTGCCGCAATCCGAGGGTCAGTGCCAGAGTTAGTTGATCCGCCAAAAGCTTGCCGTTTTGCCGGGCGATGCCCCTACGAGACGCCCAGTTGCCGGACCCATGATCCCAAGTTGGTAGAGGTTTCTCGTGGTCACTCGGTTGCTTGTTTTATCGATCATTCTGCCCCTACTGGGGATCAGCCGAGTTATTCTAAGGTGACGACATGAACTCTATACCAGACCACAGTGCGGACCAGGATGATATTCTTTTGTCCGTTCGTAACGTCAAAAAACACTACCCAATCCGCGAGGGCGCATTGCAGCGTGTTGTGGGCCAGGTGCGCGCTGTCGACGGTGTTAGTTTTGATATTAAGCGGGGGGAAACTGTCGGCCTTGTGGGTGAAAGTGGGTGTGGGAAGACCACGATTGGCAGAGTTATTTCCGGCCTCACCGATGCAACTGGAGGCAGTGTTTTTTATAACAGTGCGGGTGCAGGTTTGATCGGTATCGACAATCTGCAAGATCAAGCGTTGCGCCGCTTTCGGCGCAATTGCCAGATGGTCTTTCAGGATAGCTTTGCCTCACTCAATCCGCGCCATATGGTAATTGATATAGTTGGACGGCCTTTGAAGGTTTACAAAGAGGCCACAGGTGCGTCGCTGACTGAACAGGTTGTGGAATTGCTAGAGCAGGTAGGTTTGGCGCGCCAGCATCTATATCGTTACCCGCATCAGTTCTCGGGTGGGCAAAGACAGCGGATATCTATTGCACGTGCGCTGGCGCTGAACCCCGAAATCATTGTGTTGGACGAACCAACCAGCGCTTTGGACGTTTCGGTTCAGGCACAAATTTTGAACTTATTGAACGACCTTCAAAAAGAGCGTCAACTGGCATATCTCTTCGTAACCCACGATTTGTCGGTTGTGCGCCACATGGCAGATCAATTAGTTGTGATGTATTTGGGTAAAATTGCTGAAGAAGGGCGCTGCTCTGATATTTTTGACGCCCCCTACCATCCCTATACCAAGGCCTTGATAGAATCCAAGCCAGAGCTGTACGAGAATCGTGGTGGCAAAGAGATGCGTGGTCTGGATGGGATTGTTCCAGATCCCGCCCGCCCGCCGCAGGGCTGCCGCTTTCACACGCGCTGCTCTATGGCAACGTCGTCGTGCGGCTGGGAGGTTGATGACGTCGTAGGCTGGCTCGAAGACAAGCCGGGCATTTTTGAACATCTCAACGGGGTCTCGCGTACTTCTGCCTTTGAGGCAGAGCTCTCTTTTGACACGGAAGATGCCGCCGCCGAGTTGGCGATGGCTTTGCGGTCAAAGCAGGTGCCAGACGCGATGAAAACTGCGCTGAAACGACTCAAATTGAACGGCAGTCGCGTGCATGTTGCATTTGAAGCGGTTGAAGAGGTGCAATTGATGCAGCGCGCGGGTGGCAGAGCGGCGTCTTGCCTGCTCAACCCAGCAGAAATAGTTTTAAAAAGGAGGTAACCAACCAATGATCGATCCTGAACATATCCATCTGACGGAAGATGTAGATGGTGAGACAATTCATCTGATGTATGTAGAGGTCTGGGATGGGCTTTATACTCCGATTGGAGTTCGAAAGCCTAAAGGCGATGGTCCGTTCCCAATGGTCTTAATGGCGGCAGGCAACGGCGGGGAGGGTATGCGCTGGATCCGAGACGCTGTCAGAAATAGGGCGTATATCATGGATCGTTTAATTGAAGCTGGCATGGCATGCGCCTGGTTGCGGTATCGTACAGAAGTTGAGCTTGGCTACAACGACGGCGGCCCATTGGTGCGTGACATGCGACAAGGGCGAGAGATGTTTAATCGATCGCCTTTAGAGTATGAAGATGAGATTGCGATTGCCGATTACCTCAAAACCTTGCCATGGGTTGATGGGGATAAAGTTGGTATGATCGGCATGAGCCATGGCGGTGAGATGGCGCTAAAAATTACTTCAGAATACAATGGTCTCGCTGCAGCGGTCGCCAGTGAACCGGCAGCACATGAGTTTCTTGCGCTGACAACAGATAACTCGGTTCACATTAATGAGGAAACCCAACTGCGCAATATCGAAGAGATGCAGATGGCAGAAGTTGCCAAAGTGCGCGGGCGGATTGACATGGATTTAGCGCGCTCGCGCATTGCCTCGATTGAAACGCCTTTGCTCGTGATGGGTCGTGACGAAGACCACTTGCAAGGCATCTTTCGCACCACTTATGAGTTGTTGGAAGAGGCGGGAAAAGATGTGGACTGGGTGTCTTATGACCATGATTTCCACGGCTACATTTTTCCGGTTCGCGGAGCGGATGGAAATTATGAGCTAAACAATATTCAAGTCGGTGCGATTGATCATGCGGTTAGGTGGTTGAAGTCTAGGCTCGGTTAAGCCGCGGGTCTGGGCTCTTTAGCCTATTATAGCCAAAAGATCCTATATGAAGTTTGGGTTTGACCTGGAACTCAACGCCAAGGCTCTCTCTTGCTGTGAAATAAGACGCTTGACCGGATAGGCTTATTCGAGCGCTTTTTTGCTCGACCAGGCTGCCCATGACTTTAGAAAAATCTGTGATCTTGCCTAAAACACGACAGTGCTGCCTGGGATTAGGCCCACCCCCCCCGATGCGCTTCCCCCACGCGCCACCCCGAGAGCACTAGCATTAAATCATGGGCCAATCCAATACCTGTACTAGACACAACCAATTTCTTATACGGATTAGGGCTGGCAATCGGCGTGACTGCACCGATCCATTAGACAGTTTCTTTAGTTTTTGATATAAGGTTAGCGATGGGCTCAAGTAAACTAGCGCCCGCAATCAGCACTATTCCAAAGATTTCTCTCCTACCAAAAGGTTCTCCTGACAAGAGAGCTGCAGAGATCGAGCCTACAACAATCTCAGACATGAACAAAAGGCCAACTATGCCAGGGCTTAGAAATTTTGGTCCCCAAAGTGATGCGTAGCTGGCCGGCACGATTGCTATTATCATAACAGGTAAGAGCCAGGGCAGTACTCGGTTTATTTGTTCTAGCGTCGGCCCATGAGATGGTGCCAAGAAAAAGGCCGCCACAGCTGAGATAAAAAGAGACCATTGAAAAAATCCGATCGTCATATCGACTGATGAATGACTACTGTTTTGTCGTAATCTAACTGCCGCTCCAGCCCAAACCACACCTGCACATAGGCCTAACCAATCGCCTAGGTTTTCAGGGATTGGAAAGCTGGCACCTAATCCAAATATCGTCAGCATCCCAATTACAGCTGAGATCATGGCTGCCACGCGTATTGGTGTCACAATTTCGCCTAATATGGCACGCGATAAAAGAGTGCTCCATATCGGGGTCAGGTAAAAGAGGAGCATGGCGCGAACCACGTCAGTATATATTATCGCTATAGAGTAAAGTGTCAGAGCCAAACCAGCTAACATAGCGGTTAACTGAAGGTTCGCCCCTCCCGACCTAACATGCTTCCACCTAAATACAAAAATTGGAAAAAGGCAGCAGCTTGGCACGAGGAAGTAGATGACCGTAATCCATGTTCCTTGCAAGCCGGCGTGTTCCAATGCCCTAAGAGGTATCCAAAAAAGACCCCAAATGGCCCCCGCATAAATGACGGCCAGTTTAGCTTTGGTTTCAGTGAATAATTCCATACTGTTTCTTCATACGTTGGGTATGCTGTTCGAATGCTTAGAACCGCTTGGCAGAGAGCCATCTTGTATAGTTAAAAAACTTTTCAGCAGGTATTTTTCAAGAAACATTAATTTTTATTCTGGCTGTGCCAATAATGCACTTAGTTGAAATGGTGCTCCAGCGCTCGCCATTGTGGACACTACGATCTGGCGTGTCGGACCCTTCCTGGCGATAACCGCAGATGTCGTCTGTTAAAGGATATCCAGACTTGTCGCCCGCTTTTATTAAGGCTAATGTTAACGGATCTTTTGTCTTAGGGCGATGCACGCTCTGCGGGTCAGCGAAGTCCCAAACTGATCTTGACCGCCGCTAAATGTTTCCATACCTTTACATTAGGGCAGCACCTCCACATAGGTCCAACCTTCGCCTTCGCTACCATTGCTTCTGATTTTTATGATATATATAATATTGCCTAGTAACTATGCATCGCTTTGGGGACTAATTTTTGTAAATACTGGTGTTGTCAGTCTCTTGTTTATGGCCAAAATTGTTGTTGGCGTAGTAAGTACTATCACCCTCAACGGGGAAGCATTTGGCCGTCGTTAAACTCTAGGCCTCATCTTGATTTCTGGTGCAAGCCTATTGGAGCATGTTAAATCTTCATTTTTTATATAACATAATAAATACAATTAACTTTCAATTTGAATCTGGATAAATTTCGATTTAAAAGCGTTTGATGTAAGTGCAATATCAGCTATATCCTCCATTTTTGCGCGAGCTTTTTTGTGCTTTTCGGCGCTGTCTGGATCATTGGGTAACAATTTTTTGATAGCATATGCCATCTCTGAGATCGCTTTTTGGCTATCGATTATCTCGGCAATCGATCCGCTTCGTACCCATATTCCATCTATCAGAAGACCTAAATGGCGTGCCGCTGAATCTATTTCTTCTTGGTTCAATAAATGCTTCAACTCATGCTGCAGATTACTTCGGATCCGAGTGTTGTTAGCGGCCTGGATCCTTTGACATTGCTCGTTGTGCGCAACTTCTGATACTAGTGCAGCCCAAGCTTGGCAAACGCTGCGGTTGAAAATGGTTTCAAAAAAGTTTGCAACTATGATAGCCCACAATCGCTCATATGGGGTTTTAGCGTGCCTGTATAATTCAACAACGGCTTCGCTTAGCAAGCTATTTGAACGGCGGAACACTGCGGCTAGAAGTGCGCTCTTGTCTTTAAAGTAGTGAAGTACGACGCCTTTAGAGACGCCAGCAATATTACCAACCTTTTCTAGGGTGGTGCGGCGAACTCCATAAATCACGACAGCTTGAAAAGCGGCTGCTGAAAGTTCTGCGCGTCGAATTTCACCTATGGAACTTGTGCGCATTTTTTGTATTCCTTAACGTATTAGATATTGTGTGTGTTAGTTAGTAGTTGATTTTAACGCAATCTGTGTATACCCATCCTGTATACTTTCTAACAGTAAGTTTCTAGTGCAGGTGGAAAGCTATTTATTCTATTTTTCCACTAGAATCAATAGAGATTAAGGTGATGCTTAAGCTGGGTAATAAGCTTATAACAAAACGAGAATCTGATAAAACTGCAATTATGGAAATCAGCCGCTTGAGTGGTTTAGGCGTGACTGTTAGCCAAATTGCTAAACACGAAGACGTAAAATTTAATGCGTTAGGGGTTATTGATCCAAGTGGTTTGCTTTCGTGAAGGACTTAAGCCGTGTGGCAGATGCCGTGCAGATTGATTGCCTGAACTGTGAGTTGAACGAAAGCATTTCACGATACCAACCATCTTCACAAGGGCATGGGGCCAAGTCATGATAGCAGATTATGTAATAATTGGCGCAGGTTCGGCGGGTTCGGCCATTACCTATCGCTTGGCTATGGCCGGCTTTCGTGTCGTGCTCATCGAATTTGGTGGCACCGATGCAGGTCCACTGATCCAAATGCCCGCGGCCCTGTCTTACCCTATGAATATGTCTCGCTATGATTGGGGCTTTCAAACCGAACCGGAACCCCATTTAGGTGGGCGGCGGTTGGTGACGCCGCGCGGTAAAGTGATGGGGGGCTCCTCTTCCATCAATGGGATGGCCTATGTGCGTGGTCATGCGCGCGACTATGACCATTGGTCCGAAATGGGCGCGCAGGGCTGGTCTTATGCAGATGTGCTCCCCTATTTTCAGCGCATGGAGCATTGGCACGGCGAAGTGGGCAATGAGGCCTCGGATTATCGCGGCGAGACTGGGCCTTTGCACATCACCCGTGGTCTGCGCAAAAACCCCTTGTTCAACGCCTTTATTGAGGCGGGTAGGGCGGCGGGTTATCCCACCACTTCTGATTACAACGGAACCCAACAAGAGGGTTTTGGTGCAATGGAGGCCACTATTTACAAAGGCCAACGCTGGTCTGCCGCCAATGCTTACCTAAAACCCGCGCTTAAGACTGGAAATGTGAAAGTGATTCGCGCCTTTGCGCGGCGTATCATTATTGAAGGTGGCCACGCAACTGGCGTCGAAGTAGAGGTTGATGGTCAAATCTCGATCATACCAGCCAAGGCTGAAGTGGTCCTATCAGCTTCGCCCATCAACACACCAAAAATTCTGATGCTTTCGGGCATAGGGCCTGCCGAGCATTTAAACCACCACGGCATTACCGTGGTGGCCCACAGGCCTGGCGTGGGTGCGAATTTACAAGATCATCTAGAAATTTACATGCAGTTCGCGTCAAAACTTCCTATAACACTCTATAAGCATTGGAATATTCTTAGCAAAACCTTCATCGGCGCGCAGTGGCTTTTAACGCGCAAAGGGCTTGGCGCTTCGAACCAATTTGAGGCTTGTGGTTTTATTCGCTCAAAGGCAGGTGTCGAATATCCTGACGTGCAATATCACTTTTTGCCTATTGCCGTGCGTTATGACGGCAAGACCACCGCCGAAGGCCATGGCTTTCAGGTACATACGGGGCCAATGCGGTCGCAGTCGCGCGGAGCGGTCACACTTATGTCGAATGATCCCAAAGACAAGCCGAACATTTTTTTTAATTATATGTCGCACGACAGTGATTGGCATGATTTTCGCAGCATCATTCGTCTCACGCGTGAGATTTTTGCTCAAAGCCCAATGCAGCCCTATGTCAAAAGTGAAATTCAACCTGGGGTTAGCCTGCAAAGCGATGCCGATTTGGATGCGATGGTGCGCGACCACGCCGAAAGTGCCTATCACCCCTGTGGCACCGCGCGCATGGGACAACCTGATGATCCCATGGCAGTAGTTGACCCTGAATGCCGCGTGATAGGGGTTCGGGGGCTTCGAGTGGCCGACAGTTCTATTTTTCCCCGCATCACCAATGGTAATTTAAATGGGCCTTCAATTATGGTAGGTGAGAAAGCAGCCGATCATATTTTGGGGAAAATACCTTTGGCCGCATCAAACCTGGCACCCTGGATCAATCCTAATTGGCAAGACTCGCAGCGTTAATCTTTATTAAAAAATTCCTGAATTTTTGCGCTTTAAGGTAAAATTTATCACCTAAGGGGTACTGAGCTTGTGATAACATTGTTGTTGCCGCCGTCAAAGACGAGGCATGTTTTACTAGGAAGCTTACACCCAAGCCGTAGGGTTTAACCACGCGCACCCTTGATCAGAGTGCTATGTCGTAGGGAAGGATACCGCGTTTTTGCGGATTAACCTCAAGTTGATATTCCAGCGGCGGCACTGACCTTTGGTGGCAATTGCGTCGCTCACAAATACGGCAGGAAATGCCAATCGGTTCAAATTGACCGCGCAGGTCTAAGCCATCTGCATAGACTAATCCGGTGGCATGGCTGATCTCGCAGCCTAGGCAAATTGCATAGCGGCGCAGCGGGGTTTTAAACGACCCGCCTGATTTAGATACATCGCGCGCTAGGCACAAATAGCGCACACCGTCGGGTGTTTCGGCCAGTTGGCGCAAAAATTGTGAGGGTGTTTCAAAAGCTTGATGCACATTCCAAAGTGGGCAAGCTCCGCCAAAGCGGGCGAACTGAAGCCTTGTTGCGGAATGTCGCTTGGTGATTGTGCCCGCCTGATCGACCCGCACGAAGAAGAATGGAATGCCCTTGGCGCCGGGCCTTTGGAGGGTGGAAAGCCGGTGCGTCACCTGCTCTAGCGAGGCACCAAAAATATCGGAAAGCCGTTCCAAATCATGGCGCGTTGCCTTCGCTGCTGCTAAAAATCTACTATAGGGCATGAGCGCTGCGCCAGCAAAATAATTAGCAAGGCCAATTTTGGCGATATCGCGCGAGGCACGCGATTGAAAACGGGCAAGGTCAAGCGTGGCTTCGATCAGGGGACCTTGGGTGCTTAGGGCTAATTGAACAAGTGTCTGAAAGCGCCTCGTGGCGGAAGGGGCTCGGCTTGAAAGGACTAGTTCTTGATTATGGCTGTGCAGTTCGCGCAGAGGTACATCGTCTCTGACGTGCAACGCGATGCCAATTTTTTCTAGGGCCTTCTTTGCTGCCGCATCAATGCCGTGCACATCGTTGGAGCTCATTGAAAAATTTTCTGCCGCTCGGTCGACAGCATCAATATAATTGTCGCAGTAGTGGAAAAAATCGCGCACCTCTTCCCAGGCGCTGGGGCGCAGGGTGGTTTCGTCGCGGCCTAAAGCCTCGTCCAGAGATGCTAATCTTTCATGGCTCTGTCTATAGGCGCGGTGCAAATCCAAAAAAGCACGCAAAAGGGCGGGGGCATTCGATGCTGCAAGGCGCAGATCGGCCAAAGGTGGCTGAGTTGAAAAAACAGGGTCAGCCAAGGCTTCGCGCATATCAGTAACGATGCGCTCACTGTCGCCCAAAGTCAGTTCGGTAATGTCAAAACCAAATTCCGATGCTAGCGCCAAAACCACCGAGGCCGACAAAGGTCGATGATTGTTTTCCATCTGGTTCAGGTAGGGTAGCGAAATATGTAGCTTTTGGCCAAATTCCTTTTGCGTCAACCGCAGGCGATTGCGCAATTCGCGCAATTTAACCCCCGCATAAAGTTTTTTATTGGCCATGTTTCCCTACTTTGCAAATATTGCCAGGGCAACTCTTAACTTTGCAAACTAACGGGTCAAGCGCTAGATCTCGATGCCCAGTCTTTTTGCCCGTCGTATCACCGCTAAAATCGTGAGAAGTGATGCAATCGAGGAAAGTAACATCAAAAGTACCAGCGGCATTTCACCTGATTTAACCGACAAAACCGCACCTGCTAGTGCTGCAAGCACAGCGCCGCCACCAATCATTAAGGCGCCACCCAAGCCCGATGCTGTGCCCGCAAGTTCGGGTTTGATCGACATCATGCCCGCATTTACATTGGGCAATGTGATCCCATTGCCCAACCCGATCACACTCATCATACCAAAGAATAGTCCTGCAAAATGCAGACCCGCATAGGTCAGCAAGGCCAAGGTCGTCATGGCGATTGTCGTTAATACTGTGCCGAGAATGGCCATTTTATTTAAGCCTATACGGATTGAAAACTGCCCGGATATGAAGTTTCCTAAAGCATAACCAAGGGCGGGTACCGAAAAATAGATTCCTACCTGCGAGGCGGTTAGCCCAAATATCTCAGTGCCAACAAAGGGTGCTCCACCCAAATAGGCAAAGAAGGCACCAGATGAAAAGGCTGCGCAGAGCGAGTAACCCCAAAAACGTGGTGAACGCAAAAGAGCCAGATATTGCGCTAACTGAGCGCAAAATCCCAGTTTTTTGATCTGCGCCGTTTCGCCCAAGTCAAGCCAAACCAAGCCAAACACCAACAGGCCTAAAATGAATAAAACTAAAAAATTGGCCTGCCAGCCAAAATGATCATCAAGAAAACCACCGCATATTGGCCCCACCATGGGCACCAATGCCATGCCCATTGTCACATAGCCTATCATCGAGGCGGCTTCAGCATCGGGCACCATATCGCGCACAACGGCACGAGACAACACCATGCCCGCAGCAATCACGGCTTGGCTCATGCGAAAAAACAAAAAAATCATAGTAGTCTCTGCCAGTAAAGTACCTATCGTCGATAGTAGAAATAGAAAAAGAGCGCCCAAAATTACTTTGCGCCGCCCAAAGCGGTCAGAGATTGGGCCAATCAGGACTTGCATTACAGCACTTAAGGCTAAGTAAAGCGTTACTGAAAGCTGCATCACCTGATAAGGGGCGTTAAAATAGGACGACATCGACGGAAGTGACGGTAAAAAGATATTCATTGTTAAAGCGGAAATGCCCGCCAGCAAGACCAGCGTCATAATATGGGGAGGCGTTTTTCGATTTAAAAAAACGGTGAGCCTCTTAGTGGATGCTTTTTCCATCACTATCGCTAGGGGGGCTCAATTGCTTTGTCTAGTGGCAAGAGTGACGAAGTTTCGTTTTCAGGGAAAATTTTTGAAATTTGCAAATTTGCAAATTTGCAAATTTAATTTTTAACAAATTTGCAAATTTTCAGATTTTTGCTTCCTGCTTCGCGTCAAGCAAGGTAAAAGACCATAAGCGATGGGGGTTTCATGAAAGATATTCAACAAAAATTGGAAGAACGCCGTGTCGTTGCGCGTGCAGGCGGTGGTGTGCGCCGCGTAGAAGTGCAGCACGCTAAAGGCAAATTGACTGCGCGCGAAAGAATTGACCTTTTGCTTGATCCCGGAAGTTTTGAAGAATTTGATATGTTTGTGCGGCACCGATGCACCGATTTTGACATGCAAAATGATCGCCCCGCAGGCGATGGTGTGGTCACAGGCTGGGGCACGGTCAACGGCCGAATGGTCTATGTATATAGCCAAGACTTTACGGTCTTTGGCGGCTCATTATCTGAAACGCATGCACAAAAGATTTGCAAGATCATGGACATGGCAATAAAAAACGGTGCACCTGTGATCGGACTTAATGATTCAGGGGGCGCGCGCATTCAAGAGGGCGTGGCTTCGCTTGGCGGCTATGCCGAAGTGTTTCAGCGCAATGTCATGGCCTCTGGCGTGGTTCCGCAAATCTCTGTTATTATGGGGCCATGTGCTGGTGGGGCGGTCTATTCGCCCGCCATGACCGACTTTATTTTCATGGTAAAAGACAGTAGCTACATGTTTGTCACTGGCCCTGACGTGGTCAAGACCGTAACCAATGAAGTCGTTACCGCAGAGGACCTGGGTGGGGCGACAACCCATACTAAAAAGTCATCCGTAGCCGACGGTGCTTTTGAAAATGACATTGAAGCCTTAGCTGAAATTCGCCGACTGTTTGATTTTTTGCCCCTTTCAAATCGTGACCGTGCTCCGAAGCGCCCGTTTTTTGACGATCCAGCTCGACTGGAAAAAAGTCTTGATACTTTGATACCTGACAATCCCAACCAGCCCTATGATATGAAAGAATTGGTGCATAAAGTCGCGGATGAGGGTGATTTTTTTGAAATTCAAAAAGATTTTGCCGCTAATATTCTGACTGGTTTCATTCGGCTTGAAGGGCAAACTGTTGGGCTTGTGGCTAATCAGCCGATGGTACTTGCAGGGTGCTTGGATATTGATAGCTCACGCAAGGCCGCGCGCTTCGTGCGCTTTTGCGACGCTTTTGAAATTCCAATTCTAACGCTAGTTGACGTGCCTGGTTTTTTGCCCGGCGTGGCGCAAGAATTGGGTGGCATTATCAAACATGGCGCAAAACTTCTTTTTGCCTATGGCGAAGCCACCGTACCCAAAGTCACCGTGATCACCCGCAAAGCTTACGGCGGTGCCTATGATGTGATGTCGTCAAAACATTTGCGCGGTGACATCAACTACGCATGGCCCACTGCACAAATTGCGGTTATGGGTGCCAAAGGCGCTACCGAAATTTTGCACCGGGCAGATTTGGGCGACAGTGCTAAAATCTCGCAGCATACCGCGGATTATGAAAAACGTTTTGCCAATCCCTTTATTGCGGCGGAGCGCGGTTTCATTGATGACGTGATTATGCCACATTCAACTAGGCGGCGCGTGGCGCGGGCCTTTGCGTCACTGCGCGGCAAGGAGCAAACCAATCCTTGGAAAAAACATGATAATATCCCGCTGTAGGTATATCCATGACTGAACAGATTGACGAAAGTCAAATTCAAAATGTGAAAGTTTTGCCTGGTGACAGTTCGCCTATCACGCTGCCATCCGGAGAAACGGTGAACCTGATGGAGATAGTTCTCGGCGTTCCCAGCCCTATGGGAGAGGCCCTGCGCTTTCGCTTTTTGGCTCCGTTTTTAGATCAAAAAAAACTGCCAGATGATGTGCTTTTTGAAGATATTTTCTATCTTTGTGCGGAATACGCTTTAAAGAAAATTGATGGCGTCAGCCCCAATGCTCAGCAAATCATTATCTCTTTATCGGAAGCCCCCCTTGCCTTTGGCCAGGCATCCGATGATATCGCACAATATTTTGAAGCTTTCAGTCGCCAAGGGCAGACCTGTGAATGGGATGCGTTCTGATGTGGCCGACACCCAATTACCATAAAAAGGTGCAATCATGATCAAACATCGTGGTTTTCCTGGACGCCTGACTGGAACAGATAATCAATATGTTATCCGACGTGCAAATGTAAAAGGTGGAGCGACAAAAATTGTATCCCGCGAAAGGTTTAGGGACCGTAAAGCGACCGACAAGGCGGCCGACAAGGGCTTTCTTGGGGCGATTTGGCATCATTTCGGTGAAGAGCCTTTCGTGCGGGGCAATTTAGACGCAGGCCGTCTGTCGTGGTTTTTTGGACGTGAAATCATCGCTGCTGAAGATCCCTTTGACCCTGCAAGTTATGAGGGGATGTTAAAACTTAGTCTCAAAATAGCCCAAGCCTCATTTCCCGAAGTGTTTCGCGAAGACGGCCCCGTTCCTGACTGGGACGACGAAGACTAATAGCCCAAGTGTCCCTGACCTAAGGAAATGCGATGTTTAAAAAAATATTGATTGCCAATCGAGGAGAGATTGCCTGCCGGGTGATTAAAACTGCAAAATCTATGGGTATTAAGACAGTGGCCGTCTATTCTGACGCCGACCATAATGCCCTGCATGTGAAAATGGCGGACGAGGCAGTGCATATTGGTGCTTCGCCGGCCAGTCAGTCTTATATCGTGATCGAAAAGATACTTGACGCGGTACGTCAAACTGGTGCCGATGCTGTGCACCCAGGATATGGTTTTTTGTCAGAAAATTCTGATTTTGCTGCGGCTTTGGAAAAAAACGGTGTAGTCTTTATTGGGCCCCCATCGTTGGCGATCGAACAGATGGGCGACAAAATTACCAGCAAGAAAATAGCACAAGCCGCTAATGTACGCACTGTTCCCGGACATATGGGCGTGATTGCTGATGCTGATGAAGCGGTAAAAATCTCGGATCAAGTTGGCTATCCAGTGATGATCAAAGCCTCGGCTGGGGGGGGTGGTAAGGGGATGCGCATTGCATGGAATGTAGCTGAAGCGCGTGAAGGCTTTCAATCGTCTAAAAACGAAGCGGCTGCAAGTTTTGGAGATGACCGAATTTTTATCGAAAAATTTGTCAGCCAACCACGCCATATTGAAATTCAAGTTCTGGCTGATCAACATGGTAATTGCGTTTACCTGCATGAACGCGAATGTTCCATTCAAAGGCGCAACCAAAAAGTAATTGAAGAGGCCCCGAGCCCTTTTTTGGACGAAAAAACCCGCAAAAATATGGGTGAGCAGGCCTGTGCTTTGGCGCGGGCGGTGGGCTATACTTCAGCTGGCACAGTGGAGTTCATCGTTGACGGGTCGCGTAATTTCTTTTTCTTGGAAATGAATACGCGTTTGCAGGTAGAGCACCCCGTTACAGAACTGATCACCGGGGTGGATTTGGTTGAACAGATGATCCGCGTGGCTTATGGCGAGAAACTGCCTTTCGCGCAAAGCGATCTTAAAATCAATGGCTGGGCAATGGAATGCCGCCTTTATGCCGAAGATCCATACCGTAAATTTTTGCCCTCGATTGGGCGCTTGACTCGTTACCGTCCCCCCGTGGAAGGCCAAACCGCCAAAGGCTTGGTGCGTAATGACACGGGCGTGTATGAGGGCGACGAAATATCGATATTCTATGATTCTATGATCGCCAAGCTTTGCACATGGGACCCTACGCGGCTTGGTGCGATTGAAGAAATGCGTGTGGCACTTGATACGTTCGAAATTGAGGGTATTGGCCATAATTTACAATTTGCGGCCGCCGTAATGGGTCACCCACGCTTTCAATCGGGTAATATCACCACTGCCTTTATTGATGAAGAATATCCCCATGGGTTTCAAGGTGCAGTTTTGCCGGATGATTTAGTCAAACAAGTGGCCGCCGCTGCCGCCGCAATGCACCGCGTGGCAGAAATTCGTCGCACTCGCATCGCCGGCACTTTAAACAATCATGAACGGACAGTCGGTAATGATTGGGTCGTCACGGCACAGGGGCAACCTTACGCAGTTCAGATAATGGCCGATAATGCTGGTTCAGACGTAGTCTTTTCTGATGGTAGTCGTTTGCGCGTTACCTCGGATTGGACGCCAGGTCAGCCTTTGGCGCGGCTTTCGATTAATGGCGCGGATTTGGTGATGAAAATAGCTGACATTCCTTGCGGCTTTCGGCTGCGCTTGCGCGGGGCTGATTTGAAATGTTTGGTGCAAACGCCGCGCGAATCTGAACTCTCTGCACATATGCTAGAAAAGCTGCCTCCAGACACATCGGGTTTGCTTTTGTGCCCAATGCCTGGGCTTTTGGTGTCAGTTGCAGTGTCCAAGGGCGACGAGGTGCAAGTGGGCCAAGCCCTGGCCACTGTTGAGGCCATGAAAATGGAAAATATTCTTAAGGCCGAACGCACGGGCGTGGTCAAAAACATCAGGTCTAAGGCAGGTGCCAGCTTGCGGGTGGATGATGTGATTATGGAGTTTGAATAATGCCCTGCCTCCATGTGGGATTTTGTTCTGATATTTCTATACGGCGCGAGGGGAATTTGTCGATCGAGCGGCTGATTTCGCGCACATTCCACGGAAGAGGTTTGCGCAAAGCTCGACTGCCGTCTTTGTCAAAAATCAGGAGGGAAAAGCCATTGGGACGTAGCGCTTTGCGCCACGCTGATTTAAGCTTGGGGGTAGCGTCAATGATCACCACGACGTCGCGATCAGATAGGGCTGCGGGGTCTTCGGCCAAAAGCTCTAATTGGCGGATGAAATTTGGGTCTCTATCTGAGTTAGCAAATATGACCAAGGCGCGCTTTTCATAAAGTAGCTCTTCCTTGGTCACATCTTGCGCGGCCACAGGGTTGAAGGTGGGCGTTTGAGCAATGACAAAGCTACCAAAGATCCATAGTACGAAAGACAAAATTGGGGTAAAAATAAAGTTCATATCTTTTATATAGGGTGGCTTTGGGCAAACCAAAAGGATCAGAGCGATGAAATCGTGAAAAAGGAAAGCCAATGACACAAGATTTAAACCAATGGCAGCAATTGGCGGTGAAAGAGCTTAAAGACCGCCCCCTTGAAGACCTAACCCGGGCCACATTGGAAGGGATTGCGATCAAACCGCTTTATACCAGAGAAGATACTGCTGATCTGCCTCATATGGGTGCTTTGCCAGGTTTTTCGCCGTTTGCCCGGGGTGTTAAGGCCACGATGTACGCGGGCCGCCCCTGGACCATTCGTCAATATGCGGGTTTTTCCACTGCCGAAGCTTCAAATGCTTTTTACCGCAAGGCCCTGGCTGCGGGCCAACAGGGAGTGTCGGTGGCATTCGATCTGGCCACCCATCGCGGTTATGATTCCGACCATCCGCGCGTGATGGGTGATGTAGGCAAAGCGGGTGTGGCCATCGACTCTGTCGAGGATATGAAGATCCTGTTTGACGGAATACCGCTTGATCGGGTCAGCGTCTCAATGACGATGAATGGTGCGGTGATTCCAATTTTGGCTAGTTTTATTGTGGCGGGCGAAGAGCAAGGCGTGCCGCATGCTGCCCTGTCGGGCACGATCCAAAATGATATTTTAAAAGAATTTATGGTGCGCAACACTTATATCTATCCGCCCGAACCCTCGATGCGGTTGGTGGGTGATATTATCGAATATACGGCGGCCAAAATGCCAAAGTTCAATTCGATTTCCATCAGTGGCTATCACATGCAAGAAGCGGGTGCCAATCTAGTGCAAGAATTGGGCTTTACGCTGGCTGATGGGCGCGAATATGTCCGCTCTGCCATAGCGCGAGGCATGGATGTTGACGCCTTCGCGGGCCGGTTGTCGTTCTTTTTCGCCATTGGCATGAATTTCTTTATGGAGGCGTCAAAGCTGCGTGCCGCACGCATCATTTGGAGCCGCGTGATGACCGAGTTTGACGCCAAAAACCCGCAAAGCCTGATGCTGCGGACACATTGCCAAACTTCGGGTGTCAGCTTGCAAGAGCAAGACCCCTATAATAATGTTATACGTACCGCTTACGAAGCTCTTGCTGCTGTACTGGGTGGTACCCAGTCGCTTCACACCAATGCGCTCGATGAAGCGATGGCGCTGCCCACTGAATTTGCTGCGCGGATTGCACGTAACACGCAGCTGATTTTGCAAGAAGAAACTGGTGTCGCCAATGTGGTTGATCCTTTGGCTGGTAGCTATTATGTTGAAAGCCTTACGGCAGAATTGGTCGATCAGGCTTGGTCCTTGATGCAAGAGGTCGAAGATCTGGGTGGTATGACCAAAGCTGTTGCTTCGGGGATGCCAAAGCTGCGCATCGAAGACAGTGCCGCGCGCCGCCAGGCCGCAATTGATCGGGGTGAAGCCGTGATTGTGGGGGTGAATAAATATAAGCTCAACCGGCAAGACCCAATTGAGATTTTGGACATTGATAATGTGGCCGTACGTGAGGAACAAATATCACGTCTTCAGGCCTTGCGCGAAAGCCGCAATGACCCGATAGCGCAAAAGGCGCTTTCGGAAATGACCCGCCGCGCAATTGAGGGGGGCAATATTCTCGAAGCTGCCATCGAGGCAGCGCGCGCGCGCGCGACGGTTGGTGAAATGTCTGTGGCGCTGGAACAGGTCTTTGGCCGCCACAACGCTCAAACCCAAACTTTGCAGGGTGTTTATGGTGCCGCCTATGCGGATGATTCTGATTTTGCCGCTATCCAACAAGACGTCAAATCTTATGCCACAACCAATGGCCGCGCACCCCATATGTTGGTGGTGAAAATGGGCCAAGATGGGCATGACCGTGGTGCCAAAGTGATAGCCAGTGCTTTTGGCGATTTAGGCTTTCAGGTCGATGTCGGGCCCCTTTTCCAAACCCCTCAAGAGGCAGCCCAAGATGCGATAGCGGCAGGCGTTGATGTGGTGGGAATTTCTAGCCAAGCAGCGGGCCATAAAACACTGGCACCGCAATTAGTGCAAGCGCTTCGCGATTCGGGTGCTTCGCATATTCTGGTGATCTGCGGTGGGGTCATTCCCAGCCAAGATTATGAATTTCTTTATGATGCCGGGGTCAAAGCGATTTTTGGCCCTGGCACCCATATTCCCGATGCGGCTAAAGATATATTGCGCCTGCTTATCACGCCCCGCAATTAGAGCCCAAGAGGACAGTTTTTGTTGCCCTCAATGGCTTCATGACGTGTGGCGCGATTAATAAATCAGATTGGAGATATGTAATCACGTTTGTTTTTTAAATAGAACCCAATCGGAAGGCTTTAAGCGCTCTAGTTTGCTTTTTTGTAATAACTTTGAATTATTAACCACGCGCTATTGACAGCAATCAAACGGCGTTCGCCCAGTTTTACAGCCTCGGGTGGGACACCGCGCGCGATCAGGCGATCAGGGTGGCTGTCACGCACCGCAGCCTTCCAAGCCGCGCGGGCTTCTGGCAGGCTTGCCTCGGAGTGCAGACCTAAAATATCAAATGGATCTTGCGGCGCGCCCGATACATGGCGCGCGCGCAAGGCGCGAAAACAACGATCGCCAAGGCCAAATATTAGTGCAACTTCGCGCAAAAATTCATCTTCGGCGGGGTGATAATGTCCGTCTGACATGGAAATATAAAATAGTCCTTCCAAAACATCTGTTAAAACACGCGGCTCATTGGCAAAAAGCGCTGCAATTTTCTGTGCATAGCTTTCAAATCCAGCAACATCTTGCCGCGCCAGATTAAACACTCGGGCGGCATTATTCTGCTCGTGCTCTGCGAGAGTGAAAATTTGTCTAAAGGCGCTGATTTCATCGCGGGTAACTTCGCCATCTGCCTTGGCCATTTTCGCACCTAGTGCAATCACGGAAATGGTGAAGGCAACCGAGCGGTTTGGCGCCAGCATATTTTTGGCTCGCAAAGAGTCAAAAATGGCCAAAAGTCCTTCGCCTGAAGCTAGGGCGCTGAGCGCATCTGCAATGTTTTTCCAAATTGACATGGTGCGATTATAGCGCGGCTTTCATTGACTGATCAAGGCTGTGCCTGAGGCGCGACCTGGGCCGTGCAGTTAAGTGACGAAGCCAAGGATTCAAATCGTGATTTGGCCACTTCTCCATACAAATTGATCCCACGTGGGTAAAGGTATAGTGTCAAAACACTCGCTCCTTTATTGCACGCAAGCCGCCCCGCTTGGCTCAGGTCGCCCAGCGAAAACATTGCTCCAAAACGCATGGCCTTTCCTAAGATCTCGGCCTCTTTCATGGTGTCTTCGGGCAGCAGATCAAAGATATTTTTCATATTGGTGCCGTTACGTGAATTCTTATATCGATGCAGCAACGCCATCCCTAAAAAAAGCCGCCCCATGTGATCAAGCCCACCCAAATTTGAGTGCGTAGCATTGTCAAAGCAAGCTTCGGCCCGATAGTCAGGATGGGCGCGCCAGCTTGTGTCATGCAAAAGACAAGCGGCTTTAATTAGGCGCAGTCGTTCAAAACTGACATCACCAAAAATAGGCAAGATGAATTCAAACAAAACTCTGCCAAATCCAGGCATTCGTGCCAAACTAGCTTCGGCGGCGCGGGCGGCCGCGATTAGGGGATCTTGGGCGCGCAATTCAGGCGACATTTGCTCATAGAGTAGGCCCTCGCGGATGCCATAGGCCGAGATGTCGATTTCCGAAGGATTGAACAAGTTGACCATTTCGCGCAGAACTTCACTGGCTATCGGCACCAGTTGCAATCTTTCGGACGATGTGCCTATCCGTCTACGAAGTTGTGGCAGATCTGCTTTTTGTATCCAGTCTAAAGTATCAATGAGGTCAGAGGCTTTCATGCGATATTCATGCAAAACCCGCAGCGGATAGTTGCGCCGTTCCATGTCGATTTTGGCGATCACTCGCCAAGATCCGCCTACTAAATAAAGCCGTTCTTGGTCGGAATTAAAAAAAATTTGCAATGGTCGCAAAATCGATTGGATATGGCTTTTGCGATCTTTGGCTTCAATTTTTTCTAGCCTAAAAGGCCCCAAAGGCGCCGTTGAACGCAAGCCCACTTGCGCGTCTGAAATGCGTGCCAACTCCATCGAGTTGCCGCCAATGTCACATACAATGCCCCTCGCATCGGGCCAACCCAAAAGTACGCCTTGTGCCGATAGGCGCGCTTCTTCTGCGCCGTCTATAATGGTTATTGCAATGCCTGTTTCGGCCAAAACCTCTGCTTCGAAATCGGGGCCGTCTTTGGCTTCTCGTACCGCAGCTGTTGCCACGGCAATCAGTGGGCCAGCGCACATTTCCTTGGCCAGTGTTGCAAAGCGTTTTAATGCCAGCAAAGCCCTTGTGCGGCCTTTTGCCGAAAGAAAGCCAGTATCAATCATCCCTTGACCTAAGCCGGCCATAACTTTTTCGTTATAAAAATAGGCGGGTGAGCGTGCGGCCCCATCAAACACCACTAATCGTACAGAGTTTGACCCAATATCGACAACCCCCACCCGCGACAAATCCTGGGCTTGTGGACCCTTAAAAAGGGGGGGAGCAAAACGGCCCACAACTAATGGAGTTTTGATGTTTTCCACGCTGCTAAATCCGATCCCTGATTCTGAAAGACAATGCCCAAGACTGGTGATCAGGTCAACCTGAGGACGCAGTGGGTTCAGCAATGTTTTTAGAACTTGTTAAATTAATTACGCCCTTTGCTCCGGCTGTGCCCCGACCTGAAAGTGAGGGGTTATCCATAAAAAAGCTGTGACAATTGAAAAGTGGCTTTCCACCCGAACTTAAGTCGCGCAAATATCGGCCATCAGGTTGCAAAATCCAGCTTTGTGCTTCGTCTGAAAAATTAGCAACCATGATTTGCGACATGATCTGATTTTTTACTGTGGAATTATTGGCTTCCACCAATGTTTCCACCCGGCGCGACAAATTTCTGCCCATCCAATCTGCTGAAGATAAAAAGACCCGAGCCTTTGCTGACGGCAGGCCGTACCCATTGCCAAAACATACGATGCGCGAATGTTCAAGGAACCGCCCAACGACAGATTTTACACGAATATTTTCCGAAAGCCCCTTGATGCCGGGGCGCAATCCACAAATGCCGCGTATCACCAAATCAATATTCACCCCTGCATTTGACGCAGCATAGAGTGCGTCGATCACATCAGGTTCAACCAGACTGTTCACCTTAACCCAAATCTTAGCTGGACGGCCTGCGCTGGCATGGTCGGCTTCGGCGGCGATAAGCTCAAGCAAGCGTGACTTGAGCGAGATCGGCGAGATGGCGATATTTTCTAAACCCTGGGGCTGCACATAGCCTGACAGATAGTTAAATACTTTCGTTGCATCCCGTCCAAGCGCTGCGTTGCAGGTAAAAAATGACAGGTCAGTGTAAATGCGCGCTGTGATTGGATGATAATTCCCAGTTCCATAGTGGGTATAGGTGAGCAATTGATCGCCTTCGCGCCGCACCACGGTCGAAATTTTGGCATGGGTCTTGTAATGAATAAATCCGTAAACCACATGCGCTCCCGATCGTTCAAGCCGGCGCGATTGGCGGATATTGGCGGCTTCGTCGAAACGTGCTTTTAGTTCAACCAAGGCCGTCACCGACTTGCCAGTTTCAGCCGCTTCACAAAGGGCTGCCACGATCGGGCTGTCGTGGCTGGTGCGATAAAGTGTTTGTTTAATTGCCAAAACATTGGGGTCGCGGGCCGCTTGCTCTAAAAAGTGCACCACCATGTCAAATGTTTCATAGGGGTGATGCAACAGCATGTCCTTTTTTTTGATGGCGGCAAACATATCGTCACCATTGTCTTTAACACGTTCCGGGATGCGTGGCTGAAAGACAGGCCACAAAAGATCAGGCCGCGAAGATAGCACCAATTCTTTTATGTCAGCTATGCCTACGAGCCCACGTACTTCGACCACTTCATCGGGCGATACGCCTAATTTCTGCTGAATTAAGCCGCGTAAATCCGACGGCGCACCGGCAGAAATTTTCATACGAATAACTTTGCCACGGCGGCGGCGTTTGAGCGCAGTTTCAAATTCCCGTACCAGATCTTCGGCTTCGTCTTCCACCTCAATATCGCTGTCTCGCAGCACGCGAAACGCACAGTGCCCACGATCCGTATAGCCAGGGAACAGCATATTTAGATACAAAAGCAAAAGCTCTTCCATCGGCAAAACCCGATGTTGATCGTCTTTGGTAGGCAGTTCAACAAAACGGCTGATCTGCTGAGGTATTGGCAAAAGGGCTAATAGGCCACGCTTGTCAGACACACGCTCAAGCTCTAGCCCAAGACAAAAACCAGCATTGGGAATAAAGGGGAAGGGATGCGCGGGATCAATTGCTAGCGGCGACAAAACGGGGAAAACCTTTTCACGAAAGTGTTTCCTCAAATACTTTAAATCGTTCTTAGTAAGTTTTGAGCGCGTAAGCAGCACAATGCCTTCATTTTCAAGCTCATGGCGCAATTTTTTAAACACGGTTTGCTGCGCCTGCATCAGGCGGCGCGCTTCTTTGTCAATCAGCCTTAATTGCTCAGTGGGGCTGCGACCATCTTCAGAAAGCACGCCATTGGCGGTTTGGGCCAAGGCGCGCAGGCCTGCCACACGCACAGTGTAAAACTCATCCAGATTGGTGGCCGAAATTGCCACGAATCGCACCCGTTCCAAAAGTGGAATCTTAGTGTTCGAGGCCTCATCAAGCACGCGCCAGTTAAAGGCCAGCCAGCTTAATTCACGATTGAAAAAGCGAAAAGGACCAGACAGACTTGTTTCGTGTAGGATCACTGCGGTTGGTAATGGAGATTTGATGAAATTGGCACTTGTCATGGGGTGTCTCTTGAGTGAAATTATGATAATTTTATGGAAATCTGGTCAAATCTGGGGCTTTCCCAAGATTTTGTTTGCGAAACGCCTTGTTATTGGGCAGCTTGCGGCCAGCGCGGCGCGGTCTAGGCGTTCAACCAGCTCGCAAGCGCTTGCGCAAGAACGCTCCATACGGGTGACAAGATAGCTTATCAGCGGCGTAGTCACGTCGATCTGTCGGTCGGAAAACATTTTCACAAGTAAGGCTTGCAACAGTATATCATCGGGCGCTTCAAGCTTGGTGGTGGCCAAGGCGCTCATCCGGCTTAAAAGGTCGGGCAGGGTCACGCCCCAGTCTCGTGGTGGCGTCTTTGCGGTGATCAGCAGATAATTGCCCGCCGTTTGCAGCGCGTTATGCAGATGAAAAAAAGCCTCTTCTGCTTGCGGATATTGTGCCAAGCGGTCGGCATCTTCCACCAAAATGGATTTTGTCCTGGTAAGGCTGGCGACCTTGTTAAAGTTCAGCTCTTCGGCCGAAATGATCTCGGCGTCTGCCTGTTTTGCCCAGATAGCCCCAAGATGGCTTTTGCCCGACCCTTGGGGCCCTAAGAGGATCATTTTGCTCTGAGGCCAAAGTGTGCAGTTTTCGATCATGGCCAAAGCTAATGCATTTGCAGGGCTGATAAAAAAATCTTCGCGGGTTTGGGCCGTTTGATTTGGCCAGTCGAGCGCAAGTTGATGGCTCATTTTGGCTCGCTGTCCGCGGGAGAGTGCCGATGGTCAACCCCAAGGTGAAGTGGACTTTTAACATATGTACTTAGGCCAAAACGGATCAATACGCCTAAGGATGCGGCCACTGGAACTGCAACCAAAAGTCCTACAAAGCCAAACAAAGACCCAAAGGCAGCCAAAGAAAACATCAACCAAACGGGGTGTAACCCCACCGAATTGCCTACTAGGTGGGGTGTGATCACATTCCCCTCTAAAAACTGGCCGACGATAAAAATGCCAGCTACCATAAGAATTTGATTAGTTTCACCCCAAAACTGAAACATTGCGAGCCCAATTGCCAAAGCGCCGCCGATCAGCGCACCTACGTAGGGAATGAAGGTGATCGCCCCTGCAATAGCCCCAACAATAAGACCAAACTGCAATCCCGCCAGCATCAAGGCGGCGGCGTAAAAGCTACCAAGCACTACGCAAACCGATAGCTGGCCCCGCACAAAGGCAGCCAAAACTCCGTCAATTTCATGGGCGAGGCGGCGGATGGCGGGCGCATGATCACGTGGCAGCAGCTCATCAATTCGCACTAAAATATTGTCCCAATCTAAAAGCAGATAAAACGCGACGACAGGTACAACCACCAGTAAAACTAAGATATTGACCAGTCCCAGCGCCGAACCCACTACGGAATTCACCAAATCTCCGCCGCGCGCTTGGATACTTTGCCCGATCTTGACCAAAGTTTCGCGTACGACACTGTTTTGATCCATAAGTGAGGGGAAACGCTCAACTAACACTTTTTGCAGCTGCACAAACATGTCAGGTGCAGCATTAATCAATGCGGAAAGTTGGCGATAAAGCATTGGAAATACTGCTATAAAAAGCAAAATAACTACTAAAGTGCTCAGAGCCGAAATAACCGAAACTGCGGCCGCGCGGCCAAGACCCCAGCTTTCCAGCCGGTCGGCCACAGGATCCAGAAAGTAAGCGATCGCTCCCCCAATTAAAAAGGGCAATAGCACTGAACCAAAGATTGAGAGCAGCAGGAAAAACACCACTAAAGTGGCCAGCCAATAGATAAGTTGATTTCGAATTGGTAACGCCATGTAGCCTCCTTGCCTTCTTTTGCCTTAGTCGCTTGCGATGGGCAAGCGTTTGATTTTGATTTTAAGCGCATTTGCTTGCCCACCGAGCGCGGATAAGGTACCGATAAAGGAATATATACCTCATGAGGCCCAAATGCGTTTGTCGCGATATTTTCTTCCTGTTCTTAAGGAAAACCCTTCCGAGGCGCAAATTGTGTCTCACCGCTATATGCTGCGGGCAGGCATGATTAAACAACAGGCCGCTGGGATTTATTCTTGGATGCCCATGGGCTTTAAAGTCCTCAAACGCATTGAAGAGATAGTACATCAAGAACAAATTCGGGCGGGTCATATTCCGCTTTTGATGCCTACCATGCAACCAGCCGATCTTTGGCGCGAGAGTGGGCGTTATGACGATTATGGCCAAGAAATGTTGCGCATCAAAGATCGCCATGATCGCGAAATTCTTTATGGACCGACGAACGAGGAGATGATTACTGACATTTTCCGGAGCCATGTGTCCAGTTATAAGCACCTGCCGCTCACACTTTATCACATTCAATGGAAATTTCGTGATGAGATGCGCCCGCGTTTTGGGGTAATGCGGGGTCGTGAGTTTTTGATGAAAGACGGTTATAATTTTGATCTTACGCGCGAAGATGCGCTGCATGCTTATAACCGCCATCTGGTCAGCTATCTACGTACCTATGAGCGTATGGGTCTGCAGGCCATTCCGATGCGCGCCGACTCTGGCCCCATTGGCGGCGATGATACTCATGAATTTTTGGTTCTGGCTGATACTGGAGAATCTGAGGTTTTTTATGATGCAGCGGTCACCGACATTAGCTTAGGCGCGCGTGATATTGACTATGACAACAAGGCCCAGTGCCAAGAAGTCATGGAAGAATTCACCGCGCTGTACGCCCGCACAGGTGAAACCCACGACGTGGACTTGTTCGAAAAAGTGCCAAGCGAACGGCGTCGTTCTGCGCGTGGTATTGAAGTAGGGCAAATTTTTTACTTCGGCACCAAATATTCCGAGAGCATGGGAGCCACAGTTGTGACCCAAGATGGCAACCGTGTGCCTGTTGAAATGGGCTCGCACGGGATTGGTGTGAGCCGCCTTTTGGGCGCCATTATTGAAGCCAATCATGACGAAAAAGGCATCATCTGGCCTGAAGGCGTGACCCCCTTTCATACGAGCATTGTGAACCTAAAGCAAGGTGACAAAGGTACAGATGCAGCTTGCGTCTACATTTATAAAGCCTTAGTTAAAGCGGGCCTTGATCCGCTTTACGACGACCGTGACGAACGTCCGGGGGGGAAATTTGCGACGATGGATTTGATTGGCCTGCCATGGCGCATTACCATTGGCCCGCGTGGAGTGGCGTTGGGTAAGGTTGAGCTAACCTCGCGGCGCAGCGGCGTTTCTGAAGCGCTGACCGCAGATGATGCCGTGGCCAGCTTGCTAGAAATTTACGCCAAACATTAAGCCATTGAGTCCGTTTTGATCTAAGTTTTTTCCACCCGCTGCCACATTGACCTGCTCGAGGATGCCATGCGCTCTGCCCCAGCTATATTTGCTCGATTCGAATGGATGATTGCTTGGCGCTATTTGCGCGCTAAACGGGCGGATGGTGGCGTTTCGGTGATGACTTGGATCAGCCTGATCGGCATTACGCTAGCCGTTTTTGCGTTGATTGCGACTTTGTCGGTGCGTGCTGGTTTTCGTACTGAATTTGTTGACACTATCTTGGGTGCCAATGCCCATGTCGCGGTATACCCGCCACGCTTTGTTGATAATGTGGGCCAAGTCACACGGGGCTTCACCTCTGCCGATACGGTGGCCACAAAACTTCTTAGCGTTAAAGGTGTGATACGGGCGGCCCCGGTCATCAAAGATCAAGCGATGGTTACGGCAAATGGCCGCAATCTGGGCGCTCAGGTCTTGGGCATGGCGAAAGATGATCTGGCCAGCCTGCCACGCATTGGCTATGGGGGTGGTGCTCAAGGTGATTTGCTGCGCTTTGATCAGGGCATTGCCATCGGAAGCGGCATTGCGCAAGATCTGGGGCTCTTGCTGGGCGATAAGCTGCGCCTGATCGCTCCTGAAGGGGTGAAAACCGCCTTTGGCACCAGCCCACGCGTGAATGCCTATGAGGTAGCTTATATCTTTTCGGCCGGGCGCTATGATATTGACCATACCCGCGTTTACTTGCCCTTGGCCGAGGCGCAAAGTTTTTTTAACCGCGAGGGGATAGCTGACGAAATTCAAGTGATGGTCGAAGACCCAGACCAGATTGACAGTTACTCTGATGCGCTGCAAGGCGCCGCTGGAACTGAAGTTTTACTTTGGACATGGAAAGACGGCGCTTCGAGCTTTTTGCGCGCACTCAAAATGGAAGATAATGTTATGTTTATCATTCTATCTATTTTGGTTTTGATTGCGGCCATGAACATTGTGTCAGGGCTGATCATGCTGGTGAAAAACAAAGGCCGTGACATTGGCATCTTACGTACCATAGGTCTGACCGAAGGTTCAGTCATGCGCGTCTTTTTCATCTGTGGGGCAGCCACGGGGCTTTTGGGAACGCTCTTTGGAGTTGCTTTGGGTTGTTTGTTCGCGCTCTATATTGACCCGATCTTTGCGCTAGTGAATTACCTATTGGGTGGAGGCGCGTGGGACGCTTCGGTGAGGGGGATCTATGCGCTTCCTGCAAAACTGATGTGGCAAGATGTGGCCTCTGCGGTTGGACTTTCTTTGGGACTTTCCTTTGTGGTCACATTCTTTCCAGCAAGGCGTGCTGCGCGACTTAATCCAGTTGAGGCATTGCGCTATGAATGAAACCATTATTCTTGAACTTTCGGGTTTAGAAAAAACCTATAACAAGGGCGCAGCCCACGCTGTACAGGTCCTGCGTGGCGCAGATTTATCTCTGCGCGCGGGCGAGGTTGTGGGCATGATCGCGCCATCGGGGGCGGGAAAATCTACTTTGCTGCATATAGCCGGCCTACTTGATACGCCCGACGCGGGCGAAGTCACCTTGAATGGGTGCACGCTATTTGGCCTTTCTGACTTCGCCCGGACCACTATTCGCCGCCAAGAGGTAGGGTTTATTTATCAATTTCATCATCTATTGCCCGAATTTTCGTCGCTAGAAAATATCGTACTGCCGCAATTGGCCAACGGCACTTCGCCAAAAATTGCGACGGTTATTGCCCGAGATCTTTTGGTGCAAATGGGCTTAGAGGCGCGACTAGACCATCGCCCCGCCGCTCTTTCGGGTGGCGAGCAGCAAAGGGTCGCCTTTTGCCGCGCAATTGCCAATGGGCCAAAGCTTTTACTAGCAGATGAGCCTACGGGTAACCTTGATCCGGAAACGTCAGATCAGGTGTTTGAGGTGCTGATGCGCCTTGTGCGCGATACTGGCCTTTCGGCTCTGATTGCAACCCACAATCTCGCACTCGCCGCCCGCATGGATCGCTTGGTGCGCCTTGATGCGGGGCGCATCGTGGCAGTTTAAGACTAAACGTCTAGATCATCAACAAACTGGGCGTTTTCTTGAATATATTGAAAACGCATTTCAGGCTTCTTGCCCATCAGACGTTCAACCAAATCGCTGGTTTCACCAGGTAAATCTTCTTCGATCGTTATTTGAATAAGCTTGCGGCTGTTTGGATCCATCGTGGTGTCTTTTAGGTCTTTGGCATCCATTTCACCCAAGCCTTTAAAGCGTTGCACATCGATTTTACCTTTGCCACCAAGGCCCGCATCCATGTGCAGTTCTTTTTCTATATCATCCGACACATAAAGCCGTTTGGCACCCTGCGTCAGGCGGTAAAGCGGTGGACAGGCCAAATAAAGATGGCCGCGGTCAATCATGGGCCGCATTTGGGTGAAGAAAAAAGTCATCAAAAGTGCTGCGATATGGGCACCATCTACATCTGCGTCCGTCATGATGATGATTTTGTCATAACGAAGATCATCAACATTGAACTTGGTACCCATCTGTACGCCCAATGCTTCGCATATGTCGCGGATCTCGCTGTTTTCATGCAGCTTGTTCGAAGCAGCGCCTAGCACATTCAAAATTTTACCCTTAAGTGGTAAAAGCGCTTGGCTTTCACGGTTGCGCGCGCCTTTGGCGGAGCCCCCAGCGCTGTCGCCTTCGACGATAAAAAGCTCGGTACCCGCTCGCGATTTTGCTGTGCAATCGGTTAATTTCCCAGGCAGGCGCAGCTTTTTGGTTGCGGTTTTGCGCTGCGTCTCTTTTTCGGCGCGCCGCTTCAAGCGTTCTTCGGCGCGCAGCACCAAAAAGTCTAAAATTGCGCCAGCCGATTTTGTGTCATTGGCAAGCCAGGTGTCAAAATGATCGCGCACTGCATTTTCGACATATTTAGATGCTTCTTCCGTGGCCAAGCGGTCTTTGGTTTGGCCCACAAATTGTGGTTCGCGAATAAAAATCGAAATGACGGCACAGCCCCCCGTCAGCATATCTTCGCGGGTGATGCTTTCAGCTTTTCGGTTTTTGACCAATTCACCGTAGGCGCGAATGCCTTTTAAGATTGCCGACCAAAAGCCACTTTCATGCGTGCCCCCTTCGGGGGTGTGTACGGTGTTGCAATAGCTTTGCAAAAAACCATCGCGCGCTGGCGTCCAATTGATTGCCCATTCAACTGATCCTGGTATGTTAAATTTTTCTGGAAAGAGCACTTTCCCAGCAAAGGGGTGGTCGGAATAGGTGGTGAGTTTAGCCAATTGTTCGTTCAAGTAATCCGACAGACCTCCTGGAAAGTGAAATACCGCCTCTTGGGGGGTTTCGCCGTCATTCACGGCAGACTTCCAACGAATTTCAACGCCGGAAAACAAATAAGCTTTCGAGCGCACCAATTTAAGCAAGCGCGTTGGCTTGAACCGCAACGCCCCAAAGATCTGTTGGTCGGGGTGAAACATCACCGATGTGCCGCGCCGATTCTGGGTTGGGCCTACTTTTTCCAAAGACCCTTGCGGAATGCCGCGTGAAAAGCTTTGGCGGTAAAGCTCTTTGTTGCGCGCCACTTCAACGACCATCACATCAGACAAGGCATTTACAACCGATGCGCCAACTCCATGCAACCCACCCGAAGTCTCATAGGCTTTCCCCGAAAACTTGCCACCTGCGTGCAGGGTGCAAAAAATGACTTCCAACGCCGACTTGGTCGGAAACTTTGGGTGTGGGTCAATCGGAATGCCACGACCATTATCACGAATAGTCATGGAATTATCGCAATGCAATTCAACTTCAATGCGTGTGGCATGGCCGGCCACGGCCTCGTCCATCGAATTGTCTAAGACCTCGGCAACTAAGTGGTGCAGGGCACGGTCATCGGTGCCTCCTATATACATACCAGGGCGTTTGCGAACGGGTTCCAGTCCTTCGAGAACCTCGATGCTTGATGCATCATAGGTTTCCGTCGCTTGAGATAGAAGGTCATTCGGCATGGGGGCTCTTTCGGGTGGAATACTTGGTTTAGAGGGGAGCAAGCTGGCTGTCGCTAAATATAGCGTTCAAATCAGAAATAGGCGGGAAATCCGTTTAGGTCAACCAAGCAAACGCGCCATGGTTGTTGACAGGCCCTTTGCGGGCTTGCTCAAAGCAAGGTCAAAGAGTAGGGACAGCTATGGCCATTTTAGCACTGACCAAAATACATCACCTGAAGTCTATTCTAGCGCTGGGCCTCCCGATCGCAGGCAGTTTTTTGGCGCAAAACCTGCTGCATGTGACTGATACAGTTATGATGGGTTGGTATGGGGTAACAGAACTTGCCGCAGTGGTGCTAGGCTCTTCAACCTTCTTCATTCTGTTTATTTTGGGATCGGGGTTTGGCCAAGCTGTAATGCCCATGGTGGCCCAAGCTGTTGGCCGAGGAGACCAAACCCAAGTGCGACGTGATACCCGCATGGGGCTTTGGCTGTCTTTCTTATACGGGCTTATATCTTATCCGGTCTTTTGGTATTCGGGCACTATTTTGCACTATTTAGGGCAGGCCGATGACGTCGCAATGTTTGCGCAAGATTACTTGCGTTTGGCGGGGTTGGGAATGATCCCAGCTTTGGGTGTGATGGTGATTAAAAGCTATTTAGGCGGTTTGGGGCGTGTAAAAGTTGCACTTTGGATCACGGTTGCGGCCGTTTTCGTTAATGTTATTTTTAACTATGTGTTGGTTTTTGGCGTGTGGGGAGCTCCAGAAATGGGCGTGCGTGGCGCGGCGATTGCCTCGGTGATTGTTCAGAGTTTTTCGATTATTGGCTTGGGGCTCTATGCTGCATTGCAGGCTGATTTACGGAACTTTTCCCTATTTCAGCGTTTTTGGAGACCTGATTGGCCTGCCTTTTTTCGTGTTTTCAACCTAGGCTGGCCGATTGGTACTGCTGGTTTGGCCGAAGGGGGCATGTTTCAGGCCGCGGCTTTGATGATGGGCTGGATCGGCACGGTACAACTTGCAGCCCATGGTATTGCGCTTGAAGTGGCTTCGCTCAGTTTTATGGTTCATCTTGGCCTTTCAAATGCTGCGACCATTCGGGTGGGGCGGATGATGGGGGAAAACGACCCTAGCGGTTTGCGTGATGTGGCTTTCATGGCGTTTTTGCTGTCTTCGCTTTTTGCGGGACTTGTGATCTGGGTTTTTTTGCTTTGGCCTGAGCAGATTTTAAACCTGTTTCTAGATCGCTCTGATCCGCAAACCACTGCGATTGTGCAGTTTGGTTTGGGTTTTTTGGCTGTGGCAGCCATTTTTCAATTTGTGGATGCGATGCAGGTCATGGCTATGGGCCTGCTGCGCGGCTTACAAGACACCAAAATTCCCATGCTTTTGGCGGTGATGAGTTATTGGCTAGTTGGCATTCCAGCTAGCTATCTTTTAGCCTTTAAGATGGGGATGGACGGCATAGGCCTATGGCTTGGGCTGGCAATAGGTCTTTCGGTTGCAGCTGTTGCGCTGATATGGCGTTTTTGGCTGCGCGGGCCTAAGGGTTTTAGTTGAGAACGTTGGTTTTTCCACAGGCCTTGGCGCTTACACTAGGTCGGCGCAAAAGCACTTAATACGCTTGCAAGCCTCGGTTAAAATCACATCATCGGTAGCGTAGCTTACCCGAAAGTTTGGCGACAGACCAAAGGCTGCGCCAAATACCACCGCAACTCCCGTTTCTTCCAAAAGCGCAGTGGCAAAGGCTTCGTCATTGATGATTTTGATGCCCTGCCCGCTGGTTTTCCCCAAGCAGCCTGAAATGTCTGGATATACATAAAAGGCGCCTTCTGGCGTAGGGCATTTAATGCCTTTGGCTTGGTTGAGCATCGATACGACCAAGTCGCGGCGGCGTTGAAACAAAACGCGGTTGGCGGATAGAAAATCTTGTGGCCCGTTCAACGCTTCGAGTGCGGCATATTGCGACACCGAACTTGGATTTGAGGTTGATTGGCTTTGAATGGTTGCCATCGCCTTAATAAGTGCCACAGGCCCTGCGGCATATCCGATACGCCACCCAGTCATGGCATAGGCTTTTGAGACGCCGTTGCAGGTCAGCGTCCGCTCATAAAGTGCAGGTTCTATTTCGGCGGGTGAGCAGAAAATGAAATCGTCAAACACCAAATGCTCATACATATCATCCGACATCACCCAAACATGAGGATGGCGCAGCAAAACATCAGTCAGACCCTTAAGTTCGGCTCGTGTATATCCAGCACCTGTTGGGTTCGAGGGCGAATTAAAGATAAACCATTTAGTTTTGGCTGTGATGGTAGCTTCGAGCATAGCAGGCGTAAGTTTGAAATTGGTTTCAATGCCAGCAGCTACCGCAACCGGAGTGCCGCCCGCCAGCAATACCATGTCGGGATAGCTAACCCAATAAGGAGCAGGGATAATCACCTCATCCTTTGGATTCAGTGTTGCCATCAGAGCATTATATAAAATTTGTTTGCCGCCTGTACCCACACTTATTTGTGTAGGCCTATAGCTAAGGCCATTTTCGCGCGCAAATTTATCGCAAATAGCTTGTTTAAGTTCGGGAATACCATCTACTGGCGTATATTTGGTTTTGCCGGCTAAAATTGCTTTGATTGCAGCCTGTTTGATGTTTTCTGGCGTATCAAAATCAGGCTCACCTGCGCCGAGCCCTATAATATCTTGCCCATGGGCTTTGAGTTCCGCCGCCTTAGTGGTAACGACTATCGTTGCCGAAGGTTTAACGCGGGCCAACGTGTCAGACAAAAACGGCATGAATATCTCCTTTGGGGCTATGTGCCATTATGGTTGGCTTGTCTTATGACGCAGCTTAAAAAGGGGCAAGAAAAACCTGACACAAAAGGACAGATTGCTTGAAAAATTCCAAAGATTCTATCAAAACTGAGCTTTTAGAGCACCGTTTAAAACGCATGCGCATGCGTTGTTGGCGCCGTGGAACCAAGGAAATGGATTTGATTTTGGGTCACTATGCTGATGTACAACTGGCTCTGATGCCTGAAGATGAATTGGAAATATTCGAACAGATTTTAAACGAAAATGATCAAGATCTGTTGCCGATGATTCTAGGTCAAACCTTGCCGCCACAGCCTTTTGCCAAGCTCATGGCAAAAATAGCAAGCCATGCGCGCGCAAGATTGCAGCCCTCGGGGGGGTATGGAAAATAATCGATTAAAATATGGCAATTGTGGCATTGAGCTGGATTAAAGGCCTAGGGCTTGAAACCTCTGCGTGGCAAGGCTAGGTCTGAATTAGGATGAAAAGTGAGGGGCGTCGCCATGTTTACTGGCATTGTTACAGATCAAGGCAAAATCTTGGAGCTGCGCCAAGAGGGCGATTTACGTGCGCGCATTGCCACCTCATATGATGTGGCTGGCATTGATATTGGGGCCTCAATCGCGTGCGATGGCGTGTGCTTAACTGTTGTAGAATTAGGCCAAGATTCTCAGCGTTGGTTTGACGTGCAGATATCTGCCGAAACCTTAGGAGCCACCAATCTGGGGGCTTGGTCCTTGGGGCAGGTGATAAATTTAGAACGCTCGCTTCGCGTTGGCGATGAACTGGGTGGTCATATAGTGTCGGGACACGTTGATGGCGTGGCAAAAGTGATAGCCGCAAAGCCCGAAGGAGAGAGCCTGCGGCTGACTTTGCGCACGCCGCAAGCTTTTGCAAAATTTATTGCACCCAAAGGATCTGTAGCGCTAAATGGCACTTCTCTGACTGTGAATGCAATCACAGCCTACGACTTTGGCGTGAACTTGATTGCCCATACCCAAAGCGTCACGAATTGGGGGCGCGTAAGTGTTGGCGACCTTGTGAACTTAGAGATTGACACGATGGCCCGATATGTGGCGCGCCTTCGCGAATGGGATTAAGTTAAATCTCCACTTTCGTAACAAATAATGCCAATTTATTACGGCTGCACTGGCCATTTAGGCTTACACAAGTTATTTGGAGGCAAGCATAAGGATAAAAGTATGACCAAGTTTTCAGCTGCCCTGAGTTCGATCGAACAAATTATTGATGATGCCCGCAACGGGCGCATGTTCATTCTGGTTGATCATGAAGATCGCGAAAACGAAGGTGACTTGGTTATTCCGGCGCAGACGTGCACGTCATCAGCTGTGAACTTTATGGCTACTCATGGGCGTGGTCTGATCTGTTTGGCGCTGACGGGAGAGCGGGTTGATATTCTGGGTTTGGATTTAATGAGTCCAAAGAACTCAAGCCGTCACGAAACCGCTTTTACCATGTCGATAGAAGCACGTGAGGGCGTCTCGACAGGAATTTCTGCCGCTGACCGTGCCTTGACGGTCGTGGTCGCCACTGACCCCCTCAAAGGGCCTGCCGATATTGCAACTCCAGGCCATGTCTTTCCTCTGCGCGCGCGTGATGGCGGCGTTTTGGTGCGTGCTGGCCATACTGAGGCAGCAGTCGATGTTTCGCGACTGGCTGGGCTTAACCCATCGGGTGTTATTTGTGAGATCATGAATGATGATGGCACGATGGCGCGCCTCCCAGATTTGGTAATTTTTTCTAAAAAACATGAACTTAACATTGGTACAATTGCTGATTTGATCGCATACAGGCGCCGCTATGACAATTTGATTTTTGAAAAAACACATCAAAAGGTGACTTCCGTCTATGGCGGTGACTGGGATATGCGGATTTTTTCTGACAAAACCCATGGAGCAGACCATATTGTTTTGGCCAAGGGCGATATTTCAGGTGGTGCGCCAGTTTTGGTTCGTATGCACGCCCACAATCCCTTGCAAGATGTGTTGGGTATTGGCCAGGGCGGCGGGAGCGAAATGTCACGATCGATGAGCATCATTGCCGAGATGGGGCGTGGCGCAGTGGTTTTAATTCGTGATACGTCTAAAAGCTTGGCGCAAGATGAGGCCGAGGCCCCAAAAACGCTACGCCAGTATGGTGTGGGTGCACAGATCCTTTCAGCGCTGGGGTTAAGTAAAATTATTCTTTTGACCAACTCCCAAGCTCCAAAAATAGTAGGCCTTGAAGCCTACGGCCTTGCCATCACCGGCACCCAGCCAATCGAGGCAGAATAATGGCAAGTGCTATCGCCCACAATATCCTTGAGATGCCTAAATTTGATAAGCCCGTCAGAGTGCTTATCGTGGTTGCGCCCTATTATAAAGACATTGCTGATCAATTGGTTAAGGGCGCTTTAGAAATTGCTGAATTTGGAGGGGCTGCTGCTGACATAGTCGAGGTGCCTGGTGCTTTGGAAGTTCCTACCGCGATCGCTCTTGCGGCGCGCCAATCTGATTATCATGCCTTTGTGGCCTTGGGTTGCGTAATACGGGGTGAAACTACGCATTATGATACTGTGTGTAATGACTCTTCGCACGGGCTTGCCCTGCTTGGATTGCAGGGTGTCTGCGTGGGAAATGGCATCCTAACAGTCGAAAATTTTGATCAAGCCCAAGTTCGCGCTGAAGCTAAAGGTCAAAACAAAGGTGGCGATGCGATGGCTGCGGCCTTGCATCTTTTAGCTTTGTCGCGCAAGTGGAGCAAAACTGTAAAAGGCATAGGCTTCCGCGCTTTTGACACTGACAAAGGATGACGCAGATTTCTGATCAAAAAAAAATGCGCTCGGCCGCTCGGCTTTATGCAGTGCAAGCTCTGTTTCAAATGGAGAGCTCGGGGCAAACTGCCGAAGCAGTAATTAGGGAATTCGAAAATTTTCGTTTTGGTGCCACATATGACGAAGTTGAAATGGCTGAGGCAGACCCCAAGCATTTCCGTACACTGGTGGATCATGCTGTTAATTTTCAGGCAAGCATCGATCAAATGACGGACCGCGCCTTGGTTGCCAAATGGCCTATTGAGCGTATTGATCCGGTACTGCGTGCCCTTTTTCGTGCCGCGGGCGCTGAAATTAGACAAATGCCAACGCCACCCAAAGTTGTGCTCAGCGAATTTGTAGATGTGGCAAAAGCCTTCTTTCCGGAAGGTAAAGAATCTAAATTCGTAAATGCGGTTTTGGATCATATGGCGCGTGAGTCCAAGCCTGAAAGTTTTTAAGTCAAATTTGCAGATCAAGCCTGACTTGGCCGAAAGTGGTGAAATCCGCAGCAGCCGTGCGGGCGTGAATTTCCCGAGAGCCTGAGTGTTCAGGTTGGTCGCCAGATGCTTAGGCCAAGGCCTAAGCAGAGCCAGCTCCCTCGGAGATGCTTATCGGCCACTGGAAAAAGGCCCATCACGTGAAGAGCAGAAATCACTTTATCATAGATAAGGACTTTACGCGCTTTTCACAAGGGCCCCACTTGGCCGCTGATTTGGCTTTTACTAAGGTGGTTTTTATGTAGAGTTGGTGGGCGGTGCGACTGAAAAATCAGTTTTGTTCGCGCACTGCGCCAAAGTGTTTAGCGCTTTGGGCCCTTAGGGGGAGCCAAAGCGCGGGCTGCTTTGGCCGCTGTCATTAGCTCATTGGCAATTTCTTCCGCCTCATCCGGGTCAAAATCGAGCGGCAGATCTACTCCTTCGCCCTCGACATAAATACGAACCATGCCCAAATTGGTAGGGCCAATTTGCAAGTTTGCTGCTAAGTCACTTTGCTTATCGATGCTCATGATCTGTCCTCTTATATTTAACACGAGGTAAACCCGATGGACGCTTTGGGCAAGAGGCAAAAAAGCTGTTTCGCTAAGTGGTAGTCATGGCACCAAAATGGGGTTGGAATGGCGCTAAAATTAAATGAGCCTCTTGTAATCAGAGGGCTGCGCGGTTAAATCGATCGTGTTGCCGCCTTAGCTCAGTTGGTTAGAGCACTAGTTTGTGGAACTAGGGGTCCCCCGTTCAAGCCGGGGAGGCGGTACCACTCTTTAAATTTCTCATGATGGCGCATACTACGGGCTAACTGTCTTACTTGGGCTTTAACTTTTATGATTGATTGGACCGCCTGTGAACCAAGATCCGTTTGCCCAAATAGCCCGTCAAATTGCTGGTGAAATTTCAGCTGGGCCCGCGCAGGTTCTGGCGGCAGTAGCGTTATTGGATGGTGGATCAACTGTTCCGTTTATTGCACGTTATAGAAAAGAGGCTACGGGTGGGCTTGATGACACGCAGCTACGCACTTTGGCCGAGCGGCTCGATTACCTGCGTGAATTCGGCGTGCGCCGCAAGGCGATCATTGCCTTGATCACAGATCAAGGCTAGATGACCGATACTATTGCAGGCGCCTTGGCTGAAGTAACCACAAAATCTGGCCTTGAAGATCTTTATCTCCCCTATAAGCCTAAGAGACGTACCCGCGCCATGATAGCGCGCGAGTTGGGTCTCGGGCCGCTCTATGACGCGATTTTGGCTAACCGCACCGTCGCCCCTGATTTTCTGGCCATAGGTTTTATAACCTCCGAAGTTGCTGACACTAAAATCGCTCTTGAAGGCGCGCGCGATATTTTGGCTGAAGCGCTATCGGAAAATGCCCAGCTTTTGAGAAAGTTGCGCCGCTATATTGCCAATAATGCCGTGTTGCAAGCGCAAGTCGTGTCTGGCCGTGAAGCCGATGGCGTCAAATTTTCAGACTATTTTTCCCATTCCGAACCAATATTCAAAGCAGCAGGTCACCGTATTTTGGCTATGCTTCGTGGTCGCAACGAAGGGTTTTTGACCCTTGGTCTGGCCGTTGACCCCGAGGCGCTGCGGGGGCAAAGCCCTTGTGAAATCACCTGTGCTTCACCCTTCGCGCCTTTGGGGCAAGGCTTGGGCGATGCGTGGCTGCGCTTTTCAGCCTCTTGGGCTTGGCGGGTTAAGCTGAAAAATAGCCTCACGTTTGATGCTATGTCAGATTTGCGTGATCGCGCAGACGCTGAAGCGATTAACGTTTTTGCGCGTAATTTAAAAGACTTGCTTTTGGCCGCCCCTGCGGGCGGGCGGGTGACAATGGGCATTGATCCGGGCATTCGCATGGGCTGTAAAATAGCACTCATTGATGCCACGGGCAAGGTTTTGGCGACCAGCACCATCTATCCATTCCAGCCCATAAATGACCTGATCGGTGCTAAAGCTGAGCTTTTACGCCTGATCACAGCCTATAATGTGACGATGATTGCCATCGGTAATGGCACCGCTTCACGTGAAACTGATGCTTTGGTCGTTGACGTGTTAAAAGCATTGCCGGCGACACAATCAAACCTGACTAAGGTGATCGTGTCTGAAGCCGGTGCGTCGATCTATTCTGCCTCGGCCCTAGCCGCGGCTGAGTTTCCGAACCTTGACGTCTCGTTGCGAGGTGCCGTGTCAACAGCGCGGCGCCTGCAAGACCCTTTGGCGGAATTAGTAAAAATTGAACCCAAATCTATTGGTGTAGACCAATACCAGCATGATGTTGACCAGTTTCGTTTGGGCAAGTCATTGGAGGCCGTTGTGGAAGATGCGGTGAATGCGGTAGGGGTTGATTTAAACACGGCCTCGACGTCTTTGCTGGCACGTGTGTCGGGCCTTGGGCCCGGTTTGGCCGATGCAATTGTGGCGCACCGTGACACTTTTGGGCCCTTTAAGCGGCGCCAAGATGTGCTTAAAGTAACTCGTTTGGGGCCAAAGGCATTTGAACAGTCAGCTGGGTTTTTGCGTATCCTAAATGGCGCTGAGCCGCTTGATTCAAGCTCTGTTCACCCAGAAGCATATGATTTAGAACGTAAAATTGTGTCCGCTTGCGGGCGTGATTTACGCGCTGTTATGGGCGATCAGACCGCACTTCAGGCGCTAAGGCCCGAAAATTTTATTGATGCGCGCTTTGGTCTGCTTACCGTGCGCGATATTTTGACCGAACTTGAAAAGCCTGGCCGTGATCCGCGCCCAAGTTTTAAAACTGCCAAGTTTGCCGATGGTATCAATGACATCAAAGACCTAAAATCAGGCATGATGCTGGAAGGCACCGTGACCAATGTTGCGGCCTTTGGCGCTTTTATTGATATTGGGGTGCATCAAGATGGCCTTGTGCATGTCAGCCAACTTGCTGATCGTTTTGTTAAAGACCCGCACGAAGTGGCTAAAGCAGGCCAAGTCGTGCAGGTGCGCGTTGTCGAAGTCGACGTGGTGCGCAAACGCATTGGCCTGACCATGCGTGAAGACAGTAGTGATGCTCGCCAAGATGCCGCCGAGCGCAAAGCGAGTGCTGCGACAAAACCAAGTTTAAAATCCCATCAGGCCCAAGCCCGCTCCACAAAAGGTCCAAGAGATGACGCGAACAATTCCTTTGCCCCCCTTAAGGACACATTCGGGAAATCGTAACGGTTACGAGGCCGACCCGCCCACCGTCAGTCCGCTAATGTAAAGGCTGGGTTGCCCAACGCCGACAGGCACCCATTGGCCTGCTTTGCCGCAATTGCCTACGCCCGGATCAAGTGCCATGTCATCCCCAATGGCGCGGATTTGTTTGAGCGCCGTGGCACCATCGCCAATCAAAGTGGCCCCTTTAACGGGAGCCCCGATCACACCATTTTGCACGCGGTAAGCTTCGGTGCAGGAAAAGACGAACTTTCCGTTGGTAATGTCAACCTGACCGCCTCCAAATCCCACAGCATAGATCCCGTCTTTTAAACTGGCAATCATGTCTGTGGGGTTGTCATTGCCATTAAGCATATAGGTGTTGGTCATGCGTGGCATAGGCATATGAGCGTGGCTTTCGCGCCGTCCATTTCCTGTGGGGGCTACGCCCATCAATCGGGCATTTTGACGGTCTTGCATATAGCCCACCAAAATGCCGTCTTCTATTAAAACATTGCGCGCCGAAGGCGTGCCTTCGTCATCAATTGAAATAGATCCGCGTCGGTCGTGCAATGTGCCATCATCCAGGACGGTAACGCCTTTGGCGGCGATTTCCTTACCCATCAAATCACAAAATGCGCTGGTTTTTTTTCGGTTAAAGTCGCCTTCTAGACCATGGCCGATTGCCTCATGCAGTAAAATCCCAGGCCAACCAGGGCCCAAAACCACATCGAACATGCCCGCAGGTGCTGGCACCGCTTCAAGGTTCACGATGGCGATGCGTAAGGATTCGTGAGCGATGTTTTGCCAATGTTTGGGTTCTAAAAGCCCCGCCAATCCAAAGCGACCTCCGCCCCCCGCAACTCCAGATTCACGGCGACCTGCAGTTTCGACAATTACTGAAATATTGATACGTGCCATGGGGCGAATATCGGCCAGACGCAACCCTTCGGAGCGCAGAATTTCAACCTCTTGTAAGCCTGCTGATAAGCTGGCCGACACTTGCACGACACGTGAATCAAGTGCACGGGTGAATGCATCAATTTCTTTTAACATATCAATTTTATCTGAAAAAATTGCATCAAGCATAGGGTCTTTGTCTGAATAAAGTTTTAGATTGGTGCCCTTGGGGGAAGCTGCCATAATCCCACCTCCTTCACCCACTGCCAAGCGCGCAGTCTCTTTAGCACGTGTTAGTGCGGCATGAGAAATTTCCGTCGAATGGGCATAACCTGACACTTCGCCGCGCACTGCGCGCAGACCAAAGCCCTCGATTGCGTCATAGCTGGCGTTTTTAATGCGCCCATCATCTAATACAATCGACTCTGAGCGCGAACGCTCTAAAAATAGCTCTCCATCGTCGGCCCCCATCGTTGCCTCTTGTAAGGTTTTGAGCGCTTGATCCGCATCAAGCTGACCGTCAAAGGGGCTAAATGGTGCGTTGGACATGGAATATTCCTCTTTTGTGCAATTGAGCTAATTTGCCGCAACTGTTTGTCTTGTCGATCTGTCTCTAATATGGTTTTAACCGCAAAATAAACAATGGTTTTTCGCTTTTTAGTAAAAGTGCGTGGCCAATAAAATATAAATCGCTCTATCGAACGGGAATTGATTATGCGTCTTTGGACTTATTTAGTTGGAACAGCCACCCGCTTGACCCGCATTGTGGCTGCCCTCGCGGTAACCGCTGAGAGCGTTATTGCGCAAAAGTTGCCCACAATAGGTCATCCGGTTGATAAACTTTTGGGCTTTCAACCTGCTGCAACTGAGTTGGCGTCAGACATACATTGGCTGGATCATTTTATTTTGGTCATCATTACTGTGATTACGATTTTTGTGACCAGTCTTCTGCTGTATGTGGCGGTGCGCTACAACAGCAAACGCAATCCAAAACCTGCGACTTTTACCCATAACTCTCCACTTGAAGTGGCATGGACTGTGGTGCCGATAGTAATTTTATTTGTTATTGGAGCCTTTTCTTTGCCTATCTTGTTCAAACAACAAGAAATCCCCGTCGCTGATATTACTATCAAAGCCACAGGCAACCAATGGTATTGGGACTATGAATATGTTGGTGAAGATGTTGCGTTTGATAGCTTCCTTGTTGATGGATCAACTGATGTTGCGTCATTGGGTCCTGATCAACCAATGAGCACACCACAAGTACTTGACGATGTGGCCGTGATGAAGCTGGAAGCTTTGGGTTACACACGCGGTGACTTTTTACTAGCTACTGATACTGCGGTCATTGTGCCCGTTGGCAAGACTATCGTCGTGCAAGTGACTGGTGCGGATGTAATCCACGCTTGGACAATTCCAGCCTTTGGTGTGAAGCAAGATGCCGTTCCGGGCCGGTTGGCGCAACTTTGGTTTTCGGCTGATCAAGAAGGCATCTTTTTTGGTCAATGTTCCGAAATTTGCGGCCAAAGCCATGCCTACATGCCCGTCACGGTTAAAGTGGTCAATCAAGCGACTTACGATGCCTGGCTGCAAAGTGCCAAAGGCGGCCAAGTCCAGCTTTCGGCTGATATGGTGCAAGCGCCTACTATTATCGCTTCAAATTAATCTAGGCGCGTGGGTTTTCGCGACCTTTGCCTCAGGATCCAGCATGAGCGACGTTCAAATGACCCTACAGCCATATGACGCAGGATTTGGTGACTTCGCACAGTTATTAAAGCCGCGCGTTATGTCTTTGGTTGTTTTTACGGCCATGGCCGGCCTATTGGTGGCGCCAAATGGAGTTCATCCCGTGGTCGGTTTTGCCGCCATTTCCTTTATTGCGCTCGGTGCTGGGGCATCTGGCGCGCTTAATATGTGGTGGGATGCCGATATTGACCGTGTGATGAAACGCACAGTGCGTCGCCCCATTCCGTCGGGTCGAATCGCACCTGGCGAAGCTTTAGGCTTTGGCCTTGCGCTATCAGGACTGTCTGTGATGATGCTTGGATTGGCGGCAAATTGGATGGCTGCGGGCCTTTTGGCATTTACCATCTTCTTTTACGCCGTGATATATTCGATGTGGCTCAAACGTTTAACGTCGCAAAATATCGTCATCGGCGGGGCCGCAGGCGCATTTCCTCCAATGATTGGTTGGGCTGCGGCCACAGGTGGTGTATCGTTGGAAAGTGCTTTGATGTTTGCGTTAATCTTCATGTGGACACCACCCCATTTTTGGGCATTAGCTTTGTTCATGAAGGAAGATTATGCCGCAGCAGGCGTGCCAATGTTGACCGTGACCCATGGCCGCAAAGTGACCAGAACGCATATCTTAGTTTATACGATTTTACTGATACCAGTTGCTATTGGTGTTGGCTTCACCTCGATCGGGGGTATTACCTATGTGGCGATTGCAACCCTAATGTCGGTTATATTTTTGCGCGGTGTTTTTCAGATTTGGATGCGCAGTGAAGCCGAAGCCGAAGCCGACAATTACAAAGTTGAAAAACAAGTGTTTCGTTTTTCACTTTGCTATCTTTTTTTCTTGTTTAGCGCTTTTTTGCTAGAAGCTGCAATGAAACCTTTTGGATATGGGGGCTGGTAATGGCATTTGATAAGCAGCATGAAATATATAAACGCCGCTTTAGCCGTAATGTTGGCGTAGGTTTGGCCTTAGGTTTTTTTGTGACCTTAGTCTTTGGCCTAACCGTAGTGAAAATGATCCGTGGTGAAGATATGCGAGCCTATGATCATGCGCTGCGCCCAAGCCTCATCGCGCCGCAAGCCCCCGATATTCCAGCCTTACCAAAGGTGTCGCCGTGATGTCCCCTAAGCATAAAACTGGCCTCACCTTGGTTGGCGTGGCCACGATCATGCTTGGCCTTTCTTTTGCTGCTGTCCCTTTTTATGATTGGTTTTGCCGCACGACTGGTTTTGCCGGAACCAGCCAAGTCGCTGTGGAAGCGTCAGAAGTGATACTCGATAAATCAATAACCATTTGGTTTGATGCCTCGAAAAAGGCGGGAATGCCTTGGGACTTTAAGGCTGAAGTGCCTAATATGGAGATAAAAATTGGTGAAAATGGCTTGGCTTTTTACCGCGCCCATAATCCAACTGACCGCGTTGTGGCGGGCACAGCAAGCTATAATGTCATGCCATATTCAGTGGGGCCTTATTTTACTAAAGTCGCCTGCTTTTGCTTCTCCGAACAGGTGCTGCAACCCGGTGAAACTGTTGATATGCCGGTCAGCTTCTATGTTGATGCAGAAATTGTTAATGATCCAGAGGCAAAGTACGTGCATGAGATCACACTTTCTTATACTTTTCATGAAACTCAGGCGCCTGTACAGCAGGCGACCCTTGCTCCAGCCTTGTCTGGGGCATCAAACTATTAAAACCAAGGAAACATTACTATGGCCCATGCCAAAAACCACGACTACCACATTCTTCCTCCGTCTATCTGGCCGCTTACGGCTGCTGTTGGGGCCTTCATCATGTTTTTTGGCTCAGTGCTTTGGATGCATGGCCATAAGCCTTTTATGGCTCTTATAGGCTTCACTGTAGTGCTTTACGTGATGTTTGCGTGGTGGTCTGAAATGGTCAGTGAAGCCAAAGTTGGCGATCACACTCCTGCGGTGGCAATTGGCCTGCGCTATGGCTTTATAATGTTCATCATGTCTGAAGTGATGTTTTTTGCCGCCTGGTTTTGGAGCTTTTTTAAACATGCACTTTATCCAATGGGACCAATGAGCCCCTTGGTCGATGGGCAATGGCCGCCCGCTGGTATTGAAACACTAGACCCATGGCATTTGCCTTTGATGAACACTCTTATTTTGTTGTGTTCGGGTGCTGCCGCCACTTGGGCGCACCATGCTTTGGTGCATGAAAATAATCGCAAAGATTTGGAAAATGGTTTGATCTTAGCTGTTGTTTTGGGCATGTGGTTTACGGGATTTCAGGCTTATGAATATTCACATGCGACCTTTGGGTTTGCGGGCAATATCTATGGTGCGAACTTCTATATGGCCACAGGCTTTCACGGATTTCACGTTCTAATAGGATCGATTTTTTTGATTGTATGTTGGCTGCGTGCGCGGGCAGGTCACTTTACGCAAACCCAACATATTGGCTTTGAAGCTGCCGCTTGGTATTGGCACTTTGTGGATGTGGTATGGCTTTTTTTGTTTGCAGCCATCTATGTTTGGGGTCAATAGACTCGTAGTTCTCACTGGTTATGAAATCAAGCGTGGGCCCTCAGGCGCGCGCTTTTTCGCTAAAGGCATATGATGAAGCGCGAATGGATCACGCCTCTACTTTCTGGGTTTATGGCTTCGATGTTTCTTGTGGGCTTGGGGGTTTGGCAGCTCCAACGGCTGACCTGGAAAGAAGGCATTATGGCTGAAATGGACGCGCGCATGACCGCCGCACCTGTGAACCTACCTACCATGATTGACCCCGTGGCTGATCGCTTTTTGCCTGTCATTGTCGAAGGCAGATTTACTGGTGAAGGGGTTGAAGTGCTATCCAGTCAAAAAAACTTTGGCCAAGGTTACCGCGAGATTGCAGTGCTTGAAACAACTGATCAGCGCCGCATTCTAATTGACCGCGGCTTTATCGCCGAAGCTGATCACCTAAAGCCGAAAATGGTAAAAGACATTACACTGGCAGGAAATTTACATTGGCCTGTGGAGTCCGACCACTTTACACCCAAACCTGATCCAATTCGTAACCTGTGGTTCGTGCGCGACGCGGTCTCTATGGCTGCGGCATTGGGCACAGAGACAGTCTTTATCGTGGCACGCAGCCAAACCGGAGACGGCATCTCTGCGATGCCTATTGACACATCAACCATCGCCAACGACCATCTAAATTACGCACTGACATGGTTTTCATTGGCCTTGATCTGCTTCATGGTGACAGCGGCTCTGGTCTGGCGTATCAAAGCTTCAAAATAGGGGCATATAATGCAGTATATTTCTACCCGCGGCGCCGCGCCGATTTTGAATTTTCATGACGCGATGATGACGGGCTTGGCCCGTGACGGTGGACTTTACCTGCCGCAATCGGTGCCAGCGCTGTCTAAAAGCGCTATCAGGGCCATGCACGGACAAAGCTATGAAGATATTACCTTTGCGGTGATGCGCCCCTTTATGGGCGACACATTTGCAGACGGAGATTTCCGTGCGCTAATTGCCAAGGCCTATAGCGGTTTTGGCCATAAGGCACGCGCGCCCTTGGCGCAATTGGCTCCCAACCATTTCTTGCTCGAACTTTTTCACGGGCCAACCTTGGCCTTTAAAGATTTCGCCATGCAATTGATTGGCCAAATGATGCAAGCTGCCTTGGCCAAATCCGGTGAGCGGATCACTATAGTGGGTGCCACCTCGGGCGATACGGGATCTGCTGCGATTGAAGCCTTTCGTGGGCTTGCCAATGTAGATGTTTTTATTTTATTTCCAAAAGGCCGTATTTCAGATGTGCAGCGCCGTCAAATGACCACCCCGATTGAAAAAAATGTACATGCCATCGCGGTTGAGGGCGATTTTGATGATTGCCAAGCGCGGGTAAAAGATATGTTTAATGACTTCGACTTTCGCGACGGGGTGCGCTTGGCTGGGGTTAATTCCATTAACTGGGCGCGTATTTTGGCACAGGTTGTGTATTATTTTACGTCGGCCATTTCCTTGGGCGCGCCTGACCGTTCGGTCGGATTTACCGTGCCGACGGGAAATTTTGGTGATATTTTTGCTGGATATATAGCCCGAAAAATGGGGTTGCCGATCGAAAAGTTGGTAATTGCGACAAACCAAAATAATATTTTGCACCGAGTAATTTCCACAGGGTCGTATATGACTGATGGGGTGAGCGCGTCGTTCAGTCCTTCGATGGATATTCAGGTGTCGTCTAATTTTGAGCGCGTTTTATTTTACGCCTACGGGCAAGACGCGGTCGAAGTTACCAATTTGATGACCGCTTTAAAAACCGGTGGCTTTGCTTTGCGTCAAGATGCGTATAATTTTTTACGTCAGACCTTTGCTTCGGGCGATTGTTCCGAAAGAGCGACATTGGACACGATCAGTCAAACCTTCGCCACTACTGGAGAGGTTTTGTGCCCCCATTCCGCTGTAGGCGTACATGTGGCAAATGATCATTTGTGTGACATGCCCATGATCACTTTGGCGACTGCGCATCCCGCTAAATTTCCTGATGCGGTCGAAAGAGCCACGGGTCAGCCGCCGCTATTGCCGCTGCGCATGGGTGATTTATTTAACCGTCCCGAACGTATGACACTAGCTCCTAACGATTTAACCGCCCTGCAAGAACTGGTGCGGGAAAGGATCCGCTCTTGACCCTACGCCTTGACACATTGCCCAATGGCTTTCGCATCGTGACCGAACATATGCCGGGGCTAATGTCGGCTTCAATTGGTATTTGGGTGCAAGCAGGGGGGCGCCATGAACGGGTGGAGCAAAATGGCATTGCGCATTTCTTGGAACATATGGCCTTTAAGGGCACCAATACGCGCAGTCCTTTGCAAATAGCTGAAGCGATTGAAAATGTCGGCGGCTATATTAATGCTTATACCTCTAAAGACATGACGGCCTATTACGCTCGTGTTTTGTCGGCTGATGTGGGCTTGGCACTTGATGTGATTTCGGACATTGTTTTAAACCCGATCTTTGATGCGCGAGAAATTGAAACTGAACGCAATGTGATTTTGCAAGAAATTGGACAAACCTTGGACACGCCCGACGATATTATCTTTGATTGGTTGCAAGAAATTTCTTATCCAGATCAACCCTTTGGCCGCACTATTTTGGGCCCCGCCGAACGAGTGGGGGCCTTTTCACAACAAGATCTAATAGATTTTGTCGCCCAGCATTATGGGCCCAACCAAATGATCCTATCCGCGGCGGGCGGCGTGGATCATGATCAAATTTTGGCCAAAGCGACCGAAATTTTTGGTCATTTACCTGCGCATGGCGCAAATCCGGTGCAAGCGGCTGACTTTTTGGGCGGCGAAAAGCGCAAAGTTAAAAAACTTGAACAGGCCCATTTCAGTCTGTCATTCGAAGGCCCAAGCTACCGAGCCGATGATGTTTACGCGGCGCAAATTTATGGCATGGCTTTGGGTGGGGGCATGTCGTCGCGGCTTTTTCAAAAGGTGCGTGAAGAACATGGGCTTTGCTATACTATTTTTGCGCAAAGCGGCGCTTATGAAGATACTGGGCAAGTCACAATTTATGCTGGCACCTCGGCCGAGGAAATTGGTGCTTTGGCGCAGTTGACGGTTGAAGAGTTGAAACGTGCACCAAGTGATATGTCTTGGGCCGAAGTAGAACGCGCCCGCGTACAGCTGAAAGCAGGGCTATTGATGGGGCTTGAAAGCCCCTCATCGCGAGCTGAGCGTTTGGCGCGGCTTTTGGCCATTTATGGCCGCGTGCCTGGTCTAGACGAAGCAATCGCCAAAATTGACGGGGTTACCTGCGAAGATGTTAAGCAATTTGCAAGGGGTATGAACATGGCCCGTTCTTCTATGGTGCTTTATGGGCCTGTGGCCAAAGCACCAGAGCTGGCAAAGCTGCGCAAGGCACTGGCCACTTAATGTTGGGGCTGGGCGCCAAGATAAAAATCGAAACTGAGCGCTTAACCTTGCGCCTTCCTCAAGCGGGAGATTATCGGGCTTGGGCAGACTTGCGCCAAGCAAGTCAAGATTTCTTGTTTACCTGGGAGCCGCTTTGGTCAGCCAACCATCTTTCGCGAAAATCTTTTTTGAGCCGCGTCACTTGGGCCGCAAGGGCTTTTTCGCAGGGCTCCGCCGTGCCTTTATTTCTTGAACGGCGCTCTGATAAGGCTTTAATTGGAGCTATTACGCTTGATAATATTCGCCGTGGACCCTCGCAATCCTCGTCGATTGGTTATTGGATTGGTGCCCCGCATGCCCGCATGGGCTACATGCGGGAAGCAATTGATGCCGCGGTTAATCAAGCATTTTTTGCAATGGATCTGAGCCGGGTCGAGGCTGCGTGCTTGCCGGAAAACCAAGCCTCGCGTGGAGTTTTAGAAAAATGTGGTTTTAAATATGAAGGCGTTGCACAAAGTTATTTACAAATTTCGGGTCGCTGGCGCAACCATGTACTTTACGCAAATTTGCGGAGCGATCGCCGGGGTAAAACTGCTGTTGGGCTGGCTAAATAGGACGTAAAATGGAGTTGAATGCTGCAGACCCAAGCTTTTTGAACAGGCTAGAGGCAGCCTTACCAAAAGGTAGGCTGCGTGACCCTTTGGAGCATGAGCTAGATGAACCGCGCGGTCGTGGCCAAGCTATTGCCGCTGCTATAGCCTGTCCTAAATCAGTGGATGAAGTATCGATCATTTTGAAGACCTGCAATAGTGAAAAAGTGGGCCTTGTGCCTTTGGGAGGTGGTACTGGACTTGTGATGGGGCAGGGCATGCAGACTGGTCCCATGCCGTTGATGCTTTCGGTTGAACATATGCGAGCGCTGCGCGCCGCTTATCCGCAAGAAAATCTTCTGGTGGTAGAGGCTGGGATGGTTCTAGCTGATGTGCAAAAGTCTGCTCATGACCTGGATAGGCAATTCCCTTTGTCGCTCGCGTCGCAAGGCTCTTGCCAAATTGGGGGCAATTTGGCTGCCAATGCGGGGGGCACGGGGGTGTTGCGCTATGGTAATGCTCGTGACCTATGTTTGGGTATTGAAGCGGTCTTGGCGGATGGGAAAATTTACAACGGGCTTAAGCGTCTGCGCAAAGATAACAGTGGCTATGACGTTAAAAATCTACTTATTGGTTCTGAAGGATCACTCGGTATAATCACCGCCGCCACACTTAGACTCTACCCCGCACATGGGCGCTTGGGGGCGGCAATGTTTGCCGTGCCTTCGATTGATGCTGCACTAGAACTTTATGGTCTAGCACAGGCCCGCCTTGGAGGTATGATCTCGGCGTTCGAAATAATATCAGAGATGAGCTTTACCTTTTTGTCTGAAACCATGCCAGATGTGCGCGTGCCCTTTGCTAAGGCGTCAGCATGGACGGTTTTTATTGATGTTGACCTGCCAAACGAAATTGAACCCAACTTGGCGCTTACGTCTCTTTATAGTGCTGCGGAAGACAATATGCTGGTTTTGGATGGGGTGATTGCTAGTTCGCTTGCTCAGCGCAGTGATTTTTGGCGTTTACGTGAAAATATTCCAGTGGCTAACCGTAAAGTAGGACCAGTTTCCAGTCATGATTTATCGCTACCTTTAGGGGAGATCGCCAGCTTCATCGCTAAAGCAGGCCCCGCTTTGGCTTCTTTGGGTGATATGCGGATCAATTGTTTTGGCCATTTAGGCGATGGTAATTTGCATTATAATCTTTTTCCTGCTTTGGGGCGCACAAGGGCCGATTATGAAAACCTGCGCCCTACTATTAAGGGCTTGGTTCATGGTCTGGTTGCATCTTTGGGTGGATCGGTCAGCGCCGAACATGGTATTGGCCGCCTAAAGGTGGAAGATCTGCTACGTTACGGTGACCCGACAAAGTTGGCTATGATGCGGGCAGTCAAAACAGCGCTTGACCCAAATGGTATTTTAAATCCGGGTGTGATCCTGCCAAGTTAGGGCTACGATAAAATGACCTCAGTCTGATTGGAAAAGCCCTGTTCACTTTAAAACAGAGCAGTTTCATGGTAGAAAATTATAAGCAGTTTTTCAGAGGTTTTGGACTATTATTTTATAACAAAAAGACTATAAAATTTGAACTTACGCTCTGCCGAATTCGCATAGAACATGAACCTTCATGCCCATATTTTCTAACTTTCTGCGTCCTCCCAGTTCGTGCAAATCAACTACAAAAGCACAGCCAAGGACTTCTGCGCCTAAGGCCTCGATGAGATGAATGCCTGCTTTGGCAGTCCCACCGGTGGCTAAGAGGTCATCTACGAGCAAGATTTTATCACCCGCTTTTAGTGCGTCGGCGTGAATTTCTACTGTGGCGCTACCGTATTCAAGATCATAGGATTCTTCTATGGTTTGGCCAGGCAATTTTCCCTTTTTGCGTACCGGCACAAATCCGCAAGACAATTGATGTGCCACAGCACCCCCCAAAATAAAGCCTCGCGCCTCTAGTCCTACAACTTGGTCGATTTGTTGCCCGACATAGGGAGCCAGCAATTGATCTATGGCCATGCGAAAGCCTTTTGGGTTTGAAAAAAGCGTGGTCATATCGCGAAATATAATACCTGGATGGGGAAAGTCTGGGATCGCACGAATATAAGCTTTCAAGTTGTCTTTGGTCATGCTGGTTACCTTGGACGTTCAAGTTCAAAAATGGCGCTGATCAAACTGTAATCTTTATAGCCCATCCGCGCTATCGTACCTATTTTCACCACGTCATAACGCCCATTGCTCAAGGCCCAAGGGGCAATGTGAATGCCGTTTACTTCTCCCAAGATCATAAAGTCGCCGCCGCCTTTGAGGGTGATGATATCCAGAACCTGACATTCCATTGCGGCAGGCGATGCGGTGACACGGGGACAATTTATCGTTTCACATTCAGCTTTTTCAAGTCCAGAAAGGACAAATTCATCTATTTTCTGCGCTACGTTTGCTGAGCTTGCATTCATGGAGGACAAAAGGCTTTGGGTTACGAAATTTACGCAAAAAACGCCGCTTTCCTTTGCCGCGGTTGCCGTGTCTTTCATTCCATCCGAGGCAAAGATAACCTGCGGCGGGTTATCTGCGACAGCGTTAAAAAACGAATAAGGCGCCAGATTGTCGCCCACCGTGGAGCGAGTCGAAATCCAGCCTATAGGGCGGGGCGCTATAATCGCTTTGAATGGGTTATGCGGCAGGCCGTGAGCTTGGGATTGCCCAGTCTTTGTCGAATAAAACATCTTTGCCTCATTGTTGGTTTGATCCTATTCTCTTGCCATGTTACGCGACTTTTAGAAAGGTCTTAACCCCAAGGCTTTGCCGTGTATGATCTAAAAATAGAAACAAGCGATGATTGGTGGGAGGTGGAAGCCCTTCTTGACCTATGTTTTTCGCCGGGTCGTACGGCTTTGTCCTCTTATCGCCTACGCGATGAGGCCGATCCGGTGGATGCGCTTTGCCTTGTATTGCGCGACGGCAAGGCGGAAGGGACTTTGGCTGCCGCCATTCGCTATTGGCCCGTGTGCGTCGGGCAAGATGACTGTCTTTTGTTAGGCCCTGTAGCCGTGCACCCGACACGTCAGGGCGAGGGTTTGGGAGAATATCTAATTAAACAATCGCTCACCCTAGCCAAGGCTTTGGGCTGGGAAAGAGTTTTGTTGGTGGGGGATCAGTCCTATTATAAACGCTTTGGTTTTCAAAAGCTTAATCATATTTACATGCCGCCGCCCACAAATCCTGACCGAGTCTTAGGATTTGAACTTCAAAGTGGCGCTTGGGTCGAGGTATCGGGCTTGGTGAAATCGGTCGTCATTCAGCCCTAGGCAAGGCCTGCCACATAGTCGTCCAAACTGGGACGTAAACTATCCCGTTCCGAGGCCTCGACGCGCGCCATCACTGCACGCACATCGTCTAAATTGGCACGACGCAACAGATGTTTAATGGGTCCGATTGATGCCGGCCGCATCGAGAGCGTGCTTATGCCAAGGGCCGCCAAGCAAAGTGCTTCAACTGGGCGACCCGCGTCCTCGCCGCAAAAAGACAGAGGCGTTTTGGTTTCCGCACAGCGCGCAACAATGTGTTTCAAAAACCGCACAAAGCTTAGGTCGAGTGTGTCATAACGTTTGCGAACCAGTTCATTTTCGCGGTCTGCCGCAAAGAAAAACTGCTTAAGATCATTGCCGCCGATCGAGATGAAGTCCGCCAGTTCAAAAAAAGCCTTTGGCGCGTAGGCCAGACTGGGGGTTTCAAGCATTGCGCCCACATTGATATTTGGATTTATCTTATGTCCCAAGCTGGTTTCACGGTGCACTTCGCGCAACAGATAAGAGCGCGCCTGCTGAAATTCGCGAAACTCTGTAATAAAAGGAAACATGATGCTCAGCTCACGCCCATCTGCTGCGCGCAATAGGGCCTGAAGTTGCATACGTAATACACCAGGTTTATCCAGACCCACTCGGATAGCACGCCAGCCCATTGCGGGGTTGGGTTCGTCTTGGGGCTTCATATACGGCAACACCTTGTCAGAGCCGATATCTAACGTCCGAAAGGCCACAGGGCGCCCTTGGGAAGCGTCGATTACGCGGGCATAAAGGCGCGCAAGCTCTGACCTTTTTGGCATATGATTGCGTATCAAAAACTGCAACTCTGTTCGGAAAAGCCCAACGCCTTCGGCTCCCGACCCTTCGAGTGAGGGCAAATCGGCCATGAGTCCTGCATTCATCATCAGGTGAGTTTCGGTTCCGCAGAGCGATTGGGCAGGCAGACCACGCAGAGAATGATAGCGTTCCTGCGCTTTGGCGGCCATGGCCATCTTATCACGGAATGCCAAAGCAACAGCTTCATCGGGTCGTAAATGGGCCAATCCTTGATCGCCATCGACCAAAACATTGTCGCCATTCAGCGCCTCTGAACTGATTGAGCGCGCCTGAATTACCAAAGGAATCGCTAACGCTCGCGCTACAATCGCGGCATGGCTGCCCACAGAGCCTTCTTCTAGCACCACGCCGCGCAATTTTCGGCCATACTCTAACAGCTCGCCTGGGCCGATGTTGCGCGCTACCAGGACAGGATTTTCTGGCATTTCAGCGCCCGTATTGCTACCTTGGCCGGTTAAGATGCGCAACAATCGGTTGGACAGATCGTCTAGATCATTCAGCCTTTCGCGCAAATAGACATCGGCTACCTGTTCCATTCGCGCGCGTGCTGTTGATTGTTCTTTTTCAACAGCCGCTTCTGCCGAGAGACCGCGCTGGATATCTTCTTCCATGCGTTTGAGCCAGCCACGTGAATGGGCAAACATTCGGTAGGCTTCAAGTACTTGTTTTTGCTCTTTATCTAACCCTTCGGAGGTCAGTAAGTCATCAACTGACACCCGCAATTTACCTACAGCGGCACGGATGCGGTCTATTTCGGTTAGTGGATCATCAGCCACCGGATTGGTCACAACCACGCGTGGTTCATGCAACCAAACATTGCCTTCGCATGCACCTTCTTGTCCAACTGTACCGCGAAACAGCACAGGCTGTTTATGCAGTGCTGATAAGGCCTCGCCCTCGCCCAAAAAGGCGCCAAGTTCGGTCATTTCCGCAAGAACCATTGCCACAACTTCTAGGCCGTAAACTTCATCTTCCAGATATTCGCGGGCGGATTTTGACTGAACTACCAAAACACCAAGCCGTTCACCCACCCGCTGGATCGGCACACCGAGAAAACTTGAATAGATCTCTTCGCCGGTTTCGGGCATAAAACGAAATCCCCTCTCGGATGGAGCATTTCCCGTATTTACAGCCCGAGCTGTGCGGGCCACACGGCCCACTAAACCTTCGCCCAAACGCATGCGGGTTTGGTGTACGGCTTCTTTGTTCAACCCTTGTGTTGCACAAAGCTCCAAAGTCTCACTGTCACGAAACAGATAGATCGAGCACACTTCCGTGCCCATACTGTCGGCGATCAAATGGGTGATCCGATCAAGTCGATCTTGACCCGCGCCCGAAATTGCTAATGAATCGCGTAGCCTACGAAGTAGTTTGCGGCTGTCACTCTCACTACGTTCAGGCATCGTGTTCCCAATCAAATAGGTAGTCTAGTTAGTTTTGTCCAATTCGAAAGTATCATGCAAGGCTTGCACGGCAAGCTCCATGTATTTTCGATCAATCAAGACCGAAATTTTGATTTCAGACGTCGATATCACTTTAATATTAACATTTTCTGCGGCAAGGGCTGAAAACATTTTCGACGCAACACCTGTATGAGAACGCATGCCAATGCCTACCACTGAGACTTTGGCCACGTCATTATCTTCGACCAGAGTATCATATTTGATTTGTCCTTGAGATGCCGCCTCTTCCAACGCTTTGCGCGCGCGCGCTACTTGGTTGGTCGGGCATGAAAAAGTCATATCTGTTACGGCGCGGGTATTGTCGCCATCTTGCAGTTCCGAAATATTTTGTACTATCATATCAACATTGATGCCCGCTTTTGCCAAGGGGCAAAAAATTGCAGCGGCGATCCCAGGGCGATCTTCAACGGTTACAAGGGTCAATTTTGCTTCATCACGGCTATATGCCACGCCCGATACAACTTTTGATTCCATAATTTCTTCCTCGTCGCACACAATGGTGCCTGAATGTTCATCAGTATCTTCAAATGACGACAAAACCCTTAACCGAACCTTATATCGCATGGCCAGTTCAACCGAACGGGTTTGCAGAACTTTTGCTCCCAAAGAGGCAAGCTCCAGCATCTCTTCAAAGGCTATACGATCAAGCTTGCGCGCCTTTTGGGTGATGTGCGGATCGGTGGTATAGATGCCTTCAACATCAGTGTAGATATCGCAGCGTTCGGCGTCAAAGGCAGCGGCAAAGGCCACGGCCGTAGTGTCGGACCCGCCGCGTCCCAATGTCGTGATGCGGCCTTCTGGACTTACGCCTTGAAAGCCTGCCACGACGGCTACCCTAAAGCCTTCGGCAAATTTACTATCAATATTCTGACGCTCGATCGAGGTGAAACGCGCGGCCGAATGGGCCGTGGTGGTATTGATAGGCACTTGCCATCCCTGCCATGAGCGCGCGGGAACCTCCATTTCTTGCAACGTCAGCGCCATAAGTCCTGCGGCGATATTTTCGCCAGAAGAAACGATGGCATCATATTCGCGTGCGTCAAATAGGGGCGAGGTCTCTTCGACCCAGTCCACGAGTTCATTTGTTTTACCTGACATAGCTGAAACAATAACAATTACGTCATAGCCGCGTTCTACTTCGCGTTTTACTTTTTGCGCAGCATTTTTGATCCGCGCAAGGTCGGCTACCGAAGTGCCTCCAAATTTCATAACAAGAAGCGGCATTGCGCGTCCTTTGGTCTTGCTGTGCATTCTGAGTTTCATATGACGCGTGGATTAAAGGCGCAAGTCAACAATCATTTTCAGGGCAAATTTAGTTCGAAATGCCCCATTTTTCATAAAAATCCTATGGTTTTATTAGTGCGCGCCACCCGATGTCACGCCGATAAAACCCGGTGGGCCAATCAATTTGATTGACCATGTCATATGCACGTTTTTGGGCTTCTTGCAGGGTAATGCCGCGTGCGGTGACGGCCAAGACCCGCCCACCTGTGGCGATGATCTCGCCATCCGTCTGTTCGGTACCAGCGTGAAAAACCATATTGTAGCTGTCTTGTGTAATCATATCGAGGCCACCAATTTTTGCGCCTTTTTTATAAGGACCCGGATAGCCTTGATTGGCTACCACTACGGTTAGCGCATGGTCATTGGCCCAATGAGCCTGCATTTTGTCAAGCCGTCTTTCTGCGCATGCCAATAAAAGATCAAGCACCTGAGCACCAAGGCGCAGCATCAAAACTTGTGTTTCAGGATCGCCAAAGCGGGCGTTATATTCGATCAATTGCGCACGCCCGTTTTCGATCATGAGACCAGCAAATAATACGCCCTGATAGGGTGTGCCGCGCCGTGCCATTTCGGCAATGGTGGGCAAAATGATCTGCTGCATGGTTTGATCGACCACGGCCTCGGTCATAATTGGTGCCGGGGAATAGGCACCCATGCCTCCAGTATTGGGGCCAGTGTCACCTTCCCTCACGCGTTTATGGTCTTGGGCAGTACCAATGGGCAAGGCATTGATGCCGTCGGTCAACACAAAAAAGCTAACCTCTTCGCCTGTCATAAAGGATTCGATCACTACCTCAGCGCCAGCAGTGCCAAATTCGCCACCAAACATATCATCAATCGCGTCAAACGCTTCATCTTTGGTCATGGCAACTATAACGCCTTTTCCCGCAGCTAGCCCATCGGCCTTAACCACAATAGGCGCCCCGTGTTTTTCGACATATGCGCGGGCAAGGGCGGCTTGATCAAATTGTGCATAGGCGGCGGTAGGGGCTCCGCAGGCATCACATAGCTCTTTGGTGAAGCCCTTAGACGTTTCAATTTGAGCGGCACTAGCCGAGGGGCCAAAGGTCAAAAAACCTGCGGCGCGAGTGGCATCTGCCACACCTGCCGCCAAAGGCGCCTCGGGGCCGATGATGATGAAATCAATCTGATGAGCTTTGGAAAAGGCCACAACCTGATCCGCATTGCAATTATCAATTACAACACAGGTTGCCAGCTCTGAAATACCAGCATTTCCAGGGGCAACATAAAGATGATCGCATTTTGGATTTTGCACTACGGCCCATGCCAAAGCATGTTCGCGCCCTCCGCTACCTAATATCAAGATATTCATCGCATGCTCCGCTTGGCCTTTTGCTTCGGGCGTTCTAAGGTCTGCTGTAACAGATCACAAGCAGGGCCTAAATGTCGCAGTTGTTTGAATACCCAGAAGAATTGCCGAATGTTGACCAAGTGTCGGTCGGCAATGCGCCTGAATTTTCAGTCTCAGAGCTTTCAGTCGCCGTCAAACGGGTGATCGAGGGCGAATTTGGCCGCGTACGGGTGCGTGGTGAAGTCGGGCGAGTGTCGCGGCCCGCGTCGGGGCATTTATATTTTGATCTAAAAGATGATCGGGCAGTGATTGCGGCCATTTCATGGAAAGGGCAAGCTGCAAAAATGCAGATACGTCCTGAAGAAGGGATGGAGGTTGTCGTTTCTGGTCATATGACGACCTTTCCTGGCCAGTCAAAATATCAATTGATCGTTGATGGTATTGCTGCTGCTGGAGCGGGCGCTTTGATGGCCACGCTTGAGGCGCGGCGGGTCAAGCTTTTGGCCGAGGGTCTGTTCGAGCCTGAACTTAAGCAAAATTTGCCCTATCTGCCGCACGTGATTGGGGTTGTGACCTCGCCCTCGGGGGCAGTTGTTCGAGATATTTTGCACCGTTTGCGCGACCGATTTCCGCGCCATGTGTTGATCTGGCCGGCGGCGGTGCAGGGGCGCGCCTGTGCCGCTGAAGTGGCGGCAGCCATCGTGGGCTTCAATGCGCTGGAAAAAGGTGCCGCAATTCCGCGCCCTGACGTGCTGATTGTTGCGCGTGGGGGTGGATCGATCGAAGATCTGTGGGGCTTTAATGAAGAGATAGTGGTGCGCGCAGCATCTGAAAGTGCTATTCCACTGATCTCGGCCGTGGGACACGAAACAGACACAACATTGCTTGATTTTGCTGCAGATCGGCGCGCTCCAACCCCCACCGCTGCCGCAGAAATGGCCGTTCCAGTACGCCAAGAGGTTCAGGCCGCTCTAGACACTTTGGGTGCCAGAAAAGCACGTTCTTTGTCCAATGGACAAGAACGGCGGGGCCAAAATCTACGAAATCTGGCCCGTGCCCTGCCGCGGATTGAGGTGCTGATTGACCCCGCCACCCAGTGCTTTGATCTTTGGTCAACACGTTTGGCGGGTGCGCTTGAAGCGATGGTGGCACGTAAACGGGGCCGGTTTGACCCAGTTTCTGCACTTTTGCGCCCGAACAGTTTGCAAAATATGACCCGCCGCCTATCGGAACGGCTGCGCGACAATTCCCGCACATTAGACATGGCCCACTCGCGCCGACTTGAACGAACAACCGATCGCACCCAAGCTCTTTTGGCGCGGCTTGATCCTGCGTTGGCACGGATAATGGGTCAAAGCGCCCGCGATTTGGCGCGTGGGCGTGACGATCTGACCCAAAAATTTGCACGACTTGAGGCTGCCCTTGGCGCGTATTTTAGCGCCCATGCCGCCGCCCTCGCATCGCTAGAGCGCATGCGCCAAACTTTGGGCTGTGACCAAACTTTGCGGCGCGGCTTTGCCGTGGTGCGATCAGATCAGGGTTTGGTGACATCAAAAACTCAAGTGCACAGCGCGACGGGGCTGGAGATTGAATTTTATGATGGCCGCTTGGCGCTTGGCGCCCCAAAAGTCAGTCCGCCCAAACCGCGCAAACCGCAGGCACCACCCGATCAGGGCCAACTTTTTTAGTTCATACCGCGCCTCTTACACGCAGGCCCTTCCATCAGGGCATCAAAGCGCTTAAATAAACCCAAACGGGGGAACTATGGCTTTTTTAAAAAAACTTGCAGATCGGATGTTTCGTAGCTCTGACCGCATTTCTGAAAGTTTAGAGGAAGTTGTGACAGACCCAAGTGTCCAAGTGCCCGCGTCAAGCGCCCCACAGGGTTCTCTAAACGCTTTGCAAAACGCCCAAAAGCCTGAACCTTCGGCGGCAGGGCTGCTAAACCGACTGTTTGGCAAAGAGGGCCAAGACAAAAGCCGATTGCTTGACGATGCGATGCTCGAAAGCCTTGAAGAGGTTTTGATCCGCGCTGATATGGGTGTTGAAACCGCGCTTCGGGTCACTGCCCAAATCGCGCAAGAATACATGGGTAAACGGTTGACCACAAAGGTGATAAAAGAGCTTCTGGCTGAAGAAATTAAACGCATTTTGGCCCCCATCGCCTGCCCTTTACCACTTTTCGCCCAGAAGCCGCAGGTGGTGCTGGTCGTGGGCGTAAATGGATCGGGAAAAACTACCACAATTGGTAAATTGGCGCTGCAATTTAGAGAAGCCGGGAAAACTGTGATGATAGCTGCTGGCGATACATTTCGCGCCGCCGCCGTTGAACAGCTGCAAGTTTGGGGCACGCGTGCCGATGTCCCGGTTCTGACGGCACCCGAAGGGTCTGACCCCGCCTCACTTGCACATGATGCTATCACCAAGGCCCGCGCCTCTGGGGTTGACCTTTTGCTAATTGACACGGCAGGTCGGCTACAAAATCGTACTGATTTAATGGAAGAATTGGCCAAAATTATTCGGGTTATAGGTAAGTTGGACCCATCCGCACCGCACAATACGATTTTGGTGCTTGATGCCACGACGGGGCAAAATGTCCTGTCGCAGGTTGAAGTCTTTCAAGCCATGGCCAATGTAACGGGGCTCGTAATGACCAAGCTTGACGGCACCGCTAAGGGCGGGATTCTCGTGGCGCTAGCCGACCGCTTTGGCCTGCCTATTCATGCAATCGGAGTGGGCGAAAAGATCGATGATCTTGCTGCTTTTGATCCATCAGATTTTGCTCGCGCGCTTGTGGGGTTAGAGGAATGAAGCCAGAAAAGAAACTTAATTCGCTGGTAAAACTGGCGCTTGAACTGGGCCCCGTCGTGGTATTTTTTGTGCTTTATTCACGCCTAAAAGGCCAAAGTTTTAATATTTTAGGCACATCTTACGAAGGGTTCATTTTGGCCACGGCGGCCTTTGTGCCGCTGTTGATTGTTTCCACCAGTGTCTTGTGGTGGCTCACAGGTGTCTTGTCAAAAATGCAGATTGTGACCTTGGTTTTGGTGATCTTATTTGGTGGGCTTTCGGTCTGGTTAAATGATCCGCGCTTCTTTAAGGCTAAGCCTACATTGATTTATCTTCTGTTTGGTGGTGTTTTGGGCTTTGGACTTTTGCGTGGGCGTTCCTACTTGGCCTATGTGATGCAAGATGCTATGCCACTAGAGGCCGAAGGTTGGATGATCTTAACTCGTCGCGTCACAGTATTTTTTTTGACCCTTGCGCTCGCTAACGAATTGATTTGGAGAAATTTTTCCACTGATGTTTGGGTAAATTTTAAAACCTTTGGTCTCACAGCAGCTATTTTTGTCTTTTTCATGACACAAAGCCGCCTGTTTGCTAAATATGGTGTGCAAAATGACACAGACCTAAAATAGGCCAAAGGTCCTTCTTGCGTGGGGCGATTGAATGGTCTGTCGTGTGCAGCTTTATTCTTGGCTGTGGAATTTTTTTTGACTTGAAAATGCGACACCTGCTTTGAAAGCTGGTCTTGCGGTTAGTTCGTCAAACCAGTGCAAAATGCCGAGTGTATAGGATATGTCTTGCTGTTGGCACCGCTGATAAATGACTTATGACCCAGTGGCAATATCGGCAATGGTGAAGTCACCGCTGGCAATGTAACGCGTTTGGCCAGATGGCGATCAAGCACTCTGTAGAGCGGCGTCACTTCGTTTCGATAGCGATTTTGTGCAGAAGGCAGAACCTGCGGCAGATTCATTTTTGGGCATATTTTAGAAAGTGATACGCTTGCCCTGCCATAGGTCCTAATCCGCCCATTTGCCACATTAGCCATTGAACAGTACTAATGCGGTCGTGCTCTATTGTGCCGCATAATTTACCTGTATTACGTGAGAGGTATTGCAAGATAGCTTCTGATTCAAAAATAGAAGTAGTTGCTCTTTGGGGGCCGTAGGGATCAATTGCCGTAGGAATACGGTCGTTGGAAGAAATGGCCGAAAACGCAGGGTCAAATTGTGCGCCCTTGTTTATATCAACCAAATTTACATTATAGGGCAGGCCCATTTATTCTAGTGCTATCGTGATTTTCCAACCGTTGGTGGGGAAGGTCAAAAATAGAGTTCTATGGGAGCTCTCATGATTGGGCTCCAATTGCCGTACATGCGGGTTGGTCCAGCTTTTTTCAAGTCGATTGACCTTAAGATTGCGATTGTTTATGATTATGTTGTGGCGTTTTGTTCCTGATTGTGGGCCACGTTAAAAAAACTGCTAAAGACGTTTAGGATCATCCCAACGCCTTGGTGTAAGGGATTTTTATTTGATTGGATTGCGTAGATGAGTAAAGATTGGAAGGCTCGCACGCAGCTTGTGCACGAAGGGTCACGTCGCAGCCAATATGGCGAAATGGCTGAAGCAATTTTTCTGACTCAGGGCTTTGCCTTTGACAGCGCCGAAGATGCTGAGGCGCGCTTCGCCAATCCTCAGGAGGACGAATTCGTTTACGCCCGATATGGCAATCCAACCACTCGTATGTTCGAAGACCGGATATCCGTTCTCGAAGGCACCGAAGATGCCTTTGCCACAGCAAGTGGTATGGCAGCCGTAAGTGGCGCTTTAACCGCATTTTTGAAGGCCGGCGACCATGTGGTGGCCGCGCGTGCACTTTTTGGCTCGTGCCTTTATGTTTTGGAAAATGTGCTCACACGCTACGGTGTGAAGGTTGATTTTGTTGATGGAACCGATTTGGTAGCTTGGGATAAAGCAATTCACCAAGACACTAAGGCTGTATTTTTTGAAACCATTTCGAACCCTACGCTCGAAGTGATCGACATTGCTGCCGTTGCCACAATTGCCCATGCCAAGGGTGCTTTGGTTGTGGTGGATAATGTCTTTTCCACCCCGATTTTTTCGCGCGCGGTTGACCAGGGGGCTGATGTGGTCATCTATTCCGCCACCAAACATATTGATGGGCAGGGCCGCGCTTTGGGCGGTGTGATTTGTGGCACCAAGAATTTTATACGCAGTGTGGTTGAACCCTATATGAAACACACTGGCGGCGCGATGTCGCCATTTACGTCTTGGATTATGCTAAGCGGTCTGGTCACGCTAGATCTTCGCTGCCGTGCGATGGCAGATGCGGCTGTGCTGATTGCGGCTACGCTTGAGCAAGGCCCCCATCTTGCAAAAGTAATTTACCCTGGTCTTGCCAGTCATCCGCAATTTGCGTTGGCCGCGCGGCAAATGGGGTCGGGTGGCACGATGGTGAGTTTTGAACTTAAGGGCGGTAAAGAGGCTGCTTTTTCCTTTATGAACGCACTTAAAATCATCAAAATTTCAAATAATTTAGGTGATGCAAAAACCATCGTTACCCATCCCGCTACTACGACCCATTCGCGTTTAACGCAAGATCAAAAAAATATTTTAGGTATTTCGTCAGGTTTGATTAGGTTAAGTGTCGGATTAGAGGATGCATCAGACTTAATGAATGATATTAAATCGGCGTTAAGTGTGATCTAAACCTGTCCTTGTCGCGTAAATGTAATACCAAACAGCTATTTTAATTTGGTGTCACATTTTAAGGAGGCTGCATGAATATCCATCTTTCACAAATTGGCCAGAAGCCTAGTGACGACGAAGTGGCTCATGCCTTTGGCTTGTTGCGCCAGTGGGCGGCGCTGGCCTCCGACGCTGAGTTAGACGCGCTTGACCCCGTGGCCAAAACGCTCTTGGCCATGCCAGAATGTGAAATTTCACCTGTGGCAGCTAAAACTGGCACCCCTTTGAGCAGCATTTACCCCCAAGATTTCAGTGTCACTGAAACCTATAGGGACAGCTTGCCCGATCTACAAAATGGCCCCACCAGCTTGATTGTTGGGTCCAAACAGCAGATTCAGCATGTGGGCATCTCAAACTTCCGTTTGCCCATTCGCTATCGAGCCCGAAATGATCAGGGCGAATCAAGCCACGAGATTCGGCTTGAAACCTCGGTCACGGGAACAGTGAGCCTTGAGGCCGAAAAAAAAGGCATCAATATGTCGCGCATCATGCGCTCATTTTATATCCATGCCGAACGTGACTTTTCCTTTGAAGTGATGGAAGCGGCTCTTGAAGGTTATAAGCGTGATCTTAAAAGCTTTGACGCGCGCATTCAAATGAGCCTTTCTTTCCCCGTAAAGATAAACTCTTTGCGCTCGCGCCTGTCGGGGTGGCAATATTATGATATAGCAATGGAGTTGATCGATCAAAGCGGTGTGCGCAAAAAGATCATGCATTTGGATTATGTCTATTCCAGTACCTGCCCCTGTTCGCTTGAACTCGCCGAACATGCCCGCGCTACGCGTCAGCAATTGGCAACGCCGCATTCGCAGCGCTCGGTCGCGCGCATTTCGGTTGAAGTGCTGCCCAATGGTGCATGCCTTTGGTTCGAAGACCTCATCGATCTGGCGCGTGCAGGTGTGGTGACTGAAACCCAAGTGATGGTCAAACGCGAAGATGAGCAAGCTTTCGCAGAACTTAACGCCGCAAATCCAATATTTGTTGAAGATGCGGCGCGTTCGTTTTGCGAAGAATTACTCAAAGACCCCCGCATTGGCGATTTTAGGGTCTTGGCTAGCCATCAAGAAAGCTTGCATAGCCATGATGCTGTGAGCCTTTTAACCGAGGGCCCAACCTTTGCCGCCCAAAGCCTTGATCCTAAGCTTTTCTCGTCGCTCTTTCACAAAGGCTAACGGCCAAAGCTTCTATTGCGCCCAACAAGACACCAAAACGACAATTTTTTCGGCCTTTTCAGCGATATCAGCCACTTCAATGGGGCTGGATTGATTGCTGGTTCGAGAGCTGATCTCTGCTTTGTGTAAAAAGCCGCGGACAAAAGATGCTTCTACCGCAAACCCCACGTCTTTAGGTGCAAGTTGCCCCTCTTTAAGCGAAAGGGTTGGCAGCATCATGCCAAGAACGGCACCAGTTCTGTCAAATACCGGACCGCCGGCATCGCCTGAAAAGGTAGAGATATCGAGAATCGAGCGCCCAGTTTTACCCATCTTAGCGCCATCTCCCCGGTAATGGCCTAAGGTCAGGGTGGGGCTTGGTAACTGGTCTTCATAACTAAAGGCAGACAAAATCACCTTGCTGTCAGCACGCGGGGTAGCACTTTGCCACAGGGCCACCTCTTGCGGGGCAAGGGGCGTTTGAGGGCTTAGAAGGGCTAAGCCTAAGATGGTATCTTTGGCTTTCAACGCCATCGGCGTGCCGCCCTCAATCGTCAAATGCGAGCAGCTTTGTGCAACCTCTAGACTGGTCAAAACATCCCCCTCCGTTGAAACAAAGAAGCCAGAGCGCGACAAAATAGGCCGGCGTGCTTCAAGTCCTGCAGTCAGGTTGTTTCGGGTCTTGTCATCTAGTGGTGCAATGTCGTCACGCAAAACGTCTGAGCTGCTTGGGGTAAAACTCCTTTTCAAAAAGGCGGCGATGCGCCTTTCAGATTTGTCGGGTCTTGTGGGGGTGAAAAGGGCAAAGCCTTTTATCGTATTATCAATAAGCTGGGCGTATATGCTTACATAACGGCCCGAACCCATGCCTTGAATGATAAACCCGTGATCACTTAGGCCCGCGTCTGCGTCCTTTGGCACCGCTTCAAGATCACGCAGTACATTAAAGAGCTGGCGCAGCTCGGATCGATCGCCAGATTGGCTGATCAGCGAAAGATTGGTTTGACCACCGTTCAGCGGCATATAGCGGGCAAAAGGGGGCTCGTAATTCGAAAAATGCACCAGGTTACGGGGTTGAGAGAAAGTGATTCCTGCCTGTGTGTCTGTAACCTTTTCCCAGCCAAGTTCCGCAGCTTCAAGGTCAAAGTTGGCCAAAAGCCAGGTGCGCTGATTGGGCGTAAGCGCTCCCGTTGGGTCGATGCCTTGCGCTTTTTGCCACTCTTCGATTGATTTACGTGAACCAGAACCAATTTGCCCATCAATAGGACCCAAATAGGTGCCAAACCATCGCAAAGCATTTTGGATTTGGCGCTTTTTATCTGTGCTAAGTGCGTCAAGGCTTGCGCGTGCTCTTTCTAGGTCTTGATCGTTAAAGTTGGGCTTGACCAGGGTGGGTTTTGCGACCGATCTTGGTGCTGGGGTTACTGCGCTGGCCATCGGTGTGGCAGCGTTAACCACTGGCGTTTCCGAATCGGCCGCTTCAAGCGCTTGGGGCATTTGGCTTTTGGGAGTTGCCGCGGCGCTTAGGGGCAGTTCTCCCTCGGGGCGGGGCCAAAACACTTCGGTAAAGTTCAGCCCCTTGGTTACATAGCTATCCATGGGAATTTTACTTGCGTAAATGAATTGCGCCAAAAGCTTATTGGCTTCGTCTTTCTTAAAGGGTCCAATGGCCAAAACATACCAGTCCGTGTCAAGGCGATAGCCCTTAAGATTTGGGAATGAACTTTCATAAAGTGTGGCACGGGCTTCTGCCTGGGGCAAAGTGCGCTGGGCGTCCACTTGAATCCAAACCTTATTAGGAGTTTGATTTTGCGCCCAGGTTGCCCCGCTAGTCATGGCTAAGGCACATATAGCTAAAACTAAAACTAAAATTTTCCCAAAAATTACCATTTTCAATCCTAAAATACTCCTTCCTGAGTTTTAGTCGTAATTAAGGTTAATGCAAATGGCTAATGCAACTTAAACTTGTTATCTTTCGCTTCTATAGATTGACCACGGGCCGGGAAATGCCTATGCAAGGGGCGCTTTCAAAGAGGTTTTTATGTTCGCATCAACTGCCGCTGCCCCCCGCTCTTTTCAAGAGATTATTCTGCGCCTGATGACCTATTGGGCGGGCCATGGCTGCGCCATTTTACAGCCCTATGACATGGAAGTGGGTGCTGGCACTTTTCACCCTGCCACGACCTTGCGATCGCTGGGAGAAAAGCCATGGGCTGCGGCTTATGTACAGCCATCGCGCCGCCCAACCGACGGGCGCTATGGCGAAAACCCTAACCGTTTGCAGCATTATTACCAATATCAAGTGTTGATAAAACCTTCGCCTCCCAATTTGCAAGAGCTTTACTTGGGCTCTTTGGCCGCAATAGGTATTGACGCTAGACAGCATGACATTCGCTTTGTGGAAGATGATTGGGAAAGCCCAACCCTCGGTGCTTGGGGCTTGGGTTGGGAAATTTGGTGCGACGGCATGGAAGTATCGCAATTTACCTATTTTCAGCAAGTGGGAGGGCATGACTGCCGCCCCGTGTCGGGCGAACTAACCTATGGTCTCGAACGACTAGCCATGTATATTTTGGGTGTGGATCATGTGATGGACATGCCTTTTAACGACCCCGACGTGCCCATTGCCCTGACCTATGGCGATGTGTTTATGCAAGCTGAACAAGAATATTCGCGATGGAATTTTGATCAGGCTGACACGGTAATGTTGTTGCAGCATTTTCTAGATGCCGAAGCCGAATGTGACCGAATTTTAACGGCTTCGCTCATTGACAAGGCTGGACGTGACATTGTGATGGTGCATCCAGCCTATGATCAATGTATTAAGGCGAGCCATCTTTTCAACTTACTCGATGCCCGTGGCGTGATTTCGGTGACCGAGCGGCAAGCCTATATTGGCCGCGTGCGCGCCTTGGCTAAACGCTGCGCCGATGCCTTTGTGACCACCAAGGCTGGACGCTCGACTATAACTGAGGTGGAAGCATGAACGGTAAGTTTTTAGCAGGACTAATTGTTGTGGCGGCCCTGATTGCGGGTGCGGCGATGTATTGGCTGCAGGTCTATGCCTATTACAAACCGGTGATCTTTACCGCAGGTAAAGAAATCAGCCTGACACCGATCAATGGCGATCAGGCACAGAATATCTTGGTGACCGATATCGAAGGTATTGACGCCGAAAGCTCCCCCTTGCGGTTTCGCGCCTGTTTTAATACAGTGCAAAGTCTTTTGATTTTGACCGAAACTTATAATATTTACGATAACCCCACCCCCTTAGTTACGCCCAACTGGTTTTCTTGTTTTGATCCGGCCGTGATCGAGCAAGGGCTGCAAGATGGCCGAGCTTTGGCCTTTTTGGGAAAAGCTAATATCACGCAGGGCTTTGACCGTGTGGTCGTGGTGTTCGATGATGGCCGTGGTTTTTCCTGGCACCAATTAAACGCCGATCTGAAAGAATAACCATGCCCGAACTTCTGATAGAACTTTTTAGCGAAGAAATCCCAGCCCGCATGCAAGTGCGTGCCGCACAAGATTTAAAAAAGATGATGACTGATGGATTGGTGGAAGCGGGCCTGACCTATGCGGCGGTGGCTGCATTCTCAACGCCACGCCGTCTGGCGATAAGTATTGAGGGGCTTCTTGGCCAAAGTTTGGGAAAAAAAGAAGAGCGTAAAGGTCCAAAGACTGATGCGCCGCAAGCCGCGATTGACGGTTTTTTGCGCGCGACGGGCCTAAGTCTCGATGCGTTAGAATTGCGCGACGATAAAAAAGGCCAAGTGTATTTTGCCGTGTTTCAAAAGTCCGGTCGTCCCGCTGCGCAGATTGTGGCGGAAGTTTTGGAGCAAACGGTGCGCAATTTTCCTTGGCCCAAGTCGATGCGTTGGGGATCAAGCAGCTTACGCTGGGTGCGGCCCTTGCATTCTATTCTATGCATTCTCAGAGATGAGAGCGGGGCAGCAGTGGTGCCGCTGCGCATTGACCATATTAATGCCTCGAACACAACAATGGGCCACCGCTTTTTAGCGCCAACCTCTTTTGTGGTGCATAGTTTTGACGATTACATCCAAAAGCTATCCCGCGCTTATGTAGTGCTTGACGCCGAGCAGCGCGCCCAAACCATTTGGCATGATGCAACGACACAGGCCTTTGCCTTGGGGCTTGAGGTTGTACCAGACGATGGTCTTTTGGCTGAAGTGTCGGGGCTGGTTGAATGGCCCGTGGTGCTGATGGGTAAAATTGACAGTGCGTTTTTAGACCTGCCAGCTGAGGTTTTGCAAACCTCGATGCGGGAACATCAAAAGTTCTTCTCTGTTAAAAATCCTAAAACCGGACGGATTGAACGCTTCATCACCGTAGCCAATAATGCTTCGCAAGATGGCGGTGCCTTGGTGCTTAAGGGCAATCAAAAGGTACTGTCAGCGCGGCTTTCGGATGCCAAGTTTTTTTGGGAAAACGATCTGCGCTTAGCAAAAGAACAGGGGCTTGAAGGCATGGGGGCGGGCCTTGCCAATGTGACTTTTCATAATAAGCTTGGATCGCAAGCAGACCGTGTCGCCCGTATTGCCGCCCTTGTCCGGCAATTGGCTCCACTCGTGTCAATCGATGCAGATGTGGCCGAACTGGCTGCGAAAGTGGTCAAGGCTGATTTGCAATCGGCAATGGTAGGAGAATTTCCAGAATTGCAAGGCATTATGGGCTGCTACTATGCCCGCGCTGAAGGCCTGCCAGAAGCTGTGGCCGTGGCTTGCAAAGACCATTATGCCCCCTTAGGCCCAAATGACGCTTTGCCAAATGAGCCTTTGGCCGTGGTGATCGGCCTTGCAGATAAAATTGATACTCTGACAGGATTTTGGGTGATTGATGAAAAACCCACCGGTTCAAAAGACCCTTTCGCTCTGCGTCGTGCTGCTTTGGGGGTCATTCGTTTAATCTTGGCCAAAGACCTATCGCTGAAGTTGCGTGCCGTTTTTAATGTGGCCAATAAGGCCGCTAATGCGGATGACTTGTTGAGTTTTTTTCATGACCGCTTGAAAGTATTTTTGCGCACCCAAGGCATTCGCCATGATATTATTGACGCTTGTCTGGCCAGCGCTGATAATGATGATCTCTGCCAAGTAACGCGCCGCGCGCAAGCCTTGGCTGTGGGCTTGCAAAGCGACGACGGCGAAAATCTGCGCCAAACCTTTTTGCGTGCTAACAATATTTTGGCCCAAGCTGAAGCCAAAGACGGGGTCGAATATTCTTACGGCGCTGACCCTAAATTTGCCGAAAATAACATAGAGCGCGAAGTTTTTATCGCCCTTGATCAAGCCGAGCCTCTGATTGCCAAAGCCATTGCAGCGCAAGATTTTACGAGTGCCATGGGCTCAATGGCGGCGTTGCGTGGACCGCTTGATGCATTTTTTACGGCACTTCAGATAAATTCAGACAATACAATAATCAGGCGTAATCGTTTGAACCTTTTACACCGTATTCGCACTACCTGTGGGCAGTTGGCCGATTTAACCAAGATCGAGGGCTAGGGACTGGGTGCTTTGAAGTAAAGCGCTTTCAGATGACCTTTTCCCACTTGCGTCACTTGACCATCGTTCTATGCTTTAATGGAGTAGAAGGAATGCTGCGGTGCACAGACAGGAATTTATCAGCGATTTTATAGGTATAGACCCCGAGGCTAAAATCTCGGCCGTCACCCATGGGTGGCGAGCTAAATGTTTGCAGCGCTTAGTGCGGATGGGGTTGCCTGTTCCAAAAGTTGTGACCTTGCCTGCAAGTGCTGTGCGTCAAATAGCTATGGGTCAACAAATTGATACCGCAGGAATTTTATCCCATTTCGCGCCCAATACTTTGATTTCTGTGCGCCCAAGCCCGGCTAATCCTGAATGGGGGGGGCCTGTGTCTTTGCTTAATATTGGTCTGAATGCCCCTGCGCATGAAGTCCTTAGCCGCTCGCACGGGATTGAGGCGGCAAATATGTTGTTTTTGCAGTTTATCCAAACCTATGCCATTCATGTGGCGCGCCTTGATCCTGATGTGTTTGATGGTCTTAGCCCCTCGGCCCATGGGGTCAGCAGCGCGCTGCTAGCCTATGAATTTGAAATGGATGAACCGTTTCCCGCAGATCCGGCGCAGCAGCTTTCGGAAGTTCTACGCTCGATGTCGCGCGCGTGGGAGGGTACGTCTGCACGTCTGTTGCGCCAATCCAAGGGCGCCCCCGCTGAGGCCGCCTTGGGGCTGGTGGTGCAAGAAATGGCGCAAGGCATGGGGCAGGGCCTGTCGGGATCTGGCGTTATTCAGTTTATTGATCCAATTACTGGCACTTATCAGGTAACGGGCCGCTTTTTGAGGCAGGGCCAAGCGCGGGTGCAATTGCCTCAAAGCCAAGAGCTGTACCTAACCCGAGATCTCCGCGGACCTGCGCTTCAAGATGTGGCTCCTGAAATATTTACCCAATTGCTTGATTTTGGCGTGCTTTGTCGGGTGAAACTGCGCGAAGAAATGCAGGTGGAATTCACTATTGAAAACGACAAACTATCGGTGCTTGACGCTATTAAAGTGCCGCGCTCATCGCGGGCTGGCGTAAAAATAGCAGTAAACCTGGCCCATGATGGGATTATTTCAAAAAATGACGCGCTCTTGCGGATTGAACCACGGTCGATCTCGGATCTCTTGCACCACCAGCTGGACCCGCGCGCTGTAGGTAATGTGATGGCGACCGGGATTGCGGCAAGTCCTGGTGCGGCCACAGGGAGGATCGTGTTCTCTTCGGCGCAAGCGCAAGCCAGCGTGTCGCGTGGCGAGCCTTGCATTTTGGTGCGCCGAGAAACTGCGCCAGAAGATATACGCGGGATGCATTCCGCCGCAGGGGTTTTGACCGAACGTGGCGGTATTACCAGCCATGCCGCAGTGATTGGGCGTGGCTTAGGCGTGCCCTGCGTGGTGGGCGCCTCAAATATCGTGATCAATCCGCGTGATAAATCTCTGATTTGTGCCGATGGGCGTGTTTTTTGCGAAGGAGATATTATCACCGTTGATGGTACCAAAGGTCAAGCGCTTGCGGGAGCAGTAAACTTGATGCCACCTGCTCTTGATGACAGCTTTACCACGCTTTTGTCTTGGGCTGATAAGTTGAGCGATATTGGCATTCGCGCCAATGCAGACACGCCTGCCGACGCGCAAACCGCGCGAAATTTCAATGCTCAAGGGATTGGCCTGTGTCGCACCGAACATATGTTCTTTGATGATGATCGTTTGGTTGTGATGCGTGAAATGATTTTTGCCAACAGTGCCAAAGACCGCGGGGCGGCGCTGGCACGACTTTTGCCGATGCAGCGTGCCGACTTTGTACAGTTGTTTGATATTATGCAGGGACTGCCCGTTTGTATTCGTCTGTTTGACCCCCCTTTACACGAATTTTTGCCTCAATCGCGTGACGGTTTGCGCGAATTAGCCGAGGCGCTCGATAAGCCCCTTTCCGAAGTAACGCAGCGTGCAGAGGCACTGGCCGAGTTTAACCCCATGCTCGGCATGCGCGGTGTGCGTTTGGGCGTGGTTTTGCCCGAGATCTATGACATGCAAGCCCAAGCTATATTTGAAGCCACTGTGGTGATCGAACAGCGTGGCGCTTTGGTTGTTCCAGAAATTATGATTCCGCTGGTTTCGGCCAAACGGGAGGTTGAGCTAGTCAAGTCGAATATTGATGCGGTCGCTTCGCGGGTTCGGGTTAGTTCGGGGGTCGATTTTGACTATAAGCTTGGCGTAATGGTGGAAACCCCAAGGGCATGTTTGCGCGCTGGAGAAATTGCTCAGCACGCCTCTTTCTTGTCATTTGGTACTAATGATTTGACACAAATGACCTATGGTCTTTCGCGTGATGATGCGGGGCGCTTTATGAACACCTATGTGCAACAGGGCGTTTTTCGCGAAGATCCGTTCCAGTTTTTAGATTTTGATGGTGTGGGTGAGCTTTTGCATATGGGGGCTGACCGTGGCCGCAACGCACGTCCTGAAGTGATATTGTGTATATGCGGGGAACATGCGGGTAATATTGAATCCATAGATTTCTTTCGCAAGGCTGGTTTTCACTACATATCGTGTTCGCCGTATCGTGTACCACTAGCTAGGCTGGCGGTGGCGCATCTGGTGCTTGCGGACATGAAAGCCAATGTTAACCAACTTGATGTGTGAGTTTCCTTACGTGGTTATCAAAATCGCTCTTCAAAAGCAGGCGATAGTCCGCCAGTTTTCTCCGCAGATCCACTAATTTTAGCTGGACTGTAGACGCTAATTAGAATCCGTCGTACTAAACGCTCAAGTCTAAGGTCCTCTAAGGGGCACATGCGACGCAACTACTTCAGGAAATTTTTGATGCTCCGGACCAATCTTTGGAAACTTGCTTTTTGGATGGGTGTGATCCTAAGCTCGGCTGCACTAGCTGACGTGACTGTTTTAAAATCAAATAACCTAAAAGAATCGATTGAAAGCTCTTTAGGGTCTTTGCTGGATTTCGAACAATTGGGCCTTCAATATGTTGACCCCATCAAAATGGCTGCGCTGACACAGTCTGTTCCAGACCTTTTGTTCAAGCCCGAACCCAAGGCCTTGCCAAAACGCACACAACAAATGACCTATTTTTTGCCCGAACGGTTGGCTGCTTTGCCTAAAGCACGTGGTGGCAAACAATGGGCCTGTTTAGCACAGGCGATCTATTTTGAAGCGCGTGGTGAAAGTATTTTGGGCCAGGCGGCGGTTGGTGAAGTGATTTTAAACCGCGTTGAGAGTTTAAAATTCCCCAAAACGGTTTGTAGCGTGGTTCATCAAAGCCACAATGGCACATGTCAATTTTCTTATATGTGCGATGGGCGCCCCGAAAAAGTGTCAGAGTTAGCGGCCTTCGAAACAGTTGGTAAAATAGCGCGTGCCTTAATGGATGGCGTGCCGCACTCGCTGACGGAAGGGGCCACCTATTTTCATGCCAAAAATGCCAACCCTCGGTGGTCAAAAATATTTGAACCTACGGCTAATATTGGATTTCATATATTTTACCGTGACCCTAATAATATTTGACCCGCTCTTACGCGTTGCATTAGCCCATGGTTAGAACTTTGGCTTGCTGACTGGGATTTTGCACTTTATGCAGTGACAACATCAGCCCAATTTGCAGGATTTGATATGACGAGCGACATTTCTTTGGCCTTCGCCCATCCAGAAAAACGGGCCATCGTGTCGGCTGAGGGAGACCCGCGCGACCGCATTTTATTGCGTGATTATTTGGTTGATGTAGAAATCGGTGCATTTCAACAAGAGCGTGGCACACGCCAAAAGGTTCGGTTTAACGTGGTGGTGGAAGTCAGCCCAAATAGCGTTCCTCTGGACGATGATGTAGACCTCATTTTGTCGTATGACCGCATCATTGAAGCCATAGCGGCACAATTGGCCGAAGAGCGGCTTAACCTTTTAGAAACATTGGCCGAAGGCGTGGCGGAACGTATCTTGGCAGAACCGCGCGCGATGCGGGTCTTTGTGCGCATTGAAAAGCTGGACCGTGGGCCCTTTGCGTTAGGCGTTGAAATAGTGCGTGCCCGTGCGATGCCCCCCATCCAGGCCGAAGCTCCTAGTGGGGGGCATGAAGCTGTTCATCCTCTGGTTGTATTCATTGATAATAAGGCTATTTATAGCAATAATATTGGCGCGGTCCTTGACAGAGTTTGGCAAAAAGCTGCTGGCCTGCCTGTAGTTTTGACGGTGGGCTTGCCCGACTTCACTCGCCCTACAACGGGCCATAAGCCCACCCAGAGACGAGTGGATCTGTTGGCGATTGAACAAAATTCTTGGACTTTGGCCGCGCGTGATGACCGCTGTGTTGTCGTGTCATCCCGCACTGAAATTGACTGGGCTGTGAAAAATGGCCGTATGATTGTTTGGGCGCCATCAAAACTGGTGCTTGATGCGGTTGATGGGCCCAACAGTTCAGATCCTTTAGCCTTGGCTTTATGGCTGGCTGAACATCTTGCCGCGTCAGAGCTTTTGGTCTTCAGCACGGCGGCCTTGCCTGTGGGTTCGGGCGTGCCAGTAACTCGCGCCGATGCTCCTGCCCGGCTTGCTGCCGCCAAGCAGTAAATGGGCACCATGGACTATTTTCGCCCCCTCGTGATGTCAAATGCTCCCAAACCTGCCAAAGGCTTTACGCTTGTGGGGTCCTGGCTGTGGTTTGATCAATGTGTGCACCTGCGTCGTGACCGGGCGCCCCAAATTATTGCTGCCAAAGACTTGCCGCCTCTGGTTCTGAAACGTTTGACCGCGCCACGCCCTTCTTTGGTGGGGTTGGTGTTTGATCGCCCACAGGTGATGGGAGTTTTAAATGTAACGCCTGATAGCTTTTCCGATGGTGGCCAGTTTGACCGATTGCCCCAGGCCCTAGACCATGCACGACGCCTGCGCGCCGAAGGCGCGGATCTTTTGGACATAGGAGGTGAAAGCACCAGACCGGGGGCGGTCACCGTGGATGCAGAGCTTGAAAGCGGCCGCACCGCTCCCGTGATTAAGGCCCTACGCAAAGCTGGTGAGGATTGCCCCTTGTCAATTGACACGCGCAAAGCCGCGGTGGCCAGCGTGGCGCTGGCTGCAGGGGCTTCGATTCTTAATGATGTGTCGGCCTTGCAATTTGACAAGGCCTTAGCTGACGTTGCTAGCATGTCAGGCGCACCAATTTGCTTGATGCACGCTTTGGGAACGCCCATCACCATGCAAAATGATCCCTTTTATGACAATGTTTTATTAGATGTTTACGACTTTTTAGAAAACGCCATTCACCGCGCCGAGGCTTGTGGCATAGACCGCGCTAATATAATCATTGATCCAGGTATCGGTTTTGGCAAAACGCTTAACCATAATTTGGCGCTTTTAAAAGATCTGGCGCTGTTTCATGCCTTGGGCTGCCCCATTTTGCTAGGCGCATCGCGCAAACACTTTGTTGGTACGCTTACCCAAACCAGCCAGGCTGATGAGCGGGTGCATGGCTCGGTTGCGGTTGCACTTACTGCCGTGGCGCAAGGCGTACAAATTATTCGCGTGCATGATGTTGCTGCCACGGTGCAAGCTATCGCAGTGTGGCAAGCTGTACACAAAGGCACTTTCAGTTCTAGGGGCGAAAAATGACTAAAAAACTATTCGGCACTGATGGCGTGCGTGGCAAGGCCAATGAATACCCGATGACCGCCGAAATAGCGCTGCGCCTTGGGGCGGCGGCGGGGCGATATTTTCGCCGTAGTGTTGGCTCGGATCATCGGGTGGTGATTGGCAAAGACACGCGGCTGTCAGGTTATATGCTGGAAAATGCCTTAACGGCGGGCTTGACCAGTTCGGGTATGAATGTGCTGCTTTTGGGCCCCGTGCCGACCCCTGCAGTTGGATTTTTGACACGCTCTATGCGGGCAAATTTGGGAGTTATGATTTCGGCCAGTCATAATCCGCATTGTGACAATGGCATTAAGTTTTTTGGCCCTGATGGGTTTAAGCTCTCAGACAGCGCTGAAGCTGAAATTGAAGCCATGCTTACCCAAGAAATGAGTTTGGTCGCCCCCGAGCTAATTGGCCGCGCTAAACGTATTGATGACGCGGCAGGGCGCTATATTGAATATGCCAAAACCACTTTTACACCGGGACTGCGGCTTGATGGACTGAAAGTGGTAATTGACTGTGCCAATGGCGCCGCCTACCGTGTGGCGCCTGCCGTTTTATGGGAGCTTGGCGCCGATGTGATTTCCGTGGGGGTCACGCCCAATGGAAAGAATATAAATGCTCGGTGTGGGTCAACCTTTACTCAAACCGCCGTCGAGGCTGTGATCGCTCATGGCGCACATATGGGCATTTGCCTTGATGGTGATGCCGACCGTGTGATGATCATTGATGAACAAGGCGCTGTGGCCGACGGCGATCAGATCATGGCGCTTTTGGCAGGTCGTTGGGCCACCGAGGGACGTTTAAAGGGCGATACTTTGGTTGCTACAGTCATGTCGAACCTGGGGCTCGAGCGTTTTTTAATCCAAAAGGGTCTTAGGCTTTTGCGCACCAATGTCGGAGACCGCTATGTAGTCGAAGCCATGCGGGCTGGCGGCTATAATCTGGGGGGCGAGCAATCAGGTCATATAGTGATGAGCGATTACGCCACCACAGGCGACGGTTTAATTGCAGGGTTGCAATTCTTAGCTGAAATGTCACGTAGCGGCGCTCAGGCTAGTGCATTGACTCAAAGTTTTGAAACTGTGCCTCAAATGCTAAAAAATCATCACTATCAAGCGGGATTTGATCCTTTGGGTGGGGCAAGGGTGCAAACTTTGATCAAACAATCCGAAGTGCGACTTTTGGGTAAGGGGCGTTTGCTTGTTCGCAAATCAGGCACTGAACTATTGATCCGCGTTATGGCAGAATGTGAAGATGAAGCATTGTTGCGAGATGTGGTGCAAAGCATCATTTCAGAGCTTGAAAGTCAGGGCGCATAATCCGCGCCCTGACCTAAAAACTTAGTTTTTGGCTTTATCGACCATGCGGCCTTTGGAAATCCAAGGCATCATAGCACGCAGTTTTTCACCAACTTTTTCGATTTGATGTTCGTCGTTGATGCGGCGTGTGGCTTTGAAAAAGGGCTGGCCAACCGCGTTTTCAAGCATGAAGTCACGCACGAACTTTCCAGTTTGAATGTCAGTCAGAACTTCTTTCATACGGGCTTTGGTTTCTGCATAGGGTAGGATCCGTGGGCCAGACACATATTCGCCATATTCGGCAGTGTTGGAAATCGAATAGTTCATGTTGGCGATGCCGCCTTCATAGATCAAGTCGACGATCAGTTTTACTTCGTGCAAACATTCGAAATAGGCCATTTCGGGCTCGTAGCCTGCTTCAACCAACGTTTCAAAGCCCATGCGGATAAGCTCAACCAAGCCGCCGCACAGAACTGCTTGTTCGCCGAACAGGTCAGTTTCGCATTCTTGCCGGAAATTAGTTTCAATGATGCCTGAACGGCCGCCACCAATGCCGGAACAGTAAGACAAACCTATTTCCATCGCTTTACTGGTCGCATCATTATGCACTGCCACCAAGCAGGGAACCCCGCCACCTTTGACATATTCACCGCGCACTGTATGGCCTGGGCCTTTGGGTGCCATCATGATTACGTCGACGCCGGCTTTAGGTTCGATTAAACCAAAGTGAATATTCAAACCGTGAGCAAAAGCCATTGCTGAGCCTTCGCGGATATTATCATGGACGTATTTTTTATAGGTTTCAGCCTGCAATTCGTCGGGCATTGTGAACATGATTAGATCAGCCCAAGCAGCGGCTTCGGCAATGCCCATCACTATTAGGCCTTCGCCTTCAGCTTTTTTAGCAGAAGGCGAGCCTTCGCGCAGTGCCACAACAAGATTTCTAGCTCCGGAGTCGCGCAGGTTTAGCGCATGGGCATGGCCTTGACTGCCATAGCCCAAAATAGCCACTTTTTTATCTTTGATCAGGTTAATGTCGCAATCGCGATCGTAATAAACGCGCATAAAATATCCTTTCAGGTTGACGGTAGATAAAACTATAGTCACTTTTTGTATGAAAGATGTACAATATTTGACTAAATACTTAAAATATGGAAACAATCATGTGCGATAAGTCATATTTATGAAAAATTCATGCAAATAGATGATGCTGACCGTAGGCTGTTGCGCCATTATCTGGCGGATCCAAGCGTAAGTGCGGCCGTTTTGGCCGACCGCGCGGGTATGACGCAGGCCACGATTTGGCGGAGGCTCGAGCGCTTGCTCGCCCTAGGGGTGATAGGGCCAGCTAAGGCGGTGATTGACTGGCGTGTCTTGGGCTATGAGCTCGAAGTGTCCTTACGCTTTACCCTTGATAAGACGGACCCGCGCGCATTTGATAATTTTATTGCTGCGGCCCGCCTTGTGCCCGAAGTAATTGCTATTGAAACCTTTTTGGGTCGGGTCGATGTACGCCTGAATGTGATTGCCCGCGATATGGCGCAATATCAACATATTTATCGTCATGCGATCTTAACCTTGCCTCATATAGCCGATATTGAAAGCTTGATGTTGATTTCAACCGTGAAGCATAAAGAGGGGTTGCCCCTATGATAGAGATCGACAAGATTGACCGGCAAATTCTACGCGCCCTAGTAAAAAATTCTAGCCAAAATGCCAGCACTTTGGGACGCACTTTGGGGCTCAGTCAGCCTGCCGCATGGCGGCGCATCAAGCGGCTCCAAGATACAGGTGTTTTGATTGGGCAAAGGGTGCCGGTGGATGCGGCCGCCCTCGGCTTCGGTGTGACCGTGTTTTTAGGTATTAAGCTGGCCACTAAGGGCAGGGTCAGCCTTGAAGATTTTGAACGCGCTGTGGCCAGCATTCCTGAAGTGCAGGTGGTGCAGCATGTCTTGGGGCTTTACGATTACCGCCTGCGGGTTGTGGCGCGCGATATCGCCGATTTTGAACGGATTTTGCGCCGCCGCATAATGACGTTGCCAGGGGCAGGCCAAGTTGAGGCCAATGTGCTTTTGACTCAAGAGCGCGGCCCTGGGCCTATTTAGCCGCCTTTGGGAAACTTTTTCCTCATTTTTTTGCAAAATATACTATTTTTGTTTGGTCTATTGCAGATTGCATCATTCCATTTTGGGTCAGATCCGCTACATAAAATTAGAATTAAATAATTGTGAATGGAGCGATAATGCCTGGACTTTTATCTGAAATTGACCCTGAAGGGCTGCAAGAGTTTTCGGTTGTTTTCACTGATCGATCAGTAAACCATATGTCGGCTAAGTTTCAAACAGTGATGTGTGATATTTCTGGTATGCTGCGCGAAGTATATTGTGCGGCTGGCGTGGCTTTGGTGCCAGGCGGTGGTTCTTACGCTATGGAGTCAGTGGCGCGTCAATTTGCCAATGGCCGTCATGCATTGGTGGTACGCAATGGCTGGTTTTCTTATCGCTGGTCACAAATTTTTGAGGCGGGGCAGTTTGCAGCGCAAACCACAGTTGTGATGGCACGGCCTACTGGCAATGGCATAGGTTCGCCCTTTTCGCCGCCGCCGATTGATGAACTGGTCGCGAAGATACAGGAAGCTCGCCCTAATGTGGTTTTTTCTCCACATGTTGAAACCTCGGCTGGAATTATTTTGCCAGATGACTATGTCAGCCAAATGGCCAAAGCCGCGCATGACGTGGGTGCTCTGGTGGTGCTTGACTGTGTGGCAAGCGGCGCGATTTGGATTGATATGGAAACTCTGGGCGTTGACGTGCTTATTTCAGCGCCACAAAAGGGCTGGTCGGCTGCACCGTCTGCTGGGTTGGTGATGCTCTCTCCTCTGGCCGAAGCGCGTTTGGCTGAAACGCATTCAAATTCCTTTGCACTTGATCTGAAAAAATGGCGCGGCATCATGCAGGCTTATGAAAACGGAGGTCATGCCTATCATGCCACCATGCCGACCGATGCGCTGATTGGATTTCGCGATGCCATGTTTGAAGCTCGTGGAACGGGTTTTTCCGCCCTTAAAGCGGCGCAGTGGCAATTGGGCCAAGGTGTACGCGCCATGCTCGCGGCTAAAGGCGTGATGTCCGTGGCAGAAGAAGGCTTTGGTGCTCCAGGTGTCATCGTGGCATTTACTCAAGATCCTGACATTCAAAATGGCAAGAAATTTGCCGCTCAAGGATTGCAAATAGCCGCAGGCGTGCCTTTGCAAGTCGGCGAGGGGGCTGAGTTTTGTACATTTCGTATAGGTCTTTTTGGGATTGATAAATTAGCTGACGTGCCGGCCACCTTGGCGCGTTTACAAATTGCGGTTGACGCCGTTTTCTGAAAAATATGGGGCTTCAGTTCAGGTTAATCCCAAGCCCTTTTCCATGATCCGGTGGCGCAACGGTTTAAGATCATAAATCGCCGAAAGACCAAGTCTGCGCAGATTGCCCAGACTTGGAATTTTGATCATCGAGGCGCGGTTTAACGCATCGATGCCCAGAACCCGCGTTTTCGTCTTAAAACAGCGGGCCTTTTGATAGGCCGCGAGCATGGCACTGCAGCCCAAGTCTGTACGATACGCCGTTGCCAAGTCTAGGAGTGTTGCAACATCGGCCAAAGACATATTGAGCCCCTGCGCGCCGATGGGCGGTATGACATGAGCGGCCTCGGCCATTAGGGCCACGCGCTCGCCAACCAAGTGATCAGCTAATTGGCTGATAATAGGCCAAAGTGTGCGTGGTGAATTCAGCCGCAACGCCCCTAGGATCCCAGCCGATCTTTCGGTGATGGCTTGGTTGAAGTCGGATTCTGACAAAGCTGCGTTGCGCACAGAGTGCGGCCCTAGATCCATCCAAACCACAGCTGAGGCTGGCTGGTAATTATCATCGGGTAGGGGCACAAGGGTAAAGGGCCCACCAGTGCGGTGTACTTCAGTCGATATATTGTGATGTGGTGCGTCATGGAGCACAGAAAAGACCAGCGCTTTTTGTCCGTAGCGCCATGTTTTCACACCAATATTAGAAGCTTCTCGCACGAATGAATGGCGTCCATCTGCCCCCACTAAAAGCTTGGCCGTGACCTTTTCACCGGTAGAAAGCGTTACCCTCACCCAGTTCAAGCGGGTGAAAATCGCTGTGCAAGAAAGCCCTGTGCGCAAAGTGACATGGGGTAGTTCAGTCAATCGTGCGAGTAAGGCGCGGCGTAAGAGCCAATTGGGAAAATTCCAACCAAATGGCAGATCTCCCAGATCTGCGGCATTGAACTCTTTAATCACCCGCCTGATCGGGATAGGACCGCCCGCATCAATAATGCGCATCACCTGTAGGGGCGTCGCATGGTTTTCGAGATGCTGCCAAAGGCCTGCCCGCTCTAAGACCGGGTAAGAGGCTTGTAAAATAGCAGTTGAGCGCAGATCTGCACCTCTATCAGCGGCGTTTGTTACAGGCATTTTGGGCTCTATGCACAAGACCTTGAAGCCCTGCGTACCAAAAGATATCGCCGCCATGAGCCCCGCAAGGCCGCCACCTGATATGATGATATCTGTATCGTTCATGTTCACCTAAACTTCAGCATAGGGCGCGCAGCGGCGAGCGCCAAGCGGCATTCTGTCGCGCCACTAACCAAGTATATGGCCCAAAAAATCTGACAGATCAGGGCCTTGTCGATCGATGTAGGGGGCAAGTTCGAGGGCTTGATTGATCAGAACAGTCTTTAGTCCCATCTGATGGGGCACTTTCAGATTGCGGGCATCATCTTCAAACATTACTGCGCGCGAACGGTCAAACCCGTCTTTTCCAAATACCAAATCAAAGGCGCCAAATTCGGGCTTTGGTAGAAAATCAGCATCCTCGACACCATAGATCACGTCAAATAGTCCTGCAAGCCCACGCGCCGCCACCACTTTTGTGGCATAATCGGCGGTGCCATTGGTATAGATGATACGTCGACCAGGCAGGGATTTTATCCTTTGTGCCAGTAGTGGATCTGGGCTTAGGCGATCAAGTGCAATGTCATGCACGTCGGTCAAATAGGGGCTCGGGTCAACATTGTGTTCGCGCATCAGTCCTGCCAATGTGGTACCATAGGTTTTCCAATAATGGGTACGCAAATAGTTTGCCCGCTGTTCGTCTACATTCAACGCTTGCATGACCCAAGTGGTCATGCGCACTTCAATCAGCCCAAAAAGATTAGTTTTTGGTGGGTAAAGTGTATTGTCCAGATCAAAGACCCAAGTTGTTATGTGCGAAAAATCATTAGATGCGAGCATTTTTGGCCTTTTATTGTAAGTCTTTTTCATTGAGGCTTATGGCGCAAGCCTGTAGCCTTGGTAAAGCAATAATGGAGTGGCACGTGCAGAAAGACGCTTATACTCTGATATTAGAGTCTATAGAAGGCCGCCATTTTAAGCCCGGCGACCGTTTGGTAGAATCTGAATTGGCGGAACAGTTGGGTGTGTCGCGCACTCCCGTGCGCGAGGCTCTTCAGCGGCTTGAAACCCAATCTATGGTGCGCCGCGACGGCCGCAGCCTAATCGTTGCCAGTCTAGATCATAATCAAGTGGCCGAACTTTACGTGGTGCGCACCGCACTCGAAGGTCTGGCTGCACGCTTGGCGGCGCGCTATGCATCAGACGAGGAAGTTCGGGTGCTCGAATCAATGTCTTCCGAAGACCGCGTTTTGTTGGACGGTGACCCACTCGCGCTCAGTCGTGCCAATAAACGCTTTCACAAGCAAATTCATCTAGCCTCACATAATCGGTTTTTGATTCAACAATTAGATTTGGTGCATAGGGCGATGGCTTTGATGGCCACAACCTCGTTTGCGGCCATAGGGCGGGACGCAGAGGCGCTAGAAGAACACGACAAAATTGTAGCCGCCATAAAAAGGCGCGATGGCGAATCCGCCTTTGCCGCGCTGAAATTGCATATATCGAAAGCCTATGAAACGCGCCTTCGGGTGGACGCAGGTGAGATTTCTTTGCGCTAAGGGCAATTACTTATAGGGGGCTGAAGGTTGAATATAGGCCATGTCTAAATGGCCACGGCTGATATTATTTTCAATAAAATTCGTTTTTTATCATTATCTACAAATTTTTAAGGCAAACTATATTACCAAATAAAAAGTAAAAATGAAGCATAATGATCCAGAACGAATTCACCAGCCCACACCTTTTGAACAGGTCAAAAATCGCGAATCACTCCAGGGGGCGTTATAAATAGGCGGCTTTATATGCCTTAAGGGCCACCTTTGGCTCATATTGCGTTAAATAGATTGAACCTTTTCTCAAATTTCATGCTAAACTAAAATAGTGGCACGTTCTTTCATGGCGGTGGCAAAACGTTCAAAAAGGTAAAAGCTGTCTTGCGGGCCTGGGCTTGCTTCGGGGTGATGTTGCACTGAAAAAACCGGCTTGCCTTCCACCCGAATGCCGCAGTTTGAGCCGTCAAACAGCGATACATGGGTTTCGAGAACGCCTTTGGGCAGGCTTTGCGCATCAACAGCAAAGCCATGATTCATCGAAGTGATTCCAACCTTTCCCGTGTCTAGGTCTTTCACTGGATGGTTGGCGCCATGGTGGCCGTGGTTCATCTTAACTGTTTTTGCGCCCAGCGCCAAAGCCAACATCTGGTGGCCTAAACAAATGCCAAATACCGGCATATCAGTAGCTAAAAGGCCCTTAATCATCGGCGCTGCATACACACCAGTAGCTGCAGGATCTCCCGGTCCATTCGACAAAAATACACCTTGGGGCTGAAGCGCCAAAATTTCCTCGGTTGTGGCCGTGGCAGGCAAAACTATTACATCACAGCCAACCGAGGCTAGACAACGCAAAATGTTGCGCTTCGCGCCGAAATCAATGGCCACGACTTTCAGGCCTGCGCCTATGCGATCCTCATATCCTTGCGGCCAGTTCCAACGCATTTCGTTCCATTTATATGATTGCGCACAGCTTACATCTTTTGCCAAATCAAGTCCGACAAGGCCCTTCCAAGCGTTGGCCTTGGCCACTAATTTGCCAATGTCAAATATGCCGCGCAGATTATGCGCAAGAGCCGCATGTGGTGCACCCTGTTGACGAATGGCGCGAGTCAAGCGGCGTGTGTCAATGCCGCTCAGCCCAATGCAATTCTTTTGTGTCATCCACGCGTTTAGGGTTTGGGCCATGCGCCAGTTTGACGGGGGGGTAGGCAACCATTTTACCACCATGCCTGCTGCCACTGGCGTGGCAGCTTCGTCATCTTCGAAGTTCATGCCCGTATTGCCAATATGGGGAAAGGTGAAGGTCACAATCTGGCTGGCATAGGATGGGTCGGTCATGATCTCTTGATAGCCAGTCATGGCGGTGTTGAACACCAATTCGGCTACCGTCTCACCCGTGCCACCAAAACCCATTCCATAAAACACTTGACCGTTGCCCAGGACCAAACAAGCGGTTGGTTTCAGCGGCTCATTTTCAGGCAAGGTGGTCATCGGCGATTCCTTAAGGCAATCTGCGGCAAGTGTGGCAGACAATATGTTTACGGCCTTTGCGGGTCAAGTGTTGGTACGTTTTTGGTGCGTCCAGATACGGCAATTGTGGTCTTTTATCGAGTTCCCCTTACAAATAGCCCTAAGCGGGGTTTGCTGACCCAGCTCTTTGTTGTATTTACCGATCTAAATGATTAATGTATTGACTTGAATGGCAAGAGGTAAGCAATGACATTGCGCGATAAGCTACAGGTTGCATTGAAAGACGCTATGCGCGCGAAAGAGGTTGACCGTTTATCAGCTCTGCGCTTGATTAATGCTGCGATCAAAGATCGCGAGATTGCCGCACGGGTTGATGGCGAAAATGTCGCGGTTGAAGATGGCGATATTTTGAGTATCTTGGGCAAGATGGTCAAGCAGCGCCAAGAAAGTGCGCGAGTCTATGAAGAGGGCGGGCGCTTGGAACTAGCCGAAAAAGAAATTGCCGAAATTGCAGTGATTGGTGAGTTTCTGCCCCGCCAACTTGATGACGATGAAGTGACAGTCGCCATTGGCGTGGCTATTGCAGCCTGTGGTGCGGGATCGATTCGCGACATCGGCAAAGTCATGGCCGACCTCAAGGGCAGATATACCGGCCAGATGGATTTTGGTGTGGTGGGGCCACGAGTGAAAGATATGTTGTCCTGATAAATTGGTCCATGGAGGCGGTTTAAGGTGCGGTTTAGATCTTGCTCGAGTTGCAAGAGCTCTTCAGTTGTCAAAGTAGGCCTAAATTTTGCTAAGTCGGGTGGGGCTGCCGAACACGGAGTTATACGAACAACGCTGACATCATCACTGCGGCCACCATGTCCGCCACGCCGGTGCTAAAAGGGGATTGAGTTCAACCAGGCGCACATGTTGATCTCGCTGGGGCTTTTAGCATTGACATGCGCGAGGTCGATGGCGCGCTTCTCCAAAAGGCGAGCATTTTAGTAGGCTCTTGGGACACAACTCTGGCCCACATCGGCGAGTTGAAGATGCCACTTGCCAGCTGCACGATTACGTTAGCAGATATTCTTGCGGACCACTACCCGCTGGTTGCGGGTTTTGAAGGCCGATCTAACCCGTAAGACATAACCGTGTTCAAAAACGGAGGTGGAGCCCATCTCGATCTGATGATAGCGGACTCCATTCTGCGTCAATTGTGAAAAAAGCGATTGCTGCCATTGAGGTGTCAAAATGCATCAGAGAAGCCATTGCGAAGCTTTCTGCTTGTAGCATCAGCAGCAGCTGCAAAAGCTCAGACAAAGCGACCGTGAACGCGAATTATCCCGTTGTCCGCCATGCTGGTCGATGCCAATAGCTTTCTGGTTTGCGAGGACACGTCATCTTATTTTCTGAGACAGGACCACACTTTCGCTTCGGCTTTTCAACAATCGAGACGCGGGCTCTTCTGCCGTTCGCTTCAACAGCTCCAAAGGCCACGTTAACGCTCGAAGATTTTTGGAAAACCATGCATTTTGCAAGCGGAAGGAATACCAAAATTGCTCCAACTCAAAAACAACTAGAGGCCGTGACCTGCCGACTTTTGAAAATCGGTTGTGCAGCTGACCCACGCTTCTCAGCCAGGCCATTTGGCCGCTTGGTTTTCGACGCGCAGCCAATAGGTATTGGAGCCCGATTCTTGCAAGGGGTTCCGTGCAGGACTGTGCTGGGCAGTGTCTTGGCACCCTTCCAAGGTTATAAGTATAACTGCGTATATGGCCAAATTGGTGCCCCATACCGCTACGGCCCAAAATCATAGGAGGGCCGTTCTGAACACTGCTAAAAGTGGTAAAATAAAGAGCGCAGAGCTCACGCCAATAAACCATACAAAACCCAAGTGAGTCAGCTAACGGTCAGGTCAATGCGGCACGCTCGCGATGGCACCAGTTAGATTTATATATACCATCATTAAACAAAACTGGCCCTAGATTTCTCAAGGGCCATTTTTAAATTTTAGTTCATTTAAAGAACATTAATGCGCATTAACCCTGTCCCAGTCAGATTGCTTGGGCAATTGCTCAAACGTGTGCTCGGGGGGTGGGCAAGGCAATGTCCATTCCAATGTATCGGCATATTCGTTCCAATAGTTATTTTCAGTCACTTTACGGCCGAAGAACAGCGTATAGAATACGATGCCAATAAAAAAGACGAAGGAAGCAAACGCCAAAAATGCACCAATCGACGAGATATAGTTCCAGTAAGCAAAAGCTTCAGGATAGTCTATATAGCGGCGTGGCATGCCCTGACGGCCTAAGAAATGCTGTGGGAAGAATGTAAGGTTTGAACCTATAAACATAGCCCAGAAGTGCAATTTTCCAGCCCATTCTGGATATTGACGGCCAGACATTTTTCCAATCCAAAAATAAATGCCCGCAAATATCGCGAACACCGCACCCAGTGACATTACATAGTGGAAATGTGCCACAACATAATAGGTGTCATGGTAAGCGCGGTCAATGCCTGCTTGGCTTAGAACAATGCCTGTCACGCCACCAACGGTAAACAAAAATATAAAGCCAAAAGCCCATAGCATCGGGGTTTTAAACTCTATTGAGCCGCCCCACATCGTTGCAATCCAGCTAAAAATCTTGATGCCAGTGGGCACCGCAATCACCATTGTGGCCACCATGAAGTAAGATTGCTGTGTGAGCGACAAGCCCACCGTGTACATATGGTGAGCCCAAACCACAAAGCCCAAAACCCCAATCGCCACCATAGCATAAACCATAGGCAAATAACCAAAGATTGGCTTTTTTGAGAAGGTGGAAATAACCTGTGAAATTATCCCAAAGCCCGGAACGATGATTATGTACACTTCTGGGTGACCAAAGAACCACAAAATATGCTGGTAAAGGATAGGATCGCCACCATTGGCAGCATCAAAGAATGTGGTTCCAAAATTGCGGTCTGTCAGCAACATAGTGATTGCGCCTGCCAAGACGGGCAAGGAGAGCAATATCAACCAAGCGGTTACAAAGATCGACCAAGCAAACAAAGGCACTTTATGCATTGTCATTCCGGGTGCGCGCATATTTAGAAATGTGGTGATCATATTGATCGCGCCCAAGATTGAAGAAGCCCCCGACAAGTGGACTGCAAAGATAGCCAAGTCCATCGCATAGCCGTTAGCCAGCGTTGATAAGGGTGGGTAAAGCACCCAACCGCCGCCCACGCCGGCGCCGCCGCCGTCACCTGGCGCAAACAAAGAGGCCACAGCCAAGCTGGTGCCTGCAATGAAAAGCCAGAACGACAGGTTATTTAAACGTGGAAATGCCATGTCGGGCGCGCCGATTTGCAAAGGCATGAAGTAATTTCCAAAGCCGCCGAACAGCGCGGGAATCACCACGAAGAACATCATCAATATGCCGTGGGTAGTCACCGCGACGTTCCAGATCTGACCATTTGGTGTGCATTTGCTTGTGGTGTCGGCGACAAGGCGCATGCCTTCCATACACATATATTGCACGCCGGGATCCATCAGCTCCATGCGCATATAAACGGTGAAAATCACTGAAATCAGACCAGCAATACCACCTGAAAAGAGATAAAGAATCCCAATATCTTTGTGGTTTGTTGACATAAACCAGCGGGTAAAAAACCCTCGCTCCTCGTGGTCGTTGCCCTGAATGGCTGCGTCGGCCATTGGCGCCTCCTTTTAAAAAATTACAAGGCAACTCAGACAAATGATGTCACGGTCAGCTTCGAGGGCTGTTCTAGAATGAGTTCTGAGTTTGGGCAATGTTCGAATTTGTCGCAGGGGCAGATATTTTCCTTTTGGGTAAAAATAAGATTATTTTGACAGTAAAGGCTTTTACACATGAGCCCTAATTCGTTATTTGTGAGGGAGCTTTAGAAAAATCCTAAAAAGTAAAACGGGCCCTAAGCCCCAAAAATTTTAGGAAAGCTCAATTTCAGTGCCACATCAAGGTCGCTCAGTGTCACAGGCAGGCCCAAATCTACCAATGATGTCACGCCATGTTCAGAAATACCGCAAGGAACGATACCGCTATAGTGGCTTAAATCAGGTTCAACATTTATAGAAATTCCATGAAAACTAACCCATTTTCGAAGTTTTACACCGATGGCGGCTATTTTATCTTCGCGCAGAGCGCCACTGGGTGCAGGGGGCAGGTCTGGGCGGGCAACCCAAACCCCCACACGTCCGACGCGCCTTTCGCCTTTGACGTTAAACTCGGCCAATGTGGCAATGACCCAGCTTTCCAAATGGCAAATAAATTGCCGCACGTCACGACCGCGCTGATTTAAGTCAAGCATTATATAGGCCACTCTTTGGCCAGGCCCGTGATAGGTATATTGCCCACCGCGCCCTGCATAATGCACCGGAAAAAAATCAGGGCCCAGCAAATCGTCCGTTTGAGCCGATGTGCCAGCGGTATAAAGCGGAGGATGTTCTAAAAGCCAAATAGATTCTGGGGCAGTTTGGGCGGAAATCCGCGCCACCTGTGCCTCCATCTGAGTGAGGGTAGCGTCATAGGGGGCCAATCCGTCAATGTGACGCCATTCGATCATATTTGTCCCCCTAATTTTTTGATATTTTGCCCCGATTAAGGTCGAAATGCAATCCTTTAAGATTATTGAAAAGAGCCCAAATGGGACTTTCATTTGCCAAAATCTCCCGCTAAAAGGGGCAGACAATGTGCGGCTGTGGCGGAATTGGTAGACGCGCAGCGTTGAGGTCGCTGTGGGGTAACACCCGTGAAGGTTCGAGTCCTTTCAGCCGCACCATTGTTCTCGAAAAAGTTGGCCTATCCAATTGAATTGTAACACTTTTGGTGTCTGCATGTCGTTGGCTGGATAACAAAATGAGAAACAAATGTGCTGCAAATCACATGCTCTTCCGTGATGGTATTTACTATTATGTGCGCCGTATTTCATGTGATTTGTCTGATTTTTATACAGTTAATCGCCTGAGCTTTAGCTTAAAAACCAAATCAGTTTCGACTGCTGTTAGGTTTTCTAATTCAATTTCCCAAAGGCTTGAAGATTATTGGTTAGGCTTAAGACTGCAAAAAATGGACATACCTGCCACAAGTCTTGTCCGAAAAGGTGATGTGGAGTCAGGCCCTGGTGGTATGTCTATATCTGATGCTTTGGAGCTTTATCTAAGATTGAAGGGTAAAACCAAAGATGCTGTTTTCACACGTACTGCGACCAGAAATGTTGGTTATGTTGTCAAAGTTTTAGGCGACAGGTCAATTCCAAGCTATTCATCTGCCGATGCCGCAGGTTTTCGTGATTGGTTGATCAGTAAGAAGATGTCTATAAAGACTGTGAAGAGAATATTTTCTTCAGTTCGTGCAATCGTGAATTTGGCAATTGCTGAAAATGGAATTGAATGCATCAACGGTTTTTCTAAAACGTATTTCCCAGAAGATGGTCAGGATCAGACACGAAAACCAATTCCAATATCCGATATCCAACAAGTCCAAGGTTTATGTAGGGCAAAGGATGACGACATGAGGTGGCTCATCGGACTAATCAGTGACACTGGAATGCGGTTAGGTGAGGCAGTTGGATTACAAAGGACGGATATCAAGCTTGATGATGGTGTCCCTCATATTCAGCTTAAGCCGCATCCCTGGCGTTCGTTAAAAACAGTTGGAAGCAAAAGAAATATACCATTGGCAGGTCATGCTCTGTGGGCTGCTGGTCGTATTTTGGCTCACGAGGGAGTTTCTGATTTTGCATTCCTGAGATATTGTAATGGTATTTCAAGTAATGCCAACTCTGCTAGTGGTGGCTTAAATAAGTGGCTTCAAGAGTATGTTCCAGATGGGTGTGTTATACACAGTTTTAGGCATAGCCTACGTGATAGATTACGTTCAGTTGAGTGCCCAAGTGATATTGTTGATGCGATAGGTGGGTGGAAAACTGCTGGTGTGGGGCTGGGATATGGCAAAGGTTACCCTAGGTTCGTCAAATGCCTTCACACAAAATCAGAAATAAAGGCTGCTCGGTTATCTCATGAGTTATCCAGTCGCTTGGAAAATATTTGGGATCGAATGCGCCTAGAGGTGCTCGACTTCAGGTCGGATAAAGCTCGGTCCTTAATTGTTGGGAAGGATCGAGTGAGCACGCGTGTAGACTTTCGGCTGTCTGATGCTTTTGAATTGCATCTCCAACTTAAGGCTATCGGTAAACCTGATGCCTTTAAAATCTACACCGCTCGAAATGAGCGCTACTTGATTGAGCGAATCGGTGACATTCATCTTGAAGATTTGGTCCCAAGCCATGGAGCCGAGTTTCGAGATCATCTGGTAGGGAAGGGGCTCTCTGCCGCTTCGATCAAGCGGGTGTTTTCTACAATTAAAGCAGTGGTCAGCCTTTGCATATCGGAGCGAGGCTTAAGCGTGACTAATCCATTTTCTGACGTTTACGTCCCTGAAGTTGGTGCTGTTACCAAACGGATGCCCATACCGATTGATGCTATCAGAGTAATACAGACTGAGTGCCTAGCCGTAGATGACGGCATTAAGCTGGATGCAGACATTCCACATCTTGATCTTAAACCACACCCATGGACTTGACAACTTAGCCTGACAGTGTCCTGACAAGTATCAATTATCAATTTTAGCCTTGCAGGCAGTAAGCTTATTGTATCGGTTAATGGAATGAAGTTAACAGGCCCCTTTCTTTTCATTCTAACCACTTTGATGATTGATGCCATCGGGGTTGGGATCGTGTTTCCAATCATGCCTGACTTAATGGATCGTGTTGGTGCTGGCAGCGCGGCGGAGGGGGCATTATGGGGCGGGGTAATGATGTCTGCCTATGCAGCGGCAATGTTTCTATTTGGTCCAATCGTTGGCAGTCTTTCAGATGCGTATGGACGCAGGCCGATATTGATTGCAGCGCTGGCTACGTTGGCGATTGATTACATCATTATGGCTATGGCGCAGACCTATTGGGTATTACTCATGGGCCGGGTAATCGCGGGAATGGCTGGTGCCACATACATCACGGCAACAGCCTATGTTTCTGATATCACCAAGCCCGAGGAGCGGGGCGCCGCCTATGGTATGATTGGTGCTGCCTTTGGCATCGGTTTTATTTTCGGACCTGCACTTGGAGGTATCTCATCAGGCTGGCATGTCACAGCACCTTTCTTGATTGCGGCGCTGCTTTCAACACTCAATATGGTTTTTGGTTTTTTTATTTTGCCTGAATCCCTGAAAGAAGAAAACCGCCGCTCCTTTGGTAAAAGGGACCTAAATCCTTTTGCGTCTATTGCACGAACTTTCGTTATCCCAGGGCTTGCGATCCCACTGGTCTGTATCTTTGTTTTTGAGTTCGCAAATATGGTCTATTCGGCTCTCTGGGCCTTTTGGGGGCGTGAGGTGTTTGGTTGGGGTGGGTTCACCATCGGGCTGACCTTGTCGGCCTATGGAGCCCTGATTGCGGTAGTGCAGGCTTTACTAATGCCACAACTAACCAAACGTTTTGGTGATTATATAATTCTAATTATTGCTAACGTCGCTGCAGTGATTGCGCTGGTAGGCTTTGGTTTTTCCACCGCAGCTTGGGCCGTGGCTGTAGTTTTGCCTATCGCCGCCCTCTCAGATATGGCTTCGCCTTTGCTGACAGCCTTTGCCTCTAATCAGGTTGGTGCAGAACAGCAAGGTCTGGTGCAGGGGGTGATTGCGTCTCTTGCATCGCTTGCTGCTGTGGTAGCACCACCTATGCTTACTGGAGTGTTTGAGTGGTTCGTAAATGACAAAGGGGTGTATTTTCCAGGCGCACCGTTTCTTATCGCAGCCTTGTTTACAATAGCGGTTATCCCTCTGATATTGCGTTTGAACCCTCGGAGGTCATCCAGAAGGCTTTGATGTGTTTCGTAAGGCTTAACTCATTTAGAAGCATCCTTTTTTGGGAGGTTGCTTATCAACCGGTGGGAAGTACTTTCAAAAAAACCACTTGAGGCGGGTAGGGTAGCTATGTACCTTGTACGGTTAACAAAACGATCCCCATTTAGCTGAGCACCGAGAGTAGAAATTCTTGCCGTGATGCCTATTGATAATAAAGTGTCCTAAAATACTCAGGACCGGTTTGCGAACCGGTCCTGATCAATATGGGGGAGCCTTAGCTCCCCCGCTGTAAAAACATATCTGAGGAAAATGGTCCAAAGACTTCATGGAAGCGGGGAAGAAGCCGTTAGCAGGTGATACGGCCCGCATTGTCACGACCGATGAGGTTAAAGATTTGCGTCGCGAAGCCCGTGATCTCAAGAAAGTGGTGGCGGAGCAAACGCTCGAACCCCACCTTCTTAAAAAAGCATGATAGGCGATGAGGGCAACCACGAATGAGGCATCGTGCATCTGAGAAGCTGAAGGTTCATTAGGCTGGTCGATGGCGCGCATTTTTCAGCGTGCCAGACGTTGGCTAAACTGGGTATCCCTCCACGACGTTCCACCATTGATATGATCGGTATCAGCAGCGTGGCGGAACTGAGCTGGAGGATAAATCCCCCAAGCCAAAATACGTTTGAAACCGCAGCCCGGGTGAAGTCTGGCGCAAGATCGCCAAGCTGGCCTTGACGGAGACGGAATTATCACCGCGGGAATTGGCCGTTATCTTTACCGACAAGGAAGGTTTCTTTTTATCAGAGGCCTCCTTCTATCATGTATTAAAAGTTCATGGCCTAATCACCAGCCTAGCCTTCATTGTGATCAAGGCCGCCAATGATTTCAAAGACAAGAGAACGGCCGTTAATTATCTCGAGTACTAGTCGCTAATATTGGAGCCAAATTTAAAACTGCTGCTGAAACTCTGTGTCCAGGAACAACAGAAGATAAAATTTTCTAAAAAATAGTCAAACTTCACGGGATTATTGATGAAAAAGTACCCTGCCCCCCCATCCCCCTGAAGAGTTAAGCAAGGAGTTTCCAACAGAAATCCAGCAAGTAATAACTTCAAAAGATGGACGTAAAACCTCTGCATTAATTTACAGAAGAAGGTTATAAATTAGAATATAATCCCCAGATTAATTTGTATGTTTGTAAAAACCTAGTGGATCAATATATAAATTCCCTCTCAAAGGCAGTACCAGCGCAATAAAAAGAGCTTATAAAATGGGGAAGTGTAAATAATAATGCCCTATTCTGCGGTGTTTTTATGGGAGTTCAATACTCTCTCACAGCACCATCTTGCTGTATTCAAAAACCAAATAAAATATTGTTATTAAATGTTTATTTATATTTTTCCTGAATGATAGTCAGTTAAGTGGCGTGTGGTGTTTGGCATGACTTATGTAGAACATTAACACATTTGCGAGTTACAGGCGTTTATATATTAGTATGCATGTTTTTCATTTTACCTCCCAAAATAACTAGATGGGTTTAGCAAGAGCCCATCCTTTTTCTTTTGGACCACCAAGTCTAGTTATACACCATTAACGTACAATGCCCGCCTCAGCGGTGCCACTGAAAGTTACACCACCTACTGAAGTGCCCGCCTGCCTTGCTTGAAAACCATTATTTGTTGCTTCACATGCCGACAAACTTATTAAGATTGCAATTAAGATTAGATCCTTCATGTTTTGCTTCATTAGTTCATTTACCCTCAACCAACCAGTGCCTCACAGCAACAATGCCAGCCTTTACTGTAACACTCTTTCAGCTAAGACATTAGGTCCAACTTTAGGTGCATCAGTTGTGGTAGGTATTGTGTTTCTAAAGCTACCGGTTCTTGTCCACTTTTGTTGCTTTGCCGCATTGATAGTATGATGGGATCGTGTCTTTATATCCTTGATTTTGTAGATTAACAAAGACCTTTCTGCCTTCCCTTGTTAATTTATTAACAAAAACCACTACCCGTCGGTAGATTTTTTGGTACCGAATTGTCTCTTACTTTAAGTTGTCTTTGGTGCCAAAAAACGTGGAGGCGGACATTAAACAGGCAGATGAATGAGATTTGCTAAAAAACTTTATTATTATTCCCTACGAGCCCGCATCATCTAGACGATAATGTGCTTAGAAAATCTTTAACTTTTTTATTATGAGGAAATTGTATGAGAATGTCGTCACACACACTCTTCGCTTCTTCGACAAGAGCTTCCGTTGCCTTCCTCTGAGCCAGTGATGTTACTTGCGCAAATTTAATGTCAGGCGCCCAGAGGCCCAGGTTCAGTTTTGAGATATCTAAAATGTTTACTTCTGATTGGCTCGGATTATCTGGCACTAAACTGGAACCAGGCTCGTTGCTCTTCAACTCGTTAATTGTTGCCTCAAGTTTATCAAAACCCTCTACTTTAGCACCTATTTTATTCGCTTGACTAAGTACAACTTGAGCTTCGTTAACCATACCGAGCTTAATAAACGTATCAATATAGCTGAGCCAATATTGACCAACACGGGGATTCGCCTCTAAAGCCGTTTTAAAAAATGGCAGGGCATCGATTGTTTTGCCTGCAGTAAGAAATAAAACACCCATATTATGGTTGGCATCAGGATGTTCAGGCTGTGACAGAAGAACTTTCTCATAAAAGCCAAAAGCTTCATCTGTCTGAGCCGCTCTATGAGCTTCAACGCCATTTTTTAAAGCTTCATCTATTGTTAGTTCCATAAAAATGTCCAATTCAATTTGATATTCTAGGGGTGTAACTGCAAGTATCATTCCAAATAACAAAGCTTATATGAACTTTTTGCCATACTCAGCGCGTGAGTGTGGCGGGCCTGATGTGGTTGTTCTGCTTTAGCCATATGTTGATGGTTTTATGCTTTTTAAACTACTTTTCTATATTGACCAATTCTTAGAAGATGCTCGATTTGCATCTTGCGAGCGTAAACAATAGACCAAAGGAAAATCATGCATTAACGTTTAGCTTGGACGATGACCGCAGGTCGGTAGTTGTGAGTTTTATGGAAGCTCCCTAAATTTAAACTGGTTGGTTTGGATTATCAGTGGACAGGCTTAAAATTTATTGACGGACTGTCTGGTCAATACACTTTACAAATTAGACTACTTTTTCGTATGCTGGAATAATGGTAAAAAGAACGTTTTATGGTTGGAGTAATCAGCGGCAAGACGGTTTCAGGGGAGATAGCCGAGTACAGCAAATATGCTCTGCCCCCCTTAAACTTGGGCTGGCCCTGGCTGCTTTTGCTGTTCCAGTTTTTGCGCAAGAAACTTTTCAAACCATCAATCTGCCCGGCACAGTCGTTGCCTACAATAAAACAGGATTGTCGTATGGGGCACGGGGATGCATTACTGGACTATCTCATTTGGCTGTAAAATCTGGCAAAGCGCGGGAAGGCGAATTGCTGGTTGAACTCGACGATCGTGCTGCAAAGCTGGCGGTAAAATCCGCCCAGGCTCGGGTAAGCGACCTCGAGGCTGCCGTCGACGAACGTGACTTCGCGATTACCACCGCCAAGGCCGACATTGCCCGTGGGAAGGAAGAAAGAGATTTTGTCGACCGTGAATTTGAACGCATGCGCGCCTTGTTCAAGCGTGGGCTAGTGAACGAGACAACGTTGGAAACCACTAAACGTCGCAAGCTGGATGGGAGCTTCGCCGTCGACCGGGCGGAAGAGGCACTGGAACGTGCCGCATCTGCCAAATCCCGTGCCAACATCGCGTTAGAAATTGGCCAGTTGGACGTGCAGGCCCGCGAATTGGCCCTTGAGGCGTTGACGGTGTGGTCACCCTTTGACGGGGTATTGTTGAATTTTGAACCCAACATTGGTGATTGTGTTTTACAAGGTGCATTGGCGGCGCAAATCTATGCCCCTGATGAAAAGAGTGTTGAAACCTTCTTTTTTATAGACGAACTGGTTGATCCCGCATCCGTAGGCGTTGTCGTCGGCAATCCCGTGAATGTAATCCGCATCAATGGGCAAACATGTCCAGGCATATTCTCGTTAGTTGGGACTGAGGCCAATTTGGAAAACCAGAATGTGAAGATCAGCATTGAACTGGATGCGTCCTGTGCCCCGACAATGTTCTTGAACGAAGCGGTTGAGATCGAAACCTTATCTGCAAATGGCTGAGCCACAAAAAGGGTGCTGTTTATCTGAAATCGAATATCAAAGTGTTGGGGATGGAATAAGCGTCGCAGAATATGATTTCATTTTTGTTGGGGCTGGATCGGCTGGATGCGTAGCACTTGAAATTGCTCTGGCCTGTACGCAATCGGCCAAAGAGAACTGTGCTGTAATCCCTGACTACGTAAGCCGCTAAGTCATACGAACAAGTGTGGCGTGAATAAAATGTCCATTCCGGACATCTACGGGGTGTAAAAAATCTTCTGACTGCCAAAAGGTGCTCCTGCGGCAGAACTGCGAAATTGTCTGTTCGTGTGCTGCCCCTAGGAATGCGCGGATGGACCAGATCGACTGCCTGAATTTGGATATGAAATTGGGAGTTAGAAAATGAAAAAACTACTAAGATCAGTCGCTATCGTTGCTGCAACTGCGATGACCTTTACTGGCGCGCCAGCAATGGCGGAGGGCGAAAAACTTGTCTTTATCTACCACTCAGGAGATGAAGATTTTTGGTGGAACACCATCAAAAACACAATCAATCAGTTGGAATCGGAAATGGGCATCACTGTCGACATCCGCAACCCGCCGACTGGTGACTCTGCCGACATGGCGCGCATTGTCGAGCAAGCTGCCGCAGCTGATTATGACGGAATGATTGTTACGATTGGGGATTATGACGCACTGCGTGACGCAATCACCAGCGCAGTTGATTCTGGCATGCCAGTGATTACAGTCAATTCTGGCACGCAGGAACAATCTGAGGCCATGGGTGCGCTTATGCACATTGGTCAGCCAGAGTTTGAAGCTGGTCGTGTTGCTGGCATTCGTGCGAAAGCGGACGGTATCACTGACTTCGTTTGCTTCAATCACCAAATTGGTAACATCCCATTAACCGACCGTTGTGCTGGATATGCGGCAGGCCTGGGGATAGAACTGGGAGACCGCATGGTTGATATCGGCGGCGACCCCATCGAAGCTAAGAACAGGATCTTCGCCTATCTCAAAGCACACCCTGACGCTCCTTCAATCCTGACGCTTGGCCCAAATGGTGCTAATCCGGCGCTACAAGCTCTCGAAGAGCTTGGTATGGCGGGTGAAATCTATTATGGCTCGTTCGAGCTCTCGGATGAGATGATTGAGGCGCTAAAATCTGGTGTGCTGCAGTGGTCCATCGACCAGCAGCAGTTCTTTCAGGGGTATTTGGCGGCAAACCTGCTGACCAATTATATCCGCTATGGAGTTCGCATCCCGCATCACATCAACTCCGGTCCTGGCTTCACGACCAAGGATAACATTGGTCTGGTTGAAAAGCTGGCTGGCAAGTTCCGGTAAATCAGGTCAGGATATAATAAGTGACGGGGCTTAGACATCGGCCCCGTCATCCAGTTTATTGAGGAAGAAAAATGTCTGATGAGCGGGTTAAAGACCAGTCTTTCGCGCAACGAGCACTGCATCGCCCCGAAATGGGAGCGTTTTGCGGAACCGTTCTGGTTCTTATATTCTTTTTTTTGATCGCATCCGACAATGGGATGTTTCAGCCAGATGGAATTCGAAACTGGTCCGTTGTCGCTGCGCAATTCGCGATTATCGCTAGTGGCGCTTGTTTGTTGATGATAGCTGGCGAGTTTGATCTTTCAGTCGGATCGATGATTGGGTTTTCCGGGATGGTCCTTGCGATTGGCTCAATCCATTTTGGATTGCCAGTATGGCTGTCCATTATCATTGCGTTCATCCTGTCCATACTGCTCGGCGCAGTGAACGGGTTTCTAGTAATCAAGACGAAATTGCCCAGTTTTATTGTGACGCTTGCATTCCTGTATATCCTCCGCGGTCTAACGATATTTATGTCGATCACGACAACGCAAAAAACTATTCTAAGTGGCATGCGGCCGTTGGCCGAAGATGATTGGCTTGCCCCATTTTTTGGCGGTGAAGTTCTTACTGGTGTGTTCCAATGGATGGGAAATCAGGGTTGGATTGAGGTGTTTTCGCGTGGGAACTTTAAAGGGCAACCTGTTGTCAGCGGTGTTCCTATGCTGATCATTTGGGCGATAGGTCTGATCATTTTTGGCCAGTGGTTGCTAACCAAAACCAAATTTGGAAACTGGATATTTGCAGCGGGGGGGGACGCGCATGCCGCGGCATATGCCGGAATTCCCGTAAACCGCGTCAAAATTCTGATGTTTATGTTCACAGCTTTTTGTGCGTGCGTTTTTGCAATGTGTCAGGTGACTGAATTTGGGTCAGCCGGGGCCGACCGGGGCCTGTTGAAAGAGTTCGAAGCGATCATCTGTGTGGTGATTGGTGGGGCATTGCTGACCGGTGGTTACGGGTCTGTGATCGGCGCCGGGCTGGGTGCGATTATGTTTGGAGTAGTCCAACAAGGTTTGTTTTTCTCGGGCGCCGAGTCGTCTTTATTCAGAGTCTTTCTGGGCGGGTTGCTATTGGTTGCGGTGATCATAAACACCTATATCCGCCGAGCGGTGATTGGTGCTGGAGATTGACATGGCTGACGCAATTCTGAAGCTCAAAAATATTAAAAAACACTTCGGTTCGGTGATTGCTCTCGATGGAGTGTCCTTTGATATCAAACCTGGTGAATGCCACTGCCTGCTGGGCGATAACGGTGCTGGCAAATCAACCTTCATCAAGGTCATGTCGGGGGCTCACCAACCGACTGAAGGCCAAGTATATTTTGACGATGTGCCTGTTAACTTTAAGACACCTCACGACGCCATCGCCCGTGGAATTGCGACAGTTTATCAAGATCTTGGGATGATCCCATTAATGTCGGTCGCGCGGAATTTTTTCATGGGTAACGAACCGGAGGTTCGCCGTTTTGGTATCAAACATTTCGACCAAGAGACCGCCAACCGAATCACCATGTCTGAAATGGCCGCTATGGGTATCAACCTGCGCGGACCGGACCAGCCCGTTGGCACACTATCTGGAGGTGAGCGCCAGATCATAGCAATTGCTCGCGCCGTTTATTTCGGAGCTAAAGTCTTGATTTTGGACGAGCCAACCTCTGCACTGGGTGTGCGCCAGACCTCAAAAGTTTTGTCGACTGTTGATAAAGTTCGAACCGGAGGCGTCGCAGTAGTTTTTATATCGCACAATATTCGGCACGCATTGGCCGTCGGTGATCGTTTTACGGTTTTAAATCGCGGCACTACGCTTGGCACAGCGAAACGTGGTGAAATTGGCCCCGAAGAACTGCAGAAAATGATGGCAGGTGGAGAAAATTTGACCGGACTCGATGGATCGCTTGGCGGGACAGTATAGGTAGACGGCCCGCCTTCCAAACAAATATCGCACCCAATTCATCAAGCAACAGCTCCGGTAGGGCTGGCATCTTTATTGCTGCCGCAAAAAAATAAAAATGGCGTTCTGCTTTTGAATTCATAGCCATACCGCGTGTACCCCCCCCCAATCCTTTTCCGGGTCACCATGCCTGGTCGTTTCAAACTTCGAGTTTGGAAGATACGGTGCGACTTTTAAAACCGCGATACGAAAGATGTCCAAAATGATTCATGCTATCTGAAGTGGAAATCAATAGCGCCCGTTCGCTCGCATAAGTCGATCAATCTCGTTCTGAGATTGCGTCAAAGCCGCACAGATTGAGGTTTCGCCCTGCAGCATCATGTGAATGTGGTTGCCCAAAATTCTGAGGATGCTGCTGAACTCTGGAACCGGCGGACGGGGCCAAGTTTGCAGACCGCCTTGGCGTTCCAGTGTATCAATCTGACCAATCAGTGCGTTCTTGGATTGCACCTCTGGATCGGCACTGGTGGAAAAGCGGGGGCTGGTGATGTTGCCGTTTTGAACGTACCACTTCATCATTTCAGGCCGCGTCAGATACTCCAACATTTTCCAAGAAATATTTTGACGTTCACTCGTCAACCCAGACGGCAATGCAAAGAAAAAGCCGCCAATAGGTGTCACGGATTTTCGTGTCTTTGCGGGCGGATGTGGTGCATATGTGACGTTGCCGTGCGCGGGTGAGGAAGTGTCTAATTCGAATTTCGCCGCGCGAATGGACCATCCATAGGTCATCGCAGCTTGCCCCTTTGCGAATATTCTGATCCGACGGTCCCAGTTGCAAACCATGCTTTCTGGATGCGCAAAAGGGCGCAATTCGTACAGGAAGTTCGCAGTCTCATGCCCTTCTTCAGTGTCAATCTGAGGTCGAAAATTGTGGCCTTCAATAGCTTCGACGTCAAAATCATCCCCCAACGCGCTCAGATTAATCATCGGACGTCCAAAATCTGCCATTGTTTGAATAAAAGTATGCGCCACTGGTGTCCCACGTCCAAAATTCATCACGATACCCGACAAATTCAACGCCGTTCGATGCAACATGCGGGCGGCAGAGCTTACTTGATCAATTGTTTTGGGGATTGGCAGTCCAGCCTCGAAAAATAAATCCCTCCGGCAGAACAACAGCTCTACGGTTGGCTGGATAGGCAGTCCAAATTGCGCCCCGCGCCATGAAGAACCTTTATAGGCAGCACTATGAAAATCTGAGGGGTTATAGCCCGCAGAGTCGATTAAATCGTCAATCGGTAGGATTGCCTTCTTGTCGGCCAACTCGCCCACCCAAGGCA
>JASDRS010000022.1:0-160773 GCA_041441915.1 Paracoccaceae bacterium | reverse complement strand
GTAAACAGCTGCCAACGCCAGTAACCAGCGTATCTGGCGGTTATCACCGCACTTGCGCACAAGATCACGCAGTCCAGTGGCATCAAAATCAGTGCGAAATGGAACAAATGAACCCATGACGAACCTCCTTTTCCATGAATGAAACATAATATTACCTATTTGGGAATCCCAGCTAAGCCAGAATTACGTTGGATTGGTATAATAGGAGCGGCAGGTAAGGTTAGGCTCAACGAAAATTAATGTGGTAAGGTTTTTGAGTTCGTTTGTGATACCCACACAAAACCTTTTTAGGCGAGAAAGAAGAGAATATATCTCATAAAAAATATTACCTCAAGTCAGTCGTCTGGAAACAATAAATTGTGAATGCGGATCGGGTTTATGGCGCGAATTACTTGCGTGACTGGCTGCGTGCACTTAAAAATTCTACATTCCAGCCGCTAAAACAGAAATCTGGTGAAGTGCTGTTTTAGCCGCATCAAAGATTGGTGTGCATTATTTCTACGGACATCCCACACCGTTACTTATATTGCCGCAATAGTCAGACTGTATTTATAAGCCTAGGCGAACTTCATTGGGAACACTGATCGGCGGGTTGGCACTTTCTAAAAATTCAACCGTCGTGAAAACTAATTCCGTGTCACCAATGTTTTCCAGATCGTGGTACATAAACTCACCCGACGCGAAGTTCATGTGAAAGGTTTCACCAACTTCGTAGGAATGTTCGGTTGTACTGCCATCTAGTTGATGAGAAACTGTGCGGCCAGGTGCCAATGCAGTCCAAAAATAATCAAGCGCATGACGGTGAAATGGCATGCGCTCCCTGGGTTTTAACCGGATATGCCAAACCCGAACACGTAAATTTTCGGAAACAAGCACGGTACCAACTACACCGTTTTTCTGGTTTTGAATGAATTCTTCGCGCACATTTGGCGGCCAATCAGAATTGTTAATCTGTAGGCCCATCTTGTGTCCTTTCTGATTTAATGTTTTATTAGCATTGCAAATTGAGCGCCTGCCGTCAATTCTATAAATCTTCAGGGGAATCAGGAGTGCTGGAGAAATGGCGTTAGATAAAAAATCTGAAAAATTGAATAAAAGATACGTCCTAGGTGATACCTACGATGAACTTATCGCACGGTGCTTTTGCCTGACCCCCATCATCCGCGATCGAATTGCCGAGGCTGATTCATTGCGTCGCCTGCCAGATGCGACCTGTGACGACATTCGCCGAACTGGGATAGCACGCATACTTCAGCCCTCATGCTACGGCGGCATGGAATTTCCACTTCATTCGATGATAGATGTGCTGATCCCAATCGCTATTGGCTGCGGTTCAACGTCCTGGGTTTTGGCGCAATACATCGTGCACAATTATATGATTGCATGCTGGCCAGAGCGAGCCCAGGATGAAATATGGAAGGACAAACCAGATGCACTGGTGTCGGGGATCCTCATTCCTCGGATGGGCAATGGGAAACGGGTCAAAGGCGGGGTAGCCTATCTGGTCAATGGCCCTTCGTTACAGGTATCCTTGGAGCTGATTGGTGCATTCTGTCGGGAATGGTTGAAGGTTCTCGTAGCGGCGAGCCGCAAGTGGAATCTTATTTTCTGGTTCAAGCAGGACAGGTTGAAGTTTTTGATACCTGGCACGGGATCGGACTGAAAGGTACTGGAAGTCATGATATAAAGGTGAAAGACCTTTTTATTCCTGACCACATGATTGTGACGATTGATAGTTTTAGGGGTGGTAATTTTGCAAGGAACAATACCAATCTGGGCGTGCTTTACCGCCCTCCAGTCTACATGGTCTTTGGGATTTTGTTGAGTGCATCTGTTGTTGGTATGGCTCAATATATGTTTGATGAATATCTGAAGCAGTCCCAAAAAAGCGTCACCATCATGTCGGGACAGGAGAGGGGCACCTACCAAACCCAACAAGTCAAGATCGCCGAGGCATCCGCCCATTTGCAGGCCGCAGAGGCACTGCTTAGAAAAGACTGTCAGGAGATCATGGAGCTAGCTGAAAGTCTGGAATATCAACCTGGCGCCATTGAGCGCAGCAACTACCGCAGTAACGCTGCCTATGCTGGTCAACGCTCCTGTGATGCTGCAAAGATTCTCTGGGATTTGGCTGGTGCACGGAGCGCATATATGGACAACAATATAGGCCGAGTGTTTCTTGATATTCTCGTGGCGACCCGTCACGTGACACAGAATTTCGATTCCAATGGGTCAGAGTATGGGCGTGCCCTACTTGGGCTTCCACTGTCCAATCCATCACTATAATAATTAATTTATTCAATGGCTTATAGATTTAACGACGAGCATCATCCCCTTTAACATGAACCCGTGGTTCTTTGAAAAAACTTATGTAACTGCCCGAGATGTTGAAGTCAGGAGATGTGTTGACTGATTGCACCAGTTCTGGAGCGCCGATTATATAGGCTGATCGTTCTAAATTCCGTGTTTTTTCCTTTTTGGATCATGCTGTACGGGGGGCTCATTTTGATGCGGCTTATTTGAATCAGCCTGAGGTCAACAAGGCGCTTTAGGAGTGGAACAGAGCTCTAGAGCGTCTGGTTGCGCTTAGCAGTACAAACAGCAGACTCCCACCTTCGAGTGATGGCTAAAAGGTGGAATCTATGTTTCCAAAGTAAATCAAGTTCACTAGTCAGTTTTGGGTTGAGACCGCTCCAGTAAAGTGAAATGTATGGCATCCGCGGCATGTATTTGAGATGGTGGTTGCGCAATGCATCCAGGCTAGATTGGCGAGTGGCCAACGATACTCAGCCGATGCAACTCGCTAAAAGTCCACGCCCAAGGCAGACTGGAACTTAGGCGTCATTGATCCGAATAAAGCGCCACGCGCGCGGTTCGGGAGTACGTAAACTCACTTGATGGCACCGCATTTTGCGCAGCTAGCTCTGTTGCGTCTAAGTTTATCTGACATTGAAATCCAGCATCTCAATAGACTGGAGCGCGTGGTGACCTGCCTATCTTGCGTACTTCACGAACTATCTCATCCACACGGATAATGCCGCAATCTTGGATGTAGAGCTGACACGGCCCATTCGGCATCCTGAAGTAGGCGCCGTCCAGACCATGATTGATCGGGTACAGGATGACCTTATGCCCTATGTTGGACTGGCTGGTAGAGCAACGTAGGATAGCACCTCAGCATGTATGGCGATGCTGCATACGAAAAGGCCAATAATACCGGTTATGGAGGCCCAATCACGCGTAAATTCCTTGATGTTGCTGGGGAGACAGTCCTTGGCGCACTTTTGACCCGTCCGGGCTTAGATACAAAAACACGCCCATCGATCTGTGCGGTTTCTGATCTGGCAACGGCTCGTGAAGATGAATTAGCCATACATCTGCGTTTTGCTATCGGACAAGGATGTGCTGAGGATGAATTGCTCGAAACAATGCTCTATTTATTAGGTTATATGGGTGTGCCATCGGTACGAGGCGCCATGATTGCTGCTAAACGAGTCTTTGCTGAGATTAAGAAAAAGCAACTAGGGTAAGGAACCTAACCGAGCCCCACATGCAAACACATAGTATGATCTAACTGGTGAATGATGATTTCATCTTTTAACGGAGGCCATCTTCACCCTTTATTTCTGAAGATTTTAGACCACCAACCCGCGGTAGGGGGCGGCCAGAATCAGTAATAGCTATTGCAACGACAATTTCGTTTGCACGGGGGGCATCATTCACCCTAACTTCCATTCCATCAAAATGGCTTTGCACATAAGAAGCATCCTTGTGGCCTAGAGGGATATCTAAAGCAGTTCCCATTGGGCCACGTTTTTTTGACGATGGTATTAGTGCCGCACCTTTCTCTACTTCCAACCGCAGCGGCGCTCCCATTCTGGGGTGCAATAAAGCAGCCCCGTGTTCCAGTTCTCCATTCTCACCGATTAGGGCTGCTTTCCCATAACTTTGTGCCTCGGCTGGTTTTATCCCTAGCGCTTCGACACAGCGCTTTCCTAATAATGCCCCTAGTTCCGCTCCTATAATCATTAAATCCTCTAAATCCTCCTGATAAACACCGGCTAAAGGGTTTTCGATTACTGCGATGGCTGCTGCTCTACGTGTTGGGGGAACTATTTTTTGCCCCATTTCGGTATGAATTTCATCAACAACAGTTACAATTTTTCTTATGTTAGCATGAGTCATAATTAATCCTCTTTGATATTTCATTAAGAGATATTTCCATGAGGTATACTGTATTTTTTTGAAAATTATGCGTTTTAAGTAACCTTTCGTCATTTAAATTTGAAAGGCATCTCATTTCGAACAAAATAGATCGACGCGCATACTTATTTTTTACGCTTTTTTATATACTTATGGCAAAAATTAGTCATACAGCTAATGATGAACCCTAATTACTTGTGAAATGGCGTAAAGCTAGATAGACGTATTGACAAGCCAAGTAGCACTCAATTTGTCGATTGTGTAATTACCACAGTGACGGAGGGAACACAGATGGTCTGGCTCGTGCTAGTTGCCACGGTGGCTTACTCCTTGTTTCTTGTCGCCATAAGCCGCGCCTCACTCTTCACGGATTCAAATCTTGTAGCTGCTATCGTCAACGCACTGGGAACCTTTGTGCCGCTCGGATTGTTCATGGTATCTGGGGCAGCGCTTGACGGACCAAACAATGCCAAAGGGATTGTTTGGGCAATTATAGGTGGAATAGGCGTCGCTGCTTTTATAATGGCGTTGGCGCGCATTTTCAGTATTGGTGGTAATGTCGGGTTTGTGACACCGCTGGTGTATGGGGGCTCAATTGTTATTGCTACAACTTTTGGTGGGCTGGTTTACCGAGAACCAATCAGTCCGTGGCAAGTTATTGGGCTGTTGTTTGTAACTGTCGGAATTGGATGTATCGTATATGCGCGTTACAGGCAGGGCTTCGTTCACTAATTTGGATTGGCAAACTTTCTCCCCAAAAGATTCAAACGCCTCCGTTGTAGGCCATGAAAAACTGGCGTAAACTCAAATCTCAGCTGCTCAATAAACAGCGATACTACCTCACCGGAAGTGACAGGCAGCTCTTCGTAGAAGGCTATGAAGCCCGCCCGCCCGCCTTGCTTCGTCGGCTACCCGCGGCAACGCCTTTGACTTGTGGTATCCAAAGTCCAGACGACGCAGGAGTTTCAAGCAACCCGAATGGGAATAGTGGAAGCCGAACTTGACCAATATCTGCGCTCAGATCGTGCCTATGGAGCGGCGAAACTGCGTCTCTAGCCAGGCAGCCAAGGCACTTTTCTGACTGACTCCCATCCGAGACCTGCCGCCTTGCCAGCCATCAATCGCCAACTTTTTCCAGCCATCCCTGCCATAGGCCTTGCAGCAACTGCGGATCGTGTCATCGCCGAGATGCTAAAATTAGGCGATTTGTGTGCATGATTTACCATAGCCATGCAGCAACAGTGCATTCGCACGTCGCGCAATCCCATGGTTTTAGCGTTGACGAAGCATGCACTGCTCGAGCTAGCGGCGACTTTCGGCGTAAGGAAGTGAGAACGTATCATAACGAAAAAAGAAACCATCACACCCAATACGCCAACTCATAACTCGCATATTGCCAGTCTTGGAGTATAGATCAATTATTCGTGAAATCAGATAGCTGCAGTAGCGTCGATTTCGAGAAGATAGTCTGGATGTGCTAGTCCGCGAATCACACAAATTGTGTTGCCTGGCGGGTTGTCTGGAAAATGTTTCTTTACTAGGGCACGTAGCTTTTTAACGTCGTGCGTGCTACAAACATAACTCACTAGTTTGATAACGTCGGTTAGTTCAGCGCCTGCCTGGTTGAGAACCTTCTTGAGGTTTGCGATTACCAGCTCGCCTTGAGCTTCAAAGTCATCTGGGCCAAGTATGTTTCCATGTTCGTCACCGGAAACTTGCCCGGCACACATTATCAACTTGTCGATTCCCTCAACCACCACCGAATGGGAGTAGTGACTGAACGGTGTGTGCACACCGCTTGGACGGTTGTATGTTTTTTTGACCATTGTGTTATTACTCCCCCTGTCGGGTCCTGATCGGCAACAACCAGGGTTTTTTGAAGTCCTTGCAGAATCAGACCGATCATATTTACAAATTTCCAACTTTAACTGTCACATCCCATCAGGTAGTATGGCAGCTTGTTGAACAACTCGCGTTTGAGTTTGTACGACTCCTTCATCGTTTGCAAGGGCGTCTTACTGCCCAAGGTTAATTGAGCCAGTTGCCGATTGTAGAGTAAGGCGTATAGGTGCAGTGGGCCGCCACGGATTCACTGGAGGGTATTTTGTTTAAATGTCAGGTTACGATATCAAGGTTTTCTAAGTTTGCATTGAATGCCTCCTTGGCTTCAGTTGGGGCGATACCAATGGCTCTTAAGATTGACCTGCATTTTCCTATTTTCGTGATCCGATTGATTTGATTTTTTGAGGTTGTGCGATGAATTTGTTCCAGGCCTCACAGTCAGCATTAACGATAGCTTCGCAGTCTTCGAAAACGCGATTTGAGAGCCAGTTTTGCATAGATACGGCCAGATGTTCTTGACTGGATTGAGTTAGGGAGAACGTAGCGATGGGCGCAGCAATAGAATTATGGTGGGATTTTGACAGGGCGACGTTGCGGCGCTTGGTACGGAAGACGAAACCAATCCAGTGCCAAAGGCAGCGGGCGCTGACGGAAATTTACGATGGCAGTTGCCGCTGCGATGCGGCGCGGATTGGCGGAGTGGGTCTACAGATTTTGCGCGGCTGGGCCGTGCGGTTCAATGCCCGCGGTTTGGAAGGGCTGATTGATGGCAAGGCGCCTAGCAGGCGCTCCAAACTCAGTGATGCGCAAGGCGAGGGGCTAGTGGCAATCGTCGAGAGTGGTCCTATCCCAGAGATCCATGGGGTTGTGCGCTTGCGACTAATCGACTGTGGGGCGTGAGCTGAAGAAGCTCGGCTATGTTAAGCTTATGGTGCGGCCCCACATAGTTATTTATACGTACATGTTTCGTAAAATTGATGCTTAATATACATTTTGGCTAAAAAGTGGTAAATATATAGCATGTGCTGAAAAGGCGGCTATAGTCATTCAATTAGAATACTCAAAATGATCAGATTTATGGGTGAGTGCATTAGAGGCTATAAAAAATGCTGTAAAATAGTGGCAACTATTGAGTATACAAATCCTATAAATTGAAAATGGATTTTCTGCTTTTTAAAATGGCAGTTAAACCAGTTTTTTGCGTTATTGGAAATTATATTTATTTAGGATGTCATTTTTAAAAAAAAGATGAATACCTTTTATTAATGCCAGATTTAGGAAAAAAGCCAATGTCTATTCGACCAGTGACTTACGAAGCCGTCGCTCAACCCACAACCGAAGGCGCAGGCGTACACTTGCATCGTGCATTTGGTTTTACAAATCCCGAACAGCTTGATCCTTATTTGATGTTTGATGATTTTCGCAATGAACTGCCGCAAGATTACTATTGCGGCTTTCCCTGGCATCCGCATCGCGGTATTGAAACAATCACCTATGTATTGGTGGGTGCCGTCGAACATGGCGACAGTTTGGGCAATGTAGGCACTTTGTGCGGTGGCGATGTGCAATGGATGACTGCTGGATCAGGTATTTTGCACCAAGAAATGCCTAAAGGAAACGCCAAGGGGCAGATGCATGGCTTTCAGTTATGGGCGAATTTGCCCAGTTCTTTAAAAATGACTAAGCCGCGGTATCAAGATGTTAAGAGCAAAGAGATCCCCGAAATCATAGATGATGACGGCACGATTGTTAAAGTCATCGTTGGTTCATTTTGGGGGAAAACCGGCCCAGTCGATGGAATCGCTGCCGATCCGCAATATCTTGATATTTGTGTGCCGCCCTATACGAGTAAAATTTTTAAGGCCGACACTTATCGTCGCGCTTTTGGGTATATATTTGAAGGTAATGGAAATTTCCGTGATTCCAGCCGCCCCAAAGGTGTTTTGTTGGAAAAAGAAGTAATGGGGCAAGAGGTCAATATTCGTGATCTTTCGGGCAACCGCACGCTGTTGCAATTTGGCACGGGCGACGAGGTTTCAGTGCAATCTGGCCCCGATGGCATTAGATTTTTGCTAGTTTCAGGAGCGCCTATTCAAGAGCCCGTTGCTTGGCACGGCCCCATTGTGATGAATACTCAAGCCGAATTGCGTCAAGCTATGGAAGATTTGCGCAATGGCACCTTTATAAAGCCAGCCCACTGATGAAGTGGTTTGGTTTTAAATATTGGCCTTCGACCCTAGCACTATGGCTTGGGGTCGGGTTTGTGAGCCTATCTTTGGCATCGGCCTGCACACGCTTCCCTGCGCTTGATTCTAGGCGCGCTGAATTTCCACCACAGGGTAGGGTTCCACCCTTCTTGCCAATGTCGGAAATCAACGCTTTAATTAATCAGCCGCGTGAAGCTGATATTGCTGGCTAACTGGAACAGCAGGGCAAAGCGCTTGCAGGCTATTAGGCCTATCTGAATTCCCGAGCACTCTTGATTGCCGCGTTGCAAGAGGGCTGGCAAAGCGGTAAAAGAAACTTGTTTAATATTTAGGAGAAAACCATGACAGCGCCGCTTCGTTTGGGTTTGGCTGGATTAGGAACGGTTGGTGTCGGCATTGTTAAGATCGTACAAAATCATGCCCATCTGATCGCCGCTCGTGCTGGACGACCAGTCATTATCTCGGCTGTTAGCGCACGCGACCAAAGCCGTGACCGTGGCGTTGATCTATCAAGCTATGATTGGGAATCCGATCCCGTCGCTTTAGCAGCCCGCAATGACGTCGACGTGTTTGTAGAAGTGATGGGCGGTTCAGAGGGACCTGCGCTTGAGGCTGCTCGTTTGGCGCTATCTTTGGGCAAAGATATTGTGACGGCTAATAAGGCTATGCTGGCTTTGCATGGTCAAGAACTCGCTCTTTTGGCAGAAGCCTCCGGTCAGATGGTCCGGTTTGAGGCGGCTGTTGCCGGCGGCATTCCTGTGATTAAGACTCTGACAGAGGGGCTTGCCGCCAATCAAATCACCCGTGTAATGGGCGTGATGAACGGCACCTGCAATTATATTCTTACACGGATGCAATCAGGCCAATTGCCATATGAGACTGTTTTCGAAGAGGCGCGTGCTCTAGGCTATGTGGAAGCTAATCCTGAACTGGATGTTGGCGGAATTGATGCTGGCCACAAGCTTTCACTTCTAGCTGCGATTGCCTTTGGTACGCAAGTTCAGTTTGAATCTGTGGTCCTAGAAGGAATAGGCGCGATTTCCATCGATGACATTACCCTAGCGGCCGATATGGGTTACCGGATTAAACTTTTGGGCGTAGCGCATATGACCGAATTTGGGCTTGAACAGCGCATGACCCCCTGCCTCGTGCCCGTCGAAAGCCACCTTGGGCAATTAGATGGCGGTACCAATATGGTAGTGCTTGAAGGCGATGCGGTGGGGCAAATTGTGCTGCGCGGCGCAGGCGCAGGCATGGGCCCGACCGCAAGTGCAGTGATGGGCGATGTAATCGACATTGCGCGCGGTTTGCGCATTCCCACCTTCGGCATTCCTGCCCGTAAATTGCAAAAGACCAAAGCTGTACAAAGTGCGACCCCCATGCCCTGGTATATTCGTACAGTGTTGCGCGACGAACCAGGCGCCTTAGCTAAAATTGCCACTGCTTTGGGTGATGCTGGCGTTTCGATTGACCAGATGCGCCAATATGGCCATAAAGGTGCGCATGCCCCCGTGCTGATTGTGACACATAAGGCCGCACCCATCGCCATCGGACAAGCGATTGAGCGCTTTAAGTCGACCGGCGTGCTGATCGAGGCGCCCGTTGTCTTGCGAATCGAGCAGGTTTGAAATAGTTTGAACTGTTAGCGCCATCAAACTTGCTGTACCTGTGACCACCCCTTAAGGATAGGCCAATGATGGTACAGGAGGCTAAAATAGCGCTTGATCAGGGATTCCAAGATCGACGTTATCCACTGCGCCGAACCAGTACGTACGGGGATTGGTATCTATATGGGCTCGGGTGGACCCCCGAAGGAGCCGTGGCAGCCGCCACCCAAATGTATGGGTGGTCAAATTTATGCTCAGCTTTTGTTTCGCAACGACGATGAACACGCCTGGGCCCGCCGTGCTGGCATCATAGAATTCGACTGCATTTACACCGGCGATGCTCTGGTCACCGCGGATGTGATTTTCGCAGCAACGGGTGTCACGCAGGGATCAATGCTTGATGGTATCAGATATGACGGGGATGCATGATTTTGGAAATTCTATCGATGCGGTCAAAAACCGGATCAATGCGGCGCATGAGTTGCCGCGTGCCCATCGGTTATGGGATAAAATAAACCACTGAGCAGAATTTACTTGAAGGTAGTAGCGCACTGGGTCAGGCAGAGCAGATGAATGAAGCCGCTTTTTTAAATGTTGAAGTTTCGCTCTTGGGTCGCCGCTGGATCGGACCAAGCGATGGCGAACATCGCGCAGCCGAAGCCTTGGCCCAACAAAGCCATTTGCCAATGGCGCTGTGCATGATATTGGCCAAACGGGGTGTTCAATTTGATGGGATTGAAAAATTTCTGACCCCGAGCTTGCGTGATCTTTTGCCAGACCCTCATAGCCTGCGCGACATGCATAAAGCGGCTGAGCGATTTATTGAGGCTCTACAAAAGCAACAAAAAATAGCTATATTTGCCGATTATGACGTAGACGGTGGTGCCTCGGCGGCCCTCCTTTTGACTTGGCTGCGTGACATGGGGCATCAGGCAACGCTTTATATTCCTGACCGTATCGACGAAGGCTACGGACCTAATGTGGCAGCAATGCGAGCTTTGGCAGCAGAACATGATCTGATAATTTGTGTCGATTGTGGCACGCTGTCGCATGAACCGATTGAGGCAACGAAGGCGGCTGATGTTGTTGTGCTGGATCACCACTTGGGCGGTGAAACGTTGCCCGAAGCGCTGGCCATTGTGAATCCTAATCGCCAGGATGAAGATGGAGCATTGTCCCATCTCTGTGCGGCTGGCGTGGTTTTTTTGATGCTGGTCGAAAGCAATCGCCAATTGCGGACCTTGGGCCAAACAGGACCAGACTTGATGGGGCTTTTGGATCTGGTGGCCTTGGCCACCGTGGCCGATGTGTCTCCATTGATTGGTGTGAACCGCGCCTTTGTGCGCCAAGGTCTGAAGGTTATGGCACGGCGTGAAAGGCTTGGGCTGCGAGTTTTGGCCGATGGTGCAGGCCTTGATACCGCGCCGAGCGCTTATTCTTTGGGCTTTGTACTGGGCCCGCGCATTAATTCGGGTGGGCGCATTGGGCAGGCTGATTTGGGCGCGCGGCTGTTGGCCACGACTGACCCACATGAAGCCCAAGCTTTGGCGCAAAGGCTTGAAATTCTCAATGCTGAGCGGCGCGAAGTCGAAGCGGCTGTGCGGGTGCAAGCCCTAGCTCAAGCCGAGACGCGTGGCTTTGACGGCCCCTTGGTCTGGGCTGCCGCCGACGGGTGGCATCCGGGTGTTGTGGGCATCGTCGCGGCAAGGCTGAAAGAAACCACAAACCGCCCCGCTGTGGTCATAGGCTTTGATGGTGATGCGGGCAAAGGGTCGGGCCGTTCGATCGCGGGGGTCGATCTGGGGGTGGCCGTACAGAGGTTGGCTTCTGAGGGTCTTTTGCTGAAGGGTGGAGGTCATAAGATGGCAGCAGGTCTAAGTCTGTCGCGCGACCAGCTTGAGGGTGCCATGGCACGTTTAAGTGAACTGTTGGCGCACCAAGGTGTTGGGACAGGGGGGCCTCAAGATCTGCGCATTGATAGTCTGCTTATGACCCCTGCCGTGAATGCTGCCTTGATCGAAAAGATCGAAAGCGCAGGGCCTTTTGGTGCTAGTGCTGCGGCGCCGCGATTTGCCTTTGCTGCACAAGCAGTCAGTGGACGGCGCATTGGGGGAAACCATCTGCGGCTCAGATTTTCTGACGGATTGGGCCCTAAACTGGACGCAATCGCCTTTGGGGCGATGGAAGGCCCGTTGGCCTTACTTGAAAATGCGGGGGCCACACGTTTTAATTTGGCCGGACGTCTTGAGCTCAACAGTTTTGGCGGGCGCACGAAGGTTCAACTTCGCCTTGAAGATGCGGCGCGTGCATAATAATTGATTTTTTTCGTTTTTACTCTTGCATGCAGAGCGGAGCTTGGGTAAATCACACCCACTAAATGCGGACCGTTCGTCTATCGGTTAGGACACCAGGTTTTCAACCTGGGAAGAGGGGTTCAACTCCCCTACGGTCTGCCAATTTTCCCAAATGTGATTTTACTAAGGTCAATTAAATGGTAAAATATAATATGTTTGATACAAGAATAATTGATCTTCACCATAAGTGTTGGTGATAAATTTTTGTATGAATGTTTATCATGCTCGAGTATAGCTTCTCCATGGTCGATACCAAATCAAACTAGGAGAAAAAGTCTAAAAAACCTGAAAACTGCTAAAGCAGATATTCGTTGAAATTTATTATACTAAACGGCTCACGTCTATTGCTGCGCGCACGAAGTCGGCAAACAAAGGATGTGGCGCAAAGGGTTTTGATTTCAACTCGGGGTGAAATTGCACGCCAATAAACCAAGGGTGGTCTTTGACTTCGACAATTTCGGGCAATTTGCCATCGGGGCTCATGCCCGAAAAGGTCAAACCGCAAGCTTCCAGTTTGTCGCGATATCTAATATCAACTTCATAGCGGTGACGGTGGCGTTCTTCGATAGCTGTCGTGCCGTAGATATGCGCTACATTTGACCCTTCGGCAAGTGTAGCAGAATAAGCGCCAAGGCGCATGGTGCCACCCTTGTCGTCGTCCACTTTGCGTGCTAAAATATGGTTCCCCTGCACCCATTCTTTCAGGTGGTAAACAACAGGCGTAAAGCGCTTTTGACCGTTTTCATGGTCGAACTCTTCGGAACCAGCATTGGTCAAACCGGCCAAATTTCGCGCCGCTTCGATCACAGCCATTTGCATGCCAAGGCAAATGCCCAAGTAGGGTATTTTCTTTTCGCGCGCATACTGAGCGGCACGGATTTTACCCTCGGTACCCCGTTCGCCAAAGCCGCCCGGAACCAGAATGGCATGAAATCCTTCAAGAAAGGGAGCAGGGTCTTGGTTTTCGAAAATCTCGGCGTCGATCCATTGTGCATGCACGCTGGTACGGTTCGCCATGCCGCCATGGGTCAAGGCCTCGGCAATCGATTTATAGGCATCTCCCAACTGGGTATATTTACCCACAATAGCCACCCGCACTTCGCCTTCAGCATTGACCATGCGGTCCATTACATCTTCCCAGCGCTTAAGCACAGGTTTAGGTGCAGGTGAGATGCTAAACGCATCCAGCACGGCCTGATCAAGACCTTCGCGGTGATAGGCTAGGGGGGCTTCGTAGATAGTTTTTAAATCATAAGCGGCTATAATCGATTCTTTGCGAACATTGCAAAAGAGGGCTATTTTCTCGCGCTCTTTATCGGGGATCGAGTGCTCTGAACGCAGCAAAAGCACATCAGGTGCAATCCCTATTGAACGCAACTCTTTCACCGAGTGTTGCGTAGGTTTAGTTTTTAGTTCGCCTGAGGCAGCAACAAACGGCACTAACGTCAGATGCACAAAAATACACTGCCCGTGTAGTTTGTCTTGTGAAAATTGGCGGATAGCTTCAAAAAACGGGAGGCCCTCAATGTCGCCCACTGTGCCACCGATTTCGCATAACATAAAGTCGACTTCATCTTCGCCCACTTTAAGAAAATCTTTGATTTCATTAGTGACATGAGGAATGACTTGAATGGTCTTGCCCAAGTAATCGCCACGTCGCTCTTTTTCTAAAACCGAAGAATATATTTTTCCTGATGAGACTGAATCCGTATTGCGCGCCGAGACGCCGGTGAAGCGCTCATAATGGCCTAGATCAAGGTCGGTTTCGGCGCCGTCATCGGTGACAAAAACCTCTCCATGTTCAAAAGGCGACATGGTGCCTGGATCAACATTTAAATAGGGATCAAGCTTGCGCAGTCTGACCGAATAGCCGCGCGCTTGCAGCAATGACCCAAGGGCCGCCGACGCCAAACCTTTGCCCAAGGATGACACGACACCACCGGTAATAAATATAAAACGTGCCATAATATGGTAACCCCCGTGTCTAAATTTATGTGCAAAACCGCACTGCCACGGGATTTAGTAGGTAACAGAAAATAATGTGTTTGGCAACACAACCGCTAGATCATGTTTTGATAGCCTAGGGACAAACTATCTATAGTAGGAACAAAGAATTGCAGTTTTGCAAATGCCGTTTCCAATCGCTTGGACGCGGTGTGGGTTTAAGCGGGTTAATTGCTTGCAGGGTCTGCCGTAGGTGCATCAGCGCGCGGTGGCGCTGCAGGCGCATCTATCGGCGTATTTAAAACGTCACCAGAAGGTGCAGCCAAAGGCTGGCTTTCCACAACAGGCGGCGTGCCACCAAATTGGTCGATGACCGATCCGCCCGCAGATTTATCCACTGAAATCAATGTGAGCGCGATTGAGGTAATGATAAACCCTGTGGCCAAAATCCAAGTTACCTTTGTCAAGGCAGTTGCGGCCGAGCGGCCAGATACGGCGCCGCCGCCGCCTCCGCCGCCCATACCCAAGGCACCACCTTCAGAGCGTTGCAACAATACCGAGCCGATCATCAGCAGGGCAAGAATCAAATGGGTTGTGAGAATTACGTTTTCCATCACGGGCCTTCTTTACTAGAGTGGTCTATCTAGGCAGATGTTGCCCGTTCTGCAAGCCCTCGTGCCGAGAAAGTGGGCACTTTGGGTCGATTGGCGAAATTTAGCTGTTTATCTGCCTAAGATGCGCCACTATACAGAGTGTCGGTTTTTAAATTCATGAAGGACAGTATCGCATGGCCAATGTTGTTGTCGTAGGCGCCCAATGGGGCGATGAGGGAAAAGGCAAACTGGTTGATTGGCTGTCTGAGCGGGCCGATGTTATAGCGCGCTTTCAGGGTGGCCATAATGCGGGTCACACGCTGGTAATTGATGGTAAAGTGTATAAATTATCTTTGCTGCCGTCGGGTATCGTAAGGGGGGGTAAATTGTCGGTCATTGGTAATGGTGTTGTTCTAGATCCTTGGTATCTTCTGTCGGAAATTGCGACGCTGCGTGGCCAAGGGGTTGACATCACCACCGAAAATTTAATGATCGCTGAAAATGCGCCTTTGATCCTACCTTTGCACGGAGAATTAGACCGTGCGCGTGAAACCAATACGACGTCTGCCAAAATTGGCACCACGGGCCGCGGCATTGGCCCCGCCTACGAAGATAAAGTTGGTAGGCGTGCTATTCGCGTGGCAGATCTGGCAGATCGCGGCACATTGGAAACTCGTGTTGATCGGCTTTTGGCTCATCATGACGCTTTGCGTCGCGGTTTGGGGATGGAACTGATCAATCGCGCTGGCCTCTTGGAGCAATTGGCTGAGATTGCGCCCCAGGTCTTGCCCTATGCCAAGCCAGTGTGGAAAGTGATGAATGATGCGCGCCGTGCTGGTAAGCGGATTTTATTTGAAGGGGCGCAAGGAGCGCTTTTGGACATTGATTTTGGCACCTATCCTTACGTCACATCTAGCAATGTGATCGCAGGTCAAGCAGCCACAGGTGTGGGCCTTGGCCCCAATGCTATTGATTTTGTCTTGGGTGTTGTCAAAGCCTATACCACCCGTGTTGGAGAAGGCCCTTTTCCCGCCGAACTTTTTAACGCGGACGGTGAACGTTTGGAGCAACGCGGGCATGAATTTGGTACCGTGACGGGGCGCAAACGCCGCTGTGGTTGGTTTGATGCGGCCTTGGTGCGCCAAACTTGCGTCACCTCTGGCGTATCGGGCATTGCTTTGACCAAGCTTGATGTTCTTGACGGTTTTGACACGCTGAAAATTTGCGTGGCTTATGAGCTTGACGGTCAGCGGTTGGACTATCTGCCCACTGCGGCTGACCAACAGGCGCGCTGTAAACCGATTTATGAAGAAATGCTCGGTTGGCGCGAAACCACCGCTGGCACCCGCTCTTGGGCGCGATTGCCAGCCGAAGCGATCAAATATGTGCGCCGCATTGAAGAATTGATTCAATGCCCTGTGGCGCTTTTGTCAACTTCGCCCGAGCGCGACGACACAATTTTGGTCACAGATCCTTTTGCAGATTAACGGAAATATTATATGACCCTATCCTATAAAAACCGCCGAAGGCTCTCATTGCTGGTTCTGCTCGTATGGCTCCCCGCCTATGTGATCGGCACGATTCTGATAATGACAAATCTGCCTCGCCTGCCGTTTTTGGCAGAAATGCTGATCTATATAGCCCTTGGTTTTTTGTGGATGGCGCCGTTTCGTACTATCTTCCGCGGCGTAGGGCAGCCTGATCCAGCCGCAACGCCCAAAGACTAGTCTTCCAAAAGCGCAATCTTGTTAAAAAAAGACAGCCTTGCCTTTTGAAAAGCAGCGTAAGATTCTATAATATTTTCAAGTGTTGGAACCGATCGTTAAATCTTTCGAGATTACTTGAAAACGCTCAGAAGAAGGCAGATTAAGCCTGCCTTTGGTTTTTATAATATAAACTATCACTGGCAGTTCCTTCGGCCAACTCATTGCTGATCTGCGCACGTAAATAATTCTGTTTGTGGTGTGGCAACAAGAAGTCTAAATTTTAACAGAAAATGTGCGAATGCGGTTGAAAGGTTAAAATTTGACTAATACAGATAATTACAACCACATTATCGCCACGAAAAAGCCTATTGGCTTGGTTGCGGGTGGACCTGTGCGGCGTACTGATTTTAGTGCTGTGCAAAAGTTCGCTTCTGAGTTCGCTGCAGCTGACGGTGGGGCAAATTTTCTGTTGCGCGAAGGTCTTATGCCCGTTGCGGTCTATGGCGATATGGATTCCCTGTCGTTGAACGCACGGTCTTCTATCGCACCTGATCGGCTGCATCTGCGCTCTGAGCAGGTCACGACCGATTTTGATAAGGCGCTACGCAGCATTTCAGCCCCCTTGATTTTGGCCTTGGGCACCTTGGGCGGACGGGTAGATCACGAGTTGGCCGTGTTTAATGTATTGTTGCGCCAAATCACCCAACCTTGCGTCTTAGTCGGGCCCAGTGACGTAATTTTTGCTGCTCCGCCTTGCTGTGACATTGACTTGGATATGCATCTAAATGACCGAGTTTCGCTTTTCCCCATGGCGCAGGTAGCAGGGGTGTCGCAGGGTCTGGAATGGCCTGTTGACGGGCTGAAACTTGACCCGATGGGCCTTGTGGGCACATCAAACCGCGTAACGGCGCGCCATGTGCGCTTACGCTTCTTTACTCCAGGAATGCTGATCATTTTGCCCCGCGCGCGCTTAGCCCAAGCAGCGCGCACCGTTCAGTCCTTGCAGCGTTAGCTGCGCCTCTGCGCCAAACGTTCGCGGTGAATGATATAAAGCCCCGAGGCGATAATCACCGCAATACCTGACCATGTCATACGATTTGGAAAATCGCCAAAAACCAAATATCCTAAAGCCACGGCTGCCACTATTTCGAAGTAATGAAGCGGTGCTAAAGTCGTTGAGGGCGCAAATTTTAGCGCATAAGTCATCGACATATGGCTGATGGCCGCCCAAAAACCCACACCAAATAGCCAAAGCCAATTCAGGCCTTGGGGCATCAGCGGATCAAACTCTTTCCATCCAGTATCATCGGCCCACAGCATCACGGGCAAGCACATAACTATACCCATAATTGATGTGTGCAGTTGCATCGTGACCGGATGCATGTAGCCCGCCATTTTGCGCGTAGTCAGAATATAAGCGGCAAAAGAAAAAGCCGTTCCCAAAGGAAATAGTGCCACCAAACCAAAGGCATTTAGGCTGGGTTGAATGACTAACAAAGCGCCGCTAAAGCCAACCAAACTGGCCCAAATTCGGTGTGGCCCTATCTCGTCTTTGAATAGAGTCTTTCCGAACCATAAAAGTATAAATGGCAAAATGAAGGCAATGGTTAAAGCATCAGCAATAGGCATAACCGCTACAGCCATTACAAAAAAATAGTTAGATAAAATCAGAAAAAATGCGCGCTGCGCCAAAAACTTGACCATTCGCCCTGAGACGCGCCAATTAAGGCCCATCAGTAAAATTACAGGCACCATCAAAGCGCCTTGCACAATGAACCGTGCGGTGGTGATCTGCCCCACAGGGATATCCGTGGTTGCAAGTTTTGACGCCACATCTTGCAAGGGCGCGAGAATGCAAAAGCCCAGCATCAAGCAAATGCCACGCAAAATCTGATCTGGGGCGCGTGGCATATTGTGCTTTAGCAATTAGGTACGTTAACGGCCAAACCGCCGAGGCTGGTTTCTTTGTATTTGTCGCTCATATCTCGACCAGTTTGGCGCATGGTTTCAATACATACATCTAAAGATACCAAATGCACCCCATCGCCGCGCAACGCCAATGAGGCCGCAGAAACCGCCTTTATCGCGCCAAGGCCGTTGCGTTCAATGCAGGGCACTTGCACTAAACCCGCCACGGGGTCGCAGGTCATGCCCAAATGATGCTCGAGCGCAATTTCGGCGGCATTTTCGATTTGCTCGGGCGTTCCCCCCAGTACCGCGGCCAAGCCCGCCGCAGCCATAGCTGCCGCGGATCCGACTTCAGCTTGGCAGCCACATTCGGAACCAGAGATTGATGCATTATGTTTTACAAGCCCCCCTATCGCAGCGGCTGTCAGCATAAACTCTTCAACTTTTTGGACCGAACTGCCCAGTACATGGTCCAGATAATACCGAATGACCGCTGGCACCACGCCTGCCGCACCATTGGTGGGTGCGGTCACCACGCGGCTACCAGCGGCGTTTTCTTCATTTACCGCCATGGCGTAAACGCTCATCCAATCATTGATTGTGTGGGGCTGGGCCATGTTCATGCCGCGCTCGGCCAACAATGATTCGTGAATACCGCGTGCACGCCGGCGCACCTTCAGTCCGCCTGGTAAAATGCCCGTGCCCGCCATGCCTTTATCAATACAGTCCGACATCACACTCCAGACCTGCGCAATGCCGTCGCGCAATTGGGTTTCGTTTTTGTGGGTCAGTTCATTGGCACGTTTCATCTGCGCGATGCTTTGCCCTGATCCCTTTGCCATTTCCAGCATTTCTGCGGCCGTGGCAAAGGGATAGGGAACGGGTTTTGCATTTGCTGTGCTGCGGCCATTATTGGCTAGCTCTTCAGCAGTCAGTACAAAACCGCCACCGATTGAATAGAAGGTTTGTTCTAAGATCACGTCGCCTTGGGCATCTGTTGCGCGCAATATCATGCCGTTGGCATGGCCAGAAAGTACCGTATTATAATCAAAAAGCAAATCTTTGGCTGGATCAAAGTGAAGGGTGCCAAGGTTTGGAACATTGATTACTTTTTTCGATGTGATTGCGGCAAAAACTGCTTCGGCGCGCATAGCGTCATAGGTTGCGGGTTCAAAACCTGCCAGTCCTAAAATTGTCGCCCTATCAGACGCATGGCCCACGCCGGTAAAGGCCAAAGACCCATGTAAACTGGCCCGAAGCCCTGCCGCACGAAAGGGACTTTTCTTTAGCAGCGCCAAAAACCGAGCAGCGGCCACCATTGGGCCCATCGTATGGCTTGATGAAGGTCCAATACTGATTTTAAACATATCAAAAACCGAAAGGAACATGATAATCCTATGCGCGCTGAGCGCTGGGTTGAATGAAATAACGCCCCAAAAGCTGTTCACTTTTGACCACTTTGATGGTAGCCGGGTATTTTCTAACAGCTGTTCGTTGCGCCATGAGATGTGGATAAGCGGCCATATCAAGTTGAACCTTTACGCCCTATTGCATCCATCTGACCAAAATCCCAAAATAACGGCATAGCCCGGAAGGGTGGTCTGGGCTCAGTGAGGCAGGCTTTGTCGCTGCTTGCTCCTCGGTCAGGCTACGATCATTGCACAACCGCAGACGTGTTGCTTCATTGAACATCGTGGCCGCGGTATCAGGCAGGTAGTGTAAAATAAACATTGTTTCCTCGGGCGGCTATATGGACCGAATTTAACCACGCTGCAAGGGCGTTAAACATCGGAAAGCGACCTGAAAAGGTAAAAAAACACGCATATTACAGTTAGTTTTGATTTATTGACGATTTTCCCTCGCGGGAGGTAGTCAAATTGCCTATAAAGCGGCAAATAGTAGAGGATGCTTACATGACCAAACCCGAACCCCAAAATCCTCTTTCAGCATCTGAATTCGCCAAATTGGCAGCGGCCAAACGGGCAGTTGATTTTGTGCAGGACGGCATGCGTTTGGGGCTAGGCACGGGGTCGACGGCGGCTTGGATGATACGCGCTCTAGCCGATCGGATTCGTAAAGAGGGACTGCGCGTGCAATGCGTGCCAACATCAGCTGGTACGGCAGCATTGGCGCGATCACTTGATGTGCCGATCATCCCCTTGGATGAAGCAAAATGGCTTGATCTGACCATTGATGGCGCTGATGAATTTGACCCAAGCTTTAGGTTGATCAAGGGTGGTGGGGCGGCCTTGTTGCAAGAAAAAATTGTCGCACAAGCGTCAGATAAAATGATCGTTATTACTGACCCTGCCAAAGACGTCGCTTGCTTGGGAGCGTTCCCTTTGCCGGTCGAAGTGATCCCCTTTGGTTATGCGACCAGCCAACGCCAGATCGAAGTGCTTTTGGCCGACTTGGGCATTGGGGAGCGGGCGGTCACTTTGCGCAACACGGAAAAAGTAGCGCTGCGCACTGATGAAAATAATTTCATTTTGGATTTGCATCTGCAAAGCATTCCCGATGCAGAAGCTTTGGCGCGCGGGCTTAACCAAATAGCTGGCGTTGTTGAAAATGGGCTTTTCATAGGGCTTTGCGACTGTGTGATCATCGGACATTCCGACGGGTGTTCTGAAACCCGAAGTGTCGAGGGGACGGATTTCTTCGTACTTGACCCTCAAGATTGCGTTCGTATTTTTGCTATGGCGGATGATGGTAAATGAGTACGTTTGATTTTGACCTATTTGTGATAGGTGGAGGCTCTGGCGGGGTACGTGCTGCGCGCATTGCAGCGGGCGAGGGCGGCGCCAAAGTGGCTTTGGCCGAAGAATATCGTATGGGCGGCACCTGCGTCATCCGCGGCTGTGTTCCAAAAAAGCTGATGGTCTTTGCATCTGAATATCCGCAAATGATTGCTGATGCCCGCGCCTATGGCTGGAACGCCAATGCGCCAACTCGCAATTGGCCCGCCTTTCAGAGCAATCTGAGCGCCGAGCTTGACCGGCTAGAAGCCGCCTATCGTGCCACGCTGCAAGGCGCTAGCGTGCAGGTTTTTGACCAGCGCGCCCGTTTGATTGATGCCCACACCATTGAGCTTGCAGATGGCCAAATATTCAGCGCCCAACATATTTTAATTGCCACTGGAGGTAGACCCTTTGTACCCGATATTGAAGGGGCAGACCTTGGCGTGACCTCGAATGATATCTTTCACCTTTCTGATGTGCCTGAGCGTGTTTTGGTCGTTGGTGGGGGCTATATTGCGTCAGAGTTTGCGTCGATTTTTCATGGCTTGGGCTCTCATGTTATCCAAGCCTACCGTGGTGCACAGATCTTGCGAGGGTTTGATGCCGAGGTGGCCGATCATGTCGCAAGCGCTATGCAGGCGCGCGGTGTAACTATTTTGACCCAATCCGATGTAAAAAACTTAAAAAAATCCCAAACGGGCATTCAGGCAGACTTTGGAAATGGTCAGCATATTGAAGTAGATTTGATCTTATTTGCCACGGGCCGCTTGCCAAATTCAAAGAATTTAGGGCTTGAAAATTTGGGTGTGGGTTTCGATGCTAATGGCGCGCTGCAGGTTGACGGCTATTCACAAACCTGCGTGCCTTCGATCTTTGCGGTGGGCGATGTGACCGATAGGATAAACCTCACGCCGGTGGCCATTCGCGAAGGCCATGCCTTTGCCGATACCGTTTTTTTAGGAAAAACGCGGCAGATGGATTATAATCTGATCCCTTCGGCTGTCTTTACCCAGCCCGAAATAGGCACTGTAGGCCTAACCGAGGATGAGGCCGTTAAGCTTTGCGAAACCGCAATCTATACGGTGCAATTTCCGCCCATGCGCAGCCTATTTGCTGGGCATTCGGAAAAGGTTTTTTTCAAATTGGTGGTCAATAACCAAAGCAACAAGGTCTTGGGCTGCCACATTGTGGGGCCGAATGCGGGTGAAATGATCCAACTTGTGGCCATCGCCGTGAAGATGGGGGCCACAAAGGCGCAGTTTGATTCGACTGTGGCTGTGCATCCTACAATGGCCGAAGAATTAGTGACGCTCCGGATGCCCACAAGGATTTTACCAAAAGTATAAGAAAAATTCGATAAAAACTTGAAATATTCCAGAAAGTCACCAGTTAGTGATCAAGGAAACAAAAAGGATAGTATGAATGTCAGGAAACGGTGGCCCTTGGGGCGGCGGCGGTGGCGGCAATGGTGATGGTCGTGACAAAGGTGACGGGCGTAAATCCAGCAATGAGCCCCCACAGGTTCCCGAGATCGAAGAATTGGTGCGCAAAGGCCAAGAGCAGTTGCGTGTTTTGATGGGTGGCGGCGCCAAACAGGGCGGAGGTAATCGCGGCGGCAGTAATGGCGGCGGCGGCGATAATCCTCTTGCGCCTTTGTTTACACGCCAAGGCTTTATGCTGGTGCTTTTGGCAGCGGTTGGCTTTTGGACTTTTGCCTCGCTTTACACGGTCAGGCCAGAGGAACGTTCTGTTGAGCTCTTCTTAGGTGAGTTTTCTGATTTGGGCGGTCCAGGTTTGAACTTTGCGCCTTGGCCATTGGTTAAGGCTGAAATTGTGCAAGTAACGGGCGAGCGCCAAACTGATATTGGTACTGGCAGAAACGGTCCAACCGATACGGGGCTGATGCTTACGATGGATCAAAATATTGTTGATATTGAATTTCAAGTTGTTTGGAATGTCTCGGATCCAGAAGCATTTTTGTTTAATCTTTCTGATCCGACGGACACCATTCGCGCTGTGGCAGAATCTGCCATGCGTGACATTATAGCGCGCTCTACTTTAGCCCCGGTATTGAACCGTGATCGTGGAATTATCGCCTCAGATCTGCGGGCTGCGGTGCAGGAAACGCTCGACAGTTACGAAGCAGGTATTTCGGTGGTGCGTGTTAACTTCGACAAGGCCGACCCGCCGCGCGAAGTGATTGATAGTTTCCGCGAAGTGCAGGCCGCGCAACAAGAACGCGACCGTTTGGAAAAAGAAGCTGACGGCTATGCCAATCGCGTTACTGCAGGCGCTCGGGGTGAAGCGGCTCGCTTGGCCGAAGAATCCGAAGCCTACCTCGCCCAAGTGGTGAATGACGCCGAAGGTGAAGCCAGTCGCTTTTTGGCTGTTTATGCTGAATATGTGAAAGCACCAGAAGTCACCAGACGTCGTATGTATTTGGAAACAATGGAAAAAGTACTTGGTAATATGAATAAAGTCATACTTGACGGGGTTTCTGGTCAAGCGGGAGGCACGGGGGTTGTGCCCTATTTGCCGCTCAATGAGCTAAAGAGCATGGTGGGCTCTACCATCAAAGGGGGAAACAACTAATGGCAAGAATCAAATTTATTTTTCCCGCGTTAGCGGTTTTAGCTTCAGTGGCTTTGTCGGCGGTTTTTATCGTGGATGAACGTGAAAAAGTGCTGGTTTTGCAATTTGGTCAACTTAAGCAGATCAAAGAATCGCCAGGCCTTGGATTTAAAATTCCGCTCATTCAAGATGTAGTGCGCTATGACGGCCGGATCTTAAGCCTGCCCACTAAAGCGATGGAGGTTACCCCCGCCGATGACCGCCGATTGGTGGTTGATGCCTTCGCTCGTTGGCGTATTGTTGATCTCGTGTCATTTCGGGAATCAGTGGGTGTGGGGGGCGTTGGAGCTGCACAAATGCGCCTTGAACGGATCCTAAATGCAGCGATCCGCGAAATTTTGGGTTCAGTGCCCTCGCAGCGGGTTTTGTCCGAAGATCGCACCAATCTTATGAACCAGATCCGCGATTTGGCCAAACGTGAGGCGACTTCTCTTGGGGTTGATATCATTGACGTGCGCTTAACCCGTACCGATTTGCCCGATCAAAACTTGGCTGCTACCTATTCTAGGATGCGTGCCGAACGTGAGCGGGAAGCCGCTGACGAAGTGGCTCGTGGTGGCGAAGCGGCGCAACGTGTGCGCGCCTCGGCTGATAGAACCGTGGTTGAGCTGACCTCGGAAGCCCGCAAGGAAGCCTCAATCATTCGTGGTGAGGCCGACGGTAAACGCAACAAGATTTATGCTGAAGCGTTTGGCCGCGACCCTGAATTTTTTGCCTTTTCGCGGTCTTTGACCTCGTATGAAAGAGCACTGCAGGGGGACAACACCTCGATGGTGATGCAGCCTGACAGTGCTTTCTTTGAATATCTGCGGCAAGATCAAAAACAATAAATTAAAAGGGGCAGGTGACTGCCCTTTTTTTGTGGCTTCAGAATGTCACATGGCCCCTTGGATAATACTGATTTAGCATGGCCGCGTTTATAAATGATTCGCATTTGCTCGCTTGCTAGACAAAATTTTCATTTGCTCATTTGCCAAACATAAAATGAAGGCGCAGGGTCAAGACTTCATTATGTTGGCCCTCAAATACTCAAAAGGAGCCGAAAGTGCTGTTTAATATCCTATCTCCAAATGTGGTTAAAAAGGCCGATATTTTTTCGATTCAGCCCCAAAATCGTATTAAAATTTGGACAGTTTTGCTTTCGGCCGTTTTAATGGCAAGCCCAGCACTAGTCAGTGGGCGCGCCGCGCCTGAAAGCTTTGCTGATCTAGCCGACAAAGTCAGTTCTTCGGTAGTAAATATTACTACATCCGCGATGATCGCGGCTCCAACGGGCAAACGGCCGATGGTGCCCAAGGGCTCGCCTTTTGAAGACTTTTTTCGCGAATTTATGGATCCCAATAATCAAGGCCAGGTAAAGCCACGCCACTCTGATGCTTTGGGTTCGGGCTTTGTGATTTCGAATGATGGCTATATCATTACCAACAACCATGTGATTGAAGGGGCTGATGAGATTGAGATCGAGTTTTTCTCTGGAGAAAAGCTTCCAGCCGTTCTGGTTGGCACTGACCCTAAAACTGATATCGCGGTGTTAAAAGTGAAAAGCGATGAAAAGTTTTCCTCTGTTGCCTTTGGTGACAGCGATGTGATGCGGGTGGGTGACTGGGTGATGGCCGTGGGTAATCCGTTGGGCCAAGGATTTTCGGTAACAGCTGGGATTGTATCAGCGCGTAATCGGGAATTGTCGGGCACCTATGATGACTTTTTGCAAACTGACGCGGCGATCAATCGTGGCAATTCTGGCGGGCCATTGTTTAACATGGACGGCGAAGTGATCGGTGTAAACACGGCGATTCTTTCTCCTAATGGAGGATCAATTGGTATTGGTTTTTCTATGGCGTCAAATGTTGTGGCGAAAGTCGTGGATCAGTTGATTGAATTTGGCGAGACGCGTCGCGGTTGGTTGGGTGTGAGAATCCAAAATGTAGATGCTGATGTGGCTGAAGCAATGGGGCTTGCCTCCTTAAGTGGGGCTTTAATTACTGATGTTCCCAAGGGCCCTGCGCGCGATGCGGGCTTTCAGTCTGGCGATGTGATTTTGTCGTTTGATGAAAAAACGGTGGAAGACTCGGGTGCCCTGGTGCGTTTGGTCGCCGATGCGCCTGTGGGCAAAGCGGTTGATGTAGTTGTGCAGCGTGGATCTGAGCAGGTCACGCTGGCGGTAGTTTTGGGACGGCGCGAAGAGGCTGAAGCCGCAGTAACTCCTGCCGCTGCGGAGCAAGACACTCCGTTGAAACCCGCAAGCGCGCTGATCTTTGGAATGACGCTTGAAACCCTGAGCCCTGAGAGTGCCGCCTCGGCTGGTTTGGCGGTGGGAAGCTATGGGCTTTTGGTTGTCGATATCGACGAAGCCTCGGAGGCTTTTTACAAGGGTCTGCGCGTTGGAGACGTGCTGGTTGAAGCGAGACAAATGCCGCTTACATCAAGTAAGGATCTTGAGGATCGCATTCAAGAAGCTAAAGAGGCAGGCCGTAAGTCATTGTTGCTCTTGATCCGCCGAGATGGTAATCCGCGCTTCTTGGCACTAAGCCTCGATCAAAAATAGGCCAATCATCAACAGTAGGGCAGGCTTTTGGACCTGCCCTACTGTTGATGATGAGCGGCCTTAGGTTGAAGCAAAAGGTCAAGCATCGGCGATAAGTCTTCTATCTTGTCTGCCACCACATGCACGATGCCTGCGTCGCGCTGTAAGCGTCCAGTCACCCGCAGCAAACGCCCCGCAATCACTGCACGGCGAAATTTTTCAAACACTTTGGCCCAAACCACCACGTTGCAGGTGCCCGTTTCATCTTCAAGTGTGACAAAAATAATACCTTTAGCGGTGCCGGGCCTTTGGCGGAACAAGACCAAACCCGCCACACATACCCTAGTCCCAACCGCAGGCTCATCTAGACGCGATGCGGGTAAAGCATAGGGTGGCTTTGGCCAAGAATTAGGTGTGGGCGTTAGGGTAAGCCAAGATGACATAGAAGCCAATCTAAAAATAGAACAAATAAGGAACAGTATACTAAAAAGCAAGACAAAATCAACTTTCTACCTCTGGCCAATCATTTTTTTTTTTAGTATGAGAACAAACTAATGCGCCTAACCTAAGCTGATGGTGCGGTTGAGGAATATAATATGACAAAAATTACTTATATTGAACATAACGGCACCCAACATGTGATTGAGGTTACCAACGGCCTGACCGTTATGGAAGGCGCGCGCGATAATGGCGTGCCGGGTATTGAGGCCGATTGTGGCGGGGCTTGTGCTTGTTCAACCTGCCATGTCTATATCATGCCTGAGTGGGTCGAAAAACTGCCCCAAAAAGACGCAATGGAAGCCGATATGCTTGATTTTGCTTGGAGTCCAGATTCCCTGCGTTCGCGCTTGACCTGCCAAATCAAAGTCACCCAAGATTTGGACGGCTTGGTTGTGCAATTGCCTGAAAAACAAATTTAATTCTACATCACACAGTTTAATTGACTTTGCGGCGCGGCATGAAGGGCAGTGGTGCCACAGAAACTCCCGCCTCGATCAGAGCACGCGCCTCTTGCGGCTGTGCCTCGCCATAGATGGCGCGTTCTGGGGATTCGCCCTCGTGCATGGCGCGGGCTTCAGCAGCAAAGTCCTGCCCGACATAGACTGAGTTTTCTTCGATCTGTTTACGCAAATTAGCCACGACCTGTTCAAGTTGCGAATGTGGATCGGTCAAAAAACCACTCTGGACGGGCGGGACTGGCAAATTGGGCTGCGGTTGAGCCGCATCTAGCGCTCTTTGTTGCGCTTTGCGCGCGGGCCGCACGGCAGGGGCCATCAGCAGTTTTACAACGCTGTCTGAACCGCACAGACTGCACTCAACCATTTTTTTGTCATGCAAAATATCAAAATCTTCGGCCGACCGAAACCAGCTTTCAAAACTATGGTCGTTTTCACATTTTAGTGCATAGTGGATCATGACGATACTAACCTTTGTGTTTGTAACAAATACGTAGTAGGATATAAAATCAAGCAGTAAATCCTTTGCATTCCTTTCGAATTTTAAGAATTTGCGTTGGCCGCTGGCTTAAGGCAACTCCAGTGTAACTTCCTTGATCAGCTTTTTCCCGTCTGGCGAAAAGATCAAGATTGATCCATTTTTAGTGACAATGGCCAGATAATTGGGCCCCACCGTGAAAGATTGCGCCTTTTCGCCTACGGGCAAGACGATATTTTGTGGTAAATTTATGGATCTTTGCGCCAATGTGCTTGGCATTCGCGTGACAAGCAGCCAAACGACAGTTATGACCGCGATAATCATCGTGAGCGTTAAAGCAATCACGAGCCCTTTTAAAATCTTAAGTGAAGGTGGCAAGCCTTCCGGCGTTGGAGCCTGAACCATGGCAGAGCCTCTTGTAAAAGGTGCAGAGATCATCACCGTAACCATTGGCGAAGACCCCCCTGTTCGTCTTGATAAGGCTCTTGTGCGGGAGGTGCCAGAAAAAGCGTCATTGTCGCGCTCTCGTTTGATGAAATTAATTTCCCAAGGATCGGTTAAGCTTGATGGTGTGCATGTGACTGACCCTAAAACTAAAGTGGTGATGGGGCAGAAATATGAGATTGAATTGGGCCTAGCGGTCGAACTTGACACTATGCCCGAAAATATCTCAATCACTGTTGTCTATGAGGATGATGACCTAATCGTGATAGATAAGCCCATGGGCATGGTAGTGCATCCAGCGCCTGGCTCATGGACTGGTACTTTGGTCAATGCTCTGCTTTACCATTGCGCCGACAGCTTGTCGGGTGTGGGTGGGGTTAAAAGGCCGGGAATCGTGCATCGGATTGACAAAGATACCTCTGGGCTTTTGGTCGTTGCTAAAGTCGATAAGGCGCATCACGCCCTTGCTGCGCAATTTGCAGACCATTCAGTAAATCGCCATTATTTGGCCGTGGCACATGGCGCACCCAATGCCGCTGATCCGCGATTGCGCGGTATTCGCGGTGTTGATTTCGAAACTGGTGGGATCGTGAAAATAGCCACCCATTTGGCGCGCCATAAAACTGATCGCCAACGCCAAGCGGTACTTTTTGATCACGGCCGCCATGCGGTCACAAGAGTGCGGGTGCTAGAGGCATTTGGTACGCCTGAAGTCGCCGCGTTAGTGGAATGTTGGCTTGAAACAGGGCGCACGCACCAAATCCGTGCGCACATGTCATATGTGGGTCATGCGCTTTTGGGCGATGAGACCTATGGCGGACGCAGGGTCGTTGCAGCAAAATCGGTGGGTGACGCTGTGGCCGATACGGCCAACCATTTCCCCCGTCAAGCGCTTCATGCAGCAAGCTTGGGTTTTTTGCACCCAATGACCAAAAAGCCCATGCATTTTGAATCAGATTTACCAGCAGATATGGCTTCCTTGATTGAAAAATTGCGCTCCTCAAAACCTCCGAAGGCTCATTAGCATTAAATTTTCGTTAACATTTCTGTAATTTTATTGCCTCTGACCTGGACATTGGGCGTGGCTCTGCCCATTTAATTGGATATGCCGATGTAAAGTGGCAAAAACACGAGGGAAAGATGAGTAATTATTCAAATTTGCCGGCCCCCAGCCCAGATCAGGGCATGAGCCGCTATTTGCAAGAAATTCGTAAATTTCCAATGCTTGAGCCGGAAGAAGAATATATGTTGGCCAAACGCTGGGTCGACCACCAAGATACGGCCGCCGCTCATAAGATGGTGACCAGTCATCTTCGCTTGGCGGCCAAAATCGCGATGGGTTACCGTGGTTATGGCCTGCCGCAGGCCGAGGTGGTATCAGAAGCCAATGTGGGCCTAATGCAGGCCGTTAAACGGTTTGACCCTGAAAAGGGTTTCCGCTTGGCCACATATGCAATGTGGTGGATCAGGGCCTCGATCCAAGAATATATATTGCGCTCGTGGTCTTTGGTAAAAATGGGCACTACCTCGGCGCAAAAGAAATTATTTTTTAATCTGCGTAAGTTGAAATCCAAACTGGGAGCCTTAGAAGAAGGAGATCTGCGCCCCGAAATTGTGGCTCGAATTTCACAAGACCTGTCAGTTACGGAAACTGAAGTGATTGATATGAATCGCCGTATGTCGGGGGGGGATGCGTCGCTTAATGTGATGGTGGGGTCGGACGGTGACGGAACTACCCAATGGCAAGACTGGCTCGAGGATGACGATTCAGATCAAGCCCAAGATTATGCTGAGCGCAACGAGTTTGAAACCCGCCACGTACTTTTGACAAAGGCGATGGATGTTTTGAATGACCGAGAACGCGAAATTCTTGCCAAACGTCGCCTGACTGAAGCGCCTGAAACGCTGGAAGCCTTGTCTGAAACTTACGGCGTGTCACGCGAAAGGGTGCGCCAAATCGAAGTTCGTGCCTTTGAAAAGCTGCAAGTGCGTATGCGCGAACTGGCGCGCGACAAGGGGATAATGGTCCCAGAATAGGGGATTTGCGGTTATTAAACTTCCTAAGCCCCTCCTCTTGGCGGGGCTTTTTTAATTCTCATTTTCCAAGCTTCAGTTTAAGGTAGAAAAAAATCATTTGGAAAGCACATGAAATGAAAAAAACTATGAATTGGGGCATTTTAGGGGCGTCAGCATTCGCGCTGGAACATATGGCCCCCGCGATCAATGCTGCGCGCGGTGCACGCCTAGCGGCCTTGGCCACGTCAAGCGCAGAACGGGGCGCAGAATTTGTGGCTCTTGCTCCAGGAATGACTCTATACCAAAGCTATGAGGTGCTTTTGGCTGATCCTTCTATTGATGCTGTCTATGTTCCACTGCCCAATCATATGCATGTGGAATGGACGCTCAAGGCCGTAGCGGCGGGAAAACATGTGTTGACCGAAAAGCCAATTGCCATGCAAGCGGATGAGATTGATCAACTGATCGCTGCGCGTGACGCATCGGGTAAATTGGTGGCCGAAGCCTATATGATCGTGCACCACCCCCAATGGCAGCGTGCGCGCGAATTGGTACAGTCGGGGGCAATCGGCACAGTTGAACATGTGGACGCGAATTTTTCCTATGACAACCGTTCCGACATGAGTAATATTCGCAACCGCCCAGAAACTGGCGGCGGCGGTATTCGTGACATTGGGGTCTATACTTATAGTTCCGTCCGCTTTGTCACGGGGGCTGAACCGCTAGACCTTACCGTCCAGGTGAAACTGGAAAATGGTGTCGATACTTTTGCAAAAGTCATCGGCACCATGAAGGGGCCCTTGGGAAGATTTACCTATGCGGCCATGACCTCGATGCGACTCTTTTTCCGCCAAGAGGTGGTGTTTCAAGGCGACAAGGGCCTGTTGCGCCTGACCGCACCTTTTAACCCTAATATTTATGACATCGCCCGGCTTGAATGGCACCAATCGGACCAAAAAATGCAGGTCGAACGCTGGCCAGCTACCAACCACTATGTCACGCAAGTTGAAGCTTTTGGCCATTCGGCCCAGACAGGAGCGCCCTATGCATGCTCCCTAGAATTTTCGCGTGGCACCCAATCGATGATTGATAAGGTTTTAGCGGTCACCACTGAAATTTAAACTCAGTTAAGGGGGCCAAAGGCCCCCTTTTAATCTTCCATAGCTTCTAGCTCGTCAATAAAGCCTGCGATCATATCCAGGCCCTTGTCCCAGAACTTGGGGTCTGACGCATCAAGTCCAAAGGGAGCCAAAAGCTCTTTATGATGCATGGATCCACCCGCTTCAAGCATGGCTAAATACTTTTCTTCAAAATCAGGCAGTCCGTCGGAATAGGCCGCATAAAGTGCATTTACCAAGCCATCGCCAAAGGCATATGCATAAACATAAAAGGGCGAATGTACGAAATGTGGAATATAGGCCCAAAAAGTCTCATATCCGTCCATAAAGTCGAATACACCGCCCAGGCTTTGCGCCTGAACTGACATCCACAGCACATTGATATCTTCAGGCGTTAGCTCGCCCTCGTGGCGCGCGGCATGCAGCTTACATTCAAAATCATAAAAAGCGATTTGGCGTACGACCGTGTTGATCATATCTTCGACTTTTCCTGCCAAGAGCGTTTTACGTTCAGCTTTGGTCTTAGCCTGATCAAGTAAACGGCGAAAGGTAAGCATCTCACCAAAAACAGACGCGGTTTCTGCCAAAGTTAGTGGTGGGGCCGATAAAAGCTCACCTTGAGCCGCGGCTAACACCTGGTGCACACCATGGCCCAATTCATGCGCCAAAATCATTACATCACGAGGTTTACCCAAGTAATTGAGCATCACATAGGGATGCACTGTGCTAACAGTCGGATGGGCAAATGCCCCTGGCGCTTTGCCTGCCTTTACGCTGGCATCAATCCATCCCTTGGTAAAGAAAGGTTCTGCCAGTTCTGCCATTTTTGGCGAGAAAGCACCGTAGGCCTGCATCACCGTATCGCGCGCTTGATCCCATGAGACAAGATCGCTCGGATCCATGGGCAAGGGCGCGTTGCGATCCCAAACTTGCAAACGCTCAAGCCCCATCCATTTGGCCTTAAGCTTATAATAGCGGTGCGAAAGTTTAGGATAGGCGGCCACTACCGCGTTGCGCAGGGCTTCAACCACTTCAGGTTCAACATTATTCGACAAATGCCGCCCCATTTGGGGACTTGGCATTTTACGCCAACGATCTTCGATCTCTTTTTCCTTGGCTAGCGTGTTATGTACTCGCGAAAAGAGTTTGATATGCTTGTCAAACACTGCTGCCAAAGCCCTTGCGGCTGCTTCACGTTTACCGCGCTCTTTGTCGGTCAACAGATTGAGAGTGGCTTCAAGATTAAGCGGCTCTTCTTCGCCCGCAACGTCAAAGGTAAGCCCTGCAATTGTTTCGTCATACAAGCGGTTCCAAGCGGCGGAACCCACGGTAGATTGGTCGTGAAGAAAGGTTTCAAGCTCGTCTGATAGTTGGTAAGGGCGCATCGCGCGCATTCGATCAAATACTGCTCCATAACGTGCTAAGGTTGGCAGGTCATCTTTTAATGATTTAAGATGATTATCTTCCAACCTATTGAATTCAAGTGTAAAAAAAACCAACCCAGTTGTGAATTTTGTGATTTTATCTTGCACGTCGGCCATAAATTTGGCGCGCTCAGAATCTATTGTATTTTGATAATAGCGCAAACTGGCATAAGACATGATCCGCCCGGCGGTGATATCAATCGCTTCATATTCGTGAATGCAGGTCAAAAGATTTACCGCCGATAGGCTGGCTAATTTTCCATCATACGTCGATGCAAAATCTGCGCAGGCCTTTTTAAGCCACGAAATATCACGTGCAAACTCAGGCGCATCTGTGGCTGGGTAAAGGTCGCTCAAGTCCCATTCGGGAAGTTTGCCAAAGCCACCGGTAGAGCCTGAGGTAGAATCGTCAAAAATACGGGTGGGCAAAGGCAATATCTGGCGCAAAATTGTTACTCCTAAATCTATTGTCTTCATCTAGGGTGCTTAAGTCTGATTTGCAAGAAAGCTTGGATCATTGAGGCGTAAAGCTACTTAAAAAACGCGATCACTGCGTCTTGAAAGGATTTTTGAGTGGCGGGGGCCTCCATCATCACCTCGTGGCGGGCCCCGCCAAAATGCCTCAACTGCCCTGTCTCCCAATTTTCCATGCGGAGTTCAATGGCGTTTGGCGCGATGATATCTTCCTCCGTTCCTAGCGCGCAGTAGCTTGGTATTTTTGGACTTGGGCGCGCACTTAATGCTTTGCATTCGACCATAGCCGCCCTCACCCATTGATAGCTTGGTCCACAAACAGCAAGTTCTGGGTGGTTGGTGATTTGCTTTTTCATATAGGCCCACATGCCAGGGTCGGTGGTTAGATCATTTTTCGCAAAGCTTTTGCTAATCAAATAGGGTTGCCGTTCAGAGCGTGCTATTGCACGATCAGATAGGCCTAGTAGCTTTGTAAAAAACCATATGAGATGGGCACAAATTATCATTTGTGGCGATAATTTAAGCCCCCACATTGGCGCAGAAAAGGCCGCCGCTTTAAAGATGCTGTCATTGTCCATCAAATGGCGTAGAGCAATGCAGCCGCCCATCGAATGGGCCAAAAGATAGATGGGTGTAGGCACGCTTAAATGTTGGGCAAATTCCAAAAGGGCCGCAACATCCAATTGGTAATCATCAAAATGGCGCACATGGCCGGCACTTGGGTCGATACTTAGCCTGTCTGACAAGCCTTGCCCGCGCCAATCAATAGCTAGAACGTTAAAGCCAGCATTGGCCAGAACGCACGCCATGCGGCCGTATTTTTCGACCGCTTCGCTGCGGCCTGGAAATAGGCAAATGGTAGCAGGGCGTTCAACCTCAGATGCTGCGGGCCAATACACAACACGCAATCGCAACCCATCTTTTGCGTATACGTAGGCAGCTTTCGCCCCTTGCGGGCCTTCGGCTACATCTTGAAAAAAAGGAGCATTGCGGTAAGGCGTTTTTGATTTCATGCTCTTAACTCACGGGCAAGGCGCATAACCACGCTCATTTCACCTGATACCTGCAGTTTTTCGCTCATATAGGCTGTCATCGCGCTTAATTCACCTGATAAAATTTTTTCGAAAGTGTCGGCCGTGGCGGTTAGGGTAACCTCACTGGGTCCCTCTTCGGTGCTAATGCCGGTTTTATCAAGTAAGATTACACCCTCATCTATTATGCTGAATTTAACCACACTATCAAAGTGGGAAATTTTTTGTGACAATCGTGCCACTGCATGGTCTAAAATTTTGTTCATTTTCTTAGCCTTGCTTTTGGGGTATAGGCGATACCTATATCCATCACACATTGACCCTTATGAAGCTCTTACCTAAATCTTTCAATCTGATCCTTGGCCTGTTCCCAGGTCTTTTAGGCGCTTTAGCGCCCAGTTTTTTTATTTCGGAAGCTTCGCCAAAGCTTCTGTCGCTTTACGATAAGCCGACCGCGTCGAGCCCCAAAGAGCGGCTGATGATTGCGCGGGAAGTCGAACTTGAGCATATGGTCTCGGGGTAGGTAGTGATGAATCTTTTGCTAAAATGCCGATTAGGGGCCATGAGCATAGGTTTTTATGATTTAACCGAGGCGCATTTTTCCGCCTTGATCGACCATGCCCCCTATTTTACCGAAGCCTATAATGCTCTAATCACTGCCTATTTTCTGGCCAAAAATTACGACCAGGCTATGTCCTATATTCAAAAGGTTCTTGTCTGCGATCCTTGCCATTATGGTGCTTTAGCCGGCTTTGCGCTTATCCTTGAAAACCTTAAACATCTTAAACACCCCAAAGCTGCGCTTAACGTCTGCCGGGCGGCACTTGCGGTCAACCCCCATATGGCGCAAAGCAAAAGCGCGATCGAGTGGCTTGAAAAAGCTCTATCTGGACAGGAATCATAAGCGCATGATGCTGGCATTAGGACAAATCACGGCGGTCCTAGGGCCTACGAACACGGGTAAAACCCATTACGCTATTCAGCGCATGCTCGCTCATCGGACGGGCGTGATTGGTTTGCCTTTGCGGCTTTTAGCGCGCGAGGTTTATGACAAGGTTGTGGCTATGCGCGGCCCTTCGGTGGTGGCTCTGGTTACGGGTGAAGAGCGTATCGTCCCAGAACGCTCCCAATATTGGGTCTGCACGGTCGAATCGATGCCACTGGAAATTGGTGCCGATTTTGTAGCGGTGGATGAAATCCAGCTTTGTGCTGACCCTGAACGGGGCCATATTTTCACTGACCGTTTGTTGCATGCCCGGGGACTACATGAAACTCTTTTCATGGGGTCAAACGTGATGCGCGGCCCCATAGCGGCATTGGTTAAAGGTGCAAATTTCATGCACCGTGACCGCTTTTCAACCCTGACTTGGACGGGAGCGCGCAAAATTAGCCGCATGCCTGTGCGCAGTGCTATCGTAGGATTTTCTGTGGAAGAGGTCTACGCCATAGCAGAACTTATGCGCCGCATGAAGGGTGGCTGTGCGGTTGTGATGGGTGCTTTGTCGCCACGAACCCGCAACGCCCAAGTTGAACTTTATCAAAACGGAGATGTTGATTATCTGGTCGCGACTGATGCCATCGGAATGGGACTTAATCTGGATATCTCGCATGTAGCATTTTCTGGTACCAAAAAATTTGATGGGCGGCAAATGCGACCCCTCTTTGCCCATGAAATTGGCCAAATTGCAGGACGCGCAGGGCGTCATACTACATCGGGCAGTTTTGGGGTGACCGGTGACGCTACCCCTCTAGATGAGGGACTGATTTATGCCATTGAAAACCACCGTTTTGCTCCGATCAAACGCTTGAATTGGCGTAATGAAAAGCTTGAGTTTGGATCAGTTGCTCGGCTGATTGGGGCTCTTGAGCAGCCAACTGATAATGAATATCTGAACCGCACGCGTGATTCTGACGATTTTATTATGCTCAAGATTCTGTCAGACCTGCCCGAACTTGAAGGCCTAATTAACACGCCGCAGGCGGTTCGACTTTTGTGGGATGTGTGTCAAATCCCCGATTTCCGTAATGTTTCTCAGACTGATCACACAGCTCTATTGGCCTGCATTTTTGGTTTTCTGCAAAATGGCCGCGTGCCTAGTGATTGGCTTGCCAAAGCGATACGGCAAATTGACAAAACACATGGTGATATTGATACTTTGTCGAAACGACTGGCTTATATTCGAACTTGGACTTATGTAGCACAACGGAAAGACTGGGTTGACGACGGAAAGTTTTGGCGAGAAGAGACCCGCGCTGTAGAAAACCGATTGTCAGATGCATTGCATATGCAGTTGACTCAACGATTTGTTGACCGGCGCACATCTGTGCTCATGCGGCGGTTAAAACAGAAGGAGAGCCTTGTGGCCGAGGTAAATGAGACTGGTGACGTGACTGTAGAAGGCGAGTTAGTTGGAAAACTAGACGGTTTTCGTTTTAGGCAAGATGCCTCAACAAGCCCCGGCGAGGCGCGCGTTATGCGGCAAGCCGCGGTGCTTGCCCTGAGGCCGCAATTTCATCTGTTGGCGGATAAGTTATATAACGCCCCAGACACTGAAATGGATTTCACCGAACAGGGGGGGTTGATGTGGGGTACCACTGCAGTAGGCAAATTGGTGGCCGGTGCCGAAGCGATGCGCCCATCGGTTGAAACCTTTGTAGACGAAGAAGCCGGTCAGGAGGTACAAGATAAAGTGCGCCGTCGTTTTCAACATTTCATTGACCGCAAAGTGACCGCTCAGTTTGAACCACTTTTGGCCATGTCACGCGATGAAAGCATGGCTGGATTGGCCCGTGGGTTTGCCTTTCGCTTGGTCGAAGCATTGGGAGTGTTGCCCCGAGATGGCCTGAACGAAGAGGTTAAAGCCCTAGATCAAGAGGCGCGCTCGGTTTTGCGCAAACATGGTGTGCGCTTTGGCCAATTCACGGTCTTTTTACCCGCGCTTTTAAAGCCTGCCCCTACACGCTTGCGTTTGGTGCTGTGGTCTTTGTTTGCGGCTTTGGATGAGTTTCCCGAAAGTCCCCCTCCGGGATTGGTGACCATACCAAATCTTATCGAAGTGCCCAAGAAACATTATAGCTTGGCAGGTTATCACCCCGCAGGTGCACGGGCAATCCGGATTGATATGCTGGAACGTTTGGCCGATTTGCTGCGCGTGAAAGACAGTCGCGCCGGTTTTGAAGCTAATTCTGATATGCTGTCGATCACTGGGATGACCCATGAGCAATTTACTGATCTTATGGTGGGCTTGGGATACAAGGCAACCTTGGGCGAAAGACCAAAGATCAAAGTAACAAGTGTTGAAGTGGCACCAAGTCCAGATGTTGTGACACAACCTGTGGTTGATTCGGCAGCGGAAAAAGATGCTGCGAGCCCTTTGCTTGAAACGCCTGTTGAAATATCATTTATTGCTGAGGGTGAAGCTCAAACGTCTGAAAGCCCAGTCGTGGAAACCGAAATTTTTACCGTCTTTACTTGGGCCCCCCGTGCGCGTGTGCAAGATAATTTTCGCGCCCCACGTCGTGATGCAAATACGAATCAAGGTCGTGAACGCAAGGTCAAAGAGGTAGTAACCCCAAACGCAGAGCCCCAAGCCGACGGCGCGTCCAGCGCCGAAATAGCCGCCCATAAGCCGCATGAAAAGCATGGATATCAATCAAAATATCGAAGCAATTACCTCCAAAAAGACGGTTTCAAAGGCACACCAAATAAGCACCTGAAATCTTCCACGGCCCGCTTACCGCGCGTTGAAAAACCCATAGATCCCGACAATCCCTTTGCTGCATTGATGGCGCTTAAGATTAGGAAATAAATTTGGCCAAATACGGTAACACCCGTGACTCGCCACCCACCTAAGTAGGTATTCTTGCTCTCTTGGTGCTGTGGTAAGATGATTTTATACAGATTTAGACCAAATAGCGGTCAAAACCGTTCTTGAATGACCTGGAACCGTAGTCTAGCAAGGGCATAATTTCTAAAGGAACGCTTGCTAATGACTTATGTGGTGATCGATAATTGTGTTGCATGCAAATACACGGACTGCGTCGAGGTTTGCCCCGTAGACTGCTTTTATGAAGGCACAAATATGCTGGTCATTCATCCTGATGAATGTATCGATTGTGGCGTGTGTGAACCTGAGTGCCCAGTCGATGCGATTCGCCCTGATACCGAACCTGACATGGAAAAATGGGTTGCATTTAATCGCATGTATTCAGAAAAATGGCCCGTTATTATCACCAAAAAAGAGCCCCTACCCGATGCAACGGCGCGCGACGGTGAAACAGAAAAACTAGCAAATTATTTTGACGCGACCCCCGGTGCTGGCGGCTAATTTTGGGATGATTCGTGCCTTGGGGTTTTTCATAGGACAAATTTCACCTAATGGAGGGGTTTTTGAGTCTTTAGAAGGGCTCTTGTCTAATCTGGGCGTTGAAATCAGTCGATTTTTGTGATAGATATTTTTATTATATATTTTTAACAGCCCTGCTTAAAGATCAAACCAAATCTGAATTTCTCTGAACTGACAGTTTGGTATTTCCAAGCTGTTTGGGTTTTTTGGCCTGACTGAGCGTTTAAGGAAGAAAACATGACCAAATCTAAAAGAGCTGACTTTCGCCCAAATGAATTTGTAGTTTATCCCGCTCATGGCGTGGGTAAGATCATTTCGATCGAAGAACAAGAAGTTGCGGGTCTGCTATTGGAACTGTTTGTCGTCTCGTTTGAAAAAGACAAGATGACATTGCGCGTGCCCACTCATAAGGCGACAGAAATTGGCATGCGGTGCTTGTCGTCGCCAGATACTGTCTTAAAAGCGCTCGATACGCTTAAGGGAAAGGCCCGAGTTAAACGCGCAATGTGGTCGCGCCGTGCGCAAGAATATGAGCAAAAAATAAATTCTGGTGATCTTTTGGCCATTGCTGAGGTAGTGCGTGATTTGCACCGCTCTAATGATCAGCGCGAGCAAAGCTATTCTGAACGGCAGCTTTATGAAGCGGCGCTGGAGCGTTTGACCCGTGAAGTTGCTGCCGTAAATGGCGGCGATGAGGCTGGTGCCCAAAAAACAGTTGGTATAGTTTTGACAAGCCGCGCGGCCTAAGAAGAATGAGTTTAAATTGCTTTTAGGGGTGATTTAAGCCCACAAGAAAACCAGCGTTAACAGCCCTGCCACCTCGGCTAATTGTTGGCTAGCGCCTAAGATATCGCCAGTTTGACCGCCAATTTTGCGCCATGCAATAAGCGCCCATAGCGCCGTCACGGCGCTAATGCATAGCCCAAGCCATAGCGCTTGGAGGCCCAAGCACCAAAAGGCCAATGCCAACCCCAATAGATGCGCCAAGACCGCTACCCTGCCAGATGGGCGACCTACCGAGGTCGAAAGCCCACCCTTGTTGGCAGCTGGCATCAAGACCATAAATACCACCATCGGTAGGCGCGACATAGCACCTATGGCGACCAACGCCATAAAAATAAAGGGATTTTGTACAATTTCACCCAAAGCCATGACCCGGAGTGTAATAATTAAAATAAGGGCCAAAACGCCGTAACTGCCTATATGGCTGTCTTTCATAATTTCTAAACGCCGTTCAGGGGCATAGCCGCCCCAAAGCCCGTCGGCACTATCAGCAAGCCCGTCTTCGTGAAAGGCACCGGTCGCGATGACCAAAGCCGCCACTGAAAATAAGGCAGAAATTAATGGTGGCATACCTAGGGCATGTGCACCCTGTGCCACTCCATAGGCAAGTACCCCCAAAAAAGCTCCCACCAAAGGCCAAGCCCAAGCCGAAGTAGCTCCCGAAATAGGAGCGTTTAAGTCATGGCCAAAGCGCGGTATCGGCAGGCGTGTCAAAAGACCAAAGGCCGTTTGCAAATCGTGCAATCGCTGCTTGCACCAGTGTGGGACATTGTCGCTTAATGACATTATCATGCCCTTTCTATACTGGCAGACGCCGAGGTTTGACGATAGCTAGGCTCTGGCAGAGTATCAATCAGGAATATTATGGATCAGGTTTTTTCATCTTTCGAGGCATTTTCAAAAGCCCTTCAGGGCGCCACAGGTCCTGATGCTGCGGCCCACGATGGCGCACTTAGGCGCAATGCACAATTGATAAAACCCCTGGCCTCTTTAGGCCGACTTGAAAATTTGGCTATTTGGTACGGGGCTTGGCGCGGCAGTGCCGAGCCTTTAATTACCAACCCCTTGATAATAGTTTTTGCTGGTAATCATGGCGTGACGGCGCAGAGCGTTTCGGCGTTTCCTTCGCAGGTCACTGCGCAAATGGTTGCCAATTTCCACTCGGGCGGTGCGGCGATCAACCAATTAGCTAAGACCTTTGGCGCGCGCCTAGCGGTGCATGCGCTGGAACTTGAACGGACCACTCAAGATTTCACAAAGGCTCCCGCGATGACTGAGGCTGAAACCCTAACTGCGCTGAAAGCTGGTTGGGATGCTGTTGATCCAGCCTGTGATCTCTTGGTCGTAGGAGAAATGGGCATTGGCAATACCACTGCGGCGGCGGCGATTGCGTTCGCTCTTTTTGGTGGCGTGGCACAAGATTGGACAGGGCGTGGCACTGGTGTTGACGATCGTGGCCTGGCGCTAAAAACTAAAGTTGTGGCAGATGCTGTGGCCCTGCATATAACAGACTCGCCAAGCCCCTTGCAAATCTTGGCCCGTTTGGGCGGGCGTGAATTGGCTGCGATGGCCGGTGCACTCACCTTTGCGCGGCTTCATCATATTCCAGTTATTTTGGATGGGTTTATTTGCACCGCTTCTGCTGCTGTGTTGCAGCAGATCAACGCAGATGCTTTAGCCAATGCTGTGGCAGGGCATGTCAGCTCCGAAGGGGCGCATCGCCGCTTACTTGGTTTTTTAGATAAGGCTCCGTTGCTTGATCTGGGCCTGCGCTTAGGCGAGGCCTCGGGCGGGGCTCTTGCGATTGGCATTTTGCAAGCTGCAGTAAATTGTCATTCGGGCATGGCCACTTTTGAAGATTCAGGCGTTTCTGCTGCCATCTAGAGGCTTTAGTCTTTGGACTTTTCTGCTTTAAGTGCCTTGGCTTCCTTAAGTGACAATTTGAGGTCTTCTTCCAAGGCACGAGATCGCGCAATATAGGCTTTATTGAGATGAATAGGTTGGCCAGGCACCCAAAGATCCGCTAACTCTCGCATGGCGGACCGGTCCATCGCATAAAATTCTTTGGAAAAATTAGCAGCCTCGTATTCTGAAAACCCCATATTTTCGAGCATATACCTCCCTGCGCGCAACGAAGAATCAAAGGTTTCGCGAATGATGTTGTTGGCGCCTGCTTTGTGAAGCTCATTAACATGACCTCGGTCACGCGCACGGGCGATGATATGTAAATCTGCACGTGCCGCTCTCGCGATGGTCACGATAGTTAGGGCGGCTTTCGAGTCATCAACTGCCACGACCAACACGCGGGCTCTATCTAACCCTGCAGCTTGCAAAATTTCAGGCTTGGAAGGATCTCCAAAAAAGCCTTTGACCCCGAAGTTGCGCAGCCGTTCAAGCGCCCGGATATCGCCGTCAAGTACCACCGTTGACATGTTTGACAAAGCCGCCATACGCTGCACAACCTGCCCAAAGCGCCCAATCCCAGCAATGATTACATCGCCACCTTCGTCTACCTCATCTGCCGGCGTCATGTCAGGATATCTTGTCATCAGATATGCCGCAATACGCGTTTGCATGATGAAAAGTGCTGGTGCAAAAAGCATAGAAAGGCTTATGACCATCATTGCCAATTGGCCAATGTGGGAGTTTAAAATCGTTTGCTGCAAGCTAAAAGCTGTGACCAAAAAACCAAACTCACCAGCTTGAGCTAAGCCCAAAGTAAAGAGCCATCTGTCTTTACCCTGAATGTTAAAACCATAGCTTAGCGCGAGCAAAACAGTTGCCTTAGTCAACATCAGCCCCAAAGTAAGGCCCAAAATTGTAAAAGGCTCAACCATTAGGACTGACATATCAATGCCAACCCCCACGGTCATGAAAAAGAGACCCATTAATATCCCTTTGAACGGTTTAATGTCCGCTGCCAGCTGGTGGCGGAATTCAGAATTGGCTAAAACAACGCCTGCAACGAAGGTGCCGAGAGCGGGCGAGAGACCAACAATCATCATCAAGAAGGCGATCGCGATCACAGTTAAAAGCGAAATAAAAGTCGACATTTCAGGAAGTTTTGATGCGTTAACAAATCGAAATACGGGCCGCGTAAAAAAATGTCCACCCACCACAATCGCGCCAATAATGGTCAAGGTCACCAAAGTTACCGCCCATCCTGGTAGAGTTTGCATCAAAGATAAAAGCGGCTCAGCCGCACTTTCTGGAATATCTACTTCCATATTTTTTGGTATGCTTTGTAGTGCGCCCTTATTGAGTGCCAGCAACGGAATAAAGGCCAGCATAGGAACTACCGCAATATCTTGCGCAAGAAGTACCGAAAAGCTTGAGCGCCCACCCAAGCTGCTCATTTGGTTTTTTTCCGATAAGCTTTGCAACACAATAGCCGTTGATGAGAGCGACATGATCAAGCCTAATGCGATTGCCTCTGGCCACGCCAGGCCCAAAATCTCTAATATTACGGCCACGACTGTGGCTGTTCCCAAAATCTGTAACCCGCCCAAAACCAGAAGCCTGTGGCGCATGGCCCAAAGCGTCTTAGGGTCAAGCTCAAGCCCAATCAAAAACAACATCAAAGCGACGCCAAATTCTGCAAAATGTTGCAAATCTGCGGTTTGGGTGCCAGCCAGACCTAACACGGGGCCCATCAAAATGCCGGCAGCTAGGTAACCTAAAACTGATCCCAAACCAAAACGCACACAAAGCGGCACAATCAAAACTGCTGCTGCCAAATAGAGCGTTGATTGCAGCAGAAAGCCTTCCATTATTAACCCTTCAAACTCAACATCTTATAAAAGCAAGTCTAGGGTAAAAAAAATCTTAGACAAGAGTGCATCAACCCTTAGGCATCGATAAAGCGACCATCTGCCCACTTTTTTGGTATCGCAGTTCTTTTCCGGTTATTGCCGCGACGCGGCCTCCGTCAAGCTGATCGCCTACTGAAACCTTTACAAAACGCCCATTGGGTTGGCGCACCAAAGCATAGCGATTAGAATCAGTACCATAAACGCCAATCAATGCGACTTTTGACAGATTTATCATATTTTTTTCGGTCGCCTTTTGGGATACTGGACCGCTTTTCCCACGCGACTTTGCAATTACCGCTGGTTTGGACAGCGTGAGCCCATTTGGCCGTGCTCTTGGGCGGGGTGAGCTAATCAGCGCTAAGCGTGATAGCGGCTCAGTTTCGCGAGCCAAAGCGTTTTTTGTGGCGATGATTTCAAAAGACGCAGGTCTTGGGCGCGGTCGCAAAGTGGCCAATCGTATATCAGGTACATCTTCTACGTTAGCATCAGTTACTATAGGGGCGTTTAGGTTTTCTGGGCGAGCTTTAGGTAGAACTTTTGCAAGTTCTGGATCAAAGGGTGGGTATTTAGCCAAGTTTTTTGCAACAAGCTGATCTGGACGATTGGGTGGAATATTTTTTGGCTTTCCAGCATAGATCATCACACCTTGGTCGCTCAGTTGCCCTTCTTTCGTCAGAAGTATGCTACCTGGTGCCCTGATTGGCGTGGTTTTTAGGTTCTGCAACGCAGCCTCGGACGTGCTATTAAGCGAAACATAGGGCAGATAATCTTGTTGCAGCAGCAATTGAGGCAATACGCCTGCTTCCTGTACTTGGGCCGCCGGATCGTTCATGGTCAAAAGGATTTCGTCTTGATTGAGGGTGATTTTTACCAAAAGATCAGCGATTGGTTGAAGCGGTCTCATCGGTTCGGCGGAACTTGCCGCGGCAAGGGGAGCAAAGCCGGCCGAAGTTACCACACCGATTAAGCTGTTCGGGCTTAGTAAGAACAGGGGTGTTGTTTGTGGATCGGGTAAACTGTTTTCATTCGGGATAATGCCGAACGATGATTTTAAATTGGCCCCCGAAAGCGTCGTCAGTGGAGCAAGCGCGCTTAATGGACCAAGATCGGGCCAACTTCCATAATCTACTGCGCCATTCAAAAAAACTGTTTTTGAGCCACTATGATTGGGGGCCTGATAAAAATCCAGAAGGTCACCTTGTGGCGCATAAAACACGGGCACTTCAGGTTCGATGCGCGCTTTTGGCATTCGGGGGGCTCGGCTTTGACTATTAACCTTGTTTGATGATGTGGTTAGGTGGGCAGGGTTCTCCGATCTAAATGGTTCCAGCTGCGCCAAAACGGGGGCAACTGGCGAGACATTGCGCGGAGCGTCAAGGGATGTCATGGTAATTATCGTAACCAGCTTGGTATAAGACCATTGGCCAATGCCAAGACTTGCCCCAAAAAACAGTACTGACAAAGCCAGTCTGCCCAGAGTTTGCCCATAATAGTTAGGTGTCAGTTTCAGAAATAGTAGCAAGCAAAGCCTGCCAAGGGCTTTAACCTTTTGGTGCACTATCAAGCTGGTGCGCAAAACTGATGCTGTTATTTTGTCGCCTAGAGACGAAATCGCGCTTAATACGGCGTCATGCCAAAGATGCAAACGGTTGGCTATTTGTCTTATGTTTTTTTCAATGGTTTCATTAATTGCCCGCACATGCCTGTGCGCTGCACTTAGGCTTTGCTCGAAAGCATAAACTGGGGCCTGAGCAATTGTTTTTAATGTTAAAAGGCCAAAGCCTAACAGGCTATGGAGGCTTAAATAAAATGTCGTTGTTGTCGTTGCAAGAGCTTGCTTTACCCAGATTTTTTTCTTGCTGACCCATAGCACAAAATCATCGCCAAGATTAGTAAATCCTTCTAAGATATGTTCCCTGATCCGGTTAAAAAAACGATTAAGTACGAATAATGCGCGCTCGACCCGTGACCGTACAAATAGCGCAATCGCCGCCCCAACATTCAGGCTGACGCGAGTGGCTAATCGAAAAGGGTAGAACAACAGCCAGCCCAAAGTGTTCAGACAAGACAGAAAAAATATTTTTACTCTTGTGAAGAACAAAAAAAGCGATTGTTCTACTTTGGATGAAAGCGCGAGTGTCTTGAGAGGGTTTTTAGCGCCGTCCACTTCTAATTGAACAGGGCTTGGGCCCTTGGTTTGGAACTCTTCTGTGTGCCGGCTGAAGAAGGCATCCTCAGGCTCAAAGGCGGAAATTGGGTCGGCCAGGATATTAAGGTTTTTTATTTCTGCTGCGTCATAATTGGTATCTAAGCCAGTCTCGGAGCCGATTGCTTGTGGCTCAGTTGGGAGGTCGAGCCCAAAACTTGACAGTGGCGGTGCTGGTTCGAAATCCCCAGAGGGCAGGGCGGGCAAAATTCGTATCGGATCTTGGTCACGTAGGAGGCGTTCCCCGTCGGGAATAAGAAAATCGGCAATTTCAGTCAGGCCAAAGAATGGTTCGGAGGGAAAGTTGTCGGCGTTCGGAATTGCAACAAAGCTTACGGGATTGAAATTATAACGCCTGGCAAAGGCCTCGGCTTCAATCAATGTGTCGCGCGCAACCACGGCCACTTGTACTATTGTGCCCATGCCCCACCAATCGAAGATCAGATCTTCAACGTTGTAAGGGGTCCGCCCTTCGAGTTCGTTGGAAATTTCCGCCCGCCTTGTGGCGGCTAAGGGGCCAGGGGCTGAAACCTCTATGTATAGAATTTCTGAATTCGGAATGATCAGCTTGGTATATTGAACCTCGGGACTTATTTCAGTCATCAGCCTGTGCAAATAGGTCAGTGCCAGATCCAGATCGGCGGTTCGCAGATCGGTTTTGCCAACTTCACGCCAGCCTTCGGCCGTCCTATGGGCTAGGACAATGCTTTCAAAGGATAGGTTCAAGGCGAAATTAGGCTTCATCAATGGCCTTTAACATATGTAAACCGCAATTCGGAATGCTTGATAATAACTTATTACCCTAGACGGCGGCTTCTTGCCAAAATAATCTTAAGCTAGAAGTAAATTTGACCTAATGTCGTCACTATAGGCAAACAAGGAATATCATGATCTCTCCGTTTCATTTAGCCTATCATGTTAACGATCTGACCCAGGCTTGCGCCTTTTACAGTGGGCTTCTTGGCTGCACTGAGGGCCGCAGCACTGCGACTTGGGTAGACTTTGACTTTTTCGGGCATCAAATGCAGCCTGCATCTGGGCGTTCCATTTGCCCATGCCAATACTGGGAAAGTTGGCGATCATCTTGTGGCGATACCGCATTTTGGGCTTGTTTTGCCGTATGAGGCATGGCGTGCCTTGGCCGATAGATTGATTGCGGCAAAAGTGCCATTCATGCTCGAACCTTCGGTGCGCTTTCCTGGTGAACCAAGCGAGCAGTGGACGATGTTTTTCACTGACCCTGCTGGAAATCTGATCGAGATGAAGGGCTTTCGTGATGCCTCTCAAATTTTTGCGAAAACCCGCTAGCGGATCCAAAGATCGGGCACGGACAGGATATCAAAATTAGTAAATCTTTGCTACCGACTGATTATATTAACGCCTTTGGCGTGAATCGTAAAGACAAGCAGGACATTCCGCCGTCAATCTTAGAGCACTCACTGTTGCCCAGTTCTCGCAAATTATAGCCTGAAGCCAAAAGCATATCGCGAGTTTTTGGAAATCCTTCTGGAAAAAGCACAAGGTCATTAAAGCGAATAGCATTAGCGGCAGCCTCTTCGCCTGGTACTGTGCTCAAGACGCGGTAGCCATGAAAACAGCCGGAAACTGACAGGCGTTCCGTTGATAAAATGGTGTCTTGGTCCAGCAGCGAGCAGTCAGTTTTAAAATGCAAAACCCCTTTTGGGGTGATCACTTCGCGCAACTTATAGCCCCATCGTGTTATAATGCTTGCAAGTTCAGCAATACCTTTTGAATTGGTGCGGGCTGACCGGCCCACCAGAACTTCTGACCCGGTAGTCAAAATATCACCACCCTCAATATAAGAGTTTGTTCCGGTGATGGCTTTTACATTGGCGTAAAGTGTGCGTAGATGAGGGGTCATTTCAGCGGCTTCACCCAAACGTGATGGTGCGCCAGGCCGCATCACCACGGCCCCATTAGGCAAACAAAGGGCAGTGTCTTCCACAAACACTGAATCTGCAAAGGCGCTTAGGGCTGGTAGTTCTACAACCTGCGCACCCGTGGATTTTAACGTGGCAACATACTCGGCATGATGTGCCAGCATCAGATCAAAATTGGGCGCACCCCGATCTTCGGCGCGCAGGCCTTCCACGACAGAGGGCGCTGGGGTGCGGGTGATCGCATGGGTGAAGCGGTAAGATATGTCTGACATGTGGGGAGCCCTTGAATGTCGAGTGAAATGACCCGTTGTAAGAGTAACGCAGCCCATAGGCTTTGCAATCGCAAAGCTACCAAAAGTGATTTAAGGGAGATTGCAATATTGGAGGCGTATTAATCGTTAGTAGTGTCAGATCAAACTGATATGTAAACAGAATAATACCACAGCGTTTTTAGCTATTTTCTGTGATGCTTCATGCGGTTTTAGTCCTAACTTGCCGAACTCAAAATCTGCAGAAGTTCTTTCTGAGAAATATGAAAAGGGTTGCCACGCATTGATGAAGCATTAGCAGCGGCCTCAGCTACCTCCTGATGGTCTGCCGCGTGGTCGAGAAGCTGGTGAAGTGAGGCAAGTGCCATATAGACATTCCTATTGTTCAGAACCGCTCTGCGTTTGATGATAATTGTCGAGCCTTTCAACTTCGGCACGTGATCCCATAATTACGGGAATACGCTGATGGTGGTCGCTTGGATGTATATCTAAAATTTTGACGTAGCCCGTAGAGGCAGTACCTCCAGCTTGCTCTATCAGCATTGCCATTGGGTTGGCCTCGTACATCAGACGCAATTTACCGCCGGCTGACCAGTTATTGCTGTCCGCGGGATACAAGAAGACACCGCCCCGCGTGAGAATCCGGTGGATTTCGGCTACCATTGACGCAGTCCAGCGCATATTAAAGGGCCGCTTACGCACACCGTCTTCGCCCGCCACACATTCATCTACATAGCGGCGCACAGGACTGTCCCAATAGCTATAACGCGATGTATTGATAGCGAATTCGGATGTTTCGTGGGGAACCTTCATATTGGGATGGGTCAATATAAATTTGTCTGTGCCATGCTGATTGGTAAAACCAGAAACCTCCAATCCTACGGTTAAGACGAACATTGTTGACGGCCCGTAGAGGGCATAACCTGCGCAAACTTGCCTTCGACCTTCGAATAAAACATTTTTATCACCGTTCGATTGCACCTGCATAACAGCGTAAATAGAGCCAACTGACATGTTCACGTCCACATTAGATGAGCCATCCAAAGGATCAAAGTAGAGCAGGTAGTCTCCGGCCTCTGGCTCCTTTAGCCATGTGACATTTTCAACCTCTTCGGAGATAAAGGCGGCTAAGCACAAACTGTTAGAGCAAATCCGCTCAAATGCATCATTAGCCAAAACATCCAAGGTTTTTTGTGTCTCACCCTGGATATTAGTTGCATTCGCAGACCCAAGATTGCCCTCAAACGCACCATTTCGAACACTATTGGCAACGGTAAGGCAGCCACTCGCTATATTTTCAATCAGGGCAATTAAGTTTGAGCCTACTTTGCTCTCTTTCAGGTAGCGCTGCAGTGTCACGTCGGCCATTTTTAATCCTCAAAAGTTAAGGGTTGCTTGAACTGCTTTTTTCCAAGTTGCATATTTAACCTGGCGTTGAGCTTCATCCATCTGTGGCACAAATTGGGTTTCTTGGGCCCATTGAGCTGCAAATGTTTCTTGATCAGGGTATACACCTGCATACATCCCAGCGAGCCACGCCGCAACCAGTGGTCTCGCTGGTCGTTTGAACTTCTCTATCACAAAAAGCTGATGGTCATTACGAATAACTTAAATGGCGCAAATATTCTAAGGGACTATCACGATAGTGATATTGTGATTACTGGTGGGAATTTGAGACGTTCGGATGGTGGGTTGATTGGTGATACCGCTATCGAAACTATTTCGAGATTTAAATTTGACATCGCAATAATTGGGTGCTCTGCAATCGATCAAGACGGTGATATGGTTGATTATGACATGCAAGAAATAAGCGTCAGCCAAAACATAATAAAACAATCACGAAAAGTATTTCTTGTTGCTGATAATACAAAATTTCAACGCAAGGCCCCAATAAAAATAGCATCACTGTCAGATGTTGATTGCATTTTCACGGACAAGCCACTTGATGAAAGCCTTCAACATGCATGTAGAGCATGAGGTACAAAAATAGTATCAACCGGATAGTTAGGTAAAAATTGATCTATTTGTGAAATATGCGCTCTTAAATTTTAAACTGTATTTTGAAAAGTGGAGGTAATTTTTCTAAATTATTGGATCTTTTGGAAGATAAAAATCACTAGTCAATTCTCTACGACTTAACCACCAACCCGATTGAGTTGGCCAAGTGTTAAAGTCTGGATCAAAACCTAATTTTCTGGCGGCATGCTGAGCCCAAGACGGATCAACCAGCGCCTCTCTTCCTAGGGCTATCAAGTCTGCAGACCCCTCGTTTAAAATTTCTTCAGCTTGGTGGGCATGCGTGATTAGCCCAACGGCCATAGTTTCTAATCCAACTTCTCTTTTTATTCGCTCTGCATAAGGCACCTGAAAACTTGGTTGCCGTTTGCCTCCACCTGCTGCAGTTGCTGGGCCAGCAATTCCTCCTGATGAACAGTCGACAACGTCCACACCTCGGCTTTTCAACTCCTTTGCTAGGACAATGGAGTCGTCCAAAGACCAACCATTTTCTACGCCATCCACTGCGGATGTTCGGAAAAATAAAGGTAATTCATTCGGCAAAACTGCGCGCAGTGTGTCGGCTAATTCTAATGCAAGGCGCATTCTTCCTTCAAGACTGCCGCCGTAAGCATCGTCTCGTTGATTTGATAAGGGAGAAAGAAAGCTATGAACTAAATAGCCGTGCGCCCCATGTAATTCGATTATTTTATAGCCGGCGGTTATGGCCCTAAGCGCTGCAGCTACATAGTCTAACTTTAGTCGTTCTATGTCACTAAGCGTTAGTGACTTCGGTAGTGGCCATCCAGTGCCCACCTGAATAGCTGAAGGTCCAACGGGCGCCCAGGGCATATCTCCACGCGCAACATCGCCATCATTGACCGGGCCATTTCCAAACCACGGCCTCTGCATGCCAGATTTGCGACCTGCGTGACCTAACTGTACAGCTGGAATGGCTCCATTACGCAGTGCAAACTGGGCTACCCGGCTGTGACCCGCAATTTGGCTGTCACACCATAAGCCAGTGCAGCCGTGTGTAATTCGTCCTGATTTTTGAACCGCCGTAGCTTCCGTGAACACTATGCCGGCCCCGCCCATTGCAAACCTACCAAGATTGACAAGATGCCAGTCGTCAAGATGCCCTTCATGCGCTGAATATTGGCACATTGGCGAAATGACTATGCGATTTTTGCTTGTTATTCCACGAAGTGTGATTGGCTCAAAAAGTTTAGGAAATTGGTTCACTAAAAATCTCTTTTTCGACCTAAGTTTCTGTTAATATGATGCAGTATCGTATTTTTTTGATTGACAGGATGGTTGATCGCTGACCCAACATTGAAATTTTCAAAAAAGATTTTTTGCAGAGGCATGCTCATTAATTCGTTTTTATATTATATTGGAATTCTGATAAATGCCAGGATTTCCGTTGAAAGTGGATCCTAATGGATAATTAAAAAAGTGATAAATTTTTTATGACTTATTTGGGCATCACGCCACAAAACCCACCGGTACTTGCCAGTCCAGAACCAAGTGCGACAACAGGGGGCGCGACATATGGGTTCACTCTGGAAGTTGATAGATCAAAGACTAATAACCCTGAAAGCAGGCCAATTGCGACCACAGCCGTTATGTGTCTGGTCAAGGCTGGGTCTCCAATCCAAGCATTGGGCGCAATTTGATACCATAGTGTGACCCTAAAAAAGCGGCTATAAACCAGGCCCAACCATGAAGGCTTCCCGTTGAAATACCAGAGAAAAAGGCACCAACATTGCATCCAAATGCAAGGCGCGCTGCATAGCCCATCATAAATCCCGCAACCACTGTTGCGGTCCAGGCCCGCAAGGGAAGGCGTGGTATTTTTTGGTCAAATCCCCCAATGCGCCAAGACCCTACGAAAAACGCCCCCAGCATAATACCGATATTTGTTAGGGAAGTGTAATCGGTGAGAATACTTTCCTGCAGGCGTTCCAAGCTGGCTGGAGCTGAGAAAAATACAGAGCCGGACAAATCTGCACCAGATGCCACGGCCACTTTGGCGACCCAGAGCCCCAGACCGTAGACGACGCCCCATGGTTGTCCTGAGATCATCAAATTTAACAGTGCCAGACCAGCAATAACGACCGCCGCTATAAGATAACGGTGCGGTATCCTTCGATGTTTTGGATTAGCAAAATAGCAAAGCACTGCTGCAACTGTGACGAGCATCGCCAAGGTTAAAATAAGTCCAGACCATCCTGTAAGGACGATGATGGGAAAACTACCCAATTCGGCCCACCAAGTGAGCTGGTACGCGCCGGAAAAGCTGCCAATCGCAAAAAATGGCAAAGATAACAACCCAATAGGATTGCCAGATCCCGCATTGACAAGCGTGCCAGACCCGCAGCCCAACGCCACTTGCATGGCGACACCAAACACAAAAGCCCCCGCAACCATGGCCCAACCAATTGGCGCTTGCGCGCCTAATAGTTCTCCTGAGCGCGCCTCAATTAGTGGCAGTGCCAAGATCGCCACAAGACCAATGGACAAAAGCTGCGCCAGAACGCCTGAGGGATCACGTCTTAAAATCATCGCCCGCCAAGGTCCAGAAAACCCAAAACCCAATCCTTCGAGCGTAATGCCAAAGCCCAGACCAACTGCGAAAATCAATCCATAACGGGCCCCAACTAAAACCGCGACCGCTATGAAAATGCACGCTGCGGCCAAAACCAGGCCGCTGCGCCGCATGTACGGTTTGGAGGGCGTATCGCCATCTTTCGTATCGATGGGTGTCATTAATTTCCGCTGAGGTTGTTCAAAAGATTTTTAAACACTCCAGGGGTATTTTCCATAGGCAGATCAAGGTTTGAATACTCAACCATTGAGCCAGGATAAAGCTTTACGTTTTCAAATCCCGCCACTTCTGAAAGAGCAAACCAATTTGTGGCAGCCCAGTGGCCAGTGTTGCAGAATGAAACAATCTCTTGCCCCATCTCAAGCTCTAACGTTGATGCCAAGGCTGCAACATCGGTGATTTTCGAAATTGCTGCGACCTCTTTCTCAAAAAATGAGGCGTAATGGTAATTTTCAGCCCCAGGCAGGGTTCCGGGGCGGGACGCTGCTCCATGACTTTTTTCACCTTTAAAAAAGCTCATTGGGCGCGCGTCTAATAGTAAGGAATCAACCTCGCCCTTGGTCGCAGAGACAACGTGTTCGGTGCTTGCGGTCCACTGCTGTGAAAATGTGATATCAAGCTCTGTTGCCTTTGGCGTAACAGATATTTTATCGATTGATTGGCCTGCAGCTTCCCAGCCCAGTTTTCCACCGTTCAACACGGCCAAGTCAGTAAATCCAGATGATTTCAACGTCCAATAAACGCGGGCAGCAGCACCGAAATCACTGTTCGTCTTACCTTCTGAAACGACTACGACTGGCCGGTCCAAATCAAGCCCCAGCGCTTCAAACCGTTGCTCTAACGTATCCTCATCAAGCAATTGGCCGGGGTTGTTTTTTGGGCCTCGAAACAAACCGTATGGGGCTGAAATTGACCCTGGAATATGGCCTTCGTTGTATGCATCACCGCGAATATCTAGAATAATTGGATTGGCTTGTTCCAAACGATCGTAAAGCTCTTTTGGGCTTATCAGTGGATCAAGATAATTAGCGCTAGCTGTTGATATAAACACGAAGCTAGCTGTCAAGCTATAGGCCAGAAGTTTCATATTACCGTCCTCAAAAAAATTTACTTAAGGTTAAGAGTATACCTTAAATTTTCAGACTGTATCGGGAATAATTTCTAAAAAATTGCTGATTTGGCGATTTTGTAAGGAACTTTCTTCTATTTATCAATAATTTAAAGAAATATTTACCTAATTTACGTGTGCCTGAGAAAACAACATGCTTGCCTAGCGGTCCTCAGCATGAAACGAGACTTATCTCGCGCGATGGCAGGTTTTAGTCTTCCTGAAGTGGTCTAGAAAATTCGGATAGTGTGTTAAGATTTAACCTACTCTATGACAGTTTGCACAAAGGCATTGGCAGGTCATCCAAACGAGTTACATGCTGCTTATTCATTTCAGAAACCTGCGTATTACTGTGATGAACTTCAATGCAAGCAATCCGATGCGAGTTCTCATTAAGTTGACAGCACCGATGCTGAAATGGGTGTGTCTGGGTGCACCTCATTTTATACTTTCACCCTTTGCAAAATTGCCTGCGCGGCATCACGCGTGCCATTGCCTCTTTTCATAGCGCCTGAAATTGTACGCATTCTGGAGACCATTTCAGTATCGCTCAATAGAAATACTATCGTTTCTCTCAGTTCATGCGCTGTCCATGAATCGCGTTTTAAATTAAGGCCTGTACCGGTTTGTACAGCTCGAAGACTGTTGTCATGGCCGTCCCAACAATAGGGCATGATGAGCGAAGGAACCCCAAAATGTAAAGCCTCACAATAGCTGTTGTTACCGCCGTGGTGGATGAACAAATCGGCCTGCGCGACAATTGAGGGCTGCGGAAACCAGCTGCCGAGATAGACGTTGTCAGGGACCTGCTGGTAGCTTTCCAGAAATCCCCCGACATTAACAAAAAAGCGGGCAGGGAGCGTGGCAAAGACTTTGATCATCCGGCTAATCAGGTCGGTGTCGATGGCGCCCAGGCTCCCAAAGCTTAGATACACAATAGGCCCTTCGTTGACAGGAAGTAGGGGTGGTTCAAATTGCGCCTCTTCGCGGACGCAACCGTCCAGAAACACAAAGCTGCTATCGGGCAGTGGTGTGGCGCGGTCATGGCGAATGGCCTTGGGGGCCAGCAGCAGGTTCAAATGCGGGGAGGGTTCAAGGAATTGCCCTTCAGGCAGAGAGGGCAACCCATGCGCTCGACGGAATGTGTTGTAGCGTTGATGTATGGGGCGAATGGTAGTGAGGTATGCGGCCTCAAAGGCGAGCCGGTTAGGATCATTGGCGGCCATACCTGACAGATAGGGTGGCACATTTGCGTCCGGAATTTCAGTTTCGGCGCAGGACACGACCCTGATCCAAGGCATGCCAGCGTTGGCGATGGCAGGGAACATGATAACGTTGTCCAATACAATGCCATCGGGTCTGATTCGCTTGAGCAATTGCGACAGGCCTGCCTCGACGCGGATCGCGGTGTCGACAATCGCCTCCCAAGTGGGGCCAACGTAGGTTGCCAATTGTGCGGTTGGGACTTGGTTGAAATGCTCAAGGTGAGTGGAGACAAAGGCCTGCCATGTTTCTTCGGTTTGGTGCTGCGCGCCAGTGTTTTTGGGTAGTTGGTACTCCTTAAATCCGTATTCAGCGAATACACTGTTAAAGCCTGGGTGGCATAGGAAAACGGGCACGGAGCCTTGGTGTTGCAGTTGTTGGGCGATACCGACGCAATTTAATGCAGAGCCAAAGCTGGCCTCGGGGAACAGCGCTATGACGGGTTTATTCATGCTGGTGCTCCTCGTCTCATGGGTAGGATCCCACGATTGATGGTTTGTGGTTTGCGAATTTGACTGCGGCGCAAATGTACTATCATTTGATCGGCAGCAAGCTTAAGTTGGGACCTTTCAAGGCTATCAAGGATATCAAGATGCTCTTCCAACGACTGGCGCAGGCGAAAATCAGGTATAGATTGGTTCTTCTGCGTAGACAGGCGTAGCCGTTGATGGGCCAGCAGGGCCCCTTTTGCAAAACGGTTGCCTGAGCTTTCGGCGATAAAGCTGTGAAAGGCGCAGTCTAGGCGCAAAAATGCCACTGCGCTCAGAGCACCATCGGGGCGTTGTGAAAATTCTTCCAGCTGTTGGCGCAGCAGTCCTGTTTTTTGACTGTCCATCTGAAATCCAGGGGCGATGATGGCTTGTGGTTCGAGCGACATGCGAAAATCTATACTGTCTTTAAGCGCGTTTGGCGTATCCAGAATCGGCTGGAACGCCCACGCGCGTCCGGGTAGCTGCACAGCTAAACCGTCGCCACTTAGTATTTTTAACGCATTTAGTACTGATGAGCGTGGCGCTTCATAACGGCGTACAAGTGCACTGACAGACTGCAAATCGGTAATTCTACGTTCGGCGCGATCTGATAAAATGCGTACGGCGAGCGAGTCTTCTGTTTCCTCCAGATTTGATAGCCCTTCTGAGGTCATGTTTTCGGGCGGCACGTGCAAGAAGTATCCACCTTCATCGCGACGTTTTACAATATTGTTATTTTCCAATAATTTAAGGGCTGACCGAATAGGGGTTCGTGACACACCGCAAGCCTCAGACAGTGTGGATTCTGGTAGGTGATCGCCTTGGATGAAGCCCCGTTCCAGAAGAATATTGGCGATTTTCCGAGCCAGCTTTAAGTGGTTCTGGCGGGCATTACTGCGGGGCTTTTGCATCATTGTCCTTTTGTGAAGTCGCTGTTTGGGGCCAATTTTTTTTGCACACTGCAGTCTGAATAAAAAAGACTGTAAAAACAAATTGACGTATATTTTTTTGTACTAATACTGATGTGCAGCGTCAACTGAGAAACGCAAACAAAAAATAGCCAGCCCTTCGGGGTGGCATCCAACCGAAATAACCACCTTGGAGGTACTTTAGATGTTACGACTTTCCCTGCGTAGTAGCGCCTTTGCAGTTGCGGCGTTTACCGCATTCACCGCACCTGCATTCGCGGAATCCCTAACCGTTTCCAACTGGGACGGATATATGGCTGCGGACGCCATGGACTCTTTTAATGCCGAGTCCGGCAATGAGGCTGAACTGGTATTACATGCTACAAACGAAGAAATTATGGGCAAATTGATCGCGTCAAAAGGCGTCGGTTACGACGTCGTGTTCGTGTCTTCGCCATTTGCAGAAGTCCTGCACAACCTTGGCTTGGCTGAAACACTGGATCACGCCAAGATTCCTAATATCGCAAACCTTTTCGACGAAGCGACACAGTTGCCACACGATCCGGGTAATACGTTCTCTTTGCCATATGCATGGGGCACGACAGGTCTTTGCTATCGCTCCGACCTTGTGGACGCGCCAACCTCTTGGGGTGACTTGCTGATGCCTGCGGATGATGTTGCGGGCAAAACCACAATGCTTGCCACCGACCGTTGGCTTCTGGCCGCAGGTCAGTTGCAGTTGGGTTATTCCGTCAATGAGACTGATCCTGCGAAAATGGCAGAAGTCCGTGACCTGTTGATTGAAGCCAAGAAAACCTTGCTCGCCTATGACGATACAACTTTCTACGCTAAATTGGTGTCTGGCGAAGCTGAGCTGGTGCAAGCATGGGATGGCTGGTGCAACTATGGCATCGGTGAAAATGCGGATATCAAATACACAATTCCAGCGGAAGGTTCTGATCTCTGGGTCGACACAATGGTCATCCTGAAAGCGTCTGCGCATAAAGAAGCCGCTTATGACTTCGTGAACTACATTCTGGATGCCGACAACCATCGTTGGGCTGCAGAAAACATTCTGTACAAAGTGCCGAATAAGGCCGCGATGGAGGGTGTGGATGCTGGCTTGATCGAAACATTCCCGAACATGGGCATGGCACCTGTGGAAATGCTAAAGTTTGAGCAGTTGCGCGATGTAGGTGCAGCACAACGTGACTATTCACGCCTTGTGTCTGAGATCAAAGCTGCAAACTAAGATCTTCCTGACTTCCCCCGGGTGCAACGCACATGGGGGAATTTTCTCCTTCTTTATAAACACCGGATATTTCCAGTGAAGGTCCCCCCTATGTCCTCCGATCGCCGCCCCCTGATATTGATGTCGCCTGCGATATTGTGGCTATTCGCCCTGATGGTGGTGCCCTGTGCACTGATCCTAGTGCTGGCGTTTTTTCGGCGTGGGATTTATGGTGGCATTGAATATACATGGACGCTTGAGAACCTCACGTTGGTGTTCGACCCGCTTTATTTTAACATTTTCCTGAAATCCGCAGGTATCGCTGGCCTATCCGCCGGCATTGCCTGTGTTCTGGGCTATGCGGCGGCCTATGCCATTGCTGCCATGCCACGCCGCAATCAACCTTTATTGTTGTTCTTCGCCGTTTTGCCTTTCTGGTCGAACTATCTGGTGCGCACATATGCGTGGATCGTGCTACTGAACCGCGAAGGTTTGATCGTGAACTTTGCGCGATGGGTCGGGTATCAAGGCGAATTACCTAGCATGCTTTACACCGAAGAGGCCGTGGTGATCGGACTTGTTTACAACTATTTACCCTTTGTGATCCTCAGCTGCTACGCACCACTGTCACGATTGAACCCCGAAATCACCGAGGCTTCCCGCGACCTTGGGGCCTCCGCATGGACCACGTTTCGCCGTATTACCCTGCCGATGACGGTGCCTGGGATTGCGACGGGATTTGTCTTTGTGTTTGTCCTGTCGATTGGTAACTTCGTGACGCCTGCCTTGTTGGGTGGTGGTCAATTCCAGATGATCGGTAACCTTGTCTACGCTCAATTTCTGACCGCAAACGACTGGCCATTCGGGGCGGCTCTTTCGATGGTGTTGATTGCCGTGATGCTTGGTCTGCTGATGGCGCAGGCCGTGGTGGCTGAACGCGCCTCGGGTGCAAAAGAGGGGCAAGGCAATGGTTGAACGCAACACCTTCCGCTTGATGCTGCTGATCCTTGGCGTCGTCTTTGCCTTTCTCTACATCCCGATTTCAGTACTGGTTGGCCTGTCGTTCAATGAGGGCGGTTTGCCCACCGCATGGACCGGATTTTCGTTCAAATGGTACGGCGCATTGTTGGAAAACGATGATATTTTACGGGCGGCTGGCAACACGTTGGTAGTCGCGATTTTCTCGACTGTGTTCTCGACCCTTTTGGGGACGTTGCTGGCGATAGGGGTCGAAATCCGGCGGCGCAATGGCAAGTGGCTTGAGACGGTAATTTTTGCCCCGATGATTATTCCTGACATCGTTCTGGCGATTGCATTACTCAGCTTTTTTTCTCTGTTGGGTGTCAAAATGGGGCTGCATACGATCATCGTTAGTCACGTTGTGTTTAATCTTGCGTTTGTTTGTGCCGTGGTGCGGGCGCGGCTGAAAAGCTTTGATTGGTCTATTATTGAGGCCTCTTCTGATCTTGGGGCTTCGACGTTCACCACCCTATACCGTGTCGTGATGCCCGTACTGATGCCCGCTATTCTGGCCGGTGGATTGCTGGCGTTCACACTGTCGGTTGATGAGTTCATCATCGCATTCTTCACGGCAGGGGCAGGACGGTCTTCGATCACACTACCAATGCAAATTTACGCGATGATCCGTTTTGGTGTGACGCCTGAAATCAACGCACTCGCCACTATCGTTATGTCTGTTTCAGTGATTGCTCTTGCCCTTTCGCAGCGCCTGAACAAAGGAGGTCTACCAGGACAATGAGTCAACCGTTTCTGAGCATCCAAAATGTCCAAAAGAATTTCGGCACCGTCAAAGCGGTTTCGGGCGTCAGTTTGGACATCTACGAAAATGAGTTCTTTGCTTTATTGGGGGCATCGGGCAGTGGCAAAACCACGCTGCTGCGCATTCTTGCAGGGTTTGAGAAATTGAGCGGGGGCGACGTGCAATTAGAGGGTACCAGCATCGTGCAGCAACCGCCGAACCAACGGCCCGTGAACTTAATGTTCCAATCCTATGCACTGTTTCCTCACATGACCGTTGCTCAAAATATTGCTTACGGTCTTGAGATGGATAAGCTGCCAAAGGCGCAGATCAAAGACAGGGTTGATGAGATCTTGCAAGTGATTCAGCTGGGTCATTTGGCCAAGCGTAAACCGGATCAATTGTCAGGGGGGCAACGCCAGCGTGTCGCTTTGGCGCGGGCTTTGGTCAAACGACCTAAGGTTTTGCTGCTGGATGAACCGCTTGGCGCATTGGACAAGAAGTTGCGCAGTGAAATGCAGCTGGAGCTGAAACGCTTGCAAGCCGAGTTCGGGATCACTTTCATTATAGTGACTCATGACCAAGAAGAGGCGCTGGTGATGGCAGACCGCATCGCCATCATGAAAGACGGTGGACTGCTGCAAATCGGCACACCGCAAGAGATTTATGAGGCACCTGAGACCCGCTTTGCTGCTGATTTCATCGGGGTAATGAACTTTCTGCCTGTTACCAAAGATGGTGATGATTTTGTGATGGCAAACGGGGGCTCGATCAAAGCAACGCGCATCAACGCCCCCGTTTTGGGAAGTGCTGTGGCGGCAATCCGACCTGAGCGCCTTGCGATAGGAGGTGCGGGCGACAACTCGGTAAGCGGCGTGATCTCTGCCATCGCTTACCACGGTCTTGACCTACTATTGCACATCAAGACTGATGCCACCGACGCGCCGATCATCGCACGTATGACCGCTGATGTGGTGGAGGAGCATAACCCCGCTGGAGGCCAACAGATTACCGTGAGCTGGTCTGCTAAAGATACACATATTTTACCTGCTTAAGATCAAAACCAAACACGACAAGGAGACACCCATGGAACAGAAAACTTTTGCCTTCTTCCCCGAAGCCGCCTTTGGCCCCGCGCTGAACTCGGTTGGTATTGCCCAAGCCATCACCGCAATGGGCCACAAAGCCGTCTTTTTGTCAGACCCTGGGTTTGTTGAAATCTACCAAGGTTATGGTTTTGAGGCGCATCCCGTCGCCCTGTCAGAACCAATGCCCGCAGATCAAATGGCCAAGTTCTGGGAAGATTTCATTAATGGCCACATCCCCAACTTTAGCAAAGCCCCGATTGACCAAATCGACAACTACGTCAAGGAATGCTGGGAAGCGATTGTTGACAGCGCTAAGTGGGCCGAAAAGGATTTGCCAAGCGTTCTTGCCAAAATCAAACCTGATGTGATCGCCGTCGACAACGTCATCTTGTTTCCAGCAATTAAACAGTATGGCGTGCCATGGGTGCGGATCATTTCGTGTTCTGAAAATGAAATCGAAGACCCTGCAATTCCACCACATCTGTCTGGTATGTCGGAATCTGACACTGCAGGGCACGCCGCCTTCCGTGCCAAATTCGAAGAGGTCATCGCGCCCATTCACGCCGATTTCAACGATTTCCTCGCGACCTGTGGCGAAGATGCTTATAAGTTGGGTGAGTTCTTTGAAGCTTCACCTCACATGAACATGATGCTGTATCCAAAACCGCTGACTTACAAGCGCGATACGCCACTGGACCCTGCGCAGTTCCAGTATCTTGAAGGCTGTGTACGCGAAGATGAACCCTATACTGTACCGGAATTTGCGGCGAACAACGACGCTCCGCTGCTGTATATCTCTTTCGGATCGCTTGGGGCAGGTGACACCGATTTACTTAAGCGGCTCATTACGCTGGTTGGTAAATCGCGCTACCGTGCTTTGGTCAATGTTGGGGATTACAAAGCGGAATACGACGACATTCCGCCCAATGTCATCATTGAAGGCTGGTATCCACAGCCATCAGTCATTCCACAAGTTGATGCGGTCATCCACCATGGCGGTAACAACTCTTTTACTGAATGCCTGTATTTCGGTAAGCCTGCGATCATCATGCCCTATGTTTGGGATGGCCACGACAACGCGATGCGCGTGCAAGAAACTGGTTATGGCTTCCGTTCAGATCGTTATGAATGGATGGATGACGAGATGATATCCAAGATCGAAACCTGCCTGACCGACGCCGGCATGGCCGACAAGCTGGGCAAAATTTCCACCCACATGCAGTCCTGTGAAGGACCGGTGAAGGCTGCGAATCTGCTTGCGGGGTTGCTCAAGTGAGCCATCTAAAGTCAAGCGCCCCGCACATCCATAACGCGAGCACATTTGATGATCTTGTTGATTGGGGCGTGCAGCCCGACATGGTAGAGGGTACCTCACAATCCATGGGGCGTTTGCTGCACAAGGGACCCGACAATATCCCTGAAACGGGAATTTGGGATTGCACCCCGGGGCGGTGGCGGTTGTCACTGCCACGCGACGAGTTCTGCCATTTTGTGTCTGGCCGCGCGCGCTATATCCATGACAATGGCGAGGTGATTGAGGTCACTGCAGGCACATGTGTGCTGTTCCCTAAAGGGTGGTCGGGTGAGGCAGAAATCTTTGAAACTATTCGCAATATCTACATGCTGACTTGAGGCCAAACTTATGAAAACTCCTGTAATGCGCAACCCGCTTGAGATCACTGAAACTGTCGATTGGGGGATCATCCCCACCATGGTCGAAGGGGAGTCACAGGTTAGTGGCGTCGTCCTTCACAAAGGCCGAGATGGGCAATCTGAATGCGGTCTGTGGATCTGTAGGCCAGGCAAGTGGGAATGCCACGTGACCAGCGACGAACTCTGCCACTTTCTTGAGGGGCGCTGTACCTATGTCCACGAAAGCGGTGATATGATCAAAGTCACCCCCGATACTGCCGTGTTTTTCCCAAAAGATTGGAAAGGCGTTTGCACAGTTCATGAAACCATTAAAAAGGTCTATATGATCCGATGACTACTGTGGGTGCCCCATCGATGCTTGAAAAGCTGATTGCCACGTTCTTGGCCCGACACGGGCACAGCGAAGCTGACCTTGTGGCTTTGCCAAGTGACGCGTCGCCGCGTCGCTATTTCCGGGTGGCTGGCGCTGATCGCCTGTTGATGGAGGACCGAACAGACCATGTAGGTTTAGCGGCCTTCATTCGGTTGGCCCGACACCTCAACGGCCTTGGCCTTAGCGCGCCACGCGTATTTGGGGCTGATCCGACGGTGGGCTTGGTCCTGATCGAGGATTTTGGGACTGCGACATATGGCAAATTGCTGGGCGCAGGTCGTGACGAAAAAGCCCTGTATGAACTTGCCATTGATGCCTTGGTGCATTTGCACAGCGCGCCGACCGCCACAGCCATCACTGTTCCCGCATATGACGTGGCCCTGATCTTAGACGAAGTATCGATCTTTTCGCAGTGGTTCGTTCCTGTGTTTGCTCCATCGATTGATGTAGTAGGTTTTGAGGCCACGTTTCGCGATCTTTGGGGCAGGGCGCTAGCGCCCGTTTTAGATGCACCTAAGGCATTAGTTTTACGTGATTTTCATGTGGATAACTTGATGCTTCTTGAGGGGCGTAAAGGCGTTTCTGCCTGTGGTTTACTTGACTTCCAAGACGGTGTTTTGGGGCCAGCGGAATACGATCTGATGTCGCTCTTGCAAGACGCGCGCCGTGATCTTGCGGACGGATTAGAGGATGCAATGCTGCGCCGTTACCTCGATGCAGCTCCATCGTCTTGTGGTACGGAACATACAATTTTGCAGCGCTACTATCTGCTTGCCGCCCAACGGCACACACGCCTGATGGGGCTGTTTCCTCGGCTCAATATCCGTGACAATAAACCAGGGTATCTAAATTTCATGCCCCGCGTCGCGGCCCAATTGCATGTAGCAATGCGGATGGCAAACCTATCTGAGATTTCAGACTTTCTTGACACAACCTTGCCTGGATGGTGCGATGCCGGTCCAGCAATGGCCGAACACCCGTAAAGGACATTTTCATGCTCGATATCCAGACGCCAACTTACTTTATCAACCCTAATTTTCATCTTTCGAAAAGCGAAGGGGTTGCAGTTCAAGATCCTGCGACGCTGAACTATGTTGGTAACCGCGCCGTGGTGAGTGAGGCCGAGTTGAATGAGACGCTTGCACAAGTGACGACTGCACAAGCCAAGTGGAAAGTCTGCGATGCCAAATCGCGTGCCGCTGTGTTGCATGCGTTGGCAAACGGTATCGAGACTGCGAATTTGACCGAATGTGCCATCATCATGAGCCGCGAGATGGGCAAGCCTTTTCCCGAAGCGATTGGCGAACTCGCAAACTGCGCCCCGATCTTTCGTTACTACGCAGAAATGGCTCGCGATGAGGCAGGCAAAGTGGCGGGTACGACGCAGGTGGGATCGTTGCAATTTGCCAAATACGAACCGCTGGGTGTGTCTGTTCACATTATGCCGTTCAATTTTCCTGTGCTCTTGATGTGCTGGACCGTTGCTGCGTCTTTGGCTGCAGGCAACGGTTGCGTCATCAAACCCGCAGAAGCGACAACCCTGTCAACGATGGAGTTCATGAAGGTGTTCGCGGCTTTGCCTGAGGGCCTTGTCGCGTGTTTGCCCGGGGACGCGGAGGTGGGAAAGGCGTTGGTTTCCAGCCATAAAACCCACGCGGTGGCCTTCACTGGATCAGTCGCAGCTGGCCAAGCGGTTGCAATGGCGGCGGCGGCGAAGATGAAGCCTGCGGTGATCGAGGCTGGCGGCTCTGACCCCATGATTATCACAGCGCATGCGCCGATTGACGTGGCTGCCGCTGGTGCTGTGACAGGTGCGTTCCACATGACAGGGCAGGTTTGTACTTCGACGGAACGGATCTATGTCGTCGACAGCGTGCATGGCGCATTCGTTGCAGCCTTCAAGGCTGAAACCGCGCGTCTGCGTATTGGCAATGGGTTAGATAAATCCGAAATTGGGCCGCTCGTCAGCAAAGCTGCGCGTGACAAAGTCGAACGCCTGATCGCCGATGCCGTCGCAAAAGGCGCAACAATCGAATGCGGCGGGCGTATTCCGCCTGCGCATCAAACCGGTTGGTTTTATGAGCCAACTATCCTGACAAATTGTACCTCAGATATGGCGCTGCTGCATGAAGAATGCTTTGGCCCTGTCGTCGCTATCGTACGTGTGCCTGATTTTGACGCCGCGATTGAGGGGGCCAATGCGTCCGAATTTGGACTGGGGGCATCGATCTTCACAACGTCGCTTGAAGAAGCCCATGAGGCGCATGAACGCCTTGAGGCTGGTATGGTCTGGATCAACAACCCGATGATTGACAACGATGCCTTGCCGTTTGGGGGGTGGAAAAATTCTGGCATCGGGCGTGAACTTGGGCGCATGGGGTTGGATACTTTCCGGCGTACTAAGATGGTGATTTTGGATCACAAACCGGTGCGCCACGATTGGTGGTATCCATACCCTGATGATTGGTTTTTGGACGCAGGCGGACGTAAAATTTCCTGAACGCGGCTTTGGTTAGGAGACACAAAATGCACAAAACTAAGCTTTATATCGATAAGATCTTCGTGGCTCCCGTATCCAACGGTAGCTTTGCGGCGATCAATCCTGCCACTGAGGCGGCGTTTGCTGAGGTAGCAGCAGGTGGTGCCGCTGACGTCGATCTGGCTGTTCGCGCCGCGCGCCGTGCGTTTGACGATGGGCCTTGGCCACAGATGTCAGCGTCTGAACGCGCCGGCGCCCTGCGACGTATTGCCAAAGGCATCACACAGCGGATGTCCGAAATTGCAGCTTTCGAGACACGTGACAACGGCAAACCTTTGCCCGATTCTGAGTGGGATGTTGGCGACGCGGCGTTTGTCTTCGACTACTACGTCGACCTTGTTGAGGCGCATGAGGCCGCAGGAGCGCAGGCGGTTGATCTAGGAGATGATGCATTTTCCAGCACAATCAGCACTGAACCAATAGGTGTTGTTGGGGCAATCACGCCGTGGAATTTCCCGCTGCTGATGGCTGTGTGGAAAGTCGCGCCTGCGCTTGCGGCGGGCTGCACAATTGTCCTGAAACCGTCGGAATTTTGCTCGCTTAGCTGCGCAATACTGGCAGAAATAATTGACGCGGCAGATCTTCCTATGGGTGTGTTCAACCTTGTCACAGGCACTGGTCCCGATGCGGGGGCACCCCTGACGGACCATCCTTTGGTGGACAAGCTGGCCTTCACCAGATCGGTTCTTACGGGGCGCAAGGTCATGACAGCCGCAGCAGCAGGTATTCATACTATATCACTTGAACTGGGGGGGGAATCCCCGTTCATCGTCTTTGCCGATTGCGATATCGAGAAAGTGGTTGAATGGATCTTGTTTGGGGTGTTCTGGAACAAGGGCGAGGTCTGTTCGGCAACCTCACGGGTTTTAGTGGAACGCAGCTTGTACCCTGCGCTGATGGCCCGCCTGAAAGAGGCAACTGAGGCGATCACGATTGGGGCAGGCGACATGCCTGGTGTCAAACTTGGCCCAGTGGTTTCTAAAACCCAATACGACAAGGTCATGGCCGCGGTCGAAGTCGCCAAGGCGTCTGGCGCACGGTTGGTCACAGGCGGTGGGCGCCCTGAGGGTATGGACACTGGGTATTACATCGCACCAACAATATTCTCCGAAGTCCCAACTGAAGCGGCAGTTTGGCGCGAAGAGGTCTTTGGTCCTGTTGTTTGCGTCAATCCCTTCGACACCGAATCCGAGGCCTTGCAACTCGCCAATGACAGCCCCTACGGTTTGGCAGGGGCGGTCATGTCTGACGATCGTGAACGCTGTGAGAGGGTTGCTGGGAAATTGCGAGCAGGAATCATCTGGATCAACTGCTCACAACCTACCTTCACCCAAGTGCCGTGGGGCGGTTACAAGTCGTCTGGCATTGGTCGTGAGCTGGGCACCGCTGGCTTTCTAGGCTTTCGTGAAACCAAACAAATCACCCGCTATGACAACAGCCAAAGATGGGGTTAGTATTTGGGACACGACGCACCATGAGCATGCCTATTGCAGCCGTGGTGTTGGCCGCTGGTAAGGGCACGCGTATGGGATCGGGCCTGCACAAAGTGCTGCATCCCCTTGCGGGGCGACCTTTGCTGGGTCATCTGCTCGACACGCTTGACACTTTAGGCGCAGCAAAGCGGGTGGTTGTTGTGGGGGCTGGGCGTGATCAAATCGCGCCTGCTTTTCCGGGGCTGACGACGGTGGTACAAGAACCGCAGCTTGGCACTGCACACGCCGTGCGCATGGCTGAAACAACTTTGGCTGACTTCAACGGTACCGTCTTAGTGCTGTACGGCGATGTGCCTTTGGTTAAAACCACAACGATGCGGCGGCTTTGCGTGGCAGTTGATAGCGATCATGGCCTTGCGGTGCTGGGGTTCCATCCGCAAGACACGCGCACCTATGGTCGGCTTGTCACAAACGCTGATGCTGGGCTTGAAGTAATCGTGGAACATGCAGATGCAACGACGGCGCAACGTGAAATTGGGTTTTGTAACTCGGGGATCATGGGGGTGCGTTCTGACCTGCTTTGGCCGTTGCTTGTCGCTGTTGGTAACGACAACAGAAAAGGCGAGTATTATCTGACTGACATCGTGCATTTGGCGCGCACGCAAGGACATCGCATTGCCACTGCAGATTCGGCCGAGGATGAGGTCACGGGCTTGAACTCCCAAACTGAGTTGCAGGTCTTGGAACAAAAATTAGCCGAGGCTGTGGCATGAGCATAGACGCGAAACTTGCTGAAGCCGAACCAAATCCATTCTGGTTCACTACGGTCCCGAAGACCGCGCCCTGTGCGCCAGCAATCCATGACACGACCTGTGATTTAGCCATAGTGGGCGGTGGATTTACAGGGTTGTGGAGTGCGCTTAAGGCCCGCGAACACCACCCTGATGCGACAATTGTTGTGCTTGAGGGCAAGCGGTGCGGCCAAGACGCCAGCGGGCGTAGTGGTGGGTTTTGTGCGCCGTCAATCTCGCATGGAGTTTCTAACGCCTTAACGCGTCACTCAAGTGAAGCGGAAACGCTGATCCGTTTGGGGCAAGAAAACTTTGACGGTTACGCGAAAGATATCGATCGATACGAAATGCAGGCTGAATTTGCGCAAGACGGTAAATTGAACGTTGCGGCGACCCCGTGGCAGATCGACGGCCTACACAGCATGGCGCGGAACTACGCGCGGTTTGGCATTCCATATGAGCTGTTGGTGGGCGATGCGCTGAAGGAAAAACTGGACAGCCCCATCTACAGCGCGGGCCTGTTTGAGTCGTCCTATGGCCTTGTAAATCCAGCAAAAATGGTGTCCGAGTTGCGCCGCGTTTGCCTTGCACAGGGGGTGGTGATTTTTGAAAATACGTCCGTCACATCGTTGACACGAGACGCTGAATTGATGCGGCTGCAAACGCCAAACGCCTACATCCGAGCCAAGCAGGTTATTTTAGCCACCAACTCTGCCAAGCCTCTATTGAAGCGCCTGAGCCTCTCGTTTATCCCGATTTATGACTACTCTCTAGTGACCGAACCGCTGAGCAACGCGCAATGGGCCAGCATCGGATGGGTGGGGCGCTATGGCGTCTCGGACAGCGGTAACCAGTTTCACTATTCTCGTAAAACCGCCGACAATCGAATGCTGTGGGCGGGCTTTGATGCGATCTATCATTATGGGAGTGATCGCAGTGATGCGCTGTTGCAGCGACCTGAAAGCTTTGCGCTTTTGGCTGAGCAATTTGCTGTGGCGTTTCCGTCTTTGGTCGATGTTCAGTTTGATTTTAAGTGGGGTGGTATCATCGACACCTCTGCCCGCACGACGTTCTTTTCAGGCACAGCGCATCGCGAGCAGGTAGCCTACGCAATGGGATTCACGGGGCAAGGGGTTACAGCCAGTAGGTTTGCAGCACTGACGATGCTGGACCGGCTTGGGTCGTTGGAAACAGATCGTACGCGCCTGAAAATGCCACGCCGTCTTCCGGTGCCTTTCCCTCCCGAACCCATGCGCAGCGCAGTGGTGAAGCTGGCGCAAAATGGTTTGGCCGTTGAGGACGCAACCGGCGAACGCAGCCGCTTCTTGAAACTTTTGGATGCCCTTGGCATCGGCTTTGATTCCTAAAGGATTCCTATGACTAACCCTGATTTTGTTATCCCATTTGAAACGGCCACATACCCGACGTTAACTTGCATAGATGATCCCGCTCTGGTCGATACACCCTATTCCAGCAAAAGCTGGCGGTGCTTTACAGATGCAAGTGGCCGAGCGGTCAGCGGTATTTGGGAGGCTGGGCCACATTTAGAGAGATGCGTCTGTGATTTCGACGAGATGTGCCACATCCTAGAAGGGGAGGTGCGTTTGACGGATGCCAGTGGGCGCACGAAGATCTTTGGCCCGAATGACAGCTTCGTTGTTGCAGCTGGATTTGACGGTACATGGGAAAACCTCAGCTATGTGCGAAAGGTGTTTTTCATCTTGAATGCCGTTCCTTCGAAAGATTGTTGAAATGCAGTCAATGTCATGTGTGGACGTATATGGACCCCGCCTTTTTGCAACGCCTTAGTTAGAGCTGGAAATGCAAAACTAATTATTGAATACAGTACACCAGCTACTGAAGCATGGGGTAAAGTAATCTTATTACTTCCCAAAGAATATCATGACAAGTTCTTGATGGAGTTAAGGCAAAATCCCAACAGCGGCCCAGGCTCTATTTGGACCGGTCTCTCAAAAGAACATCAGGCGATCACGAGGCCATATGCAGACGAAAATGCAAATGATGCACTTGCAGAGGTGCGGACCATTAGCTTACAGGCAGAAAATGAATTTAAAAAAATCTACGGCCTGATAGTGATAGGCCCCCCTGGACTGGTCCATGTTGAATGTTAGTGCATGATCGGCCTTTGGTCCATCGCGATGATGGATTCTGGAGCCGGCGGGCGGTAGCCCAGGGCACTATTACTATTGCAAAACATTATTTCTAAATATTAAAATAACAATACATATTATCATATTGGCCACGGTTTGAAATAAACGACAGCGGGCCTTTGTGGGTTAATTTTGCCCTTTTTTAGTTGTACTTAGTGTATCGTAACACCAGTTAAAGAAAAATGCATAAACTATGTAAAAAACCGAAAAAGCCACATCCATAAAGACCGCGGCCAGCAAGCTGATGCCTAGATACCATGCTATCATCGGTGCCAAAACGACCAGGAGGCCAAGTTCAAATAATATCGAATGGCCAATTCGGATGAGGATGGTTTTTTCAAGATTGCTGAATGCTAACATCATAAAGTGGTCAAAACAGACATTGTAAAAGTAATTCCAAATCATGGCAAATGCTGTCGCAAAAACCGCCACATGTCCAAAGTCCCATGGATCAATGTGAAATATGACGCTTCCCAATGGCAAAATAAGAAACAGTGCCACCACTTCGAACAAAATGGTATGCTTTAGTCTTGATTTGAACGTCCGCATCATTTGGCTTGCCTGGGGTTAAGACCCGGCAACTATAACTGATAAATTCTTCTAGGGTCAGCCCTTGTGGCAGATTTGTCGGTAATGATACTATTTTGTCAAAAATAATTTTTATGAATAATTTGGTTTCTGCGGTTTGCTCTCTCCAATAAAAAGGTGCCAGTTGATAAAGTTCGGAGGCTTGAAAGGATAATTTTTTGCCCCACTTGCACCAGTTTGTGCTAATCAAATATTGAGTGACGGCTCCCCCAACTTTACAGATTAAGGCTCCTTGCTTTTCTAGTAATATGAGTTTGAACGAGTGCATTGGACTTGGGTTGTTTCGTCGCGGTCCATCTTATAGGCGCAGCAGTGATAAAGCCTAAAAAAAATGAATTTTGGCTATTAACACACTTACTGTTTGGTGTCAGTTGCACCAAAGGTCTCCATTCGCTGCTCGATCACTTTGCGTACATTGACGAGATGAGCGCGCATCAGAACTTCAGCTCGGTCAGGGTCGCGATTTTCTATAGCTACTGCTATTGATTGGTGTTCTTGGTCTCGGATGGCTCTACGCTTCGGACAGGGTGGCGCCGTTTGAGCAAGGCGCACGCGGCTATCAGTGCCCACTCTGCGCAAAAGGTTGTAAATTTCTTGTGCCAATGGGTTGCGGGATGATTGTGCCACCTCTCTGTGGAAGGCAAGGTCAGCGGCGCCGTAGCCGTCTTCATTTCGGGAGACCGCGGAGCGTTTAATACGGTTAATCTCATTAGTTGATGCCCTGATTGCCGCTAGTCGTGCAAACTGAGGCTCTAACATCATTCGGAGTTCAATCACATCACTTGGATTGGCGACGCGCACGAGCTCGTCAATATCGGAATTCTCCAAGCGTGTGGACTTCCGTCCAACCTGCGCAGCCGGCAATTCTCCCTCGGCCCTGAGTTCTGCTAATATCCTCCGCAACCGCGATCTTGGCACATTTGTTTGACTCGCCAACTGCCGTTCAGAGGGTAGATCCTGATTTGATCCACTCATTTTCAGAAGAAGATACTTGAGTGCCATAGGAGACATATCTTTAGAAAATTCTATATTTTCGGTCGGTAAATCTTTTGTCAATTTAATGCCCTGTTTAATTCGTTTCGACTTTGAATTGGTTTGGCTGGATAGATCAATAGTTCCGCTTAGCATTAATGCTCATACTAGCAATCTGGTTCGCTCAGATCAAGGCCATTGACATTAATGGTTTGCAAATGGTCGACTGATTTAGGATGTTAAAAATTAAGCGCGGATTCGCTGGCTTTTAAATTTGTTCACTGGGAGTACTAAAGCTTGGAATTTGATTACATCATTGTGGGGGCTGGTTCGGCTGGCTGTGTTCTGGCCGACCGGCTTAGCGCCGATGGAAACGCGCGAGTTCTTCTGCTCGAGGCCGGAAAATGGGATCGCGACCCATTGATACATATACCTCTTGGATGGGGAGTGATATTTAAAGAGCGGCGTCACGACTGGGGCTATTACTGTGAACCGGAAGCATCTGTGGGCGGCCGCTCCGTGGAGTGCGCCAGGGGTCGAGTGATAGGCGGTTGCTCGTCTACAAATGCGATGGCCTATGTGCATGGAAACCGGGGTGATTATGATCGCTGGGCCGCCGAACCAGGGTTAAAAAACTGGAACGCTAAGGCCGTGATGCCCTATTTCAAAAAACATGAGAGCTGGAGTGGGGGCGAGGATGAGTGGCGTGGTGGAGAGGGACCAGTTGGTACGCAGTTCTGCCAGTACAAAGACGCGCTTGTGGATGCTTTCTGCGCTGCTGGGCAGGAGGCTGGTTATAAGTGGACCGATGATTACAATGGCTTAAACCAAGAAGGGTTTGGCCGACTGCAGATGACAATCAGTAAGGGTCGACGGGCTAGCACAGCAAGCGCGTATTTGCGCCCAGCACTGAAACGTAGGAACTTAATAGTGATTACTGGTGCACATGCCGAGCGTATATTGATGGAGGGGGGGCGTGCCACCGGTGTGCAATATAGAAAGTCTGGCGCGTCGATCGAAGTGTCCGCAACGAAGGAAGTTATTTTAACCGCTGGTGTAATTAATACGCCGCAATTATTGATGGTTTCAGGTATTGGAGATAAAGAGAAATTAGCACAGCACGGGATTGACGCCCTGGTTCACCTGCCAGCCGTCGGTTGTAACCTGCAGGATCATGTATCGATTATTTTAATGTACCACCGGGACGGCACAGGCCCATTCCACGCGATGATGCGCTATGATCGAATATTACCGGATTTGCTAAAGACCTACCTGATGGGGAAGGGCTTTTCTGCTGACGTTCCTGGCGGAATTACCGCATTCTTGCGTAGCTCTTTGGCGACGGATGTGCCCGACATTCAGATTTTGTTCACGGCGGCGCCGCTGGCGTCTTGGCCTTATATGAAGCCATTCAAGCAGCCTTTCGCGGATGGTTTTGCCATCCGCCTAGTCCTAACGCGGCCTGAGGCGCGAGGTGAGGTCAATCTGCGCTCTGCAGACCCGCTGGAGAAGCCGCTAATTCAGCAGAATTTTCTTTCTAATGACCATGATTGGCAAGTAATCCGGGAAGCCTTCCAAATTGCTCGAGGCCTAGGCGAATCGCCTCGTATGGCGCCCTTCGTCAAGTCGGAGGTGTCGCCAGGAGAAAATTGCACAACGATCGAGGATATTGATGAGTATATCCGCCAGACAGCCATAACTGTTCATCACCCTGCCGGAACTTGCCGCATGGGGGATGATAACGATCCACGCAGTGTAGTGGCTCCTGATCTCACGGTTATAGGTGTTAAGGGTTTGCGCATTGTTGATGCATCCGTCATGCCAGATCTGCCGAACGGTAATATAAATGCGGCTGTCCTAATGATTGCAGAACGGGCCGTGGATTTTATTTTGAAGCCCGCCTTCCCAACCGAAAAGTAGACATACCATCTTCGGCGTCAGCCGAAAAAATAAACCAATATTTATTTAATGGTTTATTTGTTAAGGACCTTAAATATTTATTTAAATAAAAATAAGTTATTATTTGCATTTATTAACATAAATAATGTTGTTTATCTTAATCTTAGATGTCTAGCGTAAACTTCGTTGAATTACTATTAAACCAAAAAATTACCCAAATACTTGATTTGGTAACCATTTATGGTACAGTTTTTTGAGAATCAATCAACGTAACGCTTTAACGCAAGGCCAAGGCTCATGACAAATCCCGTGACTTCTAGTGTTTCTAATAGGCAAGCTGTGTTGCAGGACATGTATGACAGCATTTCTGAAAAGAATATGTTTCCATTTTGGGCGACTTCTAACGACGTTACTAATGATGAAGTGCGTCAGTTAATGGCGACCAGTCGCGCCGTCTCATATGTGTGGCGGTACAAGGAAGATATTGAACCATTGCTGCGTAAATCAGCTGAACTTATTACAACAGAAGATACCGAGCGTCGCTCGCTGGTATTGATAAATCCCGGTCTGAACCCGAAGCGTGCGACCGTTTCCACAATGTACACCGCTTATCGACTTAACGATCCGGGCGAGATTATGCCGCCGCACAAGCACAGCCCAAGTGCCATCCGTTTTGGGCTTAAAGGTGCGGGTAATTTTACTGGAGTTGAGGGTGAAAACGTTGTTTTTGGTCCAGGAGATATGGTGCTAACCCCCAATAATGCTTGGCATAACCATGGCACAATGGGAAATGAAGAGGCGGTTAACCTTTCGGTTCTGGACTTGCCTTTGGTAGAAACACTTAACGCCATTCATTTTGACCACAATTACACCGAGATTGAAGCCGGCGTCGAGGTGAAAAAAAAGGTTCAGTCAGACAGATATCCATCGGATTACTCTGCGGTCACTTATGGCCAGGGTGGTCTGCTGCCACGCTGGGTCGACCACATGCGCGGCGGGGGTCTAAGCTCACCAATGTATGTTTATCGCTGGGACGCGATGATGGAATTGTTTGACCGTTTCAAGGACATTGATGGAGACCCGCAAGAGGCATTGATGATCGAGTACACTGATCCGACACGCGGCGGGCCTGTGTTTAATACCATCACTTTTTTTGCACAAATGCTCCGCCCAGGGGAAAAGACATTACCACTGCGTCAGACAGCTAGCCTGCTCGTCGCGCCATTCCAAGGGAGTGGATATTCTATAATTGATGGGGTCAGGCATGATTGGAACGAGTTTGATACGATGGCCGTTCCAGGCGGATCCTGGTGTGAACATCATAATGCATCGGGTACAGACCCAGTTTATCTTTTTGTAGCAAGCGATGAGCCAACCTTGAAGAAGCTCGCGCTATACAAGCGGTGGGGTCGGACACTGGCTGGCGATGTAGTAATGTACACGTGAGCGCCATGGTTTGTTTGAACTGTAAATATGTCGGGGGTCTCTGACGTGGGACGTACGCTTAATACTACTCATCTTGCGCACATAGATTGTCCCGGCGGTGGTCAGGTCTGGGTTGAGGGCACCACACTTTATATTGGCCACATGCGGAATCCCAGTGGTACGACTATTGTTGATGTGGCTGATCCGCGGAAACCGAAGATAATTAACCGAATAAATGTCCCTTGTGGCTGGCACTCGCACAAGGTGCGGACGTCGGGGGACCTAATGATAGTAAATCATGAAAAGTTAGGTCAGGAAGGCGACTGGGACTTTGGCGGTGGGCTGGCAATCTACGATGTAAGCAAGCCTTCAGAGCCCAAAATGATTTCGAAATGGCACACTTCTGGGCGCGGTGTCCATCGGTATGACTTTGACGGGAGATATGCCTATATCTCGCCAACTGTAGAAGGGTATCTAGGCAACATAGTCATGATCTTAGATCTCATCGATCCAGTCAAACCGATAGAGGTGGGAAGGTGGTGGGTTCCTGGACAGCACATAAACGGCGGTGAACAGGGTGATTGGCTATCTGGGGTCTCACCACGCTGCCACCATCCAATACGTCAGGGCAACCGGCTATATGTCAGCTATTGGCATGAGGGACTATTCATTCTCGACATTTCCGATTTGTCCAATCCAAAGTTAATTTCTCGCGTGACCACCAGTTCTTCTTTCCCGCATCCGACCCACACATGTCTGCCTATGATTAAACCGATCAAGGGGCGAGATATAATGATCGTGGCCGATGAAGACGTAGCAAAGCTATACCCGTCGGCGCCGGCCTTCACCTGGATTTATGATATCACAGACGAAACTAGGCCGACGCCTATTTCCACTTGGCAGGTGCCTGGACTTGATCTGGACGGTAGTCCACAACCCCCAATGACTGGTTGTCACCAGCCGTCAGAGCGGGTGTCAGGGACAATTATACCTTTCGCTTGGTTTGCTCAGGGCCTGAGGCTGGTTGATATTGCTGATCCTTTTGCGCCTAGGGAAGTAGGCCATTTTATTCCAGACAATATTGTCGGGCGTGAGCGCCCTTCTTCGAACGACGTTACAATCGACGAAAGGGGGATTATCTACTTAATTGACCGCGTTAATGGGGTTGACCTGATCGAGACCAGCGTTTTTTGATATCAGGTCAGACTAAATGGAGGCAGAGCTATGCGCAAGAAATCTGACAAACACTATGGCATTGGTACCAAAAATCCAAACCTACCGTTTCACCCTGCTGTACGTGCCGGTGACTATATTTACGTGTCTGGACAAGTATCCAAAGATGCCGACGGAAACATGCTGGTGGGGTCTATCGAAACTGAGACTGAAGGGACTATCAGAGCAATTGAAAGGCTGATTGCTGAAGAGGGTGCTACGCTGCAGGATGTTTGCCGGGTAACCACCTACCTTGAGGATACTCGCGACTTCGGGAGATACAACGCTGTGTTCCGGAAACTCTTTGAAGGAGCCATTCTTGCCCGCACTACAGTTCAGGCAAGTGCAGTAATCACAACCCAAATTGAGATGGAGGCTATTATATACAAACCTCTAAAGGACTGAGTTAACTCCAATTAAATTAAGGTAGAAATGGCTTACTGCCTACATACTGCTTTCAAAGAAGTTGATCCTGACCCCACCTCGCCTTTTGAACTTTAAAATTCAACCTATTACGCAAAGGAAACCTAAATGATTAAGGTTCTAGGCCGAAAAACATCCGGCAATGTTCAAAAGATTTTATTTCTTCTCGAAGAGGCCGCTATTGGCTATGAACGTGAGGATTATGGACAGTTGTTTACGAACACAAAAACTGAAGAATATCTGTCAATGAACCCCACAGGCAAGGTCCCAACCGTTATAGACGGTGATGTGATCATTTGGGAATCCAACACCATTCTACGTTATCTGGCAACTACACGCGCGCCTCAGTTTTTTGGTGGTGGCCCAGCCCAAAATACAGAAATTGAGCGCTGGTTAGATTTTCTCTTGGCATCAGTCAACCCAGGCTACCTCGCGGCATTCAAAGGTTCTAAACTTGATATAGCTGAACTCCCACCGGAATTTCCTCTGCAGATCAAAGATCTACATGCACAACTGGAAATCCTAGACCGTTATATACATGGCAAGAAGTTTTTTGCTTTGGGTAAGATGACACTGGCTGACATTGCATTAGCCCCTATTTTAGGACGTTGTCTGAATTTCCCGTTTGAGCGCCCTGAATTACCTAATCTTGAAGCCTGGTTTGGTCGGATTAAATCGCGCTCAGGTTTTGTGTTGGCGACCTCTGGATAGTAAATATAGTAAAATGGATTGGACAGTGCAATGAAGATAGCGGTCATCGGAATGGGTTCAATGGGCCCAGGAATGGCGGCTCGGATCGCTCGTGGGGGCCACGAAGTTACGGCATTTGATGTTGCACCAGAAGCGATAAAGAGAGCGCAGGCACTCCAGCCAATGATCGGAGATGCCCTGAGCACTATGGGTATTGAGGATAAGGGAACAACGGTCCGATTTGTCGACAGTCTAGCTGAGGCGGTGGTGGGTGCTGCACTGATCATAGAGAATGTTCCGGAGCAAGAGAGCATCAAGGCGGCACTTTATGCCGAACTCGAGCCTCTTGTGGGGCCTGACACAATTTTAGCTACCGATACCTCAGGCATCCCCATCACAGTGCTTCAGGGGTATGTGAGAAACCCTGAAAGGTTTGTTGGCATGCACTGGTCAAACCCGCCCCATATTGTTCCGATGATTGAAGTCATAGGTGGTGAACAGACTGAGCCTAGTACGGTGGCTTTTATCCGCGATCTGATCCGGTCACTTGATCTTCTTCCAATTGTTCTGAAGCGTGATCTTCCAGGGTTTGTCGAAAATCGGGTGCTTTATTCATTACTCCGTGAATGTGTTGATTTGGTAGAGCAAGGCGTGATCGAAGCGGAGGACCTCGATACCTGTGTAAGTTGGGGCATTGGGTTCAAGCTGGCAGCTATCGGCCCGATGCGCTTGTTAGATATGGCCGGCCTGGATACTTACAACTCAGTAGCCAGTTTCTTGAATGAAGAGCTTTGCGACCGCGTCGATGTATCCCCCATGGTGTCAGAAAAGGTCGACCAGGGCCGACTAGGGATGAAAACAGGTCAGGGGCTGTTCACTTACTCTAAAGAGGAGCTTCAAAATTTACCAGTCAGCCGAGGCCGTAAACTGGTAGCCTTGCGTCAGGTGCTGGAGGGTAAGGCATGATCGCTGTAGTGCTTATCAACGTCGCGAATGCCGACTGGATCCCGAAATGGGGGATAAAACCACAGCAATCCCTCAGTTCATGGTTGGGTCAGAAAAATTCTAGAAAAGGTGTGCCGCGAAGGAAACTGGAGTTAATTCCGCTCCGTCGTGCAAGACAGTCGCCTGGTTGCGTTAACCTCACACCCAAAGCGAAATTGGGACTTTGTCGTCCCGCTCTGCATTGGCAGGTCAAGTCTGGCGCGCAAAGCTGTTTGATCAGTTTCTATAACGCACCAAAGCGCCTCCACAGGCATTCTAGTGTCGGTTGCGTTCATCAGGTTGATCACGCCAGTCTCTGGATCATGCCACAGTTTCAATTTCAACGATTCGCCTGCAATCAATCGCCCAACGTCTTTGGAATACCAATGAGCCAGAGCAGCTTGGCAGGCGATTGGAGACCTCGATCTATTGGTGATGGTGATGCTGACAGGTTCAGTACCACTGGTTCCGTGAATAATGCCCGAGTAGGGCACGTAAGGTTCGCTTTCGGCCAAGGCCGTGGTGAAAAAAAGCCCAACCAACAGGGTGAAAGAAGTATGAATTATAACCATTAGAACCGTCCTCCGAAGGATGGATCATAAATCAATAGGGAATTATAAAGCATGAATAAACTTTTCCTTTCAACTGCATTCTGTGCCTTAATAGCTGCGTCCGCTGCTTCTGCTGCAGATGTTGATACCATAGCTGTACTGACACCGGAACAGGGCAGTGACTTTGGCTGGAACCAGCAGGGGGTCGATGCCGCAAGGGCAGCTGCTGCGGCAACGGGTGTTAAAATCATCGTGGCAGAGGGACTTGGGTACGGTGATGTACGTGCACCAATGCGTGAATTGGCGGCTGATGGGGTAGACCTGATGCTAGCACACGCGAGTGGTTATAACACGGCCGGCCCCGAAATAGCAGCCGAAACTGGTGTGCCGGTGGCTATCGTCGATAGCCCAGATGCGCTCAAACCGGGGCTGATTGCAGATTACACACTGTCGGGCCACGAAGGCGCCTATCTGGCGGGCCGCTTGGCCGCCAAGATGACCACTACAGGAACCGTTGGGATCGTCGTTTCTGGCGAGCCGCCATCCTGGAACTCTCAATCTGCTGGATTTGCTGAAGGCATCAAAGCCGAGAACTCCAACGTGAAGGTGCTCTATTCGGTAATTGGTCCAGCGGCTTATTCTGATGCTGCGGGCGGAAACCGTGTCACTAGTTCGGTTATCGCTGCGGGTGCGGACATCATTTTTGGTCAAGGCAATGGATCAAGTTTTGGCATGATCCAGGCTGTTGAAACAAATAAAGCGACGGACGGTTCGGACGTTTTGTTTATTGATGTGATTGGAGATAAATCCTCACTTGATCAGGGTCACCTGCTGACTTCGGTCGTCTGGGACATGACACCAGTATATATAGCCATGATCGAGGACTTGAAGGCTGATAAATTTGGCACACATGGCTACGCCATTGGGCTTGCTGATGACAGTGTCAGGTTGCTAAAAACTCCACAGATTGATGATGCTGCATGGAGCCATGTGATGACGCTGCGCGATGATATTATTGCGGGAAAAATCATTGTTGAGCCGATGTTCGACGCCACTGATGTGCGCGCGTTGGTCACTGTAGCGGAGTGATATAGGGCAATGAGTAGCTCTGCTAATATCAAGTTTAACCTACCCCGGGATGCCGGGGTAGGTGTTATTCAACTACATAATGTGACCAAGCGATTTCCCGGAATTATAGCCGTGGATAACGTATCACTGGAGATATATCCTGGTGAAGTTCACGTCCTGCTTGGCGAAAATGGTGCCGGCAAATCAACGCTGGTTGAAATTCTTGCAGGCTTGCAAAAACCGGACGATGGATGTGTAAAGCTTAATGGACAACAAGTAGATTTAATCAGCCCCTTGGCTAGCCTCGAGGCCGGCATTAGTACGGTTTTTCAGCATTCAATGCTAGTGCCGACCCTTACAGTTTTTGAGAATCTGACTGTTGGTGAGCCATGGTATTTGCGCCCCCCACGTGATGAAATTGAGCGCCGCATAACGGCCCTGCAGGGCGATTTTGCGCTGTCGTTGCCTCTGGATTCTCAAACAGGAGACCTGTCATTGGGTCAGCAGCAGCAGATAGAGATTGCCCGAGCACTTCTACGTGAGAGCCGGGTTTTGATCCTCGATGAGGCTACTTCAATGTTGACGCCGCAGGACGCCGCGGAGCTTGGTGCGCGTATGCAGAAATTGGTACAAAGCGGACTGGCAGTCATCTTTATCACCCACAAGTTGGGTGAGGCCTACCGTTTTGGAAATCGGATATCTGTGCTCAGGCGGGGTCGCCTTGCCGGCCAAATGGTTCCCGAGCAATTAAAATCTATGGCCGAAGGTCCAGCTATCGAGAAAATTGTGCGCCTAATGTTTGGCAAAGAGGCTGGGTTTTTGGCTCCAGAGCTGCGGCCATCCAGCGAGACTGATCAGGTAATACTGTCGGTAGAGGGTCTTACCACGGCAGGTGATGCTGACGTCATGGCAGTTAAGGAAATCTCACTCGATTTGCGAGCAGGAGAGATTTTGGGAATTGCTGGTATTGACGGTAATGGCCAGAAGCAGTTTGCCGAAGCGCTAGCCGGACAGCGCCCAGTGATTGGCGGTCAGGTACTTCTGGGTGGAGAGGCCATTACAGATATAAGCGTTGCAAACCGCCGTCGACTTGGCTTGCGATATCTTACGGATGATCGTCTCGAAGAAGGATCTATCGGAGCGTTCCCCATTTCAGAAAATACGGTGCTAAAAGATGTTGGGCTTCCACCATTTTGGATGCTCGGGCTTGAACGCCCAGCACGCATTGCCCAGCACGCGCGGCAGTTGATACAGGATTTTTTTGTCCGGACACCTAGCGAGAATACACCCATTGGCCGCTTGTCGGGGGGAAATATACAAAAAGTATTGCTAGCGCGCGAACTCTCGGGCAAGGCGCGGGTCGTCGTATTTAATAAACCTACTTATGGGCTTGATCTGCAGAACACTGAGGCATCGCGAAAGCGGATAAGCAATATAGCGGAGCTTGGCATGGCCGTGATTCTGATTTCAACTGATCTAGACGAACTGATGGCGCTGGCTGATCGGATCGCTGTGATGGAGGGGGGCGTCATCAGGGGCATCGTAAGTAACGATGGAACCGGTGAAGGGTTGCGCTTACGTATTGGCCGACTGATGGCGGGCGAAAGGGAATTGGTCTCAGCATGAGTACGGAAAATGACATCGTCCCATCTCAGGCTGGTTTAGAGGCTATTTCAACGCCTCGTAGCCATCTGCGGCGGACCATGACTTTCACAATTGGACCCATCATTGCAGGTTTTTTGCTGTCGGCGATGATATTGCTGCTGGTTGGGGTCAACCCGTTGACCTATTATGGATATGTTCTTCAACGCGGACTTTTTTCAAGCCTTGGCTTGGAGCAAACTGCTACCCGGATGGCTCCGTTACTGTTTTTGTGCGCTAGCCTGATTGTCTCTTTTCGGGCTGGAATCTGGAACCTTGGTACTGATGGTCAGTTTCTTCTGGGTGCGGTGGTCTCCGCCGCTGCCGCTCCACTACTTTTGGATGTGCTGCCTGGTTGGTTGGTGCTTTTGATTGGGTTTATGCTAGCCGCTTTGGCCGGAGCTCTTTGGTCTATCTTGCCAGCCATACTCAAAGCATATCAGGGAGTAAACGAGATTATTACAACGCTCATGATGTCATTTCTGGGGGTTCTTTTGGCCTCCACGCTGGTCAAGCTGGTCTTTTTAGACCCGACGACTACCGTGCCTCAGACGCGGACCTTGCCCGTAGAGGACCGTTTGCCGCGGTTGTTCGACACCTCAATTTCCAGCGGCCTGATCTTGGGGTTAATTGCTGTGATTGCTGTTCACCTGATGATGACCCGTACGGCTTTCGGACTCCGTTTGCGTATTGTGGGTGCCAACCCGATTGCCGCGACGCATGCCGGCCTTTCCGTGCCGCTGTTGACGATGGCAGTCTTTGGCATCTCTGCGGGATTTGCTGGGCTTGCCGGCGCCTCGGAGATCCTTGGGGTTGCTGGAAATGTGCAGGCCAATTGGAACCCCGGATATGGGTTGATGGTTATTCCGCTAGTCTTCTTGGCACGGTTCCACGGCATCGGAGCGATCGTGCTCGTGTTTTTTTATTCCGCGCTGCTTATCGGCAGTGAAAGTGCAGCGCGCCGACTGGGGGTGCCGCAAGATTTTACACTTATTCTGGTCGCCTGCCTTCTAATCTGCCTGGGACTTGGTGAATACATCGACCATCGCAAAGGTCAAAGGGAGTATTGATATGGATTCGTTGATGACAGATGCCTTTATTTCTTCGCTTCTGACTGGAGCGATTGTGGCAGCTGTGCCGATTCTATTAGCTGGATTGGGAGAACAGATGTCTGAAAAGGCTGGCGTACTTAATATTGGCATTGAAGGGATGATGTTGATGGGTGCGTATCTTGGTTTTCTGCTGGCTTTTGAATTCAGCTCGATCTGGCTGGGTTTTCTTGGCGGTATGATCGGTGGCGTTTTAGTGGCATCTGTGATGGTGGTACTATGCGTGTGGCTGGGATTGAATCAGATAGTTATAGGCATTGGCCTGACGCTGGGGGTAGAGGGCTTGACAGCGCTCCTGCACCATTTTCAGTTCTCGCGAACTTATCCTCGCCTGCCAGCTCCGGTGCGGGTGGACATCCCACTTTTGACTGAGATCCCTATTATTGGTTCGTCACTCTTTGGACGGCATTTAATCGTCTATATTGCGCTATTGATTATTATGGCTCTTGCCTTTCTTTATCGTCGGTTAAACTTTGGCACGACACTACGTGCCGCGGGCGAACGCCCAGCCGCTTTGGACGTGGCCGGGGGCAACGTAGTGGCCATCCGGATAGTAGCTGTTCTGTTTACTGGAGCAATGGCAGGTCTTGGGGGCGCTTATCTGGCTAACGTAGGAGCGGGGTTGTTCATCCCTTTCATGACTGGAGGTGCAGGTTTTATTGGTATTGTTCTTGCTATGCTCGCCCGCGGGAGACCTTTATGGGTCCTGATTGGTGCGGTAATTTTTGGTGCAGCGTTGTCGTTAACTACGGCGTTGCAGGTTGCTGGATCTAACATTCCAACTGAAGTGATCCAGATGTTGCCGTTTGCGGCAGTCATGCTGGTTCTGGTGATTTTTGGTCGAAAGGCTAAGCTTCCCTCGGCATTGGGGGTGTCCTACGAACGCGGCGCCCGTTAGTGGCTCCGTTGCAGTGAAACAATAGGAAAGAGAATGAACATGGCTAACACAAAAGTTTACCTACTCGATGGGGGCAGTCTTGTTCTGGATGGTTTTCACATCTGGTGGAATAAGGGTCCGGGCGGTGAGGTGCGATTTCCAGTATATTCAGTCCTTATTGATCATCCGAAAGGAAAATTTCTAATTGATACTGGATATGACTTTGATCACGTACAAAAAGTTCTACCGTTCGAAAAACCGCAGCAGACAAAACAGCAGACAATTCCGGGTGCGCTGAAGTTGCTTGGACTGGAACCCAAAGATATTGACGTCCTGTTCAACTCGCATTTTCACTTTGACCATGTTGGGGGCAATAAGTTTTTCCCTGATACCAAAAAAATCTGCCATAAAGATGAATTACCGCAGGCTGGTGCATGTCAGCCTTTTGAGGTGCTGGGTTATTCAGATTTGGCATTCTCCACAGAAGTTGCCGAAGCACGGGGTGCTAGCAACCAGCTGACCGATGGACAATCTGCCACCAATACAAAGTTTGAATTCATCGAAGGCGATGTTGAACTCGCTCCTGGCGTGACACTGATTTATACACCTGGTCACACTATCGGGCATTATTCACTGCTAGTGGAATTTGATACTCGTCCACCACTGCTTTTGACCCTCGATGCTGCTTATACCAAGAAAAATTATGATAACTATATCAACGCAGGCTTCCATATAGATCCAGTGGCGGGAGTGAATTCGATGCGTCGGCTAAAGCAGATTGAGGAAGAGAAGAAAGCAGAGGTGCTGTTCTCTCATGACCCAGAGAGTTTCAAGAACTACCGCACGGGCGTTAATTTTTACGGCTGAGGAGACTTAGATGAAATATGATGAAATCCACCCTCCAGTATTCACCCTTACTGCAGGGCCAGTTGACGCGTACCCAGAGGTGTTGCGTGCGCTTGGTACTACAGTGCTCTACGATTATGACCCGTCGTTTCAGTCCTTCTATGAAAGGGTGTCTTTGAAGGTGCAGACTGCGATGGGCACCGATAAGCCGCCGATGATATTGCAGGGAGAGCCAGTCCTAGCTCTAGAAGCTGCAGCAGCATCGCTCATTGCACGTAAAGACGTGGTGCTCAACCTCGTATCAGGTGTTTACGGTAAAGGATTCGGTTATTGGGCGGCGCGGTATGCGGCAAAGGTTAGAGAGATTGAGGTGCCTTACGATGATGCAATCGACCCAGAAACTGTTCGTGATTTTCTTGCCAATCACCCAGAAGTCAACGTGGTTAGTATCTGTCATCACGAGACGCCTTCGGGCACGATCAATGATATTAATGCGATAGGCGCCATAGTGGACCAGGCAGGTGCGCTGATGATTGTCGATGCAGTTTCGTCTTTTGGAGGCATGTCTACTAGCCCTTCTGCCTGCAAAGCTGGTATTTATATCACGGGACCAAGCAAATGCCTTGGCTGCCCGCCAGCATTGTCACTCGTTGCAGTATCTGATGCTGCCTGGGAAAAAATAGATGCCAATCCTGATGCACCTTTTGCGTCAATTCTTAGTCTGACAGACTGGCGGAACGCGTGGAAACGAACTGAAGCTTTTCCTTTTACTCCGTCGGTTGCCGAGATTAACGGCCTCAATGCAGGACTGGACAGATATCTTGGTGAAGGGCCTGAAAGAGTATGGCAGCGGCATGCTTTGACCGCAGCAATCTGCCGAGAAAGTGTAAAGTGCATGGGCCTCCAGCTGTGGCCTGTCCGCGAAGATATAGCGTCGCCAACTACGACCGCGATAAGAGTTCCCAAAGGGATTGATGCCGCAACTGTTCTGGCCGAAATCCGAATGCGATATGGTGTTTCACTGTCGTCTGGCCGAGCTGAGACCTTGGGCAAACTAATCCGCATAGGACATATGGGACCAACGGCTCAGCCTGGCTACGCTTTGATTGCAATAGCTGCGTTGGGTGGAGCAATCAGAGCTGCAGGAGGCAAGGTAGACCTGGCCGCGGGCTTGGCTGCGGCGCAGGCTTGTTGGGACCTATCAATTGATGGATGAAGGTCGAATTCAAGAATTTACTGAGGACAATATAAAAGGATTTTTAATATGACTGGAAGATTGGATGGAAAGACAGCCGTCGTAACAGGTGCGGCGCAAGGGATAGGTAAAGCCATCGCAAAGCGACTTGCAGAAGATGGAGCACATGTGGTCATAGCAGACATCAATGGCGATGGAGCCAAGAAGGCCGCAGATGAGATAGGTCATGGCGTTGAGGGTGTTTGTTGCGACGTCTCTGATAAAGCTGCTGTTGATGCAGCTATCGAAGCGGCAGCCCGCGACGGTGCAATTGATATCCTAGTTAATAACGCCGCTATAGTGCCCTTTATTGCTTGGGATGATGTTGATTTGGAACATTGGCAGAAAATTATTTCCGTAAACCTGACTAGCGTTTTTCTAACCTCCCGCAAGGCGACAGATATGATGCGTGCCGTTGGCCGTAAAGGTGTGCTATTGAACATTGCTTCCAACACTTTTTTCGCAGGAACGCCAAATATGGCGGCTTATGTGGCGGCAAAAGGGGGAGTAATTGGCTTCACACGCTCGTTAGCCACTGAAGTGGGCAAATATGAAATTCGTGTAAATGCGATAACACCGGGTTTGACAGAATCTGAAGGTGTAATGGCCAGCCCGCATAATGAAGCTTTCGGGTTTGTAGAGATGCTTCAGGCTCTGCCAGGGAAAGGTCAGCCAGAGCATATAGCTTCGGTCGCTTCTTTCTTGGTTTCTGATGAAGCAATCTGGATGAGTGGACAGACGGTGAACGTCGATGCTGGTATGGTCCGCTGGTAGTGACATAGTTCTCAAATATTCAACTAGCCTGGTTAGAATGCCAAAGCTCGATTTAATTTTGTTGCTCGTAAGTGAGGAGAGATGGCGATTTCTGGATTAATCAACTATTAATGGTTTATATGAGCCAAATGTAAATTTTTTAATTTGGCTACTGAAATAGCGCCATTGCGTACTGCATATTGGGCCACTCGGCTGTGGCCCGAAATTTAGCTGTCAGACCATAAGCCTAGACAGCCATGTGTAATTTGTCTTGTTTTTTGAAGTGCCGTAACTTCAATAACATGCTGTGAGCTCCGCCTATTGCAAACCGACTGAAGAGATAGCGGAGTAGTTCTAGTCAGTTATTGCACCTTTTCCTCGCTGAGAAGAGACTGACCTGCCAAATTTTTTAGCTTGCATGATTATATGATATATTCAAAAGCTTCACAGCTATAATAGTATTTTGTCCTATAAGAAATGCATTATATTATGATTTTATCAACGGTTTGCAATGAAAGTATTTGACTTAAAGTGTGTTGTAAGAGTGGTTGCCAGTTTTTATATTTTTGGACTGCTTGCCTCCATAAATCCAAGTCTTGCTCAATCGGAAATTAAGTTGGGCTTACCAATTGATTGGTCCATTGGTAATGACTGTTGGCTAGTCACTCTAGTCGATTTGGACGCCAGTAATGGCGTCCAAGATTATAAATATCAGAGCGATAGCTACGACGGACACAAAGGCACTGATATTTAAATTAGGGATCTAAAAGTCATGCAAGATGGTGTCGATGTCTTGGCGGCGGCTTACGGTGTTGTTAGTAATATCAGAGACGGCATAGCGGATATTGTGTGTAAGTATGAGATTTTAATCTTTAATAAGTTCATTGCTCTTGGTTCTCATTTTTAACCGAGTTTTTTGTACCTCACAATTTTGATATATTACGTTGACTATAAAGGGTTATTTTAGCAAATTAGTCAAATATTATTAGTATGATAACTGAGCCTGGTAACCCAATTTTATTATATTTATCTCATGATCAAAAGTTAAGATGGGGAATTCTTTAAATGGTGGGCGATCCTGGAATCGAACCAGGCACGAGTCGCCTCGGCGGAGTTACAGTCCGCTGCCGCACCTTGCAGCACATCGCCCACTTACAATCTCGATTACTAAAGCGCCCGTAGGGCGTCAAGGCTAAAAGTGCCTGACTTACGTTTGGCTCTTATTTAAGCGTATTTTCCTTGCAACGCATTACTCATGGTGCGCAATGTGGCGCGAAATCATGAGGCCAAAATGTACGATAAAGCCACCAAGCCTACCTGGATTGTTGCCAAAGAGCGGCAGAAACGCATTGCGGGACAAGAAACTGTCTGGCTTTTCGGCCTGCACGCTGTGCGCGATGCCTTGATGAACCCAGCGCGCGAAAAATTGCGCTTAGTTTTGACTAAAAATGCTGCCGATAAATTGCTGGAAGCGATTGACCTAGGTGGGATCGAACCCGAAATTGTGGATCCGCGCAATTTTGATGTGCCTATTGATGAGGGCTCGGTGCATCAAGGGGCAGCTTTGCAGGCAAAACCGCTGCACTGGGGTTCTGTGGAAGATATATGTATCACTGGCGACGGTTTGCCCTTGGTAGTGTTGCTTGACCGCGTGACTGATCCCCATAATGTAGGGGCAGTGTTGCGCTCGGCAGAAGTATTTGGTGCGCGAGCGGTGATTGCGCCACAGCGCCATTCTGTACCCGAAACGGGGGCCTTGGCTAAAACGGCTTCGGGCGCCCTTGAGCGTCAGCCCTATTTGCGGGTAACCAATTTGGCTGACACGATGGTTGACCTAAAAAAAATGGGCTATATCTTGCTGGGTCTGGATGGCGACGGGTCCACCACTTTAGCCGAAGGTATTGCTGCAGCCCAGACCCGACCCATTGCTCTTGTTGTGGGCGCTGAAGGACCAGGCCTGCGCGAGAAGACCCGCGACACGTGCGATCACTTGGTGCGGGTGCCCTTTGTGGGATCTTTTGGTTCGTTGAATGTTTCAAATGCTGCAGCTGTTGGGCTTTATGCTGTTGCGACCGCATGGGATGGCGCCCATAAGAAATGATTATACTGGCGTGAGTAAGCTTTTGAATGGCTAATTTTTTTAAGTAAAATCTGAGAGCTTAGAACTCTCTGTTATATCTCGCGTTATGCACCTGACGCTCAAGTTCTATTAAGTGCATCTTTTTATAGGTCCGCTATGACTGATTTAGATCTAATTGCAGCTTTTGAATGCACCAAGGTTATTGCTTTAGTGGGATGGTCGCCTAAGCAAGAACGGCCATCAAACGGTGTGGCAAGATATTTAACTGCGCAGGGCTTTCGCGTTATTCCAGTTAATCCTGGCGTGGCAGGTAAGGTAGTTTCTGGTGAGACTGTGCGCGCAAGTCTTTCAGAAATAGATGAACCTGTTGACATGGTAGATATATTTCGAAAGTCAGGAGATGTGCCGCAGATAGTGGCCGAGGCATTAGAGTACCTGCCGATGGTCAAAACCATTTGGATGCAACTGGGCGTGATGAATTCTGTTGCGGCTCAAACTGCACGGGAAAAGGGGCTTTTTGTCGTGGAAAATAGTTGCCTCGCCATTGAGCTGCCACGCTTGCGTTCTGCTGGCCACCGAGTTTAAGCAGCCCGAACCCTATTTCGACACGCGGGAAGCTTTTTCGGTTAAGCCTGACAGGCCGCGGCGTTTTTCAAGTTCGGCTTCTACTTCGGCCAAGGTAACATCGCGCGCAGCTAGCATTACTAGCAAATGATAAAGTACATCGGCCGCTTCACTTATCAGGCGGGGCCTGTCGCCCTTTACGGCCTCAATCACCGCTTCAACAGCCTCTTCTCCAAATTTTGCTGCGCACTGTTCTGGGCCTTGAGCCAAAAGCTTAGCCGTCCAGGATCCGCTAGGATCAGCATTTTTGCGGGCTGCGATAGTTTGTGCCAGTGTGGTGAGTGTGCTCATGTCATCCTCATATGCAGGCCCGCCGCGGCCATGTGGCTCTTGGCTTGCGCAATCGTGTAGGTGCCAAAGTGAAAGATTGATGCCGCTAAGACGGCGCTGGCATTTCCCATGGTAACACCCTCTACCAAATGGTCTAGCGTTCCCACCCCGCCTGAAGCAATAACCGGCACGGATACAGCATCGGATATCGCGCGTGTAAGTGGCAAATTAAAGCCAGTGCGTGTGCCGTCACGGTCCATCGAAGTGAGCAAAATTTCCCCAGCCCCCTTAGTCACGACCAAACGAGCAAAGTCCACCGCATCAATTCCTGTGGCACGCCGTCCGCCATGGGTGAAAATTTCCCACTTTCCTAGGCTAACAGTTTTGGCGTCAAGAGCCACAACGATGCATTGTGATCCAAAGTAATCAGCCGCGCGGGCGATCAGATCAGGATCTGCCACTGCTGCCGAATTAAACGACACTTTATCAGCCCCAGCCAACAACAGCGCGCGCACATCTTGAACCGAGCGCACGCCGCCGCCCACTGTCAGGGGCATAAAACACTGCTCAGCGGTACGCGTCACCAGGTCAAACATGGTGCCTCGATTTTCCTGGGTGGCGTTGATGTCCAAAAAACAAAGTTCATCTGCGCCAGCTGCATCATAGGCCTTGGCGGCGGCAACAGGGTCACCTGCGTCGATCAGCTCTTTGAAATTAACTCCCTTAACCACGCGGCCATCGGCTACGTCTAAGCAGGGAATGATTCGGGTTTTAAGCATAGGCCCTCTAAAGCTTCAACGCAGCCAAAGCTGCCCTAAGATCAATTGCGCCATTATAAAGCGCGCGCCCTGAAATGGCACCCGAAATCACGCCTGTATCGCGAAGGGCCAAGATGTCCGTCATATTTGATACGCCACCTGACGCGATCACGGGCATTGATATGGCCCGAGCTAAATCTTCAGTTGCACTAATATTTGGGCCCTGCATCGCGCCGTCGCGATCAATATCGGTGTAAATTATGGCGGCTACGCCGGCATCTTCAAATTTCTGGGCAAGCTCGGTGACTTTTATTGTGGTTTCTTTGGCCCAACCTTTTGTGGCTACATAGCCTTTGCGCGCATCTATCCCTATGGCAATTTTACCTTCGAATGAGCGAGCAGCTTCACGCACAAGGTTGGGATTTTCCACTGCCACAGTTCCCAAAATTACCCGCGACAGCCCCTCGGAAAGCCACATTTCTATCGTCTGCATATCGCGAATGCCGCCACCCAACTGGCAGGGTACCTTAACCGCTTTTAAAATGGCTCTGACTGCATCGGTATTTACTGGCGTGCCAGCAAATGCTCCGTTTAGGTCAACCAGATGGATCCACTCGCAGCCGGCATTTGCAAAAACTGTGGCCTGTGCAGCAGGATCGATACCAAAGATAGTGGCCTCGGCCATGTCTCCGCGCAGCAAACGAACGCAATTACCATCTTTTAAGTCAATTGCGGGGTAAAGCAGCATCTATCTTCCTTCGCCTAGGGGTGCCAAGTCAAAAAATTTGAAATCAAAGAAAGTCCAAGCGCTTGTGATTTTTCAGGATGAAACTGCGTGCCAATCATTGTGTCGCGGCCCACAATTGCCGTAACTGGCCCGCCGTAGTCAACCTGTGCCAGGCGATGGGCGGGGTTGGTTGCGTTAAATTGATAGGAGTGAACAAAGTATGCATGATCGCCAGTGCGTAGGCCCGAAAATACGGGGTGCCTGGCCGCGCGCTCGTCTAAAATCAGATCATTCCAACCCATGTGTGGCACTTTTAGGGATTTGTCGTTGGGAACTATTTTTATAACTTCGCCTTCGATCCAATTAAAGCCAGCTGTGTCTTGATATTCTCGGCCCCATGAAGCCAGCATCTGCATGCCCACACAAATACCCATAAAGGGGCGGGCTTGGATGGTAACGGCTTCTAGAATTGCTTCAAATAGGCCCTGATGATCGCTAAGTGCTTGGCGACAGGCAGGAAAGGCTCCATCACCAGGCAGTACAATGCGGTCAGCCCCCGCCACATCTTCGGGCCGACTAGACACTATTACATCACCCGCGTTTTGCTCCTGTGACATGCGCTCAAATGCTTTATGGGCCGAATGTAAATTACCCGAGCCGTAATCGACCAGAACTGTGCGCATTCACAGTGTGCCTTTGGTAGATGGCACCGCGCCTTGAGCGCGCGGATCGGTTTCGACCGCTTGGCGCAAAGCCCGCGCGACCGACTTAAAAGCGGCTTCGGCAATATGGTGGGAATTGATCCCGTGCAAACGGTCAATATGCAGCGTAATACCGCCATGGGTCGAAAGTGCTTGGAAAAATTCGCGGAGCAGTTCGGTGGCGAAGCGGCCTATTTTTTGAGTAGGACAATCGCAATTCCACACCAAATAAGGCCGCCCCGATAGATCAAGGACCGCGCGCACCAAAGCGTCATCCATCGCTAAATTACAATCGCCATAGCGGTTGATCCCCGCCTTGTCGCCCCAAGCCTGCGCCAGCGCTTGGCCCAAGGCAATGCCGCAATCTTCGACCGTGTGGTGATCGTCAATGTGCAGATCGCCCTTGCAGGCCAATGTGATATCAATCTTTGAGTGGCGAGCTAATTGGTCAAGCATGTGGTCTAAAAAACCCACTTTTGTGGAAATATCCGACTTTCCCGTGCCGTCCAAATTAACGCTGACGCTGATTTGGGTTTCGTTGGTTGTGCGGGTCATGGATGAAATGCGCATATTGCCTCGGGGCCAGTGAATATCGGGTCTTATAGTGTAAAAAGCCTCTGATGGGCAAGGCTTTAGGCATGGAAGGGGCTATTTTAACGAAAGAGCATTGCTCTAAAATCAAAAGGGCACCCAAGGGTACCCTTTTCGTAATCGAACTGGAGCGGGCGAGGCGATTCGAACGCCCGACCCTAACCTTGGCAAGGTTATGCTCTACCCCTGAGCTACGCCCGCACCATTTCGATGTAAATGATTTATAAAAACTGGCGCTCGCGTGCAAGGGGAAAAATGACATCAGAGCTAAAATCCCTCACTTTTCCTCCACTTTTCCTTACTAGTTCTTATTCCAGTTCTATCAGCAGGTCTTTGGCATCAATTTGGCTGCCGGGGCTAACCAAAACTGCCTTAACGGTAGAGCTGCGCTCTGCATGTAGGCCTGTTTCCATTTTCATGGCCTCGATCGTAATTAAAAGATCACCAGGATTAAGTTTTTGCCCTACGCTAACAGCGACAGCCGCCACTGATCCTGGCATGGGCGCACCAATATGATTGGAGTTACCCTCGATAGCCTTGGGTTTCACGCCGGCTTTGGCTTTGATGATCCTGTTTGGCACGCGGATAACGCGAGGTTGGCCGTTCAGTTCAAAAAATACCTTCACATCGCCATCATCAAGGGTTTCGCTCACGGCTTGCAGGCGGATTTCGAGCGTTTTCCCCGGATCAATTTCGGCGGTGATCTCTTCGGCGGGTTCCATGCCATAAAAGAAGGTGCGCGTTGGCAGCGTGCGCACGGGGCCATAAAGTGCATGGCGCGCCCGATAATCTGTAAAGACCTTGGGGTACATCAGATATCCGTTAAGATCGTCGTCATCGACTACGCTTTCTTCGCCCTCGTCCGATAGAGCGCGCAATTCAATCGCAAGGGCCTTGCGAGTAGCTTTAAAATCGATGGGAGGAAGCTGGGCTCCTCGGCGACCAGTATTTGGAGTTACTCCTTTTAATGCCTTGGTCAAAATAGCCTCGGGCCAGCCACCATGGGGTTGGCCCAAATTGCCGTTAAGCATTTCAATCACCGAATCCGGAAAGGCCAGATCAACCAAGGGATCTTCGACTTGCATGCGTGTGAGCCCTTGCGACACCATTATCAGCGCCATATCACCGACGACTTTTGAAGAGGGTGTTACTTTGATAATATCACCAAACATTTGATTTGCATCGGCATACGCTTGAGCCACTTCATGCCAGCGTTCTTCCAGTCCCAATGAACGGGCCTGAGCCTTAAGATTGGTAAATTGTCCACCTGGCATTTCATGCAGGTAAATTTCTGAAGCGGGTGCAGTCGCTCCGCTTTCAAAGGCTAAATAATGCGCGCGCACCTGTTCCCAATAGTTGGAAAGATTGCGGATTGCTTTTACATCAAGGCACGTGTCGCGGTCCGTATGACGGAGTGCTTCGACGATTGCCCCCATGCAAGGCTGCGAAGTGCCCCCTGAAAAGGAATCCATCGCGGCATCAACAGCATCTACGCCGGCATCAACCGCTGCCAAAATGCTTGCCGCCCCCATGCCTGACGTGTCATGCGTGTGAAAGTGGATTGGCAGCCCAACTTCCTCCTTTAAGGCTTTGACTAGTACGCTCGCGGCGGCAGGTTTTAAAAGGCCGCCCATATCTTTGAGCCCCAATATGTGGGCCCCTGCATCGCGTAGCTCTTTACCCATGGAAACGTAATAGGCCAGATTATATTTGGCGCGTTCGGGGTTCAGAATATCTCCCGTATAACAAATTGAGGCTTCACAGACTTTGTTTTCCTCTATGACGGTGTCCATCGCGACACGCATATTTTCCACCCAATTCAGGGAATCAAATACTCGAAATACATCAACCCCGGTTTTGGCTGCTTGACGCACAAAGGACTGCACGACATTGTCGGGATAGTTAGTATACCCCACCCCGTTTGAAGATCGAAAGAGCATCTGCGTCATTACATTAGGCAGGGCTGCACGAATGTCACGCAGGCGTTGCCACGGGCATTCTTGTAAAAATCGGTAGGCCACGTCAAAGGTTGCCCCACCCCAACATTCAACTGAGAAAAGCTCGGGTAAATTGGCCGCATAGGCAGGTGTGGCGCGAATCATATCTATTGAGCGCATGCGGGTCGCCAATAAAGATTGCGGCCCGTCTCGCATCGTAGTGTCGGTGATCAATACTTTGGTTTGGGCTGCCAACCAATCGGCCACGCCTTGTGGACCCTGAGCTTCAAGCAAGTTGCGTGTACCAAGTGCGGGTGGGGTTAGGGCCATGGGTTCTTTTGGTTGACGCAGATCTGCGCGCGGCTTGGCGCGGCCTGCAGTTTCGGGATGCCCGTTCACTGTGATATCGGCAATATAGGTTAGAATCTTGGTCGCACGGTCGCGCCGCTTTTTAAAGGCAAACAGATCTGGCGTCGTGTCAATAAAGGTGGTGGTATAGGTGTCGTTCAAAAAGGTTGGATGTTTGAGCAGATTTTCTACAAAAGCTATGTTGGTCGACACGCCTCGAATGCGAAATTCACGTAAGGCACGGTCCATGCGCGCAATTGCCTTTTCAGGCGTTTGCGCCCAAGCAGTTACTTTAACTAACAAGCTGTCATAATAGCGTGTAATCACTCCCCCTGCGTACGCGGTGCCGCCGTCAAGGCGAATGCCCATGCCCGTGGCCGAACGGTAAGCGGTCAAACGGCCATAATCAGGAATAAAGTTATTTTGAGGATCTTCCGTGGTCACGCGGCATTGCAGGGCATGACCTGAAAGGCGTACGTCTTCTTGGCTTTTGGCTCCGGTTGCCTCAAATAACGTGGCCCCTTCGGCGATGCGGATTTGAGATTGCACGATGTCTATCCCTGTAACCTCTTCTGTCACAGTATGCTCGACTTGTACGCGTGGGTTTACTTCGATGAAATAGAATTTTTGCGTGTCCATATCCATCAGAAATTCAACAGTTCCTGCGCATTCGTAATTAACGTGCTGACAAATTCGCCGTCCTAATTCGCAAATTTCAGTGCGCTGGGCCTCGGTCAAATAGGGGGCTGGCGCGCGTTCGAGTACCTTTTGGTTGCGCCGCTGCACAGTACAGTCGCGTTCATATAGGTGATAAATGTTGCCGTGGCTGTCGCCCAAAATTTGTACTTCGACATGGCGGGCGCACAAAATCATCTGTTCCAAATAACCCTCGCCATTGCCAAAGGCAGCTTGAGCTTCGCGGCGGCCTTCACGCACTTTTTCTTCGAGTTCTTTTGCGTTGTGAATGGGCCGCATCCCGCGCCCACCCCCACCCCAAGAGGCTTTAAGCATTAATGGAAATCCCAAGACTTCAGCTTCGGCGCGGATAGCGTCAAAATCATCGTCCAGCACTTCCGTTGCCAGAATAACTGGCACACCCGCGGCCATCGCAACGCGTCGTGCAGATGCTTTGTCGCCTAAGGCGCGCATGGTTTTGGCTTTTGGGCCAATGAAGGTGATACCCGCCGCATCGCAGGCATCAACAAATTCTGGATTTTCTGACAAAAGTCCATACCCAGGATGTATGGCATCGGAGCCTGATATTTTGGCTATGCGAATAATTTCATTAATCGCTAAATAGGCACCTACAGGCGAGAGGCCCTCACCAATCACATAGGCTTCGTCGGCCTTAAAGCGGTGAAGCGATAACTTGTCTTCCTCTGCATATACAGCAACGGTTTTCTTGCCCATTTCATTGGCGGCGCGCATCACTCTGATGGCGATTTCACCTCGATTGGCGATTAGGATTTTTTTAAAGGTCTGCATTTGGTAACTCCGCGCGAATCGAAATGCTACCTGCGCGAACGGTACAATCGCTGCGGCGCACAACAAGTCGTAATGTATCTTTGTTAGAAAATTTTAAAAATCTATGCCTATACTGAACTATGTTTGAAGATGGTTGCTGTTAATAGCCAACACTTTTTTAAGTATAGCTAGTGAACCCAACGATCAACTTAATTGAGTAAAAATAGAATTAAAATTTCTAGGCTTTGATCATAACAGATTTTTATTTTTATAAATGCCAAAATGTTGTGCTGGCATATTCAGAAAGGCTTTTTCTGTCAGAATCGCTGTATCTTGCGGCACTATGACTTTTATTGATAGCTCTTGGATTAGCGCTGTCACTAGTTTGTAGTTTCCTAGGTCTTCAACGCGCTTTGCCAAATGGTATATTATCCACGGGCGCTTGTTTAACGCATTATTTTTTAAAAAATTTAGAACGAAGGAAGAACAATTCTTTCCCCCTGTGAATTTATCGCTATGATGGGGTTATGAATGATGATTTCCCTTTCGAGCTGGAACCGCAAAGTCTTTCACTGTCGCAAAAAGCGATGGCGTCCCAGGCTGCGCCTTATATGGATAAATTAAACCCCGCTCAGGTTGATGCAGTTTTGGCGCTTGATGGGCCAGTTTTGATGTTGGCGGGGGCTGGCACGGGTAAGACCAAGGCGCTTACGGCGCGGATCGTGCATTTACTCAGTACGGGGCGAGCGCGGCCTAATCAGATTTTGGCGGTGACGTTTACCAATAAGGCAGCGCGCGAAATGAAATTGCGTGTGGGGCAGATGCTGGGCCAAACGGTCGAAGGCATGCCCTGGATGGGCACTTTTCATTCAATTTCAGTCAAGATTTTGCGGCGTCACAGCGAACTTGTAGGTCTAAAAAGTACGTTTACCATTTTAGATACAGATGATCAGCTGCGCCTTTTAAAGCAACTGATTGTGGCCGAACGGATCGACGCAAAGCGCTGGCCCCCACGACTTTTAGCAGGGATTATTGATGGGTGGAAAAATCGCGCCTTTACGCCAAAGTCGGTGCCAATTTCAGAGGCCTCTAGTTATGATGGGCGCGGGGTTCATCTTTACGCCACCTACCAAGAGAGGCTCAAAACCCTGAATGCTGTGGATTTTGGAGATTTGCTTTTGCATGTGGTCACGATTTTTCAAAATCATGGTGATATTTTGGCGCAATATCAGAATTTTTTCCGCTATATTATGGTTGATGAGTATCAAGATACTAATGTGGCGCAATATCTGTGGCTTCGGCTTCTTGCCAAGGCGCACCGCAATATTTGCTGCGTGGGCGATGATGATCAGTCCATTTATGGCTGGCGCGGCGCTGAAGTGGGTAATATCTTGCGCTTTGAAAGTGACTTTCCTGGTGCCAAAGTAGTGCGGCTTGAACAAAATTATCGTTCGACGCCGCATATATTGGAGGCTGCTTCGGCGGTGATCGCCGTCAATCTTGGCCGCTTGGGTAAAACTCTGTGGACCAACACTGAAGAGGGCGAAAAGGTTCGCTTGATTGGCCACTATGATGGCGAGGAAGAGGCCCGCTGGATCGGCGACTCCATCGAAGATTTGCAGCGTGGTACCCGTGGAATTGCACGCCAATCTCTGGATGACATTGCGATTTTGGTGCGTGCCAGCCATCAGATGCGATCTTTTGAAGATAGGTTTTTGACGATTGGCCTGCCGTACCGTGTGATCGGCGGCCCGAGGTTCTATGAACGTCTCGAGGTTCGCGACGCCATGGCCTATTTTCGTTTGGCCGTGTCGGTGGATGATGATTTGGCTTTTGAGCGCGTGATTAACACCCCAAAACGCGGCTTGGGGGATAAAGCGCAGCAGCTTATTCAACGCCTTGCGCGTGATAATGGCGTGTCGCTTTTAGAAGGCGCGCGCTTGGTTCTGGCTGAAGGGGCCTTGGGCGGCAAGGGGGGTGCGCAGCTTCAAATCTTTGTTGACGCGTTGACCCGTTGGCAAAAGCAGATCGTTTTGGACCAAGATGCTAGGCTTGAGACTAATCATATTTTGATGGCCGAAACGATTTTAGATGAATCTGGTTATACCGCCATGTGGATGGCGGACAAAACTCCCGAGGCTGCGGGGCGGTTGGAAAACCTAAAAGAGTTGGTCAAAGCGCTCGAGCAGTTTGAAAACCTGCAAGGTTTTTTGGAACATGTGTCTTTGATTATGGAAAATGAAACAGAAGATCATGTAGAGAAAGTGTCGATCATGACGCTGCATGCCGCCAAAGGGCTTGAGTTTCCGGCTGTGTTTTTGCCTGGATGGGAAGACGGTCTGTTTCCAAGTCAGCGCAGTATGGATGAGACGGGCCAAAAGGGGGTCGAGGAAGAACGCCGTTTAGCCTATGTGGGCATCACTCGCGCTGAGATGCTTTGCACCATTTCTTTTGCTGCCAATAGGCGGGTTTATGGTCAATGGCAGGCGGCGCTGCCGTCGCGCTTTATAGATGAATTGCCGTCTGATCATGTCGAGATTTTAACGCCGCCTGGCCTTTATGGCGGTTCCTATGGGGCGGCGGGCATGCAGGTGGGATTTGGTGGTGGCGCTCGGATTGAGGCTCGAGTGGCGTCTGATGGCGCTTATAATTCGCCTGGCTGGAAGCGTTTGCAGGAGTTTAGTGCCACGCGCAAAGCTTCCCCAGTTACTATGGATGTAAAGGCAGTCACTCGCTTCGTGCTGGGCGACAGGGTTTTTCACGAAAAATTCGGTTATGGATCCATTTTGGAAATTGATGCGGACAAGCTTGACATTGAATTTGAAAAAGCGGGCTTTAAAAAAGTCGTGGCGCGTTTTGTAGTACCCGCCAAAAGCAAAGACAACGTGCCCTTTTAATTTTTTAGACCTTTAGCAATAAAAAAGCCTCGCCTTCACAGGCGGGGCTTTTGCATCTTTGAAAAAAGCGGCAACCTTTGGGAGGAGGTAACGGTCGCCGCGCTATCCACTAGCCTTGGGAGGAGGTAAAGCCAGTGTTACCTTTTGAAGTTTTCACCTCGAATAAAAAGGCGACAATACGTGGGAGGAGGCATGTATTGCCGCTAAAATCTCGACCCTGGGAGGGAGTAGTGCGCTACGGTAATTACTTACGGTTTGGGCCGAAAGCCGCGTCCATCGCGATGCTATGAATGTCGGTACGATTTATACCTATGTCTGCTAATTCCCGGTTGTCTAGATTTTGCAACTCGCGCACGGTTTGCAAAAAAATCGAACGGCGTTTTAAAGCAGTTCTAACCACTCCAACCATTGCGTTTAGACGATGGAAAATTCCAAAGTCCACTGCACGCGTTGAATTTATATAAGCCATAATTTTCTTCTACTTTCTGGTTATCAGGTGGTTCGCCGAATTGCTTCTGTCCTGCCTATGGAATTGATATGTGGTATTTGCTACACTGGCACAATCCATAGATTGATCAATGCTGCTATGCAGCAAGTGCATGACTCACATGAGTAAATTCTGGTATCGGTTAAAAATTATACTCAAAACGGAGTTGGCGAAACAATGATTCTTGTTATTTACTTAAAAGGCCCCAATTTTTACATATGTAAAGGATGTCTAAATGACCGTTAGCCATGATCATGTCTTAAACCTGCTTGATAAAATTACCTTGCCAGATGGTGGCACCCTGATCAGCCGTGATGTGGTGCGAGCCCTAGCTATAACAGACGGCATCGTACGTTTTGTGGTCGAGGCGCCAAGCCCCGAACTTGCGAGACTTTATGCTTCACTTAAAGATCAAATCGAAGCGATCCTTATAGGTGAACTCGATATTAAAGCGGTTCAGCCAGTGTTTACGGCTCACGGGCCTGGAGTGCCAGCACCTACGGCGCCACCCTCACTTAAGATTGGTCAACATCCAACCCCAGCAACTGGGGGCCCAGCGCGAGTGGCGGGGATTGACCGCATTGTTGCAATAGCCTCAGGGAAGGGGGGGGTTGGGAAATCCACCATCTCGTCTAATTTGGCAGTCGCTTTGGCGCGCCAAGGCCGCCGCGTGGGTTTGCTTGATGCTGATATTTACGGCCCAAGCCAGCCGCGCATGATGGGCCTCTCTCAGCGCCCTGCGAGCCCTGATGGTAAAAGCATAATTCCCTTGAGAGCCCATGGCGTTACGGTCATGTCGATTGGGTTGATGCTCAAATCGGACGAGGCTGTAATTTGGCGTGGCCCGATGATCATGGGGGCCTTGCAGCAATTGCTGACCCAAGTTCAGTGGGGCGAACTTGACATTTTGTTGATCGACTTGCCCCCTGGCACAGGTGATATTCAACTGACACTCTGTCAACGTACCGAACTTACCGGCGCCATTGTGGTGTCAACACCACAAGATGTGGCGCTTTTGGATGCGCTTAAGGCGCTTGATATGTTCCAGAAACTTAAAACGCCGGTTCTGGGCTTGATCGAAAATATGTCGCATTATCTCTGCCCCCAATGTGGCCATGAAGCACATATTTTTGGCCACGGCGGCGTAGCGCAAGAAGCTTTGCGCCTCGATCTACCGTTCTTGGGTGAATTGCCACTTGATCTGGACACGCGTATTGCTGGCGACAGCGGCACACCGATTGCGGCAGGGGAAAGCCCCATGTCCCAAGCTTATGTGCGATTGGCCAAAAGGTTGATCGACGGGGGTATGGCCTAAACTACCGCATGGCTCAAGCCATCTGGGATTGTATGGGCGAAAGTGGCACGCTGAAAAAAAATCATAGTTTTTTAGGCACTGCCTAGTTTGGGGTGAGCTTTCAGTTTTCTTTTGTGCGTTGGTGGTATTTAAATAACCATTTCTGTAAAAATTGATTAAAATTGCACGCCGAGATATGATTTTTAAAAACTTTTATGGGAATTTATGGGAAAAAAATACTGTAATTTTAATTAGTTTATATCTATATGTAGATTTATTTTGTAATAATTTACAACCTGTAGTTTTTATGTGCTATTTTTGTAAAAATTTTCTTTTGTAAATTTAAATTTTATTAAAAATATCACAAAAAAACATTTGCGTTCCATGAAATCCCGTGGCATCGTGACTTTAAGATGGTGGCAGGTTCAAATTCAAGGGCACTAAGACCCAACCGAGCAGGTTTCATACAGGCCCTGCCTTCATCAAACCTCTTGGCGCGACGTTCTTCTTCCCCGAAGCAGCTGTGCGTCAAGAGCTCTAATTAGGGCTTTACGGCGGATTGGGCAGTGGCAGCCGCACAATCCGCCATTTCCATTTTCAGCAGGCTTGGGGGCGCTTGCAAGATAGGGCGGATCGGTGTCCGAGGCATTCAGAGGTGAGTTCAGCCAAAAGGTTGACAATAAGGCGCGGGTCTCTATTCCTGCGCCCTTTCGCCGTGTGCTTGAGGCTGGCGACCCCAATTTTGCCAATAGCAATCGGCCGCGCCTCGTCATAGTCTATGGAGATGATAGGCGCGCCTTTTTGGAATGCTACACGATCATTGAAATGCAGCGCGTTGAAAACCAAATTGCGCGCTTACCACGTGGCAGCCAAGCGCGCCGATTACTTGAACGCAATTTGATCACCCTGTCGCTGACCGTTGAAATTGACGAAGATGGCCGAATCGTTTTGCCCAGCAAGGCACGCGACAAAATTGATATGACTGCAGATGATCTGAAATCGGGTGCCGAGGCAAGTTTCGCTGGTGCGCTTGATACGTTTCAAATCTGGAAATCCTCAACCTATAATAGTAAATTATCAGCGATGATGCTGGTCGATAACCAGCTTCTGGCGCCCGAATCCGATATTCTTTCCCTTTTGCCGTCCGAGGGGGAAGCATGAGAGAAGCGGCGCGCGATCTGAACGCCGATCGCGTGCCGCATATTCCAGTACTGATTGGCCATTTGCTTGACTGCGCAGGCCCTATTACCGGCAATTGGCTTGACGGCACCTTTGGAGCTGGCGGTTATGCCCGTGCGCTTTTGGATGCGGGTGCCAGGTCTGTCATCGGCGTTGACCGTGACCCCTTGGCTTTGCAAATGGCACAAAGCTGGTTGTCCGATTATGCGCCACGTTTGCGTCTCGTGGCAGGCAACTTTTCCCAACTCGATACTTATTCTGACCAAAGACTTGATGGAATAGTGCTGGATCTTGGGGTTTCCTCGATGCAGATTGATCTGGCTGAACGTGGCTTTTCATTTATGCGTGACGGACCATTAGATATGCGCATGAGCCAGTCGGGCAAAAGTGCAGCCGATTTGGTTAATCATGCAAACGAGGGCCAACTAGCTGATATTTTGTTTTATTATGGCGAAGAGCGCGCCTCGCGCCGAATTGCGCAAGCTATAGTGGCCGCGCGGGCGAATGCGCCAATCACCGCAACCTTGCAGTTGGCCGAGATTGTTGCAAGCTGCTTACCGCGCCCCAAACCAAATCAAAGTCACCCCGCAACGCGCAGCTTTCAGGCGTTGCGCATTGCCGTGAACACCGAATTATCGGATCTAGCCAATGGTTTGAGCGCCGCCGAGCGTGCCTTAGCCCCAGGTGGGGTTTTGGCAGTGGTTACCTTTCACTCTCTGGAAGACCGAATTGTGAAGCGCTACTTCCAAGCCGCGTCGGGGCGCGATGCCCAGTCCAACCGCTATGCCCCCGCCAAGGCGGAAGAGGTGGCGCGCTATACGCTGATCAACCGATCGGCCATTACCGCTGATGCGCGAGAAATTGAACGCAATCCCAGATCGCGGTCGGCAAAATTGCGAATAGGGCGGCGCACCTCTGCTGCGCCAGAGGTAATTGATTATGTCCATTTGGGCGTGCCTCAATTACCAAAGAAAGGATATTGCTGATGCGTCCATTGCTTTATCTTTTAACCTTTTCTGGTGTGATAGCCCTCGCATTTTGGGCCTATCGTGAAAATTATGCGACGCAAAACAGCATTGAAGAGGCTAAGGTGTTGCGCAATGAAATTGCTCACTTGCGCGAAGCCCTGTCGGTACAACGCGCCGAATGGGCTTATTTAAACCGTCCTGCGCGCTTGCGCGATTTGGCGGCGATGAATTTTAATAGTTTGGGCTTGCAGCCATTAACTTCGGCCCATTTTGGCGACCCGGCGCGGCTTGCCTATTACGAGGCCCCAGCTTCTGCACAGGCGCATCTCAGTGTTGATATGGTCGAATTGCAAAGCCTTGATGATCCAACGATGGCTGGAGCATATAAGCCATGATACGGACTCCACTGCGCCCCCTTGCCCATGTTATTTCTGCACGCCAAGCAGGCGAAAATACGGATTTTATTGAACGCCATAATCTGGCCAAGCGCCATGACATAATACATGAAAGTACCAAGGGACGATTTCAGTTGCGCTTGGCTTTTTTGGCGATAATCTTTTTTATGGCCTTTGCAACCATTGTGACGCGTATGGGTATGCTGGCGGCTTCTGAACCAGTTGAGCCTAATTTGGTCAACATGGGCAGCGATATCTTGGCATCACGTGCAGATATTACTGACCGATCTGGTCGGATTTTGGGCACCAATTTGGTCACACATGCACTTTATGCCCATCCTAAAAAAATGATTGATCCGCTGCTTGTAGCGCGCAAATTGGTGGCTATTTTTCCCGATGTGCGCGTTGAAGATTATGAACGCCGTTTTACAGGTGGGCGCAGTTTTTTATGGTTGCGCAAAGTCCTGTCGCCCGAACAAATGCAAGCGGTTCATGATATCGGCGACCCGGGCTTGTCGTTTGCTCCGCGCGAAATGCGCCTTTATCCTAATGGCCGTTTGGCTGCGCATATTTTGGGTGGTGTCCGTTTTGAGGACGAGAGTGTTAATGCCGCCCAAGTCATTGGCATCGCAGGCATTGAGCATGCACTTGATCAAAAATTACGAGATCCAACTTCGGACAATCGGCCCGTGGCCCTTTCCATTGACCTTACCGTGCAAGATGCCGTGGCCGAGGTCTTGGGAAATGGCATGAATATCTTACTTGCTAAGGCTGCAGCTGCGGTTTTGATGGATGTACATACGGGGCAAGTCTTAAGCCTTGTTTCTTTGCCAGATTTTGATCCCAATGACCGTCCTGTGTCCATTTTTGGTGAAGATCCTGTGCTTAGTCCCTTGTTTAACCGCGCGGTACAAGGGGTTTATGAGCTTGGCTCAACGTTTAAAATTTTTGCTGCCGCCCAAGCTATGGAGCTTGGGCTGGTGACCCCTGACACGATGATTGATGCTAATGCGCCTATGGACTGGGGTAACTATAAGATTAGGGAATTTGAAGGCAATAATTATGGCCCACTTCTCTCAGTCTCTGACGTGATTGCCAAATCGTCAAATGTAGGCTCTGCTAACATAGCACGCAAAATAGGGGCGGAGCGGCAACAGATCTTTTTGCAGTCGCTTGGTCTTTTGGACATAAGTCCGGTTGAGCTTTCTGAAGCTCGTAACACCCAGCCTTTGGTGCCCCAAAAATGGTCCGAAATCACCACCATTACCGCCTCTTACGGCCATGGCATTTCCACAAGCCCGCTGCATTTGGCAGCCGCCTATTCTACAATTGCAAATGGGGGGCTTCTGGTGCGGCCCACATTGCTGCGTGACGCGCCAATCGGAAAACCAAAAAGAATTGTTTCTAAGAAGACTGCAGCCCTTGCCGTGGGTATGTTGCGCGGTGTGGTCACCCATGGCACTGCCACTTCTGCCGATGTTGACGGCTATCAGGTTGCCGGAAAAACTGCCACCGCCGATAAGCCTAATCCCAAAGGAGGCTATTATAAAAAGCGTGTGATCAATACTTTTGCCAGCGTATTTCCTGCGAACAGCCCCAGATATGCGTTGGTCGTGACCTTAGATGAACCCGTTGATAACACAGGCCCCAAGCCGCGTCGTACCGCGAGCTATACGGCTGTGCCTGTAGCGGCTGAGATCATTCGCCGTGTGGCTCCACTGTTGGGGCTTAGGCCCGCGCTTGACTTGAGCCAAGAAATTATTGCTAGCGCTAATTTGGATATGGCTCCAAGCGAGTAGGAAGGATGGCTGGCTCATGAAAACTTTGTCAGAGCTAGGACTTACTGCTAAAAATCGAAAATCCGTTCAAATCACTGGGCTAAGCGTCGACAGTCGTCGCATTGAAAAGGGTAATTTGTTTGCCGCTCTGCCAGGCATGCAATTGCATGGGGCACAATATGTAGAAGTGGCACTTAGCCTTGAAGCCGCGGCAATCTTAACGGATGCTGCCGGCGCTCATATGATTCAAGCTGACGTTGAGGCGGCAGGCGCCGCACTAATTGTGGCGCAAGATCCCCGAGCCGCCTTGGCCATGGCCGCAGCGCTTTGGTACGGGGCTCAGCCCAAAACCATGTCAGCGGTGACGGGCACAAATGGCAAGACATCGGTCGCAAGCTTTACCCGCCAAATCTGGTCGGCCTTAGGATATGAGGCTATTAATATAGGCACAACTGGCGTTGAAGGCGCATTTTCCGCGCCGTCGCCCCATACCACTCCTGAACCCATCACCCTGCATCAAATGTTGGCCCGTGCGGCGGAACTGCATGTCACCCATGCAGTGATGGAGGCGTCAAGCCACGGACTGGATCAAGCGCGCTTGGATGGTGTAAAGTTGCGCGCCGCCGCCTTTACTAACTTCACCCATGATCACTTGGATTATCATCACAGCTTTGATGAGTATTTTGCCGCAAAAGCAGGGCTTTTTAATCGGGTTTTGCCTGATGATGGCACCGCCGTGATCAATATGGATGATACGCGTGGTGCTGATATAGCAGCAATTTCCGGTGCCCGTGGCCAGCGAATCATCAGGGTTGGACGCGCCGAGGGTAACGATTTGCGACTATTGGCTCAGCGCTATGACGCGGCTGGCCAAGAGGTACGACTGCAATGGGGATCGCGGCTTTATCAGGTATATATACCCTTAATTGGGGGGTTTCAGGCCGAAAATGCAGCACTTGCGGCTGGTCTTGCCATTGGTTCAGGTGCCCCCGTTGGAGAGGTACTGACCGCTTTGCCGCGCTTGTCGGGCGTGCGAGGGCGCATGCAACGTGCAGCCACCCGCGCCAGCGGCGCTTTGGTTTTTGTTGATTACGCCCACACGCCGGACGCGCTTGAAACCGCTTTAAAGGCGCTGCGGCCTCATGTGATGGGGCGAATTATCTTAGTTTTTGGCGCAGGTGGTGATCGTGACCGCAATAAACGCTCTTTGATGGGGGCGGCGGCTGCAAGCTATGCCGATTTGGTCTTTGTGACCGATGATAACCCCCGCTCAGAACCTCCGGCTAGCATTCGTGCGGCGATTATGGCCCATTGCCCTGACGCAACCGAGGTCGGCGACCGCGCCGAAGCAATTTTGCGTGGGGTAGATGCCTTAGGCGCGGGGGATGCCTTGTTAATAGCCGGAAAAGGCCATGAAACCGGACAGGCAATTGGTGGTGATATTTATCCGTTTGACGATGTAGAGCAGGCCAGCATTTCTGTGGCCGCCTTGGACGGGATGATTTGATGACAGCGCTTTGGACATCGCAAGAGGCAAGTATAGCAACGCGCGGTAAAGCCCTTGGCCCCGAATGGCAGGCCTTTGGCGTGTCTATCGACACGCGTAGCCTTAACGCAGGTGATTTGTTTGTGGCCCTATCTGACCAGCGCGACGGCCATGATTTCTTGGCAGCAGCATTCGCAAAAGGCGCGGCCGCAGCCCTGGTATCGTACATACCAGAAGGTTTAAGTGCTGATCTACCTCTTATACTGGTCACTGATGTTTTGCGCGCTTTAGGAGATTTAGGGCGCGCTGCTCGTGCGCGCACGAAGGCGCGAGTGATTGGGGTCACCGGGTCTGTGGGCAAAACCTCGACGAAGGAAATGCTGCGCAAGCTTTTGGGTGGGCAAGGTAAAACTCATGCTGCGCACGCTAGTTTTAACAACCATTGGGGCGTGCCATTGACGCTGGCGCGCATGCCAAAGGATGCTCAATTTGCCGTTATTGAAATTGGCATGAACCATCCTGGCGAAATTGCGCCTTTGGCGACGATGGCTGAGCTTGATGTTGCTATTATCACCACAGTGGGTTCGGCCCATTTGGCGGCCTTTTCTGATGTTGTTGATATTGCTCACGAAAAGTCTGAAATTTTTAAAGGGTTGCGGCCACTAGGTGCGGCTATTTTCCCCATAGATATAGAACAAAGCGCAATCTTGCTGGACCATGCTACTGCATTGGGCGCCAAGATTTTTGGCTTTGAAACAGGAGAAATTGCTCAGGGGCTCCGCACTTTGCGGCCAGAATGTTCGATCTGGCGCGCAACTGACGTTAACATGACCTCGAATATGTCAACGATGCAGGTATCTTATGGTGCTTTAGCGCCCCTTGATGCCCAGGATGGACAAAAGGTAGGTCGCTTGATGCTGCGCATCTCGGCTGCGGGGTGGCATTTTGTGGCCAATGCTTTGGGCGTTTTGGCAGTGGCCGAAGCATTGGGCTTGGATTTAACTTTGGCGGCACTTGATCTCGAGCAATGGCATTCGGTGGCTGGGCGCGGACAAGTGGAAAAAATCTGGGTTGACCTGCAGGGAGATTTGAATTTTTCGCTGATCGATGATGCTTTTAACGCCAATCCCGCGTCAATGGCAGCAAGCCTTGCGGTGTTGGCGCTTTATCAACCACAGCATGGAGTGGGCCGCGTGATGAAGGGACGCAGGATTGCCTTTTTGGGTGATATGCTGGAGCTTGGGTCTCATGAGAAAAAGTTACACCGCGCAATTTCTGACTTGCCCGTGATTGCTGAAATTGATTTAATCCACTGCGTTGGTCCCAGAATGCGCGCGCTTTATGACGCTTTGCCGTCCAAAAAACGTGGCGAATGGGCTGAAAGTGCGTATGATTTAATACCCCGCGCCTACCATCTGATTGACGCTGGTGATATAGTTTTGATTAAAGGTTCAAAGGGCAGTAAGGTCTCACTTATGGTTGACGCTTTGCGCAATTTAGGGCAGGGAGAGCCACCAATCGCCATAAGGGATTTGTAATGTTTTATTTGTTGGCAGAATTTTCAGACGGCGGCGATTTTTTTAACCTTTTTCGCTATATCACCTTTCGTGCTGGACTGGCTTTTGCAACTTCACTGGTGTTTGGTTTTATTTTTGGTCAACCCATAATCAATTTGCTCCGGCGCAAACAGGGTAAGGGTCAGCCGATTCGTGATGAAGGCCCTGCGAACCATTTTTCAAAAGTGGGCACGCCCACGATGGGGGGACTTTTGATTTTGTTGGCTTTGATCGTGTCTACCTTGCTATGGGCGCGGCTTGACACGCCTTATGTTTGGATTGTTCTGGCGGTGACTGTGGCCTTTGGTATGATCGGATTTGCCGATGATTATGCCAAAGTGAAGAAACAAAACACCAAGGGCATATCGTCAAAATTGCGGTTTATTTTGGGATTGATCGTTGCGGCTATGGCTACCTTTACTGCTAGCTATTTTCATCCAGTAGATCTGACAAACCAACTGGCTTTACCAGTGTTTAAGAATGTTTTGATCCCGCTTGGACTTTTTTTCCTGCCCTTTGGTATGATTGTGATTGTTGGAGCCGCAAATGCTGTAAACCTGACCGACGGGCTTGACGGTCTGGCCATCATGCCGGTGATGATTGCAGCGGGCACATTTGGCGTGATTGCCTATGTGGTGGGAAATTTCAATTTTTCAGAATATTTAGGCCTGCATTTTGTTGCTGGAACCGGAGAAATTCTAATCTTTTGCGCAGCGCTTTTTGGCGCGGGCTTAGGCTTTTTATGGTATAATGCCCCACCAGCTGCAGTGTTCATGGGTGATACGGGATCTTTAGCTTTGGGGGGTGCGCTGGGTGCCATTTCCATTTGCACCAAACATGAAATTGTTTTGGCGATTGTGGGTGGACTTTTTGTGGTTGAGGCCTTGTCGGTCATCATCCAAGTGCTCTATTTTAAATCCACGGGCAAACGCGTGTTTTTAATGGCTCCCATTCACCACCACTATGAAAAAAAGGGCTGGGCCGAACCGCAAATTGTGATCCGCTTTTGGATTATTTCGCTTATTTTAGCAATGATAGGTCTTGCCACTTTAAAAGTGCGCTAAAGCGGACCATGACGCATTGGCTTTTAGAGCCGCACCTCAATTTTTCAGGGGCATTACATGATACCGATTTTAGGCTATGAAGGCAGAAAAATCGCAGTTTTGGGGCTTGGCCGTTCAGGTTTTGCAACGGCTAAGGCATTGAAAGCTGGCGGCGCTCAAGTTTTGGTTTGGGATGATAATGAAGGCGCCAGAGCGCTTGCCCAAGACCAAGGTTTCGCCGTTCATGACCTAACCCCCCAGTGTGCTTTTGAAGGGGTTGAGGCTTTGATCGTATCGCCGGGCATTGCGCATCTCTACCCCATCCCGCATCCTGTGACTGCCCGTGCGCTGGCATTGGGTGTAGCGGTTGATAATGATATTGGCTTGTTCTTTCGGTCTTTCGCGACCGAAGCCTGGAACAATTTTGAACAAACGCCACGAATAGTGGCAGTGACTGGGTCTAATGGCAAGTCGACAACATCGGCCTTGATTGCACATATTTTAGACGAAGTGGGCCGCCCTTGGCAATTGGCAGGCAATATTGGGCGTGGTGTTCTTGACATTGAACCGGCTACTGATGGCGAAGTGATCGTGCTCGAGCTTTCTAGCTATCAAACCGAACTTGCGCGGGCGTTGACACCCGATGTTGCGGTTTTCACCAATCTGTCACCAGATCATTTGGACCGCCATGGTGGCATGGGCGGTTATTTTGCAGCTAAGCAGCGGCTTTTTACTGAAGGTGGCCCAGACCGCGCCGTGATTGGGGTTGATGAGATGGAAGGCCAGTTTCTTGCCAATCAGCTGTCGGCGAGCGGTGCCGATGACCGAGTCATACGGATTTCTGCGAGCCAAAAGTTGCATGCCTTTGCCTGGTCGGTTTCCGTGCGCAAGGGTTTTTTGGCGGAATGGCGGCGCGGCAAACAGGTGGCGGCGATTGATCTGCGCCCTATGCAGGGCTTGCCTGGAATGCATAATCACCAAAATGCTGCAGCGGCCTATGCGGCCTTGCGCAGTCTGGGCATTGCGCCTAAAAAAATTGAAGCGGCCTTGGCCACATTCAACGGGCTGCCACACCGCCGTCAAACCATCGGCGAAAAAAATGGCGTGCGCTTTGTAAATGATAGTAAAGCGACCAACGTCGATAGCGCCCGCATGGCTTTGCAGGCTTTTGATAGGATCCTCTGGATTGCGGGAGGCCAAGCTAAAGAGGGGGGCATCGCCGATCTTAAGGGCGACCTCAAGGCGGTTATTAAAGCCTATCTGATCGGTGACGCAGCGGTGGAATTTTCGCAAAACCTGGGCGAAACGCCCTTTGAAATTTGCGGCACGATGGCTAGTGCCGTTTCACGTGCGGTGGCCGAAGCTCTCGCGGGTGATGTGGTTCTGTTATCGCCAGCTGCCACAAGCTTCGATCAATATGATAATTTTGAAAAACGTGGTGAGGACTTTACAGCTGCCGTGTTGATGTATTTAAGCACTTAATCGTAATATTCAGTAAACGTCAGCGAATATCATCAAAGGTCTAGCCATGTGAAACGAACAAGGTTATACTGTGTTCAGATCCGAAAAAAATCGGACAGCCCTTTGGGGTAAGTGAGGCAACACAGGTAACTACAGGCGGTTCCATGACGGAAATGGTCTATGGCTCAATGCCCGCTCGGGTTACAGAGCCTATTCTTCCCAGATGGTGGCGGACCATTGATAAATGGTCGCTTTCAGCTGTATTCTTACTTTTTGCGATTGGCATTTTGCTTGGGCTTGCGGCTTCGGTACCTTTGGCGGGCCGCAATGGACTTGAACCATTTTATTATGTCCAGCGGCAGCTGTTTTTTGGATGTATGTCCATGGTGGCCATGCTCGCTATTTCTATGATATCGCCTACAAATGTGCGCCGCCTTGGAATTTTAGGTTTTCTGGGCGCTTTTATCGCCCTTGTGGCGTTGATCCCGTTGGGGACTGATCATGGCAAGGGAGCGGTCAGGTGGCTTGATCTGGGCTTTATCACTGTGCAGCCTTCTGAGTTTGTTAAGCCTACCTTTATCATCCTGTCGGCTTGGCTGATTGCCGCCAGCCAAGATTTAAATGGACCGCCCGGAAAGCTGATGTCTTTCATCTTAGCTGTGATCATAGTGGGCTTTTTGGCGATGCAGCCAGATTTTGGCCAATCAGCTTTGATTTTGTTTGGCTGGGGCGTAGTTTATTTCATTGGTGGTGCAACGATATTTTTAATTGTGTTGGTCATCGCCACAGCGGGCGTTGGATCTTTGTTTGCCTATAATATGTCAGAACATTTTGCGCGCCGCATCGATGGCTTTTTGATCCCTGATCTAGATCCGCGTACCCAGTTGGGTTATGCGACCAACGCTATTCAAGAGGGTGGTTTTGTAGGCGTAGGTGTGGGAGAGGGGCAAGTGAAGTGGTCGCTGCCCGATGCACATACCGATTTTATTATCGCTGTTGCCGCCGAAGAATATGGCCTTATTTTGGTAGTCATTATTATCGCGCTTTATTGTTTGATTGTGGTGCGGTCACTGTTTCGGTTATTTAAAGAGCGTGTTCCTTTCGTTCGTTTGGCTGGGGCGGGTTTAGCCTGCATTTTTGGCGTACAAGCCATGGTCAATCTGGGCGTTGCGGTACGGCTTTTGCCTGCCAAAGGCATGACGTTGCCGTTTATTTCTTATGGAGGCTCGTCGGTTTTAGCCGCGGGTATCACGATGGGAATGCTTTTGGCCTTGACGCGCAGCCGCCCACAAGGTGACATCGGTGAAATCTTCAGGTGGGGACGATGATGACAAAGGTGCCGATGATCTTGATTGCTGCTGGGGGCACAGGGGGGCATATGTTCCCCGCGCAAGCTTTGGCAGAGGTAATGCTGCGCCGAGGCTGGCGTGTTGTTTTGTCAACAGATGTCCGTGGCGCCAGATATGTGAGTAACTTTCCCGCTAAGGTTGAAGTGCGGCAGGTGGCCTCGGCCACATTCGCGCGGGGTGGAATCTTAGATAAGTTTTTGGTCCCGTTTAAACTTTTGGCTGGTGTTCAAATGACGGTGAAACAATTTCGTGATGATCTGCCTGACATGGTTGTGGGCTTTGGGGGGTATCCGTCTATTCCGGCGTTGGCGGCGGCTGTTATTTTGCGTTTGCCGCGTATAATTCACGAACAAAATGGCGTTTTGGGGCGGGTGAACTGGGTGTTCGCACGCTATGTCAGCGCAATTGCTTGCGGTACTTGGCCTGTGGTTTTGCCCAAAGGGGTAAAGTCTATTCATATTGGCAACCCAGTGCGCGACGCGGTTTTAATGCGCGCGGCTTCGGGCTATATTCCACCAGGTGATCACCCTATGAGTGTTTTGGTAATTGGTGGCTCGCAAGGGGCGCATGTTTTATCGCAAGTTGTTCCCGCTGCTCTGGCGATGATGCCGGGCAATTTGCGTGCCTTTATACGTGTTCATCATCAAGCCCGTGCCGAAGATGTGGCCAAAGTAGCTGAAACTTATCACCGCGCCGCCATCTCTGCCGACGTGATGCCTTTTTTTGCTGATATTGCGTGGCGGTTGACTGAAGCGCAATTGGTTATCACGCGCGCAGGCGCATCGTCGATCGCGGATATTTCTGTGATGGGGCGACCCTCTATTCTTATTCCTTTCGCCGCCGCTTCAATGGATCACCAAACGGCCAATGCAAAAACCCTTGCCGATGCGGGTGGGGGTGTGGCCGTCACCGAGGCGGACCTGACACCGGAATCTTTATGCGTTTATATCATGGCCATTTTACAAGATCCTGAACGTGCTACCCGTATGGCGGGCTTTGCCAAAGGCTATGGTATCCCTGATGCAACGCTGCGTCTTATGGCTTTGGTGGAGCATTTTAGGAAGAAATAGCATGAGTATTTTTACGAAAATTCCAGGTGAGCTCGGCCCTATTCATTTCATAGGCATCGGCGGCATAGGCATGTCTGGCATTGCCGAAGTCCTGATGACCTTAGGCTACTCAGTACAAGGTTCAGATGTCAAAACCAGCAAAATAACGGTCCGTTTGACGAGCTTGGGCGCAAAAATTTTTGTCGGCCAATTGACCAATAATGTCGTGGGGGCTGCCGTGGTCGTGATGTCTTCGGCTATTATGAAAGGTAATCCTGAATTGGAAGAGGCCCGACGGCGGGGTTTACCCGTGGTTCGGCGCGCTGAAATGCTGGCCGAATTGATGCGTCTGAAATCTAATATCGCTGTTGCCGGCACCCATGGTAAAACTACTGCTACCACGATGGTAGCCACCTTACTTGATAAGGGTGGCTTTGATCCAACTGTGATCAATGGTGGCATTATCCATGCTTACGGCTCAAACGCCCGCGCTGGTGCGGGCGAATGGATGGTAGTAGAGGCTGACGAATCCGACGGATCTTTCAATCGCCTGCCTGCTACCATTGCCATTGTGACCAATATTGACCCTGAACACATGGAACATTGGGGCAACTTTGACGCTTTGCGCAAAGGATTTTTTGATTTTGTGTCAAACGTGCCCTTTTATGGGTTGGCCATATGCTGCACTGACCACCACGAAGTGCAAGCTTTGGTCAGCCGTGTGACAGATAGGCGTATAGTGACCTTTGGCTTTAATGCGCAGGCCGATGTACGCGCGATCAATCTCCGCTTTGAAGATGGAATCGCGTTTTTTGATGTGGCCTTGCAATCCGAAGGGGTCGATCAGTTTATCCGTAATTTAAGCCTGCCGATGCCGGGTGATCACAATGTATCAAACGCGCTATCGGCCATCGCTGTGGCGCGCTATTTGGGCATCAACGGAGCGACGATTCGAACAGCTTTGGCTGGTTTTGGCGGTGTGAACCGTCGCTTTACCCGTGTGGGCGTGGTGGGTGGTGTAACTATCATTGATGATTATGGCCACCATCCTGTAGAAATTACGGCCGTTTTGCGCGCCGCGCGCCAAACCAGTAAAGGCCGCATAATTGCCGTACATCAGCCGCACCGATTCACCCGTTTATCGAACCTTTTTGATGATTTCTGTACTTGTTTTAATGAGGCCGATATAGTTGGGATAACCGAGGTTTATAGCGCTGGTGAAGATCCAATTTCAGGCGCCTCACAGGAAAATCTTGTTGCCGGCCTTACTGCACATGGCCACCGCCATGCCGTAGCTATCATCGACGAAGGCGCTCTTGAAAAGCTGGTGCGCGATATTGCTAAGTCTGGTGATATGGTCATTTGCCTTGGGGCAGGCAGCATTTCGGCCTGGGCAAGTAATTTGGCGCATAGGCTTGGCAAAAAATAAATTTGGGGGTGAATGGTTTTTTAGGTTGCTAGTCTTGGTTTTAGTTTGAAAATTACGCCAGCGATCCTGTATTGGATAAAGATTTTTATAAAATTGTATTTGATCCGCGCCTTAGTTTTACGCTTAACATCCCAAGCGGGGGAGCTGCTGATGTTTGTTGACCCAAAAAATCAATATGGCACCAATTCTGCTTCAGTCAACTTTTTTTGGCAGGATTGCGCCGTTACGTCTGCGTTTATTCTTCTAAAGTTGGGTCAAGTTTTCAAACAAAAATTCTACATCTGCTCAAATAAATTTTCTGCTATCTCTGGGTACTGCGGTGGTAACGCAATTGGTCCTCATTTCTTAGACTTTTGAATAAATGAGGGGCCAATTTCACTCTCGCATCTTGTAGCTGCCCTGAACTTTGCCTATCCTTTCCTGATGGATAAAATATTTCCCCCAGTGCGCGGCGCCTTGACTGCTAAGCGCCCCTTGGCAGACCTGACATGGCTGCGTATAGGCGGTCCTGCGGAATGGCTTTTTCAGCCAGCGGATCTACAAGATTTGCAAGAATTTAAGGGAGCGCTTGATCCAAGTGTCGCGCTTTTTCCAATGGGAGTTGGCAGCAACCTGATAGTACGGGATGGTGGCGTTTCGGGCGTGGTTGTGCGCTTGGGGCGCGGTTTTAACGCTATTGAGATCGAAGGCTCTACGGTCAAAGCAGGGGCAGCAGCTCTTGACTCTCATGTGGCGCGCCGCGCCGCTGAAGTGGGACTGGACCTGACCTTTTTGCGCACCATTCCAGGCAATATTGGTGGCGCAGTCAGAATGAATGCAGGTTGTTATGGGACCTATGTAGCTGATCATCTGATTTCGATTGATATTGTTGACAGTGATGGGGCTTTGGTTCGCGTTCCCGCCAGCGATCTTAAACTGTCTTATCGCCAATCGTATTTGCCAGATGGGGTGGTGATCGTGCGTGCGCTGTTTCAGGCTGCGCCCGCTGATCCCTCCAAGCTGGAAGCGCGCATGGCCGAACAAATTGCCAGACGCGACGCAAGCCAACCGACAAAGGAACGTTCTGCTGGGTCTACTTTTCGCAATCCTGTCGGTTTTTCTAGCACCGGCGAGCCTGATGATAACCATGAGCTCAAGGCCTGGAAAGTCATTGATAAGGCTGGCCTGCGCGGTGCAACCATGGGTGGAGCGCAAATGTCCCCGATGCATTCGAACTTTATGATCAATAAGGGCGGTGCTTTGGCGCAAGATTTAGAAGATTTGGGTGAATTAGTACGAAAAAAGGTTTTCGAAACTCAGGGAATTAAGTTAGAATGGGAAATTAAGCGTGTCGGCAAATTTTTGGCGCGTTCATAAGTCCGCATTAAGCGGACAATAAAGGGGCCAAGCCCCAATGAGGCAGAATGGCGAGCATTGCAGATAAGGCAAAGCTTCGCGTGGCAGTTTTGATGGGGGGGTTTTCCGTGGAGCGGGAGGTATCACTGTCAACGGGGCGTGAATGCGCAAAAGCTTTGCGAAGTTTAGAATATGATGTTGTCGAAGTCGACGCAGGCTGCGATCTTCCGAAAGCGTTGCGCGTAGTGAACCCTGATGTTGTGTTTAACGCACTGCATGGGCGCTATGGCGAAGATGGAGCCGTGCAGGGGCTTTTGGAATGGATGGGGCTGCCCTATACTCATTCGGGGGTTTTGGCTTCAGCCTTGGCGATGGATAAGGCACGAACCAAAGAAATTTACCGAGCCGCAGGACTGCCTGTGATGAAAAGCCTTTTGGTCGCCTCAGATGATGTGCGCAGAGGCCATGTTATGTCGCCCCCCTATGTGGTCAAGCCTAATAACGAAGGCTCGTCAGTTTGGGTTTATATTGTTCATGATATGGCTAACGCTCCACCAGATTTAAGTGCTGAAATGCCACAAGCCGTGATGGTTGAGGCCTATGCAAAGGGGCGAGAACTGACCACCACAGTCATGGGCGATCGTGCCCTTTGCGTGACGGACATTGTGACCAACGGTTGGTATGATTATTCGGCAAAATATACCGTAGGCGGATCGAAGCATGTTGTCCCTGCTGTTGTCCCAGCCCAAATTACTGAGGCCTGCTTGGATTATGCTTTGCGCGCCCATCAAGCCCTCGGTTGTCGTGGCCTAAGCCGTACCGATTTTCGCTGGGATGAAGACCGTGGTCTTGCGGGGCTGGTTTTGTTGGAAACCAATACCCAGCCGGGTATGACCACCACATCCCTTAGCCCCGAACAGGCCCAAATTTGCGGCATTAATTTTCCCGATCTGTGCGATTGGATGATTAAGGACGCCTCATGCAACCGCTAGTAGCCCCTAAGCGCTACCACGATACCTCGGGGCAAAGGCTTCATTCGGCGCACCCGGCTCCCCGCCGTGATCCGGCCCCGAGCAGAGGATCTTACCGTTTGCAGCGGCTTTTGCTAAGCCGCAGTATGCAGATTTTATTGCGACTGGGGTTACCTATTTTTGTTGTAGTCCTGCCAATTGCTATTTACTTCTCCGATACAGCGCGGCGCACCCAAATAGTAACGGTGGTGCAAGAGATGAAGGAAGTCATCGAGGGGCGCCCTGAATATCAAGTGACCTTGATGTCAATTGATGGCGCACCTCAGGCTTTGACCGATGGGGTGCGTCGCGCTTTGAGCTTAGAGCTTCCGATCAGTTCTTTTGATCTAGATCTTGCAGCTTTGCGCGCGCAGATCGAAAATCTTGACGCAGTTGCACGGGCCGATCTGCGCATTAAGGCGGGTGTTTTGCACGTGGTAATTGTTGAACGAGCACCGGCCTTGGTTTGGCGTTTGGAAGATGGCTTGCAGCTTCTTGATGCCACGGGGCGGCGCGTAGCGCTTTTACGCACGCGCAATGACCGGGTGGATTTGCCGTTGATCGCGGGATTGGGAGCCAATTTGGCTGCACCAGAAGCACTTGAGCTTTTGGCCGCGGCAGGCCCCATTACTCCACGTTTACGCGGTTTGGTTCGAGTAGGGGAACGGCGCTGGGACATGGTGTTAGATCGTGGCCAACGCATTCTTTTGCCGCAGCACGAACCTAAAAAGGCACTTGAGCGCCTGATTGCTCTTGATCAAGCACAAAGACTGTTGGCACGTGACGTTCCGGTGATTGATCTGCGTATTACGGCCCGGCCCGTTTTGAAACTTTCTCCTCAAGCGCTTGATCTTTTGCGTCGTGAAAATGATGGGCACATGTTGGAAACACAGTTATGAAAGACCTCTATAATGCCCAACGTGCCATGAGGAACATGCGCCGAATGGCGATGCAAAAAGGTGTGATCGCGCTTTTGGATGTTGGCTCATCAAAAATGACCTGTTTAATTTTACGGTTTGACGGCGAAATGTGTCCCATTAGCCTGGGTGAAAGCCAGGCTGACAGCAGTGCTGGTGGCCCAAGTTTTTCGGGGTCCAATCGCGCAGGTCAGGCGTTGTTTCGCATCATCGGTGCAGCGACTACGAAATCGCGCGGGGTCGGATTTGGTCAAATAGAAGTGATGAACGAAACTGAACGTGCTATTCGCACTGTAGTGCAGGCTGCGCAAAAGATGGCCAATTTAAAGGTTGATCAAGCCATAGCCTGTTTTTCGGGGGCTGAGCCGCGCAGCTATGGTTTGGTCGGTGAAATTCAATTGCATGACAGCTTTGTCTCTGAGCAGGATGTGGCCCGTGTGTTAGCGGCCTGTGATATGCCAAACCTTGGCACGTCGCGCGATGTTTTGCATGCTCAACCTGTGAATTTTAGTTTAGATGCGCGCACAGGCCTAGGTGACCCGCGTGGGCAGTCCGGTAATCGTTTGGCCTGCGATCTGCATCTTTTGACGGTGGAGGACAATGCCGTTCAAAATCTGGCCTATTGCGTCAAACGCTGTGACCTGGAGCTGGCGGGAGTGGCCTCGTCAGCCTATCTTTCAGGGCTTTCAAGTCTTGTGGAGGACGAGCAAGAACTGGGCGCAGCGTGTATTGATATGGGCGGAGGCACCACAGGCGTTTCCGTCTTTATTAAAAAGCATATGATTTTTGCTGACAGTGTGATGATGGGCGGTGATCATGTGACGTCTGACATCTCGAGAGGCTTGCAAGTGCCCTTGGCCATGGCTGAAAAGATCAAAAACATGCATGGCGGCGTACAGGCTACCGGTATGGATGATCGCGAGATGATCGAAATTTCAGGCGACAGTGGTGATTGGGACAAAGACCGCCGCCAAATCAGCCGCACTGAACTGATAGGCATCATTCGCCCGCGTGTTGAAGAAATTTTAGAAGAAACCCGCGTCAGGCTTGATGCCGCAGGCTTTGAACATCTGCCTAGCCAGCAAATTGTGCTGACGGGAGGGGCAGCACAACTGCCTGGCATGGACGGTTTGGCTTGCAAGATTTTGGGCCAGCGCGTGCGCTTGGGCCGCCCGATGCGCATCAATGGTCTGCCCCAAGCCCTAACAGGGCCTGCTTTTTCAAGCGTTGTGGGCGCCTGTTTGTTCGCGGTACAGCCTCAAGACGAATGGTGGGATTTTGAAGCTCCGAGCGAACGTTACCCAGCGCGTTCACTTAAAAGGGCGTTAAAATGGTTTAGGGACAATTGGTAAACCCAAGAGAAAGTGTTTCACCCCTAAGGGTAGGCAAAATATGATATATTTGACTATATTTTGTAAAGAAGGTGTTTTTTTTAGTGACCTTTGTCTAGAAAGTCGATAGAATCAGACATAAGTCGCACAAAAGCTGCGATAATATTGGGCAGTTTTCATAAGAGGCATATGGGTATGGCACTTAATCTTACAATGGTACCGAGTCGCGAAGAGCTAAAGCCAAGGATCACCGTGTTTGGTGTAGGCGGTGCAGGCGGCAATGCAGTCAATAACATGATCGAGAAAAAACTCGACGGTGTCGAGTTTGTGGTGGCCAACACCGACGCGCAAGCTTTGCAGCAAAGCAAAGCCGAGGCAAAGGTACAAATGGGCATTAAGGTGACCGAAGGTTTGGGCGCTGGTGCGCGCCCCGCGGTTGGTGCTGCTGCTGCTGAAGAAACTATTGAAGAAATCGTTGACCAGCTAGCTGGCGCACATATGTGCTTTATCACTGCTGGCATGGGTGGTGGTACTGGTACGGGCGCCGCCCCAATCATCGCGCAAGCGGCGCGTGAACTTGGCGTTTTGACAGTGGGCGTTGTTACTAAGCCTTTTCAATTCGAAGGCGCAAAGCGGATGCGTCAGGCCGAAGAGGGAATTGCTGCTTTGCAAAAAGTAGTTGACACGTTGATAATCATTCCAAATCAAAATTTATTCCGCTTGGCAAATGAAAAAACTACCTTCACAGAAGCTTTCGCTATGGCAGATGATGTTTTGTATCAAGGCGTTAAGGGTGTGACCGATCTGATGGTGCGCCCTGGTTTAATTAACCTTGATTTTGCCGATGTGCGCGCCGTGATGGATGAAATGGGCAAAGCCATGATGGGGACGGGCGAAGCATCGGGCGAAAACCGCGCCGTGCAAGCGGCTGAAAAAGCAATTGCCAATCCTTTACTCGACGAAATCAGCCTTAACGGCGCCCGTGGGGTCTTGATCAATATCACTGGTGGTTATGATTTGACCCTGTTTGAATTGGACGAAGCGGCTAATATAATTCGTGAAAAAGTTGACCCTGATGCAAATATAATTGTGGGCTCGACGCTTGACACCACGATGGAAGGTGCAATCCGCGTGTCTGTTGTGGCCACAGGCATTGAAGCCGTAGCCAGTGCCCAAGGTTCTGGGGTGATACGCCGTCCCATAGCACATCCCTTGCCACCCGTTGTCCAAGACCCAGTTCTGACTGCGCAGGAGCCGATGAACCTGTCAAATCCGCAAGTTGTGTTCCAGCATGAAGAATCCAATCTTTTTGCGCAGTTTGATGCAGATCCTGCGCCAACACGCGCGGTCCTAGAGGCCAGGCATGATCGTTTTTCAGATATATCACGTGGCGCCCATCAAACATCGAGCGTGGAAGGTCAGATCTATGCCGATCCTTCCACCTTCGTGTCGCCTGCGCCTGGAACCCCATCGCCAGAGGCTTTACAAAAACTGCAAGCCGCCGTCAATAAAATGCCTGCCTCGGCAGTGCGTAAGCCGATGATTGCGCAAACTGTGCCGCGTTCTGCAGAGCCCGCAGTTGAAAAGCCACGCTTTGGCATCGGATCTTTGATCAACCGCATGGCGGGCAATAACGATCAAAGCGCGCATCGCATGACCCAAACTCCACCCGCCGCTCCAGTCGCGCGTCAGGACCCATCACTCTTGGCCTACGACGATGAACAAGATCGCTCAGAAAGCCAAGATCGTATCGAGATCCCCGCTTTTTTACGCCGTCAGGCAAATTAGTCTGACCGCCTGATTGCAATTTATTTAGGTAAAGATATTATAAAAAGGTCTAAAATAAAGGATTTTGGCGGTTTTTCGCCTATTTTTTGCATATTCACACGAATACAGCCTTTGTTACAGATTGTTACAAAGAGTGAGTTGTTGTTACAGGCTGGCATAGTTAACCCCATTAATAAGTAGCGCTGGCGATGCCCCTTGACCATTGCAGCGGACTGCGACCCTATAATGTGAGGCTTAGTTGCAAAGAAGCTTGAAATCGACGGTGCGTTTTGATGGATTTGGCCTGCACTCAGGGTGCCGTGTGTCACTTGCCGTGCATCCTGCGGCCGCAGGGTTTGGCATTTGGTTTAAACGCACGGACGTTAATCTTGTTGATCAATTGGTAAAAGCAGACTGGAGAAATGTGGTGCAATCACCGCTTTGCACGCAGCTTATGAATGATGCTGGCACCACTGTGGCGACCGTTGAACATCTGATGGCCGCCCTTGCTGGCTGTGGCATCTATAATGCATTGATCGAAATTGACGGCCCTGAAGTACCTATTCTGGATGGCTCATCTCAGCCTTTGGTTCAGGGTTTTATTGCAGCAGGTATCGACAACCTCGCGGGAAACGCTGTCTCGATCCGCATCTTGAAAACGGTTGAAGTGCGCTTGGGCCAAGCGTTGGCACGGCTTGCGCCAAGCAAGATGCTTGAAATTTCCTTTAGTATTGATTTCGTTGATGTGGCGATTGGCTATCAAGAAAAAACGCTCAATATGTCGAACGGCGCCTTTGTACGAGAGCTTTCTGACAGTCGCACTTTTTGCATGCAGCAAGATGTTGATGTGATGCATGCTCACGGCTTGGCTTTGGGTGGTACACTGGACAATGCTGTCGTGTTTGAAAACGGCAAGGTGCTCTCACCTGGTGGTTTGCGCCATTTTGATGAACCTGTGCGTCACAAAATGTTGGACGCGTTGGGCGATTTGGCTTTGACTGGAGCGCCTGTTTTGGGCCGATATACTGGCGTGTTTGCGGGTCATGCTTTGACGAATAGCCTTCTGCGGGCTCTGTTTGACGATCCTTCTGCCTATGAAATTACCCCCGTTGGCGTAAGCATTGGCAATCTGTTGCCAGGTATGGGGCTTAAAGTGTCTGACATTCCTATTCATGTTTAGTTGATCTTCGGTGAATGGATTTTGCGCAGAAAAATTTTCTATGCTAATAAGTTCAAGACCTCCATTTTGGGAGATTTTACTTTCTTTTAAAATTAGGCTACGGACATGGTATTGGCGCAGATGAGAATATTTTTTTTGATGATGAGCTTAATTTTATTTGGCCTAATCGCCTGTGGGCCTAAGCCACCGGCTGAGACGGCCGAAGCAAAAAGTGCCCAGACACTGTATCAAAACGCCGAATATGTCCTTGAAGTCGATAAAAACCGAACCAAAGCAGTTGCGCTTTTTGCCGAAGTTGTACGGCTCTACCCTTATTCTGAGTGGACAAAACGCGCTTTGATAATGTTGGCTTATGTCAAACACAAAGATCGTAAATATGATGAGGCTCGCGCGGCGAGCCAAAGATTTCTCCATTTTTATCCCGATGATGAAGAAGCACCTTATGCGATGTACTTGGTAGCTTTGTCCTATTACGATCAAATCGATGACATAGGCCGAGATCAAGCGCTTACTCGGGAGGCGCTGTGGGCTTTGCGTGATGTGTTCGAGGAATATCCTAATTCTGATTATGCGAGAGCGGCTTTGCTGAAATTCGACCTGGCCTTTGATCATTTGGCCGCCAAACAAATGGAAGTGGGCCGATATTACCTTAAACGCGGTCATTATACCGCCGCCATCAACCGCTTTCGCGCGGTGGTAGAAAGTTATCAAAGTACCGTCTATACGGCTGAAGCTCTTCACCGGTTGGTCGAATCCTATATGGCACTTGGGTTGAAAGCTGAAGCCCAAACCGCCGGCGCAATTTTAGGTTATAATTATCAATCGAGTCCCTTTTACCAAGACACCTATAACCTTTTAACTAATCGTGGGCTCAAGCCCGAAGCATCGGGCCGCGGTTGGCTGCGCGTTATATACAGGCAAGTGATTAAGGGCGAATGGCTCTAACATCTAGGAAGCAGAATGCTACGAACGCTTGATATTCGGGATATGCTGATCATTGATCACCTAAGTCTGGCTTTCGACCATGGACTTAATATACTGACGGGCGAAACAGGCGCGGGCAAGTCGATATTGCTTGACAGCTTGGGGTTCGTCTTGGGTTGGCGCGGGCGCGCCGAACTTGTACGTCAAGGGGCCGAACAGGGCGAAGTGACGGCCGTTTTTGATCTTGCTCGTGACCATCCAGCACGCGCTGTTTTAGCTGAAGCTGGGATCGAGGTTGGCAGCGAACTAATTTTACGGCGGGTGAATTTTACCGATGGGCGCAAGTTGGCATGGGTGAATGAACGCCGCGCCTCAGGTGAGGTGCTGCGAGCTTTGTCAGATCATTTGGTCGAACTGCATGGCCAGCAAGATGACCGAGGCCTTTTGAACCCACGTGGCCATCGATTGCTTTTGGATGATTTTGCCAAGCTTAACCTTGCACCGTGTCGTGCGGCATGGGCAGAAATGGGGCGTGCCGCGAAAGCTCTGGCCCAAGCGCAAGAGGCCTTGGACAAAATGACCGTGCAAGAAGACTATTTGCGCCACGCGGTGACCGAACTTGACAAGCTTGACCCCAAAGCCGGTGAAGATACTGCCCTTGATATTCACCGCCGGCAGATGAAAAGCGCTCAGAAATCGCGGGCCGACATCGCCCGCGTATTGGCGACCCTGTCTGATAAGGGCGCCGAAGGTATGATGGGAACTTCGCTCCGCTTGCTCGATGATTTGGCAGCCCATGCTGATCCCATTAAGGGCCTTGAAGCGCCTATTGCTTCCCTGGGCCGCGCAATGACCGAATTGGGTGAGGCCATTGACAGTGTTGAGCGTCTACTCGCGGCTTTGGATTTTCACCCCCAAGATCTTGAAAACCTGGAAGAGCGACTTTTCTCCATTCGAGCTTTGGCGCGCAAGCATAATGTCGTTCCAGATGATCTGGTGCTCTTTTCTGACACACTGCGAACCCAGTTGGCGGCACTTGACGGCAGCACTAAGGGTATTTTGGGCCTTACCCAAACGTTAACGGCTGCAAAAAGCAGATATGCCACCGAGGCTGAGGCCCTAAGTGCAGTTCGTCAAGCATCTGCGAAGCGTCTGGATCAGGCTATGGCTGGCGAACTAGCCCCTCTTAAGATGGAACGTGCATTTTTTGAAACCACAATCTCCCCGCAAGATCCTGGTCCTGAGGGGCAAGATCTGGTGGCCTTTTGCGTTGCCACAAATCCGGGAATGCCTTCGGGACCCCTTAATCGCATTGCCTCGGGGGGGGAATTGGCGCGCTTTTTGCTGGCGCTCAAAGTTTGCCTAAGAGGCGACAGCCCTAGCTTGACCATAATCTTTGACGAGATAGATCGCGGCGTTGGTGGCGCTACGGCTGACGCCGTGGGCCGACGGTTAGTGGCTTTGGCACGCGGTGGCCAAGTGTTGGTTGTGACCCATTCGCCACAGGTGGCGGCTCTTGGTGCACACCATTGGAGGGTGGAAAAACAGGTGAAGGGTGGTCTGACACGATCAACTGTGACTGCACTAAAACCAGCCGACCGGATTGAAGAAATTGCACGTATGTTGGCGGGAGACACGATCACACAAGCAGCACGCGATGCGGCAAATGCTCTTTTAGGGACCCCACCCTAGTGTTGACTCAATGTGCTGAACGTTAGGTTAACGGCTTGCAGATGGCGTTCATCGTTTTGTTGGTCTGCTGCCAATGTCAGCACTGTCCCCACGCGGCTCAGATTTAGGCTCGTTTCATCCATCAGACCACAAACCACAAGGGGGCTGCGTTGTAACCGCAACACCCAGCCCAAGGTGCGAAAATGGCTGCGTCCTAAAACGATGCGCACATACATGAGATGCCCACTCATTATCGCTTAATAATGCCTGCTCAATCTCATTACGGCCTTCGCACCCTAGGCCGACCAATGTCACCACCTGCGCACCAAAGGCGCACAGGGCTGCGATGTTCCGCGGAGCTTTTAAACCCCAAAGATAGATCAAATTTTACAACGTTAAAAAGGTTATATGGCGGCCATTTCGCTGTAAAGATCACCATATCCGGTGAAACGGCGCTCATAGGAAAGGCCTAAACGTACAGCGTAGCATTCCGCTTTGGCGTCGAGCGCAGGATCATTAGTCTGGGCTTGATAGACAAGTTTGGTGTAATTGCCAAAATATATGTCGCGCAGTTCTGGATGTCGGTCTAGGCCCATGGGCCGCCACACAAAAGCATCAAATTGGCGTACCAGAAAGTCGGTCAGATAAAAGGCGGTAAATTCTTGATCTGCAATTTTGGAAAATGTATCGTTGCCTTCAAAAAATGAATAGCAATGCGGCCCAGCCATCATCTCAACGTCGAGTTTTGCACAGCGTGCTTGCAATAGCCCACCCGTGCCACAGTCAGCGTAAAGGACGAAAATTTTTTCATAAGCCTCACGGTAGCGCGTCACCGCCTTTTCAACGGCATCTGGAATGCGGTCAGGCGAAAGATGCAAATTGGCAGGTAGGCATTGCAGATCAAAGTGCTGCCAAGCGTTGACCTCTTTCAGGGTCAAAATTTCACGCGCTAAAGCACCGCACGCGATAAGTAAAATACGTCCTTGGTTGAGCTGGACATGGCCCATTTGGGTCAGTGCCTCGTCGCTGACGAAAGTCATGGCCGCAAAGCAAGGGCAGTGCGCATTGCTAAGACACTGGCTGCCACCAAAGCAATGGGCAGCGTGAATTCTTGAGCAAAAAACAAGGTTAAGCCTGCGACCAAACAAACGCAGACAAGCAATGTAACAAAAACATGGATGGGCATTGCGAATCTCCCAAAACGCAGTTCTTATTATTGCCTTTATGTTGGGCGAGAGCAAGATATTTAAAGACCAATAAAAAAATTCAAAAAAAGCTTTTTGGGTTGTCAACAATTCAAATTTTTAAAGCTCTAGATATTTAATTGATTGTGTCTACGCAAAACCAACTCCTTGGCCGTTTCAACGGCCACTGCTGCATCACGGCAATAAGCATCGGCACCAATGGCTCGGCTAAATTCTTCGTTTAAAGGCGCGCCACCTACCAAAATGATATAATCTTCGCGCATACCTTTTTCTTTCAGTGTGTCGATCACAACTTTCATATAGGGCATGGTAGTGGTCAAAAGCGCTGACATACCCAAGATATCGGGCTGATCTTGTTCAATTGCGTCTAGATATTTTTCGACAGAATTGTTGATACCAAGATCGCGCACCTCAAAGCCTGCGCCTTCCATCATCATACCTACAAGGTTTTTTCCAATATCATGGATGTCGCCCTTAACGGTGCCAATCACCATTTTCCCCATACGCGGAGCACCAGTTTCAGCAAGTAATGGTTTCAGAATAAACATACCTGACTTCATAGCATTAGCGGCCAAAAGTACTTCAGGTACAAACAAAATTCCGTCGCGGAAGTCTGCGCCCACAATGGTCATTCCAGCAACCAAGGCTTTGGTCAGCACCTCATACGGGGTCCATTTGCGTGCGAGAAAAATGTTTACCCCTTCTTCGATCTCTTCTTTTAGACCGTCGTAAAGGTCGTCATGCATTTGCAAGACGAGTTCGTCGTCAGAGAGTTCGCTCAAGATGATGTCGTCATTCTCATCAACCATAGGGTCGCTCCTAAATCTATCTTATAGTAACTAAATGTAGACAATTGCGGTGCCCTATTTATCGGTTAGCGACATCGCCGAGTTTAAAGGCGACAGTATCCACCAAAAGCCGAAATTTTATTTCATGTTTATCAAAATTTTTGAGAAAATCTTGAGGTTATTTGTAGCGCCGGTTGATGCGGCGTGGGGCATCATGGCTATGATCACCAGTACCATCTGATGCGGAAGAAAAAGTTCCTAAAATTTTAGAAATACTTTCCAGAGAAGGCCTTTGGCCTTGGACACGGCTGTCCAGTGCGCGGCGCATTGCGGCCAGATGTTCGGGCATAGTGCCACAGCAACCACCTATTATCTTAGCACCAATATCGCGCGCTAGCACTGCATATTCAGCCATAAGCTCGGGTGTGCCGTCATAATGGATTTCGCCGTCGTGATATTTGGGAATGCCAGCATTGCCCTTGGCAATTAAGGGGCGTGTCCCAGCTTGATCAGCAAATCCTAAAAGACTACGCAATAAATCGGCAGCTCCCACGCCGCAATTGGCCCCAAAAGCAAGTGGTGGGTTGGCCAATTTTTCGACCATATCAACCATATTGGCCGAGGTTAGGCCCATCATCGTGCGTCCGGCCGTGTCAAAACTCATTGTTCCGCACCAGGGCATGCTGGCAATCTTTGCCGCTTCGGCGGCAGCGGCATATTCTTCAGGGGCTGAAATGGTTTCCACCCAAAGTACATCGGCACCGCCAATCTTTAGCCCTTCGGCCTGTTCGTGAAACATTTCAACAGCAATCTCATGGGTGAGCGTGCCAATTGGAGCCATGATCTCACCCGTGGGGCCCATTGATCCTGCCACCACGATTGGACGGTCTGCGGCATCAGCCACTTCGCGACCCAAACTCGCGGCCAAACGGTTTAATTGATGCACCTGAACTTGCGCATCATGCAGTTTAAGCCGACTCGCATTGCCGCCAAAGCTATTGGTCAAAAATATATGCGATCCCGCATCGACTGACGACTTATAAAGTGCGCGAATGCGATCGGGGTGATTGATGTTCCAAAACTCGGGCGCATCGCCTGAAGACAAACCCATGTTAAACAGGTTGGTACCGGTTGCTCCATCCGCCATTAACCAATCATGAGTTTCCAAGAGCTTTGAAAGTGCATTTGTCATTTATTCAATCCCTAAAACACCGCGCGCCAAGGCCCCGAATGTCAGATAATATAACTTTAGGCAATTTAATATTTTTCATCATCATTATGAAAATATAGAGCAGCACGTCACTGTGAATCGAAACATTAAAGCCGTCAATAAGGTTGAAATAACGTGAATGTGGTTGTTGTATTTGAGAAAAGTCTGATTGAAAGCACGAATGCTTGAGCGCGCTTTCATTAACCCACTTTTTGACGTAATTCGACAGGCTTAGTTGCGCATAACAAAGTGCATCGGCCACAGACAGCCTCTTAATTTTTTAGGTCAAAGCATAGAAAACTGCATCTGAATTAGGGCGAAAACTGTGTTATCGTGCATTAAAGGGCTGTGGCGCATCTGGTCACTGCAATGGCCTTTCGAACCGATGTGAAAACTGATGGGTAAAATCAATTTTAACCTCTTATGGGTCAAACAAATTAATTTTAAACCAGATATGCGGATCAAAAAGACCTATTGAAAAGCCTTGTCCGTCACTAGGTGCTAATTCCGCTTAAACGCCGTTTTTTCTTTTGTCGAAATTTGACATTTTACCTCATGTTTTGGTGATCTTAATCTTAAATGTGGAAGCTTTTCTCAGAACTAGGGGGTGGCATCAGTCTTGCGACCTAGCTCGCCTTGGCGTATAGCCCGTTTAACCGATGGGCCCGAATACACTTGACGCCTGTCAATTTAACGAGGGATTGATGGCACGTCGCAAAAAAATCTATGAAGGCACAGCAAAGATCCTTTATGAGGGACCCGAGCCAGGAACATTAGTTCAATACTACAAAGACGACGGTAATAAAGCCGCAACTCCCCCCCATTCAGCCGTTGAGGGCAAGGGGGTTTTGAACAATCGTTTGTCAGAATTCTTTATGTCGGGCCTTAACAGCATTGGCGTGCCCACGCATTTCATGCGCCGTCTAAATATGCGAGAACAATTGGTGCGAATGGCTGAAATTGTGCCAGTTGAAGTGGTCGTGCGCAACTTTGCCGCGGGCGACATTTCCAAGCGCCTAGGCATTCCCAAAGGCGTGGCGCTGCCGCGCCCGATTGTTGAATATTACTTCAAAGACGAAAAACTTGGCTCGCCCTTGGTGTCAGAAGAACATATAATAGCCTTTGGATGGGCCAACCAACAAGACATGGATGATATGGTGGCCTTAGCTTTGCGGGTGAATGACTTTTTGTCGGGTGTGATGCTAGGTGTTGGCATCCGTTTGGCAGATTTTCGACTTGAAATTGGACGGGTGTGGGAAGGTGATTTCATGCGCCTGATTGTGGCCGATGAGATAAGCCCCGACAGTTGTCGCCTGTGGGACAATCGTGGCCACGATACGCCCGAACAAGAGGGTATTTTGCGCCAACCCACTCCGCTGCCAGATCCCTATACCGAACTTGCAAAAAGGCTCGGTGTCTTGCCCTCGAACGTCACGCATACAACCAAGCCAACTTTGATCAACTGAAAGGTCACACTATGAAGGCGCGTATTCATATTATGTTGAAAGTAGGCGTATTAGACCCTCAGGGAGAAGCTGTGCGCCATGCGCTTTTGGCATTAGGCTTTGAAGGCGTCTCGGGCGTGCGCCAAGGCAAGGTAATCGAACTGGATCTTACGGGCCAAGATAATGTTGCCGCCAAAAGTTTGGTAAAGGCAATGTGCGACAAGCTTTTAGCCAATACGGTGATTGAAAAATATACGATCGAACTGTTCTGAAACTGCGCCACCGGACCCAATCGAAAGACATACTATGAAAGCCGCAATCATTACCTTTCCGGGATCAAACTGTGATCGCGATCTTGCTTGCGCCTTTGAAGCTGCCGGGGCGAGTGTAGAGCGCATTTGGCATAAAGAAACCAAATTGCCTCAAGGGGTTGATTTGGTTGGCGTGCCAGGCGGTTTTTCATTTGGCGATTATCTGCGATGTGGGGCTATTGCGGCCCGTGCGCCGATCGCCTTGGCAGTTCAGGCCCATGCCCAAAGGGGCGGTTATGTTCTGGGAATTTGCAACGGCTTTCAGGTTTTAACAGAAATGGGACTTTTGCCCGGTGTGTTGATGCGCAATTTTGGCCTAAAATTCATGTGCAAAACTATAATTTTACGGGTGGGCGATTGCGACAGCGCTTTTACTTCTGGCTACAAATTGGGCGCCGAATTACAGATGCCGATAGCGCATCATGATGGCAACTATACTGTTGATCCCCAAACCCTAGCCATGCTGCAAGCTGAAGGCCGCGTGGCCTTTACCTATGCGCAAAATCCAAATGGGTCTATGGGTGACATTGCGGGGCTTTTGTCGTCAAACCGCCGCGTTCTTGGCATGATGCCTCATCCTGAACGCGCAACCGAATCGGTCCTCGGGAGTACTGATGGGTGCAGGATGTTTAAAGTATTGGTGGGGCAATTGGCCTGTGCTTAACAGCTAATGCTTGAGCCAAGGCCCAAGCCAAGTTAGGTTTAACTAATGACTGAATCAAAATCTGATCTTTCAATAAAAAATACCGCAGGTGGCTCTGTCATAGATTCGACAGGGCAAGTAACATGGCGTGTCAAACTGACTATCATTATTTTGATTGTTTTGGCGGTCTGTGTAGTGTTTTACACAAATAAATTTCTGACCGAACGCTTTACCGAAGTCACCCGTAATCGTGCCGAGCTGCGCCTTGCGCTTTATTCTGGCAATATATTGACCGAGGTGCAGCGCACCTCGATCGTGCCTTTACTTTTGGCGCGCGATCCCGAACTTGTGGCGTCACTGCAGTCGGGGGATTTTACCTCCACATCGCGAGTTTTGATCTCTTTTCAAAATGATATTGGCGTTGCCTCGATCACGCTTTTGGACAAAGATGGCCGTGTGGTAGCGGCAACTGATCGTACGCTTTTGGGGTCAAGTCAGCGGTCTGAAGCTTATTTTGTGGCCGCTCAGCGTCAATCCGAAACGCTTTTTGATGCAGCGCCGGCCAAAACGGGCGGTTATGATTTTACATATTCACGCTCAATTATGGCTGACAATCGAACCTTGGGGGTGATTGTGGTTTCGGTTGACTTGATGAGATTTGAGCGCTCTTGGGCTGGTTTGCACGATGCGGTGTTGGTGACTGACAGCCAAGGGACCATCATTTTGGCGACACAACCTCGCTGGCGCGACAAAACTATAGAAGAGGCTGTGGGCAATTACTTGGATCAGAATGGGTTGTCTAACCTGTTTGATTCCGCGAAGACATGGACCGACGGCACAAGTAAGACCCTTGCCCAAGGTGCTGCAGTCTTGCAAGTCAATGCGCGCGTGCCCTTTCGGGGTTGGCGTATTTACACGTTTACGGCCTATAATTCGGTGCGCGAAAGGGTGAATGGCTTTTTAGCATTAGAGATTATGGGATTTGCTATATTTCTGGCCATTGCTTTTTACTATTTGTCACGGCGCGCTTGGTCGCGGTCGATTACCTTTCAGCGAGAATCTGCTGATTTACGAAGCTTGAATGTGCGCTTGCAGACCGAAATTTCTGAACGAAAAAAGGTACAAAAAACTTTGGAAGTGGCCGAGCTTACGCTGGCGCAATCTCTAAAACTGGCGGCTTTGGGGCAAATGTCGGCTGCTGTCAGCCATGAGCTGAGCCAGCCCTTGGCTGCGATGAAAACCTATTTGGCAGGTGCGAGGTTGTTGCTGCAACGCCGTCGCGCGCAAGAGGCCCTGTCGTCCTTTCAGCGTATTGATGATTTGATCGATCGAATGGGCGCTATTACGCGGCAGCTCAAATCCTATGCGCGTAAGGGTGGTGAGGCCTTCGAGGCAGTTGATTTTCGCGACTGCGTCTCGTCAGCTTTGACGATGATGGAGCCGCAATTGAAACAAAGGGTGGTGCGTATTAGTCGCGATATACCACGCAAACCTATGATGGTAATGGCTGATCGTATTCGGCTAGAACAGGTGATAATCAATCTCCTGCGCAATGCGCTGGATGCTACCAAGTCAACGGCTGAGCCGCAAATTGAGCTTATAATGATTGAGGGTGAAGCGGCGTCACTGTTGGTGAAAGATAATGGCACAGGTATTGCCGCGTTGGACAATGTGTTTGAGCCCTTTTACACTACAAAAAAGGCAGGTGAAGGTGTGGGCCTCGGTCTTGCTATTTCATCAGGAATAATTTCGGACCTTTCTGGCCGGTTAGCTGCGCGCAATCGCGATAATGGCGGTGCTGTTTTTGAAATCCAATTGCCTTTAATCGATACTACAAGAAGCTGAACTTAATGAGGTTATGATGGCGCGTGTTATGAAAGTGATGATTGTTGATGACGAGATGGATATGCGCCAATCGGTTAGCCAATGGTTGGCACTTTCGGGTTATGACACTGAAACCTTTGCCAGTGCTGAGGAAGCCTTAGGCCACCTTTCGCCAGATTACCCGGGGATTGTAGTGTCGGACATTCGTATGCCCACGATGGATGGTATGACGTTTTTAAAAAAAATTATGGCGATGGATTCAAGCCTTCCGGTCATTTTAATCACTGGCCATGGAGATGTACCTATGGCGGTTGATGCCATGCGTTTGGGAGCCTTTGACTTTTTGGAAAAACCATTTGATCCCGACTTGATGAGCGAAGTGGCCAAACGCGCTACGCAAAATCGCCGCGCCGTGCTTGATAGTAGGGCTTTGCGGGACGAATTGTCGAATAGGTCTGGATTGGTGCAAAAGCTTATAGGCACCTCAGCTGTGATGCAGAGTCTGCGCGAAGATTTACTAGACTGGGGTCAAGCCGACGGCCATGTCTTAATAGATGGTGAAATTGGCACCGGCAAGACCTTGGTCGCCCATGCCTTGCACGCCGTGGGGCCCAGGGCAGGGCGCAAATTTGTTGTAGTATCTTGTGCTGCTTGGACCGAAGACGAGCTTGTTGCCAAAATCTTTGGCCCTAGTTCTGACGGAATCTTGCCCCTGATGGAAGAGGCGCGCGGCGGCACTCTGTGCCTTGAAGATATTGAAGTACTCAGCCATTCGCTGCAGGCCCGCCTTTTGGAGGTGGTTAACGAACAAGGTACGCCCCCGCAAGTGCGGATAATTGCTATTTGTAACGAGCATGCGCCCGATAAAACCATTGAGGATGCGCTGCGCCCTGATCTGTTCTATCGCCTTGGGGCAATGACCATCGTTCTGCCACCGCTGCGCCAAAGGGGCGAAGATATCTTGACTATTTTCACCAGAATGGCTGAGAAATTTTCTGATGAATATGGCTGTGACACTCTGATCTTGACCACGCAAGAAGCCGCGCAACTTTTGCAAGCGCCATGGCCAGGCAATGTGCGCCAATTGATAAACATCACCGAACGCGCCGTGTTGCAAAATAGGCGCGGTTTGGGGGCGGTGGTGTCATTACTGTTGGCTGATGATGATATGGCTGATCCTGCCCTAACAACTGAAGGTAAGCCCTTAAAAAATTATGTCGAATCTTTTGAACGCATGCTGATTGATACGGCCATGCGCAGCCACAGGGGAAATATTACATCGGTTATGGAAGAGTTGTGTTTGCCGCGTCGCACTTTAAATGAAAAAATGGCAAAATATAATTTATCACGTTCAGATTATGTTTAGAGCTAGCTTTCAACTAAAGGGTGTATTCAGTGAAAGTTTCGATTGTAATTTCCATAGGCTTCGCCATAACGTACGAGGAGCGGTGCGTTCAGCTTTTTTGGCGCGCATCCCAAAAGATTCGCAGTTGCAGGCGCAAGGCCGACATAAAGTTTGGCCCCTCGCAGACAAAGGCAGATAAACGACCCTAGGGCCACTCAATTGCCCGCCACACATTTGGCACTCAGGGCTAATTTAATGAATGCATTTTGCATTTTGGACATAACTGCGATGATGCGCGAGAGTAAAATGGAAAAATGCGAGTGGTGCTGGTTTGGCGCCCGCGTGGCATTTCCGCTCGGCGCCACCGCCCAAACAATACACCTACCCCTAAAACGTTTATTAGCCAGCCTCGGCTTGGCAATACGGACTTTGGCACGGTGGAACGGAACACAATGGTTAAGAAAATGCTTATCGATGCCACCCACGCTGAAGAAACGCGCGTGGTTGTGGTTGACGGAAATAAAGTCGAAGAATTTGATTTTGAGACTCTAAGCAAACGGCAAATTGCTGGAAATATTTATTTGGCCAAGGTAACGCGGGTTGAACCGTCGTTGCAGGCGGCCTTTGTCGATTACGGCGGTAACCGCCATGGGTTTTTGGCATTTTCAGAAATTCATTTTGATTATTACCAGATCCCTCCCGAAGACCGCAGGGCGCTGTTGGAAGAAGAACGCGCTTTGGTGTTGGCCGAAAATGAAGGTGAGCCTCAGTCTTCGCCTGTTCGCAGGCCGCGCAATGACAAAGGCCGGCTGGATCAAACGGAGCGGGCGGAACGTACGGTCGTGCAAGGTGAAATATTGCAAGCGCCCGTACCCGATCAGGAAGATGTGAACGTAATCTCTGAAACACAACCAGATGCTTCTGGGATGGAAGTCCTGTCGCTTGACCAAGATTATGATCCAGTTAGCACTTCGATCGAAATAGTATCACTGCCAAGTGGCGCATCAAATATTGATGCGCAGAATCACCAAGCTCACGGGCATGATTATGATTACAACGACCTTGATCATGAAACGGGCCACAAAGATCACACCCAAAATGAAGTCGATGAAATCGAATCCATCGCTGATGAAGATGTGGTAGATGAAATCGCCCCTACTCGTAAGTCACGGGTGCGTCGATACAAAATTCAAGAAGTGATCAAGATGCGCCAGATTATGCTGGTGCAAGTGGTGAAAGAAGAACGCGGTAATAAAGGCGCTGCTTTGACGACCTATCTGTCACTTGCCGGTCGTTATTGCGTTTTGATGCCCAACACCTCACGTGGTGGTGGCATCTCGCGCAAAATAACTCTTGCAACTGATCGGAAAAAACTTAAAGCAATTGTGCAAGATTTTGAAGTGCCAGAAGGGGCAGGCGTCATCATCCGCACCGCGGGTGCCAACCGAACTAAGCCTGAAATCCGCCGGGATTATGAATACTTGATGCGTCTTTGGGAACAGGTGAGGGAACTCACGCTTAAGTCTGTGGCCCCTGCGGCTATTTATGAAGAAGGTGATCTGATCAAACGTTCGATCCGCGATCTCTATAATCGTGAGATTGACGAAGTCTTGGTGGAAGGCGAAGCGGGCTACCGCATCGCCAAAGACTTTATGCGCATGATCATGCCAAGCCATGTCAATGTTGTGCGCTTCTATAGTGAATCGATGCCACTTTTTGTACGCTTTCAAGTGGAAAGTTATATTTCGGGTATGTTTAACCCGACGGTTCAACTGAAATCTGGCGGCTATATAGTGATCGGAGTGACTGAAGCTTTGGTGGCGATTGACGTGAACTCTGGCCGCGCCACCAAAGAGGGCTCGATCGAAGATACGGCTCTAAAAACGAACCTAGAGGCCGCAGAAGAAGTCGCTCGCCAATCGCGTCTACGCGACTTAGCGGGCCTGATTGTGATCGACTTTATCGACATGGACGAACGGCGCAATAATATTTCAGTTGAAAAACGAATCAAAGACAGGCTGAAAACTGACCGTGCGCGGATTCAAGTGGGCCGTATTTCAGGTTTTGGCTTGCTCGAAATGTCGCGCCAACGTTTGCGCCCAGGCATGCTAGAAAGTACCACGCAGCCTTGCTCTAATTGCCACGGAACAGGGCTCATTCGCTCGGACGACAGTTTGGCGTTGCAAATATTGCGCGCCCTAGAAGAAGAGGGCGCGCGAAAGAAATCAAAAGAAGTGCTGCTTAAGGCCCCGGTAACTGTGATAAACTTCCTTATGAACCAAAAACGCGAACATATAGCCAGAATTGAAGCGCGCTATGGTATATCTGTGCGCATTGAAGCTGATCCGCATTTGGTCAGCCCTGATTATGTTGTTGAAAATTTCAAATTTGCTACGCGTTTTGTGAGCGAAATGCAGAATCAAGCCATCTCTGGTACTTCTGAAATGATGGGTGATCCAGTTAGCGTACGCAAAACTGATTTTATCGAAGACGCAATCGAAGCCGTAGATGTCGACGAGGCCGCCAGCGAAACAGTGGAGCGTGACGAAAACATCGACGATGGTAAGAAAAAACGTCGTCGTCGCCGTCGACGTCGTGGGGCGGGCAATGGGGCCAACGAGGTGGGTGCTGACGCCAGTAGTGATTATACCGAGGATGCGGGCAAAACATCACACGAAGCAAGTGACGTAACGTCAGAAAGTACCAGCCCATCGTCTGATGCGGTCCAAGTAGATGGACAGGCCCAACCCATCCAAAAAACTCGCACACGCAGTCGTGGGCCTAAGCCCTCAGCACTAGGTGTTGATGTTCCGCAACTCAAAGAAGTGGTTGCAATTGCAATTGAAGCTGTGCCTTCCGAAGTTGCGCCCACACCCACACCCCCTGCCAAAAGGGCGTCCACGAGAAAGCCCTCCGTAAAAGCCAAGGCCGTAACCGCCAAACCTGAGGCAATATTGGTTGCTGAGACAGAGGTGACAGAAGCGCTAAAACCCAAATCTGTACCAAGGCCACGCAAAACCGCCCTGAGACCCGCTGCCGCGCCTGAGGCTGCAAATACTCAGGAAACGGTGGCTTTAAACTCCGCCACTTCATCCCACCCGCCTGAAGTTACGACACCTGAGGTGGTGCGCGAAGGTGACAAGTCCAAACGCAAGGGCTGGTGGAACCTAGGTAGTTAATTCCCCCCCCCCACAACCTTCTTTCTGGGGGGTAGTTAAGTCGTGTGCCTGACAAGCGATTGTGGCCCAATTGGTTCAAACCTTTGGGCATGACAGGCCGCGCAGTTGGGCTTAAAAGAGCTCTAACAAGGGGAACACATGTTTGGAATTGAACTTATTGATGCATCTTTATTGCCAGCCATCGCTGTGGCACTCGCGGCGGGAATATTGTCCTTTCTAAGCCCCTGCGTTTTGCCAATTGTGCCGCCGTATTTAGCCTTTATGGGCGGGATTTCGATAAAGGACCTGTCGGGCGAAGGCGAAGTGCGCCGCAGCCCCATCGGAGCCGCTGTTTTTTTTGTGATGGGCCTATCAACAGTATTTTTGCTTTTGGGCTTTACCGCTTCAGCTTTTGGTAGATTTTTTCTCAATTATGCTGAGACTTTTAATACGGTTGCTGGCCTTATTGTGATGATTTTTGGGGGCCATTTTCTTGGCATTTATCGCCTGGGCTTCATTGAACGCGACCTACGCATTGATGCAGGCAATCGTGGGGGGACTTTGATGGGGGCCTACCTTTTGGGATTGGCCTTCGCCTTTGGTTGGACCCCCTGTATCGGCCCGCAACTGGGCGCAATTTTATCGCTTGCCGCGTCAGACGCTAACCTAGCGCGCGGCACGCTTTTGCTTGGCGTCTATGCTCTGGGTCTGGGCCTACCGTTTTTGGCGGTCGCAGCCTTTTTTCCTAAATTGCGGAGTTTTATGGAATTTATGCGCCTCCATATGCAGCGAATTGAACGCATTATGGGTCTATTGCTTTGGACCATTGGGTTTTTGATGCTGACGGGTGGTTTTTCGCGCCTGTCTTTTTGGTTGTTGGAAAGCTTTGACCTTTTGGGTCTGCCCGCCTTAGGCTGAGTTTGTTCGACGTATCCTTTACGCGTGTGCTTCCGATAAACAGCCCCAATAAACAGCCCCATCTGCCTTTTCTGAGTGGCCACGCCCCGACCAAAGTTTGGAATTTTTGATATTCAAGGGACCTTTGATGCTGTTGGTGGTACTAAGGCGCTTTGAATCGTGCCTCTGCGCGCGCCACACCATATTTTGTAACCTATGGAGCAACGTATGGCGGGCGCTAAAGCAGGTATTTTTTTACAAGTGGAAACCAGTCCTTAGGCTAAGCGCTTTTGAAAGTGATCGAGAACAAACAGCCGAATGGCTGACGCGAGCCCCGCGTCAGGGCCGCGTGCCTCGTCTATTTCGCTAGCCAAGGCATTGACGGCCTGATTTTTTTCTGTGGCAATATCTCGAAAGGCTTTCCAAAACTGAGGCTCAAGTGATACTGATGTTTGATGCCCACGCAGATTAAGCGAATGTTTTTGTGGCCTTTTCATGATTTTTTTACTTCGTCTAGGCCAAGTTTCGTTTTGCCTAAGTGGGCGGCTTCTAGGTTCTTTTGTTCCTTAGAACGGCCAGATTTAGCGGCGTTTGTGTTTGCTACTTTACGAGCTGCTAATTTAGCGGCTGTCTTTTTGGTTTTATTCAGATTGATGATCTCTACCACGTTACGTCCTAGCTTTTGGGGCCAATCATATCTTCGGGACGTACCACTCGGTCGAAAGTTTCGCCATCAACATATCCCAAGGCAATGGCCTCTTCGCGTAAGGTTGAGCCATTTGCATGGGCGGTTTTGGCTACTTTGGTGGCGGCGTCATAGCCGATGGTTGGCGCTAACGCCGTTACCAGCATTAAGCTTTCTTTCATCAACTTATCAATTCGCGCAATATTAGCAGTGGTGCCCACAACCATATTATTGGTGAAAGAGGCCGCTGCATCGCCTAAAAGCTGCATGGATTGCAAAAGATTATAGGACATCATCGGGTTAAAGACATTCAGTTCAAAATGTCCTTGGCTGCCTGCAAAGCCAATGGCCGCATCATTGCCCATCACATGGGCACAGACCATAGTCAAAGCTTCGGCCTGAGTTGGGTTGACCTTGCCCGGCATAATGGATGAGCCTGGTTCGTTTTCTGGCAAGTTTAACTCACCAAGACCCGAACGCGGGCCTGACCCTAAAAACCGCATATCATTGGCGATTTTAAAGAGTGATACGGCGACGACACGCGTTGCTCCCGACATTTCAACCATTGCGTCATGCGCTGCCAGAGCTTCGAATTTGTTGGGGGCGGTCTCAAATGGCAGGCCAGTGAGCTCTGCGATTTTGGCTGCTACGCGCTTGTCCCAACCAGCTTTGGTGTTTAGTCCAGTGCCAACAGCAGTGCCCCCTTGGGCAAGTTCATAAATTGATGGCAGGGCGGTTTTGATACGTCGAATGCCCATGGAAACTTGGTGGGCGTATCCCGAAAACTCTTGCCCCAAGGTCAGGGGCGTCGCATCTTGCGTATGGGTTCTACCAATCTTGATTATGTCTTTAAAGGCTTCGACCTTAACGAGCAAAGCCGCATGTAGTTTTTCAAGCCCTGGCAATAACACATCGTGTGCGATCATGGCAGTGGCGACATGCATGGCGGTAGGGAATGTGTCGTTTGAAGATTGCCCCATATTAACATGGTCGTTTGGATGCACGGGTTTCTTTGAGCCCATCACGCCTCCCAATATTTCAATAGCACGGTTTGAAATGACTTCGTTGGCGTTCATATTGCTTTGGGTGCCTGAACCCGTTTGCCAAACCACAAGAGGGAAGTTGTCGTCAAATTTGCCGTCAATCACTTCTGTTGCGGCTGCGGCGATGGCTTGGCCAAGTTCGGGGGAAATGTCGATTTGGGTAATATTGACCAAGGCACAGGCTTTTTTGATGACCCCGAGAGCACGCACGATAGCGATGGGTTGCTTTTCCCCGCCGATTGGAAAATTTTTGATCGAGCGCTGTGTTTGTGCGCCCCAATATTTATCGGCGGGCACATTAAGCGGGCCAAAACTATCGGTTTCAATGCGAATATCGGACATGCTGCACTCTTTGTTGAATCGCCTATAACTTTACGGCAAAGTAACGGTGAAATCTAGCGGTAAGGGTTAGGTGGAGCGCAGCTCGGTGCTGTCACCTATTTGCGGAATTTATCCAAGCTGACCACTTTGGCCCCTTCGAACTTGGGGGCAGGGCCATTGTCGGGTTCATCTAGGACTTCATCTTCTTCCTGGGCCTCATTATCCTCTTGCTGGTCAAAGCGCAGACCAAATTCAACCGAGGGGTCAACAAATGTGCGCAAAGAATCAAATGGTATCACCAAAGGTTCGGGCATATCACCAAAATTTAGCGTGATTGAAAACCCAACGTCGGTCACAATAAGATTGTCGAACCAATGTTGTATGACAATTGTCATCTCACTGGGATAGCGTTCACTCAGCCATTTAGCAATTTTTACATCGGGATGCGTAGTATCAAAAGTTATGAAAAAATGGTGCGCTCCGGGTAAACCATTTTTAGCGATATCTATCAAAATAGATTGGATCAGGCCACGCATGGCGTTGTGCATCAGATTGCCATAATTGATTTTCTGCGACATGAGGACCCTTTTCAATTTTAAATAGCATAAAACATTTGTCGTAGAATGAAAGAGGATGCCAAGTTATTTTACCAAATAGCGCACCATTTAATACGCCGGGCTTGAGATTTTGATTTGGCTCAGGCAATTTAAATCAAAGGATAGGTCTTATGATGTTGGGTTAAAAAATACTTTTTTTGGTTGCTATGGAAGATGAGCTTCCGATTTCCCCAATCTCTTCTGGGATTTTGGTCCATATGGGCATCGGTAAAGTGAATGCAGCTTGGCACACAGCTAGGGCACTGATCGATCATGAACCTGATTTAGTCGTAAATTTTGGCACTGCGGGATCGTTGCGCCCCGACTTAAGCGGTTTGGTTGAGGTCGGCGTGGTAATGCAGCGCGACATGGATGCCCGTGCTTTGGGGTTTTTAGTAGGTCAAACGCTTTTCGAAATTGATAGCGCAGAAATACGCTTTTCTAAAAGTGCAATCTCGTGTGGCACAGGCGATAGTTTTGCTGCAACACCCCCAGAGCTGCTTTGTGACTTGGTAGATATGGAACTTTATGCCATTGCCAAAATTTGTCGTGCTGAAAATGTACCTTTGCGCGCATTCAAATATATTTCTGATCAAGCAGATGGGTACGCGCCACAGGATTGACCTATCGAGCTTAAAAAAGCTGCGGCTTCCTTTGAAATTAGAGCAAAAAAAGGTTTTTAGTCTCTATTTTGTGCGATAATAAAGGAAGTGCAAAATCCATAAGCACACGATGATCAAAAATATTTTAAATAACATAGCTGCCTTTTTGAGGCTGACGGATACTCGGTGTGGTAAGTGCCGGATTCTGTTGCCAGGCTCCGGCGGGCCCCGCCTTACGCGGCTAGGCGCAAGGGCTTAGTTTCGGCGACTCAAACTGCTTACGCAGCCAAAGCCATTGCCGGAGCACGGTTGTCATTTGCAACTGTACATGTGGTCCGATAACGGTGGTACCTACCGAGCAAAAGCTGGCCCCTTTAGTCGTTCGTCGATCCTATTTCGACCCCATAGCCCCCAAATGAAGGGTTTTGGTGGAGTCGCCGGGTACCGCCCCCGGGTCCGATCCGATTATTGCGGGTGCGTTTATCGCCATATTCACGGTTGCCCGTGACACCATATACATAGGCCTGCAGACGATGCGGCGCAAGGGGCGCTTCTCCCTTGCCAACCCCGTGCTAAAAGATAGGATTAGTAAACCATTGCGCTAGGAGGCATTATGACCCAACTCGACCTTTCGTTTGTGCGAGCACAATTTCCAGCCTTTGCCGTGCCAGTACTTTCTGGCCAAGCATTTTTCGAAAATGCGGGTGGTTCTTATCCTTGTGGCGCAGTTGTCGATCGGTTGCACCGCTTTTATACTGAGCGTAAAGTTCAGCCCTATGCACCCTATCCTTCATCCGAGCTTGGCGGTGCCGAGATGGACGAAGCCCGCGCCCGCCTGTCGGCGCTTTTGGGCGTGATGAACGATGAACTGTCTTTTGGTCCCTCAACATCGGCCAACACGTATGTTTTGTCGCAAGCGGTGCGGCAATGGCTTTCTGGGGTGAAGGGCGCCGCAATTGTTGTGACAAATCAAGACCACGAAGCCAATTCTGGCGTTTGGCGACGCCTTTCACAAGACGGTGGGATAGAGGTGCGCGAATGGGCTATTGATTCGCAAACTGGTCATCTTGATCCACAAGATTTAGAAAAATTGTTGGCTGATGGGCGAGTGAAGCTTGTTTGTTTTCCCCACTGTTCAAATGTGGTGGCTGAAATCAATCCTGTGGCAAGAATCTGTGCCCTGGCGCATGAGGCGGGGGCCTATACATGCGTTGACGGCGTGTCTTATGCTCCGCATGGCTTTGTTAATATAGATAAGCTTGGAGCTGATGTATATTTATTTTCTGCCTATAAAACCTATGGCCCCCATCAGGGTGTTATGGTGATACGCCATGGTTTAGGATCTGTGCTGCCCGCTCAGGCACATTTCTTTAATGCCAAATCATCTCATAAACGGTTTACGCCCTCTGGGCCAGACCATGCACAAGTTGCGGCTTGTGCGGGGATGGTCGACTATATTGATGCGCTTTACGACCACCACTTCAGCTCGGGTGCCAGTGAAGCCACTGCTCCTGTCGCGCGCGCCGAAGCGGTTCATGATCTGATGCGCGATCATGAAACGGTGATTTTGCAGCCATTACTTGATTATCTGGCCGCCCGCAATGATCTACGCCTTTTGGGTCCGCGCAAGGCCGAGGACCGCGCGCCAACCGTCGCCATTGGCTTGAATGAAGATGCTGAAGCCACTGCTCGCGCTCTGGCGCGCTTTGGTATTATGGCGGGGGGGGGCGATTTTTACGCAGTGCGTCCCTTGCAAGCGATGGGGATTGATATGGCCAAAGGCATCTTAAGGCTAAGCTTTGTGCATTACACGAAAAAGGCTGAGATTGATCAGCTCATCACTGCGCTTGACCAGGTTTTGTAACAGGGGAGAGGGCCCCTAATTAAGCTACAGCGTGCGAGATGGCACATTGTTTCCAAAGCGCGGCCAAGGCCGTTGCAAGATGGTTAATATCTGCATCGGAATGCAAAGGCGACGGCGTGATGCGCAGCCGTTCAGTGCCTTTGGCGACGGTTGGATAATTGATTGCTTGGACATACACTCCCCAATCGCGCATCAAAATATCGGAAATCATGCGGCATTTTACCGGATCACCGATTATCACTGGCACTATATGACTGTCGTTTTTCATATAGGGAATTCCCAGCTGATCAAGCTTTGTGCGCAGTTTTGCGACTTGTGCACGTTGGGCAGTGCGCTCGGATTGCGAGGATTTAAGGTGCTTAATTGATGCGGTTGCCGCCGCCACAATGGCGGGCGGCAGGGCGGTTGTAAAGATAAAACCGCTGGCAAAAGAGCGGACAAAGTCGCAAAGCGCGGCTGATCCGGTGATATACCCGCCCATCACGCCGTAAGCCTTGCCCAAGGTGCCTTCTATCAGGTCGATCTGATCGGCTAGGCCTTCACGCTCAGATACTCCGCCGCCGCGCGGGCCATACATGCCTACGGCATGCACTTCGTCAATGTAGGTCATGGCACCGTGCGCTTTTGCAACGTTTATGATTTCAGCAATCGGCGCAATGTCGCCGTCCATTGAATAAACGGATTCGAAGACCACAATTTTGGGCCGATCGCCCAAGGCCGCAAGTTTGCGATCAAGGTCACGCCAGTCATTGTGGTTCCAGACCACCTTATCGGCGCGCGAATGGCGTACTCCTTCGATCATGCTGGCGTGGTTTTTAGCATCTGACATGATGACCACATTAGGAATGCGCGCGCCCAAGGTCGACAAGGCCGCCCAATTTGAAACATACCCTGAGGTGAACAAAAGCGCTCCCTCTTTGCCGTGCAGATCAGCCAGTTCAGCTTCAAGCTTCACATGGTGATGATGATTGCCCGAAATATTGCGCGTGCCGCCCGCACCCGTGCCACAAGCTTGCGCAGTTTCAACCATAGCAGCCACAACATCAGGGTTTTGGCCCATGCCCAAATAGTCGTTTGAACACCAAACGGTCACAGCACTGACTGCGCCATGTGCATGACTGGCCGCGCGCGGGTAATCGCCACGTTTGCGCTCCAGCTCAGCGAAGATCCGATAATTACCTTCAGCTTTAAGTTGGGCCAGTTGGTCGTGAAAGCTTTTTTCAAAGTCCATCAGAAGTTCCTTGCCATGGCGGCTCTTAGGTAGGATTATTTGAGCCTAATTCTAAGCAGATTTTGGCGCCCTGTGCACCAACTTTTTAGGCTTATACTAATTCGAACTTATACGAGATAGGCCCTGGAAATGCGAGTGGGTATGCCCAAAAAAATAACCTTGGCCGCCTAAAGGAACCAGTTTAAACAGGCTTGTGCATGTAGATATATTATAACCAACTGTTTTTAAATGACTTTATTTTCCGCCTGTGGTTTGTTATGGAATCCCTGCGACAATCAGTTGCAGGGACTGCACTTTAACGCTAATCGTTTGAGACTCACACCAAAGGAGCTATGGCGAGGAAAGCCTAAGCCTCAGATGATCCCAGATCGGAGTGACAGCCAGTTAATCCCAGTTAAAAGCTGCGCTTGCATCAATTGGGCCCGCGTCATAAGGCTGTGTTAGTTTTTTGTGCAATGGTGACTAGAACCTTTTGCAAAGGCGTGCGGTTAAGAAATATCACCTCCCTAATCTTTGGGCCAAAAGTTGCTGCTCCCGTCCCCATTGCTTTCGTCCCCATTAGGGGGAATAACCGTTCTCCTGCGCCCATAGGCGGCTTTTTGAAGAGTTCAGTATTGAAAATCTTAATCTATTAGGTCTAGAGCAGTTTGAATATCGTGCTGATGTCGGGCAGGGATTGGTCGAACATGAAGTGTTTGATTTTTTATGGCACAGGTCGACCTTGATATGCCGCTTAAGCGATGTGGCGCGAATTTCCCGACCTTGCCGCTGAGAGATTGCGCGATCTTGAGCCCCTTATACCGCCGTTGCGCATTTGCCATACACAACATCGTGATCGGATTGTTAGCTAACCCCAGTGACTTAAGTTTTGGAAAAGGGACCGCATTGACTGTTTTTTCCTTTTTTATGCACACAAATTTTAATCCTAAACTTGGCTAAATACTAGTAAAAAATTGTAGGCTATGAGCGGCAATTCCTTGCTGTGCTACCTATTATGTGGCAATATGTTAACTCACAAATTAGCAGATGAGTGGGATATGACAGATTTCTTCAACCGACGCGTAATGATGGTTAATAACCAAGTACGACCGTCAGATGTGACTAAGTTTCCAATAATTGCCGCTATGTTGGCTGTTGAGCGTGAAATCTATGTGCCTGCCAGCAAACGCGAAACTGCATATATGGGCGAAAATATCGTGATCGGTGAAGGCCGTGTACTGGTTGAGGCGCGCACATTTGCAAAGCTGCTGGATGGTTTGGACATTCAGCCTCATGAAATTGTTTTGGATATCGGCTGCGGTTTAGGATATTCAACAGCCGTGCTGGCACGTCTTTGTGACACGGTCGTTGCGGTAGAAAGTGAAAGCCTTGGGGCCGCAGCACAGCGCACCTTGTCAAGCCAAGGCGTTGATAATGCAGCTGTAATGACGGCTGATTTGGTGAAGGGTGACCCAAAACATGGGCCCTATGATGTGATTGTGCTAGAAGGCGCGGTTGAGGTTATTCCAGATGCGATCTTGGCACAGTTGAAAGACGGGGGCCGCATTGGTTCCGTTTTCATGGAAGGTCAATTGGGTTTGGCGCGCATAGGCTATAAGCTAAATGGTGATGTGACATGGCGCTTTGCATTTAATGCGTCGGCTCCCATCTTGCCTGGATTTGAAAAAACTCTAAGTTTCGCACTGTAAGTTTTGGTAGGTAAACTTTTATTTTTGGAGAGAATAATGCGTTTTACTTTTCTAATTTTAACTTTTCTATCGTCGCTCTCAATCGAGCAGGCGCGAGCCGAGACCCTAGCCGATGCAATGATTGCGGCATATCAAAAATCAAATCTACTTGAGAAAAATCGCGCTTTATTGCGCGCAGCTGATGAAGACTTGGCCTCAGTTGTTGCTTATCTGCGTCCGATTTTTAAATATTCTGCAACAAATACCTTAACGGGCAAATCAAAAGGTGTGAACAGCAATAGTTCTTCTTTATCCTTTGATCTGTCGGGGTCGATTGACCTTTATGATTTTGGTCGTGGCAAATTGGCAAAATATGCAGCCCAAGAACTGGTTTTAGGAGCACGTTCTGCCTTGATTGGAGTTGAACAAAGTGTCCTTTTGGCAACCGTTAACGCTTTTGTCGATGAGCGTCTGGCACAGGAAGCTATCAAGCTGCGCAAAAACAATTATCGGTTGATTAATCAAGAGTTTAATGCCGCAAAGGCCCGCTATGATGTTGGTGAAGTCACGCAAACTGATGTGGCCATTGCACAGGCACGCTTGGCGGCAAGCCGCTCAAATTTGGCAGCGGCCGAAGGTGATTTTTTAGTTGCGCGCGAAGCCTATAAGGCGGCAACTGGGGCCTACCCGAATAATGTCTCTGACTTGCCAGAATTACCGCAACTTCCAGCAACATTGGCAGACGCAATAGCATTAGCTCGGGCCAATAACGTTGAATTAGCGGCCGCGCGCCATGTGACAAAGATTTCTGAAATTGGGATTGAAAGCGCTCGTGTGGCACTTCGTCCAACGTTGAAAGCTGGCGCCAGTGCGACATTCGACAATAATGTTAATATTTATGGTTCTTCTGCTTCTGTTACTCTGTCACAAACCATTTATTCGGGTGGCGCTTTGGCATCGAATGTGCGAAAAGCTGTCAGCAATCACGACGGGACGCAGGCTAGTTTAAGGCAAGTTGCCGTTGGAGTGGAACAAACGGTCGCAAACAATTGGTCGGCGCTGAGAGTTGCTCAAGCAGGCATTGAAGCGGCAAAATTGCAAATTGAAGCATCACAAACTGCATATGACGGCGTGCGCGAAGAGGCCTCGCTTGGGGCGCGCACCTCGCTTGACGTGCTGAATGCCGAGCAAGACTTGCTTGACGCCAAAGACGCGAGCCTTTCTGCAGAATCCCGTTTTTATAAGGGAACTTACCAGTTATTGGCATCGGTTGGGAAGCTAACCGTCGAACATTTAAAATTGGACATCCCAACATATGATGTTTCGTCATATTATTCTGCTGTTAAGCAGGCGCCGCTCCTAAAAAACGTTCAAAGTAAAAAGTTGGATAAATTTTTGAAAACTTTGGGTGGAAACTAAGTTAGTCAAGGTAATAAAGCGTCGTTAACTGTTTTTTATTCTTAAATATATTTTACAGTATATCTGATTAAAATAATAGCTATGGCGATGCATGCTAATTACCCGCAAAAAAATAGAATTCAATTCTATAAGCAAAATCATTAGCCAACTTTTTTGAATAAGATAAGTATTGCGGAAAAAATCGCTTAGCACCATACCACAGCTCTAGGTTGAAGGCATTAAAGCCCGGCAGGTCTGTGTTGAAATATCTGGCAAAAACAGTTTAACATTGCAGCCCCTCTCCCAAAACCTACCCCCTCAGTCTTGGAAACTATTTTTGGTTTCCATGTAACGAATCAAAATAGCCACAGGTTGTGAGTAGGCTGCAGGCAACAACTATCAAGCCATTTTGTAGGCTTCTTGCACTTGGAAATCGAAAATTCTACCGACTAAGCCATGTTCGAAGAAGTTTCTTATATGTTGAAAGAGCACACAAATTTTTTCACTGCTCTCGCGATAAAATTTATGCATCGATGAAAAAAGTCTAATTTATAGTAAAAGCGCCCTGCGGGACATTTTTAGTCAGGTGCAAAGTAATTATGCCGCTTCGGCTCGATCCAATTCTATCGCATGCCTACGTTCACTTTCCTCACGCGACAGAGCAACCGATGTACGAATACCCTTGGTCACAAATTCCATCAAACCTTTTACCACACGTTCATTAGGGTCAATGCCAGCACAAGACAATACTTCACGCCCATCACGCGAACGCGCCCAACGGGCGATTTGCTCGGGGCCATTGCCATATTTTCTATCATCAGCGATTGCATCATCTAAAGCTGCCAAAACAACGGCAGCAAATAATTTACGTGCGCGTTGGCCCTGTTCAAAATTATATGCTGTGCCATCAATAGAATCGGCCATTATTTTTCCTAATCTTGACTCTTGTCTTTTTTAATTTTTACTATTCTAAGTTTATGACAATTTTGTAGCGATTCGTCTATGTCTTTTTAGAATGCCTGCTATGCGCTGGCTGCAATGCTCATTTATATTTTTTCATTTACTAGACCTCAGATGTGGATCAAAATTTAACCGCATCTTGCCAGTGTTCGATCTGAGAGATATAGGTTCTGGATAACTTTATTCAACCTTTTGGTAAGGTCTTCTCATGCCCAAGATTAACGGCAACGAAATTCGTCCAGGAAACATTCTAGAACATGACAAGGGTCTTTGGGCCGCAGTAAAAGTTTCACACGTAAAGCCAGGTAAAGGCGGCGCATTTGCGCAGGTCGAACTGAAAAATCTGCGCGATGGCCGTAAGTTGAACGAACGCTTCCGTTCCGAGGACAAAGTTGAGCGCGTGCGCTTAGATCAAAAGGATCAGCAGTTTCTTTATGAGACCGACGGCCGTTTGGTTTTCATGGATTCTGAAACCTATGAACAAACTGAAGTTGACGCTGAACTTTTGGGCGATCGCCGCCCCTTCTTGCAAGACGGCATGACGGCAACTGTCGAATATTTTGGCGAAGAGGCTTTGACAGTGTCTTTGCCTCAAAAGGTAAAATGCCAAGTGCTCGAAACAGAGCCTGTAGTCAAAGGTCAAACGGCTGCCAGCAGCTATAAGCCCGCAATTTTGGACAACGGCGTACGCATCATGGTGCCGCCGTTCATTGCCATTGACGAAATGATCATCGTAAATACCGAGCTGTTCGAATATTCGGAACGCGCCTAAACTAAGTTTCAGGTGGCGAGGCCAAAGTAACATTTTGGCCAGCAGCCTGCATCATTTTCCCCGCGCGATCAAGGCGCACATAAGCCAGTGCAAAGCCGCCAGACTGGGTGAAAACGCGGCCTACTTCTTTTCCATCAACTTCAATCACGCTGCCAATGGGTACTGGGCCCGAAAGGGCAACACGCACCAAACTTTTACGTAAATTGGCCCTATGTTTCATGCGGGCAGTGACTTCTTGGCCCACATAGCAGCCTTTACGAAAATCGAGGCCTTGCAAGCGCTCGAACCCCATTTCAAGTAAATAGCTGTCATTCTCAATTAGCTCAATCCCAGCTTTCGGAATGCCGTAGCGCACGCGCAATTCGTCCCAATCTATGTCAGCGGGCTCAGGTAGGGTCGCGGCATGTCCGTAAAGACGCCAGCCCATAGCCTTGTGGCGCGGATCGGGTTGAGCCCCTTGTGGGTACTTTGCAACTCCGCACACAACGCCCCAATCACTGTGCGAAAACTGTACATCTGCACGCAGGCGGTACATGTTTAGGCGTTTCAGGGTTGCGTCCACCTGTTCGGCATCAAAGTCGCAAAAAATCTGACCTTCGAGGCTGCCTATGAAAAAATCAGCTAAATATTTACCTTGAGGGTTTAATAATCCAGCCCATACCAATCCGTCATTTTGAGCCAGACTAAGCACTGAGTTTGACACAACCCCTTCCAAAAATGGTAGGGTATCCTCTCCTTTTAAAAAAATTATGCAACGCTGATGCTCGGCCATATTGCCCCCATTATACGCTAAACTGTAGACGGCACAAAGTTTCGTAAAGCCCGCATTGGGCCAAAAGCGTCTCGTGCGTGCCCTGTTCAACAATCTGGCCCTTGTCCATGACCAAAATCAGGTCGGCGTTGCGTACTGTAGCTAAGGAATGGGCGATGATCAACGTGGTGCGTCCCTCACGCAGCTTGCCAAGGGCTGAGGCAACATAGGTTTCAGACTGTGCATCAAGCGCGCTTGTGGCTTCATCTAAAAGCAAAATTGGCGCATCCCGCAGTAGCGCGCGGGCGATTGCCAGCCGTTGGCGTTGCCCGCCTGAAAGTGCGCTTCCACGCGGGCCCGCGTGAGAGGCTAGACCATCGGGCATACTACCTAAGAACTCGCTGACATAGGCAGCATCAAGCGCATTATCTAATACCGATTTTGAGAAATTTTGTCCAAGTACAATATTTTCAATTAAAGACTCATCAAAAATAGCACTGTCTTGCGAAACCACGGAAAAATGTGACCTGAGGTCTTGTTTTGACAGTGCTTCTATATCAGTTTTGCCAATATAAATATGCCCATTTTGTGGTGCAATCAGGCCTGTAAGTAAATGAAAAATTGTGCTCTTGCCCGCGCCGGAAGCCCCAACCAAGGCCGTTAGTTTCCCGGCCGGGGCGCAAAGGTTCAGTGCACACAAAATTGGGTTTTCGCCATACAGGAACGAAACATTGTCAAACCGTATTTCGGGCGCCTCATTTATTATAGCGGCACTGCCCTTTTTTGGCTTTGGGTTTGGTATGGTGGCGCGGTACTTGGGCTCTGTATCAAGCAGACGGTAAACCCGTTCAAGACTAGCTGCGGCCGTCTGCCAGCTGCCGGAAAGTGCGCCCAGACGCCGCAAAGGTTGGAAGGTCAAGGACATAGCTGTAAAAAATGCCATAAACTCCCCCGTTGTGCGGGTACCGTCGATCACCTCGCGCCCACCCACCAGCAAAACCGCAAAAAAGCCGACACCCGTCACAATGTCTATCAAAGCTGGCAAGCCACTATTTCCTAAAGCCATTTTAAGTTCGGCGTTGATAATTTTTTGAACAATCGTACTAAACTGAGCGGTTTGATAGTCTTCCATCTGATAAAGTTTGACGGTGTTAATGCCGTGAAAAACCTCATCTAGCCTTGAGGCGCGAAGACCAGACTGGTGCCGCATATGCCCGGTTTTTTTTCGGATATATTTTTGCAACAAAAGGGCGGGTAAAACCAATAAAGGCGTTCCGATCATGGCCGCTAAGGTCCATATCGGGTCAATGCTGATGGCCACGATTCCCAAGGAAATAAGTGCGACTCCATCGCGCCCGAGGCCACTGATTACACAAGCCCAAATGCCCTGCACCGCCGCCGTGTCACCTTGAACGCGGTCGATCAAAGCGCCTGGCGCATTTTGGTGAAAAAAACTGCCGTCAAGTGTCAGAATGTGGCGCAGCATCGTCTTTTGTATGGTGGCGGCGCTACCATTTGATATTAATGTCATTAGATATTTTGATAGAACTGAGGTGACTCCGCGCAAACAGAAAAGCCCTAAAATAGCTAGGCCAATCGAAACTAAAGCATCTCCGCCTCCTGGAATAAAGACTTTGTCAAACAAGGGTTCTATGAGATAGCTGAGAATTCCCAGAGTGCTGCCTTCGATCATCATTACAGCAAAGGTTAGCAAAATGAGGCCAGCATACGGCCTCAAATACTCACGCCACAACCGCGCAATTAAATTAGCAGAATTATAAGGATCTGGCGTAAAGACTGGCGTTTGGGGTAAGGCTTGGGTCAACGGCGCTATTCCTTAAAATATGATTATGATTTACGGGCAAAGTCAGCGTGGCGCAAGGGATTGACCAAAGGTTAGGTCCAATTTTAGGATGCATAAGGATTGATGTGCATTGACCCATCAACTAGCCGTTGCGCGATGGAGCATATAATGAGCCTTGCAAACGGTCGTCATTACCAGGCTATTCCTGGGGCCTTTGGTCATGCTTGACAGCGTTTTGGTAGCCATGCAGCGTCCTGCCCAAAATATCGATGATGGCGAAATTATTAAGATCACTGCTAAAATTCAAACTGGTTTGAAAAAGGTTATTTGAACAAAACATCATTTGGCAATGTATATCGGAAATGGCCATTTCACATGGGAGGCGGCCAACACCAATCTATTTTTGCGCGGTGATAAGGCCTTGGTTTTGGCAACGGGTCACTTTGACTTTGGCTGAGTGAGGTCGGTTCAAGCCATGGGTATTGAGGTCAACGCTTTGGATTTTGGCAATAATAGTGCCTTTGATTTAACGCTGTTTGAAACTGCCTTGGGTAAAGATAAGCTCCACAGATTAAAGTGGTTTTGGTCACCTATGTCGATACGGCAACCACCGTGCGCAACAACTTTGCGACCTTACGCTGCGTGCTAGGCGCAGCGGGTGATCCTGCGCTTTTGGCAGTTGATACGATTGCATCGATGGGATGCGATGAATATCACATGGGTGCTTGGGGTGGTGATGTCAGCGTTGCCGCTTCGTAAATGGGCCTTATGACCCCACCCTACATGGGCTTTGTGTAGTTTCCTCCAAGGCACAGGCCCAAAGCCCGAAAAGTAATTTGCGGAGCCCTTATTGGGATTGGGCATCGCGCTGCTCTGGCCCTGAATTTTAGGAAGTTTGGGTGGGCACTACTCCAACCCATCATCTTTACGCGCTTCACGCAGCACTTGATATGATTTTGGGAGAAGGTATTTGCCATGTTTGGGCGCGCCATCGTGCTTTGGCGGCCAGCGTTTGGGCTGCCTTTGACGTGTGGGATCAGAGTCACGATCATATAGTAATTAATGTGTCCAAGCCTGCCGAGCGCGGGACCTATGTTACTGCGGCCCGGTTAGGCACACCTTATGCCACGGCTTTGCGCCGTTGGGCCGAAGAAAACGCTGGCCTCACATTCGGAATCGGGCTTGGCATGCTCGAACCAAACGATCCAGTCTATTACGGATTTTTGCGTTTGGCTCATATGGGGCATGTGAATGCGCATATGACTTTGGGTGTGCTCAGCGTGATGGAGGCAGGCATGCTGGCGCTTAATATCGCCTATGGCTGAGGCGCTTTGGTTGCAGCGGCGCAGGTAATTGCCGATCAGGTGGGGGCTCTTGGGACGGAAAATAAGTTAAATTCGTCAAACGCTGGTTTTTGATATGTGTGAAATTATTGCTCCTTACATTGCTGTTTTGGAAAATTTTTCTTTTTTTTTTGCCCTGCCATTGGTAGCATGGAGCTAAATTACGAATAGGAATGTCATGTACCGTTTACCATTGCGTCGCCCAACCGTTGGCATTATTGGCAATTATCATCTGATACATGACACTTACGAAGTGCACGCTGCAGGATTAATGAACGCGCAAGCTGTGGCTCAAACGGCAGGCTGCGTGCCCGTTATCATTCCGTCAGACCCGCGTTTTGTCGAAGTGAATGACTTATTGCAAATCTGCGATGGTTTTTTGCTTACCGGTGGGCGGCCAAATGTGCATCCGTCTGAATACGGCGAAGAAGAAACGCCGGCCCATGGCGCTTTTGATCGAGCGCGCGATAACTTAGTTTTGCCCTTGGTCAGGGCCTGTGTTGAGCGCGGCCAGCCGTTCTTGGGCATTTGCCGCGGCTTTCAAGAGGTCAATGTAGCCATGGGTGGCACGTTGCATCCAGAAATTCGAGAGCTTCCTGGGCGGACAAACCACCGCATGCCACCCAATGGCACTTTGGAAGAAAAATTTGCACTTCGCCATATGGTGACGCTGCGCGAAGGCGGTGTGTTTCATAAACTGATAGAAGAAACGCTTGTTGAAACTAATTCGCTGCATGGGCAAGGCATCGCAAAAGTGGGGCAGAATGTGGTGATAGATGGCCATGCCACGGATGGTACCCCCGAAGCGCTTTATATCAAAGATGCGCCGGGCTTTACCTTGGCCGTGCAGTGGCACCCTGAATGGCGTGCTGATATAGATCCCGTGTCTCGACCTTTGTTTCATGCCTTTGGTCAGGCGGTCAAGGCTTGGGCTCGTGGCCAAAAATCTTTGGCTTTAACCGCCTAAGGCGGGCTTAGGTCACCGCCGCACGGGTACGATAATCGCCGCAATCCCATAGGTTTTTGCGCATGATTTGGCTTAAAATTTCGATCGCACCATCGATGTCATCCATGCTGTTATAAAGCGGTGCAAAGCCAAACCTGATCATGTTTGGTGCACGAAAATCACCGATCACGCCACGCGCAATCAGAGCTTGCATGATGGCATAGCCTTCAGCGTGGTAAAAGCTAACTTGCGAGCCGCGCAGATCACCATCGCGCGGCGAGGCCAGAATTAGATCGGGGCAGGTGGCCTCGACCCCAGCAATGAACCGATTGCTTAAAGCGATGGATGCGGCGCGCAGATCATCCATGTCGACATGATCCCAAACATCAAGGGCAGCTTCTAGGGCTGCCATTTGCAAAACGGCAGGCGTTCCGACGCGCATACGGTTTATCCCTGCTGCAGGCACATAGTTTGTGGTAAAGTCAAAGGGCGCTGCATGTCCCAGCCATCCCGCTAGCGCGGGGCTCAAGGTCTCGCCAAAATGAGGGGCGGCATAGATGAAGGCAGGGCCACCCGGGCCGGAATTCAGGTATTTATAGGTACAACCCACCGCAAAATCAGCCTTCGCCTTTGTCAAATTAACAGGTAGTGCTCCGGCCGAATGGGCCAAATCCCAAAGGGTTAGTGCTCCCACTTCATGGGCCTTTTGGGTCAATTTGGCCATGTTAAATTTGGCGCCAGTGCGGTAGTCAATTTCTGTCAGCATTAAAACCGCAACAGTTTCATCTAACGTGTCTTCCACCGCGTCATTTGTAACCATCTTAAGCTCATAATTTGGACCCATACTGCGGCAAAGGCCCTCAGCCATATAAAGATCTGACGGAAAATTTTCCTGATTGCTAAGTATAACACGCCGTTGGGGCCGCATCGCTAACGCCGAAGCCAAGGCCTGATAGATCTTAATCGACAAAGTGTCGCCTACTATCACTGATCCCGCTTCGGCCCCGATCAAACATGCTAACCTATCACCCAAAACGGCGGGTTGCGTCATCCAGCCCGCCTTATTCCAGCCTGTGATAAGCATTTGACCCCATTCTGCCTTCACGCAGTCTGCCACGCGCTGTGCCGCCTTGCGCGGCAAAGGCCCAAGCGAGTTTCCGTCAAGGTAAATAAGACCCGGCGGCAGATCGAACATGGCGCGGGTGGTTGTAAAATCTGTGGGCATCGGGGGTCCTTTGAGGTAAAATGACTCGTGAGTTCTGAAGGTTCAAGTACCTATCTAAATTTTTTACCTTAAGCGCGAAAAGTGTCATTACGTGAACTATAGATTATTTAGCAAATAACAGTAAATTGAGAGCGCTAACATTGGCCATTGTACTTGCAGTAGGCATGTACTTGCAGTAGGCAATTTTTGCAGTGTTTAAGGGAACTCAGAGAGATGAGTGCCTATGTGGCGCAAAGCAGGGAGAACGACATTTGAAAATTGGGGCACCCAAAGAAATTTTTATTAACGAAGCTCGCGTGGCTATGACGCCAGCCTCTGCCGTTCAACTGATGAAAATTGGTCACGCCTGTGTGGTGCAAAGCGGTGCCGGCTTGGCAGCAGGATTTTCGGATGAAACCTATCGCGCCGTTGGGGTTGATGTGGTCAAGACCGCTGCAGCACTGTTTAAGGCGGCCGATATCATCGTTAAAGTGCGTGCTTTAGACCGTAAAGAGATCAAATATCTGCGCTCCGAGCAAACTGTGATCTCATTCTTTTGGCCTGCACAAAACCTCGATTTATTGCAAAGTTTCTGTGACGCTCGTGCCAATGTCATTGCGATGGATATGGTGCCGCGCATCAGCCGCGCTCAAAAGATGGATGCCTTGTCCTCGATGGCCAATATCGCAGGCTACCGGGCTGTGATCGAAGCAGGTAGTAATTTTGGCCGTTTCTTTACCGGTCAAGTTACAGCCGCAGGCAAAGTACCCCCTGCCAAAGTTCTGATTATTGGAGCGGGCGTGGCAGGTTTAGCAGCAATTGGTACGGCCACCTCTCTTGGGGCGATCACTTATGCGTTTGACGTGCGTCCTGAAGTGGCCGAACAGATTGAATCATTGGGTGCAGAATTTGTATTTTTGGACTTTGAATCTAACCAAGACGGCGCGGCCACTGGTGGCTATGCTGCCCCCTCCAGCCCAGAGTTTTTGGAAAAACAGCTTGCTAAATTTCGTGAGCTGGCCCCAGAAATTGACATTGTTATTACCACCGCTTTGATCCCAGGGCGGCCTGCGCCCAAACTTTGGCTAGCAGATATGGTGTCGGCTATGAAGCCTGGTTCTGTAGTGATTGACCTTGCCGCAGAACGTGGCGGTAATTGCGATTTAACACAGACGGATCAAAAAATTATATCTGAAAATGGCGTTACAATTGTCGGCTATACTGACTTTCCAAGCCGTATGGCGGCCCAATCTTCAACACTTTATTCCACCAATATTCGTCATATGATTGCGGATTTGACCCCTGCTAAAGACGGGGTAGTTCTGCATAATATGGAAGATGACGTCATTCGCGGCGCGACCGTCGCCTATGGCGGAAAAGTGACTTTCCCGCCCCCTCCGCCAAGTGTGGCGGCGATTGCGCCCCAAAAACTAAAAGAAAAGATCAAAGAACTCACTCAAGAAGAACGCCGCGCTGCTGAAACAGCCGCTTTCAAAGCGCAAACACAGTCACAAGTGACCATGCTTGTGGCCGCGGCATTGCTGTTGGGATTGGCTGGCGCTTTTGCGCCACAAGAATTCATGGGTCATTTCATTGTATTCGTGCTGGCCTGCTTCATTGGCTTTTCTGTCATTTGGAATGTTAGCCACTCGTTGCATACGCCGCTTATGGCTGTCACCAACGCAATTTCGGGGATCGTGATTCTGGGAGCCGTGCTGCAAATTGGGTCTGACAGCAGGCTCGTTGTAGCGCTTGCTTCCCTCTCGGTTCTAATTGCAACCATCAATATCGTCGGGGGCTTCTTGGTAACACGTCGCATGCTCGCCATGTTCCAAAAATCGTAAGGAGAGTGGAAATGAGCATTGGTATCATCTCGGCAGCCTATATTGCGGCAGCTGTTCTGTTCATTTTAAGCCTTGGCGGCCTGTCAGGCCAAGAAAGTGCAAAGCGTGCGGTTTGGTATGGGATTGCGGGTATGGCTTTGGCCATGGCTGCCACCGTTCTATCGCCAGATGTTGCCCATAAGTACATTATTGCAATGATGGTGGTAATTGGCTCGGTTTTGGGTTGGTTCGTCGCCAAGCGGGTGCAAATGACCGAAATGCCGCAACTGGTTGCGGCGCTGCATTCTTTTGTGGGTTTGGCCGCTGTACTGATCGGCTTTAATGCTCATTTAGAAATGACGGAAGTTTTGAAACTTGACCTGGCAGCGAAGGAAAAGCTGATTGGTTTTGCCAAGAAACTGGCCGATAAAGATGCGGTTGAACAGACAATTTTTTACGTTGAAGTTTTCCTAGGCGTTTTCATTGGGGCTGTCACCTTCACTGGTTCAATTGTGGCTTTTGGAAAATTAGCAGGCAAAATGAATGGTGGCGCCAAAAAACTGCCAGGGGGGCATTTTCTTAATGCAACCGCGGCGATCTTGTCGTTGGTTTTGGCCGTGATTTACTGTAACGGAGGTGGCATTGAGCCGCTGATTTTGATGACCCTACTTGCCTGCTTTATCGGCTACCATCTTATTATGGGTATTGGTGGGGCGGATATGCCGGTGGTGGTGTCGATGCTCAACAGCTATTCGGGTTGGGCGGCGGCGGCTATTGGCTTCACCCTGGGCAATGATCTTTTGATCGTGACTGGCGCGTTGGTTGGTTCATCAGGAGCGATATTGTCCTATATAATGTGTAAGGCGATGAACCGCAGCTTTATCTCGGTGATTTTGGGTGGCTTCGGTGGTACAACTGGTCCCGCGATGGCGATCGAGGGCGAACAAATCGCAATTGACGCCGAAGGAGTGGCTGCAGCGCTCAATGACGCCGATAGTGTTGTGATCATTCCAGGTTACGGCATGGCGGTGGCTCAGGCGCAGCAGTCTGTATCAGAATTGACCAAGCGCCTGCGCACCAAAGGTAAAACTGTGCGCTTTGCCATTCACCCAGTTGCGGGCCGTTTGCCAGGCCATATGAACGTGCTTTTGGCAGAAGCCAAGGTGCCCTATGATATCGTGCTGGAAATGGACGAGATTAACGATGATTTTACCACCACTGATGTGGTGATTGTCATTGGTTCGAACGATATCGTGAACCCTGCAGCGCAAGAGGACCCTAACAGCCCTATCGCCGGCATGCCGGTACTCGAATGTTGGAAAGCCAAACAGGTATTTGTGTCAAAACGTGGGCAGGGAACTGGTTATTCTGGCATTGAAAACCCGCTGTTTTACAAGGAAAATACCCGTATGTTTTATGGAGATGCAAAAAAATCCTTGGATGCATTGTTACCGATGATCGACTGATCAATTTGGTTTAATTTACCCAAGGGCTCCTCTCACGTGGAGCTCTTGATGCATTCTTGGCGCAGTTTTTATGGATACCTTTATATTCTGCACTGGGCTCTGGAAAGGTGGGCAACCGCAGCTTAACATAATCGAAATAAGGATTTTCGAGGTCACTTTCAATAGACCATAGCCAACGCTATGCTACTGTTAATGAACTGCAAGTCGGGATGAATGTATTCTATCTAGCCATTTTGACACAGGTTGGGTTTTAATGCAGCGTCTGATTGAAAAATTGGTCTAAATTTTTGCCGAAAAATTGTTAAAATGAGGATATCAACATGCCTATAAAAAATCGTTTTTCCGAACTTTTGCCTGAGATTACTGCATGGCGGCATGATTTTCACGAAAATCCCGAACTGTTGTTTGACGTGGAACGCACAGCGGCCAAAGTGGCAGATCTTTTGCGCGAATTTGGTGTGGATGAAGTGGCTACAGGCATTGGCCGCACCGGGGTTGTCGGCGTGATCCATGGCAAGACCAATTCCAATAACCGTGTAATTGGGCTGCGCGCCGATATGGATGCCTTGCCCATCATCGAGCAAACAGGGGTCGCCTATACCAGTAAAACGCCCGGGAAGATGCACGCTTGTGGCCATGATGGCCATACGGCTATGCTTTTGGGCGCTGCGAAATATCTGGCTGAAACCCGCAATTTTGATGGAAAGGCGGTAGTAATATTTCAACCGGCCGAAGAGGGCGGTGGAGGCGGGCGTGAGATGTGTGCTGAAGGCATGATGGAGCGTTTTGCAATTCAAGAGATCTATGGGATGCATAACATGCCTGGTATCCCTGTAGGCCATTTTGCCATTCGTGCGGGCGCGATTATGGCTGCGGCTGATCAGTTCGAAATTGTGGTGGTGGGAAAGGGCGGCCATGCTGCCAAACCGCATGACTGTATCGACACAACATTGGTTGCTGCCCATATCATTGTGGCGCTGCAAAGTATTGTGTCGCGGGGTGTTGATCCTTTGGGGCAAGTAGTCGTGTCTGTTTGTACCGTGGCTACAGATTCCGTCGCGCATAATGTGATCGCGCAGGTTGTGAAGCTGAAAGGCACTGCGCGCACAATGGATCATGATGTGCAAGATTTTGTCGAAAAACGCGTGATTGAAATTGCTTCTTTAACCGCTCAGGCCCATGGAGCGAAGGTTGAGATTTTTTATGAACGCGGCTATCCCGTCACTGTGAATGCCGAAGATAACGCCAAATATGCTGCCAAAGTGGCGCATGATGTGTCAGGTAATGTAAACGACAACACCGCGCCGATGATGGGCGCTGAAGATTTCAGCTATATGCTTAATGAACGCCCTGGAGCCTATATTTTTATAGGCAACGGCGATACGGCGATGGTGCATCATCCGGCCTATAATTTTGACGATAATGCCATTCCCTTCGGAGCAAGCTGGTATGCTGGCATGGTTGAAGCACGGATGCCTGCGTCATGAGATTATATGTGGCGTTTAACCACCCGTGTGGCTCATATGGCGGCTGACTTGGCCCTTGGTAATTTGGCGGTCATAGTCAAAGTCATGGCCTTTGGGCTTATGAAAGATAGCATCACGAATTGCGGCTTCCAGTAAGCCATCGTCCGCGCTGGACCGCAGGGGCGCCCGCAAGTCGGCCATGTCTTCTTGGCCCAAACACATATATAATTCACCCAAACAGGTCAACCGCACCCGGTTGCAACTTTCGCAAAAATTATGTGACAAGGGCGTGATAAAGCCAATCTTTTGCCCGGTTTCCACCAGCTCAACATAGCGCGCAGGCCCGCCCGTGCGTTCGGGCAGGTCTTTAAGCGTATAGGCTTGTGCCAATTGCGCCCTAAGATCTGTGAGCGGCCAATATTGATCTACCCGATCAAGTTCGCCCATATCGCCCATAGGCATCACTTCGATAAAGGTCAGATCATGGCCTTCTTTGGCGCACCATTCGGTCAGCGGCATCAGTTCTGCTTGATTAACTGCCTTGAGGGCTACTGTGTTGATTTTGACCTTAAGGCCTGCCTTTGTAGCAGCCTTGATCCCTTCAAGCACTTGCGGCAAGCGACCCCAACGGGTGACAGATGCGAATTTTTCTGGATTGAGCGTATCCAAAGACACATTCACCCGTTTGACCCCGCAAGTGGCCAACTCTTCGGCATATTTACCCAATTGTGATCCATTGGTAGTCAGCGTTAGTTCATTTAACGCGCCGCTACCAAGATGTCGCTTCATGGCGCGAAAAAAGCTCATAATATCGCGTCGAACCAAAGGTTCGCCACCAGTAATTCGCAGTTTATCAACGCCCATGCGCACAAAAGCCGAACACATCCGATCAAGCTCTTCCAAAGTTAAAAGTTCCGCCTTAGGCATAAAACTCATGTTCTCGGACATACAGTAAACACAGCGAAAATCACAGCGATCGGTAACAGAGACGCGCAAATAAGAAATTTTGCGAGCAAACGGGTCGATCAAAGGGGGCGTGTTAGTATCTAACATGGTAGCAACCTAGTGCGCATGACCTAGTATGACAAGTACTGCCTAATCGGGAGGCATAACAAATTCGGTGGGCAAATGTTGCACTGCCTCAATTTTGGCAAATTGTCGCATATAGTGCCCATGTTCGCGCAAAAATGTACCAGTGCGTGCAGGGCAGCGCTTTGAAAGATTGAGTAACCACACAGCGACGGCTTTTTGAATGAACCAGTCTTTATCCGTTACATAAAGAGCCGCCCAGTCCAGCACGCGGTCGGTCATAAGTACATCATTGGGTTTGGGATTACGCAATTTTGCAAAGGGTAACGTGGCTATCAGTGCCGCACGGCGCACCCACATATTTTTGTGCAAGGTCCAGCTTTCCAACTGATCAATCCGCGTCGGATCAGCGGTGATGCACTTTTGCGCCGCAATGCAGACATGGTCAGCAATGGCCCAAGAATCAAATTTGGGCACCCATGTTAAGATCAGAGCCCAAGCGCCGCTATCGTTGGGGCGGATACGTGCTTGGGTCAAGAGCTTTGCCGCTGCAATTCTGCCTTCGTGGATGTTGCTGTTCCACAGTTCTTGGCACAGGTTTAGGCGGTCCTCTAACGACAGCACTTCGCGCCAACCTTTGGCCGGAGCGTCAATATCGGGGTTAGAGGTGCCCAAATACACCCTATTCACTTTGTGATAGGCAGCCATTTCTGTGGCCTTGTCTTGGGTGGCTTGGGCTTTGATGGAGTTAAGGGCTGTGTCTGGGGTCACTCTACTGTCACCGATTGTATTGGTAGGGGGGCATTAAAATATCCCGACGCATTACTGTGTTTTGACCTCAATTTATCCACCCAAACTCTGTGGGGTTCATCATATTCTCCACATCAACAATTCCTATATGTCACCATAACAGAATTAAGAAACAATGGAATCAACGATGTGCAAATTGCGAACTGGTTGAACGACAGCAGGCATCAAACCTCTCGAGGTAATTCATTCAAGAATTAATCACTAATCTTCACACCTTCTTTGAAGGTTCCAGTAAATTTTTTCCAAACACTTCCGCTTACTTTGTAACCCACCCAAGAACCTTCTTCCTCACCGTTCTTGTAGTCACCTTTGTACCGTAACTGTCCATTCTTATGGTAACTCACCCAAGAACCTTCTTTCTTGCCGTTCTTGTAGTCACCTGCAGACGCTAACTGACAATTATCCCGGTAACTCACCCAAGAACCTTCTCTCAATCCATTCTTAAATGAACCTTGTGTCCGTCCTTCAATTTCACCAGTGAATGGAACTTGCGAGAACTTGAGATAATACACACCATCTCGTCCAACCAAATCATAAATCCTCTCACTCCAACTAGGAGAAGAGATAAATGACATTAGAACCAGTGTGATGATGAAAAGGTGTTTCATACCCACACGATAAACTCATAAAGTTGCGTTGGTAAAGGAATAACGGGTGTCAGTATCTACACCCCAATAATACCAGTTCCATATCGTATGAATAGTCCCACATAGGTCATAGGGATGACTGCTGAAGAGGATTAGACAGTAATGATCGATAGAACACCAACATTAAACATTGGACTGCTCCAAGAACAATCTCCGAAGGATAATCTACCTAAGCTCAATCAACTGGGTAAGTTATACGACCTACGAGGGAGTAAAGGGACGCAGCTACGTTGGGGTGTAAAGGATAGGACCATCACTCTGCCTCCATTCTTTTCAAATCTGTCTGACGTCAGCGCCTATGGGTCCAAATAGGGTAATGTGATAAGAGAGTGT
>JASDRS010000021.1:0-15033 GCA_041441915.1 Paracoccaceae bacterium | reverse complement strand
AACACTCCCTTATCAAATAACACTATTTGGAAGCATAAGAGCTGGCAACAGACAGTAAAATGTTGACTCAGGCCACAGATAAAATAAAAATAAAAATTTAATAACAAATACTTATGTGGAAATTGAATGCAGGGAGATGGTGCTGTGAGAGAGGATTGAACTCTCGGCCTCACCCTTACCAAGGGTGTGCTCTACCACTGAGCTACCACAGCCAACCGGTTAAAGCTTTGCTTCATCGGCGTCGCGGCTGATTAGACGTAATTGAGCATTCATGCAAGCGTAATCTAGACCTCAATTATGTGATAGAGTAGGATTTGACAATGGAACAGCTTGATGACACCCCAAGGCCATGGCAAAAACACAAAACGACACAAAGCCCATCCCCGAAGCACAACGCAAAGAAGACCGCCTAAAAGCGGCCCTAAAAGCGAATATTGCCAAGCGTAAGGTACAAATGAAAGCCCGATCCCTGGCACAACGCGCGCCAGACGATCAAGGAACAATTGGATAGAGGCAAAATGGATTCGATATTGATCAAAGGTGGCGGCACGCTCAATGGTGTGATTCCAATCGCGGGAGCAAAGAATGCCTGCCTTACATTGATGCCAGCCACATTGCTGACCGAGGAACCACTCACGCTGACAAATGCGCCTCGCCTATCAGATATTGCAACCATGATGCAGCTGTTGCAGTCCTTGGGCGCCGAAGTCACAAGCTTGCAGAGTGGCAAAGTGCTCGCTTTGTCCAGTGCCAACATCACCAATTATCACGCTGATTATGATATAGTGCGAAAAATGCGCGCATCAATTCTGGTGCTGGGGCCGATGCTGGCGCGCGATGGTCATGCGGTTGTATCTTTACCCGGTGGCTGTGCCATTGGCGCTCGCCCCGTAGATTTGCACCTAAAAGTCTTAGCCGCCATGGGCGCAGAGCTTGATTTACGCGATGGGTATGTGCATGCTCAGGCCATGGGCGGGCGCTTGCAAGGAGCGGTATATGAGTTTCCAATCGTCTCGGTTGGGGCTACGGAAAATGCTCTTATGGCGGCTACATTGGCCCGCGGCACAACAGTGCTTAAAAACGTAGCGCGCGAACCTGAAATTGTAGATCTGGCCCAGTGCTTGCGTCGTATGGGCGCACAACTTGATGGCGAGGGTACATCGACCATGATAATTCAGGGCGTTGATCGTTTGTACGGTGCTACTCATCCTGTGGTCACCGACCGCATCGAACTTGGTACCTATATGCTGGCCCCCGCCATTTGCGGCGGCGAGGTCGAACTTTTAGGTGGGCGCATTGATTTAGTCTCTGCCTTTTGCGAAAAACTTGACGCGGCGGGCGTCTCGATCACCGAGACAGAGTTGGGGCTTAAAGTATCGCGGCGAGGCGACCGTGTACGGGCGGTTGACGTGATCACCGCCCCCTTCCCCGGATTTCCGACCGATTTGCAGGCTCAGATGATGGGTCTTTTATGCACCGCTGATGGAGTATCTGTGTTGGAAGAGCGTATTTTTGAAAACCGCTTCATGCATGCGCCTGAATTAATTCGCATGGGGGCTAATATTAATGTGCAAGGTGGGGTGGCCAATGTGACAGGCGTATCTCGACTAAAGGGGGCGCCTGTGATGGCCACGGATCTGCGCGCCTCGGTGTCGCTCATTCTGGCGGGACTTGCGGCCGAGGGAGAAACCTTAGTGTCTCGAGCCTATCATTTGGACCGTGGTTATGAGCATGTAGAAGACAAGCTTCGCGCCTGTGGTGCTAAGATAGACCGGATCAAATCCTAATGGCAGACGCAAGATTTGAAGACGCTTTTGAAGCACCAATGTTTTTGGGGGCGGAAGACCAAAAAGATTTGGTAGTGGTAGCTGCAATCTTGCAAGATGCAATTTTTTCACGAGCACAAAGCTCTTACAGCCGTAAAAGTCGTAAATTCAGCCTGTTACTTAATCGCTTTCGCTGGGAAGATGTGAATGCTGCCAAAGTGCAAAAACGCCAATTTGAACGGGTGCAAAGCCTGTTAGTGATCTCTAACGTTATGCAAATCAAAACCGTGGGCCTTAATCTGGCCGATAAAGCTGCGCCGCTGTCGCTTTTAACTCTGCAATGGCTGGCAAGTGAAGACAGTGCAGGTGTTATTACTTTGTCATTGGCGGGGGGGGGGGGGATAGCAGTTTTTGTCGAAACTATCGGGGCGCAGCTGCGCGATGTGACGCGGCCCTATTTGGCACCATCTGGGCTTATGCCCCAACATGACATATAGAAAATCTGATCGGCGGCCCACCGCCCATAGGACCTAACCCGCCCCTGAGCAACCGCCGGAGTAGCCATGCCCCAATTTTTAAATTTAAATGATGCGGGTTTTGATCGAAGGTTCAAAGCCCTATTAGGCATGAAACGTGAAGATGCCCCCGATGTTGATCTGGCCGTAGCTAAAATTATTGCCGATGTGCGCACGCGCGGCGATTCAGCCGTGATTGATTTGACTAAACGCTTTGACAGCATAACCCTGACTCAAGATACTTTGGCCTTTAGCGACAAAGAAATCGTGGCAGAAATTGCAAAAGTGTCTCCCGAAGACCGCGCGGCCCTTGAATTGGCAGCAAGCCGCATTGAAGCCTATCATGCGCGCCAATTGCCCGAAGACGCGAATTGGACCGACGCGGCTGGTGCAACCCTTGGTTGGCGTTGGACACCGGTTTCGGCGGCTGGCCTTTATGTCCCTGGCGGCACGGCCTCTTACCCCTCGTCCGTTTTAATGAACGCCATTCCGGCTCGCGTTGCTGGGGTTAAGCACCTGTCGGTCTGTTGCCCAACACCAGGGGGGTGTGTGAACCCCTTAGTGCTGTTGGCCGCACAAATAGCGGGGGTTGATCGCATTTACCGCATCGGTGGCGCACAAGCAATTGCCGCTTTGGCTTATGGGACTGAAACGATACAAGCGGTCGATAAGATTACGGGGCCTGGTAATGCATATGTGGCAGCGGCCAAGCGTCAGGTTTTTGGCCAAGTGGGCATTGATATGATAGCAGGCCCTTCGGAAATTCTCATCATCGCGGATGGCGACAATGACCCCGATTGGATCGCGCTTGATCTTTTATCACAAGCCGAACATGACAAAAGCGCCCAATCAATACTAATCACCAACGACGCAGGCTTGGGACAAAAGGTTGCAAAAGCCGTTGAAAATCGACTTGTAACCCTAGAGCGACGCGTCATTGCAGGTGCCTCATGGCGCAACTATGGCGCAGTAATTGTGGTAAATAATCTGGACGAAGCCGCGGATCTTGCCAATAAAATCGCTCCCGAACATCTGGAACTGATGGTCCAAGACCCTGATGCTTTATCGCAAATGATAACCCATGCCGGCGCAATCTTTCTTGGTGCCTTTACTCCCGAGGCAATTGGCGATTATATTGGAGGCCCCAACCACGTGCTGCCCACAGATGGTTCGGCACGGTTTTCGAGTGGCCTATCAGTAATAGATTTCGTCAAGCGTACCACACTGGCCCGTATGAGCCCCGCCGCCCTGGCCGCCATTGGCCCTGCGGCCGAAAGACTTGCCATATCCGAAAATCTTGAAGCCCATGGCCTTTCCGTGCGCGCAAGACTTGCGCGGCTGAATGAGGACGCCCCATGACCCGCCTCTGTCACATCTGCATCGACACACGCGGCCTTGTAGCCCCCACGCCCGAGATCGAGCAAGAACGCAAAGTTGCTATCTTTGATCTATTAGAGGACAACACCTTTACCCTGCCTCTACACGGCGAAAAGCCCTCACATGCAGGGCCATTTCGCTTACTTCTGGCCATTCGCGAAGGCCGTTTAGCTTTTGACATCACCGGAGAATCTCAGGAAAGGCTATCAGAATTTCACCTGTCACTTGGCCCCTTTCGCCAAGTGGTGAAAGATTATTTCCAAATCTGCGAAAGCTATTTCGAAGCTGTCAAACGTTTGCCCCCCAGCCAGATCGAAGCCATCGATATGGCACGGCGGGGCATTCATAATGAGGGCGCGAAGGTACTGCAAGATCGCCTCGCCGGCAAAGCCGAGGTCGACATAGACACCGCGCGCCGACTTTTCACGCTGATTTGCGTGTTGCACTGGGGATAAGATGGACAGATCACTTCCACAATCGGTCTTGTTTTGCTGTGATCATAACGCCGTGCGCTCGCCGATGGCCGAAGGCTTAATGAAACATTTTTATGGCCAAAGTTGCTATGTGCAATCGGCTGGCGTCTACAATGATATGGAGATCGACGGGTTTTCAATCGCAGTGTGCCAAGAACTGGGCATCGAACTGGCCCGCCATCAATCACGCAGTTTTGACGAGATGCAAAAATGGGGCGATGATCTTTCGGGCTTTGACCTTATTGTTGCCCTTTCACCCGCAAGCCAACGCCGCGCTATGGAATTGACCCGGCTTTTTCATTTAAATATAGAATATTGGCCCATTCCTGAACCAACCCGTTTGAGCGAAGCGAGGGAGCAAAAGCTTGCTGCTTACCGCCAAACTCGCAACCAAATTCTAAGTCGCTTAAAGGACCGTTTCGGCCCATAAGTTCCAGCTTAAGCCCTTTTTTTGGAAAAAATTCATGCAAAACTCAAAATATTCTACAAAAATTCACCTAAGACCAGACAAATAAATCCAAAAATGCGGCCAGAAAATAGCTTAACAATTTAATTTATTAAAATTAAAAATTCACGCTAAATCATTTTTTCCTTGAAAATTCAAGTTTTGAGGTGCATTCACCCCCATGGTAGCGATTGCGCGGCCGCAACCTCAATTGGAGTAAACATGGCCAAAGAAGACATTCTCGAATTCCCTGGTGTTGTGAAGGAACTTTTGCCCAACGCGACATTTAAAGTCGAGCTTGAAAATGGCCATGAATTGATCGCTGTTATGGCGGGGAAAATGCGAAAAAACCGCATTCGTGTGTTGGCAGGCGATAAGGTTCAGGTTGAGATGACCCCTTATGACCTGTCGAAAGGCCGCATCAACTATCGCTTTAAATAATGCGTTTGATTCTAGGGTCTGCAAGCCCGCGACGCCGCGGGATTTTGGCCCAGATCGGCCTTGTTCCTGACACTATACTGCCTCCCAACATTGACGAGAACCCCCTAAAGGGCGAATTGCCACGTGTTTACTGCACACGGATTGCCCGAGCAAAGCTTATGGCTATTGCGGCAGAGACCGATGATGTGGTGCTGTGCGCTGACACGACCGTGGCTTTGGGGCGGCGTATATTGGGCAAGCCCCAAGACGCAGACGAAGCGGCCCAATTTCTACTCGCCTTGGGCGGAAGGCGTCATCAAGTAATCACCGCTATCGCCGTCAAACGCTCTGACCGCATTTGGGTGCGGGAAGTAATCAGCCAGGTAAAGATGAAACGGCTATCAGACTTGGAACTGAAAAGCTATTTGCAAAGTGGCGAATGGCAGGGCAAAGCGGGTGGCTATGCCATTCAAGGCCTGGCTGCGGCCTTTATTCCCTGGATTTCAGGCTCGTTCAGCGGCATTGCGGGCCTGCCAATCGCCGAAACGGTAACCCTATTGGCCACAGCGGGTTTTCCTGTTCATGGTGTAAAATATTTAAAGGATATATCATGATTGGGCGCGTCATTCTGTTGGGTCAGGTCAAAGGCAAAGATGCGGCCGCCTTGATGGTCGATGGGCAATTGCAAAACTTGCTAATTGATCCCAACGATGACACGCCGCTTGCAGGCGCGATTTACCGCGCCACGGTTGACCGTCTGGTTAAGGGGCAAGGTGGCGTATTTGTGAAAATGCCAAATGCCATGTCAGGCTTTTTGCGCCAACTATCGGGGCTTGCTCCAGGGCAAAAGGTACTAGTTCAAGTTACGGGCTTTGCCGAAAGCGGCAAGGCTTTGCCGGTGACCACTCGACTTTTGTTCAAAAGCCGATTGGTAATTATCACACCCGGGGCGCCTGGGGCTAATATTTCGCGGAAAATCAAAGACGAAGATCTGCGCATTACATTGCAAAGCTTGGCCGAAGCCAGCATGGTAGGTGCAAGTACTGATATCGGAATTATATTACGGTCAGCCTGTGCCAGCGCTGATATAGACGAAATCCGCCAAGATATCGCCGATATGCGCGCCTTAGAAGAAAATGTGTTGGCCGATATTGTCGGCGCACCTGAACTTTTGGTCGATGGCCCTCTGGCGCATGAGGTAGCATGGCGCGACTGGGCCGATCCTGAGCCTGATGCCGTAGAACAAACTGCTACGGCGATGGAAGATCACGGCGTACTTGATACGATTGATGTTCTACTAACGCCCGTGGTGCCGCTTGGCGCCGGCGGATCGATGGTGGTTGAACCCACCCGCGCTTTGGTGGCGGTGGATATCAATACCGGGCCCGACACGTCACCCGCGGCCAGTCTAAAGGTCAATATCGCCGCCGCACGCGATTTACCGCGCCAATTGCGCCTCCGCGGCCTTGGAGGTCAAGTCGTAGTAGATTTTGCTCCCATGCCAAAACGCGACCGTGCTATTTTAGAGCAGGTCTTGCGCGCCGCATTTAAGGGCGAAGCAGCCGAAACCTCGCTTGCCGGATGGACGCCACTTGGCCTTTATGAGTTGGCACGAAAACGCGACCGCCAGCCTCTGCACGAAGTGGTGAGGGCTTAAAATGACTTGCCCAATTTGCGCCAAAGGACCAGTTCAAAACTACCGTCCCTTTTGTTCAAAAAGATGCGCTGATGTGGATTTGGGGCGCTGGTTGACTGAAAGCTATGTGGTTGCACCCGATGCCGATGAAGACGAAGTCCCCATTGGCACGGATGAAGAACCGACCATGCAATAAGTCAATAGGCTTGGATTAGATTTTTGGGTCTGGGTTTTCGGTATGGCCATCTACCGCAATGATTTGACCAGACACCATACGCGCGCCATCTGACCCTAAGAATACAGCCATATTGGCCACGTCATGCGCCATAACAAAGCTTCGCATGGACGTGCCCGCGGCATAACCTTGATAGATGGCATCACGGGTTGTGCCCTTAAGAAAAGCCTCTTTTTTCAAAACCCGCTCTATCCTTGGCCCTTCAACCGCACCTGGGCAGATTGAATTGGCGCGAATGCTAAATGGCCCAAGTTCCATCGCAACAGTTTTCATCAAACCATTGATGCCCCATTTAGCCGCCGCATAGGGTGAGCGATTGGGGTGCCCATTGATTCCCGAGGTCGACGATGTGTAAATAATAGCTCCCGATCTTTGTTCTTTCATAATCGGCGCGGCCGCGCGAGTGGCCAAAAACGCGCCTTGCAGATTAACTCTTACACAGGCTTGAAACCCTTCAAGCGACATATTTTCAATCATGGCTGTTGGGCCCGCGATACCGGCATTTGAACAAAGCACATCTAGGCCGCTCCATGAAAATTTGAGCTCGCTGAAAAGCGCAAGCACCTCAGATTCTTGTGACATGTCGACCCTACTGCACTGCCAAGATGGTGGACAGCTATCAAGTGCGCCTTGGTCGATATCGGTCACCCAAACTTGCGCTCCAGCTCTGGAAAAAGCTTCAGCTATAGCATAACCAATGCCCGATCCTGCGCCGCTGATCAAAACGCGTTGTGACATATTTTACCTTTCGAAATGATTTGGATCAATACGAACAGCAAAGGTAAAATTTTTCAATCAATTTTCACAATTGGCGTTAATACAATCCGATTACACCCCCTTTCACCCACATCAAGAGCTATCCGTTTGGCTTTGGCATTGCTAAAAACCATGATTTTTAAATTAAATTTTTGATTTTTTTAAAATATTTATACTGAGCATAAGAAAAGCTTCCCCCTTGTTAACAGGTGGCTTTTACAGAAAATATTTGACTGGACCTGACATTATTAATTAAAAAAATAGAAAAATTGACCTTTAACCCTATGATTTTGATAGTTTGTGATTTACAAACACTAAGATGAAATCAAGCACGAATGAGCTAACTCCAGCATTTTGGGCCCACGGTCGACTTCAAGTCTTGACCCGTTGAAAACAAACTGGAATATTTTCTTACAAACGAGTCTAGCCATTATTGAACTTGGCTAATCTCAAAAATCAAAAACCCGAAGGGAGAATTTAGTCTATGGAAGATTTTACAAAAAAACTAAAAGATGCAGAGCGCTTGGCCGCTAAACCTGGCGTGTCGCGGCGTGACTTCATGCAGTTAGCAATGATGACAGGTCTTTCTGTCTCGGCGGCGACTGCGATGTTTTCGAAGGCAGAAGCTTCTGGAACACCGAAAAAAGGTGGTACGTTTCGCTTAGGGATGGAAGGTGGATCTGCAACAGACAGCCTAGATCCACGCACCTACGCTGACTCAGTTATGATTGCAGCTTCGCTGGCCGTTTATGACAACATGATAGAGTTTGACAATGCTGGCAACCCAACGGGCGCCTTGCTTGAAAGCTGGGAGGCCAAACCAGGTGCAGTTGAGTGGACGTTTAACGTTCGTAAAGGGATAAAGTTTTCTAATGGCAAAACACTTGATGCAGAAGATATTCTTTATTCGATCGATATCCACCGTGCCGAAGACACCATATCACCAGCAAAAGGTATTTTAGCTCAAATAGCTGAAATTAAAGCAGTAAACCCCCACCAAATCTCCGTGAAGTTGTCTAGCGGTAACGCCGACTTCCCAGTTATTTTGGGTGACTACCACCTAGTGGTTGTTCAGAATGGCTTCACAGATTGGGAAAATCCAATTGGTACTGGCGGGTACACATTGGAAAGCTTTGAGCCAGGCGTTCGCTTGGTTTTCAAAAACCGTGGTGACTACTGGATAGAAGGCCGCGCAAACTTCGATACAGTTGAACTTTTAAATATCCAAGACGTTGCCGCACGCACCGCTGCCCTGCAATCAGGCCAAGTTGATGCTGTGAACCGGTTGGACGCACGCACCGTTGATCTTATGACTGGCAATAAAGACTTGAACATCGTGCGCACCAAAGGCACTGGCAATCGTTTCTGCTTCGTCTCGCGCGTCACATCGCCAGGCTTTGACAACAAAGATCTGCGTTTGGCTCTCAAATGGGGTATCGATAGAGAAAAAATCATTGATTCAGTTTACTCTGGATATGCGGTTCCAGGCAATGACCACACACTTGACGCCTTTAACCCATATTACAACACGGACATGCCACAGCGGACCTATGATGCAGATAAAGCGGCTTACCACTTCAAAAAATCTGGCCTGAGCGGCGAGATAACGCTGTCGGCATCAGAAGGTGCTTGGGGTTCGTCAGTTGACTGTGCTCAGCTTTACCAAGAATCAATGAAAAAAGCGGGCATCAAATTGAATGTGAAAAAAGAATCAGCTGACGGTTATTGGGACAACGTCTGGCTAAAAGAGCCATTCTGCGCTGTCTACTGGGCGCGCCGTCTTTCGGCTGACCAAACCTTTACCCAAGTCTATGGCTCGGGTTCGGATTGGAACGACTCCGATTGGCGCATTCCAGCATTCGACAAACTGGTAGAAGCAGCTCGTATTGAATTGGATGAAGACAAACGCAGAGCTCAATACTACGAGTGTCAAACAATGATTGCTGAAGACGGCGGCATGGTCTGTTTTGCTATCACCGATTACTTAGACGGTTTTTCCTCTAAAGTAATGGGTACTCAGCCACACGCACGTTACGATATGAACGACAACCGTATCGCGGCCAAAGGCTGGTTTGCTTAATTTAAGATAAGAAAATTTAAAAATAAAAAGGGAAGACCCGAGAATGTTACGATTAATTGCTACTCGGGTCTTTCTAGGGTGTGTTACGCTGCTTGCAGTTACTTTGCTGATATTTGTGGCTACAGAAATTCTGCCAGGTGATGTGGCCTCTGCTATATTAGGGCAAGGGGGAACACCCGAAACTATTGCGGCTTTTCGCATTGAGCTTGGTTTAGATCGCCCCGCCTATGTGCGCTATCTTGAATGGCTGTCAAATGCCCTGCAGGGCGATTTAGGTCGCGCTATGACTAATAAACGCGATGTTTTAGACACCCTTACGCCACGACTTAAAAACACTTTATTCCTAGCAGGTTATGCAGCTGTAATTGCGGTTCCTATCGCCATTATATTGGGCATTGTGGCGGCTATTAACGAAGGCAAATTGATTGATCGCGCTGCAAATGTTGTCACGCTGGCCGCGATTTCGGTGCCAGAGTTCTTTATTGCGTATATTTTGATTTTGATTTTTGCCACCAATTTGGGATGGTTTCCGTCATTAGCGACAGTTTATAGCGATATGGATGTTTGGCAAAAAATTCACGTAGTGGCACTGCCTGCGATTACTTTGACTATGCTTGTCACTGCCCATATGCTGCGCATGACGCGTGCTTCTGTTTTATCTATAATGTCGCAACCCTATATCGAGATGGCTTTTTTAAAGGGCCTGCCCCGCCGCCGTGTAATTTTGCACCATGCCCTGCCCAATGCCGCAGCCCCTATAATTTCAGTTGTTGCGCTAAACTTAGCCTATTTGATTGTTGGGGTCGTAGTGATCGAGGTGGTTTTTGTCTATCCAGGCGTTGGTCAATATATGGTAGATGGCGTCTCCAAACGCGATCTGCCCGTGATTCAAGCTTGTGCTTTAGTTTTTGGAGGAGCCTTCGTACTCTTAAACACGGTGGCAGATATCCTCGCAATCCTAGTAAATCCACGCCTTCGACATCCACGTTAGCAGAGATATGGTCATTCATAATTCCTTAAAAAATCCAACTCTTTCCGCAAAAATTGGTATGGCAATTTTGTCTATTTTTATCTTTTTTGCTATTTTTGCACCTTTAATAGCCCCATTCGGCGAAGCAGAATCTGTTGGAAAGACTTGGGCTTCGCCCACAAGTGAGTTTTTACTTGGCACTGATAATATTGGCCGTGATTTATTTTCGCGCATTATTTATGGCGCGCGCATGACGCTCGGTGTCGCTACGGCCTGTACGCTCTTGTCGTTCTTAATTGGAGTGACCATGGGGCTTTTGGCAGCAGTTGCGGGAAATGTGGTTGACCAAATGCTGTCACGCTTTGTGGATTTGATGTTATCGATTCCTATCTTAGTCTTTGCACTAATGATCTTGTCTATGTTTGGATCAAGCCTGTTCACCCTGATAATCACAATTGGGGTTTTGGACAGTTCTCGTGTGTTTCGATTGGCCCGTTCAATAGCTGTTAACGTCGTTGTAACAGAATTTGTCGAAGTTGCCCGCCTGCGTGGTGAGGGGCTTTGGTGGATTATGCGGCGTGAAGTGCTGCCTAATTCTCTCCCACCTATGATCGCTGAATTTGGGTTGCGGTTTTGCTTTAACTTTTTATTCGTAGCAGGCCTTAGTTTCTTGGGCTTAGGCATTCAGCCCCCCTTCGCCGACTGGGGTGGGATGGTGCGCGAAAATGGCCGTGCCATTGCATTTGGTATTCCGGCACCGCTTTGGCCTGCAATGGCGATTGGCCTAACCACAATCAGTGTGAATATGATTGTCGATTGGATTTTGTCGATTAATGCACGACCCTCAGGTGCATCGGCGGAGATGTAGAATGACAAAACCGATTTTAAAAATTCAGAATCTTTGCATTGAAAACCTCGCTGGTGATGTGTTGGTTGAGAACGCCAATATTCACCTGATGCCAGGTGAGGTGTTGGGCATTATCGGTGAGTCTGGTGCGGGCAAATCGACCATAGGTCTGGCCGCGATGAGCTATGCGCGCGGCGGTTGTAAAATCATGGGCGGACGGATTGAAATTGATGGTGTAACGATCCAAGAACTTTCGGCCGAGGGTCGTGCCCAATTTCGTGGTCGTAGGATTGCCTATGTAGCACAGTCGGCAGCCGCCTCTTTTAATCCAGCCCACAGTATCATGGAACAAGTCTGCGAAATGCCAGTGCATCACGGAGTGAGCACCCGCGACGAAGCCGAGGCTTGGGCAAAAAAAATGTTTTCTACCCTAGAGTTACCAGACCCAGAAAACTTCGGCGCTCGCTATCCGCACCAGGTGTCAGGCGGTCAATTGCAACGGGCAATGGCGATCATGGCTATTTCTGCGCGCCCCGACATTGTGGTTTTTGACGAGCCCACCACGGCTCTTGACGTCACGACCCAAATTGAAGTCTTGGTTCTGATCAAAAGCCTGATACGCGAATATAATATTGCCGCACTTTATATTACGCATGATCTTGCCGTTGTGGCACAAATAGCCGACCGAATTTTAGTTTTGCGCTCGGGTCAAATGGTTGAAATCGATACGACCGCAAATATATTACACGCGCCCAAACAGGCCTATACCAAAGAGCTGGTCGAAGACCGTCAGACTTCGGACCTGTTTCGAGAAAATATTATGAAATCTGACCGCGAAGTGGTCATAGATGCGGCCAATATCACTGCCCATTACGGTGATTTCTGCGTTTTAAACGATGTCTCAATTACGGTTGCCAAAGGTGAAACTGTCGCAATTGTGGGTGAGTCCGGGTCAGGAAAGACTTCGCTTGCGCGGGTTATGGTGGGGATTACCCCACTGACTTCAGGAAATTTGACCTTTCTAGGCGTGGGCTTGGCCCCTGCCCTGAAAAGTCGTAGCCGCGATGATCTTCGCCAGATCCAGCTGATCTACCAGCAGCCTGACGTGGCCCTTAATCCTCGCCACATAGTGGGAGAAATTATAGGACGACCGATCAAGTTTTACTTCAACCGCTCCGATGCCGAAATCCGTGTCCGCACGCTAGAACTCTTAGAGCAGGTCGGCCTGCCAGCAGACTATATCGACCGCAAATCAACCGAGCTTTCGGGTGGGCAAAAACAACGCATCTGTATAGCACGCGCTTTAGCGGCTGAACCTACGCTGATTATTTGTGATGAGCCCACCTCAGCGCTTGATCAACTGGTCGCGGATGAGATTTTAAAACTGTTGCAAAAGCTGCAAGACGACCTGGGTCTATCTTATCTGGTGATCACCCATGATCTCGGCATCGTCCGGCGTATTGCACACCGCACAGCGGTTCTTTTGCGTGGCGAGGTCGTTGCCAGCGGCCCGACAGGTGAAATTTTTAAGCCCCCGTTCCATCCCTATACCGAAAAGCTTTTGCAATCAGTACCTGAGTTGCGCGAAAACTGGTTGGACGAAATAACAACCAAACGAGCGCTCTGAGCCAACCCAAATAGGTTCCAAAAATGCACAAGCAACTCTATTTTTTATCTAAAAAACCTAAGAAAACTTTACGCTTAGACTTAAATTACCTCAAATTTGGTTGTCGGTTAAAAGAATAGCAGATTGTGAAGAGAGTTTTGTTTTCGATCTGGACAAGGGTCGTATCCTCACTTACACACCTCGATACTGAACGCAGGTGTTTATCATCGCGCCAAGTGCCCGAGTAGCTCAGGGGTAGAGCAGTGGACTGAAAATCCTCGTGTCGGTGGTTCAAATCCGCCCTCGGGCACCATTTATCAAGCAACATCAATGGCTTAGATTATGCAGAAACAGCTAAAAGTTGTTTCTGCGCATAGCACAGTCATAGCACAGTTTTTTGCTGACGTGCGAGTCTTTATATAGTAAAATCAGTGTGTTGAACACAGTGATGGTGATGGCAAAAATAAACGCAAACACAAATGTGCTGATGGACGGTGCGGTGAAAGTATATCGCCGCCCTAATACTAAAAAATGGCAAACCAACTTCCAAATCGCAGGGCACTGGATCAGACTAAGCACGGGCAAGTTTGATTTAGAAGAAGCCAAGGCTGCTGCACGTGAACATTACCTAGAATATAAGTTCAGACAGAAGAATGATTTACCCGTTGTGCGTAAGCAGTTTGCGGATGTGGCACGGCTGGCCATTAGCGATATGCGCAAGCAGTTAGACGGTGGCAGCGGTAAGAAAGTTTATAAGGACTATGTGGTGGTGTTAGAGCGCTACATGATCCCCTTCTTTGGTCAGAAGTTCATCACCAAGATTGATTATGAGGAACTACAGCGCTTTGGGCAGTGGCGCATTGAGAAAATGGGGCATGAGCCCAAGCACAGTACACTGAACACGCATAACTCTGCCATCAACCGTGTGTTTGATGAGGCTGTGGCACGTGGCTTTATGAGCAAGCATCATGTGCCCATGTTGGTGAACACAGGATCAGATGGTGAGCGGCGTCCTGACTTCACGCGGGATGAATATGCGACCATGATCCGCAAGCTGCCCAGTTGGATAGAGCAAGGCAAAGCGGGCAAGCCCACGGACATGCGTCATTTGATGCGCGACTATGTGTTGATCATGGCCAATACGGGTATGCGGCACGGCACAGAGGCACAGAACCTCAAGTGGCAGCACATCACCTTGTTTGAGGAAAAGGGTCAGCAGTATCTTGAGATGAGCGTGACCGGCAAGACAGGGCGTCGTGACATCATCTGTCGTTCCGGTACGCTAAACTACCTCAAGCGCATTCATGAGCGCAGCCAGGACATCAGAGACATGCCCATAGAGCAGGTGTTTAAGCGTAGATTGGATCTACCCGTGTTTAGGCTACCCGACGGTCTTGTCACAGAAAACCTACATCAGACATTCAGGCAGTTCCTCAAGGACATTGGGCTGATCATCTGTCCTCGCACGGGGCAGAACCGAACCCTTTATAGCCTACGTCACACCTATGCTACATTCGCACTGATCAATGACGGCATGGATATACACACTCTAGCTATTCAGATGGGCACATCAATTGGCATGATTGAGCGTCATTACAGTCATCTAACGCCAAGGCTGAAGAAGGATATGCTCACAGGCAGGCGCTATGAATTATCACGGGATGAGTTTGAGGGGCGGCAGGGTGATGATGAGTGATTAGGATCGACGCAAGGGGCGGGATACGGACATTCGCTGCGCTTTGCCTCAGAGATCGTTGTGCGGGACAAAGTGATCTTGACGAGTTCGATACACAACGTCCGCTCTTCAAATCAAGGCGGACGTCGGTCAGGCTATCGCTGCGTCACGCGGCCGTGCTTGGATCGCCTGTCGCCCAAGCGACACCCTCTCCACGATCCATTGCTTTGAT
>JASDRS010000020.1:13062-15134 GCA_041441915.1 Paracoccaceae bacterium | reverse complement strand
AAGTTGGTTTTAAATGCCTTGAAAAAAATTGTCCTGTTCGGATTCAAAATGCAAGGTTTTTACCAAAGTAAGTAATTTCAGTTCAGGACTTGTAGTCTATAAAATACTAACTATTTATTAGTTGTGAGTGCTGCGCACAATCTCCATAAAATTACGAGTTTGGCGCTGCAAAAATCATTGAGACGTTTTCACGTCCATTTACTTCAAAAATCAAAAATAGGAGGGTCCATGAGTGACCTAATAAAACGCGCAGAGCGGTTTGCCCGTGAGCGTCATGCTGTCCAGTTTAGAAAGGGCGCAGCACAAGAACCATACACTGTTCACCTCAAAGAAGTAGCAAACCTCACTGAGCGTTGGGGGGGAGGAGAGAATGCCGTCGCAGCAGCTTGGCTACACGACACTGTTGAAGATTGTCCGCCAATATCTTCCGCTGACCTAGCTTCGCTCTTTGGTGATGAGATCGCCAGTATTGTTGCCGAGCTTACAGATGATAAATCTCTACCCAAGGCTGAACGGAAAAGAAAACAGGTGGAGAATGCACCCCATAAGAGCAACGATGCGAGTTTAGTTAAACTTGCAGATAAAACTTCCAATGTTGGTGCTATTGGCAAATCACCTCCAGCTGATTGGTCGCTCGAACGGCGACTGGCGTACATAAGCTGGGCAGATGAAGTTGTGGAGCGCTTACCTTTTGCTCCCAAAGAAGGCCTAGACGAATTTTACAAGCGTTATGATATTGCTGAATTGGATACCTATGACGATTTAGGGACTATTCGTCAGGGCGAAAATGCGGGCCTTCGCGTGATAGAGCGACGGGCTAAAAGGCTGGGTGCTAGCGATGAGAAGATCAGGCAAATCATGCTTGGCTTTATGGAGGGAGCTTTTCAAAAATGATTAATCAAGTTTCTTTGAAGTTGTTATTAAGTACAGACAGTGGCGGTGTTCTCAAAAACCCTTTGGATCAATTGGCACATATCCTACAGCGTGAATTAATCGATCGATTAAGGTTAGGTGCCGATTATGGAAACATTCAGGATGACAGTGGGAATGTCATCGGGGCTTGGAATATTATTTTAGATTAAGTTTTCAGGTTTTTTTAAATGAACGGTAAAAATGTTTTGTGTCGTGAGCGTGACTCTTTAATTACATCGCATCAAAAAACAATAAATAATTTTTGTCTAAGCCATTGATAAGTGGCGGAGAGACAGGGATTCGAACCCTGGGTCGGCGTTAACCGACAACGGTTTTCGAGACCGCCGCATTCGACCACTCTGCCACCTCTCCGCGGTTTATGGTACTGGGCGCTTTAACGGGGGATGCGTTTGGGTGCAAGTGCATTCTTTGCTAATCTATAAAGGCCAAATGGGCGCTTGGCCGTCATTCTGAACTTTTGTGACAATTAGTAAGTTTCCACCCAATCTTACTTGACTTTGCAGGGCGCTTAATCGATATAGCGCCATCACAGATGGGATTAACCCAGTTGGGATTATATATTGATGACGCTGTAATGGCGCGCTGTCCGCGGTATTAAACATCTGCACGGGAACGTGTTGGGACCCCAAGACGCGAAAGCAAGAAGGAAAGACTATGTTCGCGGTCCTGAAAACAGGCGGCAAGCAATACAAAGTGCAAGCAGGAGATGTGCTGCGCGTTGAAAAATTAGCAGCCGAGGCTGGAGACAAAATCCAGTTCAATGATATTTTGATGGTTGGTGGCGAAAGCGTCACTGTTGGCGTGCCTTTCGTGGCCGGAGCCGCCGTTCAAGCTGAAGTTATAGCTCAAATCAAAGGTGAAAAGCTTATTCACTATGTAAAACGTCGGCGCAAGCACAGTTCACAGCGCACAAAGGGCCACCGCCAGCATTTGACTTTGCTGCGTGTGACCGAAATTTTGGCCAAAAATGGCGAAAAAACTGGTGTTATGGCGGCTCTAGGCACTGCAGATGCACGGCGTGTGGCTCATAATACATTGGTCGCACCTGCAGCGGCAGCGCCCAAAGCAAAAGCCGAAGCTGTGCCAAAAGCAGCGCCCAAAGCAAAAGCCGAAGCAGTGCCCAAAGCAAAAGCCGAAGC
>JASDRS010000020.1:0-12962 GCA_041441915.1 Paracoccaceae bacterium | reverse complement strand
GCCCAAAGCAAAAGCCGAAGCAGTGCCCAAAGCAAAAGCCGAAGCTGTGCCAAAAGCAGCGCCCAAAGTAAAAGCCGAGGCTGTGCCAAAAGCAGCGCCCAAAGTAAAGGCCGAGGCTGCACCTGCAGGTAAAGTTTCAGCTCAACCCAAGCGCGCTGCTAAAGCGCCCGCGGCATCAAAGGAGTAATTCTAGATGGCACATAAAAAAGCAGGCGGTTCATCTCGCAACGGCCGCGACTCAGTGGGTCGACGTCTTGGTGTTAAATTGTTTGGTGGCCAATCGGCCATTCCTGGAAATATTATCGTACGGCAACGTGGAACCAAATTTTTCCCAGGTGAAGGTGTGGGCATGGGTAAAGATCATACGATCTTTGCAATGGTTGATGGCCATGTGACCTTTAAAAAGGGGCTCAAACAACGCACATTTATTTCTGTATTGCCAGCAGCCAAAGCCGCAGAATAGCTGAAATTTTACAAATCTATTGTAATTAATGGATCGGCGGATAGGCTGGTCCTTTTCAATTTGCTTTATCGGATACATGCTTGTCGTCCAGAGGGTGGGACAGTTCTGAAAGTTTTATTCAATGAACTCAGTTTCGAAAGCCCCAACCAAACTCGAGCGTGAGGCCAAGTCTTTGCTTATCAAAGGCCCTATTGTGACTGATAGCTTTATTTTGCGCTCTATGCGCAAATCTGATTTGGGCTTGGTCAATAAATATGCAAGCGATATCCGCGTGGCACAAATGACCAGATCTATCCCCCATCCTTTGCCGCCGGGCGCGGCCGAAGCCTTTGTGGTCCGCGCCATGGCCGATGCCAGCACAGAGGCGAAGGTGTTTGGGTGATTCACAGCGCTGACGAGGGGCTTTCAGAACTGATCGAGATTATCTCACTTAAACGGATGGATCGAGCGCAATCGGAAATTGGCTATTGGGTTGCGCCCGACTTTTGGAGGACAGGTATAGCAAATTCCGCCGTGAGCGCATTGTTGGCGGCCAACCGAGAGGGTTACCGTACGATCTTTGCACAGGCCTTTCAAGACGATCTGCGTTCTGCACGCGTTTTTACAAACTGCGGATTTGTTTACTTGGGCGATGCCGAAGTGTTAAGTTTGGCCCACAATGCGCATGTCCCCACATGGACTTATCTGTACAAATTTGATTAAGTGAATCGAAATAATCTAAACGACCAAAAGGCAATTGAGCCTTTGCGCATTTGCTTTTATTGGCTGATGTGAATTGACATGAAGGCAAGCCGATGAAATTCCTTGATTTGACTAAAGTCTATATACGTTCTGGCGGAGGTGGATCAGGTTGTGTGTCGTTTCGGCGCGAAAAATATGAGGAGTGGGGTGGCCCCGACGGTGGCAATGGTGGCAATGGTGGCTCTGTGTGGGTCGAGGCAGTCGAAGGTTTGAACACTCTAATTGATTTTCGCTATCAACAACATTTTTTTGCCAAGTCTGGCCAAGGCGGTATGGGCTCACAGCGCACTGGAAAAACTGGTGAAGATATCATTTTGCGCGTTCCCTTGGGCACAGAAATCATCGACGAAGATGAAGAAACAGTAATTGCAGATATTACCACCATCGGCCAGCGTGTACTTTTAGCGCGTGGCGGCAATGGGGGCTTTGGCAATTTGCATTTTAAATCGTCAACCAATCGTGCTCCCGCTCGAGCTAACCCTGGGCAAGAAGGGGTCGAACGTACCATTTGGCTGCGCCTGAAACTAATTGCGGATGCTGGTCTTTTGGGCCTGCCCAATGCAGGAAAATCAACTTTTTTGGCTTCAAGCTCGAATGCACGCCCCAAAATTGCTGATTATCCTTTCACAACCGTAGTGCCAAATTTGGGCGTGGTGGGGATTGATAGTAATGAATTTGTCATGGCCGACATTCCTGGCCTAATCAAAGGCGCCCATTTGGGCCATGGTTTGGGCGATCAATTTCTAGCTCATGTTGAGCGCTGTTCGGTCTTACTGCATTTGGTTGACGGTACATCCACAACTGTGATCAAAGATTACCGCACCATCGTCGGCGAGCTTAAAGCCTATGCCGAAGACCTGGCCTATAAGCCGCGAATTACCGTACTTAATAAGGCAGACGCGCTTGACAAAAAGACCATAGCAAGCCGTAAGAAGGCACTTGAAAAAGCATCGGACGGGCCTGTCTATGTGATGTCGGGCGTTTCAAAACACGGACTCACAGAAGTTTTGAGGCTAGTTTATGCCGAAATTACAAAAAGCAAATTTGTTCCGGCCAAGGAGACGCCATGGCAACCCTAAGCCAAAGACCTTTGCCTGATCTTACAAATGCCAAACGGCTGGTCGTTAAAATTGGTTCTGCGCTTTTGGTTGACCGTGCTTTGGGCCTTCGAAAGGATTGGCTGCGCACTTTGGTACTTGATGTCGTGGCGGCAAAGGCGCGGGGCACGGATGTTGTTTTGGTCTCATCTGGGTCAATAGCCTTGGGACGAGGCGCTTTGGGCTTAGCTGATGGAGCTTTGGCGCTTGAGCAATCGCAAGCGGCTGCGGCGGTGGGGCAAATTCAACTCGCTCGCGCCTATGAAGAGGTATTTACCCCCCATGGTATTACTACCGCGCAGGTATTAGTTACGCTTGAAGATACCACCGATAGGCGGCGTTATCTGAACAGCCGCGCCACGCTTGAAACGCTTTTGAGTTTTGGTGTGGTGCCTATTGTGAATGAAAATGATACGGTCGCGACTGATGAAATCCGCTTTGGCGACAATGACCGATTGGCCGCGCAGATTGCGGTGACCATTGGGGCTGATCAATTGATCCTTTTGTCTGATGTTGATGGATTTTATTCTGCCAATCCGCATCAAGATGCTTCCGCTCTGCGTTATGAGCGTATTGATTCTATTACTCCACAAATTGAAGCAATGGCGGGCGATGCAATCTCTAGTCTGTCAAAGGGTGGAATGAAAACCAAAATCATGGCGGCAAAGTCAGCCGTTGCGGGGGGGTGCTCTTTGGCCATCATGCATGGCTTTGTTGAGCGCCCCTTGCAAGCCTTACAAAATGGCGCCGCTCACACCTGGTTTTTGGCGCAAACTGATCCACAGGCTGCACGTAAGCGCTGGATCAACACGCTTAAGCCGCGCGGTGATGTTATTTTGGACGCGGGTGCAGTGAATGCGCTGTTGTTGGGTAATTCTTTGCTGCCGGCGGGCGTCCATTCGGTCACCGGCAATTTTGAACGTGGCGATTTGGTTTGCCTTATGGGGCTAGATGGCGTACCTTGTGGGCGCGGTTTAGTGCGCTATTCTTCGATTGAGGTCCGTGCCATAGCGGGCCATAAATCTACCGAAATAGAACAAATATTAGGCTATACTGGACGCGCGGCTTTGGTGCATCGCGACGATATGGTCATTTAACAGTTCCGAGGTCCCATGGAAAATAGTGCAAAATTGATGGCCAAAATTGGTGCGCGAGCCCGCGCTGCCAGCGCAGAATTGGCCTATGCCAGCGCCGAACAAAAACATGCAGCCCTGATATCTGCCGCGGAAGCGGTTTGGAATGCGCGCGAAGCGATTATGAATGCCAATTACGAAGACCAACTTTACGGTGCAACTAAGGGTCTATCTGCAGCAATGATGGACCGTTTAATTCTGTCAGAATCGCGCATTCACGCCATTGCCGAAGGCTTGCGCGCCGTAGCTAAACAGGCCGATCCTGTTGGGTCCGTCATCTCTGAATGGGACATGGCGTCGGGTCTTCATATTAAACGGGTGCGTACGCCTTTGGGGGTGATTGGGGTGATTTACGAAAGTCGCCCGAATGTCACTGCCGATGCGGCAGCACTTTGCCTGAAGTCCGGAAATGCGGTTATCTTGCGAGGAGGGTCTGAAAGTTTTCACAGCTCGACCTTGCTTCACAGCCTTGTTCAAGAGGGGCTGAAAGATGCCGGCCTGCCTATTGACGCAGTACAATTTATTCCGACACGGGCCCGCGCGATGGTGTCAGAGCTAGTTCGGGCCGTTGAATATATTGATGTAATCATTCCGCGCGGTGGCAAAGGTTTAGTCGCGCTGGTGCAAAAAGAAGCACGCGTGCCCGTGTTCGCCCATTTGGAAGGAATTTGCCATGTTTATGTTGACGGCGCTGCCGATCTAGAAAAAGCGCGCGCAGTTGTGTTGAACGCAAAAACTCGGCGCACGGGCATTTGCGGTGCGGCGGAATGCTTGCTGATTGATCAAGAGTTTTATGACAAACATGGACCAATTTTGATTGAAGATCTGCTCAATGCTGGGGTCGAGGTGCGCGCGGTGGGTGATTTGCTGAATGTCACAGGCACAGTCGTTGCCCAAGATGATGATTTTGGACGCGAATTTTTAGATATGATTATTGCTGCCAAATTAGTGAATGGTGTTGACGAAGCCATCACGCATATTCGCCGCTATGGTTCGCATCATACCGAAGCCATCTTGACTGAAAGTAACGCCGCGGCTGATCGCTTTTTTCAGCGGTTGGATTCTGCTATTTTGCTGCATAATGCCTCCACACAATTTGCCGATGGCGGCGAATTTGGCATGGGAAGCGAAATTGGCATTGCCACCGGTAAATTGCATGCGCGCGGGCCCGTTGGGGCCGAGCAATTGACCAGCTTTAAATATCTAGTTGTAGGCAATGGCACGATTAGGCGCTAAGTAGGCGTGATCCCTTTTTGAGGTAATTAGTCCAGCGCTTGGTGCCTTTGTGAATGCTCTAGATTTTGTTAGGCAAAGGCATAATTCAACTTAGCAGGGGTGTTATCAGGTAAGTTCTGACATTGCGGCAATATTGACATTACTGTGAACTTTCCAATGTGCTGATCGCCCTTATTTGTCTAAAGGCCACTAAAAAATTAAAGGGAGGCGCTCGCATTGGTGGCACTTTGCTAAATAATTAAAATCTCTGGGCTTTGTGGGTGGCCCTCGATCATTAAGAACTAAACTCCATTGCCCACAGCACCAATTAGAAGAATTAGATAATGGCAGATGCGTTATCCAATGATATATTAGGCATGTGAAGGTAATGGGTAAATTTTCTTATTTTAGGCAATAAGGTGAATGATATTTTAGAGCCTGGGATGTTTGTCCACCATCCAAGCCAACCTGATTGGGGCAGGCACGGTCCAACGTCCGAGGACGCAGTGCAAGCGCAGCTAGATCCTTCGTTTGCTCAGAAAGTAGGCTTTGGCGCTCCAATGGCTAAAAGCCAATTCTCTATCTCAGCTTCTGGTATTTCAATGGAGCCTTCGTCCGTCACAACGGTATCTGCGAGATCTTCACTGCCACCAGGTGGCGTCCAGCCTTTATCCCAAATCATGCCTGGCGAACCTTCTATGGAGGCTATCTCTCCAAAGTCGAATTTAAATAACCTCATTGGGCCTCCTCTCAGTTATAATATAGATATCGCTTTGCCTGGCGTCACTGTGAATTTTGACATATGGGAAAAGTAGTAATTGATGGCAAACATGTGGCTTTAGAACTGGTCTATATAAAATAGTATTTTAGCATATTTACACTTAGGGCCTCTAATTTTCATTGCGTATCTTGCTGGTCGAGCCAAATTAGTTGCATTTTTCTCCAAAATCCGTATCCAATCGCCAAAGCATTAAAGGAGCCTTGGGGAATATGATATTGGAAAATCCCCATTTGATTTTGCGCCTAGCCGCAGATCCGCGTGATCTGCGCGCGGCGCAAAGGTTGCGGTACCGGGTTTTTGTGCAAGAATTAGGTGCAAATGGACCCTTGGTTGACCATCAAGCTGAACTTGAAGTTGATCAGTTTGATTCTTATTTTGATCATCTGCTCCTCATCGACACACGGAGAAACACCGAAAAGTGTGATTATGCTGTTGGTGTTTATAGGCTTTTACCTCCAGAAAATGCGGCCAAGCTCGGGCGCTATTATTGCGAAGGTGAGTTTGATATCAACGTACTTAAAGCATCGGGACGCCGGCTTTTAGAACTTGGACGCTCTTGCGTTGATACAGACTATCGCGGAGGCAGCGCCATGCTGCAACTTTGGAATGGCCTCACGAATTATGTGCTTGAACGGAACATAGATGTATTGTTTGGAGCAGCGTCTTTCTTTTGCAGTGATTTGGCTGCATTAGAACAGCCACTTTCCTATTTATATCATAACCACTTGGCTCCACCTGAGCTTTTTGCCCGCGCGCTCGATGGTGCGCGTACTGAGATGAATATCCTTTCCAAAGAAAAGATAGACCGCAAGGCAGCAATGCTGGCTACGCCTGCGCTAATTAAGGCCTATTTACGGTTGGGCGGATATGTGGGCGATGGCGCCTATATAGATCGACGTTTTAATTCAGTTGATGTATTTTTGGTGTTAGATACGGATTTGATGTCGTCAAAATACCGCGGCTATTACACGCAAAAAATGGGACTAGGCGTATGAGCGATTGGTTGGAATCGCGCATTCCTCCTGGGCGCGTCACCCTTTTGGGAATTGTGGTTGCCACTCTTCGAATTATGATTTTGGTCTTAGTTATTTATGGTGGTCTGGTATTGATGATGCTTTTGCGCGTGATCGAAATACCACTTTTTGGCGCGCAACGGCCTGTGACGCCCTTTATTACCCAATCCGTGTGCAAATTAACATTAATGATTTTTGGGCTGCGTCTGCGCCTTTCAGGGCGGCCCATCTCGGGGCACACCTCGCGAGTGTGCAACCATGTTTCTTGGATGGATGTTTTTGTTTTAAACGCCGCCTCACGCAGCTATTTTGTTGCTAAATCTGAAGTATCTGGTTGGCTGGTTATAGGCCTTTTGGCGCGTGCCACAGGCACGGTGTTTATCACTCGCAAACCGCAAGAGGTGAATGCTCAGAAAAATATGTTGGAACAGCGTTTGAACCTGGGTCATGATCTGACCTTTTTCCCCGAAGGAACCAGCACCGATGGAATGCGAGTCTTACCTTTTAAATCAGCACTTTTTGCAGCTTTTCTAACAGAAAAATTTAAACCATCAAGTAAGCTGCAACCCATTAGCCTGCGCTATCAAGCGCCAACAGGCCAGGATCCGCGGCTATATGGTTGGTGGGGGGATATGAGCTTTGTACAGCATTTTTTGCGCCTGTTGGCCACGCCAAGGGGTGGTGACGTTTACTTGACTTATCACGAAGCTCTTTGCGCAACCGATTTCTTCTCTCGCAAAGACCTCGCACAGGCCTGCCATGCAAAAGTTCTTGCCGGGCTTCATTAAGGCACCGATCGTCTTTAATCGATAGGTGCGAGCAATATTTTAAGTGCGGCCAATGGGTCGTCTTGCGCCCAAATTTCTTCGCCTACGCCCAAAAAATCGACCATTGGGCCAAATTGTGCAACAATACCCAAGTTCAAAGCGCCTTCGGCCACTACGGGAAGCTCAATCATTTCAAGCCACCAATCGAACAAATCAAATCCTGCTCGTTCTCCTTGGCCAAACGGCGTGTCACCAAGGGGCCCAAAGGCAATATAATCGGCGCCCGCTTCGGCGGCATTTATCCCGTTATGGCGGGTGGTGCCACAAAAGGCACCAATTATAGTATCTTCTCCTAGATCTTTGCGCACTTTGCGTAGATTACGTGCGCCATCTGATAAATGCACACCGTCGAGCCCCAAGCGTTCGACCAGCATTACATGATCCTCAATGACCAGTGCTACATCGCGCGCAAGGGTAATTTCGCGCAAAGCGTCGGCAGCGCGGCTGACGAGATCTTCGTCGGTGCTGGCCATGGCCATACGCACACAGGCGACCTCATGTCCGTCAAGCACGCGCGCCAAAATATTAGTATATATATCCAGCTCGAACGCGGGCGGCGTGATCAGGTAAATTTTTGGATGATCTTGGTCTGACATGGTGGTCCTTTGGCTTTTTATTCCCCTTACCCCATGTTGGCGGCTTTGGCTATGGGGTGGTCTACTTGCTTAGCTGGGGTTTGGGGAGTAAAAGTCCCCAAATGACATAAGGTGCGCGATGATACCCCCAGCCTTTATTTTGGTGCGCCCGCAAATGGGCGAAAATGTTGGAGCAGCTGCTCGCGCTATGCTAAATTTTGATCTTGAACAGTTGCGCGTGGTGGCGCCGCGCGATGGCTGGCCTAACCCCAAAGCGGTGGCTATGGCGTCAGGCGCAGGGCGGCTGTTAGATTTTGCTGGACCATTTGACGATGTTAAAGCCGCAATTGCAGACTGTGACTATGTTTTAGCCACCACAGCACGTGGGCGTGAACTGACCAAACCAATAATGACCCCCGAACGTGCAATGGAGTACGCTCGCGCCTTATCTGATCAAGGTAAAAAGGTAGGAATTTTGTTTGGTCCCGAACGTGCAGGCCTTGAGAATGACGATGTGGTGCTTGCCAATGCCATTATCTCCGTGCCGGTTAACCCAGACTTTCCTAGCCTTAATCTAGCGCAATGTGTGCTGTTGATAAGCTATGAATGGGGGAGGAAAGCCATTGATACTCCGCCTGAGATCATGGCTATGGCGCGCACCGAATTTGCTTCGAGGCTCGAGGTTGAAAAGCTTGGCAATCATTTTGAAGAGCGTTTGCAAGAAGTGAATTTCTTTCGCCCCGCTGAAAAAGTGCCAGGCATGAAGGCCAATTTGCGCAATATGTGGGGACGTTTGCCTCTCACGCGCGCGGATGTGCAAACACTGCACGGAATGTTGCGGCAGATTTTTCGTACCTTTGCGCCAGAGGGACAACCCCAAAAAGGCCTGATCAAAGGGCAAGACCGAAGTGGTCATGATTAGTTCAAATGGCCGCAGTTTGCCGTGCCCCCTTGAAGCCTTAACCTAGCGGCCCTAAGTTTTTAATAACCGAGCCATTTTGGTTTCGGATTATCTGCAGAAAGTTAATGCCATGCCCCCCAAGCGCGCCATTTTTGAAGAGGTCTCTGGCCAAGGCTTAAAAAAGCCAGAAATGTCGCCAAAAGGTGCTGACTTTCGTCCAAAGGTAATTACAACCTGGGCGCGGGCTTGGCTTTGCATGATTTTTATTTTGGTTTTTAGCATGATTTTTGTGGGTGGCCTGACCAGACTGACAGATTCTGGCCTATCGATCACTGAATGGCGGCCTGTCACTGGTGCCTTGCCTCCTTTGAATGATCAAGATTGGATGGTGGAATTTTCTAAGTATCGAACCAGCCCCGAATATCAGTTACAAAACAAAGGCATGGAGCTTGAAGCCTTTAAACAAATTTATTGGTGGGAATGGGGACATCGGCAATTGGGCCGTGTTGTGGGCATGGTGTGGGCGCTTGGGTTTTTAGGTCTTTGGCTGGCTGGAAGACTTCCTAAGGGCTGGGCTAAACACTTTTGGTTTTTGGGTGCTTTGGGGGCAAGCCAAGGGGCGATTGGCTGGTGGATGGTGTCATCGGGCCTGAGGGGGGCTATGGTGGATGTTGCCTCCTACCGGCTTGCCACGCATTTAGGCTTGGCTTTTATTATTTTGGGTGTTTGCACTGGGTATATATTGCAGCTTTCACGCCCCGCGCCCGATCTTTTAGTGGCGCGGCGTGCGCGGGAAACAAAGCTCTTTGGGCTTAGCACTGGTTTGATGCACTTTGCTTTGCTACAGGTACTTCTTGGGGCCTTGGTTGCTGGCATTGACGCTGGGCGCGGGTTTCCAACCTGGCCCTTAATGAATGGGCAGTTTTTTCCCGCTGATGCTTTTTATGTGCCTGGGCGCCCGATTTGGGCAGCGTTTTTTGAAAATGCGGGACTGGTGCAGTTCATCCATCGGTTGTCGGGCTATGGGCTTTTGGCATTTGGCATGTTTGTGTGGCTTTTAGCACGAAAATCACCGCATCTCGTGACAAGGCGAGCCTTTCATGCTGTGATTCTGATGCTTTTGGCGCAGATGACTTTAGGGATTTATACGGCGCTGATGGCGGCGCAGGTGCACGTTGCGCTGACCCATCAATTGGGGGCCGTTTTACTTTGGGTGTTGATTTTGCGGGGTCGCCATCTGGCGCAATATCCGCAGACTGGTTCTATTCGAAAGGGAACAGTATGACAGCCTTTGAGAAATTAATGGCTTTCCAACGTGAAACTGAAGCCTTGGGCGAAATAGTGGGCCGTTTAGGCTGGGATCAAGAAACCATGATGCCCAAAGGGGCCGCATACCAACGCGGCGAAGAAATGGCTGCGATGGAAGGCGTGTTGCACACGCGGCGTATCGACCCACGTTTGGCAGATTGGCTCGAGCGTTCTGTGCCGCAAAATGATATTGAAAAAGCACAACTTTTTCATATTCAACGTAGTTTTGAGCGCGCCAATAAAGTTCCTGGCGACTTGTCGCAGGCTTTGGCGCGTATCACTTCGGTTGCGCAAGGCATTTGGGCCGCAGCGCGGCACGACAATAAGGTGGCAGATTTTCTACCAGTTTTGTCTGAGGTGATCACCCTAAAACAGCGTGAATCCGAAGCCCTTGCGTTGGGTGGCGATCTTTATGACGCGCTAATTGATGACTATGAACCAAACGCTTCCAACGCGACACTCAGTGCGATGTTTAATGAAATGCGCCCGCGCCTTGTGGCGCTGCGGAATGCCGTTTTGGGAGCAGCGCATCAGCCAGTCGAAATAAGTGGATCCTTTGTAGCGCTGGACCAACTGGCGATTGCACGCCAATTGGCAAGCGCTTTTGGCTATGAGTGGACTAGGGGCCGGCTTGATCTTGCGGTACATCCTTTTTCTTCTGGCTCAGGTTCTGACGTGCGCATTACCACGCGGGTTGTGGAAAGCGACCCTTTCAACTGCTTCTATTCCACCGTTCATGAAGTTGGCCATGCCTGTTATGAACAAAATATCAATCCTGCCTTCGCTCTCACCCCTTTGGGACAGGGTGTTTCTATGGGTGTCCATGAAAGCCAAAGTCGAATTTATGAAAACCAACTAGGCCGCTCGCGCGCATTTACAGGTTGGCTCTTTGATTTAATGAAAAGTCGTTTTGGAGATTTTGGTATTCATGACGCTGACGTATTTTACGGTACGGTTAACCTTGTTAAACAGGGCTATATACGTACCGAGGCTGACGAGGTGCAATATAATCTGCATGTAATGTTGCGCTTTGACCTTGAGCGTGCCCTGATCAAGGGTGATCTGGTCGCTCAAGATTTAGAAGCTGCCTGGAATGATCGCTTTCTGGCCGATTTTGGCTTTGCGGTTGATTGCCCGGCGAATGGAATGTTGCAAGATGTACATTGGTCGTGTGGTTTGTTTGGCTATTTTCCAACATATAGTTTGGGAAATCTTTATGCTGGATGTTTGAGTAATGCGATGGCCAAAGATTTACCTAATTTGGCGGCAAGTTTGGCCCAAGGTGTAACCGCCCCTGCAACCGATTGGCTGCGCGAACGTGTGCAACGTCATGGCAAAATGTTTACCCCTCAAGAGGTCATCACCAAAGCGTGCGGCAAAGCCCCAAGTGCAGAGCCACTGTTATCTTACCTAGAAACCAAGTTTGGTTCGATTTATCAGCTTTGACGGCTTTTTTAGCTCACAAAATCAGCAGCACTTCTCTGCTGTTGTTATTTTTGATGGCGACACCTTTGAGCATTTTGCGGCCTTTACCAGCTTGGGCATTGCGATGGGTTGTTGCGCCTATGAGGCTAGCTTTGCCTTTGTTATTCGTCATTTAGATCAGTGTGCGTGCCGTGTTATTGCTAAAATGACTTTAGTTGCGGGGCTGGGGCAGGGGTGCTTGCTATAAGCACAATTATGGTGTTGATCACTTTTGGGCTTGCGCTGATCGGATATCGCCGCACCCTGATATCTTTTCAAGTCCCCTAGGGGCACTTACGCTGGAGCCTGATATGACGCCGATCCTTGCCGCCGCCGATCTTAATGCATTTTTGAAACGGGAATGCAGCAATCTTACCGCTGACATTAGCGTCCTGGATTTGAAAGATGATTGGCTTTTGGCGCGCCTGCGCGTGCGGCCTGAACATCTGCGCCCGGGTGGCACCGTGTCTGGCCCTTCCTTGTTCACCCTGGTGGATGTCTCGATGTATCTGGGCATTTTGGCTCATATTGGCATCGTGCCTTTAGCCGTAACTACCAGCAGCTCTATTGACTTTTTACGCAAGCCGGCCGGTGGCATTGATCTTTTAGCCAAAACACGGCTTTTAAAACTGGGCAGAACGCTGGCTGTGGGTGACGTAATAATCAAGTCACTTGGAAGTGACCTACCTGTGGCTCGGGCGAGCTTGACCTACGCCTTGCCACGAAAAGACATTTAAATCCTAGCTTTTAGGTGCGGCAAGTGATTTTGGTTTTGCAAAATTCCCTTCAAACTGGGCACCTGCTTCGATGCGCAGGTTTACATAGGCAGCATTTGCCTTAACGATGGCCGAAAAGTGTAAGGTTAAAGACTGGCATGAGAGCTTGCCTTCAGCCTTACCTAGTATTACGATCTCATCAGCCTTCATCGTGCCTATGACCTTCCCTGATTGGGTAATGGTTATACGCTCGGCAATGATTTTCCCCTCAAGCGTGCCATTAATTTCGACATGGCCTTCGCTATTCAGATCGCCTTTTATTTTCATATCGTTCGACACAATTGATTTTTGCATCTGAACCGTTGGGGCGTACGGGTCGCCGCGGAGTGTATCTTGATCTGGCATACGTGTTTCCAACCTTCATTTTGACAAAAGATCGCCAGGCAGGGTCTAATTCTATCTTTTTGGTCAAGCCTAGCGGCTTTGGCTGCTCATTTTAAGCTCGATTTCCAAATTTAGGGCTGGAGCAACCCCCCCCCCATTAGTAACGCTTTGTGGCTGTAGTGGGCCAACCAAAATAAATCTAACACAACTTTATCAAAAAATCATTAACATTTATCTCAGAATAGCGGTAAAATACTAATAATATAAACGTTTATGGGGTTTAAGCTCATTAAATTAAAAAAAGCATGAATTTATGACATTTTATACTTGCGCGCATTTGTCTG
>JASDRS010000019.1:0-164964 GCA_041441915.1 Paracoccaceae bacterium | reverse complement strand
AAGTTATGGCACGTGAATGTCTGAGGATTAACTATGAGAACTGCGGTTGGTGGCCATCCTAATGCTCAGCTAAAAGCTGTTCACTCAATTAAATCAAATAAATAACAAAACACATCGGACTGCCTTATGGAATTAACGACAGATCAAGCGCTTCAAAAACGCACCTGATATAAATTTAAGAGATGATGAAATAAGGAATATCGTAGAATATTTTAAAGATGACCAAAAATTGGTACTAATGGGAGTGAACGTTAAATTGAAAAATGTGGTGTGATGTGCAACGTTTATTCAAAAGGCTTTGTAAATATTTTGTAAGTAGATTGTTAAATAAAGGACAATTAGGTTAGCTATCTAAATCTATACCCACCCAATAGTGATAATGGCGTAAGCAATTCGGTGGCATGGGGACGGACAAACTGAAAGAGTTAAAACGGCTTTAATAATAAAATGAACGGCTCAGGCTAGTGGTGTCTGACCCCACATTGCATAAGCTGATCATTATGGGGGCCTCAAGGGGAGGCTAACTAGCCCCGCACCTTGCCAACACTACGAATGGTACGATTGACATGCAGTAAAAACCTGAGAATAATGGGATAAGAAAATAATTTAAGTATTGAAAAGCGGCATATTGTAAGTCTATTAGGTGATTGGAATGTTTAGGTGACTCCAGATTATTTTAAGATTGGCATCACATTTTCTGCCATATTCACTATAATAATTTGTGTTGGGACGTTGACATCCTTATCCGAAAAAGTAGACCTGCCAGGTGGAGATAAGCTGCACCATTTTATTGCATTTGCTGCTTTAAGTATCGCTATGACTTTTGTTAACCTAAGTTATTGGAAGGTTATTTTACCGTATGGTTGGATGCTCGGAGCAATAATTGAAATAATTCAGCCCTATGTTAACCGTTACGGCAATGCCACAGACTTTTATGCCGGCGCAATGGGATCTCTATTTGGTTTAGCAATAGGCCTTATGCTGTTTAAATTAAAAAACTTTTTACTGTCTGACGTCAGACAATAAGCCTATTGCATTAATACTTATGAACTTACTGGTAGTATTGCTTCAAGATGCCCCATGAGATCTTGTAATTTTAACCCTTGGAACAAACGATCGCTTTGCATTGGCTGGGCGCAAGCCCTAGGATGCGTCTACTGCAATACGTGATTTAATTTCTATGGTGAGATATTTGCCATTTGCCCAGGGCAACTCAGGTTTGGGAGCAAAGCCGCCAACTGTCATGATTGTGTCATCGCCGAGGTGTTTGCCAGAACTTTCGATGTTTTGCCGTGAATTGGCGATCGAGCAAGAAACTTACTTTGTCGATGCATCAAAGTTCTGTGAACCTGACGCCTGGGATGGGGTGCATTTGGTGCCAAAAATACAAGGCGTTGTCCCAGGCGATATGATCGAGATGCGCAAGCCTATTTGGGATGCAGCGGGGGTCATCATGACAGACAGGCGTAAGAAGGTCCTCAACCATTTTTGAGAGAGTTTTTTCAGATGATATTGTGAGGTTCAGGCTCCAAAGGGGCAGCGTGCCGGTGGCAATAATTGGTCCAAAAATGGTAGAGTTCCACAGCAAATCAGGTTTAGCGGTGGCGCCCGCTAAAGTCGCTCTCAAGCAAAATGGAGGTGTCCAGCCCCCAATTTATGTACCACTTGTTGATAGAGTTTCTGGGACAGGGAGCCTCATGTCGAGAGATTGATGTGGCCTGATGTGATTACACTCAGTCAGCCAAAGATTGATGGTGGTTTGTGGTTTCCGCGTTGTTGCGAACCACTGTGTGTCCAAGATCTCGCCTTAGGGTTCCATTAAATCTCTCATTATAGCCGTTTTCCCATGGTGAGGCTGGGTAGATGCGTATTGGTTTGATCCCCACATGCGCAAGCCAGTTTTGGAACACTTCTGCCACGAACTCCGGGCCATAGTTCGATACTAAAAAGCGTCGCCACCTTATTTTAACCATTATAGATTTTCGGCTTTCTTAAACGCGGCCAGTGTTTATGGCAGTCGTCAATCACAATCGGATGGCTATGGGATCGGCCATCCTGCACATGTGGGTGATTTTCTGGGAGGTCTTCATGTGAGTGCTTTAGTGGCTCATTGTCGTTTTGTGGCCAGAGGTAGGCCCCACCGAACATCCCGACAGCAGCAAGAAGTGCCAACGTTGTGAATGCCGTTGTTGGTCCTGCAATGGTGATCAGCCAGCCTGACAGGGGATATGTCACCAGCCAGCAGGCATGTGATAATGCAAACTGAGCGGCATAGACGGCAGGCCGGTCTTCGGCATGAGAAGATCGTTTGAGCAGACGTCCCGATGGGGTCAGCACGACAGAATACCCAATCCCAATGATTAGCCAGCCTGCAAGCAATAAAATCCACTGGGTGGCATAAATGAATGATATCAAGGACAGACCCAGAAGTGACGCGACGAGTACTGCCGCCCCGCCAATCATAACTGGGCGGTCGGGCCAGTTGTCCAATAGTAGAGGAAGCAGCAGTGCGGCTAGCATCGAGCCGCCTCCGAAGGCACCGAGGGAGATGGCCACTTGTGCGTCGCCAAGGCCCAGATCTGATCGGACCAGAACCACGGTGTTCACCAGCACCATCGCACCTGCCGCAGCAGCTGCGAAGTTGAGCGATAAGAGCCCCCGCAGGCGTGGTGTGGCAAGGTAAATGCGCATCCCCCGTGTGGTGCGGTCGTAGATCCCACGTGGGGCTGTTGGTTGCGGGCTGGGCAGCAGCACCGAGACCACTAAGATGGCTGAGCCAACAAACCCTATCACAGTTCCAAGAAACAACGTCTGATAACCGACGAAGGTCAACAGTATCGCTGCAAGCGTAGGGCTAATGATGTTTTCAAGATCATAGGCCAGTCGAGAGAGTGACAATGCTCGGGTATAGCGGTCTTCTTCCGGTAGAATGTCGGGGATTGTTGCCTGAAACGTGGGCGTATACGCGGCAGAGGCGGATTGCAGCACGAAAATCAAGAAATAGACCTGCCAAATCTCGTTCACGAATGGCAGAAAAACCACGACTGCCGCTCGGATCAGATCAAGGCTGACCAACACTGTACGGCGCGGCCAACGATTAGCGAAAGCGCCGGCAATGGGAGCAATGCCGACGTAGGCCACCATCTTAATCGTGAAAATAGCCCCCAGAACCAGACCAGCCCGTTGGCCAGACATATCATAGGCCAGAATCCCTAGGGCAATGGTCGTAAGTCCAGTGCCAAGCAGTGCCACGATCTGAGCCATAAATAAGTGGCGATAGGTGCGGTCGGCAAGGATGGATCGTTTAGGTATCATTGCACCTTACCTTCGTTCATCCACTGACGCACAGCAATGATGACTGACTTGACGGTAATACTATCAACTAATACATTGGGTTCAGAAGAACCTTCACTAGCTTTGACTGGCGGAGTGTTTGACTTTTGGTCTGGTATTTTGATCATCGAATATTTTCCAGAGTATTACTATCTTTTAAAATTATCACACGTATTCTATTAGTTTAGGCTGCTATTTGACCTGAGAACTCTAAAGACGGACAGCTGAGCCCCTGCAAAGTCGCAATATGGATTGTCATTAACTTTATTAATGTTTAAATCGATACTTTAGTAATTTGCAAAGCTTTAGGTAATTAATGTTCACAAATTCTCAAGAAGAAAATGACACTGCATTAATTGATAATTTAATTAACCTGCTTGAAGGTCATTATAAGATAAGTGAACTCGATGATGAGAACCTAAATATTGGAAAAGATTTTGATAAGTGTTTTGTAATTAAAAAAGGGTATGTCTTGGCCAGAAATAGTATAGGTCAAACTCAAACAATTGGACCTGGAGATCCTATTGGGTTTTGTGAGGCTTGTCTGTCAAAACCATATCAACTTCAGTATATGATAAAAGAACCAACTCAAGTTTTTACATTTTCTGCTTATGATGTCAGGAAAAAAATTGGTTTTTCATCAGCTCTAAGTAGAGGTGTGATTAAGTACTCATTGGATAGAGTTTTTGAGTCAAAAAAAAGTAACACTTATCACCTGATAGATGATAACTTTTTATCAATACAAAACCCTCCTTTTCCGATTAAAGATTATCAAAACGGTGAATTGATATTTATGAAAGGACAAATTCCAAGGTTCTTTTTTTATGTTTTATCTGGGCGTGTCACAGTTTTTGACAAGTTAGAAGAGGTGATATTTGAATACAGTTCTGGTGATTCATTTGGTGAAATGGCTATATTAACTGGTAACGTTAGAACAGCGACGGCTAGGTCAGTAGGCGAAACATCATTACAGTTAGTCAGCAGCGAATTTCTCACAGATTATTTAACAAAAGAAGATCCTTTGGTTCGGTTAGCTTTAGTTTCTATCCTTCAAAGATTAAAATCTATGAATCATTTAAGACAAATTTTAAAATGAATTGTTAAATTCATGTGCAATTAATTATCTTATTAACATTATTTATTATTACATTTGTGTGAAGGGGCCATTCGCGGTATGCGGTGTAGTTATATATGGGGTGCTGCACTGATGGGCTATTTTGATAATTTAAAGGTATAAGCCCCGCTCACTCTTTCAATCTCGTGTAAATGTTTTTTTTATGTACTGAATATTAGGATTGATATTTTTGAATTCTTTAACTCGTGCATAGTTCTATTTGTGCGTCGGTTTAGGTGACGTAGCCCTACCCAGCAGTAAAATAATAGTTACAGGCGAGATCCATAGTCACTGCCTTTGGCAAACTGAAGAGCTATCCATGGCTCAGCCTGCCCTTTTAAATTTATGCTCTCGCCCTTTAAATTTTCAATCAACATAAAATATGTTTTGCTAAATAATTGATATATTTCGCCTTCCTGATAGTAGGTGATCGTTTGCCCTAAGGCATCTTTTGTTTCACCATCGCCAAGTTTAAGTACCAAATGCAAAATTCCCCCAGGAATAAGGCTTCTATAGATTAATTTTAGATTTTTTTCAAAATCGGCTTTAGTGAAATTCATCATGCTAAGGTTTGCAAACACACCATCATAAAAACTTATTTTTTCTAAACCACTAACAGACATGTTTACAACGTTCATGCCATTTATTTGCTTGGCTAATACCATCATTGAGCGAGAACTTTCCCATGAATGGACTTGGAACCCACACTCTTTAAAATACTTAGATGAATATCCAAGACCGCAGCCTAGCTCTAACACCCTACCTTTTAGGACCAAATTACTAATGAATGCATCCTCAGCGGTTAAGGATTTGGTGATTGGATAACGAATGTATTTTTCACGAAGCTTGTTAATTGCTTCACGAGTTTCTGGGCAGTGAGCCACTTCAAAGGCTTCATCATAAGTCATTGGACTTTTCCAAATATAAGCTTTTAAAACTTGCAAAATAAATAACATATTTTTTCAATTAAATCAATTTTGATTTAATTGCATAACCTGTGCTGCATCTTTTCGTTGGCATCAACAAATACCACATTTAGAATTTTATAAACTAACAGGTCTATATGGTCGGGTTTGATGACGGGGTCATTGACGGGGCTGAAGCTTTTCCATAACAAATTCGACTTGCCCTTTTCGCAAGTTATCCACACTGAAGCGCCTTATTATTATCGACGTGAAAGCCTTGATCAATCCGAAGCCGAATTCGTGGCCCACTGCGTGAATGCGCTGGAAAACCTAATCAAACATGAAGGCGCGGATAAGATAGTGGCCTTTATCGGTGAGCCAGCACTTGGAACTGGTGGTTTGGTTCCACCACCCGAGGGCTATTGCCTGCGATTCAAGCCGTGCTTGATGATAATGATATTTTGCTAATTGCTGACGAGGTCGTCACAGGTTTTGGCCGCTTGGGGTCGATGTTTGGCTCTGATCACTACAGCATGAAGCCAGATATCATCACCATCGCCAAAGGCTTAACTTCGGCCTATGCGCCCCTGTTGGGTTCCATCGTCAGTGAAGTTTTGGAAAATTCTAGAAGCGGGTACGGATAAGCTTGGACCCATAGGCCACGGATGGACCTATTCCGCCCATCCAGTTTGTACGGCTGCGGGCGTGGCCAATCTAAAACTCATAGATCAGCTAAACCTTGTGCAAAATGCTGGAGAAGTCGGTGCCTATCTGAAAAAACACTCATGGAAGCTGTTGGTAATCACAAAAATGTAGGCGAAGTACGGGGTGAGGGCCTGATGTGCGCGGTTGAATTTGTGGCGGATAAAGACAGCTGGACATATTTCGACATGGATAAAAAAATCAGCTACGCCTTAAATGCCGCGCTATTAAAAAGGGGCATCATCAGCCGCGCCATGCCCGAAGGCGATATTCTGGGTTTTGCGCCACCCTTTTGTCTGACCCATGAAGAGGTCGACGAAATTGCCGAAAAGCTAAAAGAGTCAGTTCGGGAAGTTCTAGGATAGTAGAGCTTTATCTGGATAATTGTCTCAATTAAAAAAAGCTCCTAATGAATTTTTGCGTCACTGAAGATTGGATAAACCTTGGTCGGAAAAACTACCAACTCTTTCAAAAACTGCTGTAAAGTTGGTGATTACTATTAAATCATTTGGAAATATTGTCCGTTTTCTAAAAAATTGGACCTTTTTTGTGTCATTCATTTTCTCCTGCCGGTGGCACCTTCCATCGCTTGAGCGAGGTCACACTATTTGACCTAAGCGTCATGGGGACGCACAATTACCTAAACCGCCTCACTCAGCACGGCGCAATCTTTGAGAAGACAAAATAGTGCACCTAAGCCAATCATTTTTTGTAAAGGCCAGTATATTACTTCTGACCTGATGTAATTAACCATTTCAAAGCTTGATTTAGATTGTATTTGGTTATTTTAATTGCTGTATGGTTTTAAAAATTATTTGGATAAATTTGAAATGATTGACTGGTTCAAAAGGCACAAAATTAAAAAACTACAAAAGGTCATTTGGCAAAACCAAATGGCAGCAGAGTTTCTTATTATTCATTTTCAAAACGCTTCCAAGGAACCCGATTTTTTGGAAAACTTAAAACGTATCCAGGGCCAGTCTAAAACGCTCATGATATTTGATGAAAAAATAATGGATTTACCCCCCGAGGCTGTAATTGAATGGTCTAAGGATAACAAATTTCTACGGAAAGTTTTTGGTGCTACGATTTTTGGAAAGCTGAAAACATTTGATGAGCATTTTATAGAGATGTAATTATAGTTACTTGCAAAAATGCTGTTAAGGTAAGGAGTAGCTAGTGTTCAAACTAGTGTAGACCGAGCTTTGTGATGTTTTGCGATTTATTGTGAGGCGCTTTTTTCGCCCAAAAAAGCAAAGTTTATACCGCTGTTTAAAAAAGGAGCCGCCGTTAAGTCTATGATAAAATGTAATTTAATATTTCAGAATTTTATTTCATAAGGTTAATATAAATTGGACAGAGAGTGGTGAAAACTATTTTCGTAGTTAGTCAATTTTCATTTTTTTATTCTCGGAATCGCCGCTTTGCAATTTCCGTCTGGACCTCACTATAGTGGCCATAAGATGCAGTTAGATACCTAATGTAGGTATTCTTAATGATGAAGAAAATATGCCTATGTTAAATGGTAAAGATACTTCAGATAATGAATTTTCAAAGTAACAACAGCTTTTTAAAAACATAAAAATATCCCAAGAACAGTATCTCTTTTGCTCAATGACATTAAAACTCTTACAGGGTCCCAGGATGAGGAGGTCAGAAACGTTTTAGCTGTGTCATGTGGTAGAAATAATTGCTAGACTTCAGGAGCGTCAAAGCTGGCAAGTGCCATTCCAAATTAAAACAGTTGATGCTATATTTACCAATGGGATTTAAATTGTAACCGATATTGTGGTGACCTACTTTGGTGTAACTGTCATGCATGCGAGCGCATCAAAATGGAAATAAATTATGAAAAATTAAGAGCTTTCGTTGATAAGTTTGAGCCCCAAGGTTCGATGGCGCTGTCTAAATTTTCTTATAAAAAATTTAAAAATAATTAGAAAAATTATCGATCAATATATGATTTAATCCTTGCTGTAACTCCCTAATTGATTTTTTTAAAGTGAAGTTGTGTTTGATTTTTTGACCGTTTGAGCTGACCTTCATCAAAGAGATGGGCAGCCACATTAATTTAGTGCGACTTATCCAAGCTGCTGATATTTAGCCATCTAAATATCTGAAAAGCGCCGTATTTTTGCGCTGATACCTGTTCCCGATTTATTACAAATCACGGACTTGGGCAGTGGCCATGTTCTGATGAACATATTTGAATGTGGAGATTTTTTCGCCCATCAGCGTCAATTTTTCAGCAGCCAAATAAGCACAAAAATGTGTTTTCAATGCTTTTTTGTAAAAGTGGTAATAGCGGGTATCGGTTCGTAATGACGGTGCGGAAATTTTGTATCTAATTGATCCACAAATACATCCCCCAGTAAGTTCACTTATTACACTTAAGCTCTTGTTATTTAATGGAAGTAGCACTTTTTTTGTTGCGCCAAAGACCTCGAATAGTCTTTTCAGATATTTATATCCCGCTGGAGGCTACTTTTAGTCTAAGTTGCTGGATCCAAGCCATCATGGATTTGGCATTTATAACACTTTGGAGGGGGGCAATCAGGCTCTGTGTTTGGTGCCCAAGCTGTGGTAAGGTCTGGAAGATAAATGCTATGTCAGCGTCAGGCCGTCCATGAGACGTTTAAATAAAGCCTTTCTGGCTCTGCCACTTCGTGCAACTTAGGCTTCAAAACAAAGGAAATATAATGTCTAAAGGCAACAATACCCGCAGCAATAAAGAAGTGAAAAAACCCAAAAAAGAGAAGCCAAAGGTTTTGGCCACATCAGATTCGAATGCCGGTAAAGTGACAATAAATGTTGGTGGAAAGAAGATTTAACAAATGTTCAGAGCTGGAGATAAGCTGCCCCGTGGTCTTTCTTAGCGTAGAATTTTGACAAAGTGGCGGATATTTTTCACTAAAAACTTTGGGCTACTCGACTGCAGCTAAATGGCCGCTATTGGGCATTTTTGGCCACTGGGCTGCATGTAAAGCCAATTGACGTAAGATTGTGGTGGCCGCCAACATTTAGGCAGGAAAGAGTGCGCAGGCCGTTGAACCTTCAACGCGCACTCTAGAAACTGCAGATTGCAACCCTTTTGCATTGGCTTGGGGCCAATTGGCGAGTATCGTCGTTGCGTTTGGCTCGTGATTTTTATAGCCATCACCTTTGAGACTAACATCCAGATTAATTTGCCCTGCATTCCTAAACAACACGCCAGCAAAAACGGCCGTTCCCACCAAATATGATTGGCGGCAACAGCTTGGTGCCAGGTTACCCACCATTATGGAAATTAGCTTTTTTTCTTGACGGTGCGTTAGGCGGTGCTTCAGTTCATCGTGAGCAGTACACTTGGCCCCGCCTCTTGAAGAAGACTGACGATGTTTTTTGCGTGGTACAGCCGATTAACTGAAAATTCACCTGAACGCTTGGTCGAAGCCATTGTAGGTTTTTACGGCTATCTTTTTTAAAGGTTTTTCTGCTATCATGCTGATTTTGTTTAGTTTTTTGAAAATATAACTTAGCCAATAGCTCTAAATTTGAAATCTAATCAGATTTCCGCTTGATCTTCGACCCGAACATACGCCTAATATCGCAATCTAGGCAGCTGAGGGCACAATGAACGTCTATGATCTTTCGGGACAAGTCGCTCTGGTAACAGGTGGTGCACAGGGCATTGGTTTTGCAGTGGCGCAGAGTTTCGCCAAGTCGGGTGCGCGGGTGGCAATTGCGGATCAAGACGCAGACCTTGCCAGAGTTTCCGCAGAACAGTTGGGCCATGGTACAGTGGCTTACGGAGTGGACGTGACGGATTGCTCTGCTGTGACCAATATGGCCACGCAAATTGCCCAAGAGATGGGTCCCGTTTCTGTCTTAGTAGCCTCTGCTGGCATTGCAGGGTCTAATGCCAAACTTGTTGATTATGATCCTCAAGAATGGGCGCATGTTATTGATGTGAATTTAAATGGTATTTTTCATACTGCACGCGCAATTTTGCCCCAAATGGTGGAGCAGGGTTACGGGCGGGTGGTTAATATTGCCTCGATTGCTGGGAATGAGGGTAACCCTAATGGCTGCTCCCTATTCAGCGTCAAAAGCTGGGGTGATTGCACTTACTAAATCCTTGGGAAAAGAATATGCAGATCTGGATATAGCTGTAAATTGTGTGACCCCCGCCGCTGCGCGTACCAGAATTCTCGATCAACAGAGCCCTGAACATATCAGCTATATGTTAGCTAAAATTCCTCGTGGACGGTTCTTAGAACTTACAGAAGCAGCCGATATGATCACTTGGCTTTGCACCAAGGAAAATGCTTTTTCAACTGGGGCAGTCTTTGATCTTTCGGGTGGGAGGGCAACCTATTAGACTAATTTAGTCTGTGGAGACTATAGCTGTTAAGCAATATATAATAATTTAAAAATAGATAAATGTGCACTAAAGCGTCGGATTCAGATCGTCGCACATGTGGCTAATGCTAAAAGCTTTGTTTCAGTGGCGAACCGGTATTATGCAAGTAGACATCAAGTCATTAATATTTGGAAATAGCAAAGCAATATTGTGGCGCTTACCCTGAAATTTTTGTATCTTCTGGCTTGGGACTTAAGTCATATTTTTAAGTATAATTTAACTTTCTGTATCGCGAAATCAATATAATGCTGATTTTGGCTATGGTGTTTGTCTTCTTTTAGCCGAGGGATAAACCAGCCCACATAGGTCACTGCACGCAACGCTGAGAATAGAACAATATCATTTAAGTCAATTGCGCGTTCTTTGATATATTCGTCTAAAAAAACATCTTTTTGTTTTTGGTTTTCGGCTAAGCGATCGGTACGGTTCATAACTGTCACAAGGTCAAACAGCCTATAACCAAAACCGCCATCGTCGAAATCAATAATCACCACGCCGTCGCGCCCGATTATCACATTATCTGGGACGAGGTCGGCGTGAATCAGACCATAATCAAGGTTTTTTTGCGGCATATCTGCGCCTGCCTTAGCACGAAAGTCTAAAAGTAGAGCCTTTTGGTACGCGCTTAGCTGGGAGTTTTCCCAAAATCTGCCCCAAAGAGGGTTAAGTCCCAGAAGTCCAGATTGATCCCAGCTTGGTCTTGAAAAACCTTTAGGAAGTGTCCAACTATCGCATGCAATATGTAATTTTGCCATGGCTTGTCCCAAAAGTCCGTAAGCTTTATGCGTCTCAATAGCACTGCTGCTCAGTCCACCAGTGCCCATCGGTTCACCTTCTATCCAAGACAGAACATCAACAAAAAGTACGCCTATTTGCGCAACAAGCATGCCACTCTGGTTTTCAATAGGGGTGGGAACGCTTAAGCCGGCAAGACCCATTGCGGCCATCCAATCAAGTTCAGAAATTAACTGATCCATAGTTCGTAATCCTGCTCTGTGAAGACGCAGGGCCACTGGGCCTGATACGGTGTCAACTCGGTAGACTTTGTTTTCACGGTCGGCAAGAAGTGTCACATCAGAACCTACGTAGCCCCATAAAAACAGTGCCTCTTTAAGTGGATTTTCAGTCATGCAGGGGTTCAAGTCGGTTAAACCTTTATCTGGAATACGTTGCGTCAGATTTGGGCTTTCAATATTAGAGTGCATGGGGAACGCTGAACCTATCCTAAAGTTTTATGCATTTAATACCTCCAGCGAACATTATTGATAGAGATACTATAATTTTGTACGGCTTGGCCTTTATCTAATTTACGATTGGGTTAGGCTTGCTTTTTTTCAATTAGATCAAATCTTGCGTTCGTTATACTATTCGTTTGCATTTCCCTGTCTAATGATCGTCGCTTTTATGGTGAATAGTAAAGTATATGAATTAATACTTGGCGTTAAGTAATTAACGATAGGCCTTTGCCAAAGCGCGAATGGTTTGACTGTAGGCGGTAACATCCATCGCTACCCCGATGAAATTGGCCTCCGCGTCTTTACATTCTTGAATGAAATCGGATGAAAGGGCCAAGACGCCTGCCGCTTTGCCCGCCGCGCGAATTTTACCTATAGCCTCAAAAACGACTTTTTTGACCTCGGGGTGTTGGGGTTTGCCCAAATAGCCCATATCAGCTGCCAGATCAGACGGGCCAATAAATACAGCGTCTAAATCATTAAGGGCTAAAATATCGTCGAGAGCTTCTATTCCTTTGCGGCTTTCAACCTGCAACATTATGCAGATTTGCTCATTGGCTGTTTCTAAATAATCAGGGATAGCTGAAAATTGTGACGCCCGGGCGATTGAAGATCCCACACCACGAAACCCATGTGGCGGATAAAAACATGCGCGCAGGCAATTTTTGGCTTGTTCGGCGCTTTCTATCATGGGTATCAGTAGGTTTTGTACTCCTATATCAAGAAATTTTTTGATTTTTACGGGATCATCATCAGGCAAGCGGACCATTGCTTGCGAGGGGGAACTCTGCACAACCCTCAACTGCGCAATTGTTGTTAGCAAATTATTCGGCGCGTGTTCGCCGTCAATAAGCAGCCAGTCAAAGCCCGCATTTGCGGTAATTTCAATGGCATAATCATTTGCGAAGGCAACCCAGCAGCCTAGTAATACGTCTCCGGATGCAAGTTGTTCTTTTAAAAAATTGTGTGGTGCAGGCATGCTCAATCCTATTAAAGTTTTAATGGCAATGGTCGTCAAACGGATCACATGAAGCTTTAAGGTCAGGGCACTAATCCGCCTGGGTAGCACGGCTTAAAGGACATGAAATTATATTTTTCAGCTCTATTTAATAGATAATACACTCCCAAACAATCCGCGAGCAATTAATTTTTACTGCGTTTTATATTTTGATCCTATTGGTACGATTGATGTGACTAAAGTGCAGCAATTTTTGGAAGATTTATGTGCCATATCGTTAGGCTTTGTCGGTATAATTTATGTAAACATGGTATTGGGCTTTGCAAAATTAAATATAAGCAAATCCAAAATGGCACAGCACTGGCGGATATGTATGCCAGTAAAAGGGTCTGTCACCCTATGGGGATATTTAATCCAGCCAAGATGTTGACCCCTCCTTAATTGAGCGTAGACCCCAGCGACTTACAATACTGAAAATACATGACCCTTGCGCGAGGTCTTAGTTTGTGGTCAGATTATCAAAAAAGTTAGGGCCTTGGCCTTAGCCAGATGAGAGAATTATGATGCGTTATGTAACGGCACAAACAGTTGATCAGGCTGTGCAATATTTGGCACAAGAACCGGGTCTTTCGCGAATTTTATCCGGTGGAACCGATCTTTTGGTGCAACTTAAGGCGCAGATGATTGCGCCTGATTTGATTGTAGATGTGAAGCATATTCCGGGCATGCGTGACATCGAGCTCCATGCAGGCAGCTTTCGCATTGGGGCGGCCGTGTCGGGTGCTGAGTTGGGCGAACATAGCGCACTTTGTGCGGCTTGGCCTGGTTTGGCAGAAGGGTTTAAGCTGATTGGTTCAACGCAAGTGCAAGGGCGTGCCACTTTGGCGGGGAACTTGTGCAATGCTTCGCCCGCGGCGGATGCGGTGCCTTGTCTGGTTGCTGCGGGTGCAACCATTCGCTTGGTTGGCCCGAATGGCATGCGAGATGTGCCCGCCGAAGATATTTCCGTAGGGCCAGGGCGTACCACACTTTTGCGCGGCGAATTTGTCGAAGCGATCTTTTTGCCCGCCCGCGCTGCCGGCAGCAGTGATGCTTATCAACGTTTTACACCCCGGTCTGAAATGGACATCGCGGTTGTCTCTGCTGGTGTGAATATTATTTTAGGTTCAGACAAAACCATATCAACGGCCCGCGTCGCGCTGGGCGCAGTGGCGCCGACAGTTCTCTTAGTGCAAGCCTGTGCCGACGCCATATTAGGCAGCAGACTTGATGATGCGGCCTTGGATAGGTTAGATGAAGCGGCTTCTGCCGCCTGTAATCCAATTGATGATAAGCGTGGAACCATCGAATATCGTACCCATGTGGCCGGCGTTTTGGCTCGCCGCACGGCGCAAGTAGCCTTTGATCGCGCAGGAGCAAACTTATGAAAAATACTCATGTTGCAACCAAGGTGAATGGTGACAGTGTTGAATTCACCTGTGCGCCTGATGAAACTTTGCTGGAAGTGCTGCGCAATCGTTTGGGCCTGACCGGCACGAAGGAAGGCTGCGGCACCGGTGATTGCGGGGCTTGTTCCGTGATGGTAGATGGCCGCTTAGTATGTTCGTGTCTTGTGTTGGCCGTTGAAACCCAAGGGGCCGAGGTGAGCACCATCGAAGGCATGGCTTTGGGCGATAGCTTACATATTTTGCAGCAAACCTTCATTGATCATGCGGCTTTACAATGCGGTATCTGTACACCGGGAATCTTGGTTGCAGCCAAAGCTTTGCTCGATAAAAACCCATCCCCCACAGATACAGAACTGCGCTTTTGGCTGGCGGGAAACCTGTGCCGTTGCACTGGCTATGATAAGATTATCAGCGCCGTTCAGGCGGCTGCTGTACAGATGAGGGCCTCTTGATGAACCAAGTTCCACATATCCGCAAATTCAAACAAGTTGGTACAAGACCCGCACGCCCCGACGGTGACGACAAAGTCACAGGCCGCGCGCTTTATGGTGCTGACGCCTCGGCACCAGGTATGTTGATAGGTGTTATCTTGCGCAGCCCCCATGCTCATGCTGAAATTCTATCGATTGATGTGTCAGCGGCGCTGGCCCATGGCGGCGTGAAAGCTGTTGTCACAGGTGCTGACCTTGTAGCGCAAGACGAAGAGTTTTTACGCGATATTCAAGAAAACTGTTTGGCTTTAAAACGTGTGCTTTATGATGGACATGCGGTGGCTGCAGTCGCTGCGCTGACCGCAAAAGCGGCACAAGAAGCTTTAAAGCTAATCAAAGTCGAATACTGCGCGCTGCCACATGTGATCGAGGTTGACGATGCAATGGCCACAGATGCTCCAATCGTGCAAGGGGGTCGCGCTCTTGAAAATGTGCCAGCAGGGTTTTCACAAAATGTGACCTATCACTGTGCCTTTGGGCATGGCGATCTGGATGCGGGCTTTGCTAAAGCCCAACACATTGTGTCGCGCAGTTTTAAAACTGCCGCCACTCATCAAGGTTATATAGAACCGCATGCCTGCCTTGCGCAGATGACAACCGATGGCAAGGCTGAGCTTTGGTGTTGTACCCAAGGCCAATATAACGTGCGTGATGTTTGTGCGGCATTACTGGGACTTGAAGGAAGCCAATTGCGCGTGACTGCATCCGAAATTGGCGGCGGTTTTGGCGGCAAGACCAATGTTTTCATTGAACCCGTGGCTTTGGCGCTGTCGCGAAAATCGGGACGACCCGTGAAATTAGTAATGTCCCGGTCTGAGGTTTTTCGTGCCACAGGGCCTACTGTTTCCTCGTCAATGGATGTGAAAATTGGCATGGCGCGCGATGGAAAAATTACTGCAGGTCATGCAGAGCTGCGCTATTCGGGTGGTGCGTTCCCCAACGAGACCGTCAGCATGGGCGCACAATCTGCCTTTGCATCATATGATCTGGCTGCGGTTGAGACCTTGGGCTGGAACGTGCTAACCAACCGGCCCAAAGAAGCAGCCTACCGTGCACCGGGCGCGCCTATGGCCATTTACGCCGTTGAAAGCGTGGTGGATGAGCTTTGCCAGATCTTAAGGCTTGATCCGATTGACGTGCGGCTTAAAAATGCGGCGCGTAAGGGCACAAAATCATCCTATGGTCCAACATTTGACGATGTGGGACTTGTTGCAACCCTCGAGTCTGCTAAGGCACATCCGCATTACTCGGCCCCTTTAGGTCCCAATCAGGGTCGCGGACTGTCGGCGGGTTTTTGGTTTAACTTTGGGGGCAATACGTGCGTGTCTTTGAATGTAAATACCGATGGCACCGTAAGCGTAATCGAGGGTAACCCCGATATAGGTGGCTCGCGTGCGTCAATCAGCTTGATGGCGGCCGAAGAACTAGGCGTGCCTTATGAAAAGGTACGCACCATCATTGCTGACACAGCCTCACTTGGTCATAATGATATCACCGACGGATCACGTGTGACTTTTTCGGTTGGGCTTGCCACCATTAAAGCCGCGCAAGACGCCATTCAAAAAATGTGTGGCCGCGCAGCGCAAATATGGGGCATCGATCCTGATGCGGTCATGTGGGAAAATGGCGCAGCCATGCCTGCGGGCGAAAATGCAGGTAAATTCCCACCTATGAGCTTGGCCGACATTGCTGCCGTGGCTTTTGAAACTGGCGGGCCAATTGCAGGCCATTTTGAGGTTAATGCCGACGGCGCGGGCGTCAGCTTTGGAGTGCATCTTTGTGATGCGGAAGTTGATCCTGAAACAGGTGCCACAAAAATTCTCCGTTATACAGTGTTTCAAGATGCGGGTCGGGCCGTGCATCCGTCCTATGTCGAAGGGCAAATGCAAGGTGGGGCAGTGCAGGGCATAGGCTGGGCGTTGAACGAAGAATATATCTATGGCAAAGACGGTTGCTTACAAAATGCAGGTTTTCTTGATTACCGTATTCCCGTGGCTTCGGACCTACCAAATATTGATACAGTGATTTTAGAAATTCCAAATCCTGGCCATCCTTACGGCGTGCGCGGGGTAGGTGAAACGCCGATTGTACCACCGCTTGGTGCCGTGTCGAATGCTGTGTCGCGAGCGATTGGAAAAAGGCTATCGCAGTTGCCAATGTCGCCGCCACGCATTTTGCATGCCATTTTAAAGGACTAATCATGGTCGCAGTCACGCTATGGGGAACCATGCGCCAATATGCAGATGGCCGAAAAACGGTCGAGGTAGAGGCTACTAACTTTAAAGAACTATGTGACGCCTTAGTGAGCCACTATCCTGGCATGAAACCACAAATAGAACGTGGTGTATCTATGGCGATTGATGGACTAATTTATAAAGAGGCGTGGTTTACCCCTATCAGCCCTACGAGTGAAGTGGTGCTGATGCCCTTCATGCAGGGTGGATGATGGGATCACATTCGCAAAGTAGTGGGGCGGAAGCGTTAGCGTTAGCGTTAGCCTTTTATGGTTCTTTTGCGCCTCACCTGCGGGTTTTGGTTGTGCCGGTTGTGGCAAAAGCCCAAAGTATAATCGCGAGCCTATCGTGATAGTTGGTATCGTGCTTGCCGCTGGTAATTCGCGCCGTTTTGGGGTCCAAGATAAGCTTTTAACCTCACTTAAAGGCCAACCGATGGCCGCTTACAGCGCCGAAGCTATGCGAGAAGCCACTTTGGATGCGCGACTTGCCGTTGTTTCAAACCCCGACGTCGGTGAGATTTTTGCAGGATTTAAAATTCTGCCCCCAAAAACTGGCGATGGTGGGGCCCAATCGTCAAGCCTGATTGCCGGGGTCACAACGGCAATTCAAATGGGTGCTAGCGAAGTGCTTATCGCCCTTGCGGACATGCCCTTGGTTACGAGCAGCGATCTTGGTCAGGTTGCAAGCGCCACCCGCCGCTTGGGCGGCGCTTGCACAGTGATCGATTTGCCTAACGGGCTAAAATATCTGCCACCTGCAGGATTTTCGAAGATTCATTTTGACGCATTGCTGGGTTTAAGTGGCGATCAGGGTGCAAGTTCTATTCTGCGTGGATTTCAGGGTGAAAGCCTAATCCATCTTCTGCCCGGGCATCTGATTGACATTGACCGACCCGAAGATATGATCAGTTTTGGCATCTAAAGATTGCGCAAAAGCGCATCAATATATTTGGTCCATCTGCGCATTCCTTGGGGGCGGCACATGTGCTTTTGCGTTTGATCCCTGAATATGGAAGCCACTAATTCATACGAACAAGTGTGGCGTGAAAAAATGTCGTTTCTGGACATCTGTGGGGTGTAAAAAATTTTCTGACTGCCAAAAGATCGGCTAAAGGTAGAAGAGCGAAATTGTCCGTTCGTGTGCTGCCCCTAGGAATGCGCGGATGGACCAAATATACTGATGTTAGGATTGAGGTTTTGCGCTGGAAAAGGATAAATAATGACACTTTGTTTTGCTATACTAGGCGCGGGCCGTATAGGTAAGGTGCACGCTAAGGCGATTGCTTCGCAAGTATCGGCGCGGATAATCGCTGTAGCTGATACTCATGCCCCTTCGGCTCAAGACTTGGCAGCGCTTTATGGCGCTGAAGTACGTAGCATTGATCAGATTGCGGCTGAAAATGGCATTGATGCTGTGGTGATATGCACACCGACAGACACACATGCCGATCTGATAGAAAAATTTGCTAAAGCCGGCAAAGCAATCTTTTGCGAAAAGCCCATTGATCTGAATATAGCGAGGGTTAAATCCTGCCTTGCAGTGGTGCGTGCGTGTAAGGCCACGTTGATGGTCGGCTTTAACCGCCGTTTTGATCCGCATTTTTCAGCTCTGCGCCACGAGATCGACAAAGGCAGTGTCGGCACCGTCGAGATGGCCGTGATCACCTCGCGGGACCCAGGCGCGCCGCCTGTTGAATATATCAAACGTTCGGGTGGAATTTTTTGCGATATGACCATTCATGATTTTGACATGGCACGATTTTTACTTGGGGAAGAGATAGCCGAGGTTAGTGCTACCGCCGCCGTGTTGGTCGATCCTGCGATCGGTGAAGTAGGGGATTTTGACTCCGTGCAAGTACTTCTGAAAACCTCCAGTGGGCGCCAAGCGGTTATTTCAAACTCACGCCGTGCGACTTATGGCTATGATCAAAGGATAGAAGTGCATGGGTCAAAAGGTGCGGTATTTGCCCATAATCAACGGCCCGTTTCTATTGCTCTGGCAACCGAAAAAGGCTTTACCGAGCCCGCATTACATGACTTTTTCGTGACCCGTTATGTCGAGGCATATGCTGCTGAAATCGCGGCCTTTGTAGGCTATGTTTTGGAAAAATCTCCCGCGTCGCCATCGGGGGAAGATGGCTTGGCGGCTTTGGTTTTGGCAGAAGCTGCGCTGCGTTCAGTCGATGAAAGACGCACTGTCCAAATTTCAGAATTTAACTAATATCTAAAGAATTCCATCTAATATATTGAAACTAAAAATTTAATTTATCTTAATTTTGAGACAAAATATAATCCACAATCAATTCTGCAGCCGCATCGGCGTCCAGCATTGTGGCGTCGATTTCGATCTCGGGGGATTTGGGTGCTTCATAGGGGCTGTCTATGCCTGTGAAGTTCTTGAGCTGACCCGCGCGCGCTTTTTTATAAAGTCCTTTCACGTCACGCCTTTCTGCCTCGGCCAGCGGCGTGTTCACAAAGACCTCGATAAATTCACCATTTTCCATAAGATCGCGCACCATTTGGCGTTCTTCCCTAAAGGGTGAAATAAAGGCAGTGAGCACAACAAGGCCCGCGTCGGTCATTAACTTGGCAACCTCACCGACGCGGCGTACATTTTCCACTCGGTCGGCATCGGTAAAGCCCAAATCATGGTTCAGACCGTGTCGTACATTGTCGCCATCCAGCAGAAAACTGTGTTTCCCCAACGCATGCAGGCGCTTTTCCACTTGATTGGCGATGGTCGATTTTCCCGACCCTGAAAGGCCGGTAAACCAAACCAGTTTCGGTTTTTGGTTTTTTTGCGCGGCATGGGCGTCACGGTTAATCTCAATCGCTTGCCAATGGATATTTTGCGCGCGTCGTAAGGCGAAATGGATCAGCCCCGCCGCAACGGTGCGGTTTGACGCGCGGTCGATTAAAATAAATTCACCCATCGAGGGCAAATTCTCAAAATTTTCAAACACGATGGGTTTGCTGACCGACAGATTGCAAATGCCAATAGCATTGAGCTTTAGAGTGCGCGCCGCCATATGTTCAAGCGTGTTCACATTCACTTCATATTTGGGTGCTTGTAAGGTGGCCGTCACACTTTGCGCGCCTATTTGTAAAATATAGGTTCGACCGGGCAGCATTTCGTCTTCATCCATCCAAATCACTGTAGTTTCGAACTGATCGGCCACTTCGCAAGGCGTATCGGCGGCCACCAAAACATCGCCGCGCGAGCAATCAATTTCTGTGTCCAGCGTGAGGGTCACCGCTTGGCCCGCAATTGCATGGGGCAGGCTAGCGTTAAAGGTGACGATCTCTTTTACTCGAGCCGTTTTACCAGAGGGCAGGACCCTCAATAAATCATTAGGTTTGACGTGGCCGGCAGCGATTGTTCCCGCAAATCCACGAAAGTCTAAATGCGGGCGGTTGACCCATTGCACGGGCATACGAAAGGGTGCTTGGGCAAGGTCAGCCGTTTGAATTGAGGCTTCTTCCAAATGGTTCAAAAGTGTAGGGCCACGATACCAGGGCATCACCTTGGATTTTGTCACGATATTGTCACCGCGTAGGCCTGAAATAGGCATTGCGGTAAAGGCATTGATGCCAATTGATGTTGCAAATTCTTGATATTTTGTTGTAATTTCATCAAATATAGCTTGTGAATAACCCACCAGATCCATTTTATTGACAGCCAAGACCAGGTTTTTGATCCCCAGCAAATGCACCAAATAGGAGTGGCGCTTGGTCTGCGTCAGCACGCCTTGGCGCGCATCGATCAATATAATTGCTAAATCAGCAGTTGAGGCACCGGTCACCATATTGCGGGTATATTGTTCATGCCCAGGCGTGTCGGCGACGATAAACTTGCGCTTATCTGTTGAAAAGAAACGGTAAGCCACATCGATGGTGATGCCCTGTTCGCGTTCTGCCGCTAGGCCATCAACCAAAAGGGCAAAGTCTATCTCGGCGCCCTGGGTGCCCAAAGTCTTGCTGTCTCTTTTCAAGTTAGCAAGTTGATCTTCAAAGATCATCTTTGAATCGTATAAAAGCCGCCCGATCAGGGTTGACTTGCCATCATCCACCGATCCGCAGGTGATAAAGCGCAGCATTGTCTTATGTTGGTGCTTTTTTAAATAAGCGGTAATATCTTGGGCAATAAGCGTATCTGTTACATAGGTGGGGTCTAAGTTTTGCATTAGAAATACCCCTCTTGCTTCTTTTTCTCCATTGAGGCGGATTGATCATTGTCGATCACGCGACCTTGGCGTTCAGAGGTGTTGGTCAGAAGCATTTCTTGAATGATCTCGGGTAACATGGCTGCGGTACTTTCAATGGCACCTGTCAGGGGGTAGCAGCCCAATGTGCGAAAGCGAATTGACTTTTGCATGGGCACTTCACCGGTGCGGAGCCGGAAACGGCTGTCATCAACCATCAGCAATATCCCATCACGTTCAACCACTGGGCGAGGAGCGGCAAAATAAAGGGGTACAATTTCGATCCCCTCTAGATGAATATATTGCCAAATATCAAGTTCAGTCCAATTAGACAAAGGAAACACGCGAATGGATTCGCCCTTAAATTTGCGTGCATTATATTGCTGCCAAATTTCAGGGCGCTGATTTTTTGGGTTCCAATTATGGTTGGTGGATCGGAAGGAAAAAATCCGCTCTTTTGCGCGAGATTTCTCTTCGTCGCGCCGCGCTCCACCAAAAGCTGCGTCAAAGTCATATTTGGTTAACGCTTGTTTGAGACCCTCGGTTTTCCACATGTCGGTATGTAAAGATCCGTGGTCAAAGGGATTGATGCCTTTTTCCAAGGCTTCGGGATTTTGATAAACCAAAAGCTCCACCTGCGCATCGAGCGCAGCTTTTTTGCGTAGATCATACATGGCTTTGAACTTCCAAGTTGTGTCAACATGAAGCAAAGGAAAAGGTGGAGGTGCAGGGAAAAAGGCTTTTTTTGCCAAATGTAACATACAAGCGCTATCTTTGCCCACAGAATAAAGCATCACGGGATTTTGCGCCACAGCCATAACTTCACGCATGATGTGAATGCTCTCGGCCTCAAGCCTTTGCAAATGTGTGAGTTTTAATTTCGAAATATCTGCCAAAGAACCCATAAAACACCCGTTCAGTTTAACCGCTTTGGGTCATTTTCCCATGCTGCGCGACCAATCACAAGGGTTCAAGAATAAGAAAGACAGTTCTACTTAATCAGGCTCAAAGTTCCAAAAAAATCTGCGATTAACAACATTGTCAAGAATTGCGATCAATTAGCCGAGCATTTTGGGAAAACTAGTTATTTATTGCCTGGGCCCCTTGGCCTTTAGCGCTGAGCGGGCTAAGGCCATGGCAGATAGTAGATGGATGGGCCTAGCGGGCCAAAGGAATGGATATATGACCCTTTCAGAGTATAAAAATCAATGGTTTGGCAATATTAGGGGTGATCTCCTGTCTGGGTTGGTAGTGGCTTTAGCGCTGATCCCGGAGGCGATAGCCTTCTCACTGATTGCTGGCGTTGACCCTAAGGTCGGGCTTTATGCCAGTTTCTCGATAGCAGTCATAACTGCGTTTGCGGGCGGACGGCCCGGTATGATTTCGGCGGCCACAGCAGCAACGGCCGTGTTGATGGTGACTTTGGTTAAAGACCATGGACTGCAGTATCTTTTGGCTGCTACTGTTTTGGCGGGGCTGTTGCAAATTTCCGCAGGGTTTATGCGATTGGGATTTGTGATGCGGTTTGTTTCAAAATCGGTGATGACCGGCTTTGTGAACGCCTTAGCCGTTTTAATATTTTTAGCGCAGATTCCAGAACTGAACCCAAGTAATGTGACTGCATTGACTTATGTTTTGGTGGCTTTGGGTTTGGCTATCATTTACCTATTTCCATATGTTACCAAGACCATTCCTTCGCCTTTGGTAACGATTGTAGTTCTAACAGTTTTGTCGTTGGCGCTGAATTTAGATGTACGTTCGGTTGGAGATATGGGCCAATTACCTGATACTTTGCCTATATTTTTGATCCCTGATATCCCTTTTAATTTCACAACTTTACAGATAATCTGGCCTTATTCTGTGGCGGTGGCGATGGTTGGGCTTTTGGAAAGCTTGATGACGCAAACCATAGTAGATGAAGAAACTGATACGACTTCAAGCCGTGATCAAGAATGTATAGGTCAGGGTTTGGCCAATACATTTACTGGCTTTATCGGCGGCATGGCGGGCTGTGCTATGATCGGACAATCGGTGATTAATGTGAAATCAGGTGGGAGAGGGCGCCTGTCGGCCTTTGCTGCGGGTATGATGATGCTGGTGTTTTGTGTGGGCTTGGGTGATCTTGTGGCGCGCATTCCGATGGCGGCTTTGGTCGCTATTATGATCATGGTCTCGATTGGTACCTTTAGTTGGAGTTCGATTGTGGCCATGCGGCAGCATCCTACCTCATCTTCCGTGGTGATGTTGGCCACTGTTGCAGCGGTGATTTATACTCACAATCTGGCAATTGGCGTTGGGGTTGGGGTGCTGTTATCAGGCATCTTTTTTGCGTGGAAAATCTCACAACTCTTTCAGGTCAGCTCGACCCCATCTGCTGACGGGCGCAAACGCCACTATTGTGTGGAAGGGCAGTTTTTCTTTGCCAGTGTTGACGACTTTACTCAGGCCTTTGATTTCAAGGAAGACCTAGATCGCGTCACGATTGATATCGCAGCCTCGCATATTTGGGACATCTCTTCTGTAGCTGCTTTGGACGCTGTGATATCCAAGTTTCGCCGTTTAGGGATCGAAGTGCAGGTCATCGGTCTCAACCGTGCTTCAGCCACGATAGTGGATCATCTTTCTCTGCACGATCACAGCGATGCCATCAAAGGAATACCCCTGCAGGCGAATCACCAGTAAGGTTACATGTAAACATTGGTAGGTACTGTGCGTAGGCTTTTGGCTGATGGCGGCGTTCTAGGGTAAAATCTGCAGCCATCCCCAAGCGGTAAAAATTGTGCCTACGGTGGCCAAAAGCACGGTTGAAGCCGCAACTCGTCGCGCTGCACCATACATATTTGAGAAAAGATATGCATTCACACCTGGCGCCATAGCGGCCGTAAGCACCGCTGAACGCAGTTGTTCCGTTGTTAGGTGAAATACCTTTGTACCCAAGGTGTAGGTGATGGCGGGGTGGATGATCAGTGTGATGACGACGGCCATTAAGATGGTTTTTATGTCGCCCTCGGGGCGGTATTGGTAAAGCACGCCTCCCAAGCCAAAGAGGGCAGCAGGAATAGCCGCGGTCGCCAGCATATCAACCGCTGACCAAAAGAAATTGGGCAGTGGCAGGGTTGAAAAATTCAAGGTAAATCCCAATAAAAGTCCAAAGACCAAAGGCTGGTGCAAAATGGTGCGTGCCACTTGTTTCGCCAGGGCGCGACTTGATAGGTCTTTGCCTCTTTGGCGCACCAGTTCCATCACCGTGATACCAAAAGCGTACAGCAAAGGCGCGTGCAGAGATACAATCGCATAATTAGCTGCCAAGGCACTAGTACCGTATGCGCGTTCAGTGATGGGCAGGCCCAAGAGTAAGCTGTTGGAAAACATACACGCAAAGCCAATCGCCACCGCGTCAGTTTGGGGCCGCTTAAATAGATAAAACGAGCCTAAATAAGCCAAAATAAAACAAGAAAAGGCGCCGATGTAAAAGCTGGCAAAAAGGCCAAGGTGGAAATTTTGCTTCAGATCAAGTCGTGCAATCGAGCCAAACAGCAGTACTGGAATGGCAATGCTCTGAGAAAATCGCATGACCGTATCGGTCATCTCGAAGGTAATCCATTTTAGATGGGTCAGGCCATAGCCTAAGCCAATCAACAGAAAGACCGGCAAAATAACGTCTAATAGAGAGTTCAAAGGATGATCTCTATCTTTAGGCCATCATAGGCTGGGGTGATATGGGAGGGGAGTTCAGAGCAAAGAGTGGCATAGTCCATATCAAGATGCATATTGGTTAAAACTGCGCGCTTGGGTGAAGCCTGTGCTATCCAGTCAAGCGACAGATCAAGATGAATGTGCGAAGGGTGCGGATTGCGGCGCAACGCATCTAAAATCCAAACATCTAGGTCTTGAAGGTGGCTCCATGCTTTGGTTGGCATGTCTTTCACATCGGGCAAATAGGCCAAAGCGCCGATGCGAAATCCCAGCGCTGTGATAGTCCCATGGTTGACCTCAAAGGGTATAAAATCGATTGTGCCGCCTGCACCAGTGATGTCAAATTGCCCTGCAATTGTGTTTAGTTTTAAAATCGGCGGATAGTTCGACCCTGATGGAGTTTCAAAAGCATAGGCAAAACGTGATGTTAGTGCCGCTTTGGTGGGCGTATTAGCCCAAACATCCAACATAGAGCCTCGATTGAATACGATTTGGCGTAGGTCATCAAGCCCATGTAAATGGTCTGCATGGGAGTGGGTGTAAACCACGCCATCAAGGGTACCCACATTCGCGCCTAATAGCTGAGCGCGCATATCAGGTGAAGTGTCAATCAATACCCTCGTCACGCCTTGTGGGCTATGTTGTTCGATCAAAAGTGCACAGCGCAGCCGTTTGTTCTTGGAATTCTTTGAATCGCATAGACCCCAATCATTGCCCAAACGTGGCACGCCACCAGAAGATCCGCAGCCCAAAATTGTAAAGCGGCGCATGATAGTCATGATGGGCCTACCTGCAATTTTTCATCTTTAAATGCGGCGGCTTTCCAAAACAGACGGTCGAAATTAGCGCTGGTTGCAAGGGCAAAGTCAGCAAGCGATAAGCCAAAGACCTCAGCCCCAACCTTAGCGGTATGTTCGGTAAAGGCAGGTTCATTGCGTCGCCCGCGGTGGGGTGGCGGGGCCAGATAGGGGCTGTCTGTTTCAAGCAATATCTGTGATAAAGGTGCTGACGAAAAAAAATGGCGAAGATCGCCTGATTTAGGAAAGGTTGTGATCCCAGACATTGACAAATAAAATCCTAAATCTAGGGCTGCTTTTCCCAGATTGTTACTTGAAGAAAAGCAATGCATTACACATGTATACGAGCGTTTTTTAAATTCACTTGTTAAAATTTTAGCCATGTCTTCATCCGCATCGCGCGCATGAATAATTAAGGGTAAACCGGTTAGGTGGGCCGCTTCAATATGCACCAAAAGACTGTCAATTTGTGCAATCTTGCTTTCGGACGAATAGTGATAATCAAGCCCCGTTTCGCCAATACCGACGAATTTAGGGTGGTAGCTTAGGTCAAGCAGCTCTTGTAGTAAAACCATAGGCTCGGAAGCGACCGACATAGGGTGCACGCCTGCAGCATAAAAAACACCTTCATACGTTTCTGCAATGGTGCGGACTTGTAGTTCAAGGCGCAGTCGTGTGCAGATACTGACCATGCGCGTAACTCCGGCATTATTTGCGCGTGCAATTACTTGGGGTAATTCTTCCACAAAATCGGCAAAGTCCAAATGGCAGTGGCTGTCAACAAGAAGCGGGGGCATGGTTACCTATAAATTGGGGATTGGCTTGCAGCCTCGTCTATCTTCAAGATCATATCCATCAGAAGTGCAGCTGGGTCAAGGTTAACTGCCCGACCCTGACGGGCGCGCAGGGATAGAGTTTGACCCAAATAGGCCCAAGCGCGAGCAGCGCGCCGGGTTGGAGCTAGACGCGTGATTACTCTCGCCTCGTCTGGAGCTGCTTCGGGTGGAGCATAGCCCATGGATCCTGCCTTTGCTAAGCGAACCAAAAATAGATCAATCAGACTTAAAATTAAATCAAACTGCATTTCGGTGCCGCGCCCCGCAGCTGTATCACAAAGGTCAAGCGCTTGGGTGCGGTTCAGGTGCGGCAGCGTAGCAAATAGTTTCACAATGCGGCTGTAAAGCTGCAATCCTGATTGATTTTGTAAGCTCATAGCCACGCCAACTGACCCTGCTGCCAATTCAGATAGTGGTATAATCTGATCTTTTTGAGTTTCTGCGCCGGCTTGTTCCATTGCCATTGCCATTACCTCGGGTTGCAACGGGTCAAGGCGCAAATTTCGGCAGCGCGAACGCAAGGTAGGCAAAAGCCGCCAAGGCTGATGTGCTATCAAAAACAGCGTAACCTCAGCAGGGGGCTCTTCTAAAACTTTAAGTAAAGCATTTGCGGCTTGAGGGTTCAGATCATCGGCGCTGTCAATGATAGCAACTCGCCGCCCACCATCGGCTGCCGACATTTGAAAAAAATGTTTAAGTTTACGCACCTCATCGACCAAAATTTCGGCAGCCAGGCCAGTTTTAGAAGTATTCATACCACGCCGAAGCAGAAAAAGGCGCGGCTCTGACAAGGCGTTAATGCGGCGTACTACAGGGTGGTCTTTGGCAATACACAGGGTTTTTGGGGGCTTGGATGCGAACATGCCACCATCATCTTCGGGTGTGGCCAGTAAAAATCGCATCATCTTCCACGCAAGTGACGACTTACCCACGCCGCGCGGCCCTTCGATCAGCCAGGCATGATGGAGCCTTCCTGCTCTATAACTTTCCAAAAAGGTCGTTTCAGCCGCCTTATGACCATAGACCTGCGCGCATAGTCGCGGATGAGGGGTCCCGATTAGGCAGTCAGGTTCTGGCTGATCTTGCAAGGTCAGATTGGCCATCTAAAGGCCCAGCCTTTGTACGGCAGTTTTAAAAACATCTAATGCAATGCGGTCGGATAGGTCGTCGCCGTCAAAGATAGCAAAGCGGGAATGGCTTCGCGCTAAATCCAAAAAGCCTTGGCGCATTTCTTTTTGCATTTGGCCGCCCATATTTTCAAACCGTAGCTCAACACCCGCACGGTCTGTGGCGCGCGTGAAGCCAATTTTTGGGTCAATGTCAATCAATATTGTTAGGTCTGGTTCTATCCCAATCATTAGATCATGCAGCGCATTCACCATTTTGGCACGTGCGCCGCGTGTAATTCCTTGGTAAATACGGGTAGAATCAGCGAAACGGTCTGTTATCACCACGGCACCACGTTTCAGCGCTGGCATAACGGTCTTTTCCAAGTGGTCGAACCGTGCTGCTGTGAAAAGCAATAGCTCGGTTTCAGGGGACCAGCGGTCCGCATCACCCTGTAAAACCAGGGCGCGGATCTCTTCTCCACCTTCTGATCCACCAGGTTCGCGGGTCAGCACAACTTCGAGCCCTAAATCGCGGAGGCTTTGCGTTAAAAGCCGCGCTTGCGTGCTTTTACCTGAGCCATCAATGCCTTCAAAACTTATAAAAGCACCCAGTGAGCGGGCGGGGCCTGACATCACTGGCCTTCATCATTGAGCAAAAACCGATAAATCAGCAAATTAAGAGCTGTTTCTAAACGTTTAAACATACCGCCTACTGAAACGCTAGTTTGCGCGACTAATGGCACGCGTGAGTTTTCAAAGCCGGGCACAAAAATATTTAATTCACCCAAGATCATACCCGCCATGATCGGGGCAGAAACGGGCCCTTCATAGACCACTTCGGCCGTCAAATTTGTGGCACCTTCTGTGGGCACAAGACGGCGTACGTCATAGGCGGGCACCAGGTTCACGCTATGTTGGGCGCCCAGCCAAACTTCGGCCTGTGCAACAGGTTTGCCGGCGGGCAAAAGTGTTTTAATGGTGAAATCACGAAAGGCCCAATTAAAGATTTTTTCTGCCTCGGCGGAGCGGTTATGTTCCGAACCCATGCCTGAAAGCACGACAATCACTCGCCGGTCGTCCTGAACGGCGGATCCGACCAGCCCATAGCCAGCCTCTTCAGTATGGCCAGTTTTTAAACCATCGGCCCCAATATTTAGTTTAAGCAAAGGATTGCGGTTAAAACGATTGGCAGGTGCGCGATTGGCATAGTTGAATTCTTTTTTTGAAAAAAATGAGTAAAATTGTGGAAACTCTTCGATCAGGCGCAGGGCCAATTTTCCCAAATCTTCCATGCTCATTTGGTGGCCATCTGCGGGCCAGCCACTGGCATTTTTAAAAGTTGATTGGCTTAGGCCCAAAGTGGTGGCGCGTTTAGTCATGAGGGCGGCAAAAGCATCTTCGGTGCCAGCAAGCCCTTCGGCTATCACCACACATGCGTCATTACCTGAATTAATGATTATACCATAGATCAGGTCTGATACGGTGGGGCGGTCCTGCTCGTTTAAAAACATGGTTGAGCCGCCCATTTTGCGGGCACGGGTAGACACGGTCATCGGTGTATCAAGTGTCAGACGGCCGTCGGTTAAAGCCTCGAAGGCCATATTCAGCGTCATTAATTTAGACATTGAGGCTGGTGGATAGGCAACTTGTGAATTTTTTGATAAAATCACAGTTTGGGTCGTTACATCATAGACCCAGGCAGAACGCGCGGTCGTTTCATAACCATAGGCACCCTGTGTAATACTTCCAACCAAAAGCAACCAAAACCATATTCTTTGGAGCATCTGCGGACCTTTTTGTTGCCAGATTTAGAACATATGCGTACTTATAGCCAAGTTAAATGATTTTTGACAGACCCAGTTGTTTGTTCGTATTGGGCTGCGCTATTACAATGAAAACAAGTTTTTGGTCAAATTACATTTGGCATAAATCACTAAAAACTCTGCTTTTGTCAAGCCTCTCTTGACCGGTGCCGCATTGCTTTGTTGACTGTTACGCGCGGCTTGTTAGGGCACGGACAGGCCCCAACTTATCAAGTTTTTTTTGGCTTGCTGAATGCTAAATACCAGGTTGCCGCCCTTAAGCTATAAGGCTTGTTTTAGTAGCACACGCATCGAACAATCCCAAACTCACTAATATGGGGCCAAGGCTCCGCACTTAATTCGTCGAACATAGTCCAATTTTGATAAGTTAATTAAAACTAGGGTAGTTAAAAATATAGTTTAAAAATTGGATTTGGCTTTTCTTAGTTTGCATTGCTTTAGACGTATATGCGTCTTGAAATAAACCCGCGGCACGAACAAGTTTACCCTTTAAGCTGCAGGGTAAGCTGCAGGGCACTTTTATCTTTAGCAGAGTTGTTAATCCGGATGGGGTGGGATTCGAACCCACGGTAGAGTTCCCCCTACGCCAGTTTTCAAGACTGGAGCCTTAAACCGCTCGGCCACCCATCCCGGACTTTGGGGCTTTAGCTAGAGGTTTAGTAAATATCAAGCCCTCCCGTGAGTTTGATTGTATTTTTATAAAACTGTTTGCCCTTTTGGGCTAAATTTCTGATTTATACAAACTTTTGTAAGTAAAATTATAATAAGTATGTACCGGATGGATGGATTGACTTTAAGCGAACATGTCCGCAAAATTTGTAAAGATGCGGATGAGGTGGTGCGGTTATAAAATAAAACCATCTTCCGCTAATCGAGGCCCTGTGGGCAAAGGTCAGTTGGCATGTTACTTGCAACTGGCTTTATAAGTAAATTGGCTTTTAAATAAAGCGAAACGGGTTCGAAACCGGGGGACAAAATGACAGGCATTATGGAAACAAACGAGCAGTCTCGTAATGGAGCACCAACAATTATCCGCGCAGGGTTACAAATTGATGGTAACATCAAAACCAGTTCTGATATCTTGCTTGAGGGTGAGATTAACGGTGAAGTGCGCGCTAATAGCATCACAATTGCAGCCGGTTCACGGCTTAAAGGGTCAATTTACGCGACTATGGTTATTGTTGACGGTGATGTAGAAGGCATGGTTAAATGCATGAAACTTCAAGTCAATACAACTGGGAGCGTTTCGGGTGAAATTTATCATTCGATTCTTGTTGTCGAATCAGGCGGAAAGATTGACGGTAAAATTGTGCGTCAAGAAAAAGAACAGCCCGCGCCGACGCGTTTGCTTGCTGACGAAACTCCCCGTAACGCAGATCCTGAATTGGCCGAAATTGTGTCAACCTATACACGTTTGGGCGCTTAACTTGACCTTAGCACCTTCTTGGGACTAGGTTTGCTTGCAAATAAAACTGGCGCACATAATCTAATTAGTGCATTATAAAAGAGCAATCGTTTAATTCTTTGGAATTAACGATTATTTTTGCTTAGATTGGCTTGTTTGATCGTTTCTTTGCTGATTGAAATGATTTCAAAATGAAAGAAAATGATGCAAGTTGTCGTTCAGAAAACTTTGCTTACCAATTCTGGAAATCGTTCGATACCAGAGATTGTTTCGATCGGTGAGAACGCTGAACTTGCCGCGTCAAACGAGGGTAAAGTAGGGGTGTTTTTCGTCCGCCAATATCGCTCACTGCTATTTTTTAAACGTAGCAAGCGCCATTTTTTAGGTTACTTGTCATCTGAAGTTTCAGATATTGTTGGCGCCGCACTCAAATTTGATGTACGCTTACGTACTCGCATAGTTGACCGTATGCCTGCACATATGTCGGAGGCTGGTAAAGAAACGGTTTGCGTGTCTATTTGGGCCGAAGGCGATAAATGGGACAGAATTAAGGAGAAAACTCGCGCCTATACGCCAGAACCAAATGAAGGCGCTCAAGACTTAGATGTTACTTAAGCCCAAGTTACGTTTCTGGCGAAAGGTTTTTATTTTTTTAATTTTGGCGACCTTTTCTTGAGCTCATTTTCTGAGCATAGTAAGGGTAATTTTTTGTGCCGCACCTTTGGCCAGAGTCGTGTTTTGTTTTTACCAGACCAAACTTTTCATCCCCGATGCACGCATCTAGTTAGCATTCGTTTCGGATTAGTGGATCGATGTTTTGACGATGTTTGAAATACACAATTGAACAAATTTAAAAGTCTCTTTTAAAATCTGAGAAATTGTAGATCCACTTAAAAATTCATTGGTCAACGCCATTGTGTAGGGTGCAAAATCACAGAAATTGCAGAAAAATATGATATTTATTAGATGTTTTTGCTTATTTTTTTTGGTGGGTAAAGCTTTTGGTACGGCAAGAATTCCTGATACTGCAGCAATTTTTAAGCAGATTTCTCGCCAAGGTGGCGCTGTACCACGCGCAACAAATGTCGGTGCAGGGGGGAAATACGGTGACGCAGATGCGTTGCCACATAGATGGGTTGTCGCAGCAATGGTGCATCATCCACCGCACAAAACTGTCCTGTGTCGATCATAGTTTTGGAGGTGCGTTCTAGCACATAGCCCGCGCCCCCCATTGCGAACAAAAGAGCGCTCATAGTGGCGCTTTGGCCTACGGACATCGGCGCTTGGGACAGTTGCGGAAAAAGTTGTCGGTGCATTTTTTGAAAAGCTGGTGAGAAATGTGCAAATACATAGCTGTCAGGCTGTAAATCAGCCACCAAGTTGGTGTATGATGATATCATCACATATCCCACATCTCCAACCGAAGTGAAGTGAATGTCCGGATGCGGTTTGGCTGTATACATAACGGCAAAATCATGAGTACCGCTTAATAAATCAGCGCACATTTGCGCTGAATAATCGGGCTCTATGTAAAAGCTCATATCAGCTAAAGCGCGGCGAAAACCTGCCACCCATTAGCCAATCTGCTGGCCTGCCAGATCATTCTGAATTCCCATTTTAACGGTTTGTGATCCGTTAGCCAAAGATTTTAATCGCCGCGCCGCTTCGTTCCATTCATGCAGTAATGATCGCGCGTGGGGTTCGAATTTCAGCCCCTCTGATGTAAGTTCGGTTCCCGCGCGTGAGTGGTTAAATAATTTTGAACCTAGTGCCAATTCTAAGGCCTTCACGCGACTTGAAATTGTTGATTGTGCGAGGCCAAGCCGTTCGGCTGTGCGGTTAAAGGATCGCGTTTGCGCAAGGTCAAGAAATGTTTCCAAAAGCTCAATTTGCATGATTACCTCTAATCGAAATCATCGATTAATAACTGGCAATTTGTCTGATTGAAAGTGTGAAAACTTCTGTTGATACTCTGTATGAATTGAAATGGGAGCTTACATGTCAGATTTACCAAACTACGCTAAGGTTGTTATTATTGGGGGTGGCGCTGTTGGGACTTCCTGCGCTTACCACTTGGCCTTAGTAGGTTGGAGTGACCTTGTTTTGCTAGAAAAAAATGAACTCACCGCAGGGTCAACTTGGCACGCGGCAGGCAATGTTCCCACATTTTCGTCAAGTTGGTCAATCATGAATATGCAGCGCTATTCTGCTGAACTTTACCGCGGTTTGGGGGCGGTGGTAGATTACCCGATGAACTACCATGTCACCGGTTCTATCCGACTGGCTCATACTGACGAGCGTATGAATGAATTTCGCCGCGTGGTCGGCATGGGGCGCCATCAGGGCATGGCACTTGAGATTTTATCGCCAAACCAGATCGCTGAAAAGTATCCTTTTATAGCCATTCATGATTTAAAGGGTGCTCTTTACGATCCTTATGACGGCGACATTGACCCTGCGCAACTAACTCAAGCCTTGGCTAGGGGAGCCCGTAATTTGGGCGTGCGCATTGAGCGCTTTTGCCCCGCCACAGGCGCGCACCGTGTTGGAAATCAATGGGTGATCTCGACCCCAAAAGGCGATATTACTTGCGATTATGTTGTCAACGCTGCGGGGTATTATGCGCGTGAAGTAGGTAAATGGTTTGGCCGTGATGTGCCAATGATGGTCATGTCGCACCAATATATGTTGTTTGACACAGTGCCGGAAGTAGTTGACTTTGCGAAGTTTACTGGTACAAAGCTACCGCTCTTGCGCGATGTAGACAGCAGCTATTATTTACGCCAAGAAAAAAATGGTTTTAACTTAGGTCCCTATGAGCGAAACGGTAAAGCCCATTGGATTTCAAAAGATGACCCGTTCCCCGAAGACTTCAGCTTTCAGCTTTTTCCCGATGATCTGGATCGTTTGGATTGGTATATTACTGATGCCATGGCTCGCGTACCGCTTCTGGAAACGGCGCCTCTGACTAAAAATATCAATGGACCCATTCCATATACACCTGACGGAAATCCTTTAATTGGACCAATGCCGGGCGTGCCAAATGCTTTTGAAGCCTGTGTTTTCACGTTTGGTATTTGCCAAGCCGGTGGAGCTGGTAAAGTCTTAGCTGAATGGATGACTAAGGGCGCAACCGAATGGGATATGTGGTCGTGCGATCCACGCCGCTTCACAGGTTTTGAAGATGAATCCTATCTGATTGCCAAGGTTATGGAAGTCTATGGGCATGAATATGCGATGCATTCCCCACATTTTTCTTGGCCAGAGGGGCGCAATAAAAAGCTCTCGGCGGTGCATAACAAAATCGCAGCTTAGGGCGCGGTCTTTGGGGCTTACAACGGGTGGGAACGTGCCAATTGGTATGCCCGCGTGGGGGATGATACATCCGACGCGGGGGCTCAAACTTGGGCGCGTAAAGGCGCTTGGTTCGAAGCCGTGCGCGCAGAAGTCCAAGCGGTACGAGATGCGGCGGGCATTTTGGATCTACCGGGCTTTTCGCGGTTTGTTTTGTCGGGGTTGGGGGCGAGCGCCTGGCTCGCCCGGCAAATTTCAGGAAAATTACCCAATATTGGCCGCCTAGGTCTGGCCTATTTTGCTGATGATCTGGGCCGCATTATCACAGAAATGTCGGTCGCGCGTTTGGGAGAAGACGAGATTTTGCTGATCACCGCCGCAACTGCCCAATCACATGATGGCGAATGGCTGCAGCGCCATTTAACGGCAGGTCTATTGCTGCAAGATGTGACTGAATCTTGGTCTGCTCAAATTATAACTGGCCCCAAATCACGCGAAATTTTGGCAAAAGTGACGGATGCTGACCTTAGCAAGCCATGGCTGACCTTTCAAGATGCGCAAGTAGCAGGGCAAGGTGCGTTTTTGATGCGCGTGTCGTTTGCCGGTGAACTGGGTTGGGAAATCCATTCGAAATACGCCAAAACCCAATCTATTTATGAAGCGGTGATAGCAGCAGGCGGGCCCTTAGGACTTAAACCCTTTGGGATGTTCGCTCTTAATTCCCTACGCATTGAAAAGGGCTATCGCGTTTGGAAGGGCGATCTTTCAACTGATTACAGCCTACTTTAAGGTGGGCTTGAAAGGTTTATTGATTGGAGCAAGCCTGAATTTCGAGGCAAGGCCGCTCTTATGGTTCAAAAGCAAGCGGGCTTGACTAAGCGCTTTGTTACCTTGAGGGTTGAAGCTGGAGATTATGATCCACCTTATATGTCAACACTTTGGCATGACAGCAAAGTAGTGGGGGAAACCACTAGCGGTTATTATGGCCATCGGGTTGAGGCCTGCATTGCCTTGGGCATGCTGCGCGCTGATCTTGCTGTCGAGGCCACCGAAATTGAAGTTGAAATATTTGGCACTCGCCACAAAGCCATTGTTCAGCCCGACGCCCCGATGTGGGATCCAATGAACGAACGCATTCGTGCCGCATCTTAAATCTGATTTTAATGGGAGTTTCCATGGTTGATGTGCCAAAAAAAGCAAAAGCGGTGATTGTTGGAGGCGGGGTTTCTGGCTGCTCTGTGGCCTATCATTTGGCCAAGGCGGGCTGGACAGATATTGTTTTGCTTGAACGCAAGCAATTGACATCCGGTACCACATGGCACGCCGCGGGTTTGATAGGCCAGTTGCGTGGGTCTAAAAATATGACTAATTTGGCGAAATATTCTGCTGAGCTTTATTGCAACCTTGAAGCCGAAACTGGTGTGGCGACAGGCATGCGGCAGGTGGGGTCGATTTCGGTAGCCCTGACTGAGGCGCGTCATGAAGAATTGCTGCGCCAAGCCACGTTGGCGAGAATTCTGGATGTTGAAGTTTATGAAATTTCGCCCTCAGAGGTGAAAGCTATGTATCCGCATATTAAAGTGTCTGATGTCCTTGGTGCGGTGCACCTCCCACTTGATGGGCAGTGTGATCCGGCCAATATTGCGATGGCGTTGGCTAAGGGTGCTAGAATGCGGGGCGTACAAATATTTGAGAACGTGAAAGTGATCAAAGTTGACGAAGCTGAACGCCGTGTTACGGGGGTCAGTTACGTCGACAAGCATGGCCAAGAAGGCCATATTTTTGCTGATGTTGTGGTGAATTGTGGTGGAATGTGGGGCCGCGATTTGGCTGCTCAAAATAATGTGACCTTGCCGTTGCATGCTTGCGAACATTTTTATCTGGTTACTGAGCCAATCTCGGGCCTGTCGTGTCTGCCGGTTCTAAGGGTGCCCGATGAGTCCACTTATTATAAAGAAGATGCTGGAAAAATGATGCTGGGCGCCTTTGAGCCTAAAGCAAAGCCTTGGGGCATGAATGGTATTCCAGAAGATTTCTGCTTTGATAGCTTGCCCGAAGATTTTAACCATTTTCAACCCATTCTAGAAGCTGCGATGAACCGGATGCCGATGTTTGAAACAGCGGGCATTCACACGTTCTTTAACGGGCCAGAAAGCTTTACGCCAGATGACCGCTATTACTTGGGCGAAGCGCCCGAACTTGGCGGCTATTTCATTGCGGCAGGTTATAATTCGGTTGGGATTGCTAGTTCGGGTGGGGCGGGCATGGCGCTCGCGCATTGGATTACCGAGGGTGAGCCGCCCTTTGATATGTGGGAAGTCGACATTCGCCGTGCGCAGCCTTTCCAAAAGAACCGTCGCTATTTGAAAGAGCGCGTTTCTGAAACTCTGGGTCTACTTTATGCCGATCACTTCCCCTACCGCCAATTTGCCACCGCGCGCGGGGTGCGTCGTTCACCCTTGCACGCTCATTTGGCCTCCCGTGGTGCGGTTTTTGGTGAAATGGCAGGCTGGGAGCGCGCCAATTGGTTTGCGACCCCAGGCCAAAGTCCAGAATATGAATATTCTTGGGGCAAGCAAAATTGGTTTGAAAATCAAAAAGCAGAGCATATGGCCGTGCGCCAAGGGGTTGGGCTGTTTGACATGACCTCATTTGGGAAAATTAGGGTCGAGGGGCGCGACGCTTGTGGTTTTTTACAGTGGCTTTGCGCCAATCAAATGGACGTGCCCGTTGGTAAGATCGTTTACACGCAAATGTTAAATGAAAGGGGCGGGATTGAATCTGATTTAACCGTCACGCGTTTAAGCGAGAACGCCTTTTTGATGGTTGTGCCTGGGGGGACGTTGCAGCGCGATCTGGCCTGGCTGCGCCAGCATCTGGAAGATCAATTCGTGGTTATCACTGATGTTACTGCGGGCGAAGCCGTGATCTGCGTAATGGGGCCAAAATCGCGGGAACTGTTGCAATTAGTGAGCCCAAATGACTTTAGCAATATATCGCATCCATTTGGTACTGCTAAGGAAATAGAAATTGGCATGGGACTTGCTAGAGCGCACCGTGTCACGTATGTGGGCGAATTGGGGTGGGAAATTTATGTTTCCTCTGACCAAGCGGCGCATGTGTTTGAAGCGCTAGTTGAAACCAATTTTGAACTTAAACTTTGCGGGCTTCATACGCTAGACAGTTGTCGTATTGAAAAAGCATATCGCCATTTTGGCCATGATATCACTGACGAAGACCATGTGCTTGAAGCGGGTTTGGGTTTTGCTGTTCGCACCAATAAAGGCCCATTCATAGGCCGTGAGGCTGTTCTTGCGCGTGCTGAACAAGGGCTGAGACGTAAAGTTCTGCAGTTTTTGCTAAAAGATCCCGCCACAACCTTATTTCATAACGAAGCGATCGTTCGTAATGGGATGATAGTTGATCAAATCACCTCGGGAAATTATGGGCACGCTTTGGGCGGCGCGGTTGGGCTTGGCTATGTGCCTTGCCTTGGTCAAAGCGATTCTGATCTTTTGGGCTCTCACTATGAAATCGAAATTGCTGGAAAACGCTTTGAAGCCATCGCCAGCCTTGCCCCCATGTATGACCCTAAATCAACACGCACCCGCGCCTAAGGCCGTTTCACCCCATTAAGGATTACCACTATGTAAGAGCATATTTTTGCTGTCGCGACAGACCAGAGCGCGCCCGCACGCTCATCAAGGGGGTGGGCGCGGCCTGTGTGACAGCACGTGCTGCTCCTTTTCCAGATAATATGAGACCTGTGCGAGCGAGCCTGCCTGGTGGGCGATATAAGCCTCTCACCGATGTGGGCATAGCGCAGATCCATGCCGCCGCTCTTGAAGCGTTAGAGGTAATTGGCCTGTCGCAAGCCCCCACTTCTGGGGTTGAAGTGATGACCAAAGCAGGCGCTATTTTGGGCGATGACGGACGTTTGTGTTTTCCATGGATTTGGCGCTGAAAGATCTAGGTTTCGCCATGGGCTTTGGCCGTGAATTTTGCGTGCCTTTGGGTTTGGCCAGTATAACCCACCAAACTTTTCTAAAGGGCAAGGCATCCTATGGGGGCACAGCGCAATCAACACAGATTGTCAAACTGCTCGAAGATGTGCTTAATACGGATCTTCGCGGCGAAGGGTTCCCCGCGCGCCTTGAATGAATGCTATGACAGATCAAAAAAACAACGACATACGCCTTGCCCAATTACTACATCACCGCTCCTCGGGCTTGGCTCAGGGTGATCCTATAGCATTGCCAATTACTTCATCTGCAAGCTATCACTTGCCCTATGTCAAAGATGCGCCCTTTCTTTATGGGCGTAATTCCATGCCTACTTGGGCTGAACTTGAAAGTCAGCTGTCTTTGTTAGAGGACGCACCCTGTTTGGCCTTTCCCTCTGGTATGGCGGCGATTACTGCGGCGCTGATAGCGAGCTTGGGGCAGGGCAAGACCTTGGTTTTGCCATCCGATGGCTATTATGTTTCACGTATCTTTTCGCAAGGCTTTCTAGTGACTTATGGCGTGCAGGTGATAGAGGTGCCCACTCTCAAAATGCAAGATTTTGACTATGACGGAGTTAATGTGGTGCTGCTGGAGAGCCCCTCAAACCCGGGCCTTGATTTATGCGACATCGCCGCCATAGCTGCGAAGGTTCATGCCGCGGGTGGCATGGTGATGGTTGATAACACTACCATGACGCCTTTGTTGCAACGTCCTTTGGATTTGAACGCTGATGTGGTCGTTGCGTCTGACACCAAGGCCCCTGCTGGCCATTCGGACGTACTGTTTGGCCATGTTGCCAGCCGCGATGCAGACTTTATGGCACGGGTCAGAGATTGGCGTCGATTATCGGGTGCAGTGCCTGGCGCTTTTGAGGCATGGCTTTTACACCGTGGCCTTGAAACCCTTGAAGTGAGGCTTTTACGCATGTGCGGCTCGGCGCTAGTTATTGCCGAACGGTTGGCTGAACGCGGGGAGGTGCAAAATGTGCGCTATCCGGGCCTGCGCTCTGATCCATCCTATACGCTGGCCTGCAGGCAAATGAGCGGATTTGGCTTTATTATGGGGTTTGAATTGCCAAATGAACAAGTGGCAGAGTATTTTTTGACCCTTTGCCCTTTTATCGCGCAATCAACCAGCTTTGGTTCAACACATACGTCGGGCGAAAGACGCGCGCGCTGGGGCGATCAGGTGGCACCAGGCTTTGTAAGGTTGTCGGTTGGATGTGAACCCCTTGAGCCCCTGTGGCTGGCGATCAGTCAAGCACTTAGCCAAGCCTTGGGGGGGCAGCCTTAAAAAGGCTTCCTATTATACGCTCGGCTTCTGTTAGGACTGGGATCAGTGGAGAGCGGGCTTCGCCAGGAAAAAAGCGCGCTCGAATTGCCGTGGCCATGGGGGCGGGGCTTTCAATCACGACACGCGGACCTGTTTTCACCGTTTCAGCGGCCCAAGACTGCGCAATAGCGATTTGCGCGGCCTTGGTTGCGCCATAAGCGCCAAAAAACTTCTGACCCGCACGTGCATCGTCGAAAAACAGCGCTGTTGTCGGATCTGATGCTGCTTTGAGCAAAGGTTCAACCATGGGAATCAAACTGGCGGTCGCACGGATATTTGTGGCTATGGAGTTTTCGATATCTTTCGCATCGAGATGGGCGGCTGGACTAAGGGGCGCCGCGTGAATGGCCGTGTGCGCCCAAAGGTTGATATACCCAAAGCGTTCATAGATCGAGGCGCACAGATGGCGCATCGCATCATTATTGGTGATGTCCATCGGTGCCAGCGTCATTGCGCCGGAATCGGTCTGGCCTTGAAATTTGATGCGATCGTCAAGCTCTTCCAATGCGCCTACGGTGCGCGCCACTGCCACAACATGCCAGCCACGCAGCACGAGGCACTGCGCCAAGCTGGCGCCAAGGCCCCGAGATGCTCCAGTGATAAGGGCTATGCGTTGGATCATGAGCTATCCTCATTGTACGTCTTGCGACGAGGTACTTGAGACACCTTACAAGTGCAAGGGATTACCGTGTAACGCGATTTACCCGTTAGGCGTGATAGGTACTGATGATCGTTTCGATTAAGTCTAGGGGCTGAAGCTGATCGAGGGTAAGCACGATACCAGGTTCCGAGTTTTAAAAAGTTGGTGATCAATCTGGCCAATCACCAGTCTTGGATGGGGGATAGAAAAATATGATGGGTCAAGGCTATATAACTACTCACAATTTTGTCGCTCTTTTGGGTTGGCGCAGACAGACCATAGCGTAGAGTTATACATTTTAACTGTGCCCCAATTTTTTATAAGGCTTGTACCTGGTGCTAGCAAAAGGGGGCCGAGTTGTCCCTATATAAGCGTCAACCTCTGGGTCATTCATTCACTTTTATCACGAACCCTTCAGAGATTTTATCAGAAGGCGCCACAGGATATTCCCCCGTGAAGCAGGCATCGCAATATTGCGGGGCTTTGGAAATGCGGCCTTTTTCTTCACCCGCCGCGCGGTAAAGCCCATCAAGCGAGATGAAGCGCAACGAGTTGACCCCAATCCAATCGCGCATTTCATCTTCGGTCATGGTTGCGGCTAAAAGCTTGGAACGTTCGGGCGTGTCTACGCCATAAAAACAAGGCCATGCCGTGGGTGGCGATGCAATACGAAAATGGACTTCGGCAGCGCCCGCATCGATGATCATATCTTTGATTTTGCGGCTTGTGGTCCCTCGCACAACAGAATCATCAACCAAAACCACACGTTTGCCACGAATCAGTGCGCGGTTGACGTTCAATTTCAACCTAACACCCATGTTGCGGATGCTTTCGGTAGGCTCGATGAACGTGCGGCCCATATATTGGTTGCGAATAATTCCCATTGCGTAGGGAATACCCGATTCTTTGCTAAATCCAATCGCGGCAGGGGTACCGCTGTCGGGTATAGGGCACACCAAGTCAGCCTCAATCGGGGCTTCGCGTGCCAGTTCTACACCAATTTGATGACGCGTTTCATAAACCGAACGCCCGCCAAGCAAACTGTCGGGACGGCTGAAATAAACATGTTCAAAAAGACAAAACCGCGAGGCTTGTGGGGTAAATGGGTGAAAAATTTGTACGCCGTCGCTGTCTATCACGACCATTTCACCCGGGCCAATTTCACGCACAAACTCAGCGCCAATAATATCAAGCGCGCAGGTTTCAGACGATAAAGCATAGCCATCACCAACCCGACCCAAAACCAAAGGACGCACGCCCAAAGGATCCCGGACGCCAATCAGCTTGGTGCGCGTCATGGCCACGATCGAAAAGGCGCCTTCAACGCGGCGCAGCGCATCTTTCATGCGTTCAGGGATATTTTTTTGGATGGACCTCGCCATCAAATGAATGATGCATTCGCTGTCAGACGAAGATTGGAAAATTGATCCACGCTCGATTAATTCGCGCCTGAGGGAATTAGCATTTGTCAGATTCCCATTATGGGCGATGGCAGCACCACCCATAGAGAATTCGCCAAAAAAGGGCTGAACATCACGAATTGCTGTAGCACTCTTTGGTCCGGCGGTTGAATAGCGCACATGGCCAATTGCCAAAGAACCCGGAAGGGTCTTCATCACCTCTTGATTGGTGAAATTATCGCGCACATATCCAAAGCGGCGCGCCGAATTGAAGCCCTGATCTTTGTCAAAAGCTACAATGCCGCCCGCCTCTTGGCCGCGATGTTGAAGCGCATGTAGTCCTAGTGCCACAAAGTTTGCTGCGTCCTCCGCACCTATTACCCCGAATACACCACACTCTTCCTTTAGTTTGTCATCGTCAAAAGGGTCGGTGTGCATGATTTTCATGAACAGGTTCCTGCTTGGAATTTTTTTAATTAGTTACGCTCAATCTGGTGGAATGTCACCCCCACTTGCCGCGGTTTATGCGCCTTGCCCTGGGTTATGTTTCTATAGATTTGTAGGGTTTGTAACTTCGGGCGCGAGAGTGACTGGTTTTGTGCAATTGCCAAGCAAATCTGAATACTTCCCGTTGACCCAGCTAGGTGCATGGGTGGGTATAGAAGCATCAATCCGCTCCTGAATACCTGAAAACAGGCTTGTACTTGTCGAATTTTTGACCATGGCAATATCTTGATTTTCAAAGGCGCGATCATAAACTATCAATGCCACCACAACCAGTAAACCGCCGCGGGCTACACCAAAAAGAAGGCCCAGTGTTTGATCCGGAGCATTTAAAAAACTTCTCTGGATGATTGATCCCAAAAGCGGTGTGAACAAAGAAGCCAGTACCAAAGCCAATGCAAAAACTACAATAAAAGCTGCTAAAATTGACAATTCGCAGCTTTCAGCCAAAAAACCACCAATCACTGGCACTTCTTTTATTAAGGGCTGCACTTGTGAGGCAAATGTAAAAGCAATGATTGAGGCCGCAACCCATCCTAAGATTGACATGACCTCGCGCGTGAAGCCGCGTGCATAGGACAAGAGCGCCGACAAAATTACCACGCCTGCGGCCACTACATCAATCACTGTAAATTCGGTCATAATTTGCTCCATTTTTTAGCCCGCACCAAACACTTCACCAACAAAGGCCGTTAAATCCGCCATATTTCGTAATTTAAACCCTTGCGCTTGGCCCAGCTTAGAATTTGATGGCATGATGGCTTGATTAAAGCCAAGTTTTGAGGCTTCTTTCAATCTGTTTTCGGTTTGTGCCACTGGGCGCAGGGCTCCAGATAGGCTGATTTCCCCAAAAACAACACAATCGGCAGGAATGACCACATCTTCGCGCGCCGACAAAAGGGCTGCAGCCACTGCCAAGTCAGCCGCGGGTTCTGATACGCGCATGCCGCCAGCTACGTTTAAAAACACATCAAGACCCGCAAAGGGAATGTCGCAACGCGCTTCAAGCACTGCCAAAATTGTTGAAAGTCGTCCCGAATCAAGCCCAACAACCGTCCGGCGGGGTGTGCCAAGGTTTGAGGGGGCGACCAAAGCCTGAATTTCGGTTAAAACCGGTCTTGTGCCTTCTATGCCCGCAAAAACTACTGATCCTGAAGCTGGGCGGTCGCGGTCAGACAAAAAGAGCGCCGAAGGGTTTGGCACCTGTGCCAAACCGTCACCAGTCATTTCAAACACACCAATTTCATCAGCGGGGCCAAAACGATTTTTCACCGCGCGCAAAATTCGAAATTGGTGGCCGCGTTCGCCTTCAAAATAAAGTACTGTATCAACCATATGTTCGACCACGCGCGGGCCTGCTATTTGCCCATCTTTTGTGACATGACCGACCAAAACTATTGCTACGCCACGCCTTTTGGCAAATGTCACCAATTCATGGGCGCAAGCGCGTACTTGCGCTACAGAACCAGGCGCACTTTCAACGGTATCAAGCCACATGGTTTGAATGGAATCAATAATCGCAAGATTGGGACGTTCTGCATCTAAAGTGGTCAGAATGTCGCGTAGATTGGTTTCCGTTCCCAGTGCGACGGGGGCATTTTGTAAGTCCAAGCGTGCCGCGCGCATGCGCACTTGCGCAGGCGCCTCTTCCCCAGAAATATAAATGCATTTTAATCCTTTGTTGGCGAAAGCAGCCGTAGCTTGTAAAAGCAATGTCGACTTTCCTATGCCCGGATCACCTCCTAAAAGCACTGCTGAGGCCACCACTAAACCACCGCCCAGAACGCGATCAAGTTCATCAAGACCTGATGAAGCGCGCGGGGGGGCAACTTCTTTGGTGCTGAGACCCGTTAGTTCAACTTTGCGCCCGCGGGTTGTGATTCCCTTGGGGCCTAATGATAACGGTTTTTCTTCGACCAAGGAATTCCAAACGCCGCAATCTTCGCAGCGCCCCATCCATTTTCCACTGGACGTGCCGCAAGATGTGCAAGTAAATGTAGTGGTTAATTTTGCCATTATATTGACTTTCGGGTCTGCACAAAGCGACCCATCATCGTAGCGCAGCGATCGGGCCAGAGGCGCGGCCATGGATGAATTGACCCACATAGGGATCGTCTGTTTCATTCATTTGGCCTATAGTGCCATGCCATTTTACCACACCGTCATGTAACATGGCAACTTGATCAGCAATGGCCCGCACTGAAGTCATGTCGTGCGTGATGGTCACAGCTGTTGCTCCCATTTCTGTTACAATTTCGCGAATCAAGTCATTGATTACGCAGGCCATTATTGGATCAAGTCCTGTTGTCGGTTCGTCAAAAAAGATTATCTCGGGGACGGTGGCAATGGCTCGGGCAAGACCAACGCGCTTTTGCATTCCGCCCGAAAGTTCGGCGGGGTAGAGATTGGCTACGTCGGCCCCAAGACCAACGCGGCGCAGCTTTTCAATGGCCAGATCCCGCGCCTCAAGCTTTCCAACCGCTTTAGGGCCACGGCGCAAGCGAAAGGCCACATTCTCCCATATGTTCAAACTGTCAAACAATGCACCACCTTGAAATAACATTCCAAAGCGATCAAGAAAAGCTTCGCGATCGGTTTTAGTTACATCTTGGCCATCAAGAAAAATCTGCCCTGAATCTGGGCTAACAAGCCCCAGGATACATTTAAGCAAAACCGATTTTCCCGTGCCTGAACCGCCTATCACCACAAGGCTTTGACCTAACAAAATATCTAGGTTTACACCCTTTAAAACATGATTATCTTTGAATGTCTTATAAACGGAATTTAAAGTAATCATGAGGTAAAAAATACCTCGGTTAGGATGTAGTTACTCGCTAAAATTAACACCGATGCGCTCACGACGGCAGCCTTGGTAGCGCGCCCCACGCCCTGGGCTCCACGGCCTGAATTCATACCATGATAGCAGCCCAAGAGCGCCACAATAAAACCAAAGACCGCCCCCTTTATTAGACCAGAGCCAATGTCCCAGGGTTCAAGAAAATCGACGGTATTTTTTAAGTAGGTCGCGGTGTTAAACCCAAGTCGTCCCGTGCCGACAAGCCAGCCCCCCATTATCCCGATTGCATCGCCAAGGGCGACCAAAATTGGCATTGATAGGGTCGCGGCCAAAATGCGTGGTGCGGCCAGATATTTCATTGGATGTGTCGAAAGCGTCTGCAATGCGTCGATTTGCTCAGTCACTTTCATGGTGCCAAGTTCGGCCGCTATGCTTGAGGCCACGCGGGCGGCCACCATCAAACCTCCTAAAACTGGCCCCAATTCACGAACCATTCCAATGGCCACGATCGAAGGCACCACCGCTTCAGCACTAAACCGCGCACCACCAGCATAGATTTGCAAAGCCAGGGCTCCGCCCGTAAAGACAGCCGTCAGCCCCACAACTGGTAAAGAAAACCACCCGATTTGTACCAGTGAAATGAAAAATTCACGCGGATAATATGGTCTGATCACCATATGGCGTAAAGCATCGCCACAAAACAGCGCCACACGGCCAATTTCGGCTAAGAACCCTAATAAAATTTGCCCTATCGCGGCTGAAAAGCCCAAAATACGCGTCACGTAATACCTGCTCCTAAATAAAGTCTGCGATAACGTAATCCTAAGGCAGTCAGAATTTCATAACTGATCGTATCGGCCATTGAGGCTAAATCATTAATGTTTTGCCACGGTCCCAGCAGATCCAGCGCGTTTGGCTCATCTTTTAGATTAGAAATATCAACGGTGACCAAGTCCATCGAGACGCGTCCAATCAGAGGGCAGGGAATGTCGTGGTGCCAAAGAATGGCGCGATTTGACAGAGAACGCAATAAACCATCAGCATAGCCCGAAGCTAAAGTGGCAACCTTTGTTGGGCCTGCCGCTTTATAGGTGCCGCTATAGCCAACGACATCGCCCGCTTCGATGACGCGAGTTTGAATCACGGGTAATGATAGACCCACAACACGAGTTGCCTGTTCAAATGGCAGGCCACCGTAAAGACCGATCCCAGGGCGTGTTAGGTCAAAATGAAACTGCGGTCCAAGCATGATGCCGCCAGTTGCTGCTAGCGACCGCGGTACATTGGTGCCGTCTGTCATTTGATGAAAAATTGCCAGTTGATGCGCGTTCAACGCATGGTCAGGATCATCTGCACAGGCCAGATGACTTATTAAAATTTCAGGCGACGCGGCCATTACAATGTCGCGCGCTGCGTGCCATTCGGCGGGGCTCATGCCAAGGCGCGACATTCCTGTGTCGAGCTGTGCGCCAAAGGGGTGGCCGGGCAATGCGTCAAGATGGCGGGTCAATTGGTCGATTGAATTGATCATTGGGGTTAGATCAAGATCACGGATGAGGGCGGCATCGCCATCCATATGGCCTGAAAGTACATTGATTTGTGGGCCAGGCCCCAAGGCCAGACGCACGGCCGATGCCTCTTGCGCCAAAGCCACAAAGAACCTCCGCGCTCCAGCTTCAGCCAAGGCCCGTGCCACTTTTGGGGCCGAAAGTCCGTAGCCATCGGCCTTAACCACTGCTGCGGTTTGGGTCCCCTGTGCTGACAGGCGGTCAATCGCCCGCCAATTGGCCCCGATTGCGTCTAAATCTATTGTTAAACTTGCTTGGCCCATAAGTGTGTTCTGACAGGGCCAGATCTTACGTCAAGAGGGAATTCAGATCCAAAGTGGCAAAAGCACTAGTCAGGCGTTTCTTCGCCGTAAAATCTGCTAGACGCCTTCCTTGTTGCCCGCGTTTTGCCAAGGTTTTACCAGATTGCCAAAGCGGGTAAATCGGCCTTCAAAGCTTAGCTCAACTGTGCCAATGGGGCCATGTCGTTGCTTCCCGATAATTACTTCTGCCTTGCCGTGAGCATTTTCCATTGTGCTCTGCCACTGAGCCATTTTTTCCAATTCGTGATCGGCTGGTTTTTCGCGTTCTTTGTAATACTCTTCGCGGTAAACGAACATAACTACGTCTGCATCTTGCTCGATCGAGCCCGATTCGCGCAAATCAGACAGCTGCGGGCGTTTATCTTCGCGCGTTTCCACCGCACGTGACAGCTGCGAAAGGGCTATCACAGGAATATCAAGCTCTTTGGCAATAGCCTTAAGTCCTTGGGTTATTTCTGAGACTTCGTTCACGCGATTTTCTTTTGCTGAGGCCGCTTTTAGAAGCTGCAAATAATCAATGATCAACAGATCCAATCCGTGGGATCGTTTAAGCCTACGGGCGCGTGCGGCCACTTGGCTGATGGGCAGGGCGGGCGTGTCGTCAATATAAAGGGGGCAAGTTTCCAGCGCTTTTGCCGCTTCGACAAAGCGGCGAAATTCGCCTTCGTTCATATCACCACGGCGAATCTGTTCTGATGGCACTTCCGAGGCTTCGGACAGAATCCGCGCCGCCAACTGCTCGGCGCTCATCTCAAGCGAGAAAAAGCCCACGACGCCGCCTTCTACTGCGCCTTCGTGCCCGTCATGGGTGCGGCCACGTTTGTAGGCTTTGGCGATGTTAAATGCGATGTTAGTCGCAAGTGATGTCTTCCCCATTGAGGGACGGCCTGCCAAAATCAACAGATCCGAAGGATGGAGCCCACCAAGCTTTTTATCCAGATCAATTAGACCTGTAGTAATGCCTGCCATACCGCCGCCGCGTTGATAGGCGGCATTGGCCATATTTATTGCATCGGTCGTGGCTTGCAAAAAGCTTTTAAATCCTCGCTCTACGGTGCCTTGTTCACCTAACTGATAAAGACGTTGCTCAGCTTCGACGATCTGTTCGCGCGGCTCAGATTCGACATCAACCTTAGCTGCCTTAGCGGCAATATCTCGGCCAAGCCCCATAAGTTCACGCCGTATCGCCAAGTCATATATCATCTGCGCATAGTCGCGTGCTGCAAAGGTCGAAATAGCCGCTCCCGCCAAGCGGGCCAAATAGGCAGGCCCACCCAATTCGCGCAGACCCAGATCGTCTTCCAAAAACGCCTTGAGTGTAACGGGTGATGCCAGCGCATTTTTTTGAATCCGTGCCACAGAAATTTCGAAAATGCGCTGATGCACAGGATCATAGAAATGTTCGGCACGAATGATTGAGTTGATGCGGTCGTAAATGTCGTTATTGATTAAAATGGCGCCAAGAAGCTGTTGTTCTGCCTCAATATTTTGCGGCAAGGGTGTGTCAGCCAACAGTTCAGATTTTCCCAAGGTCAGGCCTTGCGGCAAGTTATTTTTGATGGGGCTTATCTCGGTCATTGGGCCTCGGGTTGGTTAAGTAAATATTATAGCGCCCGCACAGGCGTGGTGCAACTTGTATAAGTCTGTGCATAATTTAGTCGCGTTTAGAAGGATTTATGTACTTCTTGCCAGGCGCGAGGGTCGTTGAGAAAAGCTTCAACTTGCAAAAGGGTTGCTTCATCAAAACTGCCGCTTATCCGCGCTTCGTTCAGCACGTCCCACCAGGTACAAAGATAGTGCAAACCTATGCCGTAATCGCTCAGTTTTTGAACTGTTTCAGGGAAGATTCCGTAATAGAAAATTACTGCCGTATGGGCGCATATAGCACCAGTTTCACGAATTGCGTCAACGAAAGACAGTTTTGATCCACCATCGGTGGTTAGGTCTTCGACCAAAAGCACTCTTTCACCTTCGTTCATTACCCCTTCGATGCGGGCGTTGTGGCCATAGCCTTTGGGTTTTTTGCGCACATAGGTCATAGGCAGGGCCATACGTTCAGCCACGAGGGCCGCAAAGGGAATGCCCGCGGTTTCACCACCTGCAATATTGTCAAAGGCCTCAAAGCCCGTGTCGCGCATGACGGTCGTGGTCAAAAAGTCCATCAATGTAGAGCGAATGCGTGGATACGAGATCAGCTGACGACAATCAATATAGGTGGGTGAGAGCAGGCCCGAGGACAGAATAAAAGGGTCAACTGCGTTAAAATGCACGGCCTTACTTTCTAGAAGCATGCGCGCAGTTAGACGGGCAATTTCTTCACGGGAGGGGGAGGAGGTTGGGATCATGATGCCTCTGAGATAAATTAACGGCTGATGTGCCAATAAACCGGAAAACCAGGATTAAAAAGAGTGATCAGCCCCATTTGAGTAGAAATTTTGGTTGGCCAGATGGCCGCTTCGCCCTTGGTTAGTATAATGCGTCCCTTATTATAGGGCAGCCGATAGAAAAGGGCGCCAAAGCGACTGGTAAAGCCTTCAAGCCGATCAAGAGCGTCATCTTCTTCAAATACATGCGCCAAAAGCGGCATGGTGTTGGTGGCGGTAAAACAACCTGCACAGCCGCAGGCATCTTCCTTAAGCGTATCAATATGGGGCGCAGAATCAGTGCCAAGGAAATAGCGCTCATCACCCGAAGTGGCAGCCTTACGCAGCGCCAAGCGGTGGCTTTCTCGCTTGGCCACAGGAAGACAATAGTAATGCGGTTTAATTCCGCCCACCAAAATATGATTTCGGTTGATGATTAAATGGTGAGTTGTAATGGTGGCGGCCAAACCGTCGCAAGCAGATGCCACGTAGTCAACCGCTTGGGCCGTGGTGATATGCTCCATCACGATCCGCAAGCCCGGCACGGCACGGCGCAAAGGATCTAGGACCGTGTCAATGAACACCGCTTCGCGGTCAAAAATATCAACTTCTGGCGTGGTCACTTCGCCGTGGATACAAAGTGGCAATCCGATTTCGGCCATGGCTTCAAGAACTCCACGCACTTTATCAAAGTTGCGCACCCCGCCGTGCGAATTGGTGGTGGCACCCGCCGGATAAAGCTTAACCGCCCGCACAAGCCCCGCCTTTGCGGCCATGCAAACGTCAGTCGGATCGGTTGTTTCGGTCAGATAAAGCACCATTTGCGGTTTAAAATCAGTGCCATCAGGTAGGGCCGCCAGAATGCGGTCACGGTAGGCGCTTGCATCAGAACTTGTCACAACAGGTGGCGCCAAATTGGGCATTATGAGCGCGCGGCCAAAGTCACGGGCGGTTTCAGGGACCACTGCCTTCATCATTGCGCCATCACGCAAATGTACATGCCAATCGTCAGGACGAATTATGGAAATTGTTTGGCTCATCTCTTTGAATTAGCGTAAGTTGGCAACAGTTTCTAGAGCCCTTAAGCACTAAAGATCGAGCTCAGAGGGGGCAAAATGACAATCAGGTCAAGCGACGTGCTATTGCCCACGAGAATAGATAAAAATTACCAATATCCATAAACATCACTCAATCACAGGTGGTAAATAACGGATGGTCCGAGGCTTTATTAAATGTGTCCCATTAAGATTTTTTTATGCGGCGCGGGGTTTTTCACACTTGTACTTAGACCAGGGTCTGCTAGCTGACCAGCTAAAAAATTAGTTCCAGCTTGGTAGTGGTTGGTCGTACCTTGAAAGTTAGCACAGCTACCATCGTGGCGATAGCTGAGCCATTCTTCAGTGTAACAATTGCCTAAAGGCTCATTAGAATGATGCGCCTTTGGTTGCAGGCCTATTTAGGTCCTATCATCATGACCATTTGCCGCCCTTCAAGCCGCGGCATAGATTCAATTTTACCTTCTGATTCAACATCGGCGGCAACACGGTTCAAAAGCTCAAGTCCCAAATCTTGGTGGGCCATTTCACGGCCGCGAAAGCGTAAGGTCACTTTGACTTTATCGCCCTCGTCCAAAAATTTCATAACCGAGCGCATTTTTACGTCATAATCATGCGTATCTGTGCCTGGGCGAAACTTTATCTCTTTTATTTCGATAACATGTTGTTTTTTGCGTGCTTCGGCTTCGCGTTTTTGCTGTTCATATTTAAACTTGCCAAAATCCATAATTTTGCAGACAGGCGGTTCAGCATTTGGCGAAATCTCGACCAAGTCTAAACCTGCTTGCTCTGCCATTTCCATAGCGCGTTCTGGAGTTACTACACCGACATTTTCACCATCAGCCCCAATCAGGCGAATTTCGTCAGAACGGATGCGGTCGTTTACACGGGGGCCCGTTTCGCGCTGCGGCGGGGCGTTGTGGGGTCTGCGGGCTATGGTAATGATCCTTTTGATGTGACTTCGGCGAGAAAATAGCCGCGCCAAGCCTTAAGTTCAAGCCCTTGGGGACGCATTAGACCGAGTCAACCAAAAATTATTGATATTTATGTGCCACTGTGGCGCAATTGCAGCGACTTAGATGCCCTCGCCCACGAAAGCTTTTTCAACAACATATTCTGAAGGCTCTGAATTAGCCCCTTCGCGCAGTCCAAAGCCCTCTAAAACCTGTTTGACATCTGCGTTGAAGGCCAGTGATCCACAAACCATCACCCTATCATATGCAGGGTGGATTTGGCCAAGCCCCAAGTAGCCCAGCACTTTCCCTGAGGTTATATTCTCTGTGATGCGCCCCATATGGGGTGATGCTTCGCGCGTTGTGGTAGGGTAATACAAAAGTTTGTCGACTGCGAGTTTGCCGATCAAAGGATCATGGGGAAGAGCCTCAACTAATTCGCGTCCGTACGACAGTTCGGCCGCTTCACGGCAGGTATGCATCATGATGACTTGTTCGTATTTTTCATAAGTTTCAGGATCACGTAGTAGGCTGGCAAAAGGCGCAAACCCTGTTCCTGTGGCCAAAAGCCACAGTCTTTTGCCCGGCAAAAGGGCATCATGAACCAAGGTGCCAACGGGCTTGGGGCGCAAAATAATCTGGTCGCCAACTGTAATATGTTGCAATTTTGAGGTTAGTGGGCCCTCTGGCACCTTGATCGAGTAGAATTCAAGCTCATCACCCCACGAGGGTGAGGCAATCGAATAGGCCCGCAGTAAAGGTTTTCCATTTTCACCCATAAGCCCAATCATCACAAATTCGCCCGATCTAAAGCGCAAGCTCGATGAGCGTGTTACGCGAAAGGAAAACAACCGATTGGTCCAGTGGCGCACAAATGTCACGGTTTGCGCATCGGGCAAAGTTGGAGTGAGGTGGGTGGATTGGTTTGTCACGGGTTAGTCTTTCTTTAGGTCGCTTAAAAGATAGTGTAGGTCAGGTCCAACATAAACCCTTAATCAACTGAGCCTTGCTCGATAGTCGTTTTGGGACTGCTGTGCCCTGACAAGCCACTGCTGCTCCGGTTGGCGGTTAGCCAGGTATTGGGATATATCAACCCCATCAAATCCCACACGACGTGCAATGACATATTGGTCGGCCAAAACATGGCTTTTCGCTATCAGACAGCCCTGAAAGCCCAAATGACGCAAAAGGCGCCCTTGGGTAAAACCGTAAGCATCACTAAGGCTTTGATAAGTGGATTAAATTTTTTCAAGGTTGGTGAAAAACTTTTGGCCAAGACGAGATCTTCTTTGTTAGTCAGTTCAAGTACTTTATCATTTAGTAAAAGTGCTGAGAGACATGCAAAATTAATTTCATGTGCAGGTGCAAAACTTTTATCTGTGACACAAATCGGCATTAATTCCTTTCAAAATTTAGATGAGGGGCTTGCGCATCGCGAGCTAATTTTTAAAATGAATACCGCATTCAACCTTCGTTAGATGGCGCCAGTGCCCCGAACGCGGATCTTCGTTCGCGGCCACCAGGGAGGTGCAAGGTGCACAACATATTGATGGATAGCCTGGGGCCACTAATGGATGGCGCGGCAGGCGGTTATTGCTCATATAATTTTGCAGACCCTGAACGCTATAATTTTTGAAATTGAGTATGTCAATCGAATTGAAAAAGCTTGCACAGTGGTCATCTCTAGGCAACGTTGGCTTCAAACGGCAGGTTCTTTTCGGAGTGTCAGATAAAAGTTTTGAGTAATGGAGTCCCATATGTCGTTAGAGCAAAAAAATAATTCACGAGATTTTATTTTCAAAGGAAACGCCAAAGAGTGGTTTGGTATCTGGATAGTCAATCTTTTGCTGTCAATTGTCACCATCGGGGTTTACTCGGCTTGGGCGAAAGTACGCACGAAAAAGTATTTTTACGGCAATACCTTCGTTGACGGGCGCAACTTTGACTATCACGCCACGAGTGGACAAATTCTCAAAGGTCGTTTGATCATTATCGCCGCTATTATCGTCTTTCAGATCATTCTGACAATTCTGCCGGTCGAATGATAAATCAACATGATATAAACTGGGGGTCGGTAGATATTGCCATGACGCACTCCTAACTATTGCCATTTATAGAATATTTTTCTGATAATATATTATATTTAGGTTGTGAATAGACAAATAATGCGTTATTTTAAGTTAATATTAGAAATTAATTCTATTTTAGTAAGAAGATAAAAAATGGCACCCCGCTTAGATGAAACTGACAGGAAAATTCTTGCGCTGTTGCAAGCGGATTCTGACCAATCGCTAGATGACATTGCCCGCAAAATTAGCTCGTCAAAGACGCCAGTTTGGAATCGCATTAAGCGCATGAAGGAAAGTCGAGTTATTAAGCAAACAACCGTCGTTCTGGACGCCGAAGCCCTGGGATTAGAGGCATGTTTCTTTGTGCTAATCCGTACGTCGGAACATGATGCGACCTGGCAAGAGGCTTTTTTAAGGGCTTTGCGCGAACGTCCAGAAGTACAAGAAGCGCATCGCTTGGCTGGCGATATAGACTATATTTTGAAGGTCCGTGTCAAGAATGCGCGTGCCTATGATGTATTCTACCAAGCGTTGATAGCTGAAGTGAGAATTTTTAACGTAACTGCACTATTGAGCATGGAAGAAATTAAATCAAGCTACGCCTTACCGCTTTAAAGCCCCGGCTGCAGCATTAGGCTTTCAAGCCCATGAAAATGATAGACATCTGCATATTTTGGCGGCACGGCAAAGTTAAGGTGGGGGTGATGTTCAAACAATATGGGTAAGGCTATTTGCATTTCTAATCGTGCAAGTGGAGCCCCTAGGCAAAAATGCACGCCAGCTCCAAATGTCGTATGGGCTTTAGAAACGCGATGGGGCGCAAAGAAGTGTGGTCTTTCATAGGTATTTGGATCGCGATTGGCCGCACCTAAAAGTAGGCCTATTTGGCTATTTTTAGGAATTACATTGCCCATGATTTCAACGTCTTCATAGGCGTAGCGTGTGAACATATGAAGGGCGGGATCATAACGCAGAATCTCCTCTACAAGTACCTCTATGTGATCGGGGGCTAGCGCGTTAGTCGAGCCTGGGCTTTCCAATATTGCCTTGACCCCATTGCCTATGGAATGGACGGTGGCTTCATGACCCGCATTTAATAGCAATATACAGGTCGAAATCATTTCGGCTTCTGACAGGCGCTGACCCTCTTGCTCGGCGGCGATCAGATGGCTGATCAGGTCATCTTTCGGCGATGCTGCTCGGTTCTTGAGGTATATTTGCAAAAAATCTGAAAATTCTGCTGCAGCTTGGGCGGCAGCGAGTTCTCGTTCATGGTTACGATTGGCCATATACATGCCCACCATAGCACGTGACCAAGTCAAAAGCTGGGGGGCCATCTCTTCAGGCACACCCAACAATCGTGCGATGATAATCACAGGGAGTTTTTGCGCAAAATGTGGCAAAAGGTCAAAACCTTTTTTTGGTAAAGTTGCCGCCAACTGATGTGAAAGGGCTGCAATTTCAGGCTGAAGAGACACAATGCGCCGCGAGGTAAAGGCTCGGAGCACCAACCCGCGCAACCTGCTATGAACGGGGGACTCAAGTTCTAACATCGAATGGGCCTCGATATCGTAAAATGGCTTAGTGTGGGGAGCCACCAGCGTGCGCAAATGGGCTGGAGCTTCGCGGCCCAAGCGGCGGTCGCGTAATAAAGTCGAAATGGCGCTGTGGGATGTGGTGCAGGTCAGCCCATAGTCTTGCCAGTAAAAAAATGGTCCAGTTGCGCGGGTTTCATCATAAAATACATAGGGATTTTGTACGAAATCAGGTTCTGTAGGTGACTGGTTGAAACTTGCAAGTTTGGATGCAGGCGGCACTGCTAACGGCTTTGGCCAAGGGCCACAATGATGGGACAAAAGTCAACTGCCTTGAGGCTTGCTCCACCCACCAAAGCGCCATCCACGTGGGGCAAAGCAAAGATGGCGCTGGCATTTTCGGGTTTGACCGAACCACCGTAAAGGATGGGAATATCACAAACATCTCCCAAAATTGTAAGAAGTTCTGTCGCCAAAAAGGCATGAACTTCAGCAATTTCGGTCAATTTAGGAGTAATTCCCGTGCCAACCGCCCAAATTGGCTCATAGGCTAAAATAAAGTTTATAACATCGTCTGGAACTGAGCTTTTCAGCTGTTCTCCGGTCACTTTCAGTGTGCCGCCTCTGCTTCGATCCGCTTGGCTTTCACCCACACAAAGAATGGGTGTTAGGCCAGCTAATGCGGCCGCACTCATCTGTGCTCGTACAGTTTCGTTGTTTTCTTGGTGGTCAACACGCCGTTCCGAATGGCCCACAATTACATAGCGTGCGCCAACATCAGCCAGTATATCTGCAGACACATCGCCGGTATGCGCACCTTTGGCCGCGACATGGCAGGTTTGCGCACCAATTTTGACACCCGTATCTTGGCACTCCTGAACTGCGGCCTGCAGCAAAGGAAAGGGAGGGCAAATGACGGTAGTGACACCTGCACTGGCTTGACCTATTTGTATGCTACGTAGCTCAGTAAGCGTGGCCAATGAACCATTCATTTTCCAATTGCCAATGGCAAATTTACGCATTGCGCCCCCGTAATTACTATTCTTTGATGTCGTTACTCATTTATTATTTGAATTTGACCGATTCACCACAACCGCAGGCCTCAGTCACATTGGGATTTTTGAACTTAAAGCCTGATTCCAATAGCGATGTTTCGTAGTCAATTTCCGTTCCAAACAAAAACATTTGTGCCATGGGCGCGATCATCACCCGCGCGCCGTTTTGTTCGACCATTTCATCCATCGGATTAATTTCAGACACATAGTCCATCGTATATTCCATACCGGCACATCCACCTTTTTTTACGCCAATACGCAGGCCCTTGGATTGTTTTTTTTCCATAAGCACAGCGATCTGGGCCACTGCTTTTGGAGTGATGGTGACGGCTTGTTTGCCAGGAGTTTTTAACATTCTAAGTCCTTTCATCACTCTAAACCAAATGGGTTACATAAAGCCAAGTTCTAAGCGCGCTTCATCCGACATCATCTCCATACCCCAAGGCGGATCAAATGTCATGGACACATTCACGTGTTTCACACCCGCCAAAGGTTCGATTGCATCGGCTAGCCAGCCTGGCATCTCTCCTGCCACAGGGCACCCTGGGGCTGTTAGGGTCATTACTATTTCAACAGAATTTTCTTCATCTATTTCAATAGTATATACAAGACCAAGATCATAGATATTCACGGGGATCTCAGGGTCAAATACAGTCCGACAAGCACCCACTACATCTTCGTACAGGGGATGTTCGGTAGTCGACGGCTTGATAAGCGGTACGCCTTCTACTTGGTCCATGGTTTGTGTCATATTGCTGCCTTTAGCTTACTTGACCAATTATATAAAGTATTCGGGCCAAAGGTCTAGTGGGCGCGAAAAGCCCAAGTCCTTTTGGACTTTGGGCAATAGTTCTAAAAAGGAATTTCATCATCCAAGTCGGAGCGGCTGGACGCAGCTTGCCCACCGCCCGTTGGGTCTGTAGTTTGACCCACGTCAGATCCATCGTAGCCTCCACTGACCGCGCCGCTGCCGTAGTTGCCACCACCACTGCCGCCTTCGTTGCGGCTGTCAAGTAAGGTCAGCCCACTGCTATAGGGGCGTAGGACAACTTCAGTAGTAAATTTTTCGGCCCCCGACTGGTCTGTCCATTTGCGGGTTTCAAGTTGACCCTCGATATAGACTTTTGAGCCTTTTTTTAAATATTGTTCGGCGATTTTGGCCAAAGGTTCATTTAAGATAGAAACGCGGTGCCATTCCGTACGTTCTTTACGTTCGCCGGAGGCTTTGTCACGCCATGTTTCGGATGTTGCGATGTTTAGGTTGACGATTTTACCGCCAGTTTGAAAGCTTCGCACCTCGGGGTCGCGGCCCAAGTTACCAATTATGATGACTTTATTTACTGATCCGGCCATGTGGCCCCCCTTTGTTGGTGCTATATCATTGGTTAACTAATAGTGATTAACCAATAGTTATAGGGTGAAGCGATTACCGCTGCAACCGCTCGCTATTAAACCAAATCACCCGTTGCTGTGATGCGGGTTTTTTCGCCCATATAGGCCCGTAAAACCTCCGGAAAATCGATTGACCCATCCGCCTTTTGGCCATTTTCCAGCACGGCAATCAAAGTGCGCCCCACAGCCAAGCCGGAGCCATTGAGCGTATAGACAAACTCTGGTTTGCCCGCCCCACGAAAACGGGCATTCATGCGGCGTGCTTGAAAATCACCACAAACCGACACCGACGAAATTTCGCGATAAGCATTTTGACCAGGCAACCATACTTCAAGATCATGAGTTTTTGTGGAAGCAAAGCCCATGTCGCCCGAACATAGAAGCATTCGGCGGTAAGGTAGGTTTAAGTCTTCTAGGATAGCTTCTGCGCACCGCGTCATGCGTTCATGTTCATCTAGCCCCATTTTAGGGGTGCAGATAGTGACCATTTCAACCTTTTCAAATTGATGCTGGCGCAACATGCCAGTTGTGTCGCGGCCTGCTGATCCTGCCTCAGAGCGGAAACACTGGGTGTGGGCTGCTAATCGAAGGGGGAGGGAAGCTTCGTCTATGACTTCGCCTGCCACCATATTCGTCAGCGTCACCTCTGCCGTCGGTACCAGCCACCAGCCATTAGTAGTTTGATAGCTGTCCTCTGAAAATTTTGGCAATTGGCCTGTGCCATGCATTGCTTCATCTTTGACCAGAACTGGGGTCCATACCTCGGTCAGGTTGTGCTCGGTGACGTGCTTATCCAACATGAATTGTCCCAAGGCGCGGTGTAAACGGGTGACAGCACCCTTTAATATCACAAAGCGCGCCCCTGAAATTTTTGCGGCTGTGGTGAAATCTAGACCCTTTTGCGTGGCGGGAATTTCGAAATGCTCTTTGGGCGGAAAAGAAAAGATTGGCACCGTGCCCCAGTGGCTGATTTCAATATTATCTTTTTCATCTTGACCCATTGGAACCGTATCGTGGGGCAGATTAGGTATTGTTGCTAATGCCGTCCGTAAATCGGTGTCTTGGGCGTTGGCCTCATTTGTCAGGCGAGCTATTTCGGACTTTTTCTCGGCCACCAAGGCGCGCAGTCGTTCAAATTCGGCGCCATTACCGGCAGCTTTGGCCGCACCGACGTCCTTAGAAGCAGCATTTTGTGCAGCCTGTGCCGTTTCGGCAGCAAGAATTTTTGCGCGGCGAGATTCGTCTAGCTCAAGTATCTGCGATGACATCGATGCCAGACCCCTTTTGGTAAGCCCCGCATCAAATACGGCAGGGTTTTCACGAATCGAACGGATATCATGCATGGTTCACCTTTGGTCGAGTTTCGGTCGTTGGACTTTGCGCAGTCGCCTCTCATCCCCATATGAACTATGTAGAAGTATATTTGAACCTAAATTTGTACGAACTTGGTTTTTGCCTGCCTTGCCAAGCGGCTGGCTGGTCGTTATGCTTTGCGAAAGATTGCCCCAGGTGGGGCCCAGATAGGAACTAACGATGTTTGTAACTCCTGCTTATGCTCAGGCCGCCGGTGGTGGTATGGGTGCGTTTTCTTCTTTTGTGCCTCTGATTATGATCTTTGCGATCATGTATTTTTTAATGATCCGTCCTCAGCAAAAAAAAGCTAGTCAACATAAATCTATGATCGAAGGTTTGCGCCGTGGTGATCAAGTGGTCACGTCGGGTGGCATCATTGGCAAAGTATCGAAAGTGAATGACGATGGTATTTTGGAAGTTGAAATTAGCGAAAGCGTAAAAGTGCGCGTGTTGCGCGCCACAATCGCACAGGTTTTGAATAAGACCGAACCTGCCGTTTCCTAATGTTAAGGTCAAACGGCCCTTCGGGGGTGTTCTGTTGGGCCAGCCCTATTTCATGGCCTTAACTGGGCTAAATTGGATGAACTTCTATGTTACAAATACCGCTCTGGAAACGTGTGATGATTTGGACTATTTGCTCTTTGGGCCTGTTGTATGCTGCTCCAAATTTCTTTTATTCAAGGGTAGAACAGCATAACGACGCGGCCAAAGCTATAGCCGCGCAAGGGGGCGTGGCCACGCCAGAACAAAGCCAAGCCCTCGCTCTTTGGCCTGAGTTTTTACCAAGCAGTTTGGTGAATTTAGGACTGGATCTGCGTGGTGGAGCGCATCTGTTGGCCGAAGTGCAGGTGGCCGAAGTTTACGAAGTGCGGATAGATGCTTTGTGGCCAGATGTACGGGATGCATTGCGCCCGCTTCGTAATGAAATTGGCACTTTGCGCAGGGTTGTGGCGCCCCAAGGCCAGCTCAAGGTTGCAATTTCTGAATCCACAGGCCTTGATGCGGCACTTGCCGCTGTACGCAAATTGGCGCGCCCTGTTTCAAGCCTGAGCGGCATTGGACACAATGACATTGAAGTGACTGGCGCGAACAACGAGATCACTGTGCAGTTGACTGACGCCGAAAAATTGGCTACCGACCGCCGCACCTTGCAGACAAGCCTTGAAATCATTCGCCGCCGTATTGACGAAGTGGGCACACGCGAACCCACCATTCAACGACAAGGCAGTGACCGCGTGTTGATCCAAGTGCCCGGGATTGGATCAGCTGCCGAACTTAAAGCTTTGATCGGCACCACAGCAAAACTGACGTTTAATGCTGTTGTCAAACGCACCACTTCAGCCAATGAAGAAGTTGATGCACGCTCGGTCGTTTTGCCCTCCTTAAATGACAATGGTATTTATTATGTGATTAAAAAGACCCCTGTTGTGTCGGGAGAGGCCTTGACTGACGCCCAACCAAGTTTCGACCAAAACAACCAGCCTGCGGTCAGCTTTCGTTTCAACCCATCTGGAGCGCGTGCCTTTGGTGATTACACGGCCGCCAACATTGGGCTGCCTTTTGCGATTGTGCTTGATAATGAAGTGATATCCGCTCCAAATATTCAAAGCCACATTCCGGGCGGGTCGGGCATTATAACCGGTAATTTTTCGATAGAGGAAAGTAGCAATCTTTCTTTACTGTTACGCGCTGGGGCCTTGCCTGCTAAGCTCGTGTTCTTGGAAGAGCGAACTGTCGGGCCAGAGCTTGGCCAAGACAGTATTGATGCGGGTCGGTTGGCTACCTTAGTGGCTGCAGTGGGGGTGATTTTCTTTGTTTGGGCCAGTTATGGGCTTTTTGGGTTTTTTGCGAATTTGGCGCTAGCCCTGAATATGGGGCTAATTTTTGGCTTTTTGTCCTTGCTTGGCGGCACGCTCACCTTGCCGGGAATTGCGGGCATTGTATTGACTATTGGGATGGCGGTTGATGCCAATGTATTGGTTTTCGAACGGATTCGCGAAGAATTACGTCTTCAAAATAACCCTGCGCGTGCCATCGAATTAGGCTATGAGCGCGCCCTTTCGGCCATTTTTGACGCCAATATAACCACGTTCCTCACGGCGGCGGTACTCTTCACCGTGGGCACAGGCCCTGTGCGCGGCTTTGCAGTGACATTAGGGGTTGGGATCATCTCATCTGTGTTTACGGCGATCTATGTCACGCGGGCGATCATTTTGATTTGGTTTGCTTGGCGGCGGCCCAAAACCATAGTTGTTTAGGAAATCAGATGCGTCTTAGACTTGCACCAGAAAAAACTACTTTTGACTTTTTTAAATATCAAAAGCTAACCTTTGGCGGGTCGATGGTCGCAATAGTTATCGCCATGGTACTTTGGGCCGTGATTGGGCTGAATTTTGGCATTGATTTCAAAGGTGGCACCAGTATTCGTACAGATTCGACCCAAGCGGTTGATGTGGCCGAGTACCGAGCTGTTTTAACAGCGCTTTCCTTGGGTGATGTGTCTATCACCCAAGTGTTCGACCCCAACTTTAGGTCGAACCAGCATGTGGCCATGATCCGTATTGCAGCCCTTGCTGGATCTGAGGCCATTACCCCCGAGGTCATTCAAAATATCGAAGCGGCCCTTGTGGCATTTGACCCCACAATTATTTTTTCTTCGGTAGAGTCGGTTGGCCCTAAAGTGTCTAAAGAGCTGATCACTTCAGCGATATTGGCTATGACAGTAGCAACTTTTGGGATTTTATTTTACATCTGGCTCCGCTTTGAATGGCAATTTGCCGTTGGTGCGGTTTTGGCGCTGGTGCATGATGTATTAATTACCATCGGAGTTTTTGCACTGTTTAAAATAAAATTTGATCTAAGCACCATTGCTGCACTGCTTACGATTTTAGGCTATTCGATCAATGATACGGTGGTGGTTTTCGACCGTTTGCGAGAAAATCTGATAAAATATAAGACGATGGATCTGCGTGCTGTGATGAATCTTTCTGTGAATGAAACTTTGGCGCGCACATTGATGACCTCAGTCACGACCTTGCTGGCTCTGACTGCGATGCTAGTGTTGGGCGGTGATGTGATCCGTGGTTTTGCTTTTGCCATTGCCTTTGGTGTGTTGCTGGGCACGTATTCGTCAGTATTTGTGGCTAAAAACATTGTATTATTCATGGGTGTAAACCGTGGTGGCCCCAAAAAACCAAATGCCGCTGGCACGCAATATGCTAATATTGACGCTTAAACGATGCTGTTAAACGAAATAACCTATGAATCGGCCCGACCCATAGACAGTTATGGGCCGGGATTTTTTCGTATCGCAGGGAAAGTCATTTGGGGCGATGTGCTGATTACCCCATGGTACTCTGGCCCTTGGGGCGGGTTCCAGGATTGCGAACGTATTTTGTCGCTTGCGGAGAATATTGATGTCTTGTTTCTGGGAATGGGGGCTGAAATCTCCCATGCGCCGTCCGCCTTTCGTGGGCAGATAGAAGCCGCAGGTATTGGGCTTGAAGTTATGAATTCGCCGGCCGCTTGTCGAACCTATAATGTGCTTTTGTCCGAAGGCAGACGGATTGCCGTTGCCCTGACAAAAATTTAGAGTGTTTAGGCTTTTTGCTCTGGTGAGAATGAGTTAGGCTTGGGCATGGAACTTTGCGTTGAACATTTAAGCTGCGCCAAGGACGGAGTGGTTTTGCTTGAAGGGCTTAGTTTTAAGGTGAGCGCGGGCCAAGCCTTGGTGCTTCGCGGTGACAATGGGATTGGCAAGACCACGCTCTTGCGTCTTTTGGCCGGGCTGATTAAACCCCTGGCTGGGAAGGTCAAGGTTGGCCAGGACGATCTGGTTTATGGCGCGCATCTGGATGGGGTAAAAACTGCTCTCACCGTAACCGAAAATTTACATTTTTGGGCCATGGTTTATGGGCAAACAGATATTGTACATGCACTGAGTGTAATGAACCTTAAGACCCTGCACGACCGATTTGCTGCGCATTTGTCGGCTGGGCAAAAGCGCCGTCTTGGTCTGGCGCGTTTTTTGGTTACGGGTTGCAAAATTTGGATCATGGACGAGCCGACCGTGTCGCTTGACGCGAGCAGCACCGAACTTTTCCAAAATATGCTGAGCACGCATCTGGCTTCGGGTGGCATTGCCGTTATTGCCACACATATTGAACTGGGCTTGATAGGGGCCATGACGCTGGATCTAAACCAATATCGCGCCAATATTGAAACTCAAAGCCATCAAGGCGCTTTTGATGAGGCCATGATATGAAAGCCCTTTTGTTGCGCGATCTTAGGCTGGGCATGCGCGCTGGAGGTGGTTTTGGGCTGGGCTTGTCGTTCTTTTTTATTCTGACTATTTTGGTGCCGCTTGGCGTGGGGCCTGAGCCTTTGCTTTTGGCCAAAATAGCCCCCGCAATTCTGTGGCTTGGCGCCCTCTTGGCAACTCTTTTGTCGCTTGATAGGCTTTTTGCGTTGGATTTTGAAGATGGCAGCCTAGACCTTTTGGCCAGCGCACCTTTTCCATTGGAAGGTGTTGTGGTGATAAAAGCCTTGGCGCTTTGGCTAGTCACGGGCCTGCCGCTTACTTTGATCTCGCCAATTTTGGGAATTTTACTATATTTGCCGCAAGATGGCTATTTTTGGCTTTTAGGCTCGATGCTGTGCGGTACACCAGCCCTTTGCTTCATTGGGGCGTTTGGCGCGGCCCTTACTGTGGGGATCAAACGTGGTGGGCTTTTGTTGTCGCTTTTGGTTCTGCCACTTTATGTGCCGACATTGATTTTCGGTACCGAGGTTGTTAAACGCGGCGCTTTGGGATTGGATGTAAGCACGCCGTTGATATTTCTAGTTGTATTGTCGACCTCTACCGCGGCACTTTTGCCCTTTGCTTCGGCCAAAGTTTTGCGGATAAACTTAGAATAATGCCATCACTATATTGAATGGAACGAAGATGACACTTTGGGAATATGCGAATCCAAAACGTTTCATGGACCTGTCTGGGCGACTTTTGCCTGTGGTGACGGTTTTATCAGCGTTGTGTTTTCTGGTGGGATTGATGTGGGGCTTTTTTTTTACACCGGATGATTACAAGCAGGGATCAACTGTAAAAATCATTTATTTGCATGTGCCTGCTGCCTTAATGGCTATTAATACTTGGTTAATGATGCTTGTGGCCTCAATAATTTGGTTGGTACGTCGACATCATGTTTCTGCGTTGGCGGCCAAGGCTGCTGCCCCCGTTGGGTTGACCTTTACTGTAGTCGCGCTGGTCACTGGCGCGATTTGGGGCCAGCCCATGTGGGGAACTTGGTGGGTGTGGGACCCAAGGCTTACGTCGTTTTTGATTTTATGTTTGTTTTATCTTGGTTATTTAGCCATGTGGAAAGCCGTTGAAGTACCTGATGCGGCAGCGGATTTGACTTCGATTCTTTGTATCGTAGGGTCTGTATTTGCCCTACTAAGCCGATATGCGGTGAACTTTTGGAATCGGGGTCTTCATCAAGGGGCCTCGTTAAGCCTGGATAAGCAAGAACATGTTGCAGATGTGTTTTACCTGCCACTGTTGGTGTGCATAGCAGGGTTCATTTTGTTGTTTTTCACGTTGGTTTTGTTGCGCACCAGAACCGAGATACGAGCCCGCCGCTTGGGAGTTTTGAGGGCGCGTGAAAGGGGTCGTCATGCCTGATCTAGGAAAATACTCTGACGCAGTTTTTACAGCTTACGGCACGTCAATCATTTGTTTAGCGCTTTTGATCGGGTTGAGTCTTTGGCAGGCACGACACATGAAAAAAATGCTTGCCTTTGCAGAGGCTGAGGCTTTGGTCAAAGCCGAAGAGCAGGTGAAAAACGCATGATACGTCCGCTGGTTTTATTTCCGCCTGCCCTATTTGTAGGACTTTCGCTACTTTTTTACTTTAGCATGGAACGCTCTGACCCTGATAATTTACCCTCGACTTTTATTGGGCAACAAGCACCGAAGATTGAGTTAGGGCCCTTAGGGGACGCGAAGCTCTTTGATGCAGGCGATCTGGCGGCACCAGGTGCTAAGATTGTAAATTTCTGGGCCTCTTGGTGCCAGCCTTGTCGAGTTGAGCATTCACAGCTTATGGATCTGCAAACGACGGGCCTGCCTATTTATGGGGTTAATTATAAAGATGAGGCCTCAGCCGCCTTAGGTTTCATGTCCGAGATGGGCGCGCCTTATCAAAAGATGGGCCAAGATAAACAGGGCCATATGGCTTTGGACTGGGGTGTTTATGGGGTTCCGGAATCCTTCATTATAGATGGTCAAGGCCGGATTGTTTTGCGGTGGGCAGGGCCTATTACTGCGCGCAATTTGGAAAGTGATATAAAGCCTGCATTGCAAAAAGCCGCCCTAATCGCGATAGAACAGTAGGGCGGCACTTTTGCGCCGCCCTACTGTTAATCAAACCGACTTGGCAAGATTGCGCAGCACATAGCGCAAGACGCCGCCATGTTCGACATATTCGATTTCAATCTCTGTATCGATTCGGCATTTCAGCGCAATAGTTTTGGCCGTTCCGTCCTTATATGTAATAGTGCAGTTCACAGTTGAAAGTGCTTTTAGATCGCCTTCCAGTCCTACGATTGATACAAATTCATCACCCGTTAATCCCAAGGATTTGCGTGTGTCGTTATTAGTAAATTCAAATGGTATAACCCCCATGCCCACCAAATTTGAACGGTGAATACGTTCAAAACTTTCAGCAATCACAGCCTTTACACCCAAAAGAGCCGTGCCTTTCGCGGCCCAGTCGCGGCTTGAACCCGCACCATATTCCACGCCGCCAAAAATGACCAAGGGCGTACCCTTTCCTTGATAGGCCATTGAGGCATCAAAAATTGAAGTTTGCTCCCCATCTGGCCCCTTGGTGTATCCACCTTCAACGCTATCAAGCATTTCATTCTTGATGCGGATATTGGCGAAAGTACCGCGCATCATCACTTGGTGATTGCCGCGCCGCGCGCCGTAGCTGTTAAACTCTGCAGTAGGTACCTGGCGTTCATTTAAATAGCGGCCCGCGGGCGTGCCTTCTTTAAATGAACCTGCGGGACTAATATGATCGGTGGTGATCATATCGCCTAACAGTGCCAAAATACGAGCGTTTTCAATGTTTTTGATCACACCTGGGGTTTTTGACATGCCTTGAAAATATGGTGGGTTTTGAATATATGTGCTTGCTTCGGGCCAGTCATAGGTTTCACTGTTGGTTGTTTTGACCGCTTGCCATTTTTTGTCACCTTTAAAGACATCAGCATATTTTTTTAAAAATGCTGAACGTGTCACAGTTTTTTCAACCAGACGCGCAATCTCGGCATTAGTGGGCCATATGTCTTTGAGATAGACGTCGGTGCCATTTCTTCCTTGGCCTAATGGTTCGGTTGTGAGATCAATGTCCATGTCACCCGCCAAAGCATAGGCAACCACCAAGGGGGGGCTCGCTAGATAATTGGCACGCACGTCAGGTGAAATGCGCCCTTCAAAGTTGCGATTGCCCGAAAGCACGGCCGTGGCAACCAAATCTCCTTTGTAAATAGCGGCTGAGATCTCCGGATCAAGTGGGCCTGAGTTGCCAATACAAGTGGTACAACCATAGCCGACCAGATTAAAGCCGAGCGCATCAAGGTCTTTTTGTAAATCGGCCGCGTTCAAATACTCTGACACCACTTGGCTGCCTGGCGCAAGCGATGTTTTAACCCAAGGTTTTGATTTCAAACCCAAAGCATTGGCTTTGCGCGCTACAAGACCTGCCGCAATCATCACCGATGGATTTGATGTGTTGGTGCAAGAGGTGATAGAGGCAATTACGACCTTACCCGAATGCATGGTAAAGTCTTTCCCCACTACAGGTACTTCAACACCCATTGGGCGTTTGAACGACTTTTTCATTTCTTTGGTAAATTCTGTTTTTGAATCGGTAAGTGGTAAGAAATCTTGTGGACGTTTTGGGCCAGAAATAGCTGGCACGATCGCGCCCATGTCAAGTTCCAACGTGTCGGTATAGATAGGCGCATAATCCACGTCGCGCCACATGCCATTTGCTTTAGCATAGGCCTCAACCAACGCAATGCGCGCTTCGTCACGGCCCGTACCACGCAAATAGCGTAGGGTTTCTTGGTCAATTGGAAAAAAGCCGCAAGTTGCACCATATTCGGGCGCCATATTGGCTATCGTTGCACGGTCTGCTAGTGGCAAGTAGTTAAGCCCTTCACCGTAGAATTCGACAAATTTATTTACTACGCCTTTTTTGCGTAACATTTGAACAACTTTCAACACCAAGTCTGTGGCTGTGGTGCCTTCTGTCATTTGACCTATCAGTTTAAGGCCTATCACTTCCGGGATAAGCATAGAAACGGGTTGCCCGAGCATTGCGGCTTCAGCTTCAATGCCACCAACGCCCCAACCAAGAACAGCCAGGCCATTGACCATCGTCGTGTGACTGTCTGTTCCTACCAACGTGTCAGGATAGGCTATGTTGTGGCCGTTTTGATCTTTGTCCATCCAGACAGTTTGTGCCAAATATTCCAAATTTACTTGATGGCAAATGCCCGTACCTGGGGGGACGACTCTAAAGTTGTTAAAGGCTTTTTGCCCCCATTTTAAGAAAGTATAGCGTTCAATGTTGCGCTCATATTCGCGGTCAACATTGCGCTGAAAGGCACGTGGGGTTCCAAACTCATCGATCATTACAGAATGGTCAATTACCAAATCAACGGGTGCCAATGGATTGATCTGTTGGGCATTTCCGCCTAAACTTGAGATACCATCGCGCATCGCGGCTAAGTCAACTACGGCTGGCACACCTGTAAAATCTTGCATCAACACACGTGCTGGCCGATAGGCTATTTCGCGCGGATTTTTACCACCCCTATCGGCCCATTCACCAAAGGCGCGGATGTCGTCGAGCGATACAGCTTTTCCATCCTCATAGCGAAGCATATTTTCTAAGACGACCTTAAGTGCGGCAGGTAGGCGCGAAAAATTTCCCAAGCCAGCGGCTTCAGCTGCCGGAATAGAATAATATTCTACAGTTTGACCCGCCACAATCAGTGTTTTCCGGGTTTTGGCGCTGTCATGTCCAACGATTACGGTCATGGAAGGTTCCTTTAAGAATGTATCTAATGCTTTGTATGCAGTTGTATGCACAATATCCATAGTTTTAATTAAATATAGGCCAAATATTTAGATTTTACAAAGCACTTCAAAAATTTGATTTGATCAAAAGTAGGCCTCCTCGCGATAGGGTGATTGGATGTTTTATGACTTTTAATTTACAGTTTTGTTAAATATGAGGTTAAGTGATGACTAATTTTTTAACGTATCTGCGGATTTTAGCTGTCAGCGGATTTGGTGTTTTTGTCACTTGGGGGGCTCAGGCGCAATCTTTGGTGGTGCTTGAACTTTTTACATCTCAAGGTTGTCCTTCTTGTCCGCCTGCGGATTCTTTGATGAAGGACTGGGTAAAAAGGGATGATGTTTTGCCTTTGGCGTTGCATGTAGATTACTGGGACTATATCGGCTGGAAGGATAAGTTTGGGCAAAGTAAATTTAGCGACCGCCAAAAATCTTATGCAGTTTTTCACAAGGAAAAATCTGTATATACGCCGCAAGTGGTTATCAATGGCGCCGCACAGACGCAAGGATCTAAAGTGGCTTTGATCGGTAAATTGATTGTAGACGCTCAGGTACGGCAGGACAATTATGGACTGCAGTTGACTAAAATGGGACAAAATCTGATGATCAAGGCTCGAAGTCCTAAGTCCTTTGAACTGCCCATGATAGTACAGCTGGTGCGCTATCGCCTGAAAGAGGAAGTGCAGATCAAAAATGGTGAAAATGCTAATAAAACAATAACTTATTTAAATATAGTTACATCGTGGGAAACTGTTGGACAATGGTCGGGTGAAGCGCCCTTGAGTATCGTCACCAGGCATGATGGCAATGACCAAACAGCGGTAATATTACAAGAACAAGGACCGTCGCAGATTTTGGCTGCGGCACGCTTACCGTAGGCTATTTCCAGCGTTTGTGAATCCAAAACCACTGATCCATATGGGCGCGCACTTGCACAGAAAGACTGTCATTTAATGACTGTGTCATGGTGGTAGGGTCGGTATGGGGAATTGGTTTTTCGATGATCAGATCAAAATCTAACCCATTTGCATGGCGGACTCCATAGGTGGGCACCAGTAAGCAGTTGTATTTTAACGCCATTTCTGCGGCCGAAAGGGCTGTTTTTGCGGGGCGGCCCAGAAAATCAAGCGCTATACCATGATTAATGTGTTGGTCAACCAAGATCCCAATCAACCCTCCATCTTTAATGTGGCGAAGCATTTTGGCCATGCCGTTCCGGGTGGCTGGAAAGATGGGCGATGCTATTTTCCCGATCGTGTTATAGTAATGTCGGTCGAAATGTACATTGCGAAAGGGTTTGTAAAGGCTGGCCACAGAATAACCCATGCCTGACAAAACCGCCCGCGGTACGTCATAATTGCCAAAATGCCCGGAGATTAAGATGACACCTTGGCCTTTTTCACGCGCGTGCAGCAATGCTTCCATGCCGCCACCGATAATCGTGCTATTGCTTACGTGTTTTTTAAACTCTTGTCCTGAATATACTTCGATTAGTGTGCGTCCTACGTTTTTTGGAACTGAGCGGATGATATATTTTTTTTGCTCTTTGGACATTTCTGGAAAAACAAGAGACAGATTGTCTTTAATGCGAGTGTTGTAACCGGCCAAAGGGCTGAGGATATAGGCCAAAAACCAACCGCAAATGTTCCCGCGCCAATGATATGGCAAGAGCAAGAGCACCTTGATTATTCCAATCATTAATAAGTTTTGGACATAATCTATTGGGTGATTGTTTTTTTTGACCATCATTATTAGCCTTAACTGCTACCGCAATGGTAGTTTGAGATACATTAGGGGTATGGACGCAAAATCACAAGCATGAGGCCCTCTTCTTCGCCCCTAGTTCACAGAATTTGATAATTTTTATTTGTTCAATATTAACCGACTTAAAAGTCAATTTTTCTTATAAAATTAAACTGAATTTAATTTGTTGATCTTTTTTATTTGCCACAGTTAGGCTTCAAAAACCCGCTTAAAAATTATGTCAACATGTTTGGTATGATAGCCAAGATCAAATTTTTCGTCTATAGCCTCAGCTGAAAGTGCGGCACGCACACCAGTGTCAGCCAAAAGTTCGGTTTTGAAATCAGCACCTTTTTCCCAAACTTTCATCGCATTGCGCTGCACCAAACGGTAGCTTTCTTCGCGCGATACGCCCGCTTGCGTCAGTGCCAAAAGTACGCGTTGCGACATAATCAAACCTTTAAATTTATTCATATTAGCTAACATATTTTCGGGATAAATTATTAATTTTTCGATTACGATTGCCAATCGATGGAGGGCAAAATCCAAAGTGATGGTGGTGTCAGGACCGATGGCGCGCTCAACTGAAGAATGCGAAATATCGCGTTCATGCCAAAGTGCAACATTTTCAAGTGCAGGAACAACCGACATTCTCACCAAACGGGCCAGACCTGTTAGGTTTTCGGTCAAGACTGGGTTGCGTTTATGAGGCATGGCGGACGAACCCTTTTGCCCAGGGCTGAAAAACTCTTCTGCTTCACACACTTCAGTACGCTGCATATGACGAATTTCGATTGCTATATTTTCAATGCTTGATGCAATTACGCCTAGGGTTGCAAAATACATTGCATGGCGGTCACGGGGGATAACTTGGGTTGATATTGGCTCTGGCGTTAGGCCAAGCATAGCGCAAACATGTTCCTCAACAGTTGGGTCTATATTGGCAAAGGTACCAACTGCGCCCGAAATGGCGCCTGTAGCGACTTCAGCACGGGCGGCCAGCAAGCGGTTGCGGCCCCGGGCCATTTCGGCGTAAAAACGGGCAAAGGTTAGGCCCATTGTGGTGGGTTCTGCATGAATGCCGTGACTGCGGCCAATGCGCACCGTGTCTTTATGTTCAAAGGCGCGAGTTTTAAGGGTGGCCAGTACGCGGTCTACCCCAGTCAGCAAAAGGTCCGTCGCGCGCACCAATTGTAGGTTAAAGGCGGTGTCCAACACGTCAGAAGAGGTCATGCCCTGATGCACAAAGCGGGCATCATTTGCGCCGATATGTTCGGCTAGATGGGTCAGAAAGGCTATCACGTCATGTTTGGTGATGGCTTCGATTTCGTCAATGCGCGCCACGTCAAAGATTACGTCTTTGGCACGCCAAACAGCGGCGGCATTTTCTTTCGGAATAATGCCGATTGCGGCTTGTGCGTCGCATGCGTGGGCCTCGATCTCGTACCAGATGCGGAATTTGGTTTCGGGTGACCAAAGGGCCACCATTTCAGGACGAGAATAACGCGGGATCATGCCAGGCCTTTCAGAGCAAGCTTTTAAGGCTGGTTCTAGACGCTGAGTGTATTGGGTGCAAGTCTTTGGTCACCCAGGGTCAAGTGGAACGCACAATAAGCACATGTTTAACGCTAAAGGGCTTTACTAGGTTTTTTTGGTAACGATTTTGCAAAGCCCGTTGCCCTTTGCTCCCTGGATGGATCTGGGCACCGCGCGTTTGCCAGGAATGTTGCCGCTTAATTCAAGCGATCGGCTGATTATGGATGATATTTTTGCGGGCCTAATGGCTTAACGCGACCGCCTGATTGCACATGATCCATTGGTCTTGCATGTGCAGAAAGATGGGGCCATCGCTCTCTGCGAGAGAGCTTTATGACAAGGTCTTGGCATTTTCGTCCACAAAGCCCACCTATTAAATCAAGTCAAACTATTTGACTAGGCCAGGCAGTTTCAGCGTGCAATTGAAACGCTCTGTACCGCTTTTGACTGTGGAGCGTTTGTTGCAAGAAGATTTTTGCCTGATGGAGTAGTGTTAAAGTCAAGGGGTGCTGATAAAGCGATTCTATCGCTTTCCTGCCAATTGGCATTTGCACGAAAAAATCGGCCGCCCCTTGATGGGTATTAATCCAAGTAGTGGTGCGGTATGATACAACTTTAGGTGGCCCATGTGCCGCGGCTTTTTTGATGCGATCAAAGCTGAGCAAGCTATCTGGTGGGACAATGCACTGATTTATCACGATAGAAAATTGTTTCACTCTCCCCTATTCTATGTCAAAAAGGGGGTGTGGAATGGATGATAAAATTCGTGCCAAATCAGAGTGCCAATCAGCTGATGCGCCTGCCTAATCGGTCGCGGTGGTTTTTAGTATTCAGACGTATTTGGTTAATTGAGCGGCCTTGGCTCTGATGTGAGGGCGGCGCTGGAATGCTTGAATAAGCCTCTATTTCGGACTGATAAGCACTTAGAAAATTTTTTAAAAAAAGGTTTTAAGTAAGTGTTTAAATATAAAGATGGGGCGCCATTTCTGACGCCCTTATCTCTTGCCTTGCGATTAGCAAGAATAGTACATTTGGTATTCAATTGGGTGGGGCGTATGCTCGTAGGCATAAACTTCTTCCCATTTTAAAGCCATATAACCTTCGAGCTGATCTTTGGTGAACACGTCACCAGCCAGTAAGAAGTCATGGTCCTTTGCTAATTCATCAAGTGCTTCACGTAATGAACCACAAACTGTTGGAATTGCTGCTAATTCTTCGGCTGGAAGATCGTAAAGATCTTTGTCCGAAGGTGCACCCGGATCGATTTTATTTTTTATACCGTCTAGACCCGCCATTAACAAAGCCGCAAAGCAAAGATATGGATTTGCTGATGGATCAGGGAAACGGGCTTCAACACGTTTGGCTTTTGGCGATTCCGTCCATGGAATGCGAACCGCACCCGAGCGGTTGCGCGCCGAATAAGCACGCAAAACTGGGGCTTCAAAGCCTGGAATCAAACGCTTGTAAGCGTTGGTTGAAGGATTTGTAAGAGCATTCAGAGCTTTGGCATGCTTCAAAACGCCACCAATGAAGTAAAGTGCTTCTTGGCTTAGGTCTGCATATTTGTCGCCTGCAAACACAGGCTTGCCATCTTTCCAGATAGACATGTTAACGTGCATACCTGACCCATTGTCGCCTTTCATCGGTTTAGGCATGAAGGTTGCCGATTTACCGTAAGCGTGGGCCACATTGTGGATTACATATTTATATTTTTGCATATTGTCAGCTTGTTCAATAAGTCCACCGAAAATCATGCCAAGCTCGTGTTGGTTTGACGCAACTTCGTGGTGGTGCTTGTCAACTTTCATGCCCATGCGTTTCATGGTTGAAAGCATTTCACCACGAAGATCTTGCGCATCGTCTATTGGGTTAACGGGGAAATAGCCGCCCTTAATGCCGGGGCGGTGGCCCGAGTTTGCACCGTCAAAGCTTGCGTCCGTGTTCCAAGCGCCATCGATCGCATCAACTTGGAAAGACACTTTGTTCATGGTTACTGCATAGCGTACGTCGTCGAACAGGAAAAATTCAGCCTCTGGCCCCCAGTAAGACGCATCGCCAATGCCGGTCGATTTCAAATAGGTTTCTGCTTTGATTGCTGTAGAACGCGGATCACGGCTATAGGCTTCGCCCGTGTCTGGCTCTACCACATTGCAATGCACGCAAATGGTTTTTTCAGCATAGAAAGGGTCAATATAGACCGAAGCTGCATCAGGGATCAATTTCATATCGGATTCGTCGATCGATTTCCAACCAGAGATTGAAGATCCGTCGAACATGAAACCTTCAGAAAAGAAGTCTTCGTCTACCAAATCGGCGACCAAAGTCACGTGCTGCAATTTGCCGCGTGGATCGGTGAAACGAATGTCGACATATTCGACCTCTTCATCTTTCATAAGTTTTAGTGCTGTCTTAACAGAGCTCATAGACACATTCCTTTTACTGCGAGGATTGCAAAAGGCCGAAGTGGCCAGCTTAGGTTTTGGCGTAACATGCTAAACGGCGTCGTCGCCCGTTTCGCCTGTGCGGATACGTATGGCTTGTTCAACGGGATAAACGAAGATTTTTCCATCACCAATTTTGTCAGTTTTTGCCGCCGATATGATAGCTTGCACGGCGGTGTCGACCAAATCGTCGCTTAACACAACCTCAATTTTTACTTTTGGTAAAAAGTCGACAATATATTCAGCGCCTCGGTAGAGTTCTGTGTGGCCTTTCTGGCGACCAAATCCTTTGACTTCAGTTACAGACAAGCCTTGAATACCCGCTTCTTGCAAAGCTTCTTTTACTTCGTCTAGTTTAAATGGTTTAATAATTGCCTCAATCTTCTTCACGGATCTAAATCTCCTAATGAATATTCATATTATTCTCTGATCAGTTTAGGAAAGAAGGGGCAATTGTCGCGTTCGTTAAAACACAATTATGCGCAGTTTTTTTTACGACTTAGATTAAATTATAATCTTTATGCATAATAATTAATCTATTTTAAAACTTATAAAAAATCATAGGTAGTTTTATCTGCGGTGCCTTAAAATTGGCTCACTAATGCGACTTTGGGTGAGGTCTGACCTGACCAAGGTTATTTGCGGGGTTAAGTTAGCCAGAATGATCAAATAAAAGCGCTTATTTTAAGTTATTTTAACTAAAAAAGAAAAACTTATCAAATTGTTATAAAAATTATAGATTTTCCTCTCGATTCCTCAGCAGGGACTTGTTAGAAGGACGCGGAATTTCATGGTTTGCTATGGCGGTTTGGCAGCGAATTTTGAATAATGCGGGTATGGCGAAATTGGCAGACGCACCAGATTTAGGTTCTGGCGCCGCAAGGCGTGGGGGTTCAAGTCCCTCTACCCGCACCATATAAACAGAAGGACACAGAATGCAGGTCACGAACACTCTCACCGAAGGCCTTAAGCGCGCCTACAAGATTACAGTGACTGCGGCAGAGTTAGATGCTAAAGTTGAAGAAAAATTGATTGAAGCTCAACCAACTATCGAGATCAAGGGCTTTCGCAAAGGGAAAGTGCCCATGGCTATGCTTCGCAAGCAATATGGCCCTCGCATGATTGGTGATGCAATGCAAGAAGCGATTGATGCTGCTATGAAAGACCATTTAGATACTAGCGGTGATCGGCCAGCGATGCCGCCTGATGTAAAAATGGTAGACGGGGAAAACTGGAAAGAAGGTCAAGACGTGGTCGTTGACATGTCTTATGAAGCTTTGTCAGATATCCCAGACGTCGACTCGTCAAAAATAAAATTGGATCGCTTGATAGTGAAGGCGGAAGAAACTGCTGTAACTGAAGCGCTAGAAAGCCTTGCTAAAACATCGAATACGTATGAAGTGCGCAAAAAAACAGCAAAAGCAAAAGACGGTGATCAAGTTGTCATTGACTTTAAAGGTGCGGTCGATGGTGAACCTTTTGATGGCGGCACTGCTGATGATTACCCATTGGTTTTGGGCTCGGGTTCGTTTATCCCTGGTTTTGAAGAGCAATTGCTTGGCACCAAAGCTGGTGAAGAAGTGTCTGTAAAGGTTGAATTTCCTCCAGAATATGGCGCTGCACATTTAGCGGGTAAAGCAGCGGTATTTGCTTGCACCGTGAAAACGGTAAGTGAAGCAAAACCTGCTGCGATTGATGATGAATTGGCTAAAAAATTTGGGGCTGAAGATTTAGCTGGTCTTAAAAATCAAGTTTCCGATCGTTTGGAAGCAGAATATAACGGTGCTGCACGCGCAGTCATGAAGCGCTCCTTGCTTGATCAATTGGATAAGATGGTGTCCTTTGAGCTTCCAGAAAGCCTTGTTGACGCTGAAGCGGGGCAAATCGCGCATCAATTGTGGCACGAAGAAAATCCAGAAGTGCATGACCATAATCATGGTTCGGTTGAAAGCACAGACGAGCATAAAGCTTTGGCTGTGCGCCGTGTACGTCTTGGTCTGCTGGTGGCTGAAATCGGCCGCAAAGCCGATGTGCAAGTGACTGATTCTGAAATGACGCAAGCGGTGATGAACCAAGCACGGCAATATCCTGGTGAAGAGAAAGCCTATTTTGAATTTGTTCAAAAGAATCCGCAAATGCAACAACAGTTGCGCGCGCCAATCTTTGAAGACAAGGTTGTCGACTTTATCGTTGCCGGTGCAACGGTAATAGAAAAAACTGTTTCTAAAGATGAACTGCAAAAAGTGGTTGAGGCTTTAGATGAAGCTTAAAAAAAACTTCGCTCATGCATCGATTTCCCCTCCAGTTTTGTGTGTGTGCGGGCGTTTTTTTGCAATCAATTGTAAAAATTATTAATAAAAAACCCGCAACTCTCATTGCGGGTTAAATTTTAAATTTCATAGACCTTAGAGGTCTTCGCCATCTTGGGCTGCGCCCATTTGGTCGAAAAGCTCAGCGATTTCGAATTCAGCTTCAGCTTCAGCTTCGGCTGCCAATTCTTTAATTGATTTGCCTGCGGCTTGTAGTTCGGCTTCTTCGTTCGAACGAGCTATATTTAAAATAATTTTGGCTTGCACTTCAGGGTGCAAAACAACAGTCACAGCATGCATGCCAAGTTCTTTGATAGGGCGATCCAAGAACACTTGAGCGCGGTTAACAGTAAAGCCACCAGTTGTTGCGGAATCGGCCGCATCACGTGTGGTGACAGAACCGTAAAGCGCGCCCGCAACAGAAGCAGAACGGATAACAATAAAGACTTGATCGTTTAGCTTATCAAATATGGCTTGTGCTTCTTTACGTGTTTCTAAGTTTTCTGTTTCCAGTTGTGCTTTGCGTGTTTCAAAAGCTGCAATATTAACGGCGTTCGCACGAAGTGCTTTACCTTGTGGTAAAAGAAAGTTGCGTCCGTACCCGTCTTTCACACTTACGACTTCGCCCATTTGGCCCAATTTAGTCACGCGCTGCAGGAGAATAACTTGCATTTTTTTCTCCTTACTTAACGGAATATGGCAGCAACGCCAAGAAGCGTGCGCGTTTGATGGCTTTAGCCAATTCACGTTGCTTTTTAGCCGAAACTGCTGTGATACGAGATGGCACAATCTTGCCACGCTCAGAAATATAACGTTGCAAAGTGCGTGTGTCTTTATAGTCAATCACTGGCGCTGCATCACCTGAGAAGGGGCATACTTTGCGACGGCGGAAAAATGGTTTATTCGCCATGGTTAAAATCCTTTTTTCGGTCTAATCAACGACGACGGTCGCCCGTGGGCGCACCACGGTCAGGACGGTCTCCACCACCAAAGCTTGGTCGCTCACGACGCTCGCCACCAAAGCTGCCTTCGCCACGGTCTGCGCGGTCGTCACGCTTTTGCATTTGGATTGAGGGCCCTTCGACATGGGTGTCAACACGCAAAGTCAAAATACGCATCACGTCTTCATGCAAGCGCATCAAGCGTTCCATTTCGGAAACTGCTGCTGCTGGGGCATCGGTTTTCAAAAGAGCATAGTGACCTTTGCGGTTTTTGTTGATTTTATAGGCCATCGTTTTCACGCCCCAATATTCACTTTCAATGACTTTGCCGCCATTGTCTGCAAGAATAGTTGAGAAATTTTCAATAAGCCCTTCGGCCTGCGTGTTGGAAAGATCCTGACGCAAGATAAAAACATGCTCATATAGGGGCATGTGCTCTCCGTTCATATCTAGTGCATTTCATAGGACGATTTTTTAGCCGCGATCGCCCACGAGAGTCTGCACGCGTTAAAAAAAATGCGACTAATTGAGGGCTTATACAGGCGCGCGCGACAGGTGCAAGTCATTTGGGTCAAAAGCAATATTTTTTTTACTTTTTAGGTAAATTTAAGGGTGGGAATTGCAAAATGCCCGCAGGCAAGCTATGTCAAGAAAAATTAGGGAGTTGAGTGATGCGGGCATTTGTATTTCCAGGGCAGGGGGCGCAAAAAATTGGTATGGGCAAGAGTTTAGCTGAAGCCTATCCAGAATCCCGCGTAGTCTTTGAAGAGGTAGACGCTGCCTTGGGCGAAAATCTATCGGATTTAGTCTGGAATGGCGTACCCGAAGCGTTGATGCTAACGCAAAACGCGCAGCCTGCCTTGATGGCTACGTCCATTGCCGCACTACGTGCTTTGGAAAGTGAAGGTTTGGGCATGAACAGGGCCAGTTTCGTGGCTGGGCACTCTTTAGGTGAATATTCCGCGCTCTGTGCCGCTGGGGCCTTAAGTCTGGCTGACACGGCGCTGCTTTTGCGTATTCGTGGTAAAGCTATGCAGCAGGCCGTACCAGTTGGAATCGGGGCTATGGCAGCCCTTGTCGGGCTTGACTTTTCTGTGGCAAGCGAAGTGGCCGAAGAGGCAGCGCAGGGCGAGGTGTGCCAAGCCGCTAACGATAATGATCCCGCGCAGGTTGTAGTATCGGGACATCTTGGGGCCGTGACGCGAGCGCTTGATATTGCCAAAGCACGAGGCGCTAAGCGGGCATTGCTTTTGCCTGTTTCGGCACCTTTTCATTGCGCTTTGATGCGGCCCGCTGCTGATGTAATGGCGCAAGCGCTGGCCGATGTAACGATTACTTCACCTCTGGTGCCTTTGGTGTCAAATGTGCGCGCTGCCGCTGTGACAGATCCAGATGAGATCCGGGAACTTTTGGTTGCCCAAATAACTGGATCTGTGCGCTGGCGCGAATCTGTTTTGTGGATGGAGCAAGCCAGTGTTACCGAATATTGGGAAATTGGTGCGGGTAAGGCGCTGTCCGGTATGATTAAACGGATTGCGATGAGCCCAACTTTACAAGCGATTGAAACGCCTGATGATGTGGTTTTGGCCAGAAATCAGGAAAATAAAAGTTAGAATTGAGAAAATATGTTTGATTTAACAGGTAAGAACGCCCTCATCACTGGTGCATCCAGCGGCATTGGTTCTCAAATTGCTCGTGTTCTGCATGCCGCTGGTGCAAGCGTTGGGCTATCGGGTACGCGTATTGGGCCGCTGGAGAAATTGTCCGCCGAACTTGAAACGCGCGCAAGTGTATTTTCCTGTGACCTTTCAGATTTTGCAGCGGTCGAGGCCCTCCCAAAAGATGCAGCCATAGCTATGGGTGGCGTGGATATTTTGGTTAATAACGCGGGTATTACGAGTGACAATCTTTTCATGCGTATGACTGACGATGAATGGCAGTCGGTGATTGATGTTAACCTAACAGCTACTTTTCGTTTGTGCCGTGGTGTTATGCGCAGCATGATCAAGGCGCGGTGGGGTCGTATTGTGAATATATCGTCCATCGTCGGCGCCACGGGCAATCCGGGTCAGGGTAATTACGCAGCGTCAAAAGCTGGGATGGTTGGAATGTCAAAATCCTTAGCATATGAGGTTGCAAGTCGCGGAATTACAGTCAATTGTGTAGCCCCAGGCTTTATTTCAACCGCCATGACCGACAAGTTAAATAATGAGCAGAAATCGAAAATCTTGACCCAAGTGCCAGCAGGCCGTATAGGTGAGGTTGACGATATTGCTGCTGCGGTGCTTTATTTGGCAAGTTGTGAGGCAAGCTATGTTACTGGTGCTACGTTGCATGTAAATGGCGGCATGGCGATGATTTAGCTCAAAGTGGGGCTTGGATTTGGGTGTGGCGCACAAAGCGTTTGCCAAGTCTGGCTCAGCTTGCTATAGGCCCGCTGTAAGGACAAAAGCATTAGCTTTTGAATGTGCTGGAAAGCATTATAAACCGCCCGTTTGGGCACTGAACCTAAGGCTTGGGAGTCTCCCAGTGATAAATGAGGAAAAAATATGAGCGACATCGCGGATCGCGTTAAAAAGATCGTCGTCGAGCATTTGGGCGTCGAAACAGAAAAAGTAACCGATAACGCTTCTTTTATCGATGACTTGGGTGCAGACAGCCTTGACACCGTTGAATTGGTGATGGCTTTCGAAGAAGAGTTTGAAATTGAAATTCCTGATGATGCAGCAGAAAACATCCAAACTTTTGGGGACGCTGTTAGTTTTATAAATAAAGTTTCCTAATTTTAGAAAAGATGATTTTAAAGAGCGCCTAAGGCGCTCTTTTTTAATTTTTGCACTTGAGGCTTTGTTAAGTTAGGCTTTGATTTGCATGCGATAGCCGTTCTTGCGCTTGGTTTTTTGGCATTGTATCAAGGATATGAACAGTCAATATGAATGCTAAAAATTGATAGTGCGGCGGAAAGGAATTGTTATGCGGCGAGTGGTTGTCACGGGTTTGGGGATGGTTACACCTTTGGCCTGTGGGGTAGAAGAGACCTGGTCGCGTTTGATCTCTAGCCAGTCAGGGGCAGGTCCAATTACTCGTTTTGATGCCGCCAATTGCACAACACAATATGCCTGTGAAATTCCGCTTGGTAATGGGGTGGACGGTACCTTTAATCCCAATAATTGGATGGAGCCAAGAGAACAACGCAAGGTTGATGATTTTATACTTTATGGGATCACCGCCGCCGTTCAAGCGGTGCGCGATTCTGGCTGGGAACCACATACCGAAGAAGACCGTTGCCGCACTGGCGTGATGATGGGCTCAGGCATTGGGGGGCTTTCGGCTATTGCCGATACCGCAGTCTTAATCAAGGAAAAGGGTCCAAAACGCGTATCTCCCTTTTTTATACCCAGTGCATTGATAAATTTAATCTCAGGGCAGATTTCGATCCGGTTTGGCTATAAGGGGCCTAATCATGCGGTTGTTACGGCCTGCTCAACTGGGGCTCATGCTATTGGCGATGCGGCGCGATTGATCCAATGGGGCGATGCCGATGTGATGTTGGCGGGGGGCGCTGAAAGTCCTATTTCGGAAATTGGCATTGCAGGCTTTAATGCATGCAAGGCGCTTTCATCCAAACGTGGCGACAATCCAAAAACCGCAAGCCGGCCTTATGACGTGGACCGTGACGGTTTTGTTATGGGTGAGGGCGCGGGTGCGGTGATGTTAGAAGAATATGAACATGCCAAAGCGCGTGGTGCCAAAATCTATGCCGAGGTTCTGGGATATGGGCTTTCGGGTGATGCCTACCACATTACCGCCCCGAGTGAAGATGGTGACGGCGGTTACAGGTCTATGGCCATGGCGCTCAAACGCGCGGGTTTAGAACCAGAGGCGATTGATTATATTAACGCGCACGGCACTTCGACCATGGCCGATACTATCGAATTGGGTGCAGTGGAGCGCTTGATGGGAGATGCGGCTCACAAGGCCACAATGTCTTCAACTAAATCAAGCATTGGCCATTTACTTGGTGCTGCGGGTGCAGTTGAAGCTATTTTCTGTGTGTTAGCCATGCGCGACCAAATTGCGCCTCCAACAATTAATTTGGACAATCCTGCTATAAGTACAAAGCTTGATTTGGCGGCTAATATAGCTGTAAAGCGAGAAATTAACGTGGCGCTTTCGAATTCTTTTGGCTTTGGTGGTACCAATGCAAGCCTTATTATTGGCCGTGTGACCGAGTGATGTTTAGGTCAATTTCTTCTAATGCACTGACGCTTTTTATCGTAATATTAGTTTGTTGTGCGATTGGCCTGACTTGGGCGCGCGATCAATATATGAGTTCTGGACCTTTGAGTAATCCTATTTGCATGCGAATTGAAAAGGGTGCCCACTTTGAAACTGTTAGCCGCGATTTAGAGTCGCAGGGCGCTGTGACCTATGGAACAATTTTCCGCTTGGGCGCAGATTATACGGGTAAATCCCAAGAACTTAAATTCGGCTCTTATCTGGTGCCAGCGGGCGCATCCATGACTGATATTGTCTCGATACTCACCCAAGGTGGGCAATCGACTTGTGGGCGTGACGTGAACTTTCGTATCAGTGTGAATTCGGTTCATGTAATTATGCGAGACTTAAATCCACAAAGTAATCGCTACGAGGAAATACTTTCGTTTAACCCTGTGACTGAAGTTGTGCCAGCAGTATATTTGGATGCGACCCAAGAAAGTGATATGCGCTGGCGGGTTACTTTGGCCGAAGGTGTAACCAGTTGGCAGGTGGTTGAAAGCCTAAAACGCGCTGATTTTCTGGAAGGTTCGATTGCAGTTTTGCCCGCTGAGGGCTCATTGGCGCCTGATAGTTATGAGATTGAGCGTGGCACAGCTCGGAGCGTTTTGATTGACAAAATGAAAGTTCGCCAAAGTGCTGTCATGGCTAAGCTTTGGGCTGCAAGGGCCTCTGACCTGCCCTTTGAGACACCCGAACAGGCCTTGGTTCTAGCTTCACTTGTGGAAAAGGAAACCGGCGTACCGGATGAACGGGGGAAGGTTGCTTCAGTTTTCATTAACCGCTTGAGCCAGGGAATGAAATTACAAACTGATCCCAGTGTTATTTATGGAGTGACACAGGGCGAGGGGGTTTTGGGACGTGGGTTGCGTCAAAGTGAGCTTGAGCGCGATACACCCTTTAATACTTATGTCAACTTTGGCTTGCCACCTACCCCCATTGCAAATCCTGGCCGCCAAAGCATCGAAGCTACTCTTAATCCTGACAAAACGCCTTATATTTTTTTCGTGGCAGACGGTTCGGGCGGCCATGCCTTTGCTGTTAATTTGGCGGACCATAATTTAAATGTTGCTGCTTGGCGCAAAATTGAAACGCAAAAGGCTCCAGAAAATTAAACCTACCTTGTGGTTGGAAACTTCATCCTAAATAATTTATAGAAAAATATAAATGACTAGGGCTGTTTATAAATCTGGGTTTATGGTAAAATATCATGAATAGTTTAGGAATTCAGGATGGGAAAAGAAGAACTAAAAACATTAAGCGTTGACCCCGTTTGGCTTCGCGTGTGTGAAGAGGCTAATGCGACAATTGTCCGCGAACCTCTGCTTAGCGGTCTTGTGGAGTCAAGCCTTTTGCGGCATCCGACGATGGAGGGCTCGCTGGCGCATCGTTTTTCCATGAAGCTCGCCTCGAGTGAAATGTCTGAACATATTTTGTGGGAGATTGCACATGAAGCCCTTGAAGGTGATCGTAATTTAGGCCTGTCTGCTCGCGCAGATTTGGTGGCTGTGTTCGAGCGAGATCCGGCCTGCCACCAACTGATGCAACCAATTTTGTTTTTTAAAGGCTATCAAGCCATTCAAGCCTATCGCATTGGCCATTGGCTTTGGTCGGAAGGTCGGGTGGGCCTGGCTTATTTTGTACAAATGCGTGTGTCCGAGGTTTTCGGCGTAGATATTCATCCTGCTGCCCGGATTGGGCGCTGCACAATGATTGATCATGCCCATTCTATAGTTATAGGGGAAACAGCAGTTGTGGGTGATAATGTATCGATGCTGCATTCGGTAACATTGGGCGGCACTGGTAAGGCAGATGGGGATCGCCACCCCAAGATTAAAAATGGGGTCATGATTGGTGCCGGGGCTAAAATCTTGGGAAATATCACTGTTGGCCACTGTTCTCGCATTGCTGCAGGCTCAGTGGTGTTACAAGATGTTCCGCCCTGTTCTACGGTGGCAGGCGTTCCTGCTAAGGTCGTGGGCGAAGCGGGCTGCGATCAGCCCTCTGCCATGATGGATCAATTGTTGACCAAAAAAGTTTAAAAAAGCCCAGCTAGTTGAGCTTTTTAAACTAACATTGATAATGGATTTTCCAAATTTTTTACTACAGCTGCTAGGAAGTCGGCACCTAATGCGCCATCTATTACACGGTGATCAACCGATAATGTAACTGACATAATAGTGGCAATTGATATTTCCCCCAGATCATCTACGATTGGTTTTTTAATGCCAGCACCCACCGCCAAAATAGCGCCATGTGGCGGGTTTATAACCGCGTCAAAATTATCGACCCCCATCATTCCTAAATTTGAAATTGCGAAACTGCCGCCTTGATATTCATGCGGCGAGAGCTTACGCGTTTTGGCGCGTTGGGCCAAATCTTTCATCTCATTAGACAAAATTGACAGAGACTTTTTGTCAGCGTCGCGCAAAACTGGGGTAAAGAGCCCTCCGTCAATTGCCACCGCCACCGCTACGTCCGACGGCGTAAGCCGCAATATACGATCGCCCGCCCAAACAGCATTGGCATTGGGAACAGACTGCAAGGACAAAGCGCAGGCTTTGATGATGAAGTCGTTCACCGAAAGCTTCACGCCGCTTGCCTTTAAACGCTCGTTAACACTGACCCGCAGCGCCATGAGCGCATCAAGTTTGATGTCGCGCCGCAGATAGAAATGCGGAATGGTTTGTTTGGCTTCGGTCAAACGTGCTGCAATTATTTTGCGCATGCCATCAAGCGGTACTTCCACAAATTCCCTGTCTGCATACATTTTCATGACGGTGCTTGCATCGGCGCTAGTTGCCGACAATTTTGGCGCTGTTTCGACCCTTTGAGCAGGGGTTAAGATAGCGCCCATATTAGGGGCGTCAATGTCTGTCCTAACGATGCGGCCATGTGGGCCAGATCCTCTGATTTTAGTCAGATCAAGTCCTTTTTGCAGAGCCAAACGTCGAGCTAAGGGCGACGCAAACACCCGCGCCACGCCATCCGATGCTAAGGTCGCGGCCACTCGTCCTGCTGTTTGCAGCGTTGCTGTAGAAAATGTAGCCACGGCCACGTGATTTGGTGCAGCTTTGGCAGGGGGGGCTGAAGCCGCTTCTCCGTCTTCCAGCAAAATAGCAATCGCTTGGTTAACCTTAACTCCATAGGTACCTTCAACCACTAATATCTTACTAATTACTCCTTCATCAACAGCTTCAAATTCCATAGTTGCTTTGTCGGTTTCAATCTCAGCCAATATTTGGCCCGATTTTACAGCGTCACCCTCTTTGACCATCCATTTAGCCAAAGTACCCTCTTCCATCGTGGGGGATAGGGCTGGCATCAAAATTTCAATCGCCATTTGATCCTCCTAGCGGTAGCAAACGGATTTAACCGTTGCAACCACTTCGTCGCAGGTTAAAAGCGCCAGTTTTTCAAGATTTGCTGCATATGGCATAGGTACATCTTTGCCCGTGCAATTGATCACTGGAGCGTCCAAATAATCAAAGGCACGCTCCATGATAGTGGCGCTAAGATGATTGCCGATCGAGCCCACGGGCCAACCTTCTTCCACTGTAACACAGCGGTTAGTCTTGCTGACTGATGCAAGCACCGTTTCATAATCAATTGGGCGCAAAGTGCGTAGGTCAATTACTTCAGCACTAATTCCTTCAGTGGCCAATTTACCCGCCGCTTCCAGCGCGTATGTCATACCAATTCCAAAGCTGACCAAAGTCACATCAGTGCCTTCGCGCCAAATTTTGGCTTTTCCAAAGGGAATGACGAAATTCTCAAGCACGGGCACGTCAAATTTACGGCCATATAGGATCTCATTTTCCAAAAAAATCACAGGGTTCGGATCGCGGATAGCTTGTTTAAGCAAACCTTTGGCATCTGCGGCAGAATATGGCATCACGACTTTCAGCCCAGGCACTTGCGCATACCAGGCCGCATAATCTTGACTGTGCTGCGCTCCAACCCGTGCTGCGGCGCCGTTAGAGCCACGAAACACAATCGGGCACCCCATTTGACCGCCAGACATATAAAGCGTTTTTGCGGCAGAATTTATAATATGATCCATTGCTTGCATAGCAAAGTTAAAAGTCATAAATTCAACAATCGGGTTGAGTCCAGCCATTGCAGCCCCAACGGCGATCCCAGTAAAGCCATGTTCCGTGATAGGCGTGTCAATCACGCGCTTTTCGCCAAATTCATCTAACAGACCTTGACTGATTTTATATGCACCTTGATATTCGCCAACCTCTTCGCCTATCAAAAACACATTAGGATTGCCACGCATTTCTTCTGCCATTGCTTCGCGAAGCGCTTCACGCACCGTTACCGATTTCATCGGGGTGCCCTCAGGCCAATCTGAGCTGGTGTCAACGACGTAGTTTTCCAATGGTGCAATAACTGCAGGTGCTGCAATTACAGGAGCTGCTGTCGGTTTGTTTTGAATTTCTATGGGTGGTACTACTTGCTCATCATCTAACGCTTCGCTTTCATCAATTAAAATCGCGATGACACTATTTACTTTAATCGAGGTAGTACCGTCATGCACCAAGAGCTGGCCAACTATGCCCTCATCAACGGCCTCTAATTCCATAGTTGCCTTATCAGTCTCAATTTCAGCCAGAATTTGCCCTGATTTAATGTTATCACCAACTTTCACCAACCATTTGGCCAAGGTGCCTTCTTCCATTGTAGGAGAAAGGGCGGGCATAAGAAGCTGTGTTGCCATGATATGATCTCCTTACGCGTAAATATCTGTCCAAATTGCTTCACCAGCGGGCTCTTGACTATCTTTGGCAAATTCGGCGCTTTCATTCACAATTGCTTTGATATCGCGATCAATGAGTTTTAGCTCTTCTTCTGACGCGAGGCCACCTTGCAATAGCATGTCGCGCACATGGTCGATAGAATCTTTTTCGTCGCGCATTTTTTGCACTTCTTCTCGACTGCGATATTTGGCGGGATCAGACATCGAATGGCCACGGTAACGATAGGTCATCATTTCTAAAATATAGGGACCGTCTCCAGAACGGCATGCTGCCACGGCCTTTTGTGCGGCGGTTTTCACGGCTAGCACATCCATTCCGTCAACCGCTTCGCCTTTAATACCATACGCAAGTCCCCGTTCCCACATGGATGGTGATTTAGTCGAACGTTTTATTGATGTGCCCATTGCATATTGATTGTTTTCAATTACAAAAACTACGGGCAGGTTCCAGAGTTCGGCCATATTGTATGTTTCATAAACTTGGCCCTGATTTGCGGCCCCATCTCCAAAATAGGAAAAAGTCACATTGTCATTGCCCAAATATTTGTCGGCAAACGCTAGACCTGCGCCCAAGGGCACTTGAGCTCCCACAATGCCGTGGCCTCCGTAAAAATGCTTTTCTTTTGAAAACATATGCATCGAGCCACCCTTGCCGCCCGAATATCCAGTGGACCGCCCTGTCAGCTCGGCCATGACGCCCTTAGGGTCCATGCCGCAGGCCAACATATGGCCATGGTCGCGGTAGCTGGTAATGCGTTTGTCGCCCGCCTTGGACGCGGCTTCAATTCCCACAACGACGGCCTCTTGGCCAATGTACAGATGGCAAAAACCACCAATTAAACCCATGCCGTAAAGCTGGCCAGCCTTTTCTTCGAATCGGCGGATCATCAGCATTTCGCGATAGTAATGCATCAGCTCTTCTTTTGAATTATTTGATGGTGCTGGTGGTTTCTTTTTGGACAACTGAGCGATCTCCGTCATTTACTAAAGTAGTTTAGTGTTAAACTACCTATACAGCATAAGAAATAAAAGGGCGAGAATTAATTCCACGCGAACTTAAAGCAAAAAACTTCTACTGTCGCCCCTGTACTGGGCAATGGAAATATGTCTATCGGATGACTATTTCATCATGACGAACATACCCCAGCACATCGCGCGCACGCTCATCCAAAAGATCAAGGTCCAAATAATCATCTGATAGGCGCGTGGTCAAGTTTTCAATTTCGGCTAATTCTGCTTTTAGAACATCATGGTCTTGGTGCAGAAATTTAAGCTCAGCCTCAATTTTCACTTTACGAAAAACGCCATAATCGCCCTGAACTGCAGAATATGTAAAATAGGACCCCAGCAAAAGCGCAAGAGAAAAAACAATCAAACCACCAAAGGTAGGTCCGTTTTGGGTTTTACTCATTATGGCCTCACGCGCTAAATAATTTAACAATTTACACACTGTCGCATAAGAAAAAATATTTGTGAATCCCAATTCGACAAATTCTCGAGAAAATTAAAATTTTCCCTTATAGATATCAACAAGTTTGCTCATCATGGCCAGAGCGTTGGGGCGGGGGCGCTGAAAGGCATTGCGGCCAATGATCGACCCATTGCCGCCGCCGTCGCGAATAGCGCGGGCCTCGTCATAAATACTGTCTTCACCCTTTTTTGCCCCACCTGAAAAGACGACAATACGTCTACCATTAAAGCTGGCCTGCATGGCATGGCGAACGCGTTCGGCTTGGTTCGTGATTGAGACTTTATTGTCTTCATAGGATTTTTTAGCCTCTGGTGACATCAGATGATTAGTAGACAGTTTTATTTTGATAATATGCGCCCCCAAAAGTGCAGCTATATGGGACGCATAGGCTGCCACATCAATAGCGGTTTCCCCGTCTTTGCTTATGGCTTCGCCGCGCGGATATGACCAGATGACCGAGGCTACGCCCTTTGCGGCCGCCTCTTGTCGCATCATGCTAATTTCCTCATACATATCTAGAGACATGTCGCTTCCTGGATAGATCGTAAAACCAATTGCTGCAGCGCCTAAACGCAACGCATCATCGACCGAGGCCGTAATTGCTTGGTTTTTCCCAGCTGTGTCCGACATGAGAGAATTTGCGCTGTTCACCTTTAAAATAGTAGGAATTTGCCCGGCAAATGTATCGGCACCGGTCTCAAGCATGCCTAAGGGGGCAGCAAAGGCGTTCAGGCCTGCGTCAATCGCCAGTTGGTAATGATAATGTGGGTCATAGGCCGCCGGATTTGATGCAAAACTGCGCGCAGGCCCATGTTCAAAACCTTGGTCAACTGGCAGAATAATTACCTTGCCAGTACCGCTCAGGCGGCCCTCCATCAATATGCGTGCCAAATTAGATTTTACGCCCGGCGTTTCGCCTTCGTAATAGGAAAGAATTTTTTGAACAGTTTTGGTAGTGCGCATGGGGGCCCCTTATCTGATATTAATGAGTCCTAAAGGTCTATCAAATAAGGCGCAATTATGTTCGCGCTAACGGTTAGCGTAAACATGGTGCTAAAGGCATTTAGACATCAGCGCGGCCACCCCGGGCAACGTTTTACCCTCCATCCAATCTAGAAAAGCTCCGCCTGCGGTTGAGATATAAGTGAAATCAGTGGATGCTTTGGCTTTTTTCAACGCCGCCACTGTGTCGCCTCCACCTGCCACTGAAACCAAGCTGCCCGCACGGGTTAGTTTGGCCACTGCTGCTGCCGCGTCATTTGTTGCCATGTCAAATGGCGCTATTTCAAATGCTCCTAAGGGACCATTCCAAATCAAGGTTTTTGCCTTTTCAAACAACTTGATTAACTCCACCACGGTTTGGGGGCCAGCATCCAAAATCATCGCGTCACTTGGGCAATTTGTAACGGGCAAAATTCTATGTTCAGCACCCGCTTTGAAAGCAGTTGCCACCACAATATCAAGCGGCAGGTGAATGGTGCAGGCTGCCGCTTTAGCCTTGGCCAAAATGGTGTTTGCGGTCTTGGTCATGTAATGTTCGGCTAAAGATGTTCCAACTTCAATGCCTTGGGCAGCCAAAAATGTATTGGCCATGCCGCCACCAATAACCAAATGATCGACCCGCCTGACCAAATTACTCAAAAGATCAAGCTTGGTCGACACTTTAGCCCCCCCAACCACAGCCACAACGGGGCGAATAGGCGCTCCAAGAACAAGATCAAGTGCTTCAAGTTCGGTCGCCATCAAACGCCCTGCAGCATTGGGCAATAGCTTGGCAATGGCTTCAGTTGATGCATGGGCGCGGTGGGCCGCAGAAAAAGCATCATTCACATAGATGTCACCCAACAATGCCAATTCCGCGGCAAATGCCGGGTCGTTTTTTTCTTCACCTTTATGAAAACGGGTGTTTTCTAACAGCAAAACTTCTCCTGATTTAAGACTTTGCGCGGCGGCTTGCGCCACTGGGCCAATACTATCGGCAGCAAAAATAACCTTCACACCCAAAGCATTGGTTAGCGCGCCCAAAAGTTGGCCAAGGCTCATTTCTGGCACGACCTTGCCCTTGGGCCGATCAAAATGCGCCAGTACAATGGGCTTGCCACCTTTGACCAAAATGTCCGCGATCGTGGGAACTATTTTTTCAATGCGTGTTGCGTCAGTGATAGCACCATTTTCAATCGGCACATTAATATCGACCCGCACTAAGACTTTCTTACCCCCAAGATCCAGATCGTCTAAAGTTTTCCACGCCATTTAAATCCCCTTTTCACTTTTTTCTCTTTATTGCGCCCTTTGGTCAAGCGATTTGCTGTTTACCCTTTTATTTTTTGCCCGGTCACATTACTTTATGGATATCTAAAGGAGCATATTATGTCTGATATAAAAGATCCCGAAAACACAATCATCATGACGCTGAAAGATGGCGACGTTGTGATTTCCCTTTTGCCTGAAGTGGCACCAAAACATTGTGAGCGTATGAAAGAACTTGCCCGCGCAGGCGTCTATGACAATGTGGTTTTTCATCGTGTGATTGATGGCTTTATGGCTCAAACTGGCGATGTAGAAAATGGCAATATCACCAAAAATTTTAACTTAGGCCGTGCCGGCACTGGCAACTCTGATCTGCCAGATTTGCCCGCCGAATTTTCTAAAATGCCCCATTGCCGCGGCTCGTTAGGGGCGGCACGTTCTTCTAATCCCGACTCGGCTAATAGCCAGTTTTTCTTGAGTTTCAAAGATAACGACTTTTTGAACGGTCAGTACACCGTGTATGGCCAAGTCATTTTGGGCATGGAATTTGTTGACAAAATCGAACGCGGTGAACCTGCGGCAGAACCTGATGTCATGATCTCTGTTAAGGTGGCAGCTGATGTTGCATAAAATATGTTTGCTCTGCGGTTTTGTTGCTTTCAGTCCAAGTGGGCTGTTTGCACAATCGATTGATGGGCCGGGACCTAATCTAGTGATATCGGTTGCGGGCACTGTTTCGGGGCAAATCGTGATTGATCTTTTACCTGATGTGGCGCCTAAGCATGTTGCCCAAATAACTGCGCTTGCTGCACAGGGAGCATATAATAATGTAGTTTTCCACCGTGTCATTGATGGTTTTATGGCCCAAACAGGCGATGTAGCTTACGGAAAAATGGGCAGTGATATTTCTGTGGCAGGCCGCGGTGGCTCCAAGTTGCCAAATATTCCATCTGAATTTTCAGAAGAATCTTTTGAGCGCGGAGTATTAGGCATGGCGCGCCGCAGTCAAGACCTTAATTCTGCCAATAGCCAGTTTTTCATCATGCTTGACGCGGCACAGCATCTGAACTTTCAATATACCGTTTTTGGCCGCGTAATATCGGGAATGGATGTGGTCGACGCTATCAAAAAAGGCGTGGGCCGCAACGGCGAAGTCACCGATCCTGACTATATGAAAACGGTTACTGTCTACGAATAACTTACAAAAAGGCCTCAAATATCAAATTTTTGGGCCTTTTTTATTTAAAAGCTTAAGCTAAACGGCTGAAATTAATGCGTGTCGTTTGCGCCCTGCTGTTAGCTTCAGCGGACTTTTGAGATCCTCGGTAGAAAACATTTGCGCTGGATCTGTCACTGCGGTGTCATTAATTCGCGCGCCGCCTTCTTGGATCAGGCGCTTAGCCTCTTTTCCCGATTTGACCAGATTACAGCGCACAAACAACTGCGCGGCTGAAATTGGCTCAGCCATTTCGCCCATCGGAATGGTGAAACTTGGTAAAGTGTCACCCCTGCCGCCCTTTTCAAACACGTCGCTTGCGGTGGCTTCGGCGGCTATGGCCGCGTCTGCACCGTGGCAAAGCCGCGAGACTTCATTAGCCAGTGTAATTTTGGCTTGGTTGATGTCAGATCCTTGCAAAGATCCCAAACGATTACACTCATCAAGCGGCAGTTCGGTATAAAGCTTCAAAAACCGCCCGACATCGGCATCGGACGTGTTGCGCCAGAACTGCCAAAACTCGTAATGCGATTGCATATTAGCATTCAGCCAAACCGCCCCTTTTTGGCTTTTTCCCATTTTCTTACCATCAGACGTGGTCAACAGCGGTGAAGTTAATCCGTAAATTTGCCCGTCCAGTACACGACGCGTCAGGTCGATACCATTTACAATATTTCCCCATTGATCCGAGCCGCCCATTTGCAGCAAACAACCATAGCGCCGATGCAGTTCTAAGAAGTCATAGGCCTGTAAAATCATATAATTGAACTCTAAAAATGACAGACTTTGTTCCCGATCAAGTCGAGATTTTACAGATTCAAATGATAACATACGATTAATCGAAAAATGCCGCCCAATGTCGCGAATAAAATCCAGGTAATTAAGCTCGTCAAGCCATTCTGCATTATTGACCATGATTGCATCTTGCGCTCCTTGGCCAAAAGTGACGTAATTGGTGAAAACATTTTTTATGCCAGAAATATTGTCGTCAATCTGCGCGGGCGATAAGATTTGGCGCTCATCTGCGCGAAAGCTGGGATCACCGACTTTCGTGGTGCCGCCACCCATCAAGACAATCGGCTTATGCCCAGTCTTTTGCATCCAGCGGAGCATCATAATTTGAACAAGTGATCCCACATGCAGCGATTTTGCTGTGGCGTCAAACCCAATATATGCAGTCACCACGCCAGCCAACATCGCTTCGTCAAGCCCCTGATAATCTGTGCAATCGGCCAGAAAACCACGTTCAATCATTGCACGCATAAATTCAGATTTAGGATGGTAGGTCATGGGGTTCTCGTGTTTAAAGACTAATGCCAATTATATCGGCCTTACGCGTAAAGGGAAAGCGAATGTTGCCACAAAAGCCTATTTGGGCCTTGGGTATGATGTCGGGCACCTCGCTTGACGGGGTTGATGCAGCAATGCTGTGTACCGATGGGATCAAAATTTTCAACTTTGGGCCTGTTGCCTATCAACCCTATAGTATGGCAGAGCAGAATATCTTACGCTCAGGTATTGGAAAATGGCAGGGCGAGAGTGGTGTGGACAACATCGCTTTATTGGTTGAACGTGTGCATTGTGATCTGGCGCAAGGCTTTAGCGGTGTTGATCTGGTGGGCTTTCACGGTCAGACTTTGGCGCATGACCCGATGGGGCGTGGCCAAACCCATCAGGCCGGGTCGGGGGCGCGGTTGGCGCAGATGCTCGGTCTGCGGGTGGCGTGGGATTTCCGCAGCCAGGATGTGTCTTTGGGCGGGCAGGGCGCGCCCTTGGTGGCGTTCTTTCACCATGCTTTGGCGCGGAGGGTAGGGCTTGTTTCGCCAGTTGCATTTGTAAATTTAGGCGGAGTTGGCAATATCACTTGGGTCGATCCGCGCATTGCCGACCCAAGTGTTGCGGCGGCTTGCTTGGCCTTTGATACGGGGCCAGCCAATGCGCCAATCAATGATTTGATGCGCCAAGAGTTTGGTTTAAACTATGATAAAAACAGCCTAATCGCTGCTCAAGGTCAGGCAGATCAGGCGTTGATCGCGACTTTTTTGACTGAAGATTATTTTTTAAGAAAGCCCCCTAAGTCACTTGATAGAAATGAATTTATGGGATTATTTTCAAATATTTTAGCTCTTAAGCCCCATGATGCCTGTGCTACCCTTACGGCCCTTGCTGCTGCGGCTGTTGTTAAGGCCACAACGCTTTTTCCATCCCCCGTCACCGCACTTTATGTGGGAGGCGGTGGTCGTCGGAATGGGGTAATGATGCAAGAGATAACCACGGGTTTTGACGGGCCGGTGCACACTGTCGAAGCGCTGGGTTTGAATGGTGATATGCTCGAGGCACAAGCTTTTGCCTACTTGGCCGCACGCGTACTTTATGGTCTGCCGTTGTCTTCTTCGATGACCACTGGGGTACAGCAGGCAGTAAAGGGTGGTCTTATCAGCCGCCCCTAAATTTACGCGTGCAAGATAGAGCGGCCCGCATATTCGGCCGCTTCACCCAGGATTTCTTCAATGCGAATCAACTGGTTGTATTTTGCCAACCGATCAGAGCGGGCCAAAGAGCCAGTTTTAATTTGCCCACAATTTGTGGCCACGGCCAAGTCAGCAATCGTGCTGTCTTCAGTTTCGCCCGAACGATGCGACATAACATTACTATAACCCGCGCGGTGCGCCATATCGACTGCAGCCAAAGTTTCGGTCAAAGTGCCTATTTGGTTTGCTTTCACCAACATAGAATTTGCGCAGCCCTGTTTAATGCCTTGGGCCAAGCGCAATGGGTTGGTTACGAACAAATCATCGCCCACAAGCTGCACTTTATTGCCCAAACGTTCGGTCAAAGTGCGCCAGCCCGCCCAGTCATCTTCGGCCATGCCATCTTCAATGGAAATGATCGGGTAATCAGCCACCAGAGCAGCCAGATAATTGACCTTTTCTTCTGAACTCAGAGACTTGCCTTCGCCATGTATTTCATATTTGCCAGCACGATAATATTCAGTTGATGCGCAATCAAGTGCCAAAAACATATCGTCGCCAGGGCGATACCCCGCTTTTTCGATTGATTTTAAAATGAAATCCAAAGCCACTCGCGTTGACGATAGGTTTGGGGCAAAGCCTCCCTCATCGCCGATACCAGTTGAAAGTCCAGCGTTTGAAAGCTCTTTTTTTAGAGTGTGAAACACTTCTGAGCCCATGCGTACGGCGTCCCGAATATTGTCTGCAGATACGGGCATGATCATGAATTCTTGAATATCGATAGGATTGTCGGCATGTTCACCGCCATTGATGATATTCATCATAGGCACAGGCAAAATGCGGGCGGAAGTACCGCCGACATATCGATAAAGTGGTTGGCCAGACACGTCAGCTGCAGCTTTTGCCACTGCTAATGATACACCCAAAATAGCATTGGCACCCAAACGACCCTTATTCTGTGTGCCGTCTAGCTCAATCATGGTGCGGTCAATACCGACCTGTTCGGTTGCATCAAATCCCACAATCTCTTCAGCAATTTCTCCATTTACGGCGGCCACAGCGTCAAGAACCCCTTTTCCCATATAGCGCAACTTGTCTCCATCTCGCCGCTCTACGGCTTCATGCGCGCCGGTTGATGCGCCAGATGGCACTGCAGCACGGCCAAAAGCACCGCTTTCCAGTGTGACGTCTACTTCGATTGTGGGATTGCCGCGGCTGTCTAAAATTTCGCGGGCGTGAATGTCAATAACGGTACTCATCGGCGGCTCCTGTGGGTTCGTGCTCTAGCTACTTAACTAACTGGCTTTAGGAGGATTGGAAATACCTTCGTCTGCGAGCGTTTTGCTCGCCAAAAGGCATAAATTCCTGATAAAATGATCATTCCTGCACCAATGTAGGTAGGAATATCTGGTTTTTCAGAAAAAACTGTTGTTCCAATGATTATGGCAAAAACAAGTCGGACATAGCGAAATGGAGCAATGGCCGAAAGCTCGCCCGCACGCATAGCGGCGGTGATGCCCCAATAGCCAAAGACTGCACATACCGACGCGCCCGCTAGCCATAAAGTCATTTGATGTGAAGGCATGACCCAATCACTTTGCACGCTGGCTAAAAGTGCACCCAAAACACCCACCACCAAAAATCCCCATGCCGAAAGCTGGGCATTGCTGATGCCCTTGGGCAAGCGCCGCGTCGCCAGATCACGTCCCGAAAGCCCAATCACGGCTAAAACAGCCCAAAGTGATTTAGGGTCAAACCCATCAAAACCTGGACGTATGATCACCAAAACACCGCAAAATCCAACGCCAATTGCCGCCCACCGGCGCCAACGTACGGTTTCTCCTAAAAACAATGCAGCTCCTAATGTCACGGCTAAGGGTGTGGCTTGAAAAATTGCTGTGGCTGAGGTTAGAGGTATTTGAGTTATTGCCGTCACAAAACCTAGGGTTCCGATCATCTCTAGTCCGTTGCGCGTTAAAACGCCAGGATGAAAAAAGTTGCTATGAAGCATGGTTTGGCCTTGTAAACGCGCCATAATTTCAAAAATAGGAACAGCAACAAAAGCTAAAATTGCTAAGATTTGTCCTGTCGATATGGCCTGTGCCACTTGTTTAATAAACATATCCTCAATCGAAAAAAATGCCATAGCTGCCATCATAATTACGATGCCCCGCAGATTTTCCACGATCAGATTTTGTTGCGTTTGATGGGCACACCGAAAAGTTCCAGCCGATGCCCTATTAGCCGATAGCCAAGCGTCGCCGCAATGCGCTCTTGCAAAGCTTCGATTTCTTGATCAACAAATTCAATCACTTCTCCCGTGTTAACATCAATCATATGGTCGTGATGGTCGCGTTCGGCATCTTCATAGCGTGCTCGCCCATCGCCAAATTCTAATCTGTCCAAGATGCCAGATTCTTCGAATAATTTCACCGTACGATAGACGGTAGCGATTGATATACGTGCATCAATCAAAGCCGCCCGTGTGTAAAGCTGCTCGACATCAGGGTGGTCTTCGGCGGAACCTATCACGCGCGCAATGATGCGGCGCTGTTCTGTCATGCGCAGCCCCTTTTCTTCGCAGCGATTGATTATGTCTTCTTTCATGTTGGGCCTCCGCGGACTTTTATTGTGTATTACGTCAAACGCTTCATGCTATCTAGTCTTAAGTGAAAGGGCTTAGATACAAATTGTGCAGCTTCTACATTCAGCGGTGATGGTTCTCTTCTGAATTTATGTCGCAAGGTCAATAGAAATTTATCCAAAAATTTTAAAAAAATGGATTGAATTTGGTTAATTTTTACGACAGGTTGTTGGCATGGCACTAAGTAGTGCTATATGTAGTAGTGTTATGGATCGGTCTTTTTCTTAAATTGTTTGTTTCAGCGCCTTAAAGCGTAGAATCAAACAGCTTGGGTTGGCCATTTTGGTGTTGGTACCAATAAGAACAAGGACAAAGTCCAAGCTTAAAACGGAGACGGACAAATGAAGATCGAGCGTAACTTTACTACTGAAGCAACAGGGGCCTACGGAGCCTTTAAATTTACAAAGACAATTTCAGAGATTCGAAATCCTGATGGCAAAATAGTTTTTAAAAATGATGCGGTCGAAGTGCCCGCCAGCTGGAGTCAGGTGGCCTCAGACGTTCTTGCGCAAAAATACTTCCGCAAAGCCGGCATTCCCACGATGTTAAAACCAGTCAAAGAAAAGGGTGTCCCAGACTTTTTACGCCGGTCTGTGCCAGACAGTATTGCTTTAAAAAAACTACCTAAAGATCAACAATTTATAGGTGAAACCTCGGCTAAACAGGTGTTTGACCGTATGGCTGGCGCTTGGTGTTATTGGGGTTGGAAAGGGGGCTATTTTTCAACCAAAGAGTACGCACGCGCCTATTACGATGAAATGCGCTTCATGTTGGCTCGCCAAATGGCTGCGCCTAACTCGCCTCAGTGGTTTAATACAGGCCTGCATTGGGCCTATGGGATCGACGGACCTGGCCAAGGCCACTATTATGTAGATCATGAAACGACTGAACTGACAAAATCAACATCCGCTTATGAACATCCCCAGCCGCATGCTTGCTTCATCCAATCAGTCAAAGATGATCTGGTGGCTGATGGCGGCATTATGGATCTCTGGGTACGCGAAGCGCGTTTGTTTAAATATGGTTCGGGCACGGGCACCAATTTCTCGTCTTTGCGTGGCGACGGTGAAAAATTGTCTGGTGGTGGCAAATCTTCTGGTTTGATGGGCTTTTTGAAAATTGGTGACCGCGCAGCAGGCGCGATCAAATCTGGTGGTACGACGCGGCGTGCGGCCAAAATGGTGATTTGTGATATGGATCACCCCGATGTTGAAGCCTTTATTAATTGGAAAGTGATTGAAGAACAAAAGGTCGCCTCTCTGGTGGCAGGTTCTAAAATTCATGAAGTCAAACTGAATGCAATTTTTACAGCAATCGGCGGATGGGATGGTTCCATCGCTGATGCTACCGATCCAGCCAAGAATGAGGCGCTAAAAACTGCCATTAAGAGTACTAAAAAGGCGATGATACCTGAAACCTATATCAATCGCGTTTTGCAATATGCGCGGCAGGGTTTTGCGTCTATCGAATTTCCCACTTATGATACGGATTGGGATTCTGAAGCCTACATATCAGTGTCGGGTCAAAATTCAAACAATTCGGTGCGTGTGACTGATGCATTTTTGCAAGCGGTAAAAAACGATGATGATTGGGCTTTGATTAGGCGCACCGATGGCAAGATGGCCAAGACAATCAAAGCTAAAGAACTGTGGGATCAAGTAGGCCACGCTGCTTGGGCCTGTGCTGACCCTGGTATTCAGTTTCATGATACGGTCAATGCTTGGCACACCTGCCCAGAAGATGGCGCTATTCGCGCGTCGAACCCTTGTTCGGAATATATGTTCCTTGATGACACGGCTTGCAATCTGGCCTCGATGAATCTGCTGCCCTTCTTTGTGGACGGTAAGTTTGATTCGGAAGCCTTCATGCATGCGACACGCCTTTGGACGGTCACGCTGGAAATTTCGGTCATGATGGCGCAATTTCCGTCGAAAGAGATTGCTCAATTGTCTTATGAGTTCCGTACACTCGGTCTTGGTTATGCCAATATCGGCGGACTTTTAATGAATATGGGTTTGGGCTATGATTCAGATCAAGGCCGCGCGTTGTGTGGTGCGTTGACGGCTCTTATGACTGGCGTTTCCTATTCGACATCGGCTGAAATGGCGGGAGAGTTAGGTGCCTTTGCTGGTTATGAGCGCAATGCCTCTCATATGTTGCGCGTCATTGGTAACCACCGCGCGGCGGCCTATTCAAAAACCACCTATGATAATCTCAATGTTTCCCCCGTGCCACTTGATCATGCCAATTGCCCTGATCAGCAGTTGGTTGATTTGGCGCGAAGCGCTTGGGATCTAGCCCTGAGCGCGGGTAAAAAAAATGGCTTTCGTAACGCCCAAACCACAGTAATTGCGCCCACTGGGACGATAGGTCTAGTGATGGACTGTGACACGACAGGTATTGAACCCGATTTTGCCTTAGTCAAATTTAAAAAATTGGCGGGTGGCGGTTATTTCAAAATCATTAACCAATCCGTGCCAGCGGCCTTAATGAAAATGGGTTATCCCTCGAGCCAAGTAGCAGAAATCGTGGCTTATGCTGTGGGGCATGGCACACTTAGCAATTGCCCCGCCATCAATCATGCCTCTTTGGTTGGTCATGGTTTCGGTGTAAGCGAATTGAAAAAAATTGATGATTCTCTGGCCGCCGCCTTTGATATTCGCTTTGTGTTCAATCAATGGACATTGGGCGAAGATTTCTGTAAGGGCACTTTGGGTATTCCTGCCGATAAATTGGCTAACCCAACCTTTGATCTGTTGCGTCACTTGGGCTATTCCAAGGCTGAAATCGAAGCGGCCAATGACCATGTCTGCGGCACCATGACGCTTGAAAGCGCGCCACATCTCAAAACTAAACATTACTCGGTTTTTGATTGTGCCAATCCTTGCGGCAAAACGGGCAAACGCTATCTGTCCGTTGAAAGCCATATCTATATGATGGCTGCTGCGCAGTCGTTTATTTCGGGTGCTATTTCTAAAACCATTAATATGCCAAATTCAGCCACTATCGGCGAAACGCTTAATGCTTATGAATTGTCGCATTCGTTGGGTATTAAAGCCAATGCGCTTTATCGCGATGGCTCTAAACTCAGTCAACCACTAGCGTCGGCCTTGGTAGAGGATGATGAAGAAGCCGAAGAGATTTTGATCAACGGATCACAACAAGAAAAGGCCGTTGTTTTGGCCGAAAAAGTGATAGAGAAAATTATTATCAACGAAATTGTACGCTCAAATCGAGAAAAACTGCCTGAGCGGCGCAAGGGCTATACGCAAAAGGCTGTTGTGGGGGGGCATAAGGTCTACCTGCGGACTGGTGAATATAAAGACGGATCTTTGGGTGAGATTTTCATTGATATGCATAAAGAAGGCGCTGGTTTCCGCGCCATGATGAATAACTTTGCAATAGCCGTTTCGGTGGGCTTGCAATATGGTGTGCCTTTGGACGAATTTGTTGATGCATTCACCTTCACTAAGTTTGAACCTGCCGGCATGGTTCAGGGCAATGAAACAATCAAAAACGCGACGTCCATTCTGGATTATATTTTCCGTGAATTGGCTGTATCTTACTTAGATCGTACAGACTTGGCACATGTGCCGCCGCAAGGGTCTAGTTTTGACGATTTGGGCGGTGGCGTAAAAGAGGGGCAACAAAATGTTGCTGAACCTTCAGAATCAGCCGCCTCACGTTCGCTTGAAGTTCTTAAACAGATCAGCTCGACTGGGTATTTGCGTAACCGCTTGCCGCAAGAACTGGTGGTCTTGCAAGGCGGCATGAGAGCTCCGACTGGTACTTATGATGCTGTTGCAACTCTAAACGGCATGAGCCAGTCAAATGCAACTCCCGCTGTTAGCTTGGTGAGTTCAACCTCCGTTGGGTCGGGTGTGGTGTTGATGGACGCGCGCGCCAAGGCCAAAATGCAGGGTTATGAGGGAGAATCTTGTAGTGAATGTGGCAATTTCACTCTGGTGCGCAATGGAACTTGCATGAAATGTAACACCTGTGGCGGCACCTCTGGGTGCAGCTAAGAAAAACTCTGGCCAGATAAAAACATCTGGCCCTAGCAATAAATATTTAGCCAAAGGACCCTATGCCAAGTCCATATGCCGTTTTTGGCAATCCCATCAACCAGTCGAAATCACCGCTCATTCATGCAGAATTTGCTGCTGAACTTGGTCTAGATGCGCCGTATGGAGCTATTTTAGCACCCAAAGATGGGTTTGCATCTGCGTTAAAGGATTTTATTGCCAAAGGTGGGCGGGGCTGCAATGTCACAGCACCCTTTAAAATTGATGCATTTAATTGTGCAACCCATATCATGGCACGAGCGCAAAGCGCAGGTGCGGCCAATGTGCTAACGCTTATGAATGGCGAAATCATAGCTGATAATGTTGATGGTGTGGGGCTTGTTACAGATATCAGCTATAATCTCGGTCAAAAGTTGAGTGGTGCTCGTATCTTAATCTTTGGAGCAGGCGGTGCCACGCGTGGTGCGCTTTTACCCTTGATTGAAGCCGACCCCGCCCAAATCACCATCGCCAACCGTACTCTTGCGCGCGCAGTGGAGCTTGCGGAGCTTATGGCCCCTTATGGCATTTTGAGGGCCTCAGCGCTTGCGGAGGTTTCAGATCGTTATGATATCATTATCAATGCCACAAGCGGCGCCCTTCATGGTGATGGTTTGGCGGTTTCACCCCATATATTTGAGCAAGCAGTACTGGCCTATGATATGACGTATGGAAAAGGTCTGACCTCATTTTTGCAGCTTGCACAACAGGGTGGGGCAGGAAAGTTAGCCGATGGGGTGGGCATGCTGGTTGAACAGGCTGCCGAAAGTTGCCTGATCTGGCATGGGCGTCGACCGGCTACAAGGGATTTGATAGCTAAGCTGCGTCTTCCTTTGACATAGCTCCAGGGCAGCAAAATAGTTGATAAAATAAAGGTCAAATACCGTAATATTTGTGTAAATAAGATAGAGGTTGGCATGATAAATACAATATTTATTGGCTTAGGTTGTATTGGGCAATCAATAGCATTAACCCAAATACTATGACGTCTTTTGATCAGGTTTAGACCTGCCACGAAGCCATATCTGCTAAAGATGAGGTTATGGGCGTTGACAAGGTTTTTACCGTTTCATCTCTGATCATCAGAGGCTGAGTAAGTTTTGCTGATCCGTGGTGGTGTTTAGGCACAAATGAGCGCAGGAACAATTTTGGTTTATATGTCGACCGTCACTCCAAAAATTAGTGATAGGCTCTTTTAAGTAGCCAAAGAAAAAACCTACCACTTCGCAGATGCGCCCATTTTTCGTTTGGCCCATCATACCGATATTGGCGGAAACCTATTTATGGAGGGCGCTGACGCGGATATATTTTCTGCCATAAATCCCGCCCTGGCTGTGATGGGCGCTACCATTTTACATTGTGGTCAACAGATAGTGGCACGCAAACAAAACTTGTAAACAATTATTTGGGTATAGCCTCTATTTAGATGAATGCTGAAGTCTTAGCCCAAGGATTAGGACTTGATCTGCCCCACACGCTTGAAGTCATCCACGGCAGTACAGCAACAAATGGGCAGCTAAAGATCAATTTCCATAGGAAGGTATTAAAGGATAGTATGGACCCTAGATGTCCCGTAAGGATTTTAGCCTGATTTTAGAAAGCGGAAATGACTGGCAAATTACCATGCCCTTTTCTGCCTCCACACGAGAATATATTAGTTTTCACGGGCTAATGGATGGGGAGGGCGAGATTTTTCTGCTTTAGCTGATTTTTGGTCTGATATGGCAAAAGTAGCGCTGCCTCGTCTGTCATAGTCCTAATTAAAAAGAAGAAACCCTGCATTCTGAAAAGAATACAGGGTTTCTTCTTTAGTTGGTGCCCAAGGCGAGACTCGAACTCGCACACCTTGCGGCGGAGGATTTTGAATCCTCTGCGTCTACCATTCCGCCACTCGGGCCAATAAGGTATTTACCTTGGCTGAGGATTAGCAGGAGTTTTTTGTAACGTCCAGAGAGATTTCCAAAAAAAATCTCTTCAAAAAAGAAAATTTAAAGCTAATATTTAAGCTAATCCAAACAATTGCTACGTGTCTTGGATTGTGAATTTTTTTTTAATATAGAATTGAGAGTAGTATTTTGTAGCTTGAGTGGTTGTTGAAGAGAAGGTTATCGAAAGAGTTCGTCTTCTTCACCGTTCATACTGACAATGTCGTTAGGAGCGAATGCGAGGGGCGTCGGGGTCAAAAGGCGGTTTAGTTAGCTTTTAGCTTCATATTTTCATCCAAGACTTTGATATAAAAGGGGCTGTCCGTTTGTGCCAGATAGATTGATAAAAAATCTCATATGGATTTGCGTATAATTTGCCGTAAAGGGGTAGTGGGTGCCACTAAATTGGCCATAGAGCCTAACTTGGGCTATTTTTCTGGTATCAGTCCCTTTGGGCTGAATCGTAGTACCAACAATAGTACGATGCCCAGCGTCAAAAGGCGTGTATGGGCTGCGGCATCTTTTAAATGGTCTTTCAGCGCGCCATCTGACAATTGGCTCGTCAACGCCATCATCATGTTTGGCCCTACGCTTTCGACTATCAACCAGAGCCAGCCAATCAAGAGCCCACCCAAAAGCGCGCCCCAATTGCTGCCAGAGCCACCCACAATTACCATCACCCAGACCAAAAATGTATAGCGCAGCGGGTTGTAGGTCCCGGGCGTTAATTGCCCGTCCATCGTGGTCATCATTGCACCAGCAATGCCCACCACGGCCGAACCAATCACAAAAATCTGCAAGTGCCGCCCAGTGACATTTTTGCCCATAGCGGCTGCCGATACTTCATTATCGCGAATAGCACGTATCATCCGTCCCCAAGGCGAATTCAACGCCTTTTCCGAAAGCCAAATGACCAGCGTCAAAACAGCAATGAACAAACCTGCATAGCAAATTTTTACAATAATGCTAGAACCTGTGACTGGATCAAAACCTAGCCAATTAGCCCAAGTCAAAAACTGAGGATCCGCTTGAAGATCAACTTCATAGGGTACGGGGCGTGGCAAAGAAATCACATTTTTTACGCCGCGTGCTAACCAGTCTTCGTTTTTCATGACCGATATGATGATCTCGGCGATGCCCAAGGTGGCAATAGCCAAATAGTCTGAACGTAAACCTAAAGCGGTTTTAGCAATAGCCCAAGCAACAAGAGCAGCTAAAATCCCGCCTGCAGGCCAAGCCAACAAAGTGGGCAGACCAAGGCCGCCTAAATTTCCAGAAGTGGCCGGATTAACCGCTTCGACCAAGGCCACAGGCCCATCGAATGCTGCTCGAAAAGCGATAAAGCCACCTACTAAGGTCACAATTAGCGTAAGTGTACGCAAGCTCCCTTTTGGCATTTTTTTATAAGCAAAGATTGCAGCTGCTATCACGCAAATACCCAAGCTTAGTGCCAGTAAAATACCGATGCCGCCTTCAGCCCAGGCCTCAGGTACAGGGTCAGATGAAACCAACACCACGGCTAGCCCACCCAAGGCAACAAAACCCATGATGCCAACGTTGAAAAGCCCAGCAAAACCCCATTGCATATTTACCCCAAGTGCCATGATTCCGGCCAAAAGGGCAGTATTTAAGATACTGAGAGACAGGTTCCAACTTTGTAATTCGCCCGTCAGAATGAATAGGAGCGCAAGGCCGGCGAAAAGGGCAATGTTTTTCACATTCATACCGACTTCCCCTTGAATAATCCGGTGGGCCTAAACAACAAAACCATGATTAAGATCGAAAAACTCACAGCAAATTTATAGTCAGTGGACATAAGCTGCAACAAGGTGTCCGGAGCCCACGCATCGGGTAGGGCATATGTTGCGACTTTTTTCCAAGCATAAGTGATCATGACCTCGCTAAAGGCGATAACAAATCCACCCGCAATTGCTCCCAAGGGATTGCCTAAGCCGCCTACAATCGCCGAAGCAAAAATAGGCAGTAGCAATTGAAAGTATGTAAAAGGTTTGAACGACTTATCCAGTCCATAAAGCACGCCTGCAATCGTGGCCAAAGCCGCGGCCAAAATCCATGTGACCTGCACCACTCGTTCAGGATTGATGCCTGACAAAAGCGCGAGATCTTCATTGTCAGAAAAGGCTCGCATCGATTTTCCTGTGCGGGTACGGCTTAAAAACCAGAACATGGCTGCCACGACCAATATTGCCACCACAAGTGTAATCACTTGGGTGGTTTTGATAGCTAAACCTTCTGGGAGACCTGTCATGGTTTTGAAGTCACCAGCGGTTATCAGGAAGCGTTCACCATCAGAGAAGTTGCGATTTTCGACCCCAATTATAAAGCGTGTGATTCCGTTCATAACAAACATCACCCCAACTGATACAATTACGAAAATCGTCGAAACGGACTTTTTTTTGCGGTAAAAGCGGTAGACTACGCGGTCGGTACCCAAAACAAACAGAGAAGTGATTATAATGCCAATTGGCAAGGCCAAAAGGGCAGTTGGTAATGAGCCAAAATGCAAACCCATTGACTGAAACCACCAGGTGCATAAAATGGTTACCATAGTGCCCATGGCCATCGTGTCGCCATGTGCGAAGTTTGAAAAGCGTAAAATCCCATAAACAAGCGTGACACCCAGGGCTCCAAGGGCCAGTTGCGCGCCATAGGTTACTCCAGGAACAAAAACAAAATTTAAAAAAACAATTAAAGCGTTTAACTGGTCCATCTTACCCTCCCAGGAAGGAACGGCGCACTTCGTCATCCGCCATCAAAACTGCTCCTGTATCTGTAAAGCGGTTAGTGCCCTGCACTAAAACAAAGCCCTTATCGGCGATATTCAGTGCTTGGCGGGCATTTTGTTCTACCATCAGAATTGAAATTCCTGAACGTGCAATTTCAATAATGCGGTCAAATAATTCGTCCATCACGATAGGGCTGACCCCTGCGGTGGGCTCGTCTAACATCAATACCAAAGGCTCTGTCATCAAAGCACGCCCCACGGCTACTTGTTGGCGTTGCCCACCAGAAAGTTCACCCGCCGGTTGGTGCCGTTTTCCGCGCAAAATAGGAAACAAATCATAGACTTGATTAAGAGTATCATGGATATTGTCGCGGCGCAAAAAAGCACCCATTTCCAGATTCTCCTCAACCGTCATCGAGGTAAAAATATTTTGGGTTTGGGGTACAAATGCCATACCCTTTGACACGCGGTCTTGCGGACTTAGATTGGTAATATCGTGACCATCAAGCCGTACTGAACCCAAGCGCAGGTTCACCATGCCAAAAACTGCTTTCATCGCTGTTGATTTGCCGGCACCATTTGGCCCCACTATTACGGCAATTTCGCCTTTTTCCACTGCCACAGTACAGCCGTGCAAAATATCGGTCGATCCATAGCCCCCAGTCATGGCCTCACCTATTAAAAAGGGTTCAGTCATGTTTAGCCACCTTATTCTTTAGCCCCGTACCCAAATAGGCTTCAATCACGCGTTCATTATTTTTTAATTCATCCACAGTACCTTGGGCCAAAACCCGACCCTCGGCCATACAGATGACGGGGTCACAGAGGCGAGCAATGAAATCCATGTCATGCTCAATGACGCAGAATGTATAGCCTTTCTCCTGGTTAAGTCGCTGAATCGCATCAGCGATTGTGTTTAATAGCGTGCGGTTCACTCCGGCACCCACTTCGTCAAGAAACACGATCTTGGCATCAACCATCATTGTTCGGCCAAGTTCCAAAAGTTTTTTTTGTCCACCTGAAACATGTGCTGCGCTCTGATTGGCTAGATGCGAGATGGTCAGGAACTCTAACACTTCGTCGGCTTTTTCGCCCAGGGCCGTTTCTTGGGCGTTAATTTTTTTGCGGTTAAAACAGGCGTTCAACAGATTTTCGCCAGCCTGGTTCCCCGGAACCATCATCAAATTTTCCCGCACGGTTAAAGAGCCAAACTCATGGGCTATTTGAAAGGTTCGCAGCAAACCTTTCTTAAATAGTTCATGCGGCGCAAGGCCAGTAATATCTTCACTATCCATTACGACGCGGCCTGAGGTTGCTTGAACATTTCCTGCTATAACATTGAAAAGAGTTGTTTTCCCAGCACCGTTGGGTCCAATCAAGCCAGTGATTGATCCAGTTTTTATTTTTAAACTTGCCCCATCGACAGCATGAAAACCGCCAAAGTGTTTGTGCACATCTTCAACGACAATCATAAAGTTCTCCAATGGTCACTTGGTGATGCAATCAAAAACAACGACCCAAGTTTTCCCGGGTCGTTGTTTTTGATTTAGAAGTTATTAACGGTAGCCAGCGGTTGTAACTTTACCGTCTTTAATTTCTATTTCTCTGTAGTTGCCTTTAGACTCACCTGCGCCAACAAGCTCAACTGCACTTGCACCAGCGTAGTCAATATCAAAGCCTGCTGATATGAGCACTAACGCTTCAGCGAGCTGGCCTGGAAAAATTTCAACTCCAGGGGCATTCGCAATGTCCATTACTTTGCCAGCCCATTCCTTCGAATCTGTTGAATTGGCAGCCGCCATCGACAACAAGATCAAAGCCGCAGCGTCGTAAGATTCTGGTGCAAACGCGCCTTCACCATTAAATCCAGCTTTTTCCGCCATTTTTTGGAAATCTTCAGCTCCTTGGCTGTCAGTGCCAGGGTTTTGACCAAACGAGCCATTGAGACCTGAACCAATTGCATCTACCAAAGCTTGGCCAACCATGCCGTCTGGCAAAACGAATGTGCTGAAGGCGCCCGAATCGAGTGAGGCTTGGATAATTGCGCGGCCAGCTCCAGCTTCGTAGCCAGCTACAACCAGTATGTCTCCGCCAGCTGAAGCCAGTGCTCCAACTTCTGAACTGTAATCGGCTTTGTCTTCGTCATGTGAGGTTGTGATTGTTATTTTTCCGCCTGCTTTTTCAAAAGCAGCTTGGAAGCTGTCAGCCAAGCCTTTGCCGTAGTCATTATTTGTGTAGGTTAGCGCGGCGTTTTTATAGCCACGGTCCATCATTACCATAGTCATCACTTCGCCTTGGCGCGCATCTGAGGGCGCGGTACGGAAAAACAGGCCATCATCTTCAGCTGTTGACAAAGCTGGCGAAGTTGCCGAAGGCGAAATCATCGCAATGCCGTTAGGACGTGCAACATTTTGTAAGATAGCAGCGGTTACACCTGAGCAGTCAGCACCCATAATCGCTGATACCCTGTCTGAGGTTACCAAGCGCTCAGCTGCTGCAGTCGCCGCCGCCGCGTCTATGCAGGTAGAATCGCCACGGACTGATGTAACAGTAGCGCCACCCATGAATTTTCCCGAAACGCTTACTTCAGACATGGCCAATTCGGCGCCATGACCCATGTCAGGGGTTATTGATTCAAGTGGCCCAGTAAACCCGAGAATCAAACCTATTTTGACTTCGTCAGCTACCGCAAAGCCTGTCATTGCAAATATTGCGGTTGTTACCATTAACATTTTTTTCATTTAGAGCTCCCATGTCGTTTGTTGATTATCTTAGCAAAGATGAGCGAATGTAGTTCAATTTGCGCTCTTTCGTAAAGTAAAAATAATATTTGAGCAAATTGAAAGACCCAATTCCACGGCTATAACGCGTTAATGGTTCTTTTGTTTTATCCATCAGGCTTTTTGGGTTGATAAATTTCCAGTTTGGGAGATCAAATAGCTACTTATATTCCAACCATCTTACTACGGATTGGCAGAAATATTTTACCTGATATATCAAATATTTAAGCCGTATAGATTGTAAAAAAGCTCTTAAATATAACATCAGACTTTAGTCGCAATGGATAGGTTGTGTCTGGTGATGTGGATAAAATTAACCAAAAATGACAGAATCGAGGTAACGCAAATTGTGACAACATCGGGGGCAACGCTTAGAACATGGGTGAATTAACTAGAGGCCTTTCATATTGGGCCATAATATAAGGACTTCCCAATTTGTGGTTGCTTTGAGCAACCTTATATTAATGGGCGTCCCACAGTGGGTCCACCTTGCGATCCGCGCTCGCGGTAAGGGGTTGTATTATAATGTGACCTATAACATTTCGAAAAATGCGACGGACTTGCGAAGCCGCATGCTAAGGCCACGTTGATCACACTCATATCCGTTTGCATCAAAAGATTGCGCGCTTTGGCCAACCGAAGTTCCATATAATAGCGTTTTGGAGAGCGACTTAAATATCGGCGAAACAGGCGCTCAAGCTGTCGTGTTGACATGCCCACATCATTAGCCATATCAGCAGGGCTGATTGTGTCTTCGATGTTTTTTTCCATCATTAAAATGACTTGGCCTAATTTTGGATGGCGCACGCCAATGCGGGTAGGAATAGAAAGGCGCTGAATGTCTTGATCGGTTCTGATTGATGAATAAATCAACAAATCAGCCACGTTATTGGCTAAGTCACTTCCATGTTCGGTTGCTATTAGCTTAAGCATCAAGTCCAAAGACGCTGTGCCACCTGCCGAGGTTAAGCGGTTGCCATCGATTGCAAACACCGACTTGGTAAGATTCACTTCTTCAAATTTTTCGCTAAATCCATCTTGGTTTTCCCAATGGATGGTGGCTCTTTTGGCCGTGAGGAGCCCTGCTTTAGCCAAACAATGCGCGCCCGTGCAAAGGCCGCCAATCCTAATGCCGCGCCGCGCCTCTTTGCGCAGCCATGAAACTACCGACTTGGTAGATGATTGCTGAACATTGATGCCCCCGCACACCAAAATAACATCGTCTCTGGCGACCTCTTCTAGCCCCATATCTAGCTTAAAGCTTATGCCATTCGAACAGACTGCTTCTGTGCCGCCTTCTCCCGCAAGAGTCCATGTGTAAATCTGTCGTTCTGCAATACGATTTGCCAGCCGCAAAGGTTCGATAGCACTTGCAAAGGACAGCATTGTGAATTGATCCAGCAACAAAAAAACAAAGCGCTTTTGTTCAGTAGTGTGTGTTAGGCGCGTGTCTTTTGTTTTATCGGAAAGCATTGTGCGACCTATATATATCGATAAAGAGCAATCGATACAGTTTTTTTCAGTAGTCACAAGGGGAAAACTGACGATTTGCCGCTTGGCATTTGAGCGCCTAAAGCCTATAAAAATTTTAAATGGAATAGGGTGTAGATCATGGCTCAAAACTGGACCAAATCAGATTGGCGCGCGAAACCTCGGGTGCAGATGCCAGATTACCCCGATTTAGGCTTATTAAAATTGGTTGAAGCTCAGCTTTCTAAATATCCGCCCTTGGTTTTTGCAGGCGAAGCGTGCCGCTTGAAAAATAAATTGGCGATGGCTGCTCAGGGTAAGGCCTTTTTGTTGCAGGGCGGTGATTGCGCCGAAAGTTTCGCCGAATTTAGTGCAGATAATATTCGTGATACATTTCGCGTGATGCTGCAAATGGCTGTAGTTTTGACCTATGGTGCCAAAGTACCTGTGGTGAAAGTGGGGCGGATGGCGGGGCAATTTGCCAAGCCGCGCTCGGGACCGACCGAAGTAATCAATGGTGTTGAACTTCCCAGCTATCGCGGCGATATTATCAATGGCTTTGACTTCTCCTATGACGCGCGCTTGCCTGATCCAAACCGAATGTTGCAGGCTTACACCCAAGCTGCCGCGACACTTAATTTGCTGCGCGCTTTTTCTACTGGCGGTTTTGCTGATATTCACCGCGTACATTCGTGGACTTTGGGTTTTGCCGAGCATGACAAAGCCGAGCGCTACCGTGAAATTTCCAACCGAATATCCGATGCGCTTGACTTTATGTCGGCCGCTGGCGTTGATGGAGCCACTGCACATCAACTGGCGCAAGTAGATTTCTATACCTCTCACGAGGCACTTTTGCTGGAATATGAAGAGGCGCTGTGCCGAATTGATAGCATCTCGGGCAAGCCGATCGCAGGGTCAGGCCATATGATTTGGATCGGAGATCGTACGCGCCAGCCTGACGGTGCGCATGTGGAGTTCTGCCGTGGCGTGACAAATCCCATTGGCTTGAAATGCGGCCCTACCACGACCACCGAAGATCTGAAAATTCTAATGGCCAAGCTCAACCCCGAAAATGAGGAGGGTCGTTTGACGCTAATAGCACGCTTTGGCGCAGGTAAAGTCAGCGACCATCTGCCGCGCCTCATTCAAACGGTTAAAGCTGAAGGTGCCAATGTACTTTGGACCTGTGATGGGATGCACGGAAATACGATCAAGGCGGCTTCGGGCTATAAAACGCGACCTTTCGAATCTGTTTTGCGTGAAGTGCATGAATTTTTTGGGATTCATAAGGCTGAAGGCACCATACCAGGCGGCGTTCATTTTGAAATGACTGGCCAAGATGTTACTGAGTGCACGGGTGGCTTACGTGATATCACCGATAAAAATCTGGCCGATCGTTATCACACCGCTTGCGACCCAAGGCTCAATGCTAGTCAATCTTTAGAATTAGCTTTTTTGGTTTCTGAGGAGCTTTCTTCGTTTCGTTCTGGACGCGACCGCGTGCGGGTGGCAAGCTAAGACTTGTCAGTATTAATTTTTTAACAGACAGATTAGGTGAGGCGGCCGTCTTTCTTTGCGCAAGATCGCCGCTGCTCTTCGAGAAGTTTATAAAGGTTAAAATATTTCTGGTAAAGGCGTGTTGTTTTTGATTGCAATTTTGGCTGACTAATAGTGCGGAGACGATGCTATTTGGGGCCAAAGAGCTTGGCCTTGGCTTTGTCGACGATCAAATTGTAGTACCGTGTGAACTAAGGGGGCTTTTATGTACAGACGCGGACTTTTGCTTATTTTATCTTCGCCTTCCGGAGCAGGGAAATCTACTCTTTCACGTCGTTTAATTGCATGGGACCCAAAGATTCGTTTTTCTATTTCCGCTACCACCCGCGCGCCACGCCACAATGAGGTCGACGGTCAGGATTACTATTTCAAAACCTGCGATGATTTTGAAGCCATGATAAGTTCAGGTGATATGCTTGAACATGCCGAGGTGTTTGACAATCTTTACGGTTCGCCCAGGGCTCCTGTGGAAGAAGCTATGGAGCAGGGTTGCGACACGCTGTTTGACATTGACTGGCAAGGTGGTCAGCAGATCCGCAATTCAATCTTGGGGCGCGATGTGGTGTCAATTTTTATCCTACCGCCCTCGATCACGGAACTCGAACATCGGTTGCGTTCACGCGGCCAAGACAGCGACTATGTAATAGCCATACGAATGGAAAAAAGCAGAGCTGAAATCAGCCATTGGGCTGAATATGATTATGTTTTGGTCAATCATGAGGTGGAGGCAACTTTCACGCAGCTCGTTGCAATTTTGCAGGGCGAACGACAAAAACGCGACCGCCAGCCGGGTCTGTCAGACCTTGTTCGGGGCCTGAACAAAGAATTTGAAGCCAAATGATCTATGCTTTGGGTAACCTTTATCCTGAAATTGACGAAAGTGCCTGGGTCGCTCCCAGTGCCAACCTAATTGGGCATGTTGTCTTGGGCGCCAGATCTTCGGTTTGGTTTGGTGCAGTTATGCGCGGCGATAACGAAGGGCTGATCATCGGTGCAGGCTCCAATGTACAAGACGGGGCCGTGCTGCACAGTGACATGGGGTATCCGCTTAATGTTGGTGAAAGTGTTACCATTGGCCACCGCGCGATCGTGCATGGCTGCATCATTGGGGCGGGTAGCCTAATAGGTATGGGGGCTGTTATTCAAAATGGAGCAGTCATTGGCAAAGGCTGCTTGATCGGGGCAGGCGCCTTGGTGACAGAGCGCAAAATCATTCCTGCTGGATCTTTAGTAGTGGGGTCACCGGGGCGTGTGGTGCGCGCGCTTGACGAGGAAGAACTTACAGGCCTTATCAAGGCTGCCGAAAGCTATCAATATAATGCTAACCGTTTTAGCCAAGGGCTTAAGCCATTTGTCCGGCACAAAACCTAGGGCGCTTGAAAATGTTTAGAAAGCTTAAGGCCCTGACCTTGGTAATTTGAAAAAAGACCCGCGCCATATAGCATTTCGGGGATAATCTGCATCTTTTCATAGACTAGGCGGCCCACAATTTGTCCATGCTCTAAAACAAAGGGTGCTTCGTGACAGCGCACTTCTAAAACGCCGCGCGACCCCGTGCCGCCAGTTGAGGCATGTCCAAAGCCTGGGTCGAAAAAACCAGCGTAGTGCACACGGAATTCACCTACCATTGCCAAATAGGGGGCCATTTCGGCGGCATATTCAGGGGGAATGGTCACGGCTTCGCGGCTCACTAGAATGTAAAAAGCTCCAGGGTCTAGGATGATGCGCCCCTCGTAAGTGCGTACGTCTTCCCAAAAGTCGGCAGGGCTATAATGATTTAACAGATCTAGATCAATTACGCCCGTATGGGGCTTGGCGCGGTAGCCGACTAGATCGCCGCTTTTGGGGTGCAGATCAACCGAAAAAGCTAAACCTTCGGAAATCATAGCCTCTCCTGACACGAGTGGGGTCTTGGTGTGCAGCGCGGCGATATCAACATCTGACAGCACAGCATGGCCAACGCGAAAGCGAATTTGATTAAGCCTTTGACCTGCGCGCGCTAAAACAGAAAATGAGCGAGGGCAGACTTCAGCATAAAGCGGGCCATTATAGCCTTCGGGAATGCGATCAAATTCAATCCCTCCATCGGTAATGGTGCGGGTCAAAAGGTCAAGCCGCCCCGTTGATGACTTGGCATTGGCTATCGCAGAAATGCCTTTTGGAAGGTACAAAGTTTCCATCAATGGAATAATATAAACGCAGCCCTTTTCCAGCACAGTACCCTGTACCAGATCAATTTGGTGCATTCCAAATGCTTTGATTCGATCGGCCACCTTCCGCCCATGTCCCGTTAAAAACGAGGCACGCACGCGATAGGCCACATTGCCCAATCGCAAATCAAGGCTTGCAGGCTGGACTTGCGATTGTAGAATTGGAGTTTTGGCCATGATTACGCCAGAGAGGATCATTTCTGAGATTGTTTGCGAGGCAAGTACACCTAAAGTCATGCGCAATTCCTTTAATCAGCCGCAGAAAAGATAACGCCCGCATCCAGTCTCTAGAACGCGGGCGTTGTCAAATTGGTCGGGCCAGCGAGATTCGAACTCACGACCTTCCGTCCCCCAGACGGACGCGCTAACCAGGCTGCGCCATGGCCCGACGAAAGCGATACATAACAATTTTCCAAGTGGAGGCAAGCCTCAAAGTGCATCTTTGTGCCATTAGCCTTACCAGGCGACCCAGGGCCCCATTTTCTTTTGTAGGCTAGTGGTTTTTTGATGCAATTCCACCAAAGTTTTTCGACTCAGAGCCTTTGGGTTGGCAATGTTGTGTAGTTGCACTGCCGGCCAAGCGCGTTCTTCAAATATTGCAGCAGCCGTTTCTGGCTGGGGAATATTTATAGGTGCGTCGCCATTTTGGCGATTATTATGTTCGAGTTCAATTCTGCCCTCTAACGGCGTTGGTACATAACGAGGTCGCGAGGTTAGGCTAATTGTCGGCGTCATTACGCTTGGTGTGGGTGGAATGGGGACGTGCGTTTGCACTTCAATCGACGGAAGCGGGACACTGGCACCAAAAAGATCAAACTGAGCTGCATCCATGTGTTGGGGTATGGGCTCTGGTGTGATGGGATGGGGAGGCATTGACATGGGCGCTCTCGCCATCAGACCCTCGGGGTATGTATCCATTGTGGGGGCAGATTCATGCAGATCTTCTGCTAAAGTAGGAGGTCGTACGGGAGCAAGTTTCTCTGAAAATAAGCCTGCAATTTTATAGGGTTCAGCTGAAGTTTGCGCACCTATTGCGATGACAAACTTAATACCTTTGTCACGAAACACTTTTTGTACACCACGAATGCTTAAACCTTCATGGTGCAGAAGTTTTTTAATCCCAAACAACAACGCAATATCTGTTGGCCGATAGAAGCGCCGCCCACCTGCCCGTTTGACCGGCTTTATCTGAGGAAAACGACTTTCCCAAAATCGCAGAACATGGTTTGCGGTACCAAGTGCTTTAGCCGCTTCAGAAATAGTTCGAAATGCATCAGGTTCTTTGTCTATAGGCACAGCCTCAATCAACCCTTTTTAAGGCCCGCAACGCGGTTTTTCATCGTATGTGATGGACGAAAAGTTAAAACGTGACGCGGGCTAATGGGCACTTCCTCACCAGTTTTAGGATTACGTCCAATACGCGCAGTTTTGGCGCGAACTGAAAAAGTACCGAAAGATGAAATTTTGACCTGTTCGCTCCGTACCAAAGCATCTGATATATATAGTAAAACCGATTCAACCAATTGCGCAGATTCATTTCGCGAAAGGCCAACTGCTTTCAAGACCGCTTCGCTTAAGTCCATCCGAGTTAATGTTTTGTCGCTCATTATATCCCCCATTGTCTTAAGGATGTGCTGATTTTTTTCATCTGTCAAGGATTGTCAAGATGGTGTGCTGAATTTACCAGCGCAATACTACTGAACCCCAAGCTAAGCCCCCACCGATAGCCTCCATCACCAAAAGATCACCACGCTTAATTTGACCGCGTTCCCGACCCACGGCCAAAGCCAAAGGAATTGACGCCGCCGAGGTGTTGCCATGATCTTGAACGGTCACAACAACACGTTCCATAGGCACTTGCATACGTTGTGCCGTGGCCGAGATGATGCGCAAATTAGCCTGATGCGGCACGATCCAATCCACGTCTGCTGCGCTTAGGCCAGCTTTCCCAAGTGCCGCGTGGGCGGTTTCGGCCAGCTTTTCTACTGCGTGGCGAAAAACCTCTTTGCCCTGCATACGCAAATGACCCGTGTGACCAGTCGAGGTGCCGCCATCAACATAAAGTAAATTGCTAAACTGCCCATCAGAATGTAAATCTGCAGCCAAAATACCACGGTCAGCATTGGTTCCAGAGGCATAAATATATTTTTCTAGGATCAGTGCACCGGCGCCATCGCCAAATAAAACGCTGGTGGTACGGTCTTGCCAATCCATCAGCTTTGAGAAACTTTCTGCCCCAATCACCATCACGCGTTTTGCTTGTCCTGAAACGATCAGCGCATTGGCGGTGGTCAGAGCAAAAATAAATCCGGCGCATACGGCCTGAACGTCAAAGGCAAAACCGCGAGTCATGCCAATTTTGGCCTGAACCATGGTGGCCGCAGAAGGAAATGTCAGATCCGCGGTAGAGGTTGCCAACACAATTGCGTCCAGGTCATTGGCCTTAAGGCCTGCGGCCACCAATGCTGACCGCGCCGCTGCTGCGCCTAAGTCCGATGTTTTTTCGCCCTCGGCCACGAAATGGCGCCGCTCAATCCCCGAGCGGCTTTTGATCCATTCATCCGAGGTATCGACGATTTTTGCCAAATCGGCGTTTGAAACGATATTTTTTGGCAAATAATGACCAACACCTGCAACCACGGCTCTAATAGTCATGTTTCACCCGTTCACCGGTGCAGGGGGCACTTTTTCTAATGCTTTATTATACTTGCCTGCCTCATTAGCTGATGCAACTTGTCGTGCCAAGTCATCGATAAAATTTGAAGCGGCAAGTTGATAAGCTAGGCGCACGGCGGCTGCAACACCGGTGGCATCCGCAGACCCATGCGATTTAACCACTGTGCCATTTAATCCCAAAAATACGCCACCATTCACACGGCGTGTATCCATCCGGCGGCGCAGGCGTTTCAATGAATTTATCGACATTAATGCCGTGATTTTTGACAAGAATGTCACTGAAAAGGCTTCGCGCATGAAGTCAGATAATAGTTTGGCAGTTCCTTCACCAGTTTTTAGGGCAATATTACCCGTAAAACCATCGGTCACAATCACATCACATGTCTTGCCTGGAATATCGCTACCCTCAACGAAACCAATGAATTTATAGTTTCCAGCCTGTGCTGCCGCGGTAATCAGTTTATGAGCCAACTTAAGCTCAATTCGGCCCTTATGTTCTTCCGTGCCCACGTTCAAAAGCCCAACGCGCGGCTTTGCCAAATTCAGGCCACTGCGTGCGTAGGCTACGCCCATGGTGGCATATTGCAGCAAATCGGCTGCATCGGCTTTAATGTCTGCGCCGACATCAAGCATCACATTAAAGCCGCCCGCATTGTAAGATGGCCAAAGGCAGGCGATCGCAGGACGATTCACATTGGGTAATTTGCGTAGCTTAATCATTGAAAGTGCCATCAGCGCACCAGTATTGCCGCATGAAACGGCGCCTGTGGCCTCTCCCTTTTTAACGCTGTCAATGCAAGACCACATTGATGTGCCCTCGCCGTGGCGCATTACTTGGCTGGGCTTATCATCCATTGTGACCACACGCGGCGCATGGGCAAGGGTGACTCGCTCTTTTAAAACGGGCAACGCTGAAATTAACGGTGTAAGCGTAGCCTCGTCGCCATGCACAATGAAAAATATATTAGAAAATTCTATGGCGGACAAAGCTAAACCTGCGACAACTGAGGCAGGCCCACTATCTGATCCCATAGCATCAATAGATATAACGACTTCAGACGCCGTCAGAGCTGCAAATATGGTTTCGTGTGACATTCCGCAGTGCCTGACTAGCCGCGGCTTAAGCCGCGTCCTCTTCTGCATCAGTCGCGACTGCAGTTGCCACGACTTCGCGTGAATCATAGTGACCACAAGCACCACACACGTGGTGTGGGCGTTTTAATTCGCCACAATTTGCGCATTCAGAAGGGTTGCCTGCAATCAACGCATCGTGCGAACGACGCATGTTACGCTTAGATTTCGTAATTTTACTCTTTGGGACAGCCATGTCACATCCTCAATTTTGGGAACATGTCCCCGATTTCTTTCATATAAAAGACGGATTTTAAACTCCAGCTAAAACACCTTATAATAAACCGCAAAACATACTGCTATTTCGTACCAGCGCAAGTCTTTATTATGATTTTTTGGCCCTTCAGCACAAAAAAACTACGTACCCCTCAGTCGCCTGCCTTAGGGGGCTTTGTCAAGCGTTCTACAAGGCCAGCCAGACCTGCAAACGGATTTACGTCGGCACTGTCGAATGGTTTTACGCCGGGAGCGGTGAAAACGGCTTGAGTTAGAGTCGCATTTTGCAGTCGGGGAAAGGGCGGCAGGGCAAGGGACAGTGCTTCGATTCCCACATTAGTAGGGTCGATGTTTTCGGGCAGGGGTTCAAGCGTGTCATCCTCGGGTATTTCAACATCATCCGCATCGGGGATCGGCATGCTGCATAAATAGGTCAAGGTGACCTCTTCCGTTATTTTGGTAAATACTGGTTCAAGTGAAATGATGCAGGCTTGCTCAACTGTTGCGACTAAATGTCCGATTAGCACAAAGTCATATTTATCCTTAGGGGTAATTTCCCCTCTGAATTTAAAGGTCTTAACTGAGATAATTTCAAAAAAAGCGGTCATTTTTAGTAAATCTACTGCAGTGGCGGTCACATCAAAGCGTGTGGGTTTTTTTGGCGACAAGGCGCTCACGCTAAATGGGTTTGAACACTGGTATGTCATAGGGTTTTGTACTCGGCCATCCGTTATTTTGGCCCAATATGGCGCAAAAGACGTTAGAGGCGCAAGCCGTAAGGTGATTGTATTCTTGATCAAGGTCTCACGCTTCTATAAGCCAATGGCAGATTGATGAACAATTTTACTTGGCGAGGACAGATCATGGCGTATTCTGCAGATTTAGAACCTAAGGTGCAAAAAATAGCTAAAAAGGTTTTGGGAATTGTCAAGAGGCGCCACCTGAAAAGCCCTCGTTTCTTTGTTGTGCCGCTTTTGACAATGCTAATTCTTTTGCTCTTTAACGCTTGTGCGTCTGTAATAACCAATCATGGTTATTTGCCTTCAATTTGGGAGCTAAGTTTTATAGAAATTGGCATAGACACGCATGACAGCGTGGAAAAAAAAATTGGCCGCCCACCTATTCATAGTTTGCTCACTGAAGACGGCTGGTTCTATGTACATACAAAAATGGTTCAAAACGGCCCCAAAGCGCCCAAAGAAGTCGACCGCGAAGTTTTGGTGATTTCTTTTAATTCAGACGGGTTTGTCGAGAATATTCAAAAATTTGGGCAAGAGCAGGGTGAAGTTGTCGTCCTGTCCAGCCGTGTGACTCAAAGCGATATAAAAGGCATTACCTTTATGCGGCAGCTGATGGGTAATGTTGGGCGGTTTTCGGCTGGAGATTTGCTGAACCAATAGGACAAAGTAAGGTGCCTTAGACCCCTTCGGTATTTTTGAACTGCAAGACCACGCCATTGATACAATAGCGCAAACCTGTTGGCTCGGGGCCATCGGGAAACACATGGCCCATGTGCGCATCGCACCGCGCGCAATGCACTTCGGTCCGCCGCATGAAAAAGCCACTATCAACCGTTTCGCCCAAAGCCTCGGGGGCTATGGGTTCATAAAAGCTAGGCCAACCCGTACCGCTGTCAAACTTGGCTGCCGAATAAAACAGTGGCGCATCGCAGCATATGCAATGGAAAACCCCCACAGACTTTGAAAAATTATCATTACTAAAAGCGCGTTCGGTGCCATGTTGGCGCGCGACTTTAAAGGCCATATTTGACAATTTAGCCTGCCATTCGGCGTCAGTTTTGACTACCTTGGCACTCATTTTTGGTATCCTTTCGTTTTTTTAACTAAATAAAAATTTTATCATTTTGGAACCTAGTCTGTCCGCGGGTAATGTCCAGCCACACGAGCACTGATATTTTAACTGTAAAACGGGCCCGTTGCCAGTCGTGAAATGCGTCAGAACCTCAAAAATATGGCCATTCTTTTGCGCTCCGCACCCAATCATTAAGCGAACACGGTAAAAGTGACGCTGATCGTTATGATCCTAAGGCCATTCATATCTAATTCGAAGATCAACAAACAGATGAGTTTCTTCTATCACTATAGGGTGTTGATTTGCTACCTAAATTTGGTAACAAAATAATATTATAGAGCGGGTTGGTCTGAGCTGTAATTCTTAAGATTTATCAAAAAAATTGGGCACAGTTTGAGTATTTTTAGCGCCCCGTTTCCTTTTTTGTTCGCATCACTTAGCGGCGTCCAAAATTTTTCCAAAAACAAACTACACTGGTGGTGGATTAATGCTGATACTGCCGTAGGTAGTAATTATAGCGCGAAAAGTAAGCGTTAGAAAGTCTGCCATCCCTTTTTGCTTAATATTGGTATTGTGAGGGTGGGTTTGGGATAATGCCTTGGTTAATAAAAACCCTAAAAGACAACAGGTTTGCATTGAACTGGATATTGTCGAAACGCCGGCCATTTTCCCCAAGCAACCTGCGCGTAGTTTTTGGGCAAATGTGGCTACTAATCACGCAAGCCCCGTTGACCTTACGCCCGCGCCCAGATAGGTCGCCACCATGGTAAATATACCTTTACTTCAGCTCTCTAATGTTTCGCTTACCTTTGGAGGCGAGCCTATTTTTTACCAGCTTGATCTGGTAGTGCATCCAGGTGATCGGGTGGCCTTGGTAGGGCGTAACGGCTCAGGTAAATCAACGTTAATGAAAATCATGTCTGGGCTGATGGAGCCTGACAAGGGCACCCAAGTTGTGCCAACGGGTGTTACTGTTGGCTATATGGAGCAAGACCCTGATTTGTCAGGTTTTGAAACTTTGGGTGATTACGCGTTGTCGCAATTGCCTGAGGGCGAAGAATATCGCGTGGCCATGGTAGCTGAAGGCTTGAAATTTAACCCCAAAACGCTGGTAATATCGGCTTCGGGTGGGGAAATGCGGCGTGCGGCCTTAGCAAAATTGATGGCCGAAGCGCCAGAATTAATGCTGTTTGATGAACCTACTAACCATTTGGATATTCAAGCAATTCAGTGGCTTGAGGAAGAACTTAAAATTACTCGGACCGCTTTTATTATGATTTCACATGATCGTGCCTTTTTGCGAGCTTTGTCACGCGCTACCCTGTGGGTTGATCGTGGACAAGTGCGCAGGCGTGAACATGGATTTGATGGTTTTGAAGAATGGCGCGAAGAAATTTGGAAACAAGAAGACGATGTGCGGCATAAACTAGACCGTAAAATTAAAGCCGAAGCCCGTTGGGCCGTTGAAGGGATATCTGCCCGGAGAAAGCGCAACCAAGGCCGCGTGCGCGCATTAGCTGACCTGCGCGCTGAACGCAGTTCACAAATTCGCCGTCAAGGCACCGCGGCCTTTGAGCTTGAATCTGGACAAAGATCCGGAAAACGTGTGATCGAAGTACGCGGCATTTCCAAGGCTTTTGGGTCGCAAGTAATATGTAAAGACTTTGATCTGCGCGTCTTACGCGGAGATCGGGTGGCTTTTGTAGGGCCAAATGGTGTAGGTAAAACTACCTTGCTGAAAATGCTCGTGGGCGAATTGGCACCTGATCAGGGCGACGTAATTTTGGGTACTAATTTGGCAATTGCCGTCTTTGATCAAACCCGTGCGCAGCTTGATGCTAATGCTAGCCTTTGGGACAATCTGACCAATGATCCGACAATGGCTGTTTCCGGCCGGTCTGATCAAATCATGGTGCGCGGCACGCCTCGCCATGTTGTGGGCTATTTGAAAGACTTTTTGTTTGATGAACGCCAAATGCGCGCCCCCGTGCGATCTCTTTCAGGTGGAGAAAAGGCGCGACTGTTGTTGGCCCGCATTATGGCCTGCGAAAGTAACTTGCTGATTTTGGATGAGCCTACCAATGATTTTGATGTTGAAACCCTAGATTTGTTACAAGATATTTTGGCCGAATATGAAGGTACAGTGCTCTTAGTCAGTCACGATCGTGATTTTATCGACCGTGTCGCAACTTCGACCGTCGCGCTCGAGGGTGCGGGACATGCCATGGTCTATCCAGGCGGGTGGAGCGACTACCAAGACCAACGTGGCAAAATGTCAATTGAAAAAGTCTTTAATGTGGCTAAAGCTTCAAAAATTTCAGAAAATCCGCCAGCAAAGCCAACGTCCAAGAAAAAGTCAAATCTGACATTTACTGAACGCAGTAGACTTGAAAAATTGCCTTTTATTATCAGAAAAATAGAAGAAGAAATTAAAAAATTGGGTGAAGTTTTGGCCGACGCAAGTCTTTATTCCGCAGCGCCGATAAAATTTAATAATGCCAGCCAAATGATGACAGAGCGCCAATCTGCCCTCTATGGCGCAGAAGCCGAGTGGATTGCATTGGAAGAGCGCGCGTAGTGCTCGCGTAGTTCGGCGACGACTTTGGCAATCATCATTACATCGTCCCTGGTGTAGTTAAATTGTCCGACCTGAACCCTTGTCACCCATCTGCCTTGGGTGCTGGGTTTGGGTTAGGTAAATACGCCCATCGTTGTTGATGCGTTCTGACAAATCTAAGGTGGCTTGATCGCCGCACTTATGGGCAAAACTAAACAAAGATAGGCGTGGTGTTGAGTTGATTTGGATTTGAGCCATCCCACTAATCACTAAGAAAAGTTCATTTGCCCAAAGCACATGGTTGCGAATAGACATGTGTAGACCTTCGATCCCATAGGCGCGGAGTAAAACCCAGATCTTTAGTGAACGAAATCTGCAGTCCAAGGGCACCGTCCATTAGTTAAAATTGGTTGGCTCATGCTGGCTTTGGGTTTGCAAATAGCTGGGCCAGAGGGCCAAAGTTTTGATCTGAGCGCTTGTGTCGGCTAAGAACTGCACTGCAAAGTTAAACTGAGCACCAAGCCACTTATGGGGAGTAAAAACGAAGCTATCCACCCCCTCGATGCCCGCCCAAAGGGTGTGATTCGGGGCAAATCATAGCAGATCCAGCCCAAGCCGCATCGACATGCACGGGGAGGTCATATTTTGCAGCCACTTTCGCTGCAGTCCCAACATTATCCATCGCACCAATTGCAGTTCCCCCAAAAACTAACACCACCCCAATGGGTGAGAACCCTGCTGCCTGATTAGCTTAAATGGCCTCCTCCAAAAAGTCTAGGCAGATAGAAAAATTTTGATCTGTTTGAATTTTAACCAGATCATCTGGTCCAATCCCTACCACCTTCACAACTTTATCGACCGATGAATGTGCCTGCGTTGATATATAAATTCTCAGTCTTTTCTTCTCCGAAAGCCCTTGGTTAAGCCCTTGCCAATTGAACGCCGCTTCGCGCACAGCAAGTACTGCTGCTAAGGTGGCCGTAGTTGCGCTATCATGGATTGTGCCTTTGAAATGGGCGGGCAGGCCCAGAGCTTGGGCCGACCATGAAATCATCACCTCTTCCATCTCGGTCGCGGCTGGAGAGGTTTGCCAGATTATGCCTTGTGCGGCAATAGCGTTGCAAAACTGCTCAGCCAACATTGATTCGGGTGCGGCATTGGCGGGAAAGTTAACGAAAAATCTTGGATGCTGCCAGTGGGTCATGCCATTTGGAACAATGCGTTCAATATCAGCAAAAATCATGTAAATTGGTTCTGAACTCAGCGGCGGTGCGCTTGTAAAAAGCTTAGCCGAGGGGGCGCGCACGGGGCGGTTTCGCATGCTCTTATGATAGACATGCGCCTAGTCGGCAGCGGGTTTTGATCAATGGCGCAGCTTATCATGGTTCATCGGTGTTCTCCCGCGTGCAAGCTCTTATAGAACAGATCAAGGGGCAAGGGGCTTGGCCTGAGAAAGGTTCTGGTTTAGAACCAGCCCACTGGGCAGAATAAGGCTAATATACAGTGTTGAAATTCCATAATTCCAAAACAAAGGCGAAGGAAGACTTTATCCCGATTGATGTACTAAATGTACGTCTTTATGTCTGTGGCCCCACTGTTTACGACCGCGCCCATATAGGAAACGCTCGCCCCGTGATCGTTTTTGACTTGCTTTACAGACTTTTGCGTCATGTTTACGGCGTAGACCACGTGACCTATGTGCGCAATTTTACTGATATTGATGATAAAATTAACGCGGCTGCCACCCAGAGAGGCCAATCCATTCGCCAGATAACCGATGAAACGATTGCTTGGTATCATGAAGATATGGATGAAGTAGGGGCCCTGCGCCCAAATTCAGAGCCCCGTGCCACGGAATTTATTCCCCAAATGCTAACCATAATCGAAGATCTTGTAGCCAGGGGGCACGCCTATGAATCCATGGGTCATGTACTTTTTGATGTGCGGTCTTATCCAAAATATGGCCAATTTTCGGGACGCAGTCTGGACGATATGATTGCTGGCGCGCGGGTTGAAGTGGCGCCTTACAAGCGCGACCCTATGGATTTTGTTTTGTGGAAGCCCTCTGATGTGGATGAGCCTGGCTGGGTCAGCGCCTTTGGCTATGGCCGGCCAGGTTGGCATATTGAATGCTCGGCCATGAGCCATGCGCTTCTGGGCGCCCAATTTGACATTCACGGTGGCGGCAGTGATTTGCAATTTCCCCATCACGAAAATGAAATTGCCCAAAGCGCTTGTGCATATCCCGAGGAGGGCTTTGCTAATGTCTGGCTGCATAATGAAATGCTGCAGGTCGAAGGTAAGAAGATGTCAAAATCTTCTGGAAATTTTTTTTCATTACGCAATCTCTTCGATCAGGGCTACGCGGGTGAAGTGATCCGCTTTGTTTATTTCGGAACCCATTACCGCCGTACAATGGATTGGACTGACGCTAAAGCCCAACAAGCTTCAGGCACCTTGCGCAAATGGCGCGCCATGACCAAAGATATTTTACCAGGACTGGTTCCCCAAAGCGTTTTGAGAGCGCTTTCTGATGATTTAAACTCGGCGGGTGCGATTGCTTGCCTGCATAATTTGGCCGCAGAGGGTGATGCCGCCGGCCTTAAAGCCGGTGCAAATTTGATGGGGTTCTTGGGCTCTAACAGTGGTGAGTGGAATCACGAAAAAAACATCGATGAAGCAACTGTGGCCTTGATCGAGGCCCTATTTGCAGTCCGCGCAGCGGCCCGTCACGCATGCAATTTTGCCCTTGCTGATGCACTGCGCGATGGGTTTTTGACGGCTGGCCTCATTGTTAAAGATACGCCTACTTCAGTGGAATGGTCTTTGTCTTCCGACTTTGATATGAATAAATTGCCGAAACTTTGACCGAAAGCACCAATGGCCCAAAAGATTTATCTTTACGACACGACGCTGCGCGATGGGCAACAGACCCAAGGTGTTCAGTTTTCGGCCGCGGATAAGCTAAAAATTTCTCAAGCCCTTGATGGGCTTGGTATCGATTATATTGAAGGTGGCTGGCCTGGTGCCAATCCAACCGATTCTGAATTTTTTGAAAACCCGCCCAAAACCCGCGCCACGTTGACGGCATTTGGCATGACCAAACGCACGGGCCGTTCGGCGGAAAATGATGATGTGTTGGCGGCTGTTATCAATGCTAAAACTCCTGCCGTGTGCTTAGTGGGCAAGGCGCATGATTATCACGTGACCCGCGCCTTGGGCGTGACCATTGAGGAAAACCTAGAAAATATTACCGCGTCTATTGTGTATTTGGTGGCCTTGGGGCGTGAGGCGCTGTTCGACGCGGAACATTTCTTTGACGGCTACCTAGCAAATCCGACCTATGCTTTGGCCGTAGTCAAAGCCGCTTATGATGCTGGCGCGCGATGGATTGTGCTTTGTGATACGAACGGGGGCCGCTTGCCCTCTGAAGTTGGGCGCATCACTGCTGAAGTGATAGCCCATGGGGTTCCTGGTGACTGTTTAGGCATTCACTGCCACGATGATACGGGCAACGCCGTGGCTAATTCCTTGGCGGCAATTGATGTAGGTGTGCGCCAAGTGCAGGGGACCCTGAACGGTTTGGGCGAACGTTGTGGTAATGCCAATTTGATCAGCCTAATCCCCACACTTTTACTTAAAGAACCCTATGCTAGCCAGTTTGAAACGGGGGTTAAGGCAGAAAGCCTGCCGTCTGTGCTGCGTATCAGTCGGATGCTCGATGATATTTTAAACCGCGTGCCTTTACGCTCTGCACCCTATGTGGGGGCATCGGCCTTTGCGCATAAGGCGGGGCTTCATGCATCAGCAATTTTAAAAGACCCAAGCACCTATGAACATCTTGACCCTGCCCTTGTGGGTAATGAGCGGTTGATTCCTATGTCAAACCAAGCGGGCCAGTCTAATTTACGTGCGCGGCTTTTGGCGGCGGGGATTGATGTGGGAGACAAAGATCCCCGCCTATCGCGCATTTTGGAAGTTGTGAAAGAGCGTGAGGATCAAGGATATGCCTATGACGGTTCACAGGCCAGTTTTGAACTATTGGCGCGGCGAGAACTTGGCATCATGCCAATCTTTTTTGAGATCAAGCGCTACCGTGTTTCGGTTGAGCGGCGTAAAAATAAATACAACCAAACTGTCAGCCTTTCCGAAGCTGTGGTTGTGGTAAAAATTGGATCAGAAAAGACCCTTTCTGTAAGCGAATCTACCGATGAAATGGGAACCGATCGGGGCCCAGTGAACGCGCTTTCAAAGGCCCTATCTAAGGATTTGGGTCCTTATCAGGCGAGCATTGATGATTTGCATTTGGTGGATTTTAAAGTGCGCATCACACAAGGTGGCACGGATGCTGTGACGCGAGTAATAATAGACAGCGAAGACAGCAAAGGCCAACGCTGGTCTACCGTAGGGGTTTCGGCCAATATTGTCGATGCAAGTTTTGACGCTTTGCTTGATGCTATCAATTGGAAGCTTATCCGCGATGAAGTCACCCCTAAATGAGAGGTGACGTATGTGCTGCGTTGGTTCAACGCGGCGATCCTGATCGCTTTGATGCGACGATGGCGGCTCCATGTGGCCTGCGTGATGACTTGTTCGTGTTTTATGCTTTTAACCTTGAAGTGGCGCGAGCCCCTTGGGCTAGCAAAGAAAGCCTCATTTCGCATATGCGTCTGCAATGGTGGCGCGATGTGGTCGATGGGGCGGGAAGTTCTATGCCCCCCGCGCACGAGGTTGCTGGCCCTTTGGTTGATCTAATCACAAGCAAGCTTCTTGATAAAACAATATTTGATAATTTGATATCAGCCCGCCAATTTGATATTGATCGACGCGCCTTTGATGGTCTCCCCGAAGCGTCTGGCTATTTAAGCGCTACATCAGGTGGTTTGATGCTGATTGCAGGACAGTCTCTGGGTGCAAAAGATGGTGATTTCGCGGTTTTGCGCGCCGGCGGTTTGGCTTTGGGGGTTTTAAACCTGTTGCGAGCTGCGCCCGCGCTTCAATCCGTCGGTGCAGGTGCTTTTGATTTAGATGATAGTAATTTTATTATCTCATTGGTTAAGCTTGGCTTGGAAAACTTGGCGATCGCGCGCGCGGGAAGGGTGGGCTTGCCCCCCGATGTAAGGCCCGTACTTTTTCCGCTTTGGCAGGCCCAAGATTTACTAACCCGCGTCGCCCTTGCGCCGCATCTGGTCGCTGAAGGCAAGCTTTCCCAGTCACCCGCCAAACGCAGCTTTGGACTTTTAAAAGCAGGTTTTTTTGGAATCTGGTAGGTTTAGGTGCAGACTTTATGGTTAAGCAGCCTTAGCCATATTAGAGCTGCTCCTGCTATAGCTAAAAGTGGTAACATCGCAATATTGACAGCGCCCCACCCGTCGATCACCGAAGTCCCCGAGCAATTCATAAGTAATCCCGACGACAGTGATGCCACCGACACGCCCGCAAAGACCAAAAGATCATTCATACCTTGGGCACGGCCCCTCTCTTGTGGGTTATGATTGGCGGTCAGCATGGCCGTTGCACCAATGAAGCCAAAATTCCACCCGAAGCCCAGCAAAATCAGCGCACCGAAGAAATTTATCAAATCAAAACCCATCAGTGCGACAATACCAGAAAAAGTTAACAAAATAAGTCCAATCGCTATAACCTTTTCAACACCTATTCGCGCAATAACATGGCCTGTTATAAAGGCTGGCACGTACATTGCCAAAACATGTGCTGTTACCACATCTGCTGCATCTGCCGTTTGATAGCCGCAGCCCACAATGGCAAGCGGGGATGATGTCATGACCAAATTCATCAAAGCATAAGATACAGTCGCACAAATGATTGCCACTGCAATGCGTGGATTGCGCAGCATTTGAAGGCGCGATCGTCCCCAGTCTGATCCTGTCTCGGGTTTGGTAACTATGGGCATATCAAGGCCCAAAAAGAGTAGCATTCCTAACAAATTGAGTACTATTACCGTTAAATAGCAGCCCAAAAAGGGTATAACCATGCCTTGTGCGGTAACTTTGACCAAAAATGGTCCAAAAACAGCTGAAATAAGACCGCCCGCCATTACCCAAGATATTGCCTTAGGCCTAAACTCGGGTGATGCGGTGTCGGTAGCGGCAAAGCGGTAAAATCCTTGCGCCGACATATAAACGCCCGTCAGCAAACTCCCAAGCAGGAAAATAGTGAAAGACGATGTCAAAAGTCCATAAGCCCCCACCGCCGATCCCAGTGCACCAGAAAATGCGCCCGCTATAAAGCCAGCGCGCCGACCAAAATTCTGCATTAGCAAAGACAAGGGGCTGGCTGCAAGCATGGATCCAAGCACAGTGCAGGTAATGGGGAGCGTGGCCCAACAAGGGTTTGGCGCCAAAGACTGACCCGCAAGCCCCGCCACAATAAAAATAATTGGCATCTGCGCACCAAGTAGCCCCTGCGCGCTCACCAATATAAGCAAATTGCGTTTTGTGCGCTTATCAATCTGTTGAGAATTGGGTGCGGTGTACGATGTCATGCCCTAGACTTTCACCCATAGCAAATTCTGCATAATGCATTAAAGACTTTAAACAAACCTAAGGCTGCTATGTATCAGCTACTTATCAAAAACGCTACCCTTCTGGAAGTGGGAATGCGCATGCTTGATAGCACGCGAGTCAAAGTTTGCCACAATCTATGCGCTCACAGGGGAACCACCTTTGTGTCCTGGGTATCAAGTCATCCTACAGCTTGGTTGTATTGATCGTTGGATAGCAGGTCTCAACACATACCGGCACAGCTATAGTTAAGCGATGGTCCTAAATTATCAGCCCTGGCGGGAGGTTGCCGCGTGGCTTATATGGGCTTATCACTTATAGAACGTGTTGAAAAAGGGGATAATTATGAGCCGCAGACTTAACTTTGAACGTAAAGGCCCTGCCATCGGTAAGGGCAATTCAATGGTTATTTTTGTGCATAGCTACGGCGCAGACGGGTCTGATTTAATTAGTCTTGCCGATGTTTTAGCGCAACAATTGCCCAATGCAGTATTCCTTTCGCCCGACGCCCCCGAACCTTGTGCCTCAAGTGGTTTTGGGCGGCAGTGGTTCTCCATTCCGTGGCTTGATGGGTCAACCCAAAGTAGCTATTTGGCGGGGCTTGCGAGGGCTTCTGATGATTTTTCGGGCTTTATTGCTGCGCAAGCAGCGGTCGAAGGCCTAACCTATTCAAAAATTTGTCTTTTTGGATTTTCACAAGGGGCTATGATCTGCCTTCAGGTAGCACCAAGGCTCAATCAGCCCGTAGCGGGCGTGGTTGCTTGTTCGGGCCGGTTACTTGAGCCTGACACCCTTGAGCCGCAAATGCGCGTTAAGCCACCAGTGCTTTTGATCCATGGTGACCAAGACCAAGTCGTACCATTTTCAGATATGGCTGCTGCGGGTCAAGTGCTGAATGAAGCTGGGTTTGACTGCTTTGGACATGTGTCAAAAGGCACAGGTCACGGCATCGCGCCAGATGGGCTGCAAATGGCTTTGGGGTTTTTAAAAAAATATCTACCAAATTAAAACAATAAAGCTAAACTCAGGGGCTTGCCACATAGATTACACAATATATAGTTTGAATAGAAATAATGGGCTCTGCGCGGTTTGAGATTGGTTAAGGCGGAATGAAATATGGATGGTGATTTTAGGACAGGCTTTGTTCGCGAACGTTCGACACTAAAAAAGTTTCCTGCTTTGGTGCTGAATGCGGATTATAGACCGCTGTCTTACTACCCGCTTTCCGTTTGGCCTTGGCAAGATACTATAAAGGCCGTCTATCTTGACCGTGTCCATATCGTGGCCGAATATGAAGAGAGCGTTCGAAGTCAAAGGGATCAAATTCGCATACCTTCGGTTATTGTGCTAAAAGATTTTATAAAACCCCAAAAGCGCGTGGCCTTCACGCGCTTTAATCTTTTTTTAAGAGATTATTTTTTATGCCAATATTGTAGTGCTAGGGGTAATTTGACCTTCGATCATGTGGTGCCGCGCGCCAACGGTGGAATTACATCGTGGCAAAACGTTGTTGCTGCATGTTCGTCATGCAATCTGCGTAAAGGGTCTAAATCGCTTCGCCAATCTAACATGTTTTTGTTGCGCCAACCCTTTCAGCCAACGGCAACTGAATTACAAACCGCTGGCCGGCGTTTTCCTCCCAATCACTGGCATGACAGTTGGGTTGATTTTTTTGGGGGGGATACCAAACTTGGTGCTTAGTCATCTTTATATTTATCGAAATTTCATTCTTTGAGTGCTAGACATCGAACTCTTGTAAGGTTAAAACTTCTTCGTTAGCGCTAACATGGCGTCACATTTCGAGAGCGAGGGTAGCGGATGGTTTCGCGGGTCATACCGGTAGAAGATTTTGATCTGGTCATTTTTGGCGGCACGGGTGATTTGGCCCAGCGTAAAATATTTCCAGGCCTTTATCGCCGATTTATTGATGAACAAATGCCAAAAACTGCGCGGATCATTGGTGCGGCGCGCTCAGATTTAAGCCAGGCGGACTTTCATAGCATGATAGAAGCTGCTCTTGAAAAATTTCTGACTCCAAAAGACCAAAATACAGGCCAAATATCAGCCTTTTTGACACAGATCGATTATGTGTGCCTCGATGCCAAAGGTAGTCTCGGATGGGAAGGTCTACAAGCGCTGATGCGCAAGAACGTGGTGCAAGCCTTTTATCTCTCGGTCGCACCCGTCTTGTTCGGCGATATAGCCGAACGCCTGCTCAGTCACGGGATTGCCAATGCACAAAGCCGCATTGTGGTTGAAAAGCCCTTTGGGCGCGATTTAAAAACGTCGCGTGCCTTGAATAGCGCTTTGGCCAAACATTTCAACGAAAATCAGATTTATCGCATTGACCATTACTTGGGCAAAGAAACCGTACAAAATCTGATGGCCGTACGCTTTGCTAATATTTTATTTGAACCCCTTTGGAACAGCCAATATATCGACAACGTGCAAATCACCGTCGCAGAAACCGTTTCCGTCGCGGGACGGGGGGCTTATTACGATAAGTCGGGTGCAATGCGTGATATGGTGCAAAACCATCTGATGCAACTTTTATGCCTGATCGCGATGGAGCCTCCCTATAGTTTCAACCCTGATGCGGTGCGCGACGAAAAACTAAAGGTCATTCGTGCGCTTAATCCTGTAGCGCCCACCGACATTGTGCGAGGCCAATATGGGGCAAGTAGCGGGCAAGCCGGCTATACGACCGATAGTGAAAAACCAGACTCGAAAACCGAAAGCTTTGTGGCGATGAAAGTTGGAATTTCCAATTGGCGCTGGAAAGGCACCCCCTTTTATCTGCGCACAGGAAAACGCTTGCGCGCGCGTACTTCTGAAATTGCCATTACCTTTCGTCCACCACCCCATTCGATCTTTGGGTCTGAAACCGTAGTGAGTGAAAATGTTTTGTCGATCCGCCTTCAACCAAATGAGGGTATAAATCTAATGGTCATGATCAAAGAACCGGGCCCTGGCGGTATGCGCCTGACCGAAGTGCCGCTGGATATGTCATTCGCCGAAGCCTTGGGCGAAGAGGGCGCCAATATTCCCGATGCCTACGAGCGTCTGATTATGGATGTAATCCGTGGCAATCAAACCTTGTTTATGCGAGGAGACGAGGTAGAAGCCGCTTGGGCTTGGACAGATCCGATCATTGAAGGCTGGGAAGGTCGTGCTGATAGACCTAATAGCTATGAGGTGGGCAGTTCAGGCCCCGAAGATGCAATGATGCTGTTGCATAGAGACGGCCGCCGCTGGCGTACAATTAAAGAATGAAGTTTGAAAACTACGCATCACGCGATGATTTCATGCGGGGTGTGGCCGCAGCGCTTTGCACAGATTTAATGGTGGCATTACAAAGCAAGCCAAGGGCCAGTTTATCTGTGCCAGGCGGCAGCACACCGGGCCCTGTATTTGATATTTTAGCCCAAACAGATTTGGACTGGGCACGGGTTGACGTGGTGCTGAATGATGAACGGTGGGTCGGAGTAGAAAATCCGCGTTCCAACACCAAATTACTGCAGGAACGCCTGTTGCAAAACTATGCTGCAAGGGCCCGCTTAGTACCACTTTACCTGCCCTGTGCACAGCCAGAAGAAGCCATATACACCCTTTCGAAAGGTGTTGAAGCAAGTTTGCCCCTTTCTGTTTTGCTATTGGGCATGGGGCCTGATCTGCATACGGCCAGCCTTTTTCCTGGGGCTGATTACTTAGAAATAGCCCTGTCTGATACCGCCCCATCGGTGATGGTTCTACGTGCAGATGCCGCACATGAGCCGCGGATCACGTTAACAGCACGTGTCTTGACCAAGGCCGAAAAAATTCATGTGCTGATTATGGGAGCAGAAAAAAAAGCGTCCCTGTTGGCGGCGGAATCATTGACAAGTAACCTTGCGCCGATAAACCTTGTACGCCACACTGCTCTTTTCCACTGGGTTTTATGATGACAAAAATCTGGAGCGATCTTTTAGCATACGCCGAGTCGGTGCAGGGCCGTGATATTTTAAAATTGTTCGAAAATGAAGAGAGAATAGGACATTTTAGCACACAAACCTTAGGGTTAATGTTCGATTATTCTAAGACAAATATTGATCCAAAAGCGCTGGATATGTTGATTTTATTAGCAAAATCATCTCAAGTGGCGGAAAGGCGCGATGCGATGTTTGCTGGGGATATCATAAATGAAACCGAAGAGCGCGCTGTTTTACACACGGCTTTGCGCAATGTTGATACGCCCTTGATCGTAGGTGGGAAAGACATTTCGATTGACCTACGTGCCAGCTATATGCGGATGGAGCAATTTGCAAATTCTGTGCGTTTGGGAAAAATTTGTGGTCAGGGTGGGGCATTTACCGATGTGGTGAATATTGGCATCGGGGGATCTGACTTGGGGCCATTGATGGCAAGCTTGGCGCTTGCACCCTATCATGATGGGCCGCGGTGCCATTTTGTATCAAATGTTGATGGCGCCCATATTCACGATGTTTTGGCGAAGCTCAATCCGGAAACGACTTTGGTGATTGTGGCCTCAAAAACTTTTATCACTGTTGAAACCATGACCAATGCTGCCACTACGCGCGCTTGGATGGCTGAGAACGTCACTGACACGGGTGCGCAATTTGCGGCGCTTTCAACTTCGGTGGAAAAGACCTTGGCCTTTGGCATTGATGCTTCGCGAGTTTTTGGTTTTGAAGATTGGGTTGGCGGTCGCTATTCTTTGTGTGGCCCTATTGGGCTTTCAGTGATGCTAGCCATTGGTCCAAAAGCCTTTAAGGATATGCTTGCCGGTGCGCGCGAAATGGATATACATTTCTGCAAAGCTGATTTTTCTGATAACCTGCCTGTTTTATTGGCGCTAATTGGCATGTGGCATAATCAATTTTGCGGTTATGCCACCCGCGTCGTCCTGCCCTACGAACAGCGACTTTCGCGCCTGCCTGCTTATTTGCAGCAGTTAGAAATGGAAAGCAACGGCAAAGGCGTTAAAATGGATGGCCAAGATCTACCCTATCATTCTGGCCCTGTGATATGGGGTGAAGTGGGTACCAACGGACAACATGCTTTTTATCAGTCAATCCACCAAGGCACGAGGATCATCCCTTGTGAATTTTTAGTTGGGCGCGAGGGGCATGAGCCTGACCTCGCGCATCAGCATTTACTGCTGGTATCAAATTGCTTGGCGCAATCTGAGGCTTTGATGAAAGGGCGAAGTTTTGACATTGCCCTAGGCATGATGTACTCACGTGGCCTTTCGGGGGCAGAAGCCGAGCGTCAAGCGCGCCACCGCGTGCTTAAAGGAAACCGCCCTTCTACAACCTTGGTCTATGATAAATTGACCCCCTATGTGTTGGGTCAAATTGTGGCACTTTATGAACATCGCGTCTTTGTTGAAGGGATAATTTTGGGGATCAATTCTTTTGATCAATGGGGGGTGGAGCTTGGCAAGGAGCTAGCCATCGCCATGCTGCCAATATTGGAAGGTACTAAAAAAATGCAGTCAAAAGACCCATCTACCCAAGCTCTAGTAAAGTTTTTACTTTCAGATTTTGCAAGTTAGGCTCGTCTGCCCTACTGGGCTTAGCCTATGGCTGCAGTGACAATTACTTCAACCAAATGATCAGCAGTTGCCAATTTAGCTTCCCCCGTAGCGCGTGCAGGCGCATGCCCCTGTGGCACCCACTGATCCCAAACCAAATTCATTTCGGAAAAATTTGACATATCGGACATCCAAATTTGGGCTGAAAGAATACGATTTTTGGCTGATCCTGCAGCGGCCAAAATGCGGTCAACTTCATCCAAGCAGTCTTGGGTTTGTTCAGTTACCGAACCTTTTGGCTTGCCAACTTGCCCAGCAAGATAAGCCACGCCGTTAAAGATCACGGCCTCTGACATGCGTGAACCCACGCCTATACGGGTAATTTCTTTTGACATCTTCGACCTCTTTTCTGTTATTTCTTTCATGCTTCTTAGTGGCGGCAAAGCGTGGGTAAATTCAAGAGCCATTCAATCCAAGTCATGCTTTTTTCATCTTTAAATATGGCACTGCTGCTTAAACCACTTAATTCTACGATGTGGAGGTCTGTAGAAATTATGGGGTCCAATTCTAAAAAGGGTAGCGCCTTTACGTTAGTTATTTTGACCCATACGCATAGAAAAACTTTATTGCTACATTGATGGAGATGATTGGATCAGCTAGCACCGCAGGGATAAAAAATTACGAGTTCCTAGCTCGCGGTAAAAAACCGACTGTGCAGGGTCTATCGCCTTGAGCCTTTTGGGGTAAGGTTTGACGTATAATATTTTTTATTATTCAATCATGTGACAGATAATCAGATTAAAATAATTGGCTAACTTACTGGTTTGAATTGGACGAAAAGCGCCAGAAAATTCAATCAAAAACAGCCCTAAGCATTGTGGCTAAGCGTGTATTGCTGACCCTTATTTATCATATAACAATTTTGATTTATGATCAGTTTTTAACAGTTTTAAGGGGATTTTTTAATCGTGCAACAGTTGTTCTGCAGACTAATTTTCTGGGTTTTAGCCGATGACTTTATTAGGTAGTTTTTAATTTTTAGGAATTAATAAATTCTTTCATTAACTCAGTTTCGATTTGCTGTTTTTCCAACAGCCTTTTGATTACATCTGTTATCGAAACTAAACCTAACAGCTTGTCTCCGTCAATGATTGGTACATGGCGAATATTATTGCGTACCATTAATTCCATCAATCCCGCAGATGTTACATGTTGATCGGCTGAGATTACATTTGCAGTCATTAGGTCTTTGGCCGTGCATTCAGCGACAGCTTTTCGTTTGGAAAGATAGCGAACGATATCTCTTTCCGATAATATACCTAAAACCTTTTTATTTTTGTCTACTACTATAATGGTACCGCTGTGCGCTTTACTTAGGGCTGTTGTAATATCAAAAAACTTAGTGTCGATATAGGTTGTGGGGCAGCCTTGTTCTACTATTCTAGCAATGAATGGGGTCATAAGAAATGCTCCTGACTATTTAAGCTATACCATAGACTATCGAGTGCAACCATTTCGTTTGTCAACATTTTAGAGAACTAACGTATTATTTCTGATGATTTGAGCCGAGGGGTAGAGAACTATAATAACTTTTTAAAATTTTTGATCTGAGTATCATAATATAGAAAACTTATGCGGGAGACTTATGTTCTGCTGTGCAGGGATTGTTATGTATCATGCCATAATAAAGTTCTGTATCCGTTAGATATTTAGCTCTTAAAGTTAAAATTTTTAAAATCCATAATTTTAATAATTATTTGGACCCGGAAAAAAACTAACCCTCGTCTTCAGCTTCGGAACCTGCTGTTTTACCGTTGAGCTCTGCCCGACCTGCGCTTGTCTCTATTGTCCGCCGCGCCTAGGTCAAGGTATTTCAGCTGCTTAACCGCGCTTACCTAACGCTTCCGTCGGCGCCCAACGCCGCTTTGAATGTTGAAGCTTACGTTGGGCAAGGGCGCTATGGTGCGCAGCTGGGTGAAGAGGTCGGTGAAATGTGGAATAGCATTGGCATTGACAAAATGCTCTTGAAAGCGGGGCTCAATAGCAGTTTCCACTTTATGAATTTTACTTACCATGGTTTCAATTTCACTGCGCGCTGCTTTTGAACAAAGCGCAATCCGTGCGCCCGTGCCTGCGGCGTTACCAGCAGAAAAAACTTGATCTAGCCGCACATCAGGAATCATCCCTAAAACCATCGCATGTTTTGGCGAAATATGCGCGCCAAATGCACCAGCGAGCACAACACGGTCAACCTTATCAACTCCCATCTCATCCATTAAAAGCCGTGCACCAGCATAAAGCGCGGATTTGGCTAACTGAATGGCGCGAATATCGCCTTGCGTGACCATGATGATGGGGCCATCATTGATGGTGCCATCATGCAGCAGATAGGAGTGAGTGCGGCCTTGCGGGATCATGCGCAAAGTTCCTGTTTGTTCGGCCGACCCCATAAGGCCGCCAGCGTCCACCAAACCGCTCATGCGTAGTTCTGCTACCGCTTCGATAATGCCGGACCCGCAAATACCAGTGATGCCCGTGTCTTTGGTCACTTGGGCAAAAGTTGGATCATCCGACCAAACGTCATGACCTATCACGCTAAACCGTGGCTCTTTAGTGATAGGGTTAATTTCAACTCGCTCAATGGCACCCGGTGCTGCGCGTTGCCCCGCTGATATCTGCGCCCCTTCGAAAGCGGGGCCTGTGGGTGATGAACAAGCCAAAACCCTATTTTTGTTGCCCAAAAGAATTTCCGCATTGGTTCCCACGTCAACAATAAGAACCAAATCTTTAGATTTATTTGGTTCTTCTGAAAGAGCAACGGCAGCACAATCGGCCCCAACATGACCCGCGATACATGGGAGAATATAGACTTGCGCTGCATTGTTAACCGATGAAATCTCAAGATCGTGCGCGGTGAGGTGTATAGATTCTGATGTGGCCAACGCGAAGGGCGCTTGGCCGAGTTCAACTGGATCAATGCCCAACAGCAGATGGTGCATTACAGGGTTACAAACGAACACCAGCTCATAAATTGATGTGGCATCAATGCCGCCTTCGGTCGCGATCACGTCTGCCAGATAGTTAAGCGCGTTGCGCACGGCTTTAGTCATTTCGACATCGCCGCCAGGGTTCATCATGGCATAGGACACGCGGCTCATCAAATCTTCGCCAAAGCGAATTTGGGGATTCATCAGCCCGCTGGAGGCCAAGACCGTACCGTCGCGCAGATCACACAGATGCGCGGCAATTGTGGTTGAGCCGAGGTCAATAGCCAGTCCATAAATATCACCCTCATAATAGCCCGGCCAAAGATCGAGAATGCGGGGGTCTGCTCGGTCGTGACTTTGATAGATCGCCACGGTCACTTTCCACGCACCCTTGCGCAAGACCAGTTGCAACCGTCGTAAAATTGTCAAGTCAGCTTTCAGACTTTCAATTTTCCACTGCTCACGCAGGGCAAACGCCAGACGTTCGAAATCACCTGAAGGTTCATGCATATCAGGCTCGGTGACTTCGACATAATAAAGCTTGGTGGCTGGATCCATGACCATGTTGCGAACAGTCGCGGATTTACGGATCACCTGCTTATGCACCTGGCTTTCTGGCGGCACATCAATAACAACATCGCCCATAACCTTGGCCTGACAGCCGAGCCTGCGCCCGTCAATTAAACCGCGTATCGATTTATAGCGCTCTTCCACAGTGCTCCAAGGGCTTAGGGCATCAGCGCTTACGTTCAAACCATGTTTGGGGAAGGAACCCACGCCTGGCTGCACCTGGCATTTAGAACAAATGCCACGCCCACCGCAGACTGAATCCAAATCAACACCTAATTGCCGCGCTGCGGTCAATATTGGTGTGCCTAAAGAAAAATGTCCCCGCTTGCCCGATGGGGTAAATATGACCAAAGCTTCTTCGTTCATGGCGACCTCATGTTTTAGGTCTGTTTTAAGGCGATTCAATTGATCTGCAAGGGCTATTAGCGTCAAGTTATAGACTGCTTTCGCCAATTACATAAAAGAGACATTGGAAAAACTAGTACTGAGGCTTTTTGGAAGGTATTTTTCTAAGTAGGCTTGTGATGTTAAATTTAGTAAAATTTGATCAGAGGGTCAAAATTCTAAATAAAAAAATCAATCGTATAGAGTATTTTACCAAATAGGCAGCCTTAAAACGCTAAAATTGATAGGCATCTCCAACCAGAAATCACCCAACTGATAGGGGGGCGACATGCTTTCGCCTAAGTTAGTGAAAACGCCTTTTTTGCCAAGGCATATGTAGCGCTGCCACAAGGCGAGAGGCATGTTCGGAGGGGGGCTAATTTTTTTACATTAGCCTCTGAGATTATAATAAATAAAATATTTACTAATCATAGTTAGAAAAACAACAAAACTCACCTTATCAACTTTTGAGTGTAAAAATTTCTTTAGCTCTTTCTCGAAGTTGGAACTTTTTAATCTTACCCGTTGCAGTTTTTTGAATGGTTTCAAATAGCACCGATTTTGGCGTTTTAAAGCCGGCCAGATGCTGGCGACAAAAACTTATCAATTCAGACTCAGTCACTTCAAAGCCTTGGCGTAACTCAACAAAGGCGCAGGGCACTTCGCCCCATTTTTCATCATGGCGCGCCACAACCGATGCTAAAGCCACCGCTGGGTGGCGGTGCAAAACGGCCTCAACCTCAACCGACGAGATGTTCTCACCCCCCGATATAATCACATCTTTTAGACGATCTTTGATCTGAATGTAACCGTCAGGATGTTGTATCGCTGCATCCCCCGACCAGAACCAACCATCTTCAAATGCCTCTGCAGTGGCTTTGATGTCTTTATAATAGCCCTTCATCATGGTGTTTGAACGGATGGCTATTTCTGCAATGGTTTCTCCGTCTTTTGGTGCAGTGACTTTGGTTTGACGGTCGATCAGTCGAATATCTTCAACCATTGGGAAGGGTACGCCTTGCATCGCTTGTTTTTTCCCAAGTTGGTCGGGGGGTAGGTCTGCCCAAGTATCATTCCATAAGCATTGCGAAATATGCCCATAAGTTTCTGTCAGCCCATAAACCTGCATTACGTTGAACCCCAAGGCCCTGGCGCGTTCTAGGACCGAAGGGGGCGGTGGCGCGCCTGCAGTCATCACCTGTATGGGCGGGGAGAAATGGCGGGTCTTGGCTGAATCAGAATCTACAATCATTTGCAACACAATCGGTGCAGCTCCAAAATGGGTGACTCCCTTAGTTTCTATCAATCCCAGAAGGGTTTCAGGCGCAAAATTAGGAGTAAATATCATGTGACCACCAATTACAGCCATTGCCCACGGGTGGTTCCAACTGTTACAATGAAACATCGGAACCACAGACAGATAGGTGGGGTTTTGCGGTAATGACCAAGCCGCTATCGTGGCCATAGCCATAAGGTAGGCACCTCGGTGATGGTAAATAACTCCCTTGGGTTGACCCGAAGTTCCGGATGTATAATTAAGCGCTAGGGCTTGCCACTCATCGTGAGGTAATGGAAAAATTTCCATGGCGGGCCCGGCAGCCAGCTTTTCAAAGCTATAATCTGCAAAATCAGGTAAGAATTTTTCATCATCGCATACTGCAATCACTGTAATTTTTTTGGTAATAGCGAAGACTTCTTCCAAAATCGTGGCAAAGCTTTGGTCAGTTATAACAACTTTGGCGTCAGAATGCTCAAAGATATAAGCCAATGTTTCAGCTTCGAGCCTTACGTTGATGGTTGAGAGAACGGCCCCTGCCATTGGTACAGCAAAATGTGCCTCAAAAACTGCTGGAGAGTTGGGTAAAAGCACGGCCACGGTGTCGCCCAAGCCTAAGCCAATGCCCTGCATCCCCAAAGCAAGGGAGCGGCATCTCTGGCCTGTTTCAGCCCATGTGCGTGTTTTATAACCCGTGCTAAGAGCTGGTTTATAAGCGTAGACCAGTTCTGCCCGTTTCAAAAAAGAAATTGGGCTCAGGGCAACAAAATTGGCGGCATTCTTTTGATGTTCGTCAAAATTACGCTTCATGCCCGCCCCTGAACTTATAAACTAGGCCCTATAAAAAGGGCAAATCAACCAAGTTCGCTCTGACCGGCCCATTTTGGCGTTCAATTTCGACACATTGGCCTATTTTAGCTGTATTTGCAATCAAGGCATAGCCTATATTTGCTTCCATGCGAGGTGACCATACGCAATTGCTCATTTCGCCGATATATGCACCGTTTAGCCATACTTTTTCGCGGCTAAAGCCCAAGGGGGCGGGAATTTCGCCTTCTAGCACCAAACCTAGCTGATGTCGTTTGATGCCTTGTGCATGAATATTGCGTAATGCTTTTATTCCGACGCATGTATTAGGTAGATCAAGGTTAACATATTTGCCTAAACGCACTTCAAATGGGTTTGTCCTGTCGTCAGTGTCAGCGCCCACGGAAACGAGGCCGCTTTCTGTGCGCTCTGCAGTTGAAGGCGCGCCTGGGCCAATGCCCCAAGGTTGACCAGCTTCTTTAAATATGTTCCAAAGTTTAGTACCTTGGCTGCCGTCGCGCAAGTAAATTTCAAACCCGCCCTGCTTTGAAAAGCCCGAGCGTTGGGCAATAACGGGTATCCCATCAATTTTGGCTTCCTGAAACCAAAAATATTTTAAATCGCGAACCCAATCACCCAGCACCGAAGCCACAACATCTTCCGCCATAGGCCCCTGAAGCGCCATTGGCGAAACATCGGGCTCGCTGACTTCAACCTTTAGATTTCTTTCCGACGCTATAGCCTTAGCCCACATGCAAACATCACTATCGGCAATGGAGAGCCAATATTTGGTGTCCGACAGTTTTAGCAAGATCGGATCATTAACTAACGTGCCCTGATGGGTGCACAGAGGCACATATTTTCCTTGGCCCACGGCACAGTTTGATATATCGCGTACGGTTAACATTTGAACTAAATACGCTGCATCTGGCCCTTCTATCTGTACTTGGCGCTCAACGCCCACATCCCATTGCGACACTCCATTGATCAAACGCCAATATTCAGCCATTGGGTCTCCGTAACCTGTGGGCATGATCATACGATTATAAACACTTGCTGAAACCATACCTTCTGCCACTGCAATCTCGTAAAATGGCGAGGGGCGAAGGCGTGCGGTCGGAAATACATTAAATGAGTTGCGCGTGATCGGGGGTGGTGAAATATCTAACATTGTTGCCTCTTTTTTGTTAAGGCAAATGACTCCACTGGCGTGACTTCGTCAAACGAGTTAATCGGGGTCTATGACCGTGTTTTAGTTATGAATAGGAACGTTTATGAGCAAACCAAATTTGCCGCCCCTTGCATGGCTGCGCGCCTTTGAAGCTGCCGCTCGCCATTTAAGTTTTACCGTTGCTGCGAATGAGCTAAATATGACCCAGGCCGCAATTTCAAAACAAGTTAAATCGCTTGAATTCCATTTGCGGCATCAATTGTTCGAACGTAGGCCACGCAGTTTGGTTTTGACCAAAACCGGCATGGCCTATTTGCCCAAAGTACGCGATGCTTTTGATCGCTTAGCTGTAGGCACGCATGAGGTGTTTGGCCAGCGCAAAAACGAAGCTTTGACATTGCGCTGTACCGTGTCTTTTGCCACCAATTGGTTGGCGCCACGATTGCCAAACTATTTGAAAAACCAATATGGTAGGACCCTGCGGATTATTTCCAGCGTCTGGAATGATGTGTACGATCATGATCGTTTTGATCTTGAAATTCAATATGGATTGAGTGGACCGGCGGGGGTGGTTAGCCAACGCCTCATGGACGAAAAAATCATGCCGCTGTGCTCTCCAGATCTGATGGCCAAGGGCCCGTTTTTGACAGCGAATGATCTGGCGCAGCATCAGCTTTTACATGTGCTGGGGTATCAAGAGGGCTGGGGAAGTTGGCTTGCAGGAGCCCAAGCTGAAGGGGTAGATCATAGTTTGGGGGTACATTTTGATACTTCAGCCACGGCGCTTGAAGTAGCGGCCTGTGGCGGGGGAGTAGTCTTGGGGCGCACTTCGCTTGCGGCGAATTATATCAAAAGTAAGCGTTTGGTGCGCCCTTTTAAACTAGAGCTTCCAGTAAGCGAAGGTTTTTACCTGTTGCGACCCGCAGCAAGCTTCCCACATCCTGACGCCGACGAATTTTGCACATGGCTTTTGAAAAGTTTTACTGAGGAAAGCCTGGCTATTGATAATATTTTAAGTGAATAAAATAGATAAATTATTAAACAAACTCGTATTTAATATATTTTATTTATTGTCTGGACCGGCCTGCACGCCCACCTGATCGGCCACCACGGCCACTCGCAGGGCCCGTTTCTAACGAGGCGTTGGCAAAGGATTTACCCTCAGCCACAGCATCCAAAACGCGTGCAAATCTGATCCATTCGCCGCCATTTGCGTCGTGGTTCATCAAGAAGTTTGCGGCACGAATAGCCTCCATTTCTACCTGACGAACTGGGTTCATAATGGCCGAAGTCATACCCGCACCAATGGCCATTGGTAAAAAGGCTGCGTTGATCCCGTGGCGATGGGGTAGGCCAAAGCTGATATTTGATGCCCCGCAGGTGGTATTCACACCCAATTCTTCGCGTAAACGTCGTACAAGTGTAAAAACTTGCCGCCCCGCATCACCCAAAGCGCCAACTGGCATGGCCAAAGGATCCACAACAATATCATGGGCCTGAATGCCGAAATCGGCCGCACGTTCAACGATTTTTTTGGCCACAGCAAAGCGCACATCGGGATCCATAGAAATGCCAGTGTCATCATTTGAAATAGCTACAACGGGCACATTATATTTTTTTACCAATGGCAAAACCAGGTCTAAACGGTCTTCTTCGCCAGTCACAGAATTTAAAAGAGGGCGGCCTTCACAATTGGCTAAGCCTGCTTCCAAAGCGCCAGGAACTGAGCTGTCTATGCACAGTGGCACGTCCACAATTCCTTGGATTAATAAGACCATCTCCGCCATCAAAGGCGGTTCCGTTTCATTTGGATTAGGGTTTGAATTGTAAACAACGCCTGCATTCACGTCTAATATCATGGCGCCGCAGGCGACTTGTTCCACCGCGTCGCGCATCACCGTCGAAAAATCACCACTTTCCAGTTCAGCGGCCAATTTTTTTCGCCCGGTGGGGTTAATTCTTTCGCCTATTACACAGAATGTTTCGTCAAAGCCGATGATTACTGTTTTAGTTTTTGATTCGATTACAGTGCGCGTCATAAAGGCCCTTTAAAATTTGATTGCAGGCGCGCCAGAGGCCCCACCATTAGCGATTGCCCATTGCGAATTTGTTTTAATGCCGCCTAAGGGAAAAAAATGGACGCTTTCAATTCCAAACGTTGGGTTGGCAGCCTTGTGTGCGGCAAGAGCAGCGATGAATTCGTTCGGTTCATACGGCAGCAAAAGCTTCGTTACATCTTTCGCACGTTTTTGCAGCACTCGCAAGGATGCGCCCACACCGCAGGCTATTGCAAATTTAATCAAGGTTTGAAGCTTGGCAGGGCCCGCCACACCAATGTGAATCGGTAGGTCGATGCCTTCGAGTGCAAGACGGTCTGCCCAAGCAATCACTGGGTCAGGCTCAAAACAAAATTGGGTGGCCATAGCCATTTTTGCGTCGGTAGTTTTGGCAAAAGCCTGTTTCCAATGTAAAGCCTGCATAACCATTTTTTCAGATCCGTCGGGATCGATGTCGCGGTTGCCTTCGGGGTGACCCGCCACATGGAGCCGTTCAAAATCGCCAAATACGCCCGATTCCAAAAGTTGCATCGAGGAATGAAAATCTCCATGTGGTTTTATTCCGCCGCCAGCCAATAAGAGCCCCTGTTTGACGCCAGCCTCATTACGATAACGGGAAATCCAATCCTGCAATATGGTTTTGTTTTTTATAATTCGCGCTGGAAAATGCGGCATTGCGCTATAGCCTTCATCGGACAAGCGTTTTGCTGTAGCCACCATGTCATCGATGGGGGTGCCTTCTATATGAGCTATATAAACACGGGTGTGTTGTGGTAAAAGCGGTCTAAAATCTTCGACTTTTTCCGCCGTGCGTGGCATCACCTCGATCGAGTAATTCGCCAAAAGAGCTTCAGTAGCGGCGCTTGTGGAAAAAATTTCTTCTGATTTGGAACGAAAATTAAATAATGCCATTGCGGAATCCGAAATTAGGCGCGCCCTTCGGCGTCAATCAATGATTTGAGTTTGGACACATCATATTGCGCCTCAAGCTCGGCGGCAACTTGCGCGGCGAGGGGGTCTGGTTCGCCCTCAGCCACATATGATGGGGCTTTGCGCCATTCTGCCATATATGCATCACTATCTTTAGCGCCAATTTTCATCGCGCAGCGGTCGATGGCTTTTTCAAACCGTTCAGAAAGCTGAACTTTTGAACCGCTTCGTCCTCTGCCAACGATAACTTGCGCTGGAATGTCGCGCCAATAAACAATGGTCACATCAGGCATAGTTGATTCCCTTTTCTTTGCAGTTCTTGTAAGCAATAAATTAGTCCCTGATAAGTCATTTTTTGACTAGGTATAAGATCTGAACAATCCACAAACCGTTCGGTGTCATGTTTTATAGAATAGGCAGGCCTTGCGCCTTGGTTCGGCTCAGTCTAAACAGAGTCTAACAATTTATGGAGGGCGAAAATGACGCCCGAGCGTCCCAAAGCGGGGGGCGCGCGCCCAAGGCGTAGACGCTTTTATAAAGCGCCAGGGCCTTTGGCTGAACCGTATTCCCCGCAATGCCTTAGACCTAGTGAGCTTTATGCTGCGCTGGATCTTGGTACTAATTCCTGTCGAATGCTGATAGCGCGGCCGCGTGGGAGCCAGTTTGACGTGGTTGACAGTTTTTCACGAACTGTGCAGTTGGGCCATAACCTTGAAGTGTCAGGCCGACTGGGCCGGGAATCAATGTTGCGTACTTTGCAAGCATTGCAAATCTGTCAAACTAAAATCAAGAGCCATGGAATCACAAAAATGCGCTTAGTGGCTACCGAGGCCTGTCGGCGCGCCAGTAATGCGGCGGAATTCATTAGGCGTGTAAAGTGTGAAACTGGTCTAAAGCTGGAAGTCATCACCCCCGAAGAAGAGGCCTGCTTCGCGGTCATTTCTTGCGCGCCCCTAGTGGGGCATAATACAACGCGGCTTTTGGTCGTTGATATTGGTGGTGGCTCAACCGAACTTGTTTGGATCGACCTGTCAGATGTAGTGCCAAAAGAACGCGCCCGCGCCATCATGCGCTTGCACGTGGGATTCGGCGCAGATTTACTCGAAACTGAAGGACCTGAACCGCGCGCCAAGGTGATAGATTGGATTTCGGTGCCATTGGGTGTGGCAACTCTGAAAGATCAATTTTCCGATGTAAACGATGATGGCGCGCGTTTTGCTTTGATGAGTTGGTTTTTTGAAGAGCATTTGGCTGATTTTACCCCCTATCAAAACACAAATCCTGTTGAGGGATTTCAAATCATAGGCACCTCGGGCACGGTTACGACCGTGGCGGCGTCATTTTTGGGTTTGCGCCGCTATGACCGCACTAAGGTTGACGGGCTTAGCATGTCCTCGGATCAGATAGAAGGGGTCATTCGCGAATATCTTGTCCTAGGCCCTGAAGGTCGGCGCAATGATCCGCGCATTGGACGTGATCGCAACGCGCTGATCATGTCGGGGGCGGCTATTTTGCAAGCTTTGATGCGGGTGTGGCCCACAAACAAACTTTCAGTTGCCGATCGCGGTTTACGCGAAGGTTTGCTATACGCACAGATGAGCGCAGATGGCGCTCTAGAAGACGGGCCTGATTCATGACAAAAGAACCCACGGAAAAGTCGAACTCTGGCCGCGGACTGCGTGAACTGCGCGTGCGCGTAAAAACAGCGAAGGGGCGCAAGTTGTCGTCGACGCGTTGGCTGGAACGCCAGCTTAACGACCCATATGTGGTGCGTGCAAAGAAAGAGGGGTATCGAGGCCGCGCAGCATATAAGATTCTTGAACTTGACGACAAGTTTGAATTTCTAAAGCCAGGTTCGCGAGTTGTTGACTTGGGTTGTGCACCTGGGGGCTGGTGCCAAGTAGCTGTAATCCGCGTAAATGCCTTAGGCGATAAAAAGAACAAGCCTAATGGTATGGTTCTTGGGGTTGACTTGCAAGAGGTTGAGCCAATCGCTGGTGCTCATATCTATGAATTGGATTTTTTAAATGATGACGCCGATCAACTGGTCAAATCCTGGCTGGGGGGATCGGCCGACGTCATCATGTCTGATATGGCGGCTGCTTCGTCTGGGCACAAAGGTACTGATCACTTACGCATTATTATGCTTTGCGAAGCGGCGGCGCAATTTGCCTTTGACGTGTTGGAAATTGGGGGGACCTTCGTGGCCAAGGTTTTGGCTGGCGGTGCTGAGACTGAATTGCAAGCTTTGCTTAAGCGCAATTTTAAAAAAGTTTCCAATTTTAAACCACCTGCGAGCCGACAAGACAGTTCTGAAAAATTTGTTGTAGCAATGGGTTTTAAAGGTCGGCCTGGCCAAATAGCGTGACCTTTGATCTCTACCCCGCCAGAACATGGCAAATTTTAGCCATAAATTTAAAGCAGTTCTAGCCGCGCCAAGTGCGTTTAGGGCCGCAGTCCATATGAACAAAATTGGATCTTGTATAACGCCCTACACCGCCTGCACCAAAGCTTTCGGCAACTTTCCCCATTTGCATCACAGACCGAGATCGTAGGCGCAGGTCAGCTGCTTGGCCATGCATATGCAAACTGTCTTTTGCTACAGCCTTGGATTGGCGACGCAACATCGCATTAGTTTGCGGCGACCTATAGCCAGACAGCATCAAATAGGGTTCGCTTACATTCAAAACGGTATGAGCTGCGGCCATAATATCGATGGTTTTAGGGTTAATAGATATAGCCGTATTGGTACGCCAGTCGCGCATAAAATGATTAATTTCTTTTAAAGCTTCTTTTATATATTTACCTTCGATCCAATATATAGTGTCAATGCTTTCACCAGTGCGGCCTGAATACATTTTTATTCGGCGAATATCGCCCGCACCCTTTAAAAAACCAGCAGCATTGGAGAAGGTAGGTGCAGCAACTAAACTTGCTGCCGCAAAGGCACCAATCAATCCTCGCCGAGATATCTTTGTTTCCAAAGCGCCTATCATGCCTTTATCTTCCATATAGCCAACCCAAGAGCTCTATTAGCTTACACCTATCAGAGTTCTTTATTGCATAGGTAGAATCACAACCCAAGAACATATTTTGTGAAAAAGCGCTTTCAATCTTTTATAGGCAAAAACTTGCCTATTTTAACACCTCCAATGAAAATGCTAGCGATCCTACCCTCAGTTCAATTAAATATTCACGAGGTTATGAATGGACAGGAACGCCAGAATGGCGCATCAATAAAGAGTTAAGTTTGATCGGGTATATGACTGAATGGCAGGTTCTTCTATTTTTGGCGTCCGAAATAAAGCGATTTACCCGCTTATTTTGGGCTTCCTGATATTCTTATTTGCTGCGGCTGATGTGGGAATGGCGCGCTCTAAGAACATTAAATCCTATTTAGAACAAGCGTCGGTGGGCAATACTATTTTAAATATATTTTATAAAGAGCGTAACTTCACGCCACTTTGGACAGGTCGTGGTGATCGCAAACGTCGCAATGCTTTGATAGCCACATTGGAAAATGCGCCTACTCACGGTTTACCGGCTTCACGTTATCGACCGGATGAGTTGATGGCCCGTTTGAAAGCGGCCCGCTCAGGTGCCGATCAGGCACAAATTGAGGTTGCTCTGAGCGAAGTGTTCTTACGTTATGCCACAGATGTAAATTCTGGATTTTTGCGACCCGCTGATATAGATGGTGATATCAAACGCCGCGGACCCTTTATAGATCAGCGGCTCTTTTTGAAGCAAATAGTTGATTCTGACCCAGTGTCTGCTATGGCCGCATTGGCGCCTGAAATCCCACAATATACTGCTTTAATGAAAGAAAAATTGGAGCTTGAAAAAGTAATTTTTGCAGGCGGTTGGGGACCCCAGGTGCCAAGTAGTCGTTTAGATTCAGGGTCATCTGGGCCTTTGGTTGTGATTTTGCGTGATCGCTTAATTAAGATGGGTTATTTAAAGAGGATGTCTGGCAAACACTACGACGGCGCGATTGAATTTGCCGTGCGCGCCTTTCAAAACGACCATGGCCTGACACCTGATGGAATAGCGGCGAGCGTGACGCTATCTGAGGTTAATATATCAGCAAAAATTCGGTTGCGCGCGGTGCTTGTGGCGCTTGAGCGGTTGCGGTGGATGAATTATAACCTGGGCGCACGCCATATATGGGTGAATCTGCCTGACTTTACTGCACAGGTTATTGATAACGGCAAGCTGACCTTTGAAACTCGTGCGGTGATTGGTGCCAATGTAGATGGCCAGCGCAGCCCCGAATTTTCAGAAAATATGCGCTATTTGGCCGTGAACCCAAGCTGGAATGTGCCAAGCTCTATCACTGCTTTAGAATATTTTCCTCAATTGCAACAAAATAGTGATGCGTTTAATTTCTTTGAACTAGTGTCGGCAGATGGTGAAGTGGTCTCCCGTGATCAGGTAGATTTTTTAACCTATACGCCAGAAACCTTCCCTTTCCGTTTGCGCCAGCCACCCTCGGACGACAATGCCTTGGGGAGAGTGAAATTCATGTTTCCAAATATTAATAATATTTATATGCATGACACTCCTCAAAAATCACTTTTTTCTAAAGAAATTCGTGCTTTTAGCCACGGCTGTATTCGTTTGGCACAACCGCTGGAGTTTGCCCATGTGCTGTTGGCGCGCCAAAGTGATAACCCATACGCCTTGTTTCAAAAAGCTTTAAGTCAAGCGCCGAATGAATACATAATTTCTTTGGCAAACGAAGTGCCCGTACATTTGGTTTACTTCACAGCTTTTCCAAATTCTGAAGGCAAAATACAATACCGTCGCGACGTTTACGGCCGCGACCCTATCTTCCTTGATGCCTTGCGTAAAAAGGGATTAAAAGTCATAGGTCTAGACGGCTGACACGGCAAAGGAATTTTAATGATTGGGTATAAAATTGGTGACATTGCCGCTGCATTAGGTGGTCATGCAGTAGGGAATTTGGATTTTGTGATCCAAGCGGCCTCGGAACCCGCCAAAGCTGGGGTGCTCGACCTAGCTCTTGCTATGGACCCAAAATATAGTGCCGATCTGGCTAAAGGGTCCGCCAAGGCGGCTGTGCTTTGGGCTGATGCCGATTGGCAAGCTTTGGGCCTGACTGCAGCTATATTTGTGCCGCGCGGTCGCTTGGCGATGGCGGGGCTTTCCCTATTGTTGGATCAAGGCCCTGAAATTGCTAAAGGTATTCACCATCTTTGTCATATTGACGAAAGCGCAATCATTGGTGAAGGCGCTGCGATTGGCCCCTTTGTGTCCATAGGGGCAGGGGTCACAATCGGAGTGCGGGCGCGTATTGCGTCACATGTCAGCATCGGCAATGGTACAACAATTGGTTGTGACACGCTTTTGCTGCAAGGTGCAAATTTGGGGCCTAGAGTGGTGATTGGTGATCGGTTTATCTGCCAATCTGGCGCAGTTGTTGGATCTGATGGGTTTTCTTTTGTAACACCTGAAAAGTCTGGGGCAGAAGAGATTCGGCAAACCTTGGGTAAGCGAGAACAGATAACGGCGCAGTCTTGGGTTAGAATTCATTCCTTGGGGTCAGTGACTATTGGAGATGATGTTGAACTGGGCGCCAACGTATGTATTGACCGCGGGACGGTGCGCAACACTGTGATAGGATCAGGCACAAAATTGGACAATCTTGTGCATATTGGTCATAATGTAGAAATTGGCCGCGATTGTTTGCTGTGTGGGCAAGTGGGCATTGCTGGTTCTGCTCGATTGGGTGACCGCGTGATATTGGCTGGGCAATGCGGTGTGAATGATAATATTTTTGTAGGAGATGATGTCATAGCCGGAGGTGCAACCAAGATACTTAGTAATGCGCCTTCTGGTCGCGTGTTGTTGGGTTATCCGGCTGTGAAAATGGAAACACAGATCGAACTTAACAAAGCCACGCGCCGTTTGCCGCGTTTGTATATCAAAATACAAAAACTTCAAAAATCTGTCGAAAATTTATTAGATAGAGATGAAAGGCTTTAAGTAAGCTGGGGGCTATGTGATGAACCAAAGTGTGCAAGAAAAAATATTTCGTATTCTAGCCGAACAAGCTTTGGTCGATGTGAGGGATGTTTCGATTGATCAATCTCTGGAAAATTTGGGTATTGATTCTATGGGTTTGGTTGAAGCTATCTTTGCGATTGAAGAAGCGTTTGATATTGCTATACCTTTTAATGCTAATGAGCCTGAAATATCGAGTTTTGATATTTCCTCGGTGGCTGCCATTGTCCGGGTGGTCGGTGATTTGGTAACACAAAATTCTGATGAATAGGGTCGTAATTACTGGTGCCGGCACTATCAATGCACTTGCTCTAGATGTTGCAGGAACATTTAGTGCTTTTAAGGAGGGACGTTGCGGCATCGTCCCTTTGGATATTCGTGATAAGGAGCGTCTGTCCATTCAAATTGGTGGCCAAGTAATGGGTTGGGACCCAGAGGTGTATTTCAACCGCCAACAAATTGTTCTTTATGATAAATTTACCCAGTTCACCCTTTTGGCCGCGCGCCAAGCCATTGCTCAGTCAGGACTAAATTTTGATGGCCATTTGGGATATGAGGCCGGCGTGATTTTGGGCACAGCAGGCGGTGGAGTGAATACATTGGACGAAAATTATCGTGCTGTTTATGAAGAGGGTAAAAATCGTGTGCATCCCTTTGTGGTACCCAAATTAATGAACAATGCCGCCGCAAGTCATGTAGCGATTGCACATAATTTGAAGGGGCCAAGTTATACGGTTGCCACCGCCTGTGCTTCGTCGAACCACGCGATGGGGCAAGCCTTTATGACGGTGCGCTCAGGGATGTCCCGTGTGATTGTGACGGGGGGTTCGGAGTCGATGTTGTGCTTTGGTGGAATCAAAGCCTGGGAAGGGATGCGCGTTATGTCTAAAGATGCCTGCCGCCCCTTTAGCTTGAATCGCAACGGTATGGTACAAGGCGAGGGCGCCGCGATTTTTGTTTTTGAAGATTATGTCCATGCCCGAGCTAGGGGTGGCGAAATTTTAGCCGAGGTGATTGGCTTTTCCATGAGCTCGGACGCGTCATATATTGTCATGCCCTCGATGGAGGGCGCGGCACGCGCTATTGCGGGAGCGTTGAAAGACGCCAAGCTAAACCCTGAAGATGTGGGTTATATCAACGCCCATGGTACGGCCACGGTGGCTAATGACAAAACCGAATGTGCTGCTGTGGCCGACGTGTTTGGCCATCATGCTGACAGTTTAATGATGTCTTCCACCAAATCCATGCATGGGCATTTAATAGGCGGCACTGGCGCGGTCGAACTTTTGGCCTGCCTTATGGCACTACGCGAGGGCGTTATTGCGCCAACCATTGGTTATGAAGAGCCAGATCCGGAATGTGCGTTTGATATAGTACCAAATATTGCGCGCGATGCTAAAGTGGATGTGGTTTTGTCAAACGCCTTTGCCTTTGGTGGAATGAATGCCGTTTTGGCTTTGCGCCGCGCGCCTTAATTAATTTATTTGCAAGATGCTTTCTTGGGCTTTTTTAAAGCCGATTAAGGATATTTCCAGCGCAATGGGCGCTGATTGGTTGGCGGCAGCGGTTAAAAATACAGTAGCCACGCTACCTTTTTTCAGCGTGTCAAACTCTTTTTGGGTAAAACCAATGCGCGCCACACAGCCTACTTTGTTGCACCAGCTATAAGGATAGGATTTGACAGCGCTACCATAAATTTTAATCTGCAATTCTGACGTTAGCAGCGTTTCAAGCGGCGTCATAATGTTTGCAGCCATCACAACTTTGTTACCTTTTGGCAAGTGAAACATGGTGATTTCGGCCACAGGTGTTCCCAATAAGTCGTTCAGTGACTGAAAAATGCGGCAAACGTCGGGCGCGTTGTTGTCTTTTACACAGCGTTTTTCCCAAGGACCAAAAATTCCGTCAATATAGATTGTGCCTGCTTTAATAGCATCAGTTTGACTAGGTAAAGATTGCGACAGTGCCGTCATGGGTAAAGCGCCTGTAAGGGTAGCAATTAACATCATGCGCATGTACGAATTTTTCATCAGTTTTCCTGATTAAAAGGATTTGATTAGATATTATGCCACAGTTTTATTGTAAGGTGCAAACGTGTATAAATTTATATCTAATAAAAAGGGTCGCCGAACTTGCCCCCGCGCTGTTGTACTTTACACCAAACTAAATTTCATCACCAACTAGCAATGCTCACTCAATATAATGATAAAATCAAAAATATCTAACAGAAAAATGGGAAAAGGTGCCGCCGCCTGAGTGAAGTACTTGCAATCAATATTACCAAGCTTTTATATAAAATTTTCTTAAATAGTATAACCTCATCACATTCCAGCTTATGGTTAAAGCGGTCTGATTTTTAACTTTACCAAACGATTGTCCCGCTTGCGGGTCACTTCAAAGCGGAAACCGTGAAAACTGAAAACTTGTCCTTCCAAGGGTATCATCTGAGCCTCGTGAATCACCAAACCAGCGACAGTATTGGCTTCGTTATCGGGCAGTTGCCAATCTTTGGCACGATTGAGATCGCGGATAGTCATTGAACCATCTACAAAATAATCACCATTTTCTGATTTTTTCAAAGGGCTGTCGCGCTCAAGGTCAAACTCATCGGTGATTTCACCTACTATTTCTTCTAAAATATCTTCAAGCGTAATCAAGCCGCGCAATGCGCCATATTCATCAACCACTAGAGCAAAATGGGTCCGACGCTTTAAAAACTGGCGCATTTGTTCATCAAGCGTGGTGGTTTCGGGCACAAAATAGGGTTTCATAGCAACTTTAAGCACGTCAACCTCTGCCAAATTTGGTAAACTGCCATCTCCCGCTCGTAAGACGGTATTCATTTCTCGTAGCAAATCTTTCGCGTGAATAACGCCCAAAATATTTTCATCATTGCCGCGATAGACGGGCAAACGCGTATGGGGTGAGGCCAGTGCTTGGCTGATAATTTCATCGGGTGAGGTGTCGGCATCAATCATTTCTATCTGACTGCGGTGGCGCATGATTTCTTCCACCGTGCGCGAAGTCAGATCCAGCGCACCCAGCAGGCGGTCGCGGTCTTCCTTTTCCACAGCTCCTTCGGAATGACCGAGCGCGATCACGCCAGCGATCTCTTCGCGCAAGGCCAAAATATGGCTATTGGGATCCGTGCGTAAGCCAAAGACCCACAAAAGGCCGCCTACAAGCCAGCGAACCAAGCTTATAATGGGAGAAAAAAGCCAAATCATAGGTTGAATAATAGGTGCCACGCGGGCAGCAAAAGATTCAGGGAAAGTGATGGCAACAGTTTTTGGCAAAACTTCACCAAAGATTAGAACAAGGGCCGTCATCGCCAACGTTGCATAGGCCACGCCAGAATCGCCAAACATGCGCGTCAGCAACGCAGTTGCTAAAGAGGCTGCTAGGATATTTACCACATTATTGCCCAGTAAAAGCGCGCCAATCATCTTTTCACTGTCTTCAGTGACCTGCAGTGCCGACCGCGCGCCGTGCGATCCCCGATCAGACTGGCTGCGCAATTTTCCTCTTGATGCCGCTGTGAGCGCCGTTTCAGAGCCTGAAAAAAAGGCTGAAACGGCCAAGAGTAAAGCTATTGCTCCCGCAGTTAGCCAAAAGGCAGTGTCAAAAAGTTGTGACGTCATGATAGATCCAGTTCTGATATTCTTGTGTGGCGCGCAAATGTTAAAAAATCAATACCTAACGGGTCTTGATGCTCTTTGAACCTTTTGCTAAGGGATGATGGGTTAAAACTAAAGACTTCAAATGGGCGTCCAGCACATGGGTGTAAATTTCGGTCGTAGCTATATTGGCGTGACCAAGCAAAGTTTGAATTACCCGCAAATCTGCTCCACCAGCCAAAAGATGAGTGGCAAAAGCGTGACGTAAGCGGTGCGGCGTGACTAGACTGGGGTCTATGCCTGCCTGAATTGATATTTTTTTCAACAGAAAATAATAATACTCTCGGCTGATGTGACGTTCCAACTTGGAGCTTGGAAAAAGATACTTTGATATTTTTAATCCATTTTTTCTTTTTAAATCATTTTTTTGATCAAGATACTTAATCCAGTTACCTAACTGCTCTAGCGCTGGTTCTGACAGGGGCGTCAGGCGCTCTTTCCCGCCTTTGCCGCGCACGAGCAGCATCGTGGGTGCTCCACGCGAACCAGCCAAAGGCAAAGTCACCATCTCAGAAACCCGCATCCCCGTAGCATAAAGTAGTTCGAGCATCAGGCCATTACGCAGCTTCTCTGATGGTGTGTGTCCATAATTGCGCGCGGCCGATAAAAGGAGCGATACTTGATCTTCAGTTAAAACTTGGGGCAGGGACTTGGCCTGCTTAGGTCCTTTCAGCGTTATGGCGGGATTCTCGGCGCGCCAACCTTCTTCAAATGCAAAACGTAGTAATTGCCTAATGGAAGACAACCGCCGTGCACGGGTGGATTTAGCAAGGCCCTCTGCGTCTAGAAAAATTAGGTAATCTTGTATCTCGCCAAGTTTTACTTGGGCGAGACTTAGGGATCTTCGCTGCAAAAAGTTGGAAAAGTTCCGTAAATCTCGACCATAGGCCAATTGTGTATTGCGCGCGCTGTTAAGTTCGGCGGCGCTAGCTTCTAAAAAATTGGCAATCCATGCGTTGTCATTTTTTGGGGGCTTAGACATTAACTGCGCCGTTCAAGAAGCAAGGCCTGCAGCGCGATTTGCCGTGCAGTATCTTGTTGGCCTATAAGGTAAAATAGCGAGATGCCAGTCCTGAGTGCCGCCGAATCGCCGTTTGCACCGCGGTAGATAAGATCAAGAGCGCGCAAAATAGCTTCTCCTGTCCGGCTTTGATCTACGAGGCTTTGCAAATCATCTGTTAATATTGGTCTGCTAAATGCCCCTCCGACTGCTTTTTGAAAAATGGTGAGTGACTGAGTTTCACTCACAGTTGCGGGCGTTTTTTTGGGCAAAAAACTTGGTTGCTCTAGAAGAAAAGGGTCTTGGTTTATAGTGCCCGTTGCGATCGCAATCAATAGAGCTTCAAATTCAGACTGCGGTATGCGTAGCTGAGCGATTTGTGCTGCTGCGTCTGACAAAAGCATGACATGAAATGCTAAGGTTGCAGTGGGTTCTGGCAAAGTGAAGCTTGCCAAGCGGCGAGCATAAATATTGGCAAAAGGCACTTCAAGCCCAGCGATTTTCATTTGTGACCAAAAAATTGGCAATTGTTGCGCTATTTCGTCTGTGTTTTTGTTGGTAATAGCGCTTTCAAATTTTTGAAAAGCGGCCACACGATCCCACACCCCGCCCGAAGTAGCGGGCGCACCATCTGAATAAAGGCCCAACAGAAGATTAGGTGACAAAACGCCGGCTTTTGCCAAACGCTCGGCAGCCTCTAACTGCGCCTTGTAGCCTGATTGAATGCGCAAATCTGCGTGGGCAAAAGCTAGGGGTAAAGATTGTGTGGCCAATGGTTCGCCGATTGCCTCAAAAAGCCGCCAAATCAACGGGCTTGGCCGTGATGGGGTAGAAAGAGGTAAGTCAAGATCTGTCAGATCTGCGTCCAAGAAACGGTTTAGGATGGCATCTTGTTCAGCACTTAACAGACCCAAACCCTGTGACGCTCGTAAGGTGATAGCGGCGGCAGCCCAATCGCCATCGCGGGCCAGGCAAAAAATCCGCGCCATATATGTCGGGGCAAGCATGGGGGCTGCGCGCATAGTTTGGCAGGCCATTTCTTCATGTCCAGTCAGCAATGCCATATCAAAACTGCGGCGAAAAAGCGCCGGGGATTTAACGGGCACAAGATTGATGAGACCTTCTGCTTGTTCAAGCGCGCCCATTTCCAAAAGCCGGTCTATTCTTGCGGTTAAAAGTGTGGCTTCGCCCGTGCTGTCATGGGGAGCGCTGGTTTCGGCTAAAAGCAGTTGGATGAAAAAACTCTGTGCCGCGGGCAGATTGGGTTTTTTAACTTGCGCTATTAAATTTTTAATATCAGAGGAAAAACCTGACCCCCATAAATATTGTGGTAGGCCGGTGATGCGGGGAGGTAAAAGCCCCAAACCGTCGTGTTTATAAAATTCAAGTCTGGTTACGGCGATGAGCGGCGCGGCAAGGACTTGGGTGCCTAATGCCCCCCCCCCCTGGCTGCCATCGACTGTGGTTACTGAATTTGACAGCCAATCAATGGCCGACAGGGGCGGCAATTCTTCGGCAAAGGCCGGCGTTATGGGCCAAAAAGCCAACAAAATGGCTGTTAAAAGGATTTGACCCCACGCCATCATTCAATTCTCGCTCAGGCTGACTGATAGTATCCGCCTTTGAATTGTTGGTGATAAATCACTAAAAATTGCAAAAAATAGTAAGCCAATGACCAATATGGCTGGTAAAGCTAAAAATATTTTGATGATTTGTTGCATTTTGGTCCTTTTATGTCCAAATCCTTGCAGACTTGGGTTGGATCTGTTTCTTCTTTATGACTTATATATATGGTATTTACATTAAATTCACGCCATTCATAAAAAAAGTTTAAATGATGCTAGTTAGGTCACAGCGGGAATGGATCAGGTTTGGCACGTCTATTAAAAACAATCGTCCTTGTGGGCATGATGGGAGCAGGAAAAACCGTCGTCGGTGGGCAGCTGGCCACTATTCTTGACGCACCTTTTGTTGATTCGGATGATAAAATCATGGAAGCTGCCCAGCGTACGATTCCAGAAATTTTTGAGCGCGATGGTGAGCCATTTTTCCGCGATCGCGAAACCGAGGTTCTGCGTCGTTTGGTGGCTGGAACAACTTGTGTTTTATCGACGGGCGGAGGCGCCTTTATGTCAGAGCTTAACCGTGACATTATCAAGGAGGCGGGCGTTTCGGTTTGGCTTGATGTTGAGTTGGATGTTCTTTGGGAGCGCGTGCGCCAGAAGGTTAACCGTCCATTGTTACAATCCAAAAATTCCTATGCCACTTTAAAATCCATTTATGACGCGCGGGTTGGAACCTATCGTCTAGCCGATATATCTGTACAGTCGCGTCCCGAACTCAGCGTTGTAAATATGGCAGAAAAAGTTTTAAATGCTGTGCTTTCGCGCCAGGATTTATTTGAAGAGGATAAGACATGGCTATAAGTCAAGTAGAGGTCAATTTAGGCGAACGCTCTTATAAGGTGCGGATTGGCTCTGGACTTACTGACTTAGTGGGTCAAGAAATAGCGCCGCTTTTGACACGCAAACGTGTGGCGATAGTGACAGATGATTTTGTGGCGCCTTTGCATTTGGCGCGACTCGAAGCTGCCTTAGATGGTGCGGGGATTATGTACGTTAGTTTGATTTTGCCCCACGGCGAAGGAACTAAAAGCTGGCCATATTTAACCAAAACTGTTGAATGGTTTCTGGAACAGAAAATTGAGCGGCGCGACGTGGTTATTGCTTTTGGCGGTGGTGTGATTGGTGACTTGGTGGGGTTTGCGGCTGCAATTTTACGGCGTGGTGTTCGTTTTGTGCAAATTCCCTCTACGCTTTTGGCACAGGTTGATAGCTCGGTAGGTGGAAAAACTGGCATCAATTCTGGTGAGGGTAAAAATTTAATTGGGGCCTTTCATCAACCAAGTTTGGTTTTGGCTGATATTGATCTTTTACAAAGCTTAGCCCCACGTGACTTTTTGGCTGGCTACGGTGAGGTGGTAAAATACGGTTTATTGGGCGACGCATCATTTTACGATTGGCTTGAAAATAATGCCGTGGCGATGGTAACTGGAGATCATGCCTTGCGCAAAATTGCGGTGAAGCGATCGGTACAGATGAAAGCCGATATTGTTGCTCGTGACGAAAAGGAAGGTGGTGAACGTGCGCTTTTGAACCTGGGCCATACCTTTTGTCATGCGCTGGAAAAGGCTACTGGCTATGGAGAACGACTTTTGCATGGCGAAGGAGTGGCGATTGGTTGTGTTCTAGCGCTCGAGCTGTCGCAACGATTAGGGCTTTTATCACAAGAAAGCCCATCTCGTTTGCGGGCGCATCTGAGCAAGTTGGGTGCTAAAGTAGATCTAACCGACATCGGCGGTGATTTACCTTCTGCTGAGATACTTTTATCATTTATGGCGCAAGATAAAAAGGTATTAGATGGGAGCCTGCGCTTTATTTTAAATCGTGCGATCGGTCAGGCTTTTGTTGCTGATGATGTTCCACTCGGTGCAGTGACGGCTTTGCTTGAACAGGCTCTTAGCGAACGCGCAGGGTTATGAGCTCGGCCATTGCCGTGATAGGTGCTGGCGCTTTTGGAACGGCTTTGTCGTTTGTGTTGGCTAAGGCAGGGCGTGACGTTGCTCTTTGGGGTCGTGATGCATCAAAAATGATGCAAATGCAGGAACGTCGGCAAAGTCCGTTGGCTGTTATGGCGTTTCCTTTAAACCTTCGTATAATGGGACCTATTCTTTATGTGCCGTGTGATGTGGTCTTGTTATGTGTTCCTACTCAAAATTTGCGGGATGTGCTTGAAAGTCACCACGCAGCGCTGGCGGATAAGACACTAGTCATCTGCTGCAAGGGTATTGAACATGCCACCGGCGCCCTGCCAAGCGCGGTTGTTTCTGAAATATGTCCCAATGCAAGAATAGCGGTGTTAACTGGCCCCAGCTTTGCGGTTGACTTGATAGCGGGTAAGCCCACGGCACTGACCCTTGCCGCTGATCCCGCCTTTGGAGTTAAGCTGCAACAACTTTTGTCCACTCCCTTGTTGCGCCTTTACCTCACAGATGATATTTTGGGAGCGCAGTGGGGCGGGGCCCTGAAAAATGTTGTTGCAATTGGAGCGGGCGTGGCAATGGGTGCGGAGCTTGGGGAAAGCGCCTGTGCAGCCATTATGACGCGCGGTTTTGCCGAAATGCAGCGTTTGGCGACAGATCAGGGTGCATTGCGTCAAACCCTCGCTGGACTTTCTGGCTTTGGTGATTTGGTTTTAACGTGTACCTCGGCGCAGTCGCGCAATTTTGCCTACGGACTTGCTATTGGGGCGGGGCGACAGCCCTTGCAGAACCAAACAGTCGAAGGGGTGAAAACCGCTCAAGCTGTGGCGGCGCGCTACGGTGACATGATGCCTGTGGTCGACATGGTTGCTAAATTGGTTAACCAAGAGGTCGACATCAAAGCTGCTATAAAAACTATGCTTGATAGGCCTCTTAAGGACGAGATAGAGCCATAAACAGTTTTAAAATTTTAATTTATTAAGTTGGCTGGGGCGCCAGGATTCGAACCTGGGAATGCCGCTACCAAAAAGCGGTGCCTTACCACTTGGCGACGCCCCAACCGTGCGGCGTATTTAGCGGAGCCTTCCGTGATCTGCAAGAGAATTTTACATTAATTTGTAAGTCTTCCCCACACTGGGTTAGAAGGCATTATAAACGTAATAAAGGTATGAAATGCAAAGCTTTGATGTGGTGATATTAGGAGCAGGTGCAGCAGGTCTTTTTGCAGGTGCTGAAGCTGCGCGCCGTGGACGCCGCGTGCTGATAATTGACCATGCTAAGGCTGCGGGCAAAAAAATTCGTATTTCAGGTGGTGGGCGGTGCAATTTCACCAATTTAAACATTAGGCATGATCGATTTTTATCAAAAAACCCAATGTTTGCATTATCGGCACTGAAACGCTTCACCCAGCATGATTTCATAGCGCGGGTGAATGAGGCTAAAATCCCTTGGCATGAAAAGGCTTTGGGGCAACTGTTTTGTGATGGTTCTGCGGTGCAAATAACCCAAATGCTTCTGCGCGATTATGGAGCGGCGGAGGGCACCCTGTGGCTTGAAACGGAAATTCACGCAGTGCATCCATCAGTGGGTGGCTTTGAACTCAACACGACGCGTGGCAGGGTTGGGGCGGCGTCGGTTGTAGTAGCTTTGGGTGGAAAATCTATTCCAAAAATGGGTGCCACAGGACTTGGTTATAAAATAGCTAAAGATTTTACCATTCCCCTTGTAGAAACTCGTCCCGCCTTGGTGCCGTTGACTTTTGGCGAGCTTGATTTGGAGGCACTTTCTTCCCTGTCTGGCTTGTCTGTCGCCGGGCGTGTGAGCACAGGAAATATCGGTTTTGACGACGGGGTTTTGTTTACGCACCGCGGCCTTTCGGGGCCGGCTGTGCTGCAAATTAGTTCATATTGGCGTGAAGGATTGCCAATCAGCCTTGATACGGCTCATGGTCAAAATGTGGGGGGATCTTTGCGCGAAATGCGTAGCAGAAATGGAAAAATTGCTCTTCAAACAGCATTGGGGCGGTTTTTGCCCGAAAAACTGGCACGGATGGTAGCCGTCACTTCGGGACTGCTGGGCAATCTGGCCGATCAAAATAATCAAAAGCTCGATCATCTTGCGGTTCTGGTGCATGGATGGCGCCTCACCCCTGTAGGGTCTGAGGGTTACCGGACCGCTGAAGTGACCTTGGGTGGGGTCAATACCGATGCTCTTGATGCTAAAACTATGCAGGTAAAGTCTTGCCCAGGACTTTATTTTATCGGTGAAGTTGTTGATGTAACTGGCTGGTTAGGTGGATATAATTTTCAATGGGCTTGGTCATCGGGTTGGGTTGCAGGGCAGGTGGCTTAGGAGGCTTTGCTTATGTGGTTTAGGTCATAAGGTGTGGTTTGATAAATCTCATTAATCCAATTTCCGTAAAGCAAATGCGCGTGACTGCGCCAGCGATTGTTTGGGGGAAGGGCCGGATTATTGTTAGGGTAATAATTATCAGGTACATTTATAGCAGAGCCCGCGGCCACGTCTCGGTCATACTCTTGTTTAAGTGTGTCGCTGTCATATTCAAAATGATTAAATATATAAAGTGCGCGGTGGGCCGCATCTTCTACCAAGCATGGCCCAACATCGGGGTTAGCAAGCAAAATTTGTAATCCAGGTTTCATTAGAATTTCGTCTTCCCTCATTTCGGTCCAACGAGACACTGGAATCACGAAGGTATCTGAAAATCCTCTTAAATAAGGCGATGTGGGTGCAATGTTTCTGTGACGAAAGCAGCCGAAAGCCTTTGCTTTAAGCATGTGTTTTTCAATCTGATGAAAATGATGGATCATTGCCATTCCTCCCCAGCACACTCCAAATGTAGAATGAACATGCGTTTGCGTCCAATTCATCACCTGCTGTAATTCAGCCCAATAGGTTACGTCTTGAAAGTCTAAATGTTCGATCGGCGCACCAGTGATGATCAGCCCGTCAAATTTTTCATCTTTTACATCGGAAAAGGGGCGATAATATGTATCCATATGCTCGGAAGTGGTGTTTTTGGTTTGATGCTCAGTCATCCGGATTAATTGAAGATCAATTTGCAAGGGAGTTGAACCTATCAAGCGTGCAAATTGTGTTTCGGTTTGAATTTTTTTTGGCATTAAATTAAGTAAAGCAATTCGCAAAGGCCGAATTTCTTGTGTCGAGGCGCGCTCGGGTGTCATGACCATGACACCTTCTTCTTGCAAAACGTTAAAAGCAGGTAGAGTTTGAGGTAAAGTAATGGGCATAGGCGGCCTTTGGTTATTTTTGCTCGATGGCTCTTGCAATGAGAGCGTTAAAATCATTTGAATTTTTGATAAGCGCCACATCTTCGGCAGTTACAGTTACACCCCATTTGGCCATGGCCAAATAGCGAGGTTCGCGGTGGGCCAGAGCCTTGGAAAAGGTAAAGCGCACAAAAGCGTCGGGGTCTACCTGACTTCGGCCTTGGCCATGCAATGTTTGGTAGTCTCGCCACATTTGGTTTAAAAATTTAGATTGATAGCACATAGGCTTGGCAGCGTGATCAAACCGTTTAATTAGCTCTTTGTTATATGCTTCAGACCCTTTGATCCAGACCAAAAGTTGGCTTTTGGCCAATTCATTCAGCAAAGTATCATTCGTGTCGAATGGGTCGCACACTTCACAAATTGAACCACCGCTGTCACAGATGAAATTGTCATATCCGTAAATATCATGCGCTTGGGTTATGAATTGCGCCGATTCCCTCAAGGCTGCTATCTCAGCTTGCTGATGTTGGTTTTGCCTAATCTGATATTCTGAAAAACACAGCCCACCAAGATCAGCCCGTCCAGGCTTGCCCAAATAGCTAGACAGGGGTGCCAGATTATCAACGGTGATGTTTGGTTGAATATAGACTGAATCTGTTAGTAATAGCTCTCTTAAAAGCGGCACCTTCATCGCTTCGCGCTTAACATTATCGCCGATGAATTCGCCCATATAGCGTGTAGCAATGCGATAATCAGCTGAATAATGAAACCAAGTTTTGTCTGCGCGTAAAAGGTTCGACAGGGTGGTCTTACCCACGCCCGACATGCCAAACAACATCACCCGTTTGTTGGGTGTATTTTCCCAGTCTTTAGAAGTGGAATAGATCATCGCGTGCTCCAAATTTGTCCCTTGTTAACGTGTATGGGGGAGGAATTCACGCATTTTTTACCAACCTGACGAGCAATCATGTCCGCAAGGGCTTAGTGTAAGTGGATTTTGGTTGCTTATGGGCCTAAATACTGGGCTGCACAATTTAAATGGACGTTGTAGCTTAGTTGAAAGGTTTAATTTTAGAGAGCAATAACGCTTTATTTCAAGTGTTTTTTCAGATTTTTTTTGATATTAGCATACAAAAAGGGTAAGAAATAGCCGATTTGAAAAAGATTTACTAATTTACCGAAGCGAACAAAGGATTAGCCTTTGCCAAACGGTCAAATGCCATAAGGTTGGCGATCAAGGATGGCATTTTGCGCAAGTACATCATGTTAGGCCCATCGGATGGAGCGGCATCTGGGTTTTCATGGGTTTCAATAAAGACGCCCGCGACCCCAAGGCTTGCCGCAGCACGCGCCATTACAGGAGCGAATTCACGTTGACCGCCAGAAGATCCGCCCATGCCGCCAGGCTGTTGTACGGAATGAGAGGCATCCATAATCACCGGGTAGCCTGTGCGTGCCATGATGGGTAGGGCGCGCATATCAGAAACCAGCGTATTATAACCAAAGCTGGTGCCACGTTCGGTCAGCATGATTTTATCATTTCCAGTTGACGCCACCTTTGCCGCCACATGCGCCATATCCCACGGGGCCAGAAATTGACCCTTTTTTACATTAACCACGGCTTCCGTCTCACCAGCCGCTAAAAGCAAATCAGTTTGACGGCATAAAAATGCAGGAATTTGTATGACGTCAACATATTCAGCCGCAGTTTTTGCCTGTCTGGCATCATGCACATCTGTCAAAACTGGAATACCGCTAGCGCGTATTTTGGCCAAAATCTCAAGCCCGTCCATCAAGCCTAAGCCTCGTTTACCTGAAAGCGAAGTGCGGTTGGCCTTGTCATAACTGGCCTTAAAGACGAATTGCGCACCAGATTTTTTGCAAGCCTCGGACATTCGGCCCGCAATCATTTCAGCATGATCCAAACTTTCAAGCTGACAAGGACCTGAAATGATCAGAAGTGGTTCTGAATTGCCAACTTTAAGGCCCGCAAATTCAATAAATTTCATTCGAGACCCTTAATGCAAACCTGTTCGCCAAAATTATGACTTGACGAAAATAATGAGGTAAAACGTAGAAAAGATCAACATGAGACGTAACGTGTTTTTAAAGTTTCGTGCAAAACTAGGTAACTAATTTTATTTTTAACTGTATCGGACAAACATCTTTCACGATAAAGCACATACACTACGGCCCATCCCGTGATGATTGAGAGCCTAAGCCATGGCCAAAACCATTCTGATCAGCAAAGAACCTGAAAATTTGTGGATTAATAGCGCGTTATGATCCATCTACGTCCCGTCATGACCTATTTAAAATAAAGAATAATTTTAATTATAAATAGAAGTTGACTTGTTTGTTTTAGTCGAGGGTATTGCTCCCCTAGTTTGCCTTGGGTAGGAAAGGGAATGACCCAAAACTTGACCTCACTAGATCAAGCCTATCATGCGATGATCCAATCACCTCAGGATGACAGCTTACGGCTTCGTTATTATGATGTCCTTGCAGATGCTGTCCTATTCGTTCTTTTAGAAAAAGAGCCAAAGGCTAACAAAATTGATCCAAAGCTCTTTAACCTTGAGGGGGGGGGCTTGGTTTTGGCCTTTGACGAAGAGGAGCGTCTTTCATCCTTTGCGGGGTCCGCCTCTATCTACGCCGAGTTGCCAGGCCGGTTCATTGCTGCTTCTTTAGCGGGGCAGGGTGTTGGGTTGGGGGTAAACTTGGGTCAGCCCTCAGCGATGGTTTTGCCGTCCCATGCCGTGGCTTGGCTTGCTGATACTTTGAAAAACACTCCTTCTTTGGCCAAAGCCCGTCCGATTAGTTTTCACGAACCTAAAAACTTACCGCAAAATTTGGTCTCAGGTCTGAAGCAAAAACTCGCTCGTATAGGTGCTCTTGCTGATCATGCGCTTTTTGCCGAGGTCAAATATCAAGGCGGTATACGTGGCCATCTCTTGGCTTTTGTAGGAGCCGTGTCGCAAGCAGAACCCGCTTTGGCCCAAACCGCAGTCGAAGCTTTAACATTTTCCGGTATTGATGCTGGGGAACTGGATGTGACTTTTTTGGAGGTGGGAGATAGCGCTGTGGATTTGTTAAACAAAGTTGCATTGCGTTTTGACTGGTCAAAAGAGCAACCTGTGGCCCAAAAACCTTTTCCTGATAAAGCACCAGGATCGGATTCCAAAAAGCCACCCATTTTGTGTTAAAGAGACTATTTTTATAGGGTATTATAGTACCTATTTTATTAAGTATATGATTTAATTATATAATAATTGAATTATACTGCTTGACCTGAACTCAAATATACAGCAGATAGAGCCATCTTCTAGCAGGGGGCTTTCCCCATTATTCATAGGGTTCATTATGAAAACCTTTTCCGCAAAACCATCAGACATCCAAAAGAAATGGATTCTGATAGACGCCGAAGGCCTTGTATTAGGTCGTTTGGCAACAATCATCGCCAATGTCTTGCGTGGCAAAAATAAACCCACTTTCACACCACACATGGATATGGGCGACAATGTGATTGTGATAAATGCCGAAAAAATACAGTTGACCGGCAATAAACGCGCTGACAAACGCTATTACTGGCACACAGGCCACCCGGGTGGAATAAAGTTTCGCACGGCAGGGCAGGTGCTTGATGGAGCCCATCCAGAACGTGTTGTAACCAAAGCGGTTGAACGTATGATCACCCGCAACAGCCTTGGCCGTCAGCAAATGACGAACCTGCGGGTTTACGCTAGCGCTGAGCATCCTCATGAAGCACAACAACCTGTCGTTCTAGACGTTAAACCGTTGAACCCAAAAAACACGCGGAGCGCATGATATGTCCGACATCAAATCACTTGACGATCTGAAATTGGCTGCGTCTGACACAACTGACGCCGCCGAAATAATCACAATTGCTGTGCCACGTGTGGCCGTACGTGATAACCTGGGTCGTTCTTACGCCACGGGTAAACGTAAAGACGCTGTTGCGCGAGTTTGGATTAAACCAGGCTCTGGAAAAGTTGTTGTGAATGGCAAAAGGATGGCCGAATATTTTGCACGCCCAGTGTTGCAAATGATTCTGCGCCAGCCATTCACCGTTGCTGGAGTTGAAGGTCAATTTGACGTGAATGCAACTGTCGCTGGTGGCGGCCTTTCGGGCCAAGCTGGAGCAGTAAAACACGGAATTTCGAAAGCTTTGCAAATTTATGAACCAACTTTGCGGGGTGCATTGAAGGCCGCAGGCTTCTTGACCCGCGACAGTCGCGTTGTTGAGCGCAAAAAATACGGTAAAGCTAAAGCGCGTAAAAGTTTCCAATTTTCTAAGCGATAAAGAATTTTATAATATATCAATTAAATACATGGGCTTACAGGAATGTAAGCCCTTTTTCTTTGGGGCTCTTATAAAACAAAAGGCTACGTATTACGTAGCCTTTTTAATTGTAAATATAAGTTAGATCATTATCATCTTATTGTTAATTATTCATTTTTTTAAGATACGTTATGGACATTGAGAAAATAAACAAGAAGCCAAAGCATAGCTTTACAGCGAAATTATTTCACTGGGGTT
>JASDRS010000018.1:0-3974 GCA_041441915.1 Paracoccaceae bacterium | reverse complement strand
GGTGCCATTGCCAGTTCGAATGTTGCCCTGCCCTAATCTTACGGATTTCTCGCGCAAACTTTGACCCAAAACGTTCAACCCAAAACCGAACTGTTTCGTGGCAAATATCAATTCCACGCTCATGCAAGATATCCTCAACTTGACGGAAACTTAGCGGATAGCGAATGTAATACATAACCGCCAAGCGGATGATTTCAGGTGAAGTCTTGAAATATTTGAAGGCGTTTTGGGTTGTCATTCAGAAAAATTAGAGGGCAACCAAAGGGACGTCAAGTTTGTCTGACAATACCCATAACAGTATTAATCTCAATAATGCTAACAAATAAAATATGCTTGTCTTCATAAAGTAGATCTGGGTTTGACATGCGGGTTCCTAATCGATTTCATCCAGTTTGAACGACATCAGATAACTGTCAACAAATCGTTTGGCATAGGCTTCCATGTCCACGAAGGGCCCTGGGGTATAATAGCGCGAATTCACCCCCTCTTGGTTTTTTTCAATGATCTTTTTATCGGCAATCGTGGTCAGATCCCAAAGCCAAAGCAGGCGGTCTAAATCATAATCTCGGCCCGGTTGCGCGTCTTCATGCACCAACCAAATAATTTCTTGGGCCGAATGGTCTTTGTCAATCGGAATGAAGCGATAGACTATGGCGTGATCGCAATAGATCAACATCGGGTTTAAAATACCGACATAAAGGTCAGATGCACCTCCGTCATAGCCCTTAATATCCCCCAAAAGCGGTGCCAAATCTGACCCCGTTTGTGACCCCGTTTCATAGCCTTCATAAAGACTATAGCGGTTATAGGCGTAATCCGGCGCGTTATCTGGGCGCGCCGAACCGATGGCATCAATATAATCGGTGCGAATACCGCAGGCGGTTGAGCGCGCGTGCATCGCTTCATTCATTGGCGCCACGCGGTCGGGGGGCATATGCGTGGGGTGCGAGCGTGAAAATTCAGGATGCGCCGTGGCGCAATGGTAGCATTCGTTATAATTTTCAACCAAAAGCTTCCAATTGGCTTTTACCGGGTAAACCATACGATGCGCAATTTTGGTGCGCGCAAGGCTAAAGGGGGCCAAAATCGGGTCAAGATCAAGGTGAAGGGCTACAAAACTGGTCGGATCTTGCGCGAAGGACACGAAGATGAAGCCGTGGAAAACATGGGTGGCAATGGGGCGCAGGCCCAGTTTCGTGCGGTCAATTTCAGGTGGCAAGCGGCGAGCGTTAAACAAGCTGCCGTCAAGATTATAGGCCCAAGCGTGATAGGGGCAGGTAAAGCGCTTGGTATTGCCGCGCGGCTCAAGGCAAACCCGCGAACCACGGTGGCGGCACACATTTGCGAAGCCATGGATCTGGCCCAAGTCATCGCGGGTGATGATCACGGATTCTTGCAGCATTTCGAATAAAAAATAATCGCCTGGCAGTGCCAATTCGCTGATATGCCCCGCCAAATGCCAATCTTTATAAAACACCTGATCCACATCGTGCGCGAAAACATCCGCGTCGGTATAAAACCCTTGGGCCAGCGCATGGCCAGACTGATAGGATGAAAGTAGACCTTGTAAAGCTGATTTTGGTTGCGCCATCGCCCGCCCCTATTTGAATAAAACGATCGATTCGACGCCCCAACCGACCTGCACTTTGCTACCCGCAGGCACGATCGAACGCCCTGCCGTGTTCCGCATGGAAATGGTCATATCATCATCGTGATCGTTAAGTTTCACGTTGTAATAGGTCATATCGCCGACTTCCCTATAGTTTGACTGAGATTATATATCAGACCCTATTTATCAAGTTTTTTATCTCGACTAACGGACTATTGTCCGTCGTCAGGGTTTTTGGACCCATAGGCGCTGACGTCACACAGTGCAGACATCGGGAACCTAACCCGTGATCAGAAACGGTTTTCATTTGATCTGTGTTTCGAGGATCTCGCTCGGAGCCGCTGCATTCCAGACGAGCTGATAGCTTTCGACCACATTTTGACGCGTTACGGCCAGCCCAGGTAAGGCAATCCACCCCGGTACCGTTCTCCCTAACATAGACAAAATGGCCGCTTGCGCTGTCGCAACCCCCTGTAGATATGGCTGCTGCGCGGCAATTCCTATTATGGGGCTGTCTACTGCCAAGCTAATTGCTGCGCTGCGCCCAAGATCCACGGTCGTAACCGGAAGCGACGTACCCAAGTCCTTGAGAACAGAAACTGCATCCATTGCTGGCGTATCCCAGACGACGAACATTCCAGCTAGGGCAGGATGCGTGCCAAGCAGATTACGCGTGGTTTCGCGCACTGTTTCAAGAGATGAAAACCGATGGGTCCGCACTTTGACTTTGGGACGATTGTTGCGCATCCAACGACCGAAGGCAAGTTCACGCTCGTTCGTGGCGTAGAAGTCAACGCCGTAGGTCAGAATCACAACTTCGCGTCCATCGTCGACAAAGGGCGACAGCAACTCTGCCCCAATCAGCCCAAGACCAAAATTATCAGCTGAGATCAAGGTGGTATAGTCCGAACCTGGCAGTAGGCCTGTGGGCACATTATCGTGCAGGATTAAGCGTTTCCCAGCGGCAGAGACCAAACGATGCGCATCCGCCACGGCGACATTGTCGACAGGGATCGATATAATCGCATCCAAAGGCTCTCGACTAAGCCTTTCCAGCGCGCTTACCTGCAACTCAGGACTAAACCCACAGTCCACCACCTCGGTGACGCGTGTCGCACAGTTGCCAAGTGTTCCAACGATACCGGACAGTGTCTGTTTTGAGTAATCGCTCTCCACCGTATGTAGAACGACTGCGACGGTGAAGCGGCCATCACGTGCCGTGTCGATGTCCGCGCCTGATAGCGTTATCCGGCTGGGCGGCGCAGCGCGTTCGCCGTGGGGGCCTAATCCGGTGATTGACATTTTTTGAATTTCCCTTTTTGCCGTTTTTGGACAATAGAAAGAACCTGAACACTCTTCTGGGCTATCTATAAATTGATGTTGGGGGCGCTGGAATCGGCTCGTCCACAATATTATTGAACGAGTTCATTTTCTGTGCCCTTGCTAGGACGTGACGGAAGTCGGGCGCGATGGTTGGTGATCCGCCTGTGACCCAGTTTCGCAGATGTTGTGCATCAAACAGGGCCTCGACGACAACGCTGGCTGCGCCTACGAGACCGGCAGAGCTGCCCAACTTCGAAGCGCTAATTCGCAGATCGCGTGTAATAAGCGGGTGCGAGTCCCTGTAGACGGCCTCGCGTACTGCTGCGAGCAGAATGTCGTTGGTCTGTGCAGCCGACCCACCTAAAACGATCAGAGACGGGTTCAGCATATTGGCTAGTGCGGCCACAACTTGCCCTATCAGTCGCCCGCTACGTGACATTATCTCCATTGATACCGAATCTCCAGTCTGTGCTGCCTGGCCGACGTCTATCGCAGAAATCTCGCCACTACGTTTTAAAATTTCGGCTAGAATCGGACTGCGCCCATCGGTTGCTGCAGCCCAACCTTCGGTGGCTATCATCTCGCTTCCTGCATGAGCTTCGAGTTGCGCGGTCCGGTCTTTTGTCCTGATTGGAAGGTTTCCAATCAAACCGGCTGTACCCTGCGCGCCGCGATAGAGTTGGCCGTTAAGCACCATGCCAGCGCCGATCCGTTTGCCTACCTTTACGAACAACATATTATGGATAGCAGACCCACCACCGGCACTCAACTCTCCCATCGTCATGGTCTCAACACTACTTCGCAACCAGACGGGAGCACCAAAACGAGCGGTCAGTTTCTCGACAAAGGGAAAACCTTCCCACGCGGGCAGAAGTGGCGGCGTTGCGGAAAGATAAGGGTCGTCAAACGCCGCTTGAACAGGGCTGGGCACTGAGATGCAAATACCCCAAACTGGATACGCATGACGTTCCCGCTGCCATTCGAAGAGGGTCTCCAACCGATTCATCGTGGCTTCGGCGGAGTTCGTCATATCAAAAGCCTC
>JASDRS010000017.1:0-167659 GCA_041441915.1 Paracoccaceae bacterium | reverse complement strand
GTTGAGTTCGAGCAAAATAAAACTAACCTTCAAAGAGCATAATGATAAAAACTTTGCCATTTTTTTATGTGCCAAGTAAATTTAAAAAATTTAGAGTTTGCTGGGAGGACAGTGCACTTTCTTAGCCTATAACAGATCTGCGATCTTCCCGCGCACTCTAGGTAGGTTACATCAGGGCGGCCCCACAAATGATGCTGTAAGACCGTCAAATACAAATTTTATTATTTCTCTTAGGGTTACGGAATAAAATTGGGGTCCAAAGACTTACATGTTTACGACCAGTTAGAGCTAAGCTAAAAGCTTAGGGAAAGCATCAGTATAAAGTGCGCCAAACTCAGTTTAAACGGGAATGCCAAGGCCATAAAACAAAAGCCAGCCGAGTAGACTCTAGTCCGAATAGGCATAATTGCCAATTGCTAAAATATAATAAATTTATAAAATTACATTAGATTAGGGGCAAAAATTAATCCTATCAACAGTCCATTGACCCCGCCAATAGGACAGCTGGGTAACTGAAAGATTTTCAATCCGATGGGCAAAAACCGCTTGCACATCGGACTGAAGTGCATGTTGCACAGTTGCCAAAATCGCGCCAAAATGAGCCACGACGACGATGTTCTGGCCTGCATGATTTGCTGCCAAACGATCAATTGTTTGGGATACACGCAACGCCATTTGGTTCCAACTGTCGCCGTTGGGCGGGGATATGTCACCTGCATCAACCCAAAAAGCGCGCAACAATTCGGGTGAATGGATATCAACTTCAGCGTGGGTTTGATCTTCCCAATCCCCAAAATTAAGTTCACGCAGATTAGGATCATGGGGCAAGCGCTGATAAAACGAGCCTTGCAGCGCATCCGCCGTAGCAGTGGCGCGGATAAGATCAGACGAGATCATCATAGCTGTTTGCGGCAAATTATCCCTAAGGCGAAAAAGGGCGGCAGAATCAGTCAGATCTGCCGGGCGGTCCGTCCAACCTAACATGGTTTTGGCATGCGTCGGTCCATGGCGCACCAGATAAAAGCGGGTATGCTGCGCGGTCATGCCATGGGCACCTTAAGCATCAACGGTAATCCTGCCATAACAGCTAGAACCAAGTCTGCATCTTGCGCCAAATCCTGGTTTAGAAGCCCTTGTGCATTTTGGAATTGCCGCGCAAGAGCGTTGTCGGGCACGATAGACCAGCCCACCTCATTGCTAACCACAACAACGGGGGCCACACAGATTTTCAGGGCTTTGCGCAGTGCAACCACTTGCGCGCCAAGGTCATGGTTGGCCAAAAGGTGATTGCTCAACCACAGCGTGGCACAGTCCAAAAGAATCACCTGATCAGGCGTCACTTTTGTAAGGACTGCGGCCACATCTAAAGGAGCCTCGATCGTTTGCCAATCCGCGTCGCGATCTTGCTGGTGGGCCGCAATTTTTGCACGCATCTCATCATCCCAAGCTTGTGCCGTAGCGATATAAACCCTTGGCCTAGCACTATCTTTTACCAGCGCTTCAGCCAAGCGCGACTTGCCAGAGCGCGCACCACCTATCACCAGGCTCAGCGCAGGCAAGGGCCCTTGAAATAGTTTTGATCCAATCACTGATCTATCCCGTAAAAGAGTAAAGTTGCCAAAGGATGTTGTCATGGCTTTAGACGGTTATACCGATCAAAAAATGACACGCCAAGCAATGAAAGCAGAATTGCTTGATGCCGAGACAGAATTGCGTCTAGCATTTGCATGGCGCGATCAACGCGACGAGCAAGCTTTACACCGCTTAATCACCGCCTATATGCGCCTCGCGATTTCGATGGCATCTAAGTTTCGCCGCTACGGTGCGCCAATGAATGACCTTATTCAAGAAGCATCCTTAGGGTTGATGAAAGCAGCTGAGAAATTCGACCCAGATCGCGGTTTGCGGTTTTCTACATATGCGGTCTGGTGGATCAAGGCCAGCATCCAAGACTATGTCATGCGCAACTGGTCCATGGTGCGAACAGGTTCAACCAGGAGCCAAAAATCTCTTTTTTTTAATATGCGCCGCGTTCAAGCTCAAATCGAACGCGACACCTCGGCATTGGGCGAAAGCCTTGACGGGCATCAGTTGCGCGCGCGTATTGCCAGTGAAGTTGGCGTGTCGCTTTCTGATGTAGAAATGATGGATGGCCGTCTTTCAGGGTCAGATTATTCATTGAACGCGCAGCAGTCACATGACGACGATGGGCGCACTTGGATCGACACATTAGAAGACGACGCCATGCAACCCGCCGAAGTGGTGGGTGCAGCACATGATCAAGTGCAACTGCGCCACTGGCTGGTGACGGCAATGGGTAATCTTAATGCACGCGAACGTTTTATCGTGATCGAACGCAAACTGCGCGATGAAAGTCGCACTTTGGAATCCCTAGGCCAAGAGCTTAAGCTGTCCAAAGAGCGTGTGCGCCAACTTGAAGCTGCTGCCTTTAAAAAATTACGCCGCGGGCTTGAAGGGCAATCAGAAGAACTGCGTGCCTTTTTAGATTAAGCCCAAAAGAACCCTGCAGCCAAGGCTTGTGCAAAGGCGGCACAAAGCCTAAAGCTGGCTCAGATAAAAGGGGTTCATTCATGCAGGGCAAACGCATTCTTTTGATCATCGGCGGAGGAATTGCAGCCTATAAATCTCTTGACTTGATTCGCAAGCTTGTGTCTGCAGGAGCGCAAGTAACCCCCGTTTTAACCAAAGCAGGCCAAAAGTTTGTGACCCTACTGAGCGTCGGTGCTCTGGCGGGAAACAAAGTCTATAGCGATTTGTTTGATCTGACGGATGAGGCCGAAATGGGCCATATAGAACTCTCACGCAGCGCTGATTTGATCGTAGTAGCCCCTGCGACTGCCGATCTAATGGCAAAAATGGCAAGTGGGCTGGCCAATGATTTGGCATCAACTCTTTTTCTGGCAACAGATAAAAAGGTTCTCTTGTCACCTTCAATGAATGTGCGCATGTGGTTTAACCCCGCCACCCAAAGAAATTTGAGCCAGTTGCTTCAAGATGGCCACTTGGTGGTCGGGCCAAATGAGGGTGACATGGCCTGCGGCGAATATGGGCCGGGCCGCATGGCCGAACCGCTTGAAATTCTTGCCGCGATCAACTCCCACTTTGCCGATGGGACTTTGGCGGGGCGTCATGTGATTGTAACTTCAGGGCCAACGCATGAACCAATTGATCCAGTACGCTATATTGCCAACCGCTCGTCCGGCGCCCAAGGCACAGCTATTGCACGCGCCCTTATCAAATTGGGCGCGCGAGTCAGTTTCATCACGGGCCCAGCACAGATAGCCCCTCCACTTGGGGCTCAGGTTATTAAAGTGGAAACCGCTGCGGAAATGCACAAGGAAGTGTTTGCCGCTTTGCCCGCCGATATTGCAGTGCTGGCTGCTGCCGTAGCAGACTGGCGGGTGGCCAATAAAGCAAGCTCAAAACTTAAGAAAAATGCATTGGGCGAAGCACCTATCCTTGAATTTTCCCAAAACTTGGACATTTTGGCCGAGCTCTCACAGCTTAAAAGCAATCGCCCCACCTTGGTGGTGGGATTTGCTGCAGAAACAAACGATGTTGTGGCCAATGCACAAGCTAAACGCACTAAAAAGGGCTGTGATTGGATCTTAGCCAATGATGTGCGCCCCCAAACGGGCATTATGGGCGGGAATGAAAATGCTGTGACATTGGTCACCGCCGTCGACATCGAAGCTTGGCCACGGCAAACCAAAGATGCTGTAGGGCAACTTTTGGCTACAAAAATCGCCACCTATTTTGGCGAAAATAGTTAAACTCAGCTGTTTGAAGTAGTTCTAAAACTTGACTTATTAGGTCAAGAGGCACATATCTGAGACAACACTGGAGATTGCTATGTTCATTCAAACAGAATCTACCCCAAATCCCGCAACGCTTAAATTCATGCCAGGCCAATCTGTGTTGGATCTGGGCACTGCAGATTTTCCCACGTCTGACACGGCAGACAAATCCCCACTGGCCAAGCGCATCTTTGCAACGGGTAATGTTGCAGGGGTATTTTTGGGATCAGATTTTGTTACCGTAACCAAAGCCGAAAGCACCGAATGGGACCATATCAAGCCTGCCATTCTTGGCGCCATTATGGAGCACTTTCAGTCTGGTGCGCCCGCTCTTGATGGCGAGGTTGCCGCCGCTCATGCCGAACATACTGGCGAAGATGGCGACATCGTTGACCAAATCAAAGAGCTTTTAGACACGCGCGTGCGCCCAGCTGTCGCTCAAGACGGGGGAGACATAACCTTTCACGGCTTTGATCGCGGCATTGTTTATCTGCATATGCAGGGCGCGTGCGCAGGTTGCCCATCGTCAACTTTGACGTTGAAGATGGGGATTGAAAACCTGCTGCGCCACTACATTCCGGAAGTGCTTGAGGTGCGGCCTGTTGCCACCTAAAGTTACCGAACATACGCCTTTGATTTTGGGCTTTGACACCTCGGCCGCGCACTGCGCGGCCGCTTTGTTATGCGCAGATAGGCTGATTGCAAACAGCTTTGAACCGATGCAAAAAGGCCAGGCAGAATTTCTGATACCAATGTTGCAAGATCTCTTGGCGCAACATGGCTTAGACTTTCGCGACCTTACAGCTCTTGGCGTGGGTATAGGACCAGGTAATTTTACTGGCGTGCGTATTTCGGTGGCAGCGGCACGGGGACTTAGCCTTGGGCTAGGAGTGCCAGCAATCGGGATCTCGGCCTTGGAAGCCGCGGCCTATGGAGCGACGCGCCCCTGTTTGGTAGCTTTGGATGCGCGCCGCGAAACTGCTTATGTGCAGGGCTTTGACACAGAACCTCATATCCCTGGCGTGATGCCACTTGATATACTGCCCAGCACCCACCCAATCTGGGGCACAGTTACGGCGGCCCTGCCCCCAATTTTTCCCATTTCCGAAGCCATTGCACGGTTAGCCGGAGAAAGATTTACCATCCCCCAATCCCGCCCAACACCTTTTTATATACGCGCAGCCGATGCGGCCCCATCGTCTGACCTGCCACCCAAAATCATCGATTGCGTCCCGTGACCCCAATCGAATTGGCGCTCATGCATGGAAAATGTTTCCAAACCCCTCGCCCTTGGAGCGAAGTAGAGTTTTCGAGTTTTCTGGCAGATGAAACTTGTGCTTTTTTTGAATTGGAACAGGGGTTTTTGATAGGCCGTTTTGTGGAGGATGAGGGTGAAGTTCTAACTCTGGCCGTAGACCCAAGCGCACGGGGCCGCGGCATCGGTCTGGCCCTGATGCAGTTTTTTCACAAAGCAGCAGAATCGCACGGCATTAAACAACTATTTTTGGAGGTCTCAGCAGAAAATAATGCCGCAATCACACTTTATCACAAGCTTGGTTATCAACAAACAGGTAGCAGACCGCGCTATTATCAAGCTCCTAATGGCATCCAATTCGATGCATTGGTACTGGCATTGAATTTGGCCGCTACCAAAACCTAATCCATATTGATAGTGGTAAAAAAAAATTGACCAATTAGTTGATTTCGATTGACGAAATCACTTAAGTTCGCACTTAATCGATCACGACCAAAGGCCTTAACCGATTAAATTCAGTTGGCATGAGACAACTATTACAATAACATTGGGAGACTTACATGACACAACTTAAGCATTTGTTTGGTGCAGCTGCAGCGCTTGCACTCACCTACGGTTTTGCCTCTGCTGAACCCGCACTTATTTACGATTTGGGCGGTAAATTCGATAAATCATTTAATGAAGCTGCCTTTGAGGGCGCCTCAAAGTGGGCGGCTGAAACAGGTGGGACGTTCAAAGAGCTTGAAATGCAATCTGAAGCCCAGCGCGAGCAAGCATTGCGTCGTTTGGCAGAATCAGGGGCAAACCCTATTGTTATGGCGGGCTTTGCGTTTTCAGATGTTTTAAGCCAAGTTGCAGGGGATTACCCTGATACAAAATTCTCAATTATTGATGGGTGGTTAGAAGCACCTAATGTTCAAGTTGTAGGCTTTGCCGAGCATCAAGGCAGCTATTTAGTAGGTTTGATGGCAGGCATGAAAACCAAAACAAATACAGTTGGGTTTGTGGGTGGTATGGATATACCACTTATACGAAAATTTGGCTGCGGATACGCTGAGGGTGTAAAGGCCGCAAATCCCGGAGCTACAGTGATTTTGAACATGACGGGTAATACGGGTGCAGCTTGGAATGACCCAACCAAAGGGGCAGAACTTACAAAATCGCAAAAATCACAAGGTGCTGATATAGTTTACCAAGCAGCAGGTGGGACGGGAATTGGCGTATTACAGGCAGCAGCAGATGAAGGCATTTTAGGTATAGGTGTAGATAAAAATCAAAATCACTTGCACCCGGGCTCTATCTTGACCTCAATGGTTAAACGCGTGGATGTAGCCGTCTTTAATGCATTTACGGCAGGCGCTGACTTGGCAACAGGTTTTGTAGGCATGGATTTAAATGCCGACGGTGTGGGATACGCTATGGATGAACACAACGCCTCGCTGGTTAGCGCAGATATGCTCACTAAGGTTGAAGCCGCCTCAGACGCCATCAAAGCAGGCACTTTGATTGTACACGATTACACCTCGGACGACAGCTGTCCATCCGCAACATTTTAATGTCATCTAACAAAACATTGGGGTCGCAGGAAACTGCTGCCCCCTCTTTACCTTTTGCAATTGAGTTGCGTGGTATTTCTAAAGCATTTGGGCCTGTGCATGCCAATAAAGACATATCGATCAAAGTCGAAGTTGGTACTATTCATGGCATTATTGGCGAAAATGGAGCTGGAAAATCTACTCTCATGTCTATTCTTTATGGCTTTTACAAAGCTGATGCCGGCCAGATTTTCATCAAAGGTCAAGCAACCTCTGTGAGCGATAGCCAAAGCGCTATTAGTGCCGGCATTGGTATGGTGTTTCAGCATTTCAAATTGGTACAGAATTTTACAGTTTTAGAAAACATCATTTTAGGTGCCGAAGACGGGCCTTTTCTACGCCAATCTTTCAACCGTGCACGCAAGGTTCTGGCCAATCTTTCAAACGAATATGACTTAGATATCGACCCAGACGCTGTGATCGAAAATCTTTCTGTGGGGCATCAACAAAGAGTTGAAATTCTCAAGGCACTTTATCGTCAAGCCGAGATTTTAATCCTTGACGAGCCGACTGGCGTTCTAACACCAGCAGAAGCCGGTCACCTTTTTCGCATTTTGCGCGGACTTAAGGCTCAGGGTAAAACGGTGATTCTAATTACTCATAAACTGCGTGAGATCATGGATATAACTGATAATGTGTCGGTTATGCGTCAGGGGAAGATGGTGGCCTCGCTCGAAACAGCCAAAACCTCACCACAAGACTTGGCCGAACGAATGGTCGGGCGCAAAGTGCTGCTGCGTATTGACAAGGTCGCACCCAATTTTGGGGCTGAAATTTTGCGAGTTCAGGGGCTTAAGCTTCAAGACGAACAGGGGATCCAGCGTCTACGTGGAATTGATCTAAGCATCCGCGCAGGTGAGATATTGGGTATTGCCGGGGTGGCAGGCAATGGCCAAACGCAATTGCTTGAAGCCCTCGCGGGCATTCGAAACGCACAAGGCCGCGCCTTCATAAGAGGTGACGAGCTTGATCTAACGGGCGCGAGCTCTGATGCACAAACGCGCCGCACTATGGGCATGGCTCATATCCCCGAAGACCGCCAAGACATGGGACTAATCATGGACTTCATGGCATGGGAAAATATGGGCCTTGGCTATCACAATGACCGACGCTACCAGCGCAACAGCCTATTCATGAATAATGACGCGCTCCGGGCCGAAACGGCTGCGAAAATGGCCCGTTTTGACGTGCGTCCGCAAAATGCCAACTTAGCTGCCAAGAATTTTTCGGGTGGCAATCAACAAAAGATTGTGGTCGCCCGCGAAATTGAACGTGAGCCTGATGTTTTACTGATAGGACAACCGACGCGCGGCGTCGACATTGGCGCGATTGAGTTTATTCACAAACAAATTATAGCTCTTCGCGATGCGGGCAAGGCTATATTACTTGTCTCAGTTGAGCTAGACGAGATCATGTCCTTGTCCGACAGAATCGCAGTTATGTTTGACGGACAATTGATGGGTATCAAAGATGCGGCCATAACTAATGTCAACGAAATTGGTCTGATGATGGCCGGGATGACCCAAGCCGAAAATGAGGCCGAGTGATGGAAAAACTGCCCAAATGGGCCGATGCATTTTTGGTGCCTCTGGTCAGCGTATTGATCGCATTTATTATTTCTGGGTTTGTGATTATTGCAGTAGGCGAAGACCCTGTAGTGGCAATGTGGGTGATGCTCGATGGGGCCTTAGGCTCGACCTATGGTTGGGGGTATACGCTTTATTATGCAACTAATTTCATGTTCACAGGCCTCGGCGTGGCCGTGGCCTTTCACGCAGGCCTTTTCAACATAGGCGGTGAAGGCCAAGCAGCTTTAGGCGGACTTGGCGTGGCCCTTGTGTGCCTGTTCATTCCCTGGCCGCATTGGTCGATGGCTTTAGCTGCTGCCATTGTGTCATCGGCTTTATTTGCAGCACTTTGGGCAGCAATTCCAGCTTGGCTGCAGGCCAAGCGCGGCAGTCATATTGTGATTACCACAATTATGTTTAACTTCATTGCAGCCAGCTTATTGAATTACCTGCTGGTCAATATGCTGCGCCCAAAAGGATCGATGGACCCTTCCAGCGTGCGTTTTTCTGAATCAACTAATCTGCCAGGCCTAGATAAGATTTTGGGCCTGATAGGCATTCCGTTTTCCGACAAAACTCCTGCGAATATTAGCCTGGTTCTGGCTATCATGTGTTGTTTTTTTGTGTGGATTTTTATCTGGCACACAAGACTTGGCTTTGCCTTGCGTGCCTTCGGAAAGTCTCAAAAAGCCGCACTTTATGCAGGCATCAGCCCAGTTCGAATTACAATGTATGCTATGATTATCTCAGGTGGTTTATGTGGCCTGATGGCAATCAATACCGTACAGGGTGAGGCTAATAGATTGCTGCTTAATTCAGTTGAAGGAGCTGGTTTTATTGGTATTGCGGTATCTTTGATGGGAAGGGGCCATCCTTTTGGGATATTTTTGGCTGCTATTTTATTTGGATTTCTTTATCAAGGAGGGGCGGAGCTCGCGCTTTGGACCAAAATTCCTCGCGAGCTAATCACGGTAATTCAAGCCTTGGTGATCTTGTTCACAGGCGCCCTTGATCAAATGGTGAGGCGCCCGATAGAAGTAGTCTTCGCACTCTTTAGAAAAAGGAGGGCCTGATGGACTTTCCAACTATTATCTACCTCTTAGACAGCACCGTACGTCTGTCAACGCCCCTATTATTAGCCTGTTTGGCCGGTCTCTTTTCAGAGCGCGCCGGCATTTTTGACATCGGTTTAGAAGGTAAAATGTTAGCCGCGGCCTTTGCATCTGCAGCTGTGGCAGCCGTGACTGCGAACGTATGGCTAGGCCTTTTGGGTGGTATTTTTGCCTCATTATTACTTTCGGCTATTCATGGCTTGGCATCGATTACGTTTCGCGGCAATCAACTTATATCCGGGGTAGCACTTAATTTTCTTGCTTCAGGGCTGACAGTGTTGATCGGACAAAATTGGTTTCACTTGGGCGGTCGCACCCCATTATTAACCGAAGGTGGACGATTTAAGGAAATCAAACTTCCCTTTGCCGATGCATTTGCAGATGCGCCTATCCTTGGGCCAATTTATTCCGACCTAATTTCAGGCCATTCGATCTTGGTCTATGTAGCATTAGCCTTGGTACCCGTATCAGCTTGGCTTTTATATAGGACACGCTTTGGGTTACGCCTGCGTGCGGTTGGCGAAAATCCTGCAGCAGTTGATACAGCGGGGGTTTCCGTTGTTGGCTTGCGATTTGCCGCACTTTGCATTTGCGGCGTTTTGACTGGGCTTGCTGGTGCCTATCTATCGACAGCGCTATCCTCTGGATTTGGCCGTGAAATGACTGCCGGTAAAGGTTTTATTGCACTTGCGGCGCTGATATTTTCGAAATGGCGGCCTTGGTATGCACTCGGGTCATGTATGCTTTTTGGACTTTTAGAGGCCATGGCAATTCGATTTCAAAGCATGGACATTGGTCTATTCGTGCTGCCAGTGCAATTCATGCAGGCCTTGCCTTACGTGATTACTGTGGTGATTTTGGCAGGCTTTATTGGCCGCGCCATTCCACCTCGGGCTGGTGGCACGCCCTATATAAAAGAGCTGTAATAAAAATAACGTTTTAATACCACATATTCTAACGAGATGAGTCCAGATTGCGGCAGGGGTTTGACAAGCCCGCCTAAGACGCGCATTCAACGTATGTCGCCTTTAGTCAGAATAACTTATGCAAATATTTCTGCCCATCGCTGAACTGTCAGTGAATGCCTTTCTTTTATTGGGCATTGGCGGAGCAGTGGGATTTTTGTCTGGGATGTTCGGCGTAGGCGGCGGATTCTTAATCACCCCTTTGCTGTTTTTTATTGGGATTCCGCCCGCTGTTGCCGTCGCCACAGGTGCCAACCAAGTGGTTGCCTCCTCTATATCAGGCGTTTTGGCGCAGATGCGCAGACGCGGTGTTGATTTCAGAATGGGCACAGTACTTTTGTGTGGCGGCATGATGGGCTCTGGCTTGGGTATTTGGGTGTTTACACTTGTGACTGCGGCAGGGCAAATTGATCTGTTCGTGCAGTTGGCCTATGTATTGTTTTTAGGTTTAGTTGGAATTTTGATGCTGCAAGAAGCCCTGCGCACCATATTGCGCAATCGTGGTGGCATTGCCCCCATTAGGCGTGCGCATGTTCATACTTGGGTGCATCGGCTCCCGTTAAAGTTAAAATTTCGTGTTTCAGGCCTTTATATTTCTGTTTTACCCCCCATGCTTGTCGGGGCTTTGGTGGGGTTTTTGTCAGCTATTATGGGCGTAGGCGGCGGGTTTATAATGGTGCCGGCCATGATATACCTTTTGGGGATGCCAACCAAGGTAGTGGTAGGTACATCACTTTTTCAGATTATTTTTGTAACTGCCTTTACAACATTGATGCATGCTGTCTCAAGCCAGTCAGTCGATATTATGTTGGCGGTTTTACTTATTTTGGGAGGCGTGATTGGCGCACAATTTGGAACAAAAGTTGGGCTACGGCTCAAAGCAGAACAATTGCGAGGACTGTTGGCGGTTTTAGTTTTGTTTGTGGCTATCAAAATCGGACTTGATTTACTTTTAACCCCAGATCAGCTTTACTCAGTCAGCAAAGTGATCATCTTATGAGAGCTATTTTTGCACCTCTTTGCACAGCATTTTTGTTAATCCTAGCCCTAACCCGTCCCGCAATAAGTGAAGAAATTGTTGCTCAGTTCAGCCAAAATCGCGTCTCTATCACAGCAAATTTTGACGGATCACAAATCGTCGTTTATGGCGCGATCAAGCGCGATTCACCGCCACCTTCCGACGATCCAGTTCATGTGGTCATTACGTTAGAGGGGCCGTCATCACCAGTGATCGTCCGCCGCAAGGATCAAATTATGGGCGTATGGGCCAATAATGAGGAAATTGAGGTTGAACAAGCACCAAGCTTTTACGCAATTATGACCACGGGCGCCCTGTCACAATCTGTTGATGATGCCACAGACCGACTTTACCGTATTACGATACCACGGGCCATTCGCTCATCGGCACAGGCGGCAAACAAAGCGATAGCGGAGCCCTTTACAGACGCGCTGATCCGCGTACGCGAAGCCCAAGGCAAGTATATTCAAGCAGAGTATGGGCTGCGTCTATTGCAAAAAACATTATTTCAAGGTCAAATAGAACTGCCCGCAAATCTTGTAGAAGGCAAATATCGCGTACGGATTTTTATCACGCGCGATGGTCAGGTGATCGACAGCCAGTTTAGCACGATTGACGTACGCCGCGTCGGGCTTCAGCGATGGCTTTACAACTTGGCCCATGAAGAGCCGCTAATTTATGGGCTGTTGGCGTTGCTGATTGCCATTGTCGCTGGCTGGGGCGCTTCAATAATTTCTCGGTATATTCGTATATAGCCTAATATTTTTTCGAATTAGACGGGACGTTAAAAACTCCATTATTTGTTTGGCTAAATATTTTGGTTTGTTACCTTTCTCAATCTTGGTATGGGCAAAAATTAGCACCCAACGAAATGCGCGCACGGTTTCAGCTAGCGCAGTAATTACTAAGATAGCGAATATAACAGTCCAAAAAAAATCACTAACTGCCGTTTAATCTAAATAAATAAATGTTTTAACGTTTGCTGTGCGCGGCAAACGGTTTGGCTTTCTTTGGAAGAGCAAGAAAAATTCATGATTGCCATGAACTTAAAGCGTAGTTACTGAATTGAGTTGCAATGCTAAAATAGCAACTTACCAGCCTAGAAAGCCAAAAGACTGAGATTAAGATAATGATCACGTAACTATACCCACTTTTATTGAGAAGCAGTTACTTTTTTCACCAAATGCTCGTCACTGGAGTAATAGACTGGATTTAGGAATTGGCTACCCTTTCGCCCCAAAGCACTCTAGGGTGTCCGAGATATTGTGAAAGGGCCTAAAATGGTTTCGCACCTTTATTGTTTTGGTGAATCGGGAAACGCCTATAAGGTGGCTCTCGCACTTACACTGACTGATTGGGAGTGGCAGCCTATCTTTGTTGATTTTTTCAACGGTGAAGTGCGAAGCCCCGCTTTTAAAGAGACCAACCCCATGGGCGAGGTGCCTGTATTCACCGACGGTGATACTAAGCTAACACAATCGGGTGTAATTTTAGATTATATCAGCTCAAAATCTGGTAGATTGGGGGGTAAATCTGCCGCGGAGCGGCGCGAGGTCTTACGCTGGATGTTTTGGGACAATCATAAATTTTCTGCCAATATTGCAACAACGCGATTCATGTTGAATTTTCTGCCTGAAGACAAACGCCCTCACGGTGTTGTGCCTTTTTTACAAGGTCGACTTAAGACGTCTTATTCGATCCTTGAGGAGCATTTGATCCAGCATGATTATTTGGTGGGCCATGATTTGACGATCGCTGATCTGTCTTGCTGTGGCTATTTATATTATCCTGAACCATTTGGATTTGACCGTGCCCAATGGCCCCATATTGACGCGTGGCTTAATCGCATATCCGCCCAGCCGCGCTGGCAGGGCCCGTATGATCTGATGCCCGGATGCCCGGCCGATCGCGGCGAGGCAAGGTAGTATTTGCCCAGAATTATACCAAATTCGGTGGTGTTTCCTGGTTGAAATGCGCAGCTAAATTTTCGACTGCCATTAGGCCCATCGCATCGCGCACTTCGGAAACGGAGGTGCCCAGATGCGGAAACAGTGTCACATTTTCCATAGCAACCAATGCTGCTGGCACGTTGGGTTCTCGTTCGTAAACATCTAAACCCGCGCCTGCGATGTGGCCTGATTGTAGAGCTTCTATCAGCGCGGTTTCATCAACCACATCGCCACGCGCGATATTGATAAATATACCATTGGGCTTCATGGCAGCAAAGGCTAATGCATTGATCAAATGCCCATTCACTCCGCCCCCAGGAACGGCCACCACCGCAAAATCAGCGGCCATAGCCTCTTGCAGCGGGACCTGCGTTGCTGGAAAATCTAAGTCCTTCACCGTCGAACGGTTATGAAACACAATCTCCATCCCAAAACCGTAATGGCAACGCTTTGCAATGGCTTTTCCGATGCGCCCCATACCAATGATGCCAACTTTGCGACCTGTCACAGGTTGGCCCAGCATCTGTGTAGGGTGCCAGCCCTGCCAAGCACCAGCGCGCACCATTCGCTCGCCCTCTCCTGCACGCCGCGCTGTCGACAGGATCAGCGTCATCGCGATATCGGCGGTCGCATCGGTCACAGCCCCTGGTGTGTTTGACACCAAAAGCCCCGCCTGCATTGCGGCCGCTACATCAATATGATTGTATCCCACACCAAAATTGGCCAAAATTTGTGCCCTTGGGTTTGGGACCGCAGTAAAAACTGCAGCCGAATAAAGATCCCCCAAGGTTGGTAAAATGCCATCAAAATTACACAAGGACTTGCGCATTTCTTCAGAGCTCATGGGTAATGTGGACGAGCGTACGGTCACCTTAAAATAGTCAGCCGCCGCAGAAATGACCCTATCAGTAAGAGGTCGCGTGATAAAAATTTCTGGCTTCAAAATAGTTTTCCTCCCAAGGGTACTGGCTGATCTGGGCTAATTAACACAACTTCACCCGCAGCGTCAGGCAAGCCCAACACCAAAACCTCGGACATCACTTTTCCAATCTGACGTGGTGGGAAGTTCACTACCGCTAATACCTGCCGCCCAATCAAGCTTTTGGGTGTGTAATGGGCAGTGATTTGTGCTGATGAACTTTTCTCACCCAAGTCGCCGCCAAAATCGACCCAAAGCTTAATCGCGGGTTTGCGCGCTTCAGGATAGGGTTCAGAGCGCGTGATGCGGCCGACGCGAATATCAACGGCTGCAAAATCATCGTATTTTATTGTCATTTTCCAAGCTCGCGCCCTCGGGCCACGGCCGCATCAACAGTGCGGGTCATGAGTTGTGTCAGGCCACTGGTCTTGTCCATCAACACGGCAAGCCCGGCCGCCGTCGTGCCGCCGGGTGAGGTCACGTTGACGCGTAGCGTTTCAGCAGTTTCTGGCAGAAGATGGGCCAATTCACCCGACCCCGTTACAGTGGAACGGGCCAAATGCATAGCAAGATCTGCGGGCAGGCCCTGCACTTGGGCCGCAGCCGCCAAAGCTTCTATCATATGAAACACATAGGCTGGCCCCGAACCCGAAACGCCAGTCACAATGTCAATTTGGTCTTCTGTGTCAAGCGCGACAACGTCACCTACCACGGCTAAAAGAGCGTGGGCCAGATCTTTGTTTTGGCTGGATACATTGTCATTTCCAACCATCGCAGTAATGCCACGCGTAACGGCGGCGGGTGTGTTGGGCATCGCACGAATGATCGGGGTTCTATCGCCCAAAATCTTGGAAAAACTACCTATACGAATGCCCGCAGCAATGGAGACAAACAGAGTTTTTGAGTTACCCAAGCCCTGCATCTGTGGCAGTGCCGCACCCATCATTTGCGGCTTAACCGCTATCAGAACAATCACTGGGTTGGTGGGTAAATCAGTATTTAGGTTGAGTCCTTGGCCGACCAACCCCAAAATCCATTCTGACGGGTTTGGATCGATCACATAGACCGCCTTAGCTGGCAGACCTTGGGCAAGCCAGCCCTGTAACATGGCTGAACCCATTTTCCCACAACCAAGCAGGACCAATCCCTGCATCTCTAATTCTTGGAACATCTCGCCTCCTATTTGGCGATAGATTAGGCGCGACCGTATGCCTCTGCAATGGCAACTTTCAGAGCGTCTTTCGGAGCGCTGTCAGCCCAAACCACCAATTGAAAGGCCGGATAATAACGTTCAGCCGACATTATGGCACAGGCAATCATGTCATCGATCTGTTCAGGGCTGGCAATTTGTTCGCCCGACAACAGCAAACCATATCTCCAGACCATCAGTTTTTGGTCTTCCCAAAAGGAATATGCCCCAGTCCAAACCTGATCATTACAGCGGTTCAATAGGTCATAAAGCGCAGGAAGGCGTTCTTTTGGAGGGTCCATTTCAAAAGTGCAAATCAAACGCAAAGTCTCGTCTTGGCTGCTCCATGCCAACGTCACCGAATAGGTGCGCCACAAACCTTCGACCGACATCGCGATCTGGTCATTGGTAAGCCTGTCAAACTTCCAGTCATGATGTGCGGCCAGTGTTTCGACGATATCGATCGGGTGAATATCATCACTTAAGGTGAAGTCTTCCATTAACGACATATTTGACCCTCATTCCTAGCGGTACGGCGGCATTGTGCCACAAAAAGCTGTTATGCTGACAAGGTACAGTATTATAGCTTAATAACCATACTAGATATGGTGAAGTCAAAGTGACAGTCTGTAAAGTAATTTTCCTGTGCATAAGTCAAAAGAAAACGCGCCCTTGCGTGGCACGCAAAAAAATCGCTTCATTCAAGCGACTTATGCCTTCTTTTTGGTTTCCAAAGCGGCCAAGCGCGCAGCAAGTGCTTCATTTTCTTCTCGGACCTTTAAGGCCATAGCGCGCACAGCATCAAATTCTTCGCGCGTCACAAACTCATGAGAAGAAAGCCAACGATCAACCATGCTTTTGGCTGCAGTTTCCGCTTCGGTTTTGGCGCCTTGCGCCACACCCATAGCATTGGTCATTAGCTGCGACATATCATCTAAAAATTTATTACCATTGCTCATCTAAATTTTCCTTTTTACGTTACTCATATACGGCGTGAAAGCTGTAATTGGCAAGCGGAGCGATTGACAAAAAGACCATAGCGACAGAAAAGGTGCCAAGGGAGACCGAATGTCCTATATCACATTTCCAGATATTTCACCTGATCTTTTATCGTTTGACATTGGCAATTTGCACTTTGCCCTGCGTTGGTATGCTTTGGCCTATATCACTGGCATTTTGGCAGCCTGGCGCATTATGGTGATTTTGGTGCGCCAACCAGCTCTTTGGGGTGGGCGGGCAACGCCCTCGGCGCCGCAGATCGAAAATCTAATTTCTTGGTTGATTTTAGGTGTTATTGTTGGTGGACGCTTGGGCTATGTGCTTTTTTATCAACCAGGGTATTATTTAAGCAACCCCCGAGAAATTTATAAAGTATGGCAAGGCGGCATGGCCTTTCATGGTGGCTTTTTAGGCGTACTTGCGTTGGGCCTACTTTACAGTCGGCAGCAGAAAATTCCTTCTTTGGTTACCGCTGATCTTTTAGCGTTTGGAGCTCCCTTGGGTCTGATGCTTGGACGCACTGCTAATTTCATTAATGCCGAACTTTGGGGGCGTGCAACCAATCTACCTTGGGGGGTGGCGTTTCCAGGCGAGGCCGCACAGGCCTGCGCAACTTTGACCCAAGCCTGCGTACGCCACCCAACGCAACTTTATGAGGCCCTGTTAGAAGGACTGACCTTGGGTCTATTTTTGGCCTATTTAGCTCTGCGGCGAGGCTGGCTGGCGCAGCCCGGTGCAATTTTTGGTATGTTTTTAACTTTTTACGGAAGCGCGCGTTTTTTGGTGGAGTTTGTACGGCAACCAGACGCACAATTTATCACTTTTGAAAATACTCTGGGGCTAGCATTTCATATTCAGGGCTATGGTCTAACAATGGGGCAGACCCTCTCTTTACCGATGGTTGCCTTTGGGATTTGGCTGATGCAGTGGGCACATAAAAATCATGTCTCCACTTAAAGTGCGCCTGATTGAACAAATTAAGCAAACAGGACCTATCGCACTGAGTGATTATATGGCGCAGTGCTTGATGCATCCAGAATTTGGTTATTACACCAGTCGAAATCCTTTCGGCACACAGGGTGATTTCATCACTGCACCAGAAATGACACAGATGTTTGGTGAATTGATAGGACTCAGCTTGGCGCAGTATTGGCAGGAAATCGGTGCGCCGAACGCCTTTATCTTGGCCGAGCTTGGGCCCGGCACGGGTACATTGATTGCCGATATTTTGCGCGCCACAAAATCTGTGCCAGGCTTTTTAGAAGCCGCGCGTATTCGCCTGATCGAGGGCTCTCCCACCCTGCGTGCACGTCAAAAGCAGCATCTTCAAACCTATGACATTTTGTGGAAAGATAACCTGTATGATCTTGAACCCCTACCCCTGTTTTTGGTAGCAAATGAATTTTTTGACGCTTTGCCCATCCGCCAGTTTTGCCGTCATGCCGAAGGTTGGAGCGAAACCATGATAGGGATTGTCAAAAATAAGCTGGTCTTTGGGCATGGCCCTACGACACAGTATACCGCCCTAAAGCCGCAATGGGACAAGACAAAAGAAGGTGATATCGTCGAAACCTGCCCCTCTGGGGCCGCGATCGCCCGCGATATTGGCCACGGTATCACCCAAAATGGCGGCTTGGCCTTGATTATCGATTATGGCGGCACGTACGGGCGCAATGATACGTTTCAAGCCCTGCGCAATCATGCCTATACTGACCCTTTAGAAAACCCTGGCCAAGCCGATTTGACTGCCCATGTTGATTTTGCAGGTCTTGCAGCCGCAAGCCAGCCTGCAGTGGCCTATGTTATGGAACAGGGCAAATGGTTGAATCGTTTGGGTATTTCAGCGCGCGCCCGCGCCCTTGCTCCTCTGCTAGCGGAGACGGCACTTGAAAATCATTGGGCTGCAACTAAACGCTTGACTGATCATTCAGAAATGGGAAGCTTGTTTAAAGTGCTGGCTCTTACTGCTCCCAAGGCCCCCTTGGCCCCAGGATTCGCATAATGTTAGAACCTATCACCAATAGCAGCCTTGCACCCTTCCACCACGGTTTCTTTACTCGCAACGGCGGGGCATCGTCTGGCATATTTCAGGGCTTGAATTGCGGCTACGGCAGCACGGACCAGCACGATATTGTTACTATTAACCGTGACCGCGTGGCCCAAGCCATGGGGGTTGCGCCCAACCATTTGATGAGCGTGCATCAGGTTCATTCGGCAGATGTGGCTGTGGTCGAAACGAAGCATGATCCGTCCACCAGGGCCGACGCGATGGTCAGTAAAAAAAAAGGAACAGCGTTGTCGGTTTTAACAGCCGACTGCCAGCCCGTTCTCTTTTGTGATGAAGCAGCGGGCGTAATTGGCGCCGCCCATGCCGGATGGCGAGGCTGTTTTGGCGGTGTGCTTGAAGCAACCATCAATGCAATGATCACCCTTGGATCCATGCGCCAAAATATCTGCGCTGTAATCGGACCATCAATTTCGCAAAAATACTATGAGGTTGGTCCTGAATTTGTTGACCGCTTTATAAATGATTTGCCTGAAACCGCGCGTTTTTTTGCCAAAGGGCAACTAGATCGCGCATTGTTTAATTTGCCCGCTTATGGGCTTTGGCGCCTGCGGGCGCAGGGCCTCAAATCAGCAGAATGGACGGGCCATTGCACCTATAACGACGGTGAACGGTTCTTTTCTTATCGGCGTGCAACCCATCAGCACGAGGCCGACTATGGCCGCCAAATTTCGGCCATTGCGCTTTAGACTAGGCAGTTTTAGTCAACCGTGCCTCAAGGACGTCAAAAGGCAGACCAGGTTGGTTTTTGGCGCAGCGTATTACAAGGCTGGTCTTCACCGATGCAACATTGGGAGCAGATAAAAGATTTTCGGTCAAAAAGCTTTGAAATGATGACAGGTCAGGCGCCGTGCATTTTAAAATAAAATCAATCTCACCATTCAACATATGGCATTCGCGCACCAAGGACCAATCGCGGCAGCGCTGTTCAAAGGCAGATAAATCGCCCTCAGCTTGGCTTTGGAGACGCACCATAGCAAAAACCTGCACCTCGAACCCCAGTTCGCGCGCATCAACATCGGCATGATAGCCTTTGATATAGCCTGCCTCTTCCAAGGTGCGAACACGGCGCAAACAGGGCGGCGCTGAAATGCCCACGCGTTTGGCTAGTTCAACATTGGTCATACGGCCATCAGATTGCAATTCAGCCAAAATCTGGCGGTCTATGGGATCAAGCTTAGAAGCGCTCATCAGATGTCCTTTGTCTTAGCTTTCAGTTTAGCGTGCCTTGACATAATTAAATTTCAAGATCGTGCAATAATAGGTCAATCTATATTCTATTTTGAAACTAAATGGCAATCTGCCATTCAGGGCTTTTCGCCATAGCCCCAGCGCTCTATATGGAAAATGGTTGTATTATGAAAAGGGGAAATCATGGCCAACACGCGTCACGCAAAGGTACTTATCATTGGTTCAGGGCCTGCGGGCTATACGGCTGCCGTTTATTCTGCCCGCGCGATGCTTGAACCCTTGCTGATCCAAGGCCTGCAACCGGGTGGTCAATTGACCATCACGACCGAGGTTGAAAACTGGCCCGGCGACACCGAGGTGCAAGGCCCCAATTTAATGGTGCGCATGGAAAACCACGCCACGGCCATGGGCGCCGAGGTCATCTCTGACTATATAAGCGCGCTTGACCTAAGAGCCCGCCCTTTCACCGCCACGGCCGACTCAGGCACGACCTACACCGCTGATGCAGTAATTTTGGCCACAGGCGCGCAGGCCAAATGGCTCGGCCTTGCATCGGAAGAAAAATTCAAAGGCTTCGGCGTTTCTGCCTGCGCCACCTGTGACGGATTCTTTTATCGTGGCAAGGAGGTCGTGGTTATTGGCGGCGGAAATACCGCCGTAGAGGAGGCGCTATTCCTAACAAAATTCGCATCCAAGGTCACCTTGGTGCATCGTCGCGATAGTTTGCGGGCCGAGAAAATTTTGCAAGATCGACTTTTTAAAAACTCTAAAATCGAAATACTTTGGAACCATGGTGTGGCCAAGATTTTAGGAACGGAGAACCCATCGGGTGTCACGGGCGTTCAGGTGCGTAATCTGCAAACAGGCGCTGAAAGGGAAGTGCCTTGTTCAGGCTTTTTCGTTGCCATTGGCCATTCTCCTGCATCAGAATTGGTCGCGGAACAATTAGAGTTGCACAATGGCGGTTACGTCAAAGTGCAACCCGGCACGACGCATACCTCGACCCCAGGAGTTTTTGCGGCGGGGGACTTGACTGATCACGTTTATCGCCAAGCGGTGACGAGTGCTGGCATGGGCTGCATGGCAGCTCTTGATGCCGAACGGTTCTTGGCCGACAATCAATAACAACTTGTGGGGCACCTAGCCCCTCTGCTTATCAATGCACACTCAGGGGCAAAAAATCATTTTGGTGCGCCAATGAAAAGGCCAGTTGCCTGTCCACAACCAGGGCTAGACGCCTGCCGCTGGCATCATGAACTGCATAAAGAATACTTAGACCATCGACCTGTTCTTGAACTTCTATAGACAGGTCTTTGACCAAAACTTTGCGCACATAGGCAAGGTTTTCGGCGTTCTGACCTGATATTTTGTTATTTGGGATCATAGCTTTGACTTTAACTTGCGCGGGGCCACGACTGTTAATTTTTATGTTTGCACGATACTTTGCGGCACTTCGCGGCTGAGATCAATGTGCAAAAGTCCATGTCCATTACCGCACCCGCGACATCAACCCCATCGGCCAACACAAAGCTGCGCTGAAAGACACGCACGACTATACCACTGTGCAAAAAAATCCCAAGCCCCATCATCGTCACTTTGCTTACCGCACACCACCAATTGGCGATCATCGACGGTTATGGCCAAACCTTGTTCTTGAAATTCTGCAAAGGGCAAAGTGATGCAATAGGCATTCTCCGATACGGCTTCAATGCTACAAAGTGGATAACTATCATTACCAGATTCTGCCGTACGTTCGTGCCAGCCGTTCTACTTTCTCAAAACCCAAAAGAGATGTATACGCGCCGAGGCTTGATCTTATCATTTTTTATCCTGTTACAGCGACTGATCAAGCCCAAATTTAGCTCCACGTACTGAATATGGCTATTTAACGGCCCTATGACAAGCCCAGCATTAGCCCCAGCGGGCTGTTCACAAGAATGTTTCCAAAAACGGCTCAGGACGTGGTAGAGTAAGGAACCTTTTAACAGCTCAGCGTAAGATTATTATGAACGTCACAGGCAAATTAAATTTCGAAGATATGCTTCACGTTAAATTAAAAGTTTTACGCCGTGAGTATCGAGACCTTGACGAAGCTATTCGTGCCATTTTGCAAGAAAATATTCCTGATCAAATTAACCTACAGCGGCTTAAGAAAAATAAATTGGTACTCAAAAACCAAATTAGACAGATCTCAGACCAGTTGACACCAAATATCATTGCTTAAAGAGTAGTATTTATATGGGAAGCTTGCTCTGCTGCGCGATCCAGCTATAGTTCCTGGCTTGACACAGGGGGCAATATGAGCGCGAGCGTTGGTATTATCATGGGCAGCCAATCAGACTGGCCCAGTATGAAAGAAGCAGCAGCAATTTTAGACGAGCTTGGCGTTACGTGGGAAGCAAAGATCGTCAGTGCCCATCGTACGCCAGATCGCTTGTGGACTTATGGAAAAACCGCAATTGGACGTGGCCTAAAGGTCATCATTGCAGGCGCAGGCGGTGCAGCACATTTGCCCGGCATGATGGCATCAAAAACCCGTTTGCCCGTGATAGGCGTGCCAATCATCACCAAAACCTTGAACGGTATTGATAGCCTTTATTCTATTGTTCAAATGCCACGGGGCTATCCGGTAGCCACAATGGCAATAGGCGAGACCGGAGCGACCAATGCTGGGCTTTTGGCCGTAGGTATTTTAGCGCTAAATGATGATATTCTGGCACAAAAGCTAACCTTGTGGCGCGAAGCACTAAGCGCCTCGATCACTGAGGAGCCCTTGGATGACTAACCCCCTGCCCCAAGGCAGCACTATCGGCATTTTGGGCGGTGGCCAATTGGGGCGGATGCTTGCGGTCGCAGCAGCGCGTTTAGGGTTAAAAACTCATATTTACGAACCTACCCACTATGCGCCTGCAGCCGATGTGGCCCACCGCTTGACCACGGCCTCTTACGAAGATGACGCAGCCCTGTGTGCTTTTGGTGTCGATGTAGATGTAATCACCTATGAGTTTGAAAATATTCCCACCCATGCTTTAGATCTTTTGCAAGATTTTGCCCCCATCCGTCCGGCACGTAAGGCGCTGGCAATCAGCCAAGATCGCCTAATTGAAAAGCAATTTTTGACCGACCTGGACTTAGCCTGTGCGCCCTTTTACGCAGTTGCTAATCTAGAAGACCTGACCCAAGCTCTGACAAAAATTGGCCTGCCTGCCATTTTAAAAACCACACGATTGGGTTATGATGGCAAAGGGCAAGTGCGCATAGATAGTGCCATCAATGCACCTAAAGCGCTGGCCGAAATGAACGGCTCTATGGCCGTGTTAGAGGGCTTCATCAGTTTTACCGACGAAGTGTCCGTCATCGCTGCACGAGGTTTTGATGGGGCTATATCAGCCTACGATCCAGGTGAAAACATTCACAAAAATGGGATTTTGCACCAAACTACGGTTCCAGCAAAACTAACCTCGCACCAGCGCACTGATGCGGTACTGATTGCGGCTAAAATCCTGAATGCTCTAGATTATGTCGGTGTGATGGGTGTTGAGCTTTTTGTGACATCCGCGGGGTTTATCGTGAATGAAATCGCACCGCGCGTACATAATTCGGGACATTGGACGCAAAACGGTTGCGCCATTGACCAGTTTGAACAGCATATTCGAGCCGTTGCAGGCTGGCCCTTAGGCGATGGGCAGCGCTATGCGGATGTGGTTATGGAAAACCTGATCGGCGATGACATGGATCACTTGCCCAAGCTTGCAGCAGAGCCCAACACAGCCCTACATCTTTACGGCAAACCACAAGCTCGTCTTGGTCGCAAGATGGGGCACATTAACCGAATGACGCGCCCTAAGGCCTGAGTTCAAAAATCAACCCAAAGAATAGCCCGCGCCTCGAACAGTGCGCAAAGGATCCCCACCGCCAAATTCACACAAAGCCTTGCGCAAGCGGCCAATATGCACATCGACTGTGCGGGTATCAACATAGATATCGCGTCCCCAAACTCGATCGAGCAACTGCTCACGGCTCCAAACCCGGCCTGGCTTTTCGATAAAGCTGCTCAGCAGGCGAAACTCGGTAGGGCCCAGCTTTAAGATAGCTTCGCCGCGGTAGACCGTATGGGTTTCGCTGTTAAGTCGAATGTCTTGATATTCCAGAACAAGCCCAACCGTGGTTGGGCGCATGCGGCGCAAATGGGCTTTAACCCGCGCCATCAACTCGACAATGGAATAGGGCTTAATCACATAATCATCTGCGCCTGTTTCAAGCCCACGCACGCGGTCAACTTCTTCCGAGCGCGCCGAAAGCATGATGACCGCTATTTCCCGTGTTTCGGAGCGTATTTTTAATTGGCGGCAGACTTCTATCCCCGAAAGATTGGGCATCATCCAATCAAGAACGATGATATCGGGAGACACCTCGTCAACCATCACCAAAGCTTCTTCACCATTCGCCGCTTGAAACACATCAAAGCCTTCTGCTTCCAGATTAAAGGCCAATACTTCTCTTTGCGCAGGCTCATCTTCTACTACGAGCACGACGGGATGCAGTTTCTTCATATAGCAATCCTTAGGATAGTTTTATTTTTCAGTGGTACTAGGCAGACTGCCCTTTGGGCGGCTTTCTTCCGGCAAATGCCCAGTGACAAGATAAATGACTTGCTCAGCTATACCGGTGGCATGATCGCCCAAACGCTCAATATTCTTAGCAATAAAGTGGAAATGCATACAGGCCGTGATATTGCGCGGATCTTCCATCATATGGGTTAGGAATTCGCGAAACAAAGCGTTATACATTTGGTCGATGTCTTGATCGCGATTGCGCACTTCAACTGCCAATTCATAATCGCGTTTAATGTAAGCATCAATCGCACCCGAAAGCTGCAATTGTACTGCCTTGGCCATACGCCGAATCGAACCGGTTGAACCGCCCACGGGGGACAATTGCGCCAAAACATTCGACCTTTTGGCTAGATTTTTTGTATAGTCGCCACAGCGCTCAAGCGAGGCTGCAATTTTAATGACGCTTAAAGCAGTACGCAGGTCAGACGCGGCAGGTGCGCGCAAAGCGATCAAGCGAGCCGCTTCAGTATTAATTTGCAATTCCAGCTCATCAATCGCTTTGTCGCCTTGGCGAACGATGTTGGCAAGCTCTTCGTCCCGGGCTTCAAGCGCTTCAGCGGCCTGAAGCAAAGACGTCTCTACCAACCCAGCCATGCGCACAATCATTGCCTGAATGGCTTCTAGGTCGCGGTCAAAGGCAGTAGCAATGTGGGGTTCGTTATTCATGAAACTTCCTATCCGATACGGCCAGTGATGTAGCTTTCGGTGCGTGGATCACTTGGGTTGGTGAAAATATGACCAGTTTCACCATATTCGACTAAATTTCCTAAGTGGAAAAAAGCTGTACGTTGCGACACACGCGCAGCCTGCTGCATCGAGTGAGTCACTATTACAACCGAATACCGGCTACGCAATTCGTCTATCAATTGCTCGACCTGAGCCGTTGCTATCGGGTCAAGAGCCGAGCAGGGCTCATCCATCAATAAAACCTCGGGCCCAGTGGCGATGGCCCGGGCTATACATAAGCGCTGCTGTTGACCGCCGGAAAGTCCGTTTGCAGCCGCATGAAGCCGGTCTTTCACCTCGTCCCAAAGGGCAGCGCGGCGCAGAGATTTTTCGACTACTATATCCAGTTCAACCTTATTGTGGGTTAGACCATGAATTTTTGGCCCATAAGCAACATTTTCGTAGATCGATTTAGGGAACGGGTTAGGCTTTTGAAATACCATTCCCACTTTGGCACGCAGTTGCACCGGATCAACGCCACTGTCATAAATGTCTTCTCCATCCAGATGAATAGCACCAACTACACGGCAGCCTGAAATCGTGTCATTCATTCGGTTAAAACAGCGCAAGAACGTAGATTTTCCACAGCCCGAAGGACCGATGAAAGCAGTCACTGTCTTATCGAGAATATCGACATTCACATCTTTCAAAGCATGAATTTGGTCGTAGTGGACCTGCACACCTTTCGCTGATATTTTGTTTTTTGCGACTTCCACATCTCTCTCCAAGAATACCATGTCTTTCATAATCTATCCAACGTCTACCAGCGCCGTTCAAATCGGTTGCGCAACACAATAGCCAAAGTATTAAGCACTAACAAAAATCCAAGCAAAACTATAATAGCCCCCGAAGCTCGTTCGGTAAACGCGGGGTCCGCTCGCTGGGTCCATTGATAAACCTGCACAGGCAAGGCTGAAGCAGGATCAAAAAACCCCGAAGGGGGGCTAGAAGGAAAGTCACGCACAAAAGCAACCATGCCTATCAATAGCAAAGGCGCCGTTTCACCCAAAGCTCGCGCAACACCTATTATAGTGCCCGTCATAATGCCTGGCATGGCAAGGGGTAACACATGGTGAAATACGGATTGCATTTTGGAAGCTCCCACACCCAAGGCCGCATCGCGAATACTTGGTGGCACCGCTTGCAAGCTTGCTCGCGTTGAGATAATAATCGTTGGCAGGGTCATCAAGGTCAAGACCAATCCCCCTACGATGGAGGCAGACTGTGGCAGGCCGCCGATATTGATAAAGACCGCCAAGCCCAAAATTCCGAAAACAATCGAAGGCACAGCGGCAAGGTTCGAGATATTCACCTCGATCACGTCAGTCCAACGATTTTTTGGCGCAAATTCTTCCAGATAAATTGAGGTGGCCACCCCCAAGGGTAAAGCCAGGACCAAAACGATCAACATCATATAGGCCGAACCCAATATGGCGACGCCTAAGCCTGCTGCCTCGGGACGCAGTTCTGACGCGTCAGGCGCTGACAAAAACCGCCAATTAAAGTTCACATTCAAAAGATTTTTTTTCTTCAATTCATCAGCTAAAAGCAATTGTGCGGGCGAAACATTATTATCAAGCGCAGCGCTGGCCATGCTCACACGGCCCTTGTAATACCCATCGATACGCCCGCTCGCCAGAAAGTCAAAAGTCATCGTACGGCCAATAAGGTTTGGGTTTCCAATGACTGTATTGCGTAGCGTTGCCGCAGATTCAGACGAAAGCATTTTTCCAATGCCTTTATCGCTGACATTTGTCGTATCGATGCCATGCACCGTCAATTGCGCCAGCAAGTTTGCTGCAATTAATTTTTTATAGCCAATCGTGGTAACCTTTTTCATCTGATCCAAATCGCCGTTCCCTTTGGGATCAAGCTTTTCAGCCGACAATGTTACAGGAACGGTTATAAATGTTTGGTAAAAAGCGCCCGAACCCTTCGTCCAAATTGAGGTTACCAGAAAAACTAATGCCAAAACCGAAACGAGCACCGCCAAAAGCCCAAAAGCCCGAAAGCGCCTTTCGGCCGCGTTGCGCCGCTGGGTCCGCTCATCTGGGCGGAAAATCGATATAAAAGTGATTTTTGAACTGTTGATCATTCGTATTGCTCGCTATATTTGCGCACAATGGCAAGGGCTAGGACGTTCAGCAATAGGGTAAAGACAAACAGAGTTATTCCTAATGCGAAAGCAACCAGCGTTTCTGGCGAGTTGAATTCGGTGTCGCCCGTCAATTGGCTTACTATTTTAACAGTAATGGTAGTCATCGCCTCAAAAGGGTTGATCGAAAGTTTCGCCGATGCCCCCGCACCCAAAACCACAATCATGGTTTCACCAATCGCACGACTGGCACCCATCAAAATCGCACCCACAATGCCTGGTAATGCTGCAGGCACAACAACTTGACGAATGGTTTCTGATTGCGTGGCGCCAAGTGCATAAGATCCATCGCGCAGGCTTTGTGGAACTGCGTTGATAATGTCATCTGACAACGATGATATAAAAGGAATTAGCATAATCCCCATAGCGATGCCGGCGGTAATGACCGAAGACGAACTGTTGCCCAAGCCCAAAGGTTGCGCAAAATAATCACGCAGCCACGGCCCAATGGTAATCAAAGCAAACAGACCATAAACGATACTTGGAATTCCGGCCAAAATCTCGATCGCAGGCTTTGCAAAAGCCCGCAGTTTAGTCCCAGCATATTCAGACAGATAAATCGCCACAAAAAGCCCAATCGGAACTGCAACAATCAGTGCCACAAAAGACACGTAAAGCGTTCCCCACAAGAGTGGCAGAATCCCTAGCTCCGACCCGCCACGAAACTGCGGGTTCCACACAGGCGTAGTAAAAAACTCAACAACAGGATACATTTGAAAGAAGTTCACCGTTTCAAACACCATCGAAGCGATAATCCCAATCGTCGTCATAATCGCTACCAAGGATGAGGCAATCAAGCCCCAAAGGATAGCGCGTTCCACCACATTGCGCGCTCGCATCTTCGGAGTGATGCGCCGCCATGACAGCGTAAAGCCAAGCAAGGCAACGCTTAAAACTATGATTACCATGCCCAATTGGGCCGATTTCGTCAAAATCCGGTGCTGACGTCCTGCTTCAAAAACGCTTGGCTGCACCTTAGAACCGAGGGCCACACCAGCAGTCGAAAGCAGCACATTCGCATCAGATTGAGTGGTGTCGAAGTCGATCAGATTTTTTTCAGACATACCGCCAGCTTTTAGCGCAGCGTCAAGACCTTGGGAAATGCGGCGGACATCAGCCATCACCATTGCTCGGCTAGAACCTTCAGCTATTTCGGCTGTAGTTATCGTACCTCTAACTTTCGATTCAATAAGCATTGGTTGAACGACTAACCAAGCACATAATATCAGAAATGCTGGAAAAGCGATAAAAATAGCGACCATTCCGCCATAGAAATTTGGGAGTGAGTGCAGTTTACGCGCATCTCCATCGACGCAGGAAAGTGCACGCATACGGCCTATCATAAACCCTAAAACAGTTAATATAAACAAAACCGCGATCAAAGTTCCTAGGCTCATAATATTTTCCATTTAGAAATAGGGTGGCGGATTTCGTCACCAAAAAAGTTAGAGTTAGTTCAAGGGAGCCATTGGTGTGCCAGCAGCAACCATCGCTTGGCTTGCAGCCAACTCTGGATCAGATATCAAGCCGTACTCAGCCAAAAGACCATCGGGGCCTGCCATATCATCTGACACGAAGAAGTCGATATATTCTTGTAAACCAGGTATCACACCCAAATGCGCATTTTTTACATAGAAGTAGAGCGGGCGCGATACAGGATAAATGCCAGAGGCGATTGTTTCTGTCGAAGGTACAACATCAGACATTGTCGCGACGCGCAATTTGTCGGTGTTGTTTTGGTAGAACGACAGACCAAAAACGCCGATTGCATTTTTGTTAGCTCCAATGCGTGACAATGTTTCTGTATAATCACCGTCGATATCAACCGAAGCACCATCTGTGCGGACATTCATGCAAGCTTTTTCGGCTTTTTTCTTGTCGTCACCATTTGCTGCTTTGTAGATATCGTAAGCGCCAGTATTTTTACAACCAGCTACAAGAACTTTTACGTCAAAAACTTCGCGTGTGCCGTGCTTGGTACCTGGAATATATGCAGTTATATTTTGGGCGGCTAATGACGGGTTCACGTCAGCCCAAGTTTTGTTTAAATTGGTGACAATTTTGCCTTCATTGACAACCTCAGCTGACAACGCATTAAACCAGTCAGAAGGCGTGAAAGCAAAGCTTGCACCATTTATATCTGAGGCAAATACGATGCCGTCATACCCAATGCGCACTTCCATGATTTCATTTACGCCACTTGCAGCGCAAGCATCAACGTCAGATTGCTTAATGCGCGAAGATGAGTTCGCAATGTCGATGGTGTTTTCGCCAACGCCTTGGCACAATTTTTTACGTCCACCGCCGGAACCACCACCCTCAACCACTGGCGTTGGGAAATCGAAATTTTCGCCAAATGCTTCTGCTACAATTTCAGCATAAGGTTTCACAGTGGATGAACCGGCTGAATGTACATTGTCACGCGCAAGAGCAGCCAACGCAGAAAGCGATGCAAATGCCAAAGCGGATATACTGAGTTTTACGAATGTCATAACGTCTCCTAAAAATTTGTTGATCTGACCCACTCACTCCTAATCAAAATTTATTAACAAAATATATAATTTTTGTAACAGATTGGTGACAATTCTGATTTTCAATTCTGAGTAGAATTTTTATACAACCAACTGATATTATGCATCTAAAGTAGATACCTTATAGCTTTTCTGACGGAAATACTTCATCCCATGCGCAAAAAATAGGGCAAATCTGATGTTTGGTATGACATGATTTAGTAGCTTTGTTATAATCGACGGGCATCTTGCAGACATACCACGCCAAAGGGCTTGGATTTGGATAAGGTCAAAGCCGCATGGAATCACCCCTTTCACTTTCCATCATTACCGGCATTCCAATTCCGGTGGTCTTGATTGAGCGAACCTTACGCGTTGCTGCGATGAATGAGCTAGCTAGGGGGTTGTTTGGCGAAGAAAACTTGGGGCGGCATTTTGTTCTAACTTTTCGACAGCCGCAATTCGCCCAAGCGATGAGCGCGCTTTTTGAAACGGGGGAGTCACAAGAATGTAGCTATATTTTGTCAAACCATTCCGGCGATACAACCTTTTCGGTTAGTCTGTCGCCGCTTGAAGATCAAACTTTGTTGGGGGCCGTGGTGTCGTTTAAAGACGTCACCGAAAACGAAAAAATCAGCCAGATGCGTCGTGATTTCGTTGCAAATCTAAGCCATGAACTGCGCTCACCCCTAACTGCCTTAATGGGTTTCATAGAAACACTGCGTGGGCCAGCCTGTCAGGATGAAAAAATTCGTGATCGTTTTTTGGGAATCATGCAGCATGAAGCTGAGCGGATGAACCGTTTGGTTCAGGATCTTTTGTTCTTAAGTCGGGTCGAGGCCACGGAACGCGTGCGCCCAACCGAATTAGTTGATGCGCACGCCGTGATCATGAGTGTAATTCGCGCACTCAATCCGCTTTCCAGAAAAATGAAAATCACGGTTGAAATGATTGGCCTACCGGCACCGGTTTTGCTCCCCGCCGATCCAGATCAATTAAGTCAAATTTTCACAAATCTGATCGAAAATGCAATTAAATATGGGAAAGAGGGCGGGTCCGTTCATGTCAACATCACAGCCATTGACCGAGATTCACAGTTGCGCGGGCCAGTTTATCGCATGGATGTGCAGGATGACGGGGCGGGGATAGATCCAATATATCTGCCACGATTAACCGAGCGGTTTTTCCGTATTGATGACCACCGCTCACGCGAAAAGGGGGGCACAGGTCTCGGGCTGGCCATTGTTAAGCATATTATCTACCGCCACCGCGGCCGACTGCTAATTGATAGTACCTTAAGCAAAGGCAGTTGTTTTAGTGCAATCCTGCCAAAAGAATGAGGCCTAGGTTTAGGGTAAGGGGTAGACAATAATAGCCTGCCCTTTAAAACTCATTCGATGAAATATAAAACGCCCCGCTGTGCTGTACGCGCACTTATTTTGAACGAAGACCGCGTGCTTTTAGTGAATGCCTATCCGGGAAAAAAATCTAACCTTTGGTGCGCTCCCGGGGGTGGCGTAGTTCCGGGCCAGTCGTTGCCCGAAAATCTGATACGCGAACTGTTCGAGGAAACAGGTCTTACAATCGACGTTGGCACGCCAGCCCTGATCAATGAATTTCACGACCCTATAAGTGGGTTTCACCAAATTGAAGTGTTTTTTCACTGCAGCATCGTTGCGGGCCGTATTGACCCAAATTGGCAAGACCCAGGCCATATTGTTACCCGGAGACGCTTTTTCAGCCGCTCAGAACTGGCCACAACCCGCTATAAACCTTCTACTCTCGCTAAGGCGGCTTGGGGCCAAGCCTGCATCTATGATGCTTTAGAAAACGTTATTTTATGATGTGTTTGCGAGTGCTGAAAAATTCCAATAATTTTTACATCGCGCATGGCCTGCAGCTACACACGCAAGGTTATATGTTTTTAAAATCTGGGAAATAAGTCAATGAAAGCACGAAGCGGAACTATTGCACGATAGTTTTCGATGCCTTCAACTGGCAAATCAAGGCCTGGTTTACTATGGCGCAGGCATAGACAGTTTGCCTTACAGACTTTCACCCTTAACACTTAAGATATTGAAAATATCTCATTCATCACATACTCCGTGGCAACCAAAAAATAACTAGAAGTCACCCTAGAAAGATACAAAAAATACAGGTTACGTAACGTAGCTTTCTAAAAAAAAGGCGCAACAAAAGCTGCGCCTTTAAGACTAAGCATTGGTCGGATGATTACATCATTCCGCCCATGCCACCCATGCCGCCCATGTCGCCGCCGCCGCCGCCGCCGCCGCCCGATGATTTGGGCTCTGGCTTGTCAGCAATCATGGCTTCAGTAGTGATCAGCAAAGAAGCAACAGAAGCCGCATCTTCGAGTGCTGTACGCACAACTTTAGCAGGGTCGATCACGCCAAATTTAAACATGTCACCATATTCTTCGGTTTGTGCATTAAAGCCAAAGTTTTTGTCGTTGCTTTCGCGTACTTTGCCAGCAACAACCGAACCGTCAACGCCAGCATTTTGCGCGATTTGACGGAGTGGTGATTCCAAGGCGCGGCGCACGATAGCTATGCCAGCAGTTTGATCAGGGTTCACACCTGTCACGCCGTCCAAAGCCTTGCCAGCTTGGATCAAAGCTACACCACCTCCAACAACAATACCTTCTTGAACAGCAGCACGAGTAGCGTTGAGCGCATCATCCACACGGTCTTTACGCTCTTTCACTTCAATTTCACTCATACCGCCCACGCGGATAACAGCAACGCCACCCGCCAATTTTGCCACGCGCTCTTGCAGTTTTTCGCGGTCATAATCAGAGGTTGTATCTTCAATTTGCGCACGGATTTGGGTCACACGTGCTGCAATTTCACTGCTGTCTCCACCTCCGTCAATCACGGTAGTGTTGTCTTTGGTGATGGTCACTTTTTTGGCGGTGCCCAACATATCGATGGTCACATTTTCCAATTTCATGCCTAGATCGTCAGAAATCACTTGCCCACCAGTCAAGACAGCGATGTCTTGCAACATTGCTTTACGGCGGTCACCAAAACCAGGAGCTTTCACAGCAGCGATTTTTAATCCGCCGCGCAATTTGTTGACAACTAAAGTTGCCAAAGCTTCGCCTTCAACATCTTCCGAAATGATTATCAAAGGTTTTGTGCTTTGGATAACGGCTTCCAACAAAGGCACCATTGGCTGTAAGGACGAGAGTTTTTTCTCGTGCAGCAAAATGTAGCAATCTTCCAAGTCTGCAATCATTTTATCAGGATTAGTCACGAAATAAGGCGAAAGGAACCCACGGTCAAATTGCATGCCTTCTACAACTTCTGTTGCTGTCTCTAGGCCTTTGTTTTCTTCTACAGTGATCACGCCTTCGTTGCCAACTTTTTGCATCGCATCGGAGATTTGACGGCCTATTTCGACCTCACCATTAGAAGAGATTGTGCCAACTTGTGCCACTTCCGCTGAGTCAGACACTGGACGCGAGGCTGCTTTAATCGCTGCAACAACTAATGAAGTTGCCTGATCAACACCGCGCTTCACGTCCATTGGGTTCATGCCAGCGGCCACGGCTTTCAGCCCATCTTTGATGATGGCTTGAGCCAAAACAGTCGCGGTCGTGGTGCCGTCACCCGCTTCATCATTAGTGCGCGAGGCCACTTCTTTAACCATCTGCGCGCCCATATTTTCAAAGCGATCCGAAAGTTCGATTTCTTTGGCAACAGTCACGCCATCTTTTGTTATGCGTGGCGCGCCGAATGATTTTTCAAGTACAACATTGCGGCCTTTTGGGCCCAAAGTTACTTTAACAGCATCCGCGAGGATGTTTACGCCGCGTAACATACGGTCACGGGCATCGGTGTCAAATTTGACTTCCTTAGCAGCCATTTGCTTGCTCCAGTTTGTCTAAAATTACGTTTAAGAAATACCCTTTTATGTAAAGGGCTGACGCTCTTAGGAAATAATTCCCAAAATGTCGCTTTCTTTCATTATAAGAAGCTCTTTGCTTTCAAGCGTGACTTCTGTTCCTGACCATTTGCCAAACAGCACGCGGTCGCCAGCTTTTACGCCCATCGGGATTAATTCGCCCGAATCTTTGCGTGCGCCAGCGCCACAGGCGACGACTTCGCCTTCAGCAGGTTTCTCTTTTGCAGTATCAGGGATGATAAGACCGCCCTTGGTCTTTTCTTCGCCTTCAATGCGGCGGACCAATACTCGATCTTGCAGCGGTGTAAATGCCATCTGAAAACGCTCCTTAGGTTTCAGGTTAATTTCAATTAGCACTCTTCACATTTAAGTGCTAACAAAGTTTATCTAGTGATACATTCCGCCAGTGTCAACCAGCGTCCACGATTTTTTTGTGGACCCCAAGCGGTTTGAAGCGCCGCTCTAGCGTGACATTGACCAAACCATGTCCTATAACGCGCCGACACTCATTTACGGACAAATCATGATTAAAATTTTCGGACACAAAGCCCCAGATACAGACAGCGCAGGGTCCCCCATCATTTGGGCTTGGTATCTGAACGAAATCAAAAAGACTCCAGCTACAGCACTTTTATTAGGCCAACCTAACACTGAAGCTGCGTTTGTTGTCCGACATTGGGGCTTTGAAACTCCTGCAATTATATTGGCCGTTATGCCAGACGATAACGTGGTAATTGTCGACACAAATAACCCCGCAGAGCTACCCGCTTCTATTAATGATTCAAATATTTTAGCGATTATCGACCATCACTTGCTGACAGGTGGGCTTAAATCCAAAACCCCAATAGACATGGTTTTGCGTCCCTTGGCGTGCACCGCCACGATCATGCATGATCTTATTGGCCCAGATTTGGCGCGTGCCCCCCACGCAATCAAGGGACTGATGCTCTCTTGTATTTTGTCTGACACGCTGTTGTTTCGCTCACCCACCACGACCCACCACGACCGCACTGTAGCCGAAGCTTTGGCGGTAGAGTTAGGCGTGGATATGGTTAAGTTGGCCGAGGAAATGTTTGCCGCCAAATCTGATATTTCTGCGTTTGGCGATGCAGCCTTGCTGAGGATGGATTCCAAAGCATATGAAGTCGCTGGCAAGCAGTTGCGCGTGTCAGTTATAGAAACCACATCGCCCAAAGTCGTGCTTGACCGCAAAGCCACCTTGATGGCCGCCATGCCGCAAGTTGCGACTGAAGACGGGGCAGAACAAGTTTTACTGTTTGTGGTTGATATTTTACGCGAAGAGGCTACCCTTTTGGTGCCCAATAATTTTGTAAAAACGCTTGCTGAGGCGTCCTTTGGGGTCGTGATCACAGGTGACACTGTTATTTTGCCAGGTATCTTGTCACGCAAAAAGCAAATTATTCCCGTTTTGACACTTTAGGGCTGTAAATGACTAAAATCATCCAGAATCTGTCTGAAGTATCCGCCTCCTATGATGTACTTTTTTGCGATCTGTGGGGCTGCTTGCACAATGGCAGCACCCCCTTTCCTGCAGCAGTGCGCACTTTGCAAGACTACCGCGCCGCAGGTGGCGTAGTGGTTTTGGTTACCAACTCGCCGCGCCCAAGTGCCAGCGTAAGGGCGCAGCTAGCCGACATGCATGTTCCGAATGACAGCTACGACCTGATCGCCAGTTCAGGCGACGCAGCCCAATATGGGCTTTACTCAGGAGCAGTTGGCCAAAAAGTCTACCATCTAGGCCCCAGCCATGATGTAGAGTTTTTCAATCCGATCAGTGTCGATCCGACCCCATTGATACCACACAATTTTATCATCGAAAGTGTGAGCTTTGAGCGGGCCCAAGGAATTGTTTGCACAGGCCTATTTGATGATACTGCTGACGCGCCAGAAGATTACCGCGAACAATTTGGGAAGGCCATCGCGCGCGATTTGCCAATGCTCTGTGCCAATCCTGATATAATTGTTGATCGGGGCGAACAGCGAATTTTCTGCGCGGGAGCGTTGGCGCAACTTTACTCTGAAATGGGCGGACGGGCGCTATATTACGGCAAGCCCCACGCACCAGTCTACGACTTAGCGCTTCGACGTTTGGCGGCCTTACGTCCCGACCTGAAAGAGCCACGCCTGTTGGCTATTGGTGACGGGATTGATACCGATATTCTTGGTGCAATGTCACAAGCGATTGACAGTGTGTTCATCACCTCGGGCATCGCCAACGGCAATTTTGGCCCCGACCCACAAAACCCCAACGCAACCCTTTTGAACCCGTGGTTGACCGCACATATGCGTCGCGCGACTTTCGCTATAGGATATTTGCGCTAACCGCCAGCTTAGGGCACTTGAAAACAGAGCCGCTCTGAGCGATACCATATTTAAGAGGCGTAAGCTTGATAATGTCATTATAAGGGCCTTTGGCCATTTGGGAAGTATGCAAATTTACCACCAGTTACAGGGTCTTTCTCCACAGGACAAAGGGGCTTCTTGCGCCTTAGGCAACTTTGACGGCGTGCATTTGGGTCACCAGTGCGTGCTTGATCTCGCACGAAACTATGGGCCCCTAGGCGTCATGACATTTGAACCACACCCGCGTGCTTTTTTTAGCCCAAAAGATGCGGTGCCATTCCGACTTATGAATACCACAGCAAGAGCGCACCAACTAGAAAAACTAGGTGTCGAAAAGCTTTATGAGCTGACTTTTGATATGTCCCTTGCCGCATTGGATCCCCGTGCATTTGCCCACGATATTCTGCATCATGCTGCAGGGGTAAACCATGTAGTGGTCGGGGCAGACTTTTGCTTTGGCAAAGGGCGGGCCGGGCGGGCCAGAGATCTGGTGCAATTGGGCCAAGAATTTGGCTTTGGTGTGACCATCGCTCCCCTTGTGCAAAGCGGTGGGGCAGAAATTTCCTCAACAGCGATTCGCCAGGCACTGCAAGATGGCGACCCGGCCCGTGCAGGCGTGATGCTGGGTCACTGGCATCGCATTGATGGACCGGTGCTGCATGGCGCAAAAAGAGGGGGCGAATTTGGTTATCCTACGGCGAATATGTCGGTAAATGGTTTGCATCTGCCCAAGCTTGGGATTTATGCGGTTTTAATTGATGTGCTGACTGGGCCCCATAAAGGTGCCTATAAAGGTGTCGCCAGTCTGGGCGTACGCCCAATGTTTGGCAAAAATCAACCTAATTTGGAAAGTTTTTTGTTCGATTTTTCAGAAAATCTATACGATTCTGAGCTTTCGGTAGCCTTTATCGACTATCTACGTCCAGAAATGGTGTTTGACGGCTTAGCGCCACTACTTGCACAAATGGCAAATGACTGCGACCAAGCCCGCGCAATTTTAGCCACATTATGACAAATGAACTGCGCCCTAAATTCTGGGAGAACCTTTCGCTTGACGCGCTGACCCATGCCGAATGGGAAGCACTATGCGATGGCTGTGGAAAGTGCTGCCTTAATAAACTTGAATTCGAAGACACAGGCGAAGTGGCTTTCACCCGCGTGGCGTGCCATCTGCTAAACGGCGAAACGTGCCGCTGCAAAAATTATGACAATAGACGCGACTTTGTGCCAGATTGCGTGCAAGTTTCACCCAATACATTACCAAAAATCGCTTATTGGATGCCCCGTACCTGCGCCTATCGCCGCCTTTACGAAGGCAAGCCCCTACTTGACTGGCACCCTTTGATTTCTGGCACCAACCAATCCGTACATGACGCGCGCGTATCTGTGCAGGGCTGGACAGTGCCCGAATCTTCCGTGCCCGTTGACGAATGGGAAAATTATGTGATTGAGGAGACGCCTTAATGTTTTTTGCCTCTGACAATACCGCCCCTGTTGCGCCGCAGATTATGGCAGCGCTGGCTGCCATAAACGAAGTGCAAACCAAGTCTTATGGCGCTGATCCAATGATGGACGATGTGACTACGTGCCTGCGTGAACTGTTTGCAGCGCCAAACGCGGCCGTCTATCTGGTCGCCACTGGAACGGCGGCAAACGCGCTCTCGTTAGCGCTCAGCACACCACCCTGGGGCACAGTTTTTTGTCACGCCACAGCCCATATTGAAAAAGACGAATGTGGCGCACCCGAATTTTTTACCAACGGCGCTAAACTTGTGTTGGTGGAGGGAAATCACGGAAAAATGACGCCTGAAGCCCTGCGCCACGTGATTGCAAGTACGGGCCAGGGCGGCGTGCATAGCGTGCAGCGTGGAATAGTGTCTTTGACAAATGTGACCGAAGCCGGCACGGCCTATTCGGCGGCTGAGGTAAAAGCTCTTACCTTGGTTGCCAGGGAATTCGGCCTGCCTTGCCATATGGATGGTGCGCGTTTTGCCAATGCATTGGTGTCCACCACAACAAGCCCAGCAGATATGACATGGCGCGCGGGCATTGATGTTTTGTCTTTTGGTGGCACAAAAAATGGCTTGATGGGAGTTGAAGCGGTCATATTGTTTAATCCCGATCAGGCCTGGGAGTTTGAACTGCGCCGCAAACGCGCGGGCCATTTGATGTCGAAACACCGCTTTCTGTCGGCGCAGATGCAGGCCTATTTGCGAGGGGGGCTTTGGCTTGATCTGGCCACCCGCGCAAATAGCACAGCGTCAAAATTGGCCTTAGGGCTATCAGCGCTGCCCTATGTGCGTTTTGACCATCAGAGCGATGCCAATATTATCTTTGCTAGATGGCCGCGGGCCTATCATCAACGCCTCCACAATGAGGGGGCCTATTATTATCTGAATGAAGAGGAAAGACTAGAAGGCGCTCCAGATGAAATGGTGGGTGGGCGGCTGGTTTGCTCTTGGGCCACCACACATACCGAAGTTGAAAACTTTTTGCGGATCATGGCAAAGCCCTAAGAATGTTATTCCAAGGCGTCACAATTATTAACATTGGGGCGCGCATTGGTTTTCAACCGCCACCCAGAGTGCTAGGGAGAATGCACGTTTGACGAATCCTTTTAGCTCTAGCCAAGGAACCAATATGTCCGCAATGTCCGAGCCCAAACTGATCTCTGGAACTGCCAATCTTGACCTTGCCAAATTAATAGCCCGACGAATGTCAATGCACCGCGGTATGTCTGTAAATTTGGTCGATTCACGCGTTGAGAGATTTAATGATCAAGAGATTTTCGTAGAAGTTTATGACAATGTACGCGGCGAAGATATGTATATCATCCAGCCCACATCTAACCCCGCCAATGACAACTTAATGGAGCTATTGATCATTGCCGATGCTCTACGTCGTTCGTCTGCAGCACGCATTACGGCTGTTATTCCCTATTTTGGCTATGCCCGCCAAGACCGCCGCGCCAAAGCGCGCACACCTATTTCGGCCAAACTGGTTGCTAACCTGTTAACCGAAGCTGGTATTGACCGAGTTCTGACCCTTGATCTGCACGCAGCCCAAATTCAGGGCTTTTTTGACGTTCCTGTTGACAATCTTTATTCTGCTCCCATTTTTGCGCTGGATATTGAACATAATTTCAAAGGTGACATTGATAATTTGATGGTTGTATCGCCCGATGTGGGCGGTGTGTCGCGCGCTCGTGAAATAGCCAAACGCATCAAAGCGCCAATGGCGATTGTGGATAAACGCCGCGAAAAAACGGGTGAGATTGCCGAAATGACCGTGATAGGTGATGTTTCGGGTAAAAAATGTATAATAGTCGACGATATTTGCGATACAGCTGGCACTCTGTGCAAAGCAGCAGAAATCCTGATCGAAAATGGGGCTATCGAAGTGCATAGCTATATCACCCACGGCGTCTTGTCAGGCCCTGCGGTTGAGCGTATTTCAAAATCAGTTATGAAGAACTTGGTTATTACCGACTCTATCCGCCCCACCGCGGAGACACTAGCCTGCGCCAATATTCGCATCGTTCCCACAGCGCCTATTTTTGCGCAAGCAATTTTGAATATTTGGAACGGAACGTCCGTTTCATCGCTGTTCGAAACAAATACGTTAGTTCCTATTTACGAAGGCATGTATCAGCGCAAGTAAGCGCGGTTATTGTATAACAAAGCCAATAACTTATTACGAATCTCGGGGCATTTTAAAATTTAGGTTATACTATTGGCCTACGGCCAAACGTAGAGCTAAAAAATCTTCAACCGCTTTATCGGCTGCATCGCGGTTTTCAGGCAATGAGGCCGAAGCGGCTTCACGTGCAACTGCGACCATTTCATCGAGCATTTCGGCCGTCACATCGGCCAAAAGCACGGCTTGTTCGGCCAGTACAGATACACTTTTTGGGCCGATTTCAGCAAAGCCACCAGTTACAGCAAAGGCCTCGGTGCCGTTGGGCAAAATCGCCTGCACAATTCCAGGGCGCAAATTAGTGATGGTCGGGGCATGCCCTTCCATAACCGTCATGTCGCCATCTGCACCTGGGAGCTGAACCTCGATCGCCTGAATAGAGGTCAAAAGGCGCTCAGGACTGACGAGGTCAAATTTGACAGCTATTGCCATATTACCCACTATGCCGCAGCTGCAGCAAGACGTTGAGCTTTAGCAACCACGTCTTCAATGTCACCGACCATATAGAACGCGGCCTCTGGCAGATGGTCATATTCACCAGCCACAACAGCTTTAAACGAAGCAATAGTTTTTTCCAATGGAACTTGAATGCCGTCAGATCCAGTAAAGACTTTAGCCACATCAAAAGGCTGCGACAGGAACCGCTCAAGTTTGCGGGCGCGTGTCACGGCCAATTTGTCTTCTTCGCTCAATTCATCCATGCCCAAAATCGCGATAATATCCTGCAAGGATTTGTAGCGCTGAAGAACACGTTGCACGCTGGTCGCAACATTGTAATGTTCTTCTCCGATGATCAATGGGTCGAGCAAACGCGACGTTGAACCCAACGGATCCACCGCAGGATAAATACCTTTTTCTGAGATAGCACGATCCAAAACAGTGGTCGCGTCCAAGTGGGCGAACGACGTGGCCGGCGCAGGATCGGTCAAGTCATCGGCAGGAACATAAACAGCTTGCACCGAAGTGATTGATCCGTTTTTGGTCGAAGAAATACGTTCTTGCATTGCGCCCATGTCGGTTGCCAGGGTCGGCTGATAACCAACAGCCGAAGGAATACGGCCCAAAAGCGCCGACACTTCGGAGCCCGCTTGGGTAAAGCGAAAGATATTATCCACAAAGAACAAAACGTCCGAACCAGTGTCATCCCGGAACTGCTCAGCCAATGTCAAACCCGACAAAGCTACGCGCATACGTGCTCCTGGGGGTTCGTTCATTTGCCCATAAACCAAGGCGATTTTTGATTTAGTCAAATCTTCAAGGTTGATAACACCTGATTCGATCATTTCGTGATAAAGGTCGTTGCCTTCACGTGTGCGCTCACCGACTCCCGCAAACACGGACACGCCAGAGTGCACTTTGGCAATGTTATTGATCAATTCCATGATCAAAACAGTTTTACCAACGCCAGCGCCACCGAACAGACCAATTTTACCACCCTTGGTATATGGGGCCAAAAGATCAATCACTTTGATCCCTGTCACAAGAATTTCCGTTTCGGTCGATTGCTCCGAAAACTCGGGAGCTTTTCCGTGAATACCGCGGGTTTCCTTAGTGCGGACAGGCCCTTTTTCGTCAACCGGGTCACCGGTGACATTCATAATACGCCCCAAAGTGGCCGAACCAACTGGAACCGAAATTTGGCCGCCCGTGTCAGTTACAGGTGCACCACGCACCAGGCCTTCAGTTGCATCCATCGCGATGGTGCGCACCGTGCTTTCGCCTAGGTGCTGTGCTACTTCCAATACAAGTTTCTTACCGTTATTTGTGGTTTCAAGTGCATTTAGAATGGCCGGAAGGTCACCTTCAAATTGCACGTCTACCACGGCGCCAATCACCTGGGTGATTTTGCCTTGTACTTTCGCTTTTGCCATATCATTTTTCTCCGTGCGGGTCAGAGCGCCTCAGCGCCCGAAATAATTTCAATAAGCTCTTTAGTGATAGCGGCTTGGCGGGTGCGGTTATACAATGTCGTATATTTGGTGATCATCTCACCGGCATTTCGTGTCGCATTGTCCATTGCGGACATCCGCGCCCCCTGTTCCGACGCAGCATTTTCCAGCAGGGCGGTAAAGACCTGCGTAGCAACGCCGCGCGGCAGCAAATCTGCCAAGATAGCTTCTTCACTGGGTTCGTAATCATAAAGAGCGGTAGCTAGCGCGCCTTCTTCATACTGCGCAGGAATAACTTGCTGCGCAGTTGGAATTTGGCTGATTACGGATTTAAAGCGGTTAAAGAACAATGTGGCCACGTCAAACTCGCCAGCGTCAAAACTCGACAAAATGTCTTTCGTGATTGCTAATGCATTCACATAGCCCACCCGCTTGACCTCGGAAAGGTCGATATGCGCCACAAAATGCATGCCCAGATCACGCCGCAGTTGATCTCGGCCTTTCTTGCCCACAGTCAAAATCTTAACATTTTTGCCGCTTGCAATCAGTTTTTGCGCATGCAGCCGCGCCAACCGCGCAATGGTCGAATTAAACCCACCACAAAGGCCACGCTCAGAGGTCATTACCACCAAAAGGTGTACTTTTTCAGAGCCCGTCCCAGCCAAAAGCCGGGGCGCGCCTTGCGCCTTGCTAACCGATGCAGACAGCCCTGCCATAACAGAAATAAGCCGCTCAGCATACGGGCGTGCGGCGACAGCTGCGTCTTGCGCACGGCGCAGCTTAGCAGCCGATACCATTTGCATCGCCTTGGTGATCTTACGCGTGTTTTTCACGCTCCCAATTTTATTTTTAAGATCTTTGAGGCTTGGCATCTACCGTTCTCCTGACCCGCCCTTAGGCGAAGTCTTTCGCAAAATCGTCAAGTGCTGCCTTGATTTTAACTTCAAGATCGCCCTTTACCTTGCGGTCGTTTTTGGTGATGTCTTCGAGTAAATCTTTGTCAGTTTTGCGTAAATACTGCAACAAACCAGCTTCAAAACGGCTCACGTCGTTAACAGCAATTTTGTCCAAATAACCTTTAGTGCCCGCAAAAATAACACAGACGATCTCGGCGTTGGTCAAAGGCGCGTATTGGGGCTGTTTCATCAGCTCTGTCAAACGCGCCCCACGGTTCAAAAGTTGCTGTGTCGACGCATCCAAATCCGAACCAAATTGAGCAAAGGCGGCCATTTCGCGGTATTGCGCCAATTCCAGCTTCACTGGACCTGCCACAGATTTCATTGCATCTGTCTGCGCCGAGGACCCAACCCGCGACACCGAAAGACCAGTGTTAACCGCAGGACGAATACCTTGGTAGAACAATTCTGTTTCCAAGAAAATTTGACCGTCTGTAATTGATATAACATTTGTCGGAATAAAGGCCGACACGTCACCACCTTGGGTTTCAATGATAGGCAAAGCTGTCAAAGAACCAGACCCATTTTCATCGTTCAATTTAGCCGAACGCTCTAACAAGCGCGAGTGAAGATAAAACACGTCACCAGGATAGGCTTCACGGCCGGGTGGACGGCGTAAAAGCAACGACATTTGGCGGTAAGCCACTGCTTGCTTCGACAAGTCATCATAGATGATCAAGGCGTGACGTCCGTTGTCGCGGAAATATTCTGCCATTGATGTTGCCGCATAGGGCGCCAAGAATTGTAAGGGGGCAGGATCAGAAGCAGTCGCAGCCACAACAATTGTGTATTCAAGTGCGCCAGTTTCTTCCAGTTTTTTAACCAGCTGCGCAACGGTCGAGCGTTTCTGCCCAATTGCAACATAGATGCAGTAAAGTTTTTTGCCTTCGTCTTTGGCCGCAGCCTTGTTATAAGACTTTTGGTTCAAAATCGTATCCAGAGCGATGGCTGTTTTGCCTGTTTGGCGATCACCAATGATCAATTCGCGCTGACCACGGCCAACTGGAATCATTGCGTCGACAGATTTAAGGCCTGTTGCCATAGGCTCATGCACCGATTTACGGGGGATGATGCCAGGAGCTTTCACGTCAGCGACGCGACGTTCAGTCGAAACGATCGGGCCTTTGCCATCGATCGGGTTACCCAAACCGTCGACGACACGACCCAAAAGACCATCGCCTACGGGAACGTCAACGATCGACTTGGTGCGCTTGACAGTGTCCCCCTCTTTGATCGAGCGGTCATCCCCAAAAATAACAACACCAACGTTGTCAACTTCAAGGTTCAAGGCCATCCCACGGATACCCCCAGTAAATTCCACCATCTCACCGGCTTGCACATTATCAAGTCCGTGCACGCGCGCGATACCATCGCCCACGGACAGGACGCGTCCAACTTCGGCTACGGCTGCGTCTTTACCAAAATTTTTAATCTGCTCTTTAAGGATCGCGGAGATCTCAGCAGCTTGGATACCCATTTATCCGACCTCTTTCATTGCATTCTGAAGAGCTGCGAGCTTCGATTTGATTGACGTGTCAATCATAGTCGAGCCGAGCTTGACGATAAGACCGCCGATGAGGGATTCATCGACAACGATTGATAATTTTACTTCTTTTCCAACGCTGGCTTTAAGCGTTGCAGCAAGTTTTTTAGCCTGCGCAGCAGACAATTTAACAACTGAAATTACCTCAGCAGTCATTTCGCCGTTTTCTGCTGCAATGCGCCCGCGCACATCAGTAATCAAATGCGGTAATGCGAACAAGCGCCGATTTTGCGCCATCAAAGACATAGTATGTGCCGCAATTTGCGACAGGCCCATAGCAGATGCAAGTGCAACCACTGCCTTGCCTTGATCATCACGGCTCACCAACGGCGAGGCAATCATCATAGACAAGTCTTTGCTGACCTTCAAAGCGACCTCTATCGCATCTATATCTAATGCAAGCGCGGGAAGCGCTTTACCTTCTTTTGCCAAATTAAACATCGCAGTCGCATAACGCGAAGCAATACTGGCAGAGATCGAAGCTGGTTCTGACACGTCAACCCTTTCGATGGCTTGGCTTGTAACGCAGATTCTACAAGACCATTTAGGTTCGCATACGCCGCGCACACGACTTAGCCCCGCGCGGGATGTAGCAGAGCCTTTCTTACCTCGCAACCTTGAAGATGGCCATATCAAAAAATCAAAGGGCAATCTATAGATTTTTTAACTTATTGTACCCATAGCGGCTCAAACTGCGACTTTTTGACCCGCCTAATGAAACCCATTCATACCTGAGTGCGCTGGCATGGCCGCAACTCGCTGTAGGAACAACTTGGCTAAGCCCTGCGGCCGAGGGGCTTAGTCTTGGGATTTAAGTGCTGGAACAGGCGATTTTGCCCCCACGCCTTCTAAAATACGTAAAGGCCGGCGCATCTTTTCTCCCAAGCCGCCACTTTTGGGCGCGTAAACCTGTTTCGAGGCCTCTATCATCCAAACACCGCCAGCAAACCATGGGGCAAAGCGGCGCGCAGTCATTTCTAAGGCGCCCGACAGCCTAAGCCAAAACCGCTTTTTAGAGGGCGGTGAAAACAATGCTGCCACATGGCGTTCGGGCGTAAAACCATGATCGCGTAACAGGCTATCAATTTGCGCCACCGAATAGGGTCGGCCAAAGCCAAATGGAGTGGTGTCGCCGCGCGACCAAATGCCCGAACGGTTGGGCACAATGAATATCACTCGCCCTCCAGGGCCTAAAACACGGTAGCATTCTTCTAAAATAGCCGAAGGCGTGTCTGATGTTTCAAGTCCATGCATCAGCACCAAACGATCCACCATACCCGTTGACAGGGGCCAGTTGCGCTCATCGCACAGCACTGAAACATTTGGCTCACCCGCTGGCCAAGGCATAACGCCTTGTGGCCCCGGCATCAGGCCTATCACACGGCGCGCTTGGAGCAAATAGGGCCGTAGCAAAGGTACAGCAAAGCCAAATCCCACTACGGTTTGCCCCTGCAACATCGCAGCCGGCCAAAGCCCCGTTAAACCATCGCGCACTGCGCGCTGCGCAACGCGCCCCAATTTGGTGCGATAGTAAAAATTTCTCAGATCTAAAACATCAAGATGCATTGCGGCCTTAGTAATTTTGCGGCAAAGTAAAACTCATACTATAGAGTGGTCGCTCATCGCTTCAGATGCAACCCAAACAATGAAAAGGCCTCCCATGTCGCTGAAACTTTTGATTGTTCCCTGTCTAAAGGATAATTTCGCTTATCTCTTGCATAATGAAGTCAACGGCGAAACCGCTCTGATCGATGCACCCGAAGCGGCGCCTATTCTAAGAGCTTTGTCGACGCAAGGTTGGCAATTAAGCGATATACTTTTAACCCACCATCACTCTGACCATATTGATGCCGTGCCCGAGCTTTTGGCCGCATATGCCAGCAAAACCCTTCCCCGCATGGTAGGCGCGAAGGCAGATGCGCACCGTCTGCCTTCGTTGGATCTAGCTTTGGCCAATGACGAAAGCTTCACACTATGCGGCGAAGCTTGTCGTGTAATGGACGTGTCAGGCCACACTGTCGGCCATATTGCCTTTTATCTTCCCAAAAGCGGCTTGGCCTTTACGGGCGACAGTCTGATGGCGATGGGGTGTGGTCGCTTGTTTGAAGGCAGCTTTGACCAAATGTGGGGGTCATTGTCCCGCCTGACGGCCCTGCCAAATGAAACGCGCATTCTTTCGGGTCATGATTATATGGCCGTTAACGAACACTTTGCCTTAAGTGTTGAACCCAACAACCCCCATAGTGCCTTGCGAGCCACAGCCCATCGAACCGCGGGTGCGCCCGACTTTAAAGCCCTACACACAACTTTAGCCAATGAACGCCTAACAAATCCATTCTTGCGCGCCGTTGAACCTACTATGAAAGCCGCATTAGGTCTCGAAAACCAGACCGACGGGGCTGTTTTTGCGGTGCTTCGTGACATGCGTAACAAATTTTAATATGAAACTAACGGTAAAGGCGCTTTTCTAAGATTAATTTTGCACTAAATTCAAAATAAGCCTTGAACAAGCAAAAAAAAATGAACGAAAGCTGACCATTAATAGCCAAATTTGCTTTTAAGGTTATGCCCAAAGACCAAAGAGCCGATCAGAACAGGAGCCTCAAAGTGCCTTCATTTTCGACTACGTTAGAACAAGCAATCCATAGTGCATTGTCACTCGCCAATGACCGCAAGCATGAACTTGCAACTTTGGAGCATTTACTTTTAGCCTTGACCGACGAACCCGAAGCGGCGCGTGTGCTGCAGGCCTGCGCTGTCAATCTAGCAACCTTACGCAGTACACTGACGGCCTTTATTGATGGTGATCTCTCTACACTTGTGACCGATGTCGAAAGGTCAGAATCCGTACCTACGGCTGCTTTTCAACGCGTCATTCAACGTGCCGCGATTCACGTGCAATCGTCTGGGCGTATCGATGTGACGGGCGCGAATGTACTGGTCGCAATTTTTGCTGAACGTGAAAGCAACGCCGCCTATTTTCTTCAGGAGCAAGATATGACTCGTTATGACGCGGTCAATTTCATTGCTCATGGCGTGGCTAAAGACCCAACATACGGTGAAGCACGCGCGGTGAATGGTGCGGACGAACATCTTGAAACATCCAAAGCCGAAGCTGGAGAAGAAAAAGAATCTGCCCTGTCAAAATATTGCATTGACCTGAATGTCAAAGCCGAAAGGGGCGATGTTGACCCACTCATTGGCCGCGAGGCCGAAGTTGAGCGCTGCATCCAAGTGCTGTGCCGCCGTCGCAAGAACAACCCTCTTTTGGTGGGTGATCCAGGCGTAGGAAAAACTGCGATCGCCGAAGGCTTGGCATGGAAAATCATCCACGGCCAAACCCCAGAAATTTTGGAACATGCGACGATCTATTCTTTGGATATGGGTTCACTGCTTGCGGGCACGCGGTACCGTGGCGATTTTGAAGAACGCCTGAAAGCCGTGGTCAAAGAAATAGAAGATCACTCTGATGCGGTCCTGTTCATCGACGAAATTCACACCGTAATCGGTGCGGGGGCAACTTCGGGCGGAGCGATGGATGCGTCCAACCTGTTAAAGCCAGCCCTTTCGGGCGGTAAATTGCGCTGCATGGGGTCGACAACCTATAAAGAATTCCGCCAACATTTTGAGAAAGACCGCGCCCTTGCGCGTCGTTTTCAAAAAATTGATGTGAACGAACCCTCGATCCTAGATTCGATCAAAATTCTAATGGGGCTCAAACCCCATTTCGAAAAACATCACGATTTGCGCTATACGGCTGACGCGATTAAATCTGCGGTCGAACTGGCTTCGCGCTACATAAATGATCGCAAATTGCCCGACAGCGCAATTGACGTGATCGATGAAGCCGGCGCCGCACAGCAATTGGCTGCTGAATCCAAACGCCGTAAAACAATCAGCACCAAAGAGATCGAAGCCGTGGTCGCTAAAATTGCCCGCATTCCTGCAAAAAGCGTATCTAAAGACGATGCCGAAGTACTGCGCGATTTGGAAAAAACACTTAAGCGTGTGGTCTTTGGTCAAGATAAGGCGATTGTCGCGCTCTCATCGGCCATCAAGCTTGCCCGTGCTGGTTTGCGCGAACCTGAAAAGCCCATTGGGAATTATTTATTTGCAGGCCCCACAGGTGTGGGAAAAACAGAAGTGGCAAAACAGCTTGCCTCGATCTTAGGGATCGAGATTTTGCGGTTCGATATGTCAGAATATATGGAGAAACACGCGGTTTCCCGCCTGATAGGAGCGCCCCCTGGCTACGTGGGCTTTGACCAAGGTGGCATGTTGACGGATGGGGTTGATCAGCATCCGCACTGCGTGCTGCTACTCGATGAAATGGAAAAAGCCCATCCCGACGTTTACAATATTTTGCTGCAAGTGATGGATCACGGAAAACTGACCGACCACAATGGCCGCTCCGTTGATTTTCGTAATGTAATTTTGATCATGACCTCAAACGCTGGCGCATCCGAAATGTCAAAATCGGCGATCGGCTTTAACCGCGATCGCCGCACTGGAGAAGACACGGCCGCGATCGAGCGCACCTTCACGCCCGAGTTCCGCAACCGTTTGGACGCAGTAATTTCTTTCGAGACATTGGGGAAAAAGGTCATTTTGGAAGTTGTACAAAAGTTTATTCTGCAACTGGAAGCCCAACTTTTTGACCGCAATGTACATGTAGAACTTTCAGAAGAGGCGGCCTCCTGGCTAGCTGAAAAGGGGTATGATGACAAGATGGGGGCACGCCCACTGGGGCGCGTGATACAAGAGCACATCAAAAAACCACTGGCCGAAGAACTTTTGTTTGGTAAATTGGTTAAGGGTGGCATTGTACGCATCTTGGTGAAAGATGGCGCCCTTGATCTGGTTATCGAAGAACCAGAAAAGCCACGCATCACGGGCGTTAAGCCTACTTTGCTGACCGCAAGTTGAATAGTAAAGCCCCCGAAAGGGGACTTTACACTTTAGGCACTATCGTTCTGTAAGTTTTAACTCGATCCGCCGATTTTGCGCGCGGGCCTGTTCGCTGTCGCCAAGCGCCACTGGACGATATTCGCCAAAACCGGCGGCAGCCATACGTTCAGGCGCGAATCCAAGATCAATTTGCATATAGCGCACCACCGACAGCGCACGAGCTTGGCTCAATTCCCAATTATCTTTAAAAAGGTTACGAGCCGACAGGGGGACATTGTCAGTATGGCCATCTACCCTAATTATCCAGTCAAGATCTGGTGGAATTTGGTCCGATATATCATTCAAAATTGCTGCGACACCCGCAATTTGGTTTTTACCTTCGTAGGCAAGATTGGCCGCACCCTGCTCAAATAACACTTCCGACGAAAAGACAAAACGATCTCCGACCACACGTACCCCTTCGCGGCCACCAAGCAATTGTCTTAATTGACCAAAGAATTCCGAACGGTATTTCGCCAGGTCTTTTGTCTCAGCCTCTAGTCTCTCACGTTCAGCAGTTTCAAGGTCAGCGCGCCGCTTTTGTTCGGCAGCGACTTGCGCCAGCGCAGAATTTAGTTTGCTGCCCAATTCATCAAGCTGAACGCCAGCCTGTTCATCTTTCACAACGGCAGCATCCAAAAGATTTTGCAATGAGGCCATCTGCGCGCGCAAGCTGGCCACCTGCTGGTTCAGCAAAGCAACTCGCCGTTCAACTACGAAGGATTTGGTTTGTTCTTGTGCCAAGGCCTGTTCAGCCACAGCCAACAGATTGGGCAAGTTTTTTTCTATGTCCTGAGCAATTTTAGATTGGGCTGCGGCCAAAAGGGTGAGTGTTTCTTCCGCCCGTTTGCGCTGTTCTTCAAGATTAAGAGTTAGGGCGGTCAGTTCAGCATCAGAATTTTTGAGCTTATCTTGCAAAGCTTGCAAAGCGGCCTGATCTGCAATTCTGGCCGACTGCTCTTCGGTCAAAATGGCGCTAACTTCATAATAGTTTTGGGTCAGATCAACATTTTTTTTGTTCAAATCCGCAATCAAGAGATCAAGCGCTTGGCGGCGGGCGGCGGCAAGACGTGCCTCCTCTACCTTTAGTTTGATCTCGTCACGGGTCTGGGCTAAAGCCAGTTGCAGCGCCTCTGCGCGCGAGAATTCACGAGCTTTCGCCGCATCAAGTTCGGCCATGCCGGCCTCCAGCGCAGTAATGACGCCACTGTCTTGAGATCGCAGCGCCAAAAGTGAGGCCACTTGTTCTTCAAATGACGTAATGCGCGTCCGTGCTTGGGTCAGATCATTCTCACTCGCAGAAAGCGTGGCAGTAAGCGAAGCAATCATAACCGACTTGTCTGCACCGTCAGCCCTGGCCACCTTCAAATCACCGGTCAATTGGCTAACTTTGCCCTCTAAATTAGAGACACGCACCCGTTCCATCCCCAAGGCATCGGCTAAACTAGAAATCTGTTGGGTCAATTGGCTCAGTTCGGAAACTTGGGTTGTGATTTTATCACGTAGCACAGCTTGAACGACGATAAAGATGGTCAGCAAAAACATCACCACCAGCAGCATCGTGGTCATGGCATCAACAAAACCGGGCCAGATAGTGTCTGCGGCCGATCTCCTGTTGCCACGTCCAGACAAAGCCATAGCTAGTCTTTCTTACGCGAAGTGGGATTGAGTTCTTCGACCGCTTGGGTCAGTTTCGCAATATCGCCGCGCATAGCGGCTAGACTTTCTTCGCGCCCTGCCGCCATTTCTTCCAAAATACGCAGCAATTGCTCATCAATAGACCGCAAACGTACTTGGCTTTCTGCATCAGTTGGTGCAGCCTCTGCGTGTCCGTCACCGCTCGAGCCGTCAGGCAGCGCAGGGCGCACCGCATAGCTCTTGACCAAATGCACATAGATTTTTTCTTGGCTGCTCGCAATTTCACCCAAAATAGCCGACTGTTGGCGCGTAGTTTCCGCCGAGCCCACAAAGCGGTCTGAATCGCGCTCAAGCCGGTGCTGAAAATCCGTGACTAATGCTGCAATAGCTTTATTTTGATCAGTTATTTTTTGGTAAACAGCCATCAAAACCGCGTCAGATGGCCCATGCTCTGCGTCACCACCACCAAAACTCAGGCTTGTGAAAGACGAAAGCCATTCTTCTAATTCGCGGTAAAAGCGATTTTGTCCATGGCCAGCAAACAAATCCAAAAGCCCAATCACCAAAGATCCAGCCAAGCCCAAAAGCGACGAGGAAAAGGCCGTGCCCATACCACCTAATTGGTTCTCTAGCCCTTTCATTAGGCCTGAAAACATCTCCAGACCAGTTTGCCCATCTTTTGGGGCCAAAGCGCGGATAGTATCAACTACGGCAGGAACCGTGGTAGCAAGTCCAAAGAATGTACCCAAAAGCCCCAAAAAAATAAGCAAATTCGCCAAATAGCGGGTAACATCACGCGATTCATCCAGCCGTGTAGCCGCCGAATCTAAAATCGAGCGCGCCGAGGTGGATGAGATTTGCAACCGAGCCCCACGCCCCCCTAGCAAGGCAGCTAATGGCGCCAACAAAGACGGCACTTGGGTGAATTCATGCCCTGGTCGGCGCTGCACAAAATCTTCGATCCAAACGACCGAAAGAATCAACTGCACCATCTGCCAAACGCAGGTTATCAAACCCACCAGAAAGAACGCCACAATCAAGCCGTTCAAATAGGGGCTTGAAAGAAACACACCTTCCAAGACCGGAAAGGCGAACCACATTCCAAAACCAACCAAAAATGTCACAATCAGCATGAGCAAAATCTGGCGTATTGGCTGGGTAAAAAAGGGCTGATCGGGATTAGCTTGCATAAGGCTCACTAGGTTAAAATATTATTTACACCCTAAACCGCAGAGGCCCCAATTCCAAGCCTATTGTCGAAAAATGCAGGATCAACTTTTTTCCATAGCCAGGTTAGGTCTGGGTCTTCAATTCCCAGATCGCGCAGATACAGCGCCGTTGTCACTAGATAATCGCGGTTATGTCCACGTTGGCCTTTGGCATTAGCCAAAATTTTTACCTGTTCAGCCAAACTTAGGCCACCGCAATATTGCGCATGATCGCGGTCAATCACATAGGATAATGCCTGCACCTGTGCCCCAGATTGCAGCGTAATCGGCAGCCATTTCTCCAGATACGCAGACGCGACGAGCTCGCGTTCGCGTAAAAGCGCAAGGGTTGATTGGTGATGATCAGGTTTTACCAAAAACGCCACGCCGTCACAATGCGCTTCTACCTGCTCGTCGAGGGCCAGCACCAGACCAGGATTTTCTACGGTCCCACGATGGTGAATGGAGCGCATACAAAAGCTGCGTGCCCATCCGTGAAGCCGCGCAATTTCACTAATGCTAAAAGGAAAATTAGGGTTCCAAATCAAAGATCCATAACCAAAAACCCAAAAATTTTGCAGAGCTGCGTCCATACTCTGGCCCTTTCTTAGGTTAAAGCCTAAACTGTACCCACGTCATTGAAAAGAGGGTGTAATGCGCATTTTGGCATGGGCTGTAGCGGCGGTTGCGCTATTGTGGAGCGGCTATTGGTTTTTTACCTCCCGCATCGCGCATCACACCATATTGTCGTTCATTGAACAGGCACGAAACAATGGGGCAGTTATTGATTACTCAGACCTAAACCTTGAGGGTTTTCCCAATAGGTTTGATCTGACAGTAAGTGCGCCTTTGGTGCAAAACGCGGCCAAGTCTTTCCACTATCATTCTGACTTTATCCAGTTTTTATCTCTATCTTATAGCCCCTGGCATGTAATTGTCGCCTTTGCGCCACGCCAAGATCTGGTACTTTTTGGCAAAAATTTGGAAATTGAAACCGATAAGGCGCAAGCTAGTATCGTGATGTCGCCCACTAAAAATTTAGCCCTTGAACGTTTGATATTTATGGGCTCTGGCCTTCGGTTTAGAAATGACAGCGGCGCCTTAGGCCAGGCGTCCAGTTTCGACATGGGCCTGCGCGCGCGCGACGCATTGCCCACCGACGGGGCCACAGATCGCCGCTATCAATTAGGCCTGCGTGCCACAAATCTGAAACTGGCGTTTACAGACGGCCCCACGCAAATATTTTTGCAGCTTGATATGCTACTTGATCGCCCCATTGATGGCAAAATATGGCACGAAAATCCAATGCCACGCGCTTTCGATTTAAGCAATTTTTCTCTAATCTGGAACATGGCCGAACTAACTGCTGCAGGACAAGTCAGTGCTGATTCTCGCGGTTTGGCACAGGGAAGAATCATGCTCACCTTGCAAAATTGGCAAGTATTTTTTGACTTTGCGGTGGCGCAGAATTGGATTTCACCTAAAGCACGACAAGGGATCAAAAACCTGGGTCAAGCCCTGTCACAGGGCAAAGACCGTTTAGAACTACCCCTTTTTGTGAAAGATAATTGGGTCAGCCTTGGGCCAGTACCCTTGGGAAAATTGCCAGCCACTTTTGCGAAAATCTCTCCATAACACCCCCCTATTGGACCTTAGGGTCTTTCGTGTCACGGCCGAAGTTCGGCGCTGATGTGTCTTGGCCCGCTTCGATGATGTTGCTCCGAATGGCCCGGGTGCGGATGAAATAGGCATGTAAATACGCGCCATCGCCGTTACGAATAGCCTCTTGTAACCGAGACAGTTCTTCGGTGAAACGGCCTAGAATTTCAAGCGTGGCCTCTTGATTGTTTAAAAAAACATCCCGCCACATTGTTGGATCACTCGAGGCAATGCGGGTAAAATCACGAAAGCCCGCAGCAGAATATTGGATGACCTCGCTGTCAGTTACGCGCTCCAGATCATCAGCAACTCCAACCATCGTATAGGCAATCAAATGCGGCGTATGGCTGGTTACCGCCAGCACCAAGTCATGGTGAGTTGCATCCATCATGTCGACTTTAGCGCCCATGGCGACGCACAGATTTCGCAGACGTCCAAGTGCTTGCTGATCAACCCCAACTTGGGGTGTTAAAAGCCACCAACGGCCCTGGAACAATTGAACAAAGCCTGCGCGTGGACCCGAGTATTCCGTCCCCGCAATAGGGTGGCCCGGTATAAAATGCACATTTTTTGGCAAATACGGCGTAACCGCCAATATAACCGCCTCTTTCACTGATCCCACATCCGTGACCGTCGCTCCCCCCTTAAGATAGGGACCAATTTCTGCTGCAATCGCACCCATAGCACCCACGGGCAGAGCCAAAACCACCAAATCAGCATCTTTTACCGCTTGAGCAGCGCTTTCATAAACGGCGTCAACAAGCCCCATTTCCAGCGCCACTTCACGGGTTTCTTTTGACCGCGCATGACCCACTATCGTTTTACAAAGCCCCGCGGCCCGCATAGAAAGCGCCATACTTGACGCAATAAGCCCAAGTCCAATAAAAGCAACTCTAGGATAGATCGCGCTCATATATTAACACCCTTGAACTGAGCTATGGCCTGTAAAACACGACGACATTCCACTTCGTCGCCTATGGTTATGCGCAAGCAATTAGGCAGTTTATAGCTAGTCACGCGGCGCAGCAAAATGCCCTTTGATTGCAAAAATGAATCACAGGCCTCTGCCATTTGCGCTGTTTCAAACCGCGCCAGAATAAAATTTGCGAACGAAGGGTCCGAGGCAATTTCCATTTCAGCCAACGACTGTGCTAACCATGCGCGATTTTTCGCATTCTCGGTGCGGCACTTAGCCACAAAATCTTGGTCGAGTAGAGCCGCTTCGGCCGCTACAAGCTGGGTCGCCGACAGGTTAAAGGGTCCTCGGACCCTGTTAAGCGAATCTATGATCGCGCGCGGCCCATAGCCCCAACCAATGCGCAGGCCACCCAAGCCATAGATTTTAGAAAAGCTTCGTGTCATGAAAATATTATCGCGAGCAGCGATCCATGCGGCCCCACCATCATAATCTTCGACATATTCCGCATATGCACCGTCAAGCACCAAAATCGCCTGTTTGGGCATTTCATCGGCCAGACGGGCTATATCTTGCAGCGAAATCATTGTGCCCGTTGGATTGCTGGGATTAGCTATAAAAACCAATTTGGTGCGTACCGTCATACCCTTAAGCAAAGCTTTTACATCAATAATACGATTGCGTTCTTTGACCTCGACCGGGGTCGCCCCCGCCGCCAGCGCCGAAATGCGGTACATTAAGAAGCCATGCTCAGTATAAAGCACCTCATCACCAGGGCCAGAGAAGGCCTGGCACAAAAAGGTGAAAATTTCATCCGAACCCGCGCCACAAATGATTTGATCCGCAGGCAACCCATGCACGTGACCGATAGCTAAGCGCAAAGAGGCGTGATCCGACGACGGATAGCGGTGCAGTTCGTGCACTGAACGCGCTACCGCCTCTTTCGCAAGATCACTGGGCCCACGGGGATTTTCGTTAGACGAAAGCTTGAGAGAATTTTCCATCCCCACAATTTGAGACTTGCCGCTTTCATAAATTCTAATCTCTAAGATACCAGATTTTGGGGTAATGAGGGATGTCATCTATCACCTATCCTTTGTGATATTTTAGATGGGCACAAGCCCAATGCCAGAGAAATCCGCTATAAACCGCCCAATGCGTCTTTTAACATTGAGTCATTGTCTTAGTTCATGAAAAAACCCGCGCCAAAAGGCGCAGGTTTTAAACAATTTTACGAAACTTAGTTTTTAGCGTAGAATTCGACCACAAGATTTGGTTCCATCACCACGGGATATGGCACGTCGGCCAAGGATGGGGTGCGGGTGAATTTCGCGGTCAGTTTAGAATGATCAATTTCCACATAATCTGGAACGTCACGCTCGGCCAACTGAATTGCTTCCAAGATCAGCGCCATTTGACGCGAGCGGTCTCGAACGGCAACCACATCGCCTTCTTTCAAGCGGTAAGAAGCGATATTCACACGTTCGCCATTCACGGTCACATGGCCGTGATTTACAAATTGGCGTGCAGCAAAAATAGTAGGAACAAATTTGGCACGGTAAACCAAAGCGTCCAAACGGCGCTCAAGCAGACCTACCAGCATTTCCCCAGTGTCACCTTTTAGGCGCTCAGCTTCCGCATAAATGCGGCGGAATTGCTTTTCGGTCAAATCACCGTAATAGCCTTTAAGCTTTTGTTTGGCGCGCAACTGTGTCCCGAAGTCGGACAGTTTGTTCTTGCGGCGTTGGCCATGTTGGCCAGGACCGTATTCGCGTTTGTTAAATGGAGATTTAGGACGGCCCCAGATATTTTCGCCCATACGGCGGTCAATTTTATGTTTGGCAGACGTGCGTTTTGTCACGGCTGATCTCCTTCGTTAAATGTGAAGGGCGTTGTCCTTTGATCTTTCGAACCGACAGGCTTCCCCTTACGGGGCCCACCAACACCAATATCCCAAGACTTTTAATCTCTGAAAAGCCTAAGAACGCGCTTATACAAGCCTGGCACGTTATGTCAACAGCAGGCGCGTCTTTGATTGGAAGTTAAAGGTCAGCTTAAGAGACCTGATCAATTTCTCCGCAGATTAGCTCCAAAATTTGGGCCTAGCCGTTAATGTTAGCCTTTTATATTTCATGACCAAAGTTTTTTACTTGAATATTTCAATTAAATTGCGCTCTTAGGCACGATTATGGAGCAAAAATGGTAGTGGATACAGGAACCAATAACTGACCATGACTAATAAATCCACCGCCTGGCGGAAAATGGATCTTTTCCTTTTGGCAGATGTTTATATTAGCCACATTTTGAATTGCCGCAACTGCCGCATGTCATGCAACTTTCGAGCATCCGCAGATCATAACTTCCACAACTGTCGCAAGCTTTGCGTGCACGTTCTCCCACAACGACAGCTTCAAACTGTGGGTCTTTTTTTAAACCAAGACCTTCGCCCGCAATAAAACCGATCGCAATCAAATGCTGTTCAATCACCGCGCCAATCGCGGCCAGGATTGAGGGTATATATTTACCCTCCATCCAAGCGCCACCCCGGGGGTCAAATACTGCCTTAAGCTCTTCGACCACAAAAGAAATATCGCCACCACGGCGAAACACAGCAGAAATCATTCGCGTAAGCGCCACAGTCCAAGCAAAATGCTCCATATTTTTTGAATTAATGAACACTTCAAACGGTCTGCGGTGGTCCAAAATTACCACGTCATTGATGGTGATATAAATAGCATGCTCGGTCGAGGGCCATTTGACTTTATAGGTTTGTCCTTCTAACGAGGCCGGCCGTTCCAACGGTTCGCTGAGGTAAACCACATCTGCGCCGCCATTTTCTATCATCGATAAGGCACTAGGGGCAACTTTCGCTTCAGGCGCTGATACGGTCAAAACCGATCCAGTGACTTGATTCGGCCGATAGGTAGTGCAGCCTTTGCAGCCTTGTTCCCAGGCAGCCATATATACCTCGGCAAAATCATCAAAGCTGATGTCTTCAGGGCAGTTGATGGTTTTTGAAATGGAACTGTCTATCCATTTTTGCGCGGCGGATTGCATGCGCACATGGTCTAAAGGCGGCAGGGTTTGGGCGTTCACAAAATAATCAGGCAAGGGTTTTTCGCCAAATTTTTCGCGCCACAATTGCACCGCGTAATCGACCACCTCTTCTTCGGTCCGCGTGCCGTCTTTTTGCAAGACTTTGCGCGTATAGGCATATGCAAAAACTGGTTCAATCCCCGAGGACACATTACCCGCATAAAGACTGATCGTTCCAGTAGGCGCAATCGAGGTTAGCAGCGCATTGCGAATACCATGCTTTGCAATGGCTTGGCGTACATCTTCATCCATGGAGCGCATCGAACCTGAGGCCAGGTATTTATTGGCATCAAACAGTGGAAATGCACCCTTTTCCTTGGCCAAATCAACCGAGGCCAAATAGGCTGATCGAGCAATTGCTTTCATCCAAGCTTCAGTTTGGGCAGCAGCCTCTGGCGCGCCATAGCGCAGGCCCAGCATCAACAAAGCATCGGCAAGTCCAGTGACACCAAGACCAATGCGACGCTTGGCGCGGGCCTCGGCCTCTTGCTCGGGCAAGGGAAATCGGCTCACGTCAACCACATTATCCATCATCCTCACGGCAACGCGCACCAAATCATCCAGAGCGGCGGGTTCAAGTTCGGCATTAGTCTCAAAAGGATTGGTCACCAATTTAGCCATATTTATCGAACCTAGCAAACAAGCGCCGTAGGGCGGTAGTGGCTGCTCACCGCAGGGGTTAGTCGCGGCAATAGTTTCGACATAGCCCAAGTTATTAGCTCTATTGATTCGATCAATAAAGATTACGCCTGGTTCCGCAAATTCAAAGGTTGAACGCATAATCTTGTTCCAAAGATCCCGCGCTTGCAAAGTTTTATAAACCTTGCCGCCAAACACTAAATTCCAAGATCCGTTCGACTTGACCGCATCCATAAAGGGATCAGTGATCAAAACCGAAAGGTTAAACATACGCAACCGTGTGGCATCTTGTTTAGCAACAATAAAATCTTCAACATCGGGATGATCGCACCGCATCGTGGCCATCATCGCGCCGCGGCGACTGCCTGCCGACATGATGGTGCGGCACATCGCATCCCACACATCCATAAAGGTCAAAGGGCCCGACGCATCAGCGGCAACCCCTTTGACCTGCGCACCACGTGGACGGATGGTGGAGAAGTCATAGCCAATCCCACCACCTTGTTGCATGGTAAGCGCGGCTTGGCGCAGCCCATCAAAAATGCCGCCCATATTGTCTTCAATTGTGCCCATCACAAAGCAGTTAAACAATGTCACACTGCGGCCTGTGCCCGCCCCCGCTATAATGCGGCCTGCGGGTAAATATTTAAAATCTTCGAGTGCTTGGTAAAACTTGTCTTCCCATTTCGCAGATTGCTTCTCCACGCTGGCCAAAGCCTTTGCAATTCGGCGCCAAGTTCCCTGTACATTTGCATCAATTGGGCTTCCATCGGCTTCTTTCAACCGATATTTCATGTCCCAAATAGCTTCTGCGATGGGCGCTGCAAAATGCGACATCTTGGATCCTTTATAATTCCAGCCTAAGAACTAGATCTACGCTGATGAAGGGCAGGGGTCAACTTGCCCTTTGACAAAATTAGGATAAGTCTGGGGCAATTGGTGGCCTTATGCGGTCAAACTTATGGCCGCATAAACCTACGGGTCTTAATTAAGTTCAAATTGAGTTTTATAAAACAAAGGGTTAATTTTGAAATATGTAAATTTAGTGAAGCTTTGCGTTGGCGCGGCCCAGGTTGAAGATTTGATAGACTGGCAAGAATCACAGCAATGGCCCGCAGGAAGGCCAATTCACGTGACCCGCATGTGGCCCAAGCGCCAGGCTGATCTTTTGGAAGGAGGCTCGCTTTATTGGGTATTCAAGGGCCAAATTTTAGCCCGCCAAAAAGTGATTGACCTACAAGAGGTAACTGGTAGCGACGGCATCCGCCGCTGTGCAATCTGCCTTGAACCAAATATAATCCGCACCCAGGCCACTCCACGACGCGCCTTTCAAGGCTGGCGCTACCTGGCTCCACAGGACAGTCCAGCCGATCTACCGCAAGCGCGTGGTGTCGAAACACCGCTACCTGCCGATCTTGCTCTTGCTTTGGCAGATATTGGGTTACTTTAAGCAGTTTTAGGGTCCCACTCGATCTACATCAGGCATATTTTGCCCCAAGCGCGCCATAAATTCGCCAAAGCTTTGGCGTACCCCATATGACCAATCAGCCTTTTTTGCAGCAAAGAGGGTGGCCTGACTTTGATGGACCAAACCGTCTTGTAGTATTTTCAGGTGATTGGCGCGCAGCGTCTCACCGCTTGATGTTATGTCGGCGATGACTTCAGCCGTTAGGTTTTTAACCGTACCTTCAGTCGCACCTTGGCTGTCGACTAATTGGTAATCTGCAACGCCGTTTTTGGTTAAAAATTCCCGCACCAAACGGTGGTATTTGGTCGCAATGCGAAGCCTATAGCCGTAGGTGGCGCGAAAGGCCGAAGCCGTCGCATCAAGGTCATCAAGCGTATCAACATCGATCCACATGTTAGGCACGGCAATGATCAGATCAGCATGGCCAAAGCCCAAGGGCTGGACCTCAATCACTTGCATCGGCCAGTCGGCCAATTTATCACGTACAAGGTCTGACCCCGTCACACCTAAATGAATGCGCCCCGCAGCCAGTTCGCGCGGGATCTCTCCCGCCGACAGCAAAACTAGTTGCGCATCCATCAAGCCTTCGATCACGCCCGAATATTCCCGTGCTTCGCCAGTTTGGCGCATATGAACGCCCTTTGCTCCAAACCATTCAAAGGTCTTTTCCATCAAGCGCCCTTTCGATGGCACACCGATTTTCAGGCTCATGAGCCTACCTCTAATAAAGCGGCCATCTCGGCGGGGCGGATCACACCGCCAACTGCCCTTATGGATCGACCCTGACCCAAAACCAGCGTCAGCGCATCATAGCGCCCACCACTTGCTACAGCAGGAAAACGTTGATCAGGCCGATCAAAGCTAAAGACGAAACCGTCATAATATTCTAAAGTTGAACGCCCGTGGCTGACGACAAAGGACAAGTGGTCACTGTCAATACCTTGGACTTTCATCGCACTAAGCCTGGCACCAAAGCTGGCAACGGATGCGGCTATAGCTGGGAATTGCTGCGCCATCTTTTGCAAATGCGCCAGCATCTGACCTGCAGGGCCCTGCAGGGTCAAAAGCGCTTCAAGCATTTGGGCTTCAGCCTGACCGATGGGCGGGAGTTCAGCATCTTCTTGCAAGGACTGCGCACGAGCTGCCACATCCTGAGCCGAGCGCAACCCTATGTCTGGGCCCGCTTGTTTGATCAGTTCTTGCACATCATTTTGCGCCAAACGCTGCAGCAAGTCTTGCCGGCTTGGGGACAGGGGGCTACGGCCTGAAAACTGGTCAAGCAAGTCGCGAAAGCGCGCAGGTCGCCACAAATGCCGCATCAAAGCCGCCTTGCGCCAGTTAGAGGTGTTGAGCCCCTGCACTGCTGAAATCAAAATACCAATATCACCGATGGTCGCATTCAGATTTAATGGAGCCAAAAGCCGCGAAAAAAGTGCGAACACTTCGGCATCGGCCTGATGGGGCTCTGCACCACCAAAGACTTCGTAGCCCACTTGTAGATACTCACGTGCACGGTCTGCAATATGACCTTGTTTGCGAAAAACTTCGCCCATGTAAGTATAGCGCGCATCTCGTGCACCTTGTTTCATATGAGCCTGCACGACTGGAACGGTGAAGTCGGGGCGCAGCATCATTTCACCCAAAACGGGATCATTTGTCACATAAGCGCGGGCGCGAATATCTTCGCCATAAAGGTCAAGTAAGCTTTCGGCAGGCAGCATAATGTCTGCATCAATAGTCTGGGCACCCGCCACTTGAAATGCAGCAAAAAGTGCCTCAGCAGTGGCGCGAATTACTGCTTTGTTACACATTTAACAACATTTTTTTCACAGCAGAAACCAAGTCTGCACGCGGCACTTCACGCTGCGCAGAGCGCAATTTCCATTCTTCTAGGCTAGCATTCTCAGCGATTTTTGTGCCAAGCACCAAATCTTTCAGAATTACAGTACCCTTAGCCTTTTCGTCACCACCTTGAATCACAGCAATTGGGCTTTGGCGTTTGTCGGCATATTTCAGCTGATTTCCAAAGTTTTTAGGATTACCCAAATAGCATTCCGCCCGCAGACCCGCAGCGCGCAACTCGCCTACCATAGCCATATAATCGACCACACGGTCTTTATCCATCACGGTAATCACAATTGGGCCTTGTTCGGTGGCTTGCCTTTGTCTCTTAGCTCGCAAAGCTGCAAGCAGGCGGTCAACCCCGATGGACACACCCGTGGCAGGCACGCTTTGGCCTGTAAACCGCTTGACCAAATCATCATAACGCCCTCCACCTGCGACTGAGCCAAACTGCCGCTTACGGCCCCCTTCGTCCAAAACCTCAAAGGTCAATTCAGCTTCAAAAACGGGGCCCGTGTAATATCCTAAGCCGCGCACAACCGAAGGGTCAATTTCAATCCGGTCGTGCCCATATCCTTGGGCTGCCAAAAGCGTGGCAATAATTTCAAGCTCATCCACGCCTTCGACACCAATCTGTGACCCCGCGACTAGGGCGCGCAGGCGCCCCACCGTGGCGGTGGCGTTTTCGCGCTTGGCACCGATAAAGCCGATCACAACCTCGACTTGACTTTCGCTTAGGCCCGCACCTTTGGTAAAATCACCCGATGCATCTTTGCGCCCCACGCCCAAAAGCGCGCGCACGCCGTCAATCCCCAAACGATCCAGCTTATCTATCGCGCGCAAGACAATGCCCCGTTCTTCTTCGAACAGGTTAGAATCTTGAGGGTCCAAAACACCAGCTATCTCCATCACGCCGTTTAGCACTTTGCGGTTATTCACCCGCACCACATAGTCACCACGTGCAATGCCCACGGTTTCAAGCGCATCAGCCAGCATAGCACAAATTTCAGCATCAGCAGCAACACTGGGCGCACCCACGGTGTCCGCGTCGCATTGGTAAAATTGCCGGAAGCGCCCAGTTCCTGGCTTTTCATTGCGCCACACGGGGCCAAAAGCATAACGCCGATAGGGGGTTGGAAGATCATTGCGATACTGAGCAGCCACCCGCGCCAATGGCGCTGTCAGGTCATAGCGAAGCGCTAGCCAATCGGCATCTTCATCTTGCCAACCAAAAACGCCTGCATTAGGCCGATCAACATCAGGCAAAAACTTACCCAAGGCGGCCACAGTTTCAACAGCACTTGTTTCCAGTGGATCAAAGCCATAACGATGGTAAACTGAAGCAATAGCGTCTAACATCACTTTGCGCTCTGTAACTTCGGCGCCGAAATAGTCGCGAAATCCCTTGGGCGTTTCGGCCCGAGGTCGAAGAATTTTCTTGTCCTTGGCCATGGCGTGACCCTTTGCTATAAGGCAGTTATCCTCATCTAACGAATGGGGCGGCGGCGGGCAAGGCCGCAGAAAGAAGTAATGATGCAAGATAGCCTGTTACCATTAGAAGAAAAAATAGCTCACTTGAACCGCGTGGTAGATGATCTGTCCGAAGTCGTGGCCAAACAGGCAAGTCAAATAGACATATTGAGCCGCCGTGTTGGGCTTTTGATGGAGCGCGCAGCCGAGAGCATCTCAGAAAACGGATCCACTCCTTTGGGCGATCAACTCCCCCCGCACTGGTAATTTTATGATGAATAAAGCCTTTTTTCAAACCAAACTTGGACCCGCTTTGCAAGAGCTTCCCGCACGCACGCTAACCTTTTCCTTGGGCCTATTGGGGGGGGCAATCGGATATAAGCTAAATTTACCAATGGGGCTTTTGCTTGGCTCAATGGGCATTGTCGCCATTTTTGCCATTTCTGGGCACGTAATATTGGGCTGTAAAGCCAATTTTCCCTCCAGTCTGCGCCTGGGCTTTGTGCCTATAATTGGTTTGGGCATTGGCGGATCATTCACCTCCGAGGTATTGGCCCAAATTCCAGGTTGGTGGATCAGCCTTTTGGCATTGGCCTTGTTTATTCCCATGGCACATTTTGTGGGTTTTATGATCTATCGAGCGGGAGGGCTTGATCGCTCAACAGCGCTCTTTGGGTCGGTTCCTGGCGGATTGATTGAGAGCGTCACTTTGGGCGAAAAAGTGGGAGCAGATGTGCAAATGCTGACGCTGTTACAGTTTTTACGCCTGATTTTGACGATTATCTTAGTTCCGTTAAGTTTTATGGTCTTAACAGGCGACATGGTTGGATCAGCGGCTGGGGCAGCGGTGTTGCGCGCTCCATTGGGTCTGCAAGATGGTGCTATCTTAATCGCTGCCGGCATTCTAGGATTGGCTCTTGGGCGGCTTTTGCATTTACCCGCCGCAATTATGACAGGCCCCCTGCTTGGATCGGCCATTGTGCATTTAATGGGTTATGTCGAGGGCGTGCCGCCCGCATGGGCCGTCGGGCTAACTCAAATTGTTATCGGGGCCACTTTGGGGGCCCGGTTTGCAGGCTTGCCTAAGGGGGCTATTTTGCGCGCCAGTCGTTTGGCACTGAGCAATGTTTTGGCTTCAATGCTGTTGGCCGCTGGCTTTGGCTATGGGGTACATAGTATCACAGGCCAGTCCATCTCGGCAGTATTTTTGGCCTATGCCCCTGGCGGCTTGGCAGAAATGAGTTTGATAGCCCTAAGCCTGAACATTGGCATGATCTATGTCGCCATGCATCACGTCATGCGCATATTGCTGAGCATTGTGATCGCGCAATTTGCAAGCCGCTGGCTTTAGGGGGCTAGACTTCTTCCACCAGCACCACGCCACCCGCGGCTTTGATAGCACCTTTTACCTGAGGCGTGACAGGGTATTCTTGCGGCAAAATCACGTCAATTTCTTGCTCCAGGCCTGGGTCAGTAATGCATAAAATAATCTGCCCTTTGTTGCGCGAAGGTTCCAGCCGTCCCAAAATCGACGCAACCGAAGCTATAGCCTCCACGCCTTCAAGATGTACCCTAAGCGGTGATCCACCGGCTTGGGCAGCGACTTGATCAATCGGCTGCGCGCCGCGTGCCAAAAGTTTGAGCGTTTCGCCTTCTAGATGACCCTCGACGGTCAGCACCACATTTTGGCCAGCTTCCAGCACATCGCGGGCGGCTTCGAGCGTTTCGGAAAAAACCGTGACCTCATAAAGACCGGTGGGGTCAGATAGCTGCACAAAGGCAAAACGATTTCCTTTAGCCGATTTTCTTTCTTGTTTTGAAGCGACCGAACCAGCCAATTTTGCCACCAAGGGGCCATTTTGCGCCGCTTGGGTTAATTCAGCTAAAGTCATAACATCTTTGCGTTTTAACGGGCCCATGTAATCATCCAAAGGGTGTCCCGAGAGGTAAAATCCGATGGCCTGATGCTCTTGGGTCAGGCGTTCAATTGGGAGCCAATCATCGCGACCCAGAACGCGCGGCTCTGGCAGATCTGCCCCCGCTTCACCAAAAAGAGAAACCTGCTGCGACCCTGCGGCTTCATGCACTGCAGCAGAAAAAGCGACCAAGGCATCAAGCGCTTCAAACACACGCGCGCGGTTTGGGTCAAGGCAGTCGAAGGCCCCCGCGCGGGCCAGCATCTCAAGCGGGCGTTTCCCTACCCGTTTCATATCAACCCGGCGCGCAAAATCAAAAAGGCTCACAAATATTTTATCAACATCTGCAACTTGACGCGCACCGGTTACAAGGCTCATCGCATCGCCGCCAACACCTTTAAGCGCGCCAAGACCGTAAACCAGCGCACCAGCGCGCACGCTAAATTTGGCCTGACCTGCATTAACGCATGGCGCCACGACCGTCAGGCCAAGCCTATCAACCTCGCGCTTATAAATTGCCAATTTGTCAGTTAAATGTATATCGCAATTCATCACCGCAGCCATAAATTCCACGGGGTAGTTGGCCTTAAGCCAAGCTGTTTGATAGCTGACCACCGCATATGCGGCTGCGTGCGATTTGTTAAAGCCGTAATTAGCAAACTTTTCCAAAAGATCGAAGACCTCACCCGCTTTGTCAGCCATGATGCCGTGGGTTTTGGCGGCCCCTTCGATGAATTTGGGGCGCTCTTTGGCCATTTCTTCGGCGATCTTTTTGCCCATCGCGCGGCGCAATAGGTCAGCCCCGCCCAAGGAATAGCCGGCCATGACTTGCGCAATCTGCATTACCTGTTCTTGGTAAACGATGATCCCTTGGGTTTCGGCTAAAATATGGTCGATGATAGGATGAATTGATTCCAGATCACGTAGGCCGTTTTTCACCTCACAGTAGGTGGGGATATTCTCCATCGGGCCTGGGCGATAAAGCGCCACCAAGGCAACTATATCTTCAATACAGGTCGGCTTCATGCGCCTTAGCGCATCCATCATACCCGAGCTTTCCACTTGAAACACCGCTACGGTTTTGGCGCTGGCATAGAGTTCGTAGCTGGCCTGATCATCCAGCGGGATAATAGAAATATCTATGGCAATGCCGCGTCGTGCCAAAAGATCAACTGCATTTTGAATAACAGTCAGGGTCTTAAGACCCAAAAAGTCAAACTTCACTAAACCAGCAGCTTCAACCCATTTCATATTAAACTGCGTGGCGGGCATATCAGAGCGCGAATCTTGGTAAAGCGGCACCAATTCATCCAATGGGCGATCGCCAATCACCACCCCCGCCGCATGGGTCGAGGCATTACGGAGCAGGCCTTCGATCTGTTGGCCGTAGTCTAAAAGGCGAGCCACTACCTCTTCCGATTTAGCGGCTTCGCGCAGGCGTGGTTCATCGGCCAAGGCTTTGGTGATGGATACTGGCTTCACCCCCTCAACTGGAATCATCTTTGACAGGCGATCCACTTGCCCATAAGGCATTTGTAATACCCGCCCCACATCACGAACTGCCGCTTTTGATAAAAGCGCACCAAAGGTGATTATCTGGCCCACGCGATCTCGGCCATAGCGGTTTTGCACATAGCGGATGACTTCTTCGCGTCGGTCCATGCAAAAGTCGATATCGAAGTCAGGCATCGACACGCGTTCGGGGTTTAAAAATCGTTCAAATAGTAAATTGTAGCGCAAAGGATCAAGGTCAGTGATCGTTAAAGCATAGGCCACCAAAGACCCAGCCCCCGACCCTCGGCCTGGCCCCACAGGAATGCCCTTTAGTTTGGCCCATTTGATAAAATCAGCCACAATCAAAAAATAGCCTGGAAAGCCCATTTGTTCGATTATTCCCAGCTCAAAATCTAAGCGCATCTGATAGTCTTTGGGGCTCACGGCATGGGGGATGGCGGTTAGTCTCGCAGTCAAACCTTCATGCGCTTGGCGACGCAGTTCGACTACTTCATCATCGGCGAAGCGTGGCAAGATTGGGGCGTGCTTTGCCACTTTAAAGGCACAGCGTTTGGCGATTTCAACAGAATTTTTGATCGCTTCAGGCAAATCTGCGAACAGGGTCGCCATTTCGTCTTCGGTTTTAAAATAATGCGCAGGCGTCAGCCGACGGCGCGGAGTTTGCTGGTCTAGATAGGCGCCTTCGGCAATACAAATCAACGCGTCATGCGCTTGGTACATTTTTGGATCTGGAAAATACACATCATTGGTGGCTACCAAGGGCAGATCCATAGAGTAAGCCATTTCAACAAAGCCGCGCTCTGTGAGGGCTTCTGCAGGATGCGGGCGGCCTTCGACATTATAATGACGCTGCAGTTCGACATAAAGGCGGCTGGGGTAAATGGTGGCCAATTGTGCCAACAGCGCTTGCGCTTTATCCGTCTGGCCAAGTTGCAATATGCGGCCCACAGGGCCATCAGCGCCGCCAGAAAGGCAAATTATCCCGTCGTGATACTTCGCCAAGTCATCCAGTGTCACCTGCGGTAACTGCCCGCCCTGGTCAAGATACAGCGCCGAGTTTAGTTTCAATAAATTGCGATAGCCCTTTTCATTTTTGGCCAACAACACCACAAAAGCGCCCGCACGCTGTGTTTCGCCTTGCGCTGCAATTTCATAAACAAGATTGATCTGACAGCCTATAATAGGCTGCAGCCCAGCACCAACGGCCAGTACCGAAAACTCTAGGGCCGCAAACATATTGTTGGTGTCCGTCACCGCCACCGCTGGCATGTGGTATCTTTCGCAAAGCGCTATCAATTTTTTCACCGGCACCGCCCCTTCAAGAAGGGAATATTCGGTATGCACGCGAAGGTGAATAAATTTAGGGTCAAGGCTCATACCTTCACTTAGCGCGTGGATTAGGCCGTGGAAAGGGATGGTTTGGAATTAACCGCCCAAAGATTAGAATTTGCTTGCAAGAATCTAATGAGACTGTTTGTGTGATGTGTCTAGCCCTCTTTACGTCGCATCGGGACGGCAGACAGGCCAAAAGGCCAGTGTGCAAAGAAGGCGGCAGGTTTTCTCATGAACAAGATTTCGTTTCTTTTGAACGGAACGCCGGTGAGCATTGGCAATGTATCTGCCACTCAAACCGTGCTAGATTATCTCCGGGAAACTCAGGCACTTTGCGGCACAAAGGAAGGCTGCAACGAAGGCGACTGCGGCGCCTGCACTGTGATGGTGACTGATGCTTTGGGTCGAGTGCGCGCTTTGAATGCCTGTTTGCTATTTCTACCCCAAATTGACAGCTGCGCGGTACGAACGGTAGAAGGCTTGGCCGATCCTGGCGGGGCGCCCCATCCGGTGCAAACGGCAATGGTGACACATCACGGGTCGCAATGTGGTTTTTGCACGCCAGGTTTTGTGGTGTCGATGGCGGTGGCGCATGCGTCAGGCGCACGTGATCATGATAAGATACTGGCGGGAAATCTGTGCCGCTGCACGGGGTATGCGCCTATCATCCGGGCTGCCAAAGCAGCCGAGGTAGCTCCCGTACCTGAACAAATGCGGATGGATAAAAAGCTATTGCTTGATCTGCCTGCAAGCGATCACAACACGAACGACGCACTAAAAAGCTATTTTCACCCTAAAACCAGCGACTCATTCGCCGCTTGGTATCTAGAAAACCCTGCTGCTACCTTGATTGCGGGCGCAACCGATGTTGGGCTTTGGGTTACCAAGGGCATGCGCGATCTACCAAAGATTGCATTTTTGGGCCAGATTAAAGATTTGCAAACTATCATCCATGGGCTAGACGACATCACCGTTGGCGCGGGCGTGACCATCGCCGATCTTAAAGATGTGCTGGAAGACATTCACCCTTCATTTGCGACACTTCTCAGCCGCTATGGGTCAAACCAAGTGCGCCATGCCGCCACAATCGGCGGCAATATCGCCAATGGCTCGCCTATTGGGGATGCCCCACCCGTGTTAATTGCGCTGGGAGCCACTTTACATCTTCGCCAAGGCGACACCCGCCGAGCAATGCCGGTCGAGGATTATTTTCTAGCTTACGGTCGCCAAGACCGTTTGGCAGGAGAATTTGTGGAAAAAGTTACTTTGCCCCGCAAGGCCGAAAACTTGCGCTGCTACAAAATTTCAAAACGGCGCGATCAAGATATTTCGGCAGTTTGTGGGGCCTTCAACATCACAGTGGATGCCAAGGGACTGATTACCACTGCTCGTATTGCCTTCGGCGGAATGAGCGGTACACCCCAACGCGCCACAGCGCTGGAAAACCAACTTTTGGGCAGAGAATGGAGCGAAAATCTGGTAAAAACTGCGTCTCCTGCACTTGAAGACGACTTCAGCCCCCTGTCAGATCTGCGTGCATCAAGCTACTACCGTAGGGCCGTGGCACGCAATCTTTTACAGCGCTATTTTAATGATTTAATCGGAAAATCTGTTGATATCTCCGAGGTGGCGCTATGAGCATCGGGTCCACACTTCCCCATGATGCAGCTTTTTTACATGTTATGGGTGCGGCGCGCTATGTTGACGATGTGCCTTTGCCCGCCAATGCGCTTCACCTGGCCTTCGGCCTATCGCAGATAGCAAATGGCCATATCACATCTATTGACCTAAGCGCGGTCCGTGCAGCTTTAGGCGTGGTTGCGGTTTATGGGCCTGGTGACATCAGCCCCATGCCCGATTGCAGCCCCTCGGCGCATGATGAGCCACTTTTGGCGCAAGATACTGTTCATTACCTGGGGCAACCCATTTTTTTGGTGGCGGCAACGTCACATTTAGCGGCCCGCAAGGCGGTGGGCTTGGCCAAGATCACTTACGACGAACGCCCCGCGATCCTAACAATTGAACAAGCGCTTGAAGCCAACAGTCGATTTGAAGATGGGCCCATTCTTTGGGCCAAAGGCGATGTGAATGCTGCCATTGAGCAAGCCACCCATATCATTTCGGGGGAGTTTGACGTGGGTGGGCAGGAGCATTTTTATCTAGAAGGGCAAGTCGCACTTGCCATCCCGCAAGAGGAAAATGAGATGCTGGTGCATTCTTCGACCCAGCATCCCAGCGAAGTGCAGCATAAGGTGGCCCATGCTTTGGGCGTGCCACTGCATCAAGTGCGGGTCGAAGTGCGCCGCATGGGCGGAGGCTTTGGTGGCAAAGAAAGCCAAGGAAATGCTTTGGCCGTGGCCTGCGCTTGGGTGGCGCACACCTTAGGCGGGCCTTGCAAAATGCGCTATGACCGTGACGATGACATGATGATCACTGGCAAACGCCATGATATACGCATTCATTACCACGCTGGCTTTGATACGACAGGCAAGCTTACGGGGGTCGCATTTAAACATCTGTTTCGCTGTGGCTGGTCGCTTGATCTGTCATTGCCCGTGGCAGACCGCGCCATGCTGCACGCCGATAACGCCTATCATCTGCCTTCGGTCAGCATAGAAAGTCACCGTTTGCGCACAAACACCCAATCGGCCACTGCTTTTCGTGGCTTTGGCGGGCCCCAAGGCATGATTGGTATTGAACGCGTGATTGACCATATAGCACACCATTTATGTCAAGACCCATTGCAGGTGCGCAAAGCCAATTTTTATAACACAACAGGCAAGCAAACCACACCATATCATATGGCAGTAGAAGACAGTGTTTTGACTGATCTGGTTCAAGAGCTTGAAACCACTTCGAACTACACCAATCGCCGTGCTGAAATCGCCGAATGGAACCAAAAAAACCTGATTCTAAAACGCGGCATTGCCCTTACGCCGGTGAAATTCGGCGTGTCATTTACCTTAACCCATTTGAACCAAGCCGGCGCCTTGGTTCATGTTTACCAAGATGGCTCGATTGCGCTTAATCATGGCGGCACCGAAATGGGGCAAGGGCTTTTTTTAAAAGTGGCACAGGTAGTCGCCAGCGAATTTGGGGTCGATGTGGCGGCGATAAAAATCACAGCAACCGACACAGGAAAAGTGCCTAATACTTCTGCCACTGCCGCGTCTTCTGGATCTGATCTAAATGGCATGGCCGCCCAAAATGCCACTCGCACAATTAAAGGGCGCATGATCGCGCATCTGGCGCAAACCTATGACATAGGTGCCAGCACCATTCGCTTTGAACAGGGCCAGGTTCATGTTGGTTCCAAGGTGTTTGGCTTTGCCCAAGTAGCACAAATGGCCTATTTGGCTCGTATTTCGTTGTCATCCACAGGCTATTACGCCACGCCCAAAATCACATGGGATCGCAAAGCGGGCCGTGGGCGGCCATTTTTATATTTCGCCTATGGCGCGGCTGTGACCGAAGTGGTGATTGATACGTTAACGGGTGAAAACCGTATTTTACGCACTGATATTTTGCATGACACAGGCAAAAGCCTGAACCCCGCGCTTGATATAGGCCAGATCGAAGGGGCATACGTGCAAGGCGCAGGTTGGCTAACCACGGAAGAGCTGATTTGGGACGATAAGGGGCGCCTGCGCACCCATGCTCCTTCTACCTATAAAATTCCTGCCTGCTCAGACAGGCCCGATGTTTTCAACGTAACGCTCTGGGACAGGCCCAATCCTGAAGACACTGTTGGGCGTTCAAAAGCTGTGGGTGAGCCACCATTTATGCTGGGAATTTCAGCCTTTTTTGCGATTTCTGATGCGATAGCGGGTAGTGGGACAGACCATAAAAGTGGGGCCGCGCAGCGCTATCCAGCTCTGAAAGCTCCAGCAACCCCAGAAAATATTTTACGCCTTATCCCGGGGGGCGACCTATGATTGACCTGACCGCGCTTGAAGCCATGCTAAAAACACATGAGCCCGTGTCCCGCATCGTGGTGGCGGAAACCGCAGGGTCGACTCCGCGCGAAACCGGAGCGTCGATGCTGGTTTGGTGTGATGCTTTGGGCCAGATCGAACACTCAGGAACTGTCGGCGGTGGGGCTTTGGAATGGCAAGCCATCGCAAAAGCTGCAAGCCTTTTACCCAATGGCACCTCAGCAGTTACCCGCCATTCTTTGGGGCCAGCCTTAGGGCAATGTTGCGGCGGTTCAGTCACACTTTTTACAGAGGTGTTCACCCAAGCCACACTAAGTGATCTTGCCGGCCAATTGCTTTACGCCCGCCCGCTAGATAGCGCACACAACAACGCCATGCCACTAAGTGTAAGTCGCATTTTAGCCAAGGCACGTGCGCAGGGCCAAAGTCCAATATCAGGCGTAACAGATGGGTGGATCATCGAAGCGCTGCAAGCTCCCCAAATACCGCTGTGGATCTGGGGAGCAGGCCATGTGGGTCGGGCCCTAGTTGAGGTATTTGCGCCCCTAAAACAGTTCAAAATTACGTGGATCGATGTCGCGCCCGACCGCTTTCCGATCAAGGTCTCACCAAGCATCACTCAGCTTTGGGCCGAAAACATATCAAGCCTTACTGATCATGCCCCATCATCGACGCATCACCTGGTCTTGACCTATTCTCACACTTTGGACCTAGAGCTGTGTCACCGGCTACTGAAGCGAGGATTTTCCTCGCTAGGACTGATAGGGTCGCAAACCAAATGGGTTAGGTTTTCTAGGCGCTTAGCCAAATTAGGCCACCCCCCGCACGCCCGCGCCTTAATCACTTGCCCAATAGGCGACCCAATGCTCGGCAAAGAGCCCTACTCCATTGCCTTAGGCGTGGGAGCCAAATTATTGAGGCTAACTAATCATAAAAATTCTGAAGCCTCTGAAAACCAAAAGGCCCGCGCATGACCCAAACGTTTATGAAGCTTCAGGGCCTAACAAAAGCTTATCCGGGTGTCGTCGCCAATCAGGACGTCAGCTTTTCTATAGGCACGGGAGAGATACATGCTTTATTGGGCGAAAATGGAGCAGGAAAGTCAACTCTTGTGAAAATAATCTATGGGCTTGTACAGCCTGATCATGGACAAATGCAGATCCTAGGTCAGCCATATGCACCAAAAGCCCCCAGCACTGCCCGAACCAACGGGGTGGGTATGGTATTTCAGCATTTCAGCCTCTTCGAGGCACTTAACGTTGCCGAAAATGTGGCGCTGGGTATGGGAAAACCACCTAAGATTTCCCTTTTGGCAGATCGCATCAAAGAGGTATCAAACGCTTATGGTCTGCCGCTTGACCCACACCGCATCGTTGGTGATCTTTCCGCAGGCGAACGTCAGAGAGTGGAGATTATTCGTTGCCTTCTACAAGATCCCAAGCTTTTGATCATGGATGAGCCCACATCAGTTTTAACACCACAGGAAGTTGAAATTCTGTTCAAAACCCTGCGCAAACTAGCCTCTGAAGGCACCGCAATTTTATATATCAGCCACAAGCTTGAAGAAATTTGTAACCTTTGCGAGGCTGCAACTATTCTGCGACGCGGCAAGGTGGTGGCGCGCTGTGATCCAAAAGAAAAAAGCACAGCCCAACTGGCTGAGTTGATGGTGGGTTCTACTCTAATCCCACCAGAACGACGCGAAAAACCCATGGGCGCAGTAGCGCTTGAAGTCACAAACCTTTGCCTCGCGTCTCCCGATCCCTTTGGGACGTCGCTTAAAAATATTTCATTTAAAGTGCACGAAGGCGAGATCTTGGGTATTGCAGGCGTTGCGGGAAATGGCCAAGACGAATTATTAAAGGCGCTTTCCGGGGAAAGTCTAAGCCCTAGTGCCGCTATACAAGTTTTGGAGGAAAATATTGGCCAATGGAGCCCAAATAATCGGCGCAGCACAGGACTTGTATCGGCACCAGAAGAGCGGTTAGGTCATGCCGCAGCCCCAGATATGACACTGGTTGAAAATGCCCTTTTATCCGGTGCCACGCGACAAAATTTGGTGCATGGCGGATGGATTGATTGGGTCAAGACCCGCGATTTTGCCGATAAAATAATTAATGATTTTGACGTCCGCACTCCCTCATCACAAACAGTGGCCCGCGCCCTGTCGGGGGGAAATTTACAAAAGTTCGTCATTGGCCGCGAGATATTACAAACGCCCCGTGTCATCGTCATAAACCAGCCAACTTGGGGGGTAGATGCATCTGCCGCAAGTGCTATTCGCCAGGCACTTCTTGATTTGGCGGCTCTTGGCACCGCGGTTGTTCTGATCAGCCAAGACTTGGACGAATTGCTTCAAGTCGCAGACCAATTTGCCGCCCTTAATGAAGGTTTCCTATCACCACCTCGCCCTGTTGCAGGTCTAGGCATCAAGGAAATTGGGCTGGTGATGGGAGGTGTTCAAATTCAAGAGGTGGCACATGTTTAAGTTAGAAAAAAGGCCCATACCATCAATTTTTTGGGCCCGAACGACCCCGATTTTCGCGGTATTTCTGACCATGATTGCGGGTGGGATATTGTTTGCACTTTTAGGAAAAAATCCACTGCTTGCCATGCGTACTATTTTTTGGGACCCTATTTTGGGAGAGTATGCCTTTTATTTCCGTGGCCAATTGCTCGTCAAGGCTGCGCCTTTAGTTCTAATTGCCATTGGCCTGAGTATAGGCTTTCGCGCTGGTATCTGGAATATTGGCGCTGAAGGACAATATATTATGGGCGCAATTTTTGGTGCTGGAGTGGCATTAGCGGTTTACCCACTAGAGGCTTGGTATTTATTTCCACTCATGATCTTCGCTGGCCTCTTTGGGGGTTGGCTTTGGGCAATGATACCAGCCCTTTTGCGTACGAAGTTTAATACCAATGAAATACTGGTGTCTTTACTTTTAGTATACGTTGCACAGGCAATTTTGGCGTCTATGGCAGTTGGATTGATGCGCAATCCGGAGGGAAATGGCTTTCCTGGATCGCGCAATCTTTCGCAATACCCTTCGGCGGCCAACCATGAGTTGATCGCAGGCACGGGGGCCCACTGGGGCGTGATTGCGGCTACGGGTGCAGTGATAGCGGCTCATTTTCTGTTGCAACGCCATATTCTTGGCTTCCACATAAACCTATCAGGCCAAGCACCGAAAGCGGCACGTTTTGCTGGCATCAACCCCAATAAAATGATCGTAATTTGCCTTGGGATTTCAGGTGCTTTGGCAGGGGTGGCGGGAATGTTTGAAGTGGCGGGGCCTGCGGCACAAATTAGTATTAATTTTAATGTGGGATATGGCTTCACTGCCATCATTGTTGCATTTCTTGGCAGGCTACATCCCATAGGCATTGCACTTGCAGGGCTTTTAATGTCACTCACCTATATTGGGGGCGAGAATGCGGCAACGAACCTGGGCCTGCCCTCTGCCGCGATTCAGGCCTTCCAAGGGATGCTGTTATTTTTCTTACTGGGCATCGATATTTTGACCAACTTTCGAATTCGCTTTAAAAAAACAAGGGCTGCATAATGGATCTTTTCTCTATTACTCCTTCTGTTTTGATAGCAGCGATTATGGTCGCAGCGGTGCCTATTATTTTAGCTGCAATAGGTGAGTTGGTGGTTGAGAAAGCGGGTGTCCTAAATCTTGGAGTTGAGGGCATGATGATCATGGGGGCGGTTTGTGGGTTTGTTACAGCAGTGCAAACGCAAAGTGCTGCCTTGGGATTTTTCGGGGGTGCATTGGGGGCTGCAGCGCTAAGCCTTGTTTTTGCACTTTTGACCCAATACCTGATGACAAATCAAGTTGCTACCGGTCTAGCACTGACAATGTTTGGTCTTGGGCTATCATCCTTGATTGGGCAAGAGTATGGTGGAATTCTGCCACCAGAAATGGGTGATATTTCATTTGGGCTCTTGGCTAAGGTTCCTGTTTTAGGCAAGATTTTTTTTCAACACGACCTGATTGTCTACCTGTCTATATTTTTTGTAGCTGGAGTTTGGGCAGTACTCAAATATACACATATTGGCCTTGTCTTGCGAGCAGTCGGTGACAATCATGACGCTGCACATGCCTTGGGATATAAAGTAATTTATGTTCGCATATTAGCAATAATGTTTGGTGGATTTATGGCAGGCTTGGGTGGAAGCTATATTGCACTGATTCGTGTTCCCCAATGGACCGACGGCATCACTGCTGGTGCAGGCTGGATTGCACTCGCTATTGTGGTCTTCGCAAGTTGGAAACCTTGGCGTATTTTACTTGGTGCCTATATTTTCGGCGGAATAACTGTTTTACAACTCAACCTGCAAGCGGCAGGTGTTAATATTCCAGTAGAATACTTGTCGATGTCTCCATATCTGATAACAATCATTGTATTGGTTGTGATGTCGTCAGATAAAAGCCGTGCCACCTTAGCCGCGCCTGCATCGCTCGCTCATACATTTCATGCCTCACGCTGAGGTTAATTTTTTAATAGGGTCTAGTACCTTAACATCAGGAGTTATTAAATGGATCGCAGAACACTTTTATCTACAGCAGCATTTGGCCTAGGCCTCTCTGCTATCGGAAATGCAGCTCTAGCCAAAGAAAAAGTCAAAGTTGGCTTTATTTATGTTGGCCCGATCAATGATGGTGGCTGGACACAATATCACCACGAAGCGGCCGTTGAAGCTACCGCAAGCTTTGGTGATCAAGTGGAGTTTGTATATCAAGAGAGTGTACCAGAGGGTGCCGATGCTGAGCGCGTAATGACACAAATGGCACTATCAGGATGCAAACTAATATTCACAACATCCTTTGGGTATATGGACCCAACTGTTAATGTTGCGGCTAAGTTCCCCAATGTAAAATTTGAACACGCTACTGGCTACAAAACTGCTGACAACCTGTCAGTTTATGGGGCCCGTTTTTATGAAGGCCGCGCCGTAACAGGCTTCCTAGCTGGTAAAATGACCAAAACCAACAAAATTGGATACATCGGTTCCTTCCCAATTCCAGAAGTGATCCGTGGCATCAATTCAACCTTCATTCATGCCCGCAAAGCCAATCCAAACGTCGAACTCTCTGTGGTCTGGGCCTTCACTTGGTTTGATCCGGCAAAAGAAGCTGACGCCACACAAGCACTAATTGACCAAGGCGTTGACGTGGTTCTTGCCCACACTGATTCGACTGCACCACTAGCAACTTTGAAGAAAGCCGGCGCTCTCGGATTTGGTCAAGCGGCAGATATGGCGCAATTTGGCCCAACACCGCGCATTTCCTCAATTATCGACAATTGGACCCCATATTACAAAGAGCGTATCCAAGCTCTTATCGATAACTCCTGGGCCAGTGTGTTCACTTGGGATGGTATTGATAAAGGTATGGTTGGTATTGGAGAAATTTCGTCTGCGGTCCCAATCCGTATTAAAGTTGAAGCAGAAGCACTGCGCGACTCGATTTCATCTGGGGCTTATCATCCATTCACGGGACCACTTAACAAGCAAGACGGCTCACCGTGGCTTGCAGCCGGAGAAGTAGCCGATGACGGTGCTTTGGGCGCAATGGACTTTTACGTAGAAGGCGTCAAAGGCGATATCCCGTCTTAAAACTTAACATATAAATGTTTATAGGCCCGCCCTTTGGTGGGCCTTTTTATATGCGCAAATAAACTCAAAAATGCCCCTTTCCCTTATGCAGATAGCGTGGCAATCTGAGGCATGGATTTTGACTACATTATCATCGGTGGTGGCATTGCTGGGCTATCGTTAGGGGCCAAACTAGCTGCTACCGGTCGACTTATGCTGATAGAGCGCGAAGAAGCTCTTGGGTATCATGCGTCAGGGCGTTCGGCTGCCCTATATGAACCCAATTATGGCCCACCCGAAATTGTAGAGCTTTCAGATGCATCGTCGAGTGCTTTTCATGCAATGTCGGGTATTCTTTCTCCGAGAGGGGTAATGTCGCTAGCCACACAGGGGCAGGACGACGTCTTTGACGCTGAAGTTCAAGTGATGAAGTTGCAAGAAATCTCCGTGCTTGAGGCTTGCAAAATAATACCAATCCTAAACCCGAAAGCTGTGCACCGCGTCGCTAGTTCTAACCATGCCTGGGATATTGACACAGACTTATTGCTGCAGGTTCATACCACAAATCTTCGTATATCAGGTGGTACTATCGTTACAAAAACGGCAGTCACCAAGATTACTGAAATTGATGGTGGCTGGAGCATTCATGCAGGCCAAGAGACCTATACAGCAAAACTACTCGTCAACGCTGCAGGCGCTTGGGCTGATCAAGTGGCTGAAATGGCCGGCCTTCGCCCGATCGGCTTGCAGCCACTGCGCCGCTCAGTGGCACGCATTCCAGCGCCTGAAAGTTTAGATATTAGCCAATGGCCCATGATGTTTGGTGCAGGAGAAACATGGTATGCAAAGCCTGATGCGAGAGCGCTTATCGTGTCGCCCGCCGATGCGGATCTGGTTGAACCACAAGATGCATGGGCCGATGATATGGTCTTAGCAGAAGGGCTTTCACGCTATGAGGCCATGGTCACCACACCCGTCACACGCATGCTGGCCAATTGGGCGGGCTTGCGTAGTTTTACTCCGGACCATGTGCCAGTGATTGGGCATGACTTGATGCAGCCAAATTTCTTTTGGCTTGCGGGTCAGGGCGGATATGGATTTCAAACCTCGCCCGCGGCCAGTGAATTAGCGTTTAACCTAATCACCTGGCAGCCATCAAATTTATCGCGGCTCTTAATCATGAAACTTTCACCGGGGCGGTTTTTGTAACGCGGCGGCTCTAATTTTGAACTGGCCTAAGGCCTAGCCATCAATCCGAATACGTGCGTTGCTTGTGTCAAATGGGCTATCTTCTACAACTTTAGCATTCCACAGTTCACGCATAATACGCACTTGCATTTCAGTGCCCACGGCCGCCAATTCAGGGCGCACATAGCCCATGCCAATTTGCTTGCCAAAAGCAACGGACCAACCACCCGAAGTCAAACGGCCAATCTTTTCTCCGCTCACCACAAGGGCCTCTCTGCCCCACGGATCGCAATCTTTGGGGCCATCAATCAGCAAAGTTACGCATTTCGAACGAATGCCCGTAGCCAGCATAGCTTCCTTACCATTGAACTCTTTGGAAAGATCTACAAAGCGGTGCAAGCCCGCTTCAAGCGGCGTCGCATCACGGCCAAGTTCGGTGCCAAAGGCGCGATAGGATTTTTCTTGCCGCAACCAGTTTTGCGCCCGCGCGCCCACCAGCTTGAGCCCCTGCCCAGCCCCCGCAACCATCAGTTGATCCCACAGATAACGCTGCATTTCGATCGGATGGTGCAATTCCCATCCCAATTCGCCAGTATAGGCCACACGAATGGCGTTTACGGGGCACATGCCAAGTTCAATTTTACGTGCCGAAAGCCATGGAAAACGTTTATTGCACAGCGCCGTTTCTGGATCGGCATCTTTGATCAAATTTTGCAAAATAGCCCTCGAATTAGGGCCCGCAATGGCAAAAACACCCCATTGATTAGTCACGTCATGAATTTCGATATGGCCAAATTTATGAGCCATATCTTCGGCGGCTTTGCGCATAAAATCAACGTCATAAGACGTCCAAGCACCAGCGGACACAAGATAATAGTCATTTTCGCCATTGCGCACGATCGTATATTCCGTACGCGTCGTTCCCACGCTTGTAAGCGCATAGGTTAGGTTAATACGACCGATTGAGGGCAGTTTATTACAGGTAAACCAGTCCAAAAAGGCTGTAGCTCCCACTCCGCGCACAATATGTTTGGTAAAAGCAGACGCGTCTACCAAACCGGCTGTGTCGCGTAGGGCTGTGGCTTCGGTGACAGCATAGTCCCACCATCTACCACGGCGGAAGCTGCGACTGTCATCGTCAAAATTGCTGGGCGCGTCTATTGGCCCATAATAATTGGGTCGCTCCCACCCGTTTACTTGACCCATTTGCGCGCCGAGCGCGATCTGGCGGTCATAAACGGGAGTGGTGCGCAATGGGCGACAGGCAGGGCGCTCTTCATCAGGATGGTGCAAAACATACACATGATCATAGCATTCTTCATTTTTGCGCGCAGCGTATTCGGTGGTCATCCAATTGCCAAAGCGTTTGGGATCAAGCGAGGCCATATCAATCTCGGCCTCGCCATTGACCATCAGTTGGGCCAAATAATAGCCCACACCGCCTGCGGCAGTGATGCCAAAGCTAAAGCCTTCGGCCAGCCACATGTTACGCAAACCGGGTGCGGGGCCAACCAAGGGGTTCCCGTCTGGCGTATAGCAAATGGGGCCGTTAAAATCATCTTTCAAACCCACAGTTTCAGACGAGGGCAGACGATGGATCATCGACATATATTCCACTTCAATCCGTTCCAGGTCTAAAGGGAAAAGGTCCGCCCTGAAGCTGTGAGGCACTTCATATAAAAAGCGCGCTGGCGCGTTCTTTTCATATGGGCCGAGGATCCAACCACCACGTTCTTCGCGCACATACCATTTTGCATCCGCATCGCGTAAAACAGGGTGCTGTTCATTGGTTTTGCGCCATTCGACTAACGTCGGATCAGGCTCAGTCACAATATATTGGTGCTCAACTGGAATGGCAGGAATTTTCAGTCCCAAAAGACGTGCCGTGCGTTGGGCATGATTTCCCGTGGCAGTCACAACATGTTCTGCGTGAATTTCAAATGTCTCATCCGATGGAATTAAATTACCACCCTGCTCAACCATACGCGCACAGGTCACAATCCATTCAGTACCTGTCCATTTATAACCATTTACTTGAATTTTGCGTTCAAACGTAGCGCCGAATTGGCGCGCACCTTTGGCCATCGCCTGAGTGACATCGGCAGGATTGATATAGCCGTCTTGTGGATGGAAGATCGCGCCTTTTAAATCCTCAGTACGCAGCAAAGGCCAACGCTCTTTGATCTGCGCGGGCGTCATGAATTCATGATAAACATCAGCCGTTTCTGCGACCGAAGAGTAAAGCATATATTCATCCATCCGCGCGTCTGTTTGCGCCATCCGCAAATTTCCCACAACATAGAAACCAGGATTTAGGCCCGTTTCGGCTTCAAGATTTTTGTAGAAATCAACCGAATATTTGTGAATGTGGGTAGTGGCATAGCCCATATTAAACAGGGGCAAAAGCCCTGCCGCATGCCATGTCGAGCCAGCGGTCAGTTCGTCGCGCTCAACAAGCATCGTGTCCCATCTGGCCTTAGCCAGATGATAGGCAATACCAGTTCCAACGGCACCACCACCTACAACGAGTGCTTTAACGTGGGTCTTCATTGGGGTCTCCTCTGCCTAATATCTCTTCATGACAAAAAACCAACACGATGAGCAATATAGCCCGACCTTTGCGGTCCAAAAACGACATTTTTTCGCTCAAGCTTTATATTATACCACTCAAACACGCCCCAAGGCGGTTTTTCCTACCAATGTGCAAAGTACAAACATCACCGCAGCTGTGGCCACGATCGAGGGCCCCGCTGGCGTATCAAAGGAAAACGACCCCATAAGCCCACAAAGCGCCGAAAGGCCACCCAAAATTGCAGCACCAATGGCCATGCCTTCGGGGGTACGCGACAGGTTGCGCGCAGCGGCGGCAGGAATGATCAACATAGCCCCGATCAAAAGTGCCCCCACGATTTTAAGCGCCAAAGCCACAGTCAAGGCCAAGGCCAAAGTCAGAATTAAACGTTCAAAATCAGGTTTATAACCAGATGCATAGGCCAAATCTTCACTTACAGTCGACATCAAAAGCCCAGACCAGCGCCAGATCAAAAGCAAAACAACAGCTAAAGACCCCAACCAGATCATACCCAGATCATAGCTCGATACAGCTAAAATATCACCAAATAAATAGGCCGAAAGATCAACCCGCACACCTTGCAAAAAGCTCACGGCCACAAGACCAAAAGCCAAAGCTGAATGGGCCACAACACCCAAAGTCGTGTCCATCGCCCATCCGCGAGCGGCCAGTGTTGACACGGTGACTGCCATCAATAGCCCGATGAACAAGGTACCAAACCCAATTGGTAAATCAAAGGCCAGCGCGAGTGCCACGCCCAATATTGCGGCGTGCGAAGTCGCGTCCCCAAAATAGGCCATCCGCCGCCACACAACAAAGGTCCCCAAGGGGCCAGCAGCTAATGCTAGGCCAATTCCCGCCAAAGCGGCACGCAGCAAAAAATCATCCATGATCATGATCCGCTTTATTATGGTAGTGGTGGTGATCATGCGCTGAACCATGGTCATGATCGTGATCGTGATCATGCTGGTAAAGCGCCAAAGCGCCCATGGTGCCCAATCCAAACAGCGCGCGATATTCAGGCGCATGGGACACGACCAAGGGTGTGCCTTGGCAACAAATATGACCATTTAGGCAGATCACGCGGTCTGATGCCGACATGACCACGTGCAAATCATGACTGACCATTAAAATTCCCACCCCCGTTTGGGTACGCAACTCTTCGATCAATTGGTAAAACCCAGCCGCGCCTCGCTGGTCAAGCCCTTGGGTTGGTTCGTCTAAAATCAAAATATTGGGCCGTGTGAGCATGGCACGCGCCAACAAAACGCGCTGAAATTGTCCACCCGATAGCCCCTGAATTGGATGATTTGCGATATCCCCAAGCCCAACACGCACCAATGCGATTGCTATATCTTGAGGTTGGTGCCAGTCGGGCAAAGACAAAAACCGCGCCACACTCATCGGTAACGAACGGTCAATAGCCAGCTTTTGCGGTACATAGCCAATACGCAGGCCAGCGGAGCGGGTGATTTTTCCTTTGGCAACGGGCAATATGCCAATAAGGGCCCTCAAAAGGCTTGATTTTCCCGATCCATTTGGCCCAAGCAGCGTCAAAATTTCACCAGGCACGACCTCTAAGCTAACATCATGCAGCACTTCGGTGGCGCCGTAACGCAGACAAACATTTTGGGCAGAAATAAGAGCACTCATGCGTCACCTTGGCAGGCGCCACATTGGCCGAGCGCTTCGATGTTACTCCGTTCAATCGCGAACCCATGTGATTTTGCTGCCTTATCCAGCGCTTGCTCAAAGACACTGCCCATGGTTTCAGCAACCTTATCGCAGCTTTTACAAATCAAAAACGCGGGCGCATGGTCTATGTCAGGGTGCATACAGGCCGCAAACGCATTCAGCCTCCTGATTTTGTGTGCCAGGCCCTGTTCGACTAAATATTCAAGGGCGCGGTAAGCAACAGGCGGCTGATTGCCAAAGCCTTCAGCAACAAGGCGTTCAAGCACCTCATAGGCCCCCATGGCATGATGCGATTCGAGCAAAATCTGAAGTGTACGCAGGCGTACGGGCGTCAAGCGCAATTTATTTTTCAGCACCATTACTTGCACTCGCGCCAAAACACCCTTCGCACAATGTGCATGGTCATGGGCCTGAAAGATATTAGATTCTTCGGACATTCCTACCCTTGACATGTTATAAAGTTACATCTAGTTAGTTATAATATAACATAAAGACCATTTAGGTGCAAGCAGAAAGCTCTCAGTTAGCGATTGGAAAATACATGATCAGACTTTTTACGGCTATCACTTTATCGACATCAATTTTCACTGCAATAATGGGCGCCAAATCACAGGCACAAGAGCTGCGTATAGTCACCGATATTGCACCAATTTATGCCTTAGTCGCTTCGGTTATGGGCGAGCAAGGTCAGCCGCACTTGCTTTTGGGCAACGACGAGGATGCGCATTCCTTTCAGCTGCGCCCCTCTCAGGCGCGTGCGCTGGCACAAAGTGATCTGATTATTTGGACTGGTGACGCAATGTTGCCTTTTTTATCTGATGTTATCGAAACCTACGGGAAGTCAAACCAAAGCCTTCCGCTTCTGCAAAGTGCTGGCACCTTTTTGATGCGGGGAGACCACGCTAGTGGCCACACGAGTGAGCATACTTCAGAAAGTGGCCACACGAGTGAGCATGCTTCAGAAAACAGCGGTATCATCGACCCTCATGCCTGGCTCAACCCAACCAACGCAGCAATTTGGCTTGGAGTTATTTCTGAGCGCCTTTCTAGGATTGACCCCAGCCATGCCTCGAGCTATCAAAAAAACGCCCTTGCGGCAGCCCGACGCCTAACCGCTCTAGATGCCGAATTGATCAAAATTTTAACCCCCATACAATCGCGCGGTTTTGTCGTTAGTCATGATGCTTTTGGCTATTTTGCGAGCTCTTATGGGCTGAATTCAGTTGGAGCTATCCAAGGGTCAGATGCTGAATCAGCAAGCGCGGCTCATTTGTCGCAGTTGCGGGCAGATTTTATCAAACAACGGGTAGTTTGCTTTTTCCCTGAGATTGGCCATGATTCAAAACTAGGCGCACAATTGGCTATGGCAACCGGCGTTAAAATAGGTGCGCCACTTGACCCAGAAGGTGTTGGACTAGAGCCCAGCGCTGCGCTTTACGAGGAGCTAATGCGTAAAACGGCCCACAATCTGCGGGCGTGCTTGCAAGAGTAAGCGACCCTAGAGCTATCATAACGCACGGAGTAGAATATGTTGGAACCAGTAGAAATATTTGGCCATCTGCCCGATGGCCGTGAAGTTGAGCTTATTACGCTTAAATCGTACGGCCTGCAGATTAAACTGCTTACATGGGGCGCTACTTTGCAGGATTTGCGGTTTGCAAACTTTCCATATTCGCTTACCCAAGGGCCCCCAGATCCGGAGTCTTTTCTTACATCAATGCCCTATCACGGCCCTATCATTGGTCCGGTCGTCAACCGTATCAGTGGCGCACAGGCTGCTATCTGGGGGCGGCTTGCCGTCAACCAACAGCCTGACATCTGCCTGCACAGTGGTGACACAGGCACACATATGCAACTTTGGTCGTTGCAGGAAGCTACCTGCTCCCATGCGGTTCTAACCCTTGATCTGCCCGATGGTTTGGGCGGATTTCCTGGCAATCGTCATATTGTCGCTCGGTTTGAACTGTGTGAGGGCGCGTGCTTGCGCCTTTCTATAACTGCAAAAAGTGATGCACCAACACTCTTTAATTTTGCTAATCATTCCTATTGGAACCTTGACGGATCTGACAGCTTCGCAGGGCACTCCATGCAGATTTCGGCCAGTCACTATTTGCCCACCGACCATCAAGTTGTGCCAATAGGTGAAGTCGTGCCAACAGTTGGATCGGACTATGATTTTACAAAAATGCGGGCCTTAACACCAAGGTCACCTAATTTTGACACAAACTTTTGCTTATCAACCGAGCAAAAACCGCTGCGGCAGGTTATGGAGTTAAAGGGGAGCTCTGGCCTTGCGATGCGGCTCTCAACTACCCAAACAGGTTTACAAATTTATGACGCTCGCGACGCTGAGCGACCCTATTCAGCACTAGTCATAGAAGCGCAATCCTGGCCCGACGCGCCCAACAATCCCAAGTTCCCAACCATTCTATATGCGGCAGATCAGGCCTATCACGAAGTCACAGAATGGCAGTTTTCGGCCTAGCTGTCCCCGTTCTGCGCGGCCTGAAACCATGCCACAATCGCGCGCCTTTCGCCGTCTTCCATGTAAGACAAATTAGCTGGTGGCATCGCATAGCTTAGACCTGACTGCAGATAGATGCGGCGCGCCTCTTGCGCTATTTGGACAGGTGTTTCTAAAACCACGCCTTTTGGGGGCCAATGCACACCTTCATAACTCGGCTCGGCTGCGTGACACATAGAGCAGCGGCCAATCACAATATCCGTTACCTCATCAAAACCCTTCGCCTGTGTAAAACGCTGCGCTTGGCCATTAAGCTCGGCCTCTGCCGTGCGCAGCTGCATGGGCGCGGTCGAAAGCCACGCGATAATCAAAAACAAAATCACCGTGGCAGCCCATGTCCAATGTGGAGAACCTTTACGTGCATGTTTGGTGTTGAACCAATGGCGAATGGTTACCCCCATCAGAAATACCAAAGACGCAATTATCCAATTATATTTCGTGGCGAAAACCAATGGGTAATGGTTTGATAGCATCAAAAACAGTACGGGCAGGGTCAGGTAATTATTGTGGGTAGACCTTTGCTTGGCTATCTTGCCATATTTTGCATCAGGCTTGTGGCCCGCTTTTAAGTCAGCCACCACAATGCGCTGATTGGGCATGATGATCATAAATACATTGGCCGACATGATAGTCGCGGTAAAGGCGCCTAAGTGCAGCAGTGCTGCGCGGCCAGAAAAGACTTGTGTATAGGCCCAAGACATGGCCACCAAGATTAAATAAAGCCCCAGCATCAAGCGACGATTATCATCGCCAAAGCGACTTTTGCAGATCAAGTCGTAAAGCAGCCACCCAAAAGCCAAGGAGCCGACTGAAATGGTTACCGCTTGCCATGTTTCAAGTTCCAAAACCTCAGGGTCGATCAAGTAAAATTCAGCACCCACATAGTAAACCAAGACCAGCATCGCAAATCCCGAAAGCCAAGTGGCGTAGCTTTCCCACTTAAACCAAGTCAAATGTTCGGGCATCATATCAGGTGCGACCAAATATTTTTGCACATGGTAAAAACCGCCACCATGCACTTGCCATTCTTCGCCATGGGCAAGCGGTGGCAGGCTTGGCGTTTTTCGCAAACCAAGATCAAGCGCGATAAAATAAAAGGAAGAGCCTATCCAAGCAATTGCAGTTATGACATGAGCCCAACGCGTCGCGATCCCGAGCCATTCCCACAATATAATCCAATCATTCATCTTGCCTCCTAGGCTGCACCTCGTGGGTCCGTCTTCTATAATGGCATTTTAGCAACAAGCTATACCACAAAGCGTCTTTCTGTTATTCAATCAAATCACAGATCACTTTCAAAATTTTACGAAGAATGGCGCCATGTCTTATGTGAACACAATAAAGATGTTTATGCGCATTTACGAGCTAGGCAATATGTCGGCAGCGGCCCGCGATCAACGCATTTCACCGGCTGTAGCCTCAGCACGCTTGGCCGAACTTGAGCGCCATTTGGGTGCCCGGCTTTTTAATCGAACAACGCGCAGCTTGAACCCAACTGAACATGGGCGCTTGTTTTATGAGGGTGCAGGAAAGATAGTAATCGCTATCGAGCAGGCAGAATCCTCCCTCACCGTTGGGACTAACAGCCCGCGCGGATCTATTTATGTTGGTGCGCCTTTGGGCATCGGTCGGCGCTTTATCGCACCACACATACCCGACTTTAAAGCAGAATATCCACAGATTGATTTGCGGCTGCGCCTTTCGGATAGGGTCATTGACCTGATGGCCGAAGGCCTTGATCTAACCTTTCACTTAGGGAACTTGACCGATAGCACCCTTAGAATGCGCCCAGTTGCCAATTGTAAGCGCTTACTATGCGCTGCTCCCACCTATATTTCTGCGCGCGGCATGCCCTACGACGGTGAAGCGCTTTTAGCGCAAAAACACGATTGCCTAAACCTCCGTTTTCCAGGCGCAAAAGAGTTTCAATGGGCGCTACAAACACCACAGGGTCTCCGCCGCTATGAAATCTCGGGGCCCTTTGAATCTGATGACGGCGACGTGTTGACCGCTTGGGCTCTGTCAGGACATGGCATCGTGATTAAGCCAATTTTTGAAGTGGCTGAGCATTTGCGAAGCGGCGCATTGGTACCAGTGGCACGTGCAACACCCCCCATGCCTGTACCCTTAACTTGCCTAAGCCATCACCGAGGCTTTGATGAACCTAAGATCAAGTCTTTTGTCGATTTTATCATCGGGCGGTGCCGCGCAGATATGGCAATACAGCTTGAAGGTCTTGCCCCGGAACTGCTTTAGCTGCCGCGATAGGTCGAATAGGCAAAGGGTGAAAGCAAAAGTGGAACATGATAATGCTGATCCGCATCCGTCACGCCAAAGCGCAGAACTACCACGTCTAGAAACGACGGGCCCACTTCAATTTGCTCCGTAGCGCGCAGATAATCGCCTGCGTCAAATTCAAGTTCATACACCCCAACAATAAGGCCGGAACCATGGGCCATAGGGGCATCTGTGCGCCCGTCACTATTGGTGATGGTTTGAGCAGCAAGATGGCGGTGACCGCCCAAAAGGCCGAAGAGACGAATAGCAACATTTGCGGCAGGTTTTCCGCGCGCCGTATCTAAAATATGAGTGGTTAAACGGCCATTGCTCATTTTGACTCCAATTTTCTTGTATTTTAGTCAAATCCATCCAAAATGTCTCTTAGTTTTTTTGTAAACACTTTCTTGGTTTATTTGAAAGTATTTAACATTATTCCGCTTAAACTAAATGCGAATTAGGGAGATTTTAATGCTACGCTATCCACGCGACTTTCACGGATATGGGGCTAATCCCCCTGACGCAAAGTGGCCCAATAGGGCAAAAATAGCGATCTCTCTTGTTGTTAATTACGAAGAGGGTGGCGAAAACAACATTTTGCACGGTGATGCGGGATCTGAGGCGTTCTTGTCTGACATCGCAGGCGCCACACCTTGGACAGGTAAGCGGCATTGGAACATGGAATCACTTTACGACTACGGGGCGCGCGCAGGTTTTTGGCGTTTGCACCGTCTGTTTACCGAAAGATCTATTCCCATAACGGTGTATGGCGTGGCCACCGCTCTTGCTCGCAACCCAGAGCAAGTAGAAGCTATGAAGGCAGCCCAGTGGGAAATCGCTTCGCATGGCCTCAAATGGGTTGATCACCGCGACATGGACCTGGCAACCGAAGCCACTCAGATTGCCCAAGCCCTGGCTTTGCATTACGAAGTTGTGGGCGAACCCGCGTTGGGTTGGTACACAGGCCGTTGTTCAGAAAATACCGTACGACTGACTGCGGAAAGCGGCCAGCTTGAATGGATATCGGACACATATGACGATGACCTGCCCTACTGGCGCGAAGTTGGACTGCGTGATCAATTGGTGATTCCCTATACGCTTGAAGCCAACGATATGCGCTTCGCTACAGCGCCTGGTTATATCGAGGGTGAGCAGTTTTTTCAATATTTAAAAGACAGTTTTGACGTGCTTTATGCCGAAGGTCAGGCCGGCGCAGCCAAGATGTTTTCGATTGGTCTACATTGCCGGTTGATAGGCCGGCCAGGTAAAATTGCTGGCCTCATGCGGTTTTTAGATTATGCCCAGTCGCATAGTGACGTGTGGTTTGCCAAACGCATAGACATTGCCCGCCACTGGGCTGCCACCCACCCGCACTGCCGCTATGAACGCCCGCATCAGTTAGAGCGCGCCACTTTTATGGCTCGATTTGGAGGCATTTTTGAACACTCTTCCTGGATTGCTGAGCGAGCATTTGCGCTTGAACTTGGCCCGGCACATGACAGCGCTATAGGCCTGCATAATGCTTTGGCCCGGGTGTTCCGCACCGCTTCTTACGCTGACCGTTTGGGCGTTTTACAAGCGCACCCAGACTTAGCAGGCAAATTAGCGGCAGCAAAACAGCTGACCGAACATTCAACAAAAGAACAAGCCAGCGCAGCGCTTGATGCCCTAACTGACGCGGAGCGCGTCCACTTTATGGACTTGAATCGTGCCTATGTCGAAACACATGGCTTCCCCTTTATAATTGCAGTTCGGGACAACACGAAAGCCTCGATTTTACAGGCTTTTGAAACCCGAATTAACAATGGCTCTGACACTGAATTTGCCACCGCCTGTGGGCAGGTGGAACGCATCGCACTTTTGCGCCTTAAGGAATTATTGCCGTGACAAATACTAAATATTTTGCGCCCCTTGGCGGCCTGCCACCTCAAACGCAACTAATGACAGGCCGAGCCGTTTTTACAGATGCCTATGCCTTTATTCCACGTGGGGTTTTTTCAGACATTGTGACCAGCGCCCTGCCACATTGGCTGGGTACCAAGCTTTGGCTGATCGCCCGCCCAATGACTGGTTTTAGCGAAACGTTTAGCCAATATGTGATGGAGGTTGCACCAAGTGGCGGCTCAAATAGGCCCGAAATGCAACTTGGTGTGCAATCGGTGTTATTTGTCACGCAGGGTGATATGTGCTTGACACTTGCAGGGCAAACCCACCAGTTAACCTCGGGGGGTTATGCCTATCTTCCAGCGGGTAGCGACTGGGCAGTACATAACCATGCCGACACGCCGCTCAGATTTCACTGGATACGGAAGCTTTATGAGGCCGTCGACGGCATTGCGCCGCCGCAACCCCTCATTACGTCAGACAGCTTGATAGCTCCCACTCCAATGCCCAATACTGACGGAGTCTGGGCCACAACGCGTTTCATTGATCCTGCCGATCTTTCGCATGATATGCATGTAAATATCGTCACTTTTCAGCCAGGAGGGAGCATCCCATTTGAAGAAACCCATGTAATGGAGCATGGGCTTTATGTGCTGGAAGGCAAAGCTGTTTATAAGCTGAACAAAGACTGGCTCGAGGTAGAGGCTGGCGACTTCATGTGGCTGCGCGCCTATTGCCCGCAGGCTTGTTATGCGGCGGGGCCCGGCCCTTTTCGATATTTGCTTTACAAAGATGTTAATCGTCATGCAAAACTGGGCGCATTAGGTGGCTTTGGCCACGCAGTCATGGGTAATTGAATGCCACCATTGCAAGTATCTGCCCTTAGCCAAGCCGCATTCGCCCCTTATGGCGATGTGCTCGAGGTATTGGGCGATCCTGATAAATTGATCAACAAGGCGCTGTGCAAGCGCTATCATGACCGCGCAATTTTACGCGCTGATGATCAGGGCCGCATGGGTGTTTCGATCTTTATGTCACAGTCGTTCAGCCTACCCCATGTGGTTGATATGCTTGAACGTCACCCGTTGGGGTCTCAAGCCTTTATCCCCATGCACCAAAATCCCTTCTTGGTTATTGTAGCTCCCGATAATCAGGGCCAGCCAGACACGCCTTTGGCCTTTGTCACAAATGGAGCACAGGCAGTGAATATTGGCGCTAATATCTGGCATGGGGTTCTGACGCCCCTGGCCGACCCCGGCCTTTTCGCCGTGGTTGATCGCATTGGCCAAGGTAAAAATCTAGAAGAATTTTGGTATGACGTACCTTTTAACGTCATGCCATATTGAGCCCAAATGGGCATTAAAAGATCAAAGTAGATCGCTCAAGAGTAAGGAATGGAAATGGTCAATACATCTTTTGGCACCGCCGAACAACTTAAAAATCCTAATTATATGCCGCCCATGTCAAAGGCTGTACCCTTGGGGATTCAGCATGTTTTAGCAATGTTCGTGTCCAACGTAACCCCCGCCATTATTGTTGCTGGTGCTGCAGGCATTGGCTTTGGTTCAGATCAGGGCGCTTTGGGCTTTCCTGACATGAACTACATGATCCAAATGTCGATGTTGTTTGCCGGCATTGCAACATTGTTGCAGACCATTGGCATGGGCCCCGTGGGCGCGCGGTTGCCAATTGTGCAAGGCACGTCCTTTGCCTTTGTTCCCATCATGATCCCCGCTGTCGCAGGGCTGGGCACTGCAGGGCTTGCTGGCCTAATGACCGGTGTGCTTTTTGGCGGAATTTTTCACTTTCTCCTAGGGTTTATCGTGGGTCGCATTCGTTACGCTTTGCCGCCTTTGGTCACAGGCCTGATTGTTTTGATGATTGGCCTGGCGCTTGTAAAAGTTGGGATCCAATATGCTGCAGGCGGCGTGCCAAATATGGGCAAGCCTGTATTCGGATCCTTGGCAATGTGGACCCCGGCACTGGTGGTGGTGGTTGTTACTTTGGCCGTAAAATTCTTCATGCGTGGCTTCATGGCCGTTGCCGCTGTTTTAATCGGCATTATCGCTGGCTATATTGTGGCATATCTGATGGGCCAAGTTAGCTTTGGCGGTGTTGGGCGTGCGTCGGTCTTCGCTTTGCCAATAATTTTCAAATGGGGTTTTGATTTCAACATCGCTATAATCATCGGCATGTGTTTCATGGCTGTGGTGTCTGCTATTGAAACCGTAGGTGACACATCGGGTATCACTCGCGGGGGAGCCGGCCGCGAAGCAACCGACACAGAAATCTCAGGCGCGACCTTTGCCGATGGTTTGGGTTCAGCGGTTGCAGGCATTTTTGGCGGCCTACCAAATACGACGTTCAGCCAAAATGTTGGCCTAGTGGCCATGACCGGCGTTATGAGCCGTCATGTCGTGACCATTGGTGCCATCTTCTTGATTTTCTGTGGATTTATCCCAAAAATTGGTGCCATAATTAATACGGTTCCAATCAACGTGCTTGGCGGTGGAGTAATTGTGATGTTTGGTATGGTTTGCGCATCTGGTGTGAGCATGCTTTCAACTGTGAATTGGAACCGCCGAAATATGGTGATTTTTGCTACGGCTCTATCGGTCAGCTTTGGCCTGCAGCTTGAACCATCTGCTTTGCAGCATGTGGGCAAAACGATGCACATTCTCCTGACATCAGGTCTGTTGCCTGCAGCCGTTATCTCGATCGTGTTGAATATGATTTTGCCAGAAAATTTGGCTGACTGAGCAGGTCACCCTTTCAAAGGCTCCCACTTTGGGGGCCTTTGTTCAAGTACGCATCAAAAGTGCGATATCCAGCATACGATTGGAGAATCCCCATTCGTTATCATACCAGCCAAAGACCCTAAGCATACCTCCCGCAGTCATGCGGGTTTCCGGCAATGCCATTACAACGCTTTCCGGCCGCGCGCGCAAATCTGATGACACAAGCGCCTTATCTGTAACGCCAATCACGCCGCCTTGCGCTGTCAGCAAAGCATTCACCTCCGCTACATCGCAAGGGCGCATAAGCATCACTGCCAAATCCACTGCCGAAACACTGGCCACAGGCACCCGCACCGCCGCACCTTGAATTCTACCAGAAAGCTGAGGCAAAACCCAATCCAAAAGCCGCTGAGCGCTTGTGGTCGTGGGTACCATCGACAACGCCGCCGCACGCGAGCGCCCATAATCAACCGAGGGCGCATCCGTCGTAGGTTGGCTGCCCGTATAGCAGTGAATAGTCGTCATCCAGCCCGTTTTAATGCCAAATTCATCATCCAAAAGGCGCGCTAAAGGTGCCAAGGCATTGGTCGTGCAAGACGCATTTGATACAACCGTTGCACCCTCCCCCAAGGCCACTTTAAGCCCACACTCATTCGCGCCCAAAACCACGGTAAAATCCGCCGCATTTGACGGACCAGAAATCAGAACGCGCACCGCACCGCCAAGAAGGCCGCGTTTCGCAACAGCGCGCGCATCGGCGCGGCCTGTGCATTCCATCACCAGATCCACACCTGCCAAATCGAGCGCCGAGAGATCAGCGCATTGATAAAGTGGTATATTGCGCCCATCGATCACCAAGACCCCGTCGTCAAGGGCCACAGAGCCATGCCAAGGACCAAATACACTATCAAATTCAAACAAATAGGCGCACATTTGCGCAGTGGCTATATCATTGATGCCTACAATTTCAAGATCGGGCCAAAGCGTGGAATCTAGATCTTGGCGATTTTGCGCCCAAGCCCGTAAAACAGACCTCCCAATTCGACCAAATCCATTGATAAAAACCCTCATTGTACCCATCCTGTTAGTCTGTTGCAGATTGCACCATGCGCCTGAGCGGTTGATCAGAGCAATATAAAATATTCCTGTGCTATTCGCCTGCCAAAGGCAATTGGTCACGGTCAAATTGGGTGAGCAACAAAATCACGTCGGCCAAAAGTTGCCTAAAGGCAGCAAAATCAGCCTTTGGGGTGACGCTGACCTCATCCATGTAAAGAGCGCGGTTGATCTCAATCTGGACAGCATGTTGGTTGCGCGCAGGCTTACCATAGGTTTTTGTAATATAGGCTCCCGAAAAGGGCTCATTACGCGCCACCTTTAGGCCCATTTGTTCGAAGCATGCAGCAATAAAATCACTTATGGTCTCATCTGCTGCACAGCCGAACCGATCACCTAATACAATATCAACTTGGTGCCCATCGGGGGCAATGGGCAAAGCATTTTGAGGCATCGAATGAAAATCTAAAAGCAATGATTTGCCAAAGTTCCAATGGGTCACATCAAGTAAGCCGCGTAGGGCTATGTGATAGGGGAGCCAAGCTTTCACAATGCGTTCTTGCGCCACAGCAAGGGGTAATTTTCCGCGCTGAATAGCTCGCGACTGCGCTACCACACGCGGAATAATTCCAAGCCCCGAGGCCACGCGTGGATTATGAAAGTGGCACGCCACCCCTTCGATCAGCGCGGGGTCAAGCTCGTCTGAGTTGCGATTTAAATCAAGATATGCGCGGGGAAATGTGGCACAAATCAGAGGCGCTCCACAGTCGGGGGCCGAAGCAATCAAGTCATCAACGAAAGCATCTTCAGAAGAGCGAATAAGCGTTTTATCTAATACACTGGCTTGCAAAAAGTCTGTTGGATAATTGCGCCCGCTATGGGGCGACGAGAACACTATCGGCGTGCTTTGCCATTTTGGCATCGTGATCTGAAACGGTGGGAATCGCATTCTTGCTCCTTGAACAGAATATAGCATGTTTTTAAAAATTCAAAACCACTTGAACAGAGCGGCGCTTCTATTTATAAAGCGCAGATCGGCATGCCACATCCATCCGCCATTGTTGGCAATGGGGAGGGTGGGTCAGGGCGGTTAGCTCAGCGGTAGAGCACTACGTTGACATCGTAGTGGCCACTGGTTCGATCCCAGTACCGCCCACCATTTCACCGTGTTTCGTAAGAAACACACTAAATTTTTATGGCGCAGAGCGCCGAGAATAGGAGAGATCGATGAAAGTTGCGAACTCGCTCCGCTCGTTGAAGTCGCGTCACCGTGACTGTCAAGTTGTGCGCCGCAAGGGCCGTGTTTATGTAATAAACAAAACACAAAAACGTTTTAAGGCTCGTCAAGGCTGATCGTTTCTGCCATAGAACAGAGCCGCCCTAGGGTAACCTGTGGCGGCTTTTTTATTTTTTGGGCGAAAAATGCATCCAAATCCAGTATTCCGTGGGGCACCTATCCAAAAAACCTAGATTTTTTACGCAACTGCAGCTTTGGAGTTCTGTCGATAAATGGGCCCTTGTTGGCGCGCATTCCAATTAAAATATCGGCAGACGGCGGATCGGAAAAGTTACATTTGGCCCAGTTTAACCCAATCGCGCGGGCAGCGTTGCCTTCTCCTTGTGTCTTTGCTCTATCGGAGCCTGATTGCTATATTTCCCCAATTTTTACGATGCGTCGCATCAAATGCCAACTTGGAATTATGCCGCAGTGCATCTGAGCGGGATTTTACATCCAGCCAATCCCAAAACGCTCAAGCCGCATCTTGATGCCATTTCGGAGAATTTCGAATCATCACTTGCACCAAAAAAACCATGGCCTGCCAACAAAATGTCCAACGGCGCCATGCCTGGCATGATGAAGACGATTCTGTCCTTTCGATTCTAAATCACCGTGATCGAGGGACGTGGAAACTCCACCAAAATAAAACGCCCAGATTGGGTTAAGGGCCAATGCCAAAAGTTGGACGCGCGTTGTATAATTTGGAAAACGACCATATGGGAGTTTTTGTTGGGCCTATCAACGCAGGCCAAATCGCTGTGGGCGCCGCATTGGGCTATTTTGCTCTACGCCTTGCTAGTAGAAACTAGCGTCAAAATCGCCCTGCCTTTTTCTGGATGGTTTAAAGAATCCTCACCCTGCCCCATCATGCAAAAAATCACATCAACACCAAGCTAGGCTTTTGATCAGACTATTTGTGGGCAAGCGGCCACCATATCCAAAAGTTTGTCTAACTTTCCATGATTTTCGTGTAATTAATTGACCTGTGGTGCTTTGTACGCTGGACGCGGGCCTAGGCATTGTCTAAAAAGCGATCAGATGGCTGCGGGCAACCGCTGCTTTGGTACCGCATGGGCCGCGCAACGCGGCTTTGAGATGGAGAATTTGTCGTGTCCCACGCAAACGATCAAACAGGCACCCGCAGGGATTTTCTGTATTACGCCACCGCTGGCACAGGCGCTGTTGTTGCAGGAGCGGCCGTGTGGCCTCTGGTGAACCAAATGAACCCCTCAGCAGATACTTTGGCGCTTGCGTCGATTTTTGTTGATGTAAGTGGCGTCGAGGTTGGCACGCAGCTGACCGTTAAATGGCGAGGTCAACCCGTGTTTATTCGCCGCCGCAATGCGGAAGAAATTGAAGCTGGTCGGGCAGCAAATTTGGATGATCTGGCCGATACAAATGGCGGAAATGCCAATAAGCCTGAAGCAGATGCATCAGATGTAAACCGTACACTCGATGAAGCGGGTGAGTGGCTAGTGATGGTGGGCGTTTGCACCCATTTGGGATGTGTGCCTATTGGCGATGGGGCTGGTGATTTTGGTGGCTGGTTCTGCCCGTGCCACGGATCGCACTATGACAGTGCCGGCCGAATTCGGAGAGGCCCTGCACCGCGTAACTTGCCAGTGCCAGTTGCCGCATTCCAAGACGCATCAACGATTAAACTCGGGTAAGGAAACATCATGGCTGGAATTCCCCACGATCATTACAAGCCCCAATCCAAAGGCGCCAAATGGCTTCATTCGCGCCTGCCGATTGTAGGATTGATTTATGATACATTGATGATCCCCACCCCAAAAAACCTAAATTGGATGTGGATTTGGGGAATTGTTTTGACATTTTGTTTGGCGATGCAAATCATCACTGGCGTTGTGCTCGCGATGCATTATACGCCTCATGTCAATATGGCCTTTGCTTCGGTCGAGCACATCATGCGCGACGTGAACGGTGGCTACATGTTCCGCTATCTGCATGCCAATGGCGGTTCATTATTTTTTATAGCCGTATATCTGCATATTTTCCGCAGCCTTTTTTATGGGAGCTATAAAGCCCCACGCGAAGTGACATGGATCATTGGTATATTGATCTATGTGGCCATGATGGCCACGGCGTTTGTTGGCTATGTTTTGCCTTGGGGTCAGATGTCATTTTGGGGCGCAACCGTTATCACGGGCTTATTTGGCGCGATCCCCGGTATTGGCGAAACGCTACAAACCTTCCTTTTGGGCGGGCCTGCACCTGACAATGCCACATTAAACCGTTTCTTCAGCTTGCACTACTTGTTGCCCTTTGTGATCACGGGCTTGGTAGCACTACATATCTGGGCCTTCCACACCACGGGCAATAACAACCCAACTGGTGTTGAAGTGCGCCGCAGTTCAAAAGCCGAAGCTGAAAAAGACACTGTGCCGTTTTGGCCATATTTTGTGATCAAAGACCTGTTTGCCTTGACCCTCATTTTGGCTGTGTTCTTTGCCGTGGTTGGCTTTATGCCAAATTACTTGGGCCATCCTGACAATTACATCATGGCAAACCCACTTTCGACACCTGCACATATCGTTCCAGAATGGTATTTTCTGCCCTTCTATGCGATCTTGCGTGCATTTACTGCAGACGTATGGGTCGTCCAACTGGTACAATTCCTAAGTTTTGGCATCATTGATGCGAAGTTCTTTGGGGTCTTGGCCATGTTTGGGTCGATTGCCGTGATGGCACTTGTGCCTTGGCTGGATACATCTCCAGTACGTTCGGGCCAGTATCGCCCAATGTTCAAGATGTGGTTTGCGCTTCTTTGCGTTGACTTTGTGGTCCTGACTTGGGTTGGTGCAATGCCCACAACAGGCATCTACTCTTATATCTCCCTGATTGCATCGGCCTATTGGTTTGGCTATTTTCTTGTGATTTTACCACTGCTAGGTGTTTTTGAGACCCCACTGCCGCAGCCCAAAACGATCGAGGAAGACTTTAACAACCACAACGCCACTTCGGCCGAGTGAGAGAAAGGAACTGACTGAGATGTTTCGCAAAATCACAATCAGCACTGTCTCTGCCCTCGTTTTAGCATCGGGCACGGCTTCGGCCGAAATCGCCCAAAGCCATGTGGATGACATAAATTTTGCACATGAAGGAGTGTTTGGTAAGTTTGACAAGCACCAGCTACAACGTGGCTTGCAGGTCTTTACTGAAGTTTGCTCGGGCTGCCATGGGATGCAATTTGTGCCAATTCGCACGCTTGCAGACGAAGGCGGACCCGAGCTCCCTGCAGAACAAGTGCGCGCCTATGCCAAAGAGTTCACAATTGTTGATACCGAAACTGGCGAAGACCGTGACCGTTTACCCACCGATTTTTTTCCCATGTCAGCCATGGAAAGTGCACCAGATCTAAGCGTGATGGCCAAGGCACGCGCTGCGTTTCATGGTCCATACGGCACAGGGATCAGCCAATTGTTCAACGGAATTGGTGGTTCGGAATATATCGCGTCGCTTTTGATGGGCTATCAAGAGGCGCCCGCCTGCGCGCCAGAGGACTTCAGTGGCTACTATAACAATGCCTTCCCGAACGGTGGCGTTCCAGAGACTTGTAAAGACGAGCTTGGCGTATCCACAGTTCAAGGGTCCTGGATTGCGATGCCGCCCCCCTTCTATGAAGATGTGATCACGTATGCTGATGGCCATCCAGCTAATGTTGAACATTTATCAGAAGACGTGGCGTCGTTCTTGACTTGGACAGCAGAGCCTAAATTGGTGGCACGTAAGCAAACAGGCTTTATTGCCGTATTGATGCTTGGTGCCTTGGCCTGCCTCCTTTACCTTACCAACAAGCGTCTTTGGGCGGGTATCAAAGGCAAAAAAAAATCAATCTAAGAAAGACATTTGGCCACTGATCAACCCCCTGCCCTTGGACGGGCGTTTTATTTGCCCAAATAGTCCTGCAGTTCTGGTGATGGATGCGCGAAAAATTCTTTTGTGTTTTTTGGGTAGGATGTGCGCCCAGCATCTATAAAAATACTATCAGTCGCAAAATCCAACGCATCTTGCGGCTGATGGGTAACCAGCAGAACTAAAGCTTGGGTTTGCGCCGCTACATCTCGCACTACTGACAGCATTTCTTGCTTAAGGCCGGGACCTAGCGCGGCAAAGGGTTCATCAAGCAAAATAATGGGTCGTGCGCGTAAAAGCACCATACTCAAAGCCGCCCGCGCCACCTGCCCACCAGAAAGCGCGCCGGGCCTGCGGCCTTGATAACCGCTTAAGCCCATCTTTTCTAAAGCGTCTGTAATCTGGTCGGCTTGCCCTGCCGTTTTGCGCCCACGCCCCCCTGACAGGGCGAGCCACAGATTATCCTCTATAGTCAAATGCGCGAACAAATTTTGGTCTTGAAACAAAAAACTCACGGGTCGATCGCTGGGGCGCAGACTTGTAAGTTCTTGATCTTCCCAGTATATATGGCCTGATTTGGGGGTAAAAAATCCCCCAATTGCTGCCAAAAGAGACGATTTACCCGCCCCTGATGGCCCCAAAATAGCTAAGCGCTGGCCACTTTGCGCCACGAAATCAGCACCCAGTTCAAAACCACTCTGTTCTAGATAAAGACCTTCAATCCTGAGCATGTCTGCGCCCTCCATAATCAAACAGCCAAAATATCCCAAAGGTCAATATCACCAAAAACAAAGAGGCACTAGCCGCCGTTTCCATTTTATAGGCCCCCAAAAGCCTTGCAATCATCATTGGCAAAGTGGCCCCATCTTGGCTTGCAAATAGCGTAATCACGCCCAGGTCGCCCATCGACAAGGCCGCCGTCACCCCCATGGCAAACCCGATCGCGCGGCGCATGCGAGGCCAAATTACAAAGCGCAGCGCCGCCCAAGGCTCCAGGCCATAAAGCGCAATTTGGCGGCCATAGTCTTCATAAATCCGCCGCAAATCCGGCAGTAAAATTCGAAAGGCAAAGGGCAGTGATAGGCAGCCATTGGTCAAAATAGTTATGACTAGTGCCGCCTTAGCTGGGCTGATAAACGGATGGATGATCAGAAATATACCTGTCCCGAGCACTAGAGAAGACGTGGCCAAAGGCAACATCGCAACAGCGTCAAACGAGCGCCCAAACTGGAGGCTTGCGCGCGCTAAAACAAAGGCCAATAGGCAGGCCAAAAAGGCTGCGCAAAGCGCCACCCCAACAGATCGAAGTGCTGCAAGCCAAATTGGCGCGGGCAAAGCAGAAAGCCCCCAAAAGCCATTGATAAAAAGTCCCCCCAGTGGCAAAAGCAAAAAGCACATAGCCATAAGTAAAAGCACAAAATCTGCCCATCGCCTCCATCCTTTCAGGCTTTGGAGCACCACCTCACGGTCGAGCCCCCGACCAAAGCCATGTTGAACAGGCAAGGCCGTGCTCAGGAAAAGGGCGGCCAAGCAAAGAGCGAACTGCATGATGGCAAGGGTAGCGGCGGCGCCTAAATTAAAGTCAAACCGTAAGGCTTGATAAATCGAAAGCTCGACGGTCGTTGCACGGGGCCCTCCGCCCAAGGTTAGGGCAACAGCGAAGCTTGACAGACAGATCACAAAAATCGCCATCAAAGCCCCTGGAAGAACCAAGCGCAGCATTGGCCATTCTAAATGTAAAAACGTCGCTTTTGGTACAAAACCTAAGGATTGCGCCAAACGAAAACGCTCGGACGGAATGCCTTGCCAACCCAACAGCAAAAGCCGAACCCCAAAAGGCATGTTTAAAAATACATGGGCCAAGATCACCCCACCTGCGCCATAAATAGGCGGTAGCGTGACGCCAAACTTAGCCGCAATAGCCGCCAAAAGCCCCGCGCGCCCAAAGATTGACAAAAGCCCCAACACAGCCACTATTACAGGCAACAGAAACGGCGCTCCTAAAATCGAAATCACGAAGGAGCGCCCCAAAAATCGGCGCCTAAATAGCGCGCGTGCGACGGGCACAGCCAAAGCCATCGATAGCGCCGCAGACAACGCCGCTTGCCAAAATGTAAATGAAACTGCGGCCAGATCAAAGCGCGAAAAGCCCTGATCTGCGCGCCACATCACCGCTGCCAAGGGCCCCAACAAAAAGAGGCCTAGGCCAGCGGTGACGGCACCAAGGCCTAGCGGGAAAGCGCGGCGCGCCATTCGTTCAGAGCCGGGTCTCGGCTTTTAAATGCCTGTTGCGACGACATGAGCAACGAAACGTTTGGCGTGATCATCTTTTCAAATCCTGAGGGCAGCCCCTGTGGTAACGCATGTGCAGGATACATCCAGTTGGTTTGGGGGATGATATTTTGAAAGGCTGGGCTGATCATAAAGGCCAAAAATTGATCTGCCAATTTTGGCTGATCTGTCGCAGCCAATTTTCCGGCGACTTCGACCTGCATATAATGGCCTTCGCTGAATTTTGCCGCTGACTTTGTTGTGTCAGATTCCGCAATTAAATGATAAGCGGGCGAGGTCGTGTAGCTAAGGACCATATCCACTTCACCAGCCAGAAACATGCCATAGCTTTGCGACCAGTCAGGCGTCACCGTTACAATATTATCGGCCAGATCAGCCCACACTTGCGCTGCCCCATCCCCGTAAGCCGCCTTGACCCAGAGTAAAAGTCCAAGACCGGGTGTCGAAGACCGCGGATCTTGGATCACTATCTTCAAACCAGATGCGGCCAGTTCAACGAAAGACTGCGGCGCTTGGTTGAGTTTCGTGTTGTCGTATACGAAGGCAAACCAACCCCAATCAAAGGGCGCAAAGGTGACATCTTGCCAAGAAATTGGCAAATCTGGGGCGGGCAGGTCAGGCAATGCCGCAAACAGACCTGTGGCGCGGGCCGCTTCGGTTAAGCTTGTATCAAGCCCCAAAACCACATCGACGTCGGAACTGACCCCTTCAAGTTGAATGCGGGCCAAAAGTGCGGCGCCATCACCCGCACCCTGAAACACCAAATCACAAGCGCAAAGGGGCTCAAATGCGGCTTCCACTGCAGGGCCAGGGCCCCATTCCGAGGTAAAACTGTCATAGGTTAGCACATTTAAAACTGGGGTTTCTGCATGAGCCATAGAAGCCAAAGCATAGAAACCCGCAGCAAATAGAGATATTTTTCGCATCGCCATCATCCTTATCTGCAACGGGCGGAGCGGGATGGACAATTCCATACACCTTCCCTCCGCCGGTCTTAACCGGTTCAGGTTCAACGGGTCCGCTTGCGCATCTCAGCCATATGGCCCCCCGAGGTTCGGCCACTATAATGCTAAAGATTGCGCGCGCAAGGGTAGATCATTTACGCAATGTTGCGCTTTGGTCGCAAAAGCTGTTTAACGGGTCTTAGAGCACCAAGGCAATTATGTGACGGGCTGTGGTAAGGAAAAGAGATGAGCTTCAATACATTTGGCCGTTTGTTTCGCGTCACCACTTGGGGTGAGAGCCACGGGACAGCCATTGGCGCTACAGTTGACGGCTGCCCACCCGGCATTGCCGTCACACACCAAGATATTCAACTCTGGCTTGATAAGCGTAAACCTGGCCAGAATAGGTTCACCACCCAACGCCGCGAACCTGATGAAGTGCGCTTGTTGTCTGGCCTTTATGAGGGCGTGACCACCGGTGCACCTATCCAGATGTTGATTGAAAATACCGACCAACGTTCAAAGGACTATGGCGATATTGCGCAAAGCTTTCGCCCCGGCCATGCCGACATCACCTATCACCAAAAATATGGGCTGCGCGATCCGCGCGGGGGTGGGCGTTCATCTGCGCGCGAGACTGCGTCGCGTGTGGCGGCAGGTGGGCTGGCGCGCTTAGCCTTAGAAAGTCTTGCCCCCCAGATTAAGATCACTGGTTATATGATACAAATGGGTCCACACGAGATCGACCGTGCGCGCTTTGACCAAAATGTAATTACAGCCAATCCCTTTTGGTCACCTGACCCAAAGGCCGCCGAACATTGGGCCACATATTTGGACGAACTGCGCCACAACCACGATTCAGTTGGTGCCATAATTGAGGTAGTGGCCAGCGGCGTGCCTGCGGGCTTTGGCGCTCCCATCTATGCCAAACTTGACAGCGACTTGGCTGCTGCGATGATGAGCATAAACGCTGTTAAGGGCGTTGAAATTGGCGACGGCATGGCAGTGGCTGCACTAACGGGCGTGACCAATGCTGACGAAATTCGCATGGGCAAAGATGGCCCCAAATATATATCTAACCACGCAGGTGGTATTTTGGGCGGCATTTCAACTGGGCAAGATGTGGTGGTGCGGTTTGCAGTCAAGCCGACCTCGTCGATCCTAACACCACAGCGTACAGTGACTATCGCGGGCGATGAGATAGACCTAAGCACAAAGGGCCGCCATGACCCCTGCGTGGGCATTCGGGCGGTACCTGTTGGCGAAGCAATGATGGCATGCATACTACTTGATCATTTTTTACTTGATCGAGGGCAAACAGGAGGAGCACGCGGGCAGATTGGTTAATCCGACGCGCCCTTAGCCACTGCCGCTTGTGCCGCCGAGCGCGACATTTGTACGGCCCAAATTCCAAGCATTATAATAGTCACACCTATCAGATCACGGGGATGAATGGTCTCTCCCAAAAGAACGGCAGCAATCAAAACTCCAAAGAACGGGTTTAGAAAATGGAAAGATGATGCTCGGACCGCTCCCACACGTGAGACTAGGCCAAACCAAATCAAGGTAGCCCCCAGCCCTGGAATGAAGATTTGATAGACAAAGGCGCCTAATAGTGGAAGTGACGGCTTTAAAAACCACGGCTCCCACATAAGACCAACAAGGCTTAAAATCACGGCCCCCACCAGCATTTGCAATCCAACCACCATCAATATATTTCCTCCGCCACTAGCGCCACGAAGCGCCAAAGTGGCCGTAGCAAGCGCCAGCGCCGCAATCGCACATAGGATCAACCCCATGACATCCGCACCCGCAGTAATGCGGTCACTCATAATTAAGGCAACTCCTAAAAAACCCGCTAAAAGCCCCATAATTGCTGTTGCGCGCAGTTTTTCTTTTAGAAAAACCCAGCCCAACAGCGCCACAAGCAGTGGCATGGTAGATGCTACGATCGCCGCCAGCGACGCTTCTATCTTCTGCATCGCAATAAAGTTCAGTCCCAAGTATATCACGTTTTGGCATATGCCAAATATAAGCGTTGCCCGCCATTGGCTTTTAGTAAGTTGCCATGTTTGGCCTAAAATTTTTGCAATCAATATAGCCACAGCTCCAGCCACAAAAAATCGCAGGGCAAGGCTGTGTAAGGGCGGGGCCGCAGCCACAATAATACGCGCTGTAGCAAAGGCCGATGACCACATGAATGCAAAGGTTAGCCCCATAATCATACATTTAAAGTCCATTACCGCTCACCGCCTCTTGGCCAAAAGTAAAGGCCGCCTAATGGCGGCCCTTAATTATAAATGCAAATGCCCTAATCAAACGTTAACGGAATCTTTCAACGCTTTTGCAATTGTAAATTTAACTTGTTTGTCAGCAGCTTTCATCATTGTTGCGCCTGTCGCAGGGTTACGAACTTGGCGCTCTGGACGGGCACGGCAAACCACTTTACCCAAGCCTGGCAGCGTCACAGCGCCACCAGCAGAAACTTCACGAGCAACAACCGCTGCTATAGCGTCAAGCGCAGCACCAGCACTCTTTTTATCGCCACCCATTGCCTCGGCTAATGCAGCAATAAGTTGGGTCTTGGTTAATGGTTTAATCATTATCTTTTCCTTTATTTGGTTTTTGTATTTTTTAATTTCATATTTTAATTTATCTTCATTTGGTAAACTAGCTTTTTAATCACAAATCAATCCAAATATACAACAATTATATGTCTTATCACTTAAAGAAATGCTGTTTCTACAAAACTACGCAACTTTCGACTGTGAATTTGGCCATTAGGCATCTTTCTTAGGCTTTCCATCGCGGAGATACCAATTTGTAAATGGCGTGCCACTTGCGTTTTATAAAAGTCTGAGGCCATTCCAGGCAGTTTCAATTCGCCATGCAAGGGCTTGTCTGAAACGCACAAAAGCGTGCCATATGGAACGCGGAAGCGAAAGCCATTGGCGGCGATGGTAGCGCTTTCCATGTCCAAAGCAATGGCACGGCTTTGGCTTAAGCGTTGCACGGGGCCCGAATGGTCGCGCAATTCCCAATTCCGATTATCAATTGTAGCCACAGTACCTGTGCGCATAATGCGCTTTAAATCATACCCCTGCAGCTTGGTGACTTGGGCGACCGCTTCTTCAAGGGCTATTTGAATTTCAGCAAGCGCAGGAATGGGCACCCAAACAGGCAGGTCAGCATCAAGCACATGGTCTTCGCGGAGATATCCATGCGCCAAAACAAAGTCACCCAAAGATTGCGAGCTTCGCAGACCCGCACAATGCCCCACCATCAACCACGCGTGAGGACGCAGCACCGCAATATGGTCGGTGGCGGTCTTGGCATTTGACGGGCCTACGCCAATATTGACCAAGGTAATGCCCTGACCATCGGCACGCTTCAGATGATAGGTTGGCATTTGTGGCGTTTTAGTGCTAGCCAGTAGGGGCTGATCGAAATTTGTGATCAGGTTATTTCCGGGGCCTACAAAGGCGATATACCCGCTTTTATTATCAGCCAAAGCCTGACGAGCATATGCCTCGAACTCGTCAACGTAAAACTGATAGTTTGTAAACATAACAAAAGCTTGAAAATGTTCTGGATCGGTGGCCGTATAGTGGGACAAACGCGCCAAAGAGTAATCAACGCGCTGCGCGGCAAAGGGTGCCAAAGGGTGCGATCCATCAGAATCTTTTAGGCTAATCCCATTAACAATATCATCATTTGTGGTGGCCAAATCAGGCACATCGAACCAATCACGCAACGAAAATTGAACAGCACCCTCACTAGGCATTGTCACATAAGGGTGGCGCGACAATGCAAAATGTAAGGGCATTGGCGTTTTTGAATGACCAATGCTGACTGGTTCTCTATGGTTTTTCATCAACAGAGTTATTTGGTCTTGCAGATAGGTTTCAAACAAATCGGGCCGTGTGACCGAGGTTATGTAAACCCCTGGATTTGCCACATAGCCATAACTTAGACGGCTATCAATCTTGTCAAAGCGTTGTGATGTAAAGCGAATTTCCGGATAAAAAGCCCTGATACGTGCCTTAGGAAGGCCATCCGATACGGCTGCCTGAAAATGATTTGCCAAAAAACTGGTGGCCTCATTGTAAAGCCTACGCAACTCGGCCACAGCTGGGGCAGCATCTTGATAAAGCCGTGGTTTGGAAGTAGATGGCATCAAAATCGGTGCAAAATTATCAGACATAGAAGGGCTTTTCCTATTAGTTAAGTTATTATGCACTATTGACGATAAAAAAAATCAAAATCAATATCTTCTATGCGCTTTTCTTAGGAAAAAGGTTTGAAATAAAGAACACTATGAAAAAAACTTTTCTTTCAATCGGTCATGGTTATTCGGCTCAGGCACTGGCACGCGAGCTCGGGTCACATGATTGGAATATCATTGGCACTACTCGATCGGCAGAAAAGGCTGAAATACTTCGTGCGCAAGGCATTGAACCGTTGATTTGGCCCACTGTGCCGCTGGGGCCCGCCTTGGCGCGGGCAAGCCATGTGCTTTGCTCCGTAGCGCCTGATGCACAAGGCTGCCCCGTCGCAGAGGCTTTAGCGTCCTTGATGTGCCGCGGGCGCTTTGCGCCGAAATGGGTAGGGTATCTGTCTACAACGAGCGTTTACGGCGACCATCAGAGCGCATGGGTTGATGAAAAAACCCCCCTTACCCCTACAACCGCGCGCGGCAACCACAGGGTTCTGGCCGAAAGTCAGTGGCAAGCGCTGGGGTTAAATCTGCATATTTTTCGCCTTGCGGGCATTTATGGACCAACGCGCGGCCCCTTTAGCAAAGTGCGTGATGGCTCAGCGCGCTTAATTATTAAAAAAAATCAAGTTTTCTCGCGCATTCATGTGGATGATATAACCCAGGTTTTGGCGGCCTCGATCGCGCAACCAAATCCAGGTGCTGTCTATAATGTCTGCGATGATTTACCCTGCCCGCCAGAAGATGTGATCGCCCATGCCGCCACACTTTTGGGCCTACCACTGCCGCCCAAAGTGGCCTTTGAAACCGCCAACATGACCCCAATGGCGCGCAGTTTTTATGCCGAAAGCAAAAGGGTCAAAAATGGGCGCATGAAAATCGAACTTGGGGTAAAACTGATCTATCCTGATTACCATTCGGGCTTGGCGGCATTAATGTCTTTAAATCGACTTACCTGAACTGTCCAAGCACTATGGTGTGGGTTTTCGTGATTTTAACTGGTGTTGTCCTGACGAATTTCACAAGTCTTCAAATTTTTAGGACCAATTTCCCATCGTGATATCATCACAGCGATGGCATGAGGGGTCTTATTTACCAAATCCAAAGTCAAGCGTCATGGCGATAATTTGCAAGTCGTGCTGCTGATTTTGGCGTTGGACTGTGAAACACCGAGCAGCAGCAACGCGAAATATATGGCGCGCTATGCGGTTATATTTCCAGGCGTGTCTGCAAAAAAATAGCTTTTGAAAAGCCCATCTTATTAGCCTGCGGACCACGGGGCTTTCTTTCGGGCCACTTTACCACTGCGGTTTGGGACGAGTTTCTTTGGTGCGCGTTTTACGTCCTGCCCCACTCATGCAGGCGGCGACTTTTACCGCCTCGTCGTGCATTAAGGCGCCTGAGCAATATCTGGCAGGTGTTTGTTGGCGCGCTTTTGGGGTGTTTATCTGATCAGTTTGGCTGTTGAGGGGGTGCCCCATAATTTGAACTTTGCGCAAAAGGCTCGGCGCCCATCTAAACGAGTGCATGAGCAACTAAAGGACAAAAAGTGTGCCTAGGCGTGCTGTCCCAAAACTGCGACGCCCAATGCTTGCAAGACCTTACCTTCAATTTGTAGCGCATTCATGCCAGCGGACTGATACATGGATTCGGGGGTAGCATGATCAATAAATGTATCAGGAAAAACCATTGATCGGAATTTTATGCCACGATCGAACACCCCCTCTTCTGCCAAAAGCTGCGCCACTTGGCTGCCAAAGCCGCCGATCGCCCCCTCTTCTATGGTGATCAGGCAGCCATGATGAACGGCTAATTGCAAAATCAAATCGCTGTCTAGCGGTTTTGCAAAACGCGCATCAGCAACTGACACGGAAATACCACGCTCACCCAAAGCCTCGGCAGCTTTCATCACCTCGGCTAAACGGGTCCCGAAGGACAAGAGCGCCACTTGGCTGCCCTGCCGGATCATGCGGCCTTTGCCAATTTCTAACGGAATGCCAACATCAGGCAACTCAACGCCCACGCCCTCACCGCGCGGGTACCGAAAGGCGATCGGGCCCTGGTCATAGGCGGCTGCGGTTGAAACCATGTGTCGTAGCTCGGCCTCATCAGCGGCGGCCATAAAGACCATACTGGGCAGGTTAGCCATAAAGGCTATATCAAAGGCCCCCGCGTGCGTTGCCCCATCGGCCCCAACTAGGCCCGCGCGATCAATTGCAAAGCGAACAGGTAAGCGCTGTATGCACACATCATGCACCACCTGATCATAGCCACGTTGCAAAAAGGTCGAATACAGCACGCAAAAGGGCTTCATGCCTCCAGCGGCCATAGCGGCAGAAAAGGTGACCGCATGCTGCTCGGCAATGCCCACGTCAAAACAACGGTCTGCAAATTTTTCGGCAAAAAGATTGAGCCCCGTACCCTCGGGCATAGCGGCGGTCACGGCTACAATCTTATCATCCTTCATACCCTCAGCCAGCAAAGAATGAGCAAAAACCTTGGTATAGCTAGGCGCGTTAGATGCGGGTCTGCTTTGTTTTCCGCTCAAAACATCAAATTTCGCAGTAGCATGGCCCTTGTCTTGCGCCAGTTCTGCGGGCAAATAGCCCTTGCCTTTTTTGGTGATCACATGAATCAAAACTGGCCCTGTGACCCGCCCTTTCAGCGCACGCAAAAGCGGCAAAAGCTGATCAAGATCATGCCCATCAACTGGGCCTATATAAGAAAAACCCAACTCTTCAAACAAAGTGCCGCCGATGGTCATGCCCTTAAGCATTTCTTTGGCTCGCCGCGCCCCCTCTTGGAACGGTTCTGGCAAAAGGCTGACCGCACCCTTGGCGGCGGCCTTAAGCTCTTGCAACGGGCCCACGGTGTAAAGCCGCGAAAGGTAGCTTGATAAAGCCCCCACAGGGGGCGCGATGCTCATTTCATTATCGTTCAAAACCACAAAAAGCCGTTTGCCCAAATGGCCGGCGTTGTTCATCGCCTCAAACGCCATACCAGCGCTCATTGATCCGTCGCCAATCACTGCGATTGCGTCACCTGCACTCCCGCCCAGATCGCGCGCCACAGCGAAGCCAAGGGCCGCCGAGATAGAAGTTGACGAATGCGCTGCTCCAAAAGGATCAAACTGGCTTTCCGAACGCTTGGTAAAGCCAGAAAGACCCCCCTCTTGGCGCAACGTACGGATGCGGTCACGCCGACCCGTTAAGATTTTATGCGGATAGCATTGATGGCCCACGTCCCAAATGACCTTGTCGCACGGCGTGTCAAATACCGCATGCAAAGCAACGGTCAATTCGACCACCCCCAAGCCAGCGCCCAAGTGTCCACCCGTGATCGACACGGCAGAGATAGTTTCGGCCCGCAGTTCTTGCGCCAAAAGCTTAAGCTCACCGTCCGACAAAGACTTCATATCCGTCGGGATAAGAACACGGTCAAGAATAGGAGTTTTGGGTCCATCTGTCGAAGTATTGGTCATAGGCCCTCGTTATGTATCACGATTGATGACGAAGTGAGCTGCACCAATCAGTTTCTGAGCCTTATGGCCATAGGGAGCAAGGGCGGCTTCAGCATTTGCCACTAATTCTGCGGCCATGGCACGGGCGCCGTTCAGCCCTAAAAGCGAAACAAATGTGGCTTTTTGTGCCCGCACATCTTTACCCACTCGTTTGCCCGCAAGGATGGAGTCGCCTGAGACATCTAAGATGTCATCCTGAATTTGAAAGGCCAGCCCAAGGGCTTGAGAATATTGCGCCAAATAGGTCAGATCTGCACGAGCCAAGCGCGCGCCTGCGCAGGCAGACCAGCAGATCAAAGCACAGGTCTTGCCGGTTTGGAGCTTAGTAATCTCTTGTAAATTAAGGGGATTTTTGGCCGTTTCTGCAGCAACATCCAGCGCCTGTCCCATCACCATACCTTGCGCTCCCGCCGCCTTGGCAAGGCTTTCCATCAGGTCAAGTCGCAGATCGCCATCACCCAAAATTGGGTCAGCCAAAAACTCAAATGCCAAAGATTGGAGTGCGTCACCTGCCAAAATGGCAGTGGCCTCGTCCCATTTGATGTGAACCGTCGGCAGGCCACGGCGCAAATCATCGTCATCCATCGCGGGCAAATCGTCGTGCACCAGCGAATATGCATGCATCGCCTCAATGGCTGCGGCAGCGCTGAGGGCATTTTCTGGCGCGATTCCAAACAGCCGAGCTGATTCAAGAACCAAAAACCCCCGCATTCGTTTGCCCGCGCCAGAAGCATAGCGCATCGCCTGCACCAAAGGCAGATCGGGAAAGTCTTGCAGCACTTTTTCAAAATGCTGCGAAATTAGCCGGGCATCAGTAGCAATTTGGGCAGCAAAACTCACAGCCCCTCGATAGGAGTTGTGCTAATTGCGCGACCTTCAAATGCTCGAATGGCTTCAACTTTTTCTTCAGCATCTTTAAGCTTTATGGCGCAATGAGCACGCAAATCTGCACCACGTTGGTAAAGCGTAATGGATTCTTCCAGCGCCACATCGCCTTTTTCAAGAGCAGACACCACGCCTTCAAGTTCCGCCATTGCGGACTCAAAGGACATTTCTTCAATCGGCAGCTGGGTCATGGGCCATGCTCCTGTAAAACTGTGACATGAGCGGCCACACTTGCGGCCAATGCTTCTAAATTATAACCCCCCTCGAGGCTAGATACTACCCGTCCTTGACAGTGGCGCTCGGCCAGATCGCAAATCTGCGCAGTTAGCCATACAAAATCACCCTCGTGCCACATCAAATTAGCTAAAGGATCCGCCCGATGCGCATCAAATCCAGCGGAGATCAAAATAAGTTCGGGAGCAAAGGCATCAATCTGAGGTAAAATATTGGCCAAATAGGCTTCGCGCATGGTAGCCCCGTCAGATCCCGGAGGGAGTGGTTGGTTAATAATTTGATTGTGGGCCCCACGCTCATGTTTTTCACCCGAACTGGGGTAAAGCGGGATTTGTTGGCTTGAACAAAAAAGCACACGCTCCTCGTCCCAAAGCAAATCTTGGGTGCCGTTGCCATGATGCACATCAAAATCCACAATTACAACCCGCGAAAGCCCGTGATGATCAAGCGCGCGCTTGGCCGCAATGGCCACAGTTCCAAACAAACAAAAACCCATAGCCTGATTCGTTTCGGCGTGATGCCCGGGCGGGCGGGCGGCTATAAAAGCGCGCGTGGTGGCGCCCGACAGGACAGCATCAACCGCAGCTACCGCGGCGCCAACCGCCCGCAGGCCTGCCTCCAATGATCCCGGTGCAAGATAAGTGTCACCATCCAATTGTGCTAAGCCCTGAGTGGGCAAGGCGGCCCTAAGTAGGTCAAGATAGGCTTGGGGATGACACCGAAGCACTTCAGCTTCGTCTGCAATCGGTGCTTTGCACCGATTGAGGTCAAACTCCGCCAATGCCTCTTTTACGGCGTGTAATCGTGCCACCTGCTCAGGATGGCCTGCAGGCGTTGCATGAAAGTCAAATGCGCTATGGCTGTAAAGCGTTACTTTCATGCAATACGCGCCCTAGTTCAGTTGAAATTGTAGCGGATAAGTTCCGTTTTCAAAATCGCCAAACATATTTTCAAGGTCTGGGTGATTGACTGGTTCACCCGTGTCATCAGGCAAAAGATTTTGTTCAGACACATAGGCCACATAATAGCTTTGATCATTTTCAGCCAACAAATGATAAAAGGGCTGATCTTTGCGTGGACGACTTTCTTCGGGAATATTTTCATACCATTCTTGGGTATTGGCAAACATCGCATCCACATCAAATACCACGCCACGGAATGGGTGTTTGCGGTGGCGCAGCACTTGCCCTAAATGATATTTAGCCTGAGTTCGCTGCATTCTTCACCCCATAATTTGGTCCTATCTAAACCAGATTTTATACTTTTGTCCACGGGCTGAAGAATGAAATTCTGGCGCGGAGCGGAAAATTGGGATAGTTGCGCCTTTTTGCCATTAAATTACGTTAAACACGGCTAATGCTTTTCAAAGCTATAGAACTAAGATATCAGTTTTTCTGTAGCAACGAGCAGATACATTATATGGTTAAGATTTTAAAGATAGTTTTAATTTTTGTAGTGCTGGCCTCCTGCGGTGGAGGAGCACCACTCGACATGAGTAATGCGTGCAATATTCTACGTGAAAAACCGCATTTTTATCGTGCTTTCCGGGCGGCTGAACGTAATTGGTTGGTTCCGATGGCGGTACAAATGGCTGTAATTTATCAAGAATCTAAATTTATCTCGAACGCGCGCACACCGCGTCAATATACGTTGGGTGTCATCCCAAGGGGACGGCAAAGCTCAGCCTACGGTTACGCGCAGGCGCTTGATGGGACATGGAAAGAATATCAAAAAGACCAACGCCGATTTGGTGCGCGCCGGAACCGTATCGATGATGCAGCAGACTTTATGGGTTGGTATATGGCTGAAACAAACCGCATTTTAGGCATTCGCCTTTCAGACGCTAAGCGCCAATATCTAGCATATCATCAAGGGCGCACAGGGTATAAGCGCGGCAGTCATAATCGTCAAAAATGGCTTTTGGATGTATCATCTAAGGTGGGCAGCCGCTCCGTTCGCTATAATCAACAGCTGAAATCCTGTAAGCTTTAATTCTTTCCTATACCACGGGCGGCGATTTCTGCTGAGATTGAAAACATTCTTTTAGTAAGCGGTAAGCCTTGTATTTGAGTTCCAAGTTTTAATACGGTTTGACTGCCAGTGTCATCAGTCAACACCCACTCTTGCAACCTTATCGGTGCATCGGAAAAAATCAGGTCAACCACACCATATTCCGGATGATAGGGGTCTTGTGTCACCACACGGGTGAATTTTCCGTCGTAAGAGTGGCCCGTTACCATCTTGGCGGCTTGAAAATTGACGGTGCGCTGCAAAATCACCTTTAGCGGCGTACGGCCAAGTGGGTACTGGATGGGCGGTTGGTTAGACTTATTGTCAAAAATCGCCAATTGCCCAGAACTAGCCAGAACCAAGTTGGCCAAAGGGAATTCATATTCAAAGCGCATCCGGCCTGGCCGCCATATCAAAAGCTTGCCCCGCGCGGAACTGCCATCGGAATTGATCTGCGTAAAATCTGCACTTAAGGTTTTTAAGCCGTTGAAATAATCAGATATCTGTGCGAGCGAAAGCATCGCCGCCTGGGCTGGAAACACTATAGCGCAAAAGCCTATGGCAGTGAAGAGGGAGTAAAAAAAATTCATAAAAATAGCATACCTTACCAAAAGGGCCCTTTATAGCGCTTTTCGCTTAGATCGCAAAAACGTGTCTAATGTTCGGGCAACAAAATTTCGCGCTTGCCAACATGATTGGCGGTCGAGACAACATGATTGTCTTCCATCTGTTCAACAAGCTTAGCTGCCTTATTATAACCAATACCCAATTTGCGTTGAATATAGCTGGTCGAGCATTTACGGTCTTGCGCCACAATCGCCACGGCCTGATCATAAAGCGCATCTTCAGATCCGTCACCGCCCAATCCAAGCACCATATCAATACTGTCAGCTTTGTCGTCATCAATCCCTTCGACTACGCCCGACATATAGACGGGAGGGCCGTAAGATTTCAGATGGGTGACTATTTCCTCGACCTCTTCATCAGATACAAATGGTCCGTGGATACGTGTGATTTTTGATCCGCCAGCCATATAAAGCATATCGCCCATGCCCAGTAATTGTTCAGCTCCTTGTTCACCCAAAATGGTACGGCTATCGATTTTGCTGGTAACTTGGAACGAAATACGGGTCGGGAAATTGGCCTTAATCGTGCCTGTAATCACATCTACCGAGGGGCGCTGGGTTGCCATGATCAAATGGATCCCAGAAGCGCGGGCCATTTGTGCCAGCCTTTGAATACAGGCTTCAATTTCCTTTCCAGCGACCATCATCAAATCGGCCATCTCGTCAACAATCACTACGATATAGGGCAAGCTCACAGGGGCAGATTCGTCGGTTTCAAAGATCGGATCACCCGTCTCTTCGTCAAAGCCCGTTTGAATAGTGCGTTTGAACATCTCATTCTTGGCCAAGGCTTCGCGCACCCGACCATTATATCCTTCTATATTGCGCACTCCCATTTTTGACATTTTGCGGTAGCGTTCTTCCATTTCGCCAACAACCCATTTTAGGGCAATCACGGCTTTTTTGGGATCAGTCACAACGGGCGAAAGCAAATGTGGAATGCCATCATATACAGAAAGCTCAAGCATTTTAGGGTCAATCATGATCATACGGCATTCTTCGGGACTAAGCTTATAAAGCAACGACAAAATCATGGTATTGATCGCCACCGATTTACCCGACCCTGTAGTGCCAGCAATCAGCAAATGCGGCATTTTGGCTAGGTTGGCTACAATTGGGTCACCGGCAATATCTTTGCCCAAGGCCAAGGGCAAGCGCATATTGCTGTCGCCAAAATCTCGGGCGGCCAAAATTTCGCGCAGCACGACTTTTTCACGGTGCACATTGGGTAGCTCAATCCCAATCACGGTGCTCCCGGGTACAGTCGAAACCCGCGCAGAAAGCGCCGACATCGAACGCGCGATATCGTCCGACAGGCCTATTACCCGGCTTGCGCGCAGACCTGGGGCTGGTTCAAGCTCATACATCGTCACAACTGGGCCAGGGCGAACGGATACAATCTCGCCCTTAACGCCATAATCATCTAGAACAGACTCCAGCATGCGGGCATTTTCTTCCAACGCTTCCTTCGACAATTGGTGGCGCTGCACGGCATCAGGGCTTGATAAAAGCGACAGGGGCGGCAGCACATAGGCCTCTTTGGCTTCATCAAATTTCAACCGTGGCTGCGCTTCGGCTTCGGCTTGGCGCGACGGATGGGAAACGGTCCGTTTAAGACCAGGCGCCATCACCACGCGGCCCTGATCTGGTTTACCCAGTTCCGGTATAATGCGGTCATAGTTCAACCTTTTAGTACCAAAGGGTGCATGCGTAGAATGAGGCAGCCCATAAGTTTCAGCCTCACCTCCATCATGTTCTTGCCATTGCGGAAAGGCGGTTTGGGTGGCAATTGGCTCGTGCTGTTCGGCGCTGCGCGTGAAGGCCAGTTCGCCACGCGACAGTGGATCAGAACTGGGATGGCCGGGACGCGAATTCATTGTAAATAAGGGCGCCTGCGTGACATGGCTGCGCGCGTGGATCACCGCAGAGATACGGTTTTTGATATGTTCATCTTGCTTCACTTCGACCGCACCGCTTGATAATTGTTCCATGCTTGGCGCATAGGCTTCTGGCCCGCGGCGGATCAGTTCGGGCATTAGACTGGCCAAGTCAACACTGAGTTTCTGCGCCCGAAGATCTTGTGGCCGCCCCCATTGATTTTGTGATGCGAGCGCTTGGTCATGAACAAAACCTTTCGCTTGCCTGTGCGCGACGAATTCCCGCGATTCCAGATACCTGTTGCGCATTTGACCGGCCCTATAGCCCAAAAGCCGCAAGAAACCATTGCTCACGATGCCGAGCCCAAACAAAAGCCTCGCCCCGCCCATGCGGGTCAAATACCTCAGCTCGCGAAAAGTAAATCCTGTCACAAACAACATTGCAGTAACCGCGAGCATACCCAAAACAACGGTCAAAAGCTTCATACCCAAATACACATTATCTGGCAACACGCGCCAGATCGTGTCTAACACTGTGTCACCAAACAAACCGCCTAAGCCAAAAGCATGTGGCCAATCGGTAGAGGGAGCATGGCCGGCTGCAAAAACTGCAACAAAAGCCACGGCAATCACCCCAAAAGTCAAACGCCCTATCGCGCGTTTGGAGCCAAAATCAGCAAGCGCACGTATACCCCAAGCGCCTATCACTAGCGCGATAGACCAAGAGCCATATCCCAAAATCACCATCATCACTGACGCAACAGCAGCACCAAAGCTTCCAAAAAGATTTTGTACCGGGGCTGTTGTTTCAACCATCCAACCTGCGTCATTAGGGGAATAGCTTGCCAGCATCGCCCCAAAAGACAAAGACAAAAGTACTAAACACAAACCCAAAAGCTGCCGCCCACGACGGGTTAACATCTGTTGTACCTGCTGATCAAGCAAGGGTTCGCGCTCTCTTATGTGATAAGATGCCATGGGTTATCCTTCATCATAAAGGCAAGCGCGCAGCTTGAAAAGCCCGCTTTGCATTTCGTCTTTAGGCGCGACAAGAGCCACACGAATATAGTTGTCGCCCGGGTTTCCCTGAGCCGTATCCCGCGACAAGTAGGCCCCAGGTAAAACCCGCACACCTGTTTCGCGCCACAGTTTCAGAGCTGCGGCTTCGCCGTTGGGCAAACCTTCGGGAACGGGCAGCCAAAGAAAAAACCCGCCCTCTGGCCCTGCATAGCCCTGCAGACTGGCAAAGATACCATCCGCGATTCGAAATTTTTCCTGGTACAACAGGCGGCTTGCAATCACATGGGCTTCGTCTTCCCAAGCGGCTCGTGACACAAGTTGCAACGGCATGGGCAAAGGCGCACCCGCAAAGGCACGCAATTGGCGCATCTGGGCTATGCCTTTGGCTCCGCCTGCGACAAAGCCTGATCTAAGCCCTGGCATGTTTGACCGCTTAGAAAGCGAATGAAAGGCAAAGACCCGTTCAGGGTCAGCACCCATTTCAGCCACAACCTCTAACGCGCCCACGGGTGGGGCGGCTCGCCAAATTTCGGCGTAACATTCATCGGCGAAAATGGTGAAATCATGCTTTTCTGCCAAGGCCAACAAGTCGCGCCAAAAGGCACGCGACGCCACCGCCCCTTGAGGGTTCGAAGGCGAGCACACATAAGCAATAGTCACGCGGTCAAGTAGGTTACTGGGCAGGCTTGCATAATCGGGCATATAACCCGACTGCGCAGTGGCATTGACATAGACAGGTTCGGCCACAGCCGTAAGCGCAGCAACGGCATAAACTTGGTAAAAGGGATTAGGAATCAAGATTGCAGGCACCTTGTCAGCTTTTTTTTCAGGGCAAAGTGCAATGGTGGCGTTAAAAAGCCCTTCACGAGTGCCGTTCAGGGCTATGATCTGATTTTGAGCTAAAGTTACAGCGTAGCGGCGCGCGATCCAAGCACAAATGGCATTTAGCAATTCAGGACTACCGTCATTGGCTGGATATTGACCAAACTGCGCCACAGACTGCGCCAAAATAGGCCCAACGAAGTCGGGCATCGGGTGACGGGGCTCACCGATGGTCATCGATATAGGATTGCCACCTGCTGAATGTACGTCAAGTAACCCGCGCAAACGCGGAAACGCGTATTCAGGCAGGTTCGAAAACCTCTGTGGAACTGCCATTCATGCCTCATAGATCGGGATCATGTCGCCCCGTTTCAGTAACTATAGCTGATGAAATCGCTTAGGTCTAGAAAAACGCTGCAATCTATCGGCATCTGGGTAAAATTTTATCCACTAGTGTCAAAAACATCTCAAACCACCCCAGAGCGCGCACGGTGGCGGCGCTAAGGCGCAGCAACCGTTCCTCTTGATTAGGTAATCCTATCAGACTGATCCCGCACGAAGGCTGGCCCATGGGTAAAGTTACCGCACAAAGGTCAAACAAACTACCAATGCAGGTGTTTCGCGGAAAAAAGATTTTCGCTAGTAAAACAATTGTCATCGCTGGATCAGTTTTTCCCAGTTTGGTGACAAAATGGGTGCAGCAGGCAAGATCACAGCATCATATTTTGCGACCTCGGCCTTCCCAAAAGCGAGTAGATGATTAAGCCTGTGCCACGCACATGCACAATCACCAACAGAAAAGGTTCCCCTAAAACGAAAGCGTGCCTAAACGGGGGTAAACATTTTATCAGGCGGTACTTCAATGGTAGATTTCCAGATTTGGTAAGCCCTGGCCGTGAACAGGATAGATGCCAACGCCGTTACCTCGGTAACTATCGGCATGCTACCACGGTGAAAATAGTGCCAGCCCGTTGCAGCCGCTTGGTCACCGCGTCAAATCCTACAGCAACTTCAGGGCGCAGATTATTCACCGCCGTAGTTTTCGAGACGAAAAGCCGCGCGCCTTCCAAGGTCGTACCGCGTAGACCGGCAGATTTTGTACCATCTAGCACCGACAAAAGCAAAGCGGCACCACGCCTGCCAACGACAAGCGTCCAGGTGTGGTTTTAAGATCCACAAGATAATTCCACTCGGCAGGAATGCTAACGGATCCGCCAGTGTCAGACCCGATTCACCCGATCTTTATAATTAAAACAAGGCGGCATTGCTGTTTTTGGATTAAGACCCAAACCAGAACAGGCCAATTCGGTCATATTGGCCTTGCCCAAACATATTAGCCCTTGTTGGGTGGCTTAGATCAAAACTTGTGCATCCTCTTGTGACACGCAGCCTTGAAGCAATTGCAAACCCTGCTCGCAGGCGCTGCCCACGGCTGAAATTTGCTGCTGTCATCCAACGATAATTGCCCATGCGCCCCTCTGGTTAAAAATGTTGGGCACTATTGCATATAATTAATCCCAGCAGCAGATCAGCGCATGGACAATCCATGAAGAAGCCCCATATTGAGTTTATGACATATGACAGTGACATTTTGATAGCAGGCGGCGGATTGAATGGCTCTGCTCTGGCTTTGGCGCTTGCCCAAAATGGGCTTTCGGTGACAATAATCGATGCGCGCGCCGCCCCCGCGCGGGCTGATGTAGGCTTTGATGGCCGCACCTATGCTTTGGCGGCTGGGTCAAAACGGCTTTTAGTAGCTTTGGGCCTTTGGAGCGGCTTGGCGTCCAAGGTGCAGCCAATTTTGCAAATTAAAGTCAGTGACGGACTTGCTGACCAGGGTGCGGCTCCCTTTTTTCTGACCTTTGACGCTGCCGAAATAGAAGAAGGCCCGATGGGCTTCATTGTCGAAGACCGCCATCTTTATGCGAATTTTCTAAACGCGATTGTGGCGCATCCTAACATCAACTTAATGTCGGGCACGATGGTCACAGGGCAAATACTTTCAAGCGACCGCATGCACATTGAACTTTCAACAGGCCAAAGTCTGGCCGGTCGCTTGCTGATTGGCTGTGACGGGCGTGAAAGCCCAACAGCAGAGCGCGCCAATATTCAAAGGCAGGGTTGGGCTTATGGCCAAACCGCTTTGGTTACGGCACTGCACCACAGCCTGCCCCACAACGGCATCGCGCATCAATATTTCATGCCCGCCGGCCCTTTGGCTATATTACCCCTAGTAGGGGACCATATGTCTTCAATTGTTTGGAGCGAGGAAAGATCGACCGCAATAGCCATTCAATCGCTAAGCGACCGTGATTATCTGGCCGCCCTTGCTCCACGTTTTGGGGATTTTTTGGGCAATATTTCCTTGGCGGGACCGAGGTTTACTTATCCTTTATCGCTTAGCCTTGCGCAAAGCTATGTGGCAGGTCGGCTGGCATTGGTGGGCGATGCAGCGCATGGGGTGCATCCGATCGCGGGGCAAGGGCTCAACCTTGGTTTGCGCGATGCAGCCGCTTTAGCCGAGGTGCTTATTTTAGCTAAAAGACGCGGCGAAGACTTAGGCGCGCGCGATGTTTTGGCGCGTTATCAAAATTGGAGGCGCTTTGACACTACTGTGGTGGCGCTTGGAATGGATGGGATAAATCGACTTTTTTCCAACGCCAACCCCATGTTACGCGCCGCGCGCAGCTTGGGGCTAGGCATAGTAAATGACTGGCCTAAACTGCGCCAAAGCTTCATGCGCCAAGCCGCAGGCCTAACGGGCGACCTGCCAATTTTGATGACCGGGAAGTGCCTTTAGCCTAGAGCTTGGTCGCTTCGCTGGGGAGCATGATCGGAATACCATCACGCACTGGAAAGGCTAGTCCTGCAGATTTTGACACTAACTGATTTTCGTTTGCACCATATGTCAAATTACCGTGAGTAAGAGGGCAAACCAAGGCTTCAAGCATCCGTCGATCAAAAGCAGGGCGTTCGTGGTCATTTTGCTTCATTGCATCGGCTCGTCGTTTTGACCCACATGCAGGGCAAATTTCATCAAAGTCACCAAGGTTTCGCGCCTGGTCGCCAAAGAAAGTGCTTCAAGAAGAGCTTGTTTTTCTTCAGTAGGAAAAGGGCAAAGCATAGAGAGCGCATTTATCAAAAGCTCTGGCTCGGCATCCTTCATATTCTGCCAATCCGAATCCAGATCCATCACTTTAAAATAGCGTTTCAACAGGATCCAAAAGGGAGCACGGTCAAAATTATAGTCTTCTTCCACTTGGCCCAAATCTCGAGAAAATGGAGAAAAATCAACCTGAAAGCGCTGATAAGGTGTAAATCCTTCTATTTCGCCGCCCAAGCGAAACCGCGAGACGCCCGTAAGCGTGATCATATAACGGCCATCTTCAGTTTCAGAAAATCCGGTCAAACGCCCCGCGCAACCAATAGATTGCAATCGCGCCTCAGTTCCATCAGGCACGTCGCGCGGCTGTACCACTCCCAAAAGCCTATGTTGTGACTTCATCACATCTTCGATCATCGCCAGATACCTCGGTTCGAAAACATGCAAAGGCATTCTTGCTCGCGGCAAAATCATGGCCCCAGACAGGGGGAAAATCGGTATGATCTGTGGCAGATTGGCAGTTTTTGTCATGCGTTGCACCTAGGGTTCATCTGCGCTTTGACAAGCCTACACAAAGATCATCGACGACAACCGTCGCCGCCCCCGCAATGCGATGGGGTCTTGGGTAGGGAGGGCTTCAAAAATAATTGCCAGCTGCGCCTTAGCAGCACCATCATTCCACTCACAATCACGGCGGAAAATCTCAAGAAAGCCGTCAACAGCTTCGTCAATCTTTGCTGCAGCATAAAGAGCCAAGGCCAAATCAAAACGCGCTTGCATATCATTGGGATCAGCTTCCACTGCCGCGTGTAACTCGGCTTCGGGGCCCACAGAAAGCGCTTGCAGCGCCAGTTCATATTGCGCTCGAGCGGCCTCGATCTCTTTAGCTTTGGTTAGGTCGGCGGGCACAGCGTCAAGCAAAGTGGCCACACGATCTAAATCAGGCAAGACGATATAAGCCCGCAGCATACCGGCGTAAGCGGCGGCCGAGCGAGGATCTTCTTCGAAAATTGCAGCAAAGGTTTCGGCCGCATCAAGAACCGCACCATCTGCCAACATGGCTTCGGCCGCCACCAATGCTTCGGCCAAACCACCATCGCTGGCAAGCACAGACAAACGATCAACAAAGGCTTTTATTTCAGAACCAGACTGCGCACCTTGAAAGCCATCAACCGGTTTGCCGCCAAAAAAGGCGAAAACCATCGGGATAGACTGTACCTTCAATTGTGCAGCAATTGCTTGGTGCTGCTCTATATCGATTTTCACCATGCGCACTTTGCCGCCGGCAGCATCAACCGCCGTTTCCAGCATGGGGCCCAAAGTTTTGCACGGGCCACACCATGGCGCCCAAAAGTCTACAATTACTGGCGCTTCGCGGCTGGCTTCTATAACATCTATCATAAAGTCAGCATCGGTGCCTTCTTTGATATATTGACTTTTAGTAGCATTGGCTGGCGGAGAAGGGGGGGTCAGACCGAACATTATATCCTCATCAAAATTATTTCATTATATGGGGTGCTTTGATAAAATTCCAAGATCAATCATGCACCTATAAAAAAGCACTAAAGATCAAAGCTTGCAAACACAGGTGCATGGTCTGAGGGTTGTATCCAACCGCGGGCCGCGCGCAAAATCCGGCTTGAATGGGCCTGGAGGGCTATATCATTCGTGGCCCAAATGTGATCAAGCCTGCGCCCTTTGTCGGCGCGGTCCCATTCAGCTGAGCGATAAGACCACCAAGAATAAAGCTGGCCTTCAGGAATATCTTGCCGCGTTACATCTATAAAATTGCCTGCCTGCATGACTTGAGTTAGGTGGTCAACCTCGATCGGAGTGTGCGAAACAATTTTCAAAAGGCTCTTATGGCTCCACACATCATCTGCGCGCAGTGCGATGTTAAGATCACCAACCAAAATTGATTTTTGCGGCCGCGTGATCGCAAAATAATCACGCATTTCGGCCAGATAGTCCAACTTTTGACCAAATTTTTCATTTACATTACGGTTGGGTTCATCACCACCTGCAGGCACATAAAAATTGTGAATGGTCACGCCATTTGGCAGGCGCGCAGCCACATGGCGGGCATGGTCTAGGTTGGCAAAATCCATCCCGCCGGCATCTTCAAGCGGAATTTTGCTAAAAATAGCCACACCATTATAGCTTTTTTGCCCGCGCGCCACAAAGTGCGAGTAGCCAAGACTGGCAAAAAGTTCTAGTGGAATTTTCTCAACTGGGCTTTTGCATTCTTGCAAGCACAAAATATCCGGATGCTCTTGGCGCATCAAATCTGCAACCATATTTTCGCGCAGACGAATAGAGTTGATGTTCCAAGTCGCTAGTGAAAAGCGCATCTGAGTTCCTTTTACTTAGCCGTATCTAGCAAAGCACGCCCAAAAAATAAAGGCCGAAGATCGGCCCTTAGATTATCAAATAATTGGCACTACGAAGCCGATAGCCGATAGCCCCCTGGCTCAGTTACCAAAATCTGAGCCTTCGACGTATCGGGCTCAATCTTTTGGCGCAAGCGGTAGATATGGGTTTCCAGCGTATGGGTGGTCACCCCTGCGTTATAACCCCAAACCTCGTGCAAAAGTTCATCACGGGGCACCACATTTGGGCCCGCACGGTATAGATATTTCAAAATATTTGTTTCTTTTTCTGTTAGGCGCAGTTTTTTGTTCTCAGGGTCAAGCAGCAGCTTTTGGGCCGGATAAAAAGTGTAATGGGCAAGCGAAAAGATCGCGACTTCTGACTGTTCATGTTGGCGGATTTGCACCCGCAAACGAGCCAAAAGTACAGGAAACTTGAATGGTTTTGCAACATAATCATTAGCGCCCACATCAAGCCCATAGATTGTGTCGGCATCAGTATCATAGCCCGTTAGCATCACAATAGGGCATTTCACGCCCTGCTTGCGAATCATTCGGCAAAGTTCGCGTCCATCAGTGTCGGGAAGGCCTACGTCCAACAAAATAAGATCAAAAATTTGTCCCTTAATCGCACCTAAGGCACTTGCGCCTGAAATAGCTTCGGCCACTATAAAATCTTGGGTTAGGGTCAGTTGCTCGGCCAAAGCCTCGCGCAGGTCATCATCGTCATCGACCAATAGAATTCTGCGTTGATTTGCCATGGGATCCTCCGTGCCAGTTTCAACATGGGCGGTTTTGGGGCGAGGCGCAAGATTTGCTGCAAGAAGATCACGCTCTCGTGTCAAAAATCGACGATATGTTTCAATTTCCTGCGCGCCGTATTAGGTAGAGGCAGGAGTAGTCGAAATGACCTTTGCACCAAGCATCCACGAATGGATCAACCGCGCGCGATCTGATTTGCGCATGGGCATACCTTTGGTACTTTGTGATGGGCCGCGGGCATTATTGATCTGTGCGGTAGAAAGCCTCAGCCCAAGGCGATTGGCCGATTTGCGCGCCTTGAGCGGTGTGGTCATGGCAGTTACGGCGCGGAGGGCTGAGACTTTAAAACTTTCAGTTTATGACGGCGATCTAGCCCGTTTTGCGGTGCCAACTGAGGTGCCACTTTCATGGTTAGCTTCGGTTGCCAATCCGGCCAAGGATTTAAACGCTCCCCTCAAGGGCCCCTTTCGCGTCGCGCGCGGCACGGATCCCGCGCTTTATCGCTTGGGACTGCAACTAGTCAAATCAGCCGAGCTTTTGCCCGCCATCGTCGCGGTGGATTTGAAACCATCGCCCCGCTATCCGAGGGCCGCAGATTTTTCTTTGACCCATTCCTTAAGTCTTTTAGAACTGGCCCCAAGTCTTTTAGCGCTGCAAAGCTCGCAAGTGCTCCAAAATATTGTGGCCGCGCGCTTGCCCATGCGCTTGGCAAAAGTGGGGAGGCTACATGTGTTTCGCAAGCCCGATGGTGGGCAAGAACATTATGCGATTGAAATCGGCAAGCCCGCTCGCGATAAGCCCCTTCTCACACGTATCCATTCGGCTTGTTTTACGGGCGATGTTTTGGGATCTCTTAAATGTGACTGTGGGCCACAACTGCATGCCGCGCTTCACGCCATGGGGCAAGCAGGCGAAGGTGTGCTTGTATATCTAAACCAAGAGGGGCGCGGCATCGGCCTTGCCAACAAGATGCGCGCCTATGCGCTGCAAGAGCAGGGCTTTGACACGGTCGAAGCCAATCACCGCTTAGGGTTCGAGGATGATGAGCGCGACTTTCGTCTCGGCGCTTCAATATTGCTGCAAATGGGCTTTGGAGCTTTGCGTTTAATGACCAATAATCCCCAGAAAATCAACATGATGCAGGCACAAGGCATACGCGTAATCGAGCGCGTGCCCCTGCACGTGGGGGCTACGGTAGAAAATGCGGCCTATCTTGCCGCGAAACGCGATAAGTCGGGCCATATGGAATGACAGGCGTGCCACATCTTCGGCTCACCACAATGGGGGCTAAAATGGCGGGGCGAAAATTGCCCTGCGCCATTGGGCGGGGCGGAATCGGGCAAACCAAACGCGAAGGAGACGGTGTCACCCCAGCCGGGACCCACGCGATCGTTGGTCTACTTTACCGCCCCGATCGCATTTCGAAGTCAGATTTACCAAATTGGGCGCTGCCCATTGGACTGAATGATCTTTGGTCGGACGATCCCGCAGACCCCTTTTACAATCTGATGTGCCGCTCTCCACATGGATTTAACCATGAGAAGCTGCGCCGTGCCGACCCGCTTTATGACATAATTCTACTCACTAATTATAACTGGCCCTATGCCCAGGCCGGGGCAGGATCAGCTATTTTCATTCACACATGGCGCAAACCACGTCATCCTACGGCAGGCTGTGTGGCCTTTGCCAAAAAAGATCTAATATGGATCACCCATCAACTTAAGCCCACGTCGCGCCTGATTGTGAAGAGCTAGCTACTGGCTTTAACTGGGCGCGCACCAAAAATCGCACTGCCTAGGCGCACATGGGTGGCACCAGTCGCGATTGCAGTTTCAAAATCGGCGCTCATACCTATCGACAAGCCCAAAAGTCCATTCCGCGCCGCCATATCGGCCAGCATCACAAAATGGGGCCTGGCGTCTTCGCCCTCGGGAGGAATGCACATTAAGCCTTCCAAAGGGAGATGCATGGCACGGCAGTTTTTTACGAATGAATCAGTATTTTGTGGCAAAACTCCTGCCTTTTGCGGTTCAGCACCCGTGTTTACTTGAATAAACAGATCGGGGCAGCGGCCCAAGTCCTGTGCAAGGCGTGCGATACGTTCGGCCAACGAAGAGCGATCAACACTTTGAATCACGTCAAATAGCTCCATCGCCTGTTTGACTTTGTTGCTCTGCAATGGCCCTACCATATGCACGTCAACCTCGCCAAAGCTGGCGCGCAGGTCGGGCCATTTCTGCGCCGTTTCTTGCACATAATTTTCACCAAATACCTGATGGCCCTGCCCCAAAACTTCAGTCAGGCGTGAAAGTGGCTGCAATTTGGACACGGCGATCAATGTCACCGACCCGATGGCGCGACCCGCTTGAGTTTCGGCGGTTGTAATGCGGCTTTGGATAGTGACAAGTGACATGGGCGCTCCTTTTGCACAAAAGGGCATAATCAACACCAAAAGAAAAGCCCACAGAAATTGAAAAGAGCGCGCATAACTGCTTTTTCCAAAAATTTTGTTCAGATTAGACCGTGAGTTTTACGCCAGTATTGGTGCTTTAATCATGGCCGTTGCCAAGCGCTATTACAGCACTGCTACCCAAAACGCTACGCAGACAGGGTAAAGATTGTTTCCTTAAACGTTCACCGCTAGAAGGGGCCCTGCGAAACCAAAGGTAGATCATGCCCCCATTTCATATCATCGGATCAGAGTTTCAGGGTGATTTTGTCATCAGCGTTGATCACGCATCAAACCATGTTCCAGACGAGATCAATGGCGGCGACTTGGGGGTAGAGCCCAACGATATGGCCCGCCATATTGCCTATGATGTCGGCGCAGCAGGCGTGGCGCGGGCGCTGACCATCCATCTGCAAAGTCCCGCAATTCTTTCGGGTTTTTCGCGACTGGTGATTGACCCAAATCGTGGCTTGGCTGACCCGACCTTGGTGATGAAGCTTTATGACGGCACACTTATTCCAGCCAATCGCTATATTTCGGAAGATGACATCGTCGCGCGCTGTGACGCGCTGTATCACCCTTATCACACGGCTTTTCAGGAGCTGATGATGCGCGCACCCCATGCCGCACTTTTGGCTATACATTCTTTTACGCCCTACCTACGCGGCCGCGCGCCGCGGCCTTGGCATATTGGGGTGCTTTGTGCGCGCCAAGATCCGCGTCTTTCGCAAAAAATCTTGGCCGAACTAGCACAGGAACGTGATCTAGTTGTGGGCGACAATGAACCCTATGTCGGCGCCCTACCTGGCGATTCAATAGACCGCCACGCCATAAGCACAGGGCGCCAAAACAGCTTAATCGAAATCAGAAATGACCTGATTGATACAGAAGAAAAGCAAAAGGCTTGGGCCGCGCGACTAGCCCCACTTTTCAGCAGGGCCCTTATGCACTTAAGGCGAGGTTAAATAGCGCTTTTACGCATTTCACTTAAGTAAATTTCACGCATTCTGGCCACAACGGGACCTGGCATACCGCTGCCAATGGCTCTACTGTCAATTTCCACAACAGGCATAACAAACGCACTAGCCGAGGTAAAAAAAGCCTCGTCCGCGGCCATTGCTTCTTCAATGGTAAAGGGACGCTCTACTACCTGCATTTGAGCTTCACGCGCACAGCGGAGCACTGCAGCACGCGTAATTCCATTCAAAATATCATGCGACAATTGGCGGGTGATAATCATGTTACCCTTAACAATATAGGTATTGTTCGACGTACCCTCGGTGACAAAGCCGTCTTCCACCATCCAAGCATCATCGCAACCTTCGGCCTTAGCTATCATTTTACCCATCGATGGGTATAAAAGCTGCACCGTCTTAATGTCGCGGCGCCCCCAGCGCAGATCAGGGATGGAAATTATCCGCATGCCCACTTTCGCTGAAGGCGCATCTTCCATGCCAGGTTTATTTTGCGTGAACAGAACAAGGCTTGGCATTGTGATCTTTGGGTCTGGAAAAACAAAGTCACGATCGCCAGAGTTGCCACGGGTTACTTGAAGATAGATCATACCTTCGTTGATATTGTTTTCAGTGACTAACTTGCGGTGAATAGCCAAAATCTGGGTGACCGTAGCGGGACTTTCCATGGAAAGTTCCGACAAAGACCGCTCAAGGCGCACCATATGGCCGGCAAAATCAATCAGCTTTCCATCCAAAACTGAGGTGACTTCATAAACACTATCAGCCATCAAAAAACCACGGTCAAAGATCGAGATCTTCGCCTCTTCCTCAGGAAGAAATATGCCGTTTACGTATACAGTTCTTGTCATTCTATCCCCATAGTTCTGATGTGGGCGGGCTGATCGTCGTGCGGTTAAATTTTAATGCATGCTTACGGTCTTGTGCCAAAAGCAACGGCGCGTCAAGATCTACCAAGTCAGCGCTCTGCGCCAATAGGACCGCAGGCGCGATTGCCAAGCTTGATGTCACCATACATCCTACCATCACCCCAAAGCCCATTTCGCGTGCTTGATCGCGCAGGTTCAACGCCTCGGTCAGACCGCCGGCCTTATCAAGTTTGATATTTACCATGTCATACTTGCCCCTTAGTTGCGCCAAACTGCTGCGGTCATGACAAGATTCGTCGGCACAGATGGGTAAATGATGGGCAATTTCGCCCAGCATATCATCGGATTCTGCAGGCAAAGGCTGCTCGACCATTTCGACACCTAGCCTGACTAAATAGGGGGCGAGGTCTTGATAAACATCGATGTCCCACCCCTCATTGGCATCAACTATCAGCCGTGTAGTAGGGGCCCCCTGACGCACGGCCTCAAGACGCACGACATCATCCACACCACCCAATTTTAGCTTCAAAATACAACGATCCGCATTTTTTATAGCCATTTGGCGCATCATTTCAGGCGTATCAAGCGACAAAGTATATGCCGTACGCAGTGGCTTTGGTGAATGTCGGCCAATCAATGTCCAAAGCGGGCGTTTAGCGGCCTTCGCTTCTAGATCCCAAATCGCACAGTCAATCGCATTGCGCGCGGCACCTGCTGGTAAAAAATTTTGTAAATCAGCCCGCGTCACAGTGTCGGGGACTTGGCTAATTTGATCGCTAACTGATTCAAAACTGTCGCCATAACGAACATAGGGCAAAGATTCGCCACGCCCTATGCAGCCAAAACGGGAAATATTAACCTCAATCACTTGTGCCAAACTACGCGCACCCCGGGAGATAGCAAAGGGCTGCAATAAATCAAAGTCGCGCCTATATTGTGAAATCATTTTTTACTTTCTATGATCACCGTCGCTTGCCGACTTTTATACAATTTCACCTACCCTGTTGACAGATTGACATAAAAAACAACAACTGTTTTTGGATTTGCGCTCTTTCGCAAACAAGACATCCGTGTTGACAAGGGCGGGGAGGCCCAAGTCAACACTTAGGGAAGATGCGCGCGCCAAGGCCAAGCCTTGAGGTCTGCTGTTTTTTATGACGCACCGATGTGGTTGGTTGAATATCGCTGTGGTATCAACATATAAAGGGTCGAGTGAATCGGAGTATTTCATGAATTACCTCGAATTTGAAAAACCATTAGCAGAAATTGAAGGCAAAGCAGAGGAGCTTCGAGCTTTAGCGCGCAATAATGCCGAGATGGACATCGAAAAAGAGGCTGTGGGACTAGACAAAAAGGCTCAAGCGCTTCTGTTTGATCTTTATAAAAATCTAAGCCCTTGGCGCAAATGCCAGGTGGCCCGTCACCCCAACCGCCCCCATACAAAGGATTATATTGAAGTCTTGTTTACCGAATATACGCCGCTTGCAGGTGATCGTAACTTTGCCGATGACCATGCCGTAATGGGTGGACTAGCACGATTTAACGATCAGCCGATCGTAGTGATTGGCCATGAAAAGGGCAATGATACAAAGTCACGTATCGAGCGGAATTTTGGTATGGCCCGCCCCGAAGGCTACCGCAAAGCCATTCGCCTCATGGATCTGGCTAATCGCTTCAAACTGCCGGTGATCACTTTGGTAGACACGCCTGGTGCCTATCCCGGTAAAGGCGCAGAGGAACGTGGCCAAGCCGAAGCCATCGCACGTTCAACACAAAAATGTTTAGAAATTGGGGTGCCCCTAATTTCGGTCATCATTGGCGAGGGCGGGTCTGGCGGTGCAGTGGCATTTGCAACCGCAAACCGCGTGGCCATGCTGGAACATTCGGTCTATTCGGTAATTTCTCCCGAGGGCTGCGCCTCGATCTTGTGGAAAAATCCCGAGAGAATGCGCGAAGCGGCAGACGCTTTGCGCCTAACGGCACAAGATCTACAAAAACTGGGCGTGGCTGACCAAATTATTAATGAACCCGTAGGCGGTGCCCAACGGGGGCACAAAGAAACAATCAGCGCCGTGGGCAAAGCGATTGAACTGATGCTTAAAGAGCTTGTCAACAAAAATCCCTCGGCCCTAATCAAAGATCGGCGTCAAAAATATTTAAAAATGGGCACCAAAGGCCTTGCCACTTAAAGCTTGCCCTGCGCTGGGACTGGCTGGCTGAAGTCTACCTCTTCCATCAAAGCGTTCGAAGCGGTTTCAACAACATCTTCAATGCACGCCATAAAGTCATGCGTCTTTTCGCCTGGGGGAATGATAGGCAAAAATTCCAACACAGCACGGCCAGGCTTTCGGTAAATGCCTCGTTTTGGCCAAAATAGCCCCACATTTGTGGCCACAGGCACGCATGGTTGCCCCAATTGCCTGTATAGAATAGCCGTGCCAACCTTATAGGGCATTTGCACTCCAGGGGGCACGCGCGTGCCTTGGGGGTAAATAATCAATTGCCCAGCCGGGGTATAGCCTGATTTTACATCTGAAATCATCTTTGCAATGGCGGCGCCACGCTTGCCGCGATTGACTGGTACACAACCAATTCTAAGCGCATAATAGCCCAAAAACGGAACCCACCTTAGTTCGCTTTTCATTACAAATCGGGGAGTGCGCAATACCGAAAACAGTAAAATAATGTCGAAGAATGATTGATGTTTTGACGCAATCAAAACGCCCGTATCCGGTACCTCTCCGCGTATCTCAGCAGTCAGGCCAATAAGCCATTTCGCAGAAAAAACCACCCAAGTACCAAAGCTTAAACAGGCGGCCTGTGCCCCTTTGCGCGACAGAATCGCATAGGGGAAATACACAATTGATATTACCACCAAAGAGCCATACATCTGGATCACAAAGACTAAAGACAATATCCATTGCAAAATATAGCGCATCAAATCACTTCTTTTAGGTTGCGATAGCCTGCCCAACGTGTAGCAAAATAAGCGATAACGGCGATAAAAATCGGTAAGCACGCGGGCCAGAACCACTGCCCACCAGCAAAACCAAAGGCACGTACAAAGCCCGAACTTGACTCAAAAATTGGCATGTAAAAAAGGAAAAAAACAGCGCAAAGACTACCCATAGTTGCCCCGGCAAACGCCCTAACAGTGAAACGGCGCACAAAGGCGCGCACGATATAGCGGTCCGTCGCTCCTACAAGCTGCAATACCTTAATCACCGATTCATTGGCCGCCAAAGCCGCGTTGACCGCCAAAACTACCATCATGGCAGTTGTTGCCAATATCAATGACAAGGCGCCGTAACCTATCAAACGCAATTGACGAACCGCCGCCATAACCGGGGCCTGAAAGCGCATATGGTCATCAATGATCGCATCAGGCACTTCGGCGGCCAGCCGAAGGCGCAGCCCTTCAAAATCATAGGTCTCACCAGCATAGGTCATGTCAATCATTTGAGGCAGCGGCAAGGTGTCAAGGGGAATACCATCACCCAACCAAGGCGCCAAAAGCGCAGCTTGTGCAGACTCTCCAAGCGGCGCAGCAACCAATATTCCAGGTGTTTGCGCCAGTATTCCCAAAATCGCTTGCACCTTTTGCGGCCCATCTTCCACGGTTTGCACAAGGCGAATCGTGGCCTTGCCTTGCAGTTCAGCCACCCATTTTTGCGCAACTGCGCCTGCAGTCAAAGCCAAGGCCAAGGCAAAAATCGCCAAAAAACTCATCACCGCTGCGGTCAGGCCCGTGAGCCAAAATCCCAAACCCGACGGCGGCACCACCTGCAAGTGCTTGGCTTTTGCCTGTGTGACCTTTTGCGCCTCTAACTTGTTCATAAATCAGCCCCTGCTAAAAGCACACGCCCGTCTTTAATGCGCAAGACCCTGGAGGCCACAAGCGCCTTGGCCGTACGGATCAAATTTAGATCATGGGTTGCGACCACGATCGTTTTGCCCATTTTATTCAACTCAACCAAGAGGGTCAGCAATCTCAAAGACATTTCCCAATCTACATTTCCCGTAGGTTCATCTGCCAAAATCATCTCGGGCGAGTTAATGACTGCCCGCGCCAAAGCCACGCGCTGACGCTCGCCCCCCGATAGCGCCATAGGCGTCATTCCAACAACTGAAGACAGTCCAACCCAATTCAATAAATCTGCCACATCTTGCGGCAAGGCGGCGCGCTGCGACACGGTCAAAGGTAAGATCACATTATCAACCACTGACAAGTGCTCTATAAATTGGCAATCCTGATGAACAACGCCAATTCTACGGCGTATTTTAGGTAGATCATCACTAATTAAAGTGTTGGTATATTCACCAAAAACAGACACTCGCCCTGCAGACGGGACAAGATCAGCATAACATAATTTCAAAAAAGTCGATTTTCCAGAACCAGAGAGGCCAGTTAGAAAATGAAACGAGCCTTTTGCAATATGCACATTCACATCAGATAGCGTGGCGACCCCGCCATAACTATAAGCAACCTGTTCAAATGCAATCACACGTCATTCCTTTGTAAAACTTTCGACAGTTTCACTCATGTAAATCAGAGTTTCAATAACATTGCCTTCAAATTTGACTACAAAGGCTTGGATGTAGCAAAATAGATTGCTACACTTTGCCCAGTAACCTATGGATTACCTGCTGGGAAAATAGAATGCGGATTATCTGCCCTAATTGCGACGCTCAATATGAGGTTGGTAATGATGCCGTACCCGAGGGCGGTCGCGAGGTTCAATGCTCCATCTGTGCCCACAGGTGGTTTGCATCGCAAGCGTCTGACGTCATGCCACTAGTAGCGCCCTTGCCCCCCCCTACAAAAGCGAGCACACCCGAGGCTTTTGCGCGCAACAACGCAATATCTGTAGTAGAGCCCAGTGAACCCTCCAAAAGCACCCAGAAAAAACCTAATGAGCCCGAACGACGGCCCTTAGACGACAGTATTTCGCGCATTTTGCGCGAAGAGGCTGCGCGCGAAACTCTGCACCGGCGCGAAGAAGCTGGCACGCTTGAAACTCAAACGGACCTTGGTCTACAAGTATCCGCGTCACAAAAGAAACCTGTGGGTGCCCATGAAAGCCTTAGCCTGCTCGACGAGGTATCAATCAAAAAAAATTTACAACCGCCAATTCAAGAACGCCCCATAGCAAGTATAAATAAGCCCGAAATTCGCCTCTCAAAAGCTGTATCTGAGGCAGAAAAAATAGCCCCTAAGGAAAAGGAAAGCGCTTTTTGGCCAACGTTCTTTTTGGTCTTGGGTCTGGGTGTGTTGGCGACCTTACTTTACATTAATTCACCAAGAATCGCAACCAGTTCCCCTATTCTTGCGCCCCATGCCCAGCTTTATGTGATCAAGGTAGATCAATTGCGGGTGTCTTTGGTGGTGTGGGATACCATCGCACGCACATATGTGACGGCTTGGATTGATCTAGGGTTAGAATGGCTCAAGCCAATTATGGCCCTGATATGGCTCAAAATATTGGAGATTATTGGACCGATTGATCCTGTGGTGGTGCAAGTGAAAGAACTTTATATGTACTTGAGCTCACAGGTTTTTCTACGTTAGGGATAGAGCCCTAGGACCTTTCGATCTCAGCCACAGGATCAAAAAATCAAACAAGCGGAACAGATCGTTGTGCTCTGCACAGACCCAACGTGTTGTCTTAACTGAGCCAAATTTCATAAAGTAAATCTTGAAATTTACAATTAATTATTTCGTCATTTATCACAATTTTACTCCTGGATGCATTTGGGTCTTGGTCCACTACGCCGCCCATAGGGTCGCGCATCCCTTTGGGTTCCACTTGGCCAAAGTGGTTGGCGGCAGGATCGCCATCGTTGGGTGCAGGGTCTTGCGGCAGAGCATAATAAAAATCGAGCAGACATTTGCGCAATGCAAGGGGATCTTTCCCTTTGCTGGCAACCGCAGATTGGACGCCTAACAACAGCTCGCCCATCCACCCGATTGCCTGCGCCCTATAGGACCACTTAAAGCGCCCGATGCCGCGCCAAAAAGCTTAAATCTCCACAGATTTCACCGATGCCAGCACAAATCACGCCACCTAAATAGGTGAGGCGCTTAAGACATCAAAGGCAGCGGCCGCATATAGAGAAAAAATCGACCAAAATTCTTGTAGAACACAGCCCTGCCTAGCTTAACCAAAGAGGACAAGAGGGATTTTTGCTATTTTTTTGCACCGTCCGCCCAATCTCAGGTTTTGTTGCGAATCCACTCTGGAACTTTATCGCGTGCAATCATCTCCTCATGCGTTGGGCGGGGTCTAATAACAGCAAAATTATCACTATGCACCAAAACTTCGGGAATAAGAGGGCGTGAATTATATTCCGAGGCCATCACAGCACCGTAAGCCCCAGCCGAGCGAAAGACCACCAAGTCTCCAGCCACAACAGACGTGAAGGGGCGCGCTTTGCCAAATGTGTCGCCAGTTTCGCACACAGGCCCAACCACGTCATAAGGGCGTGTCGGTTCGCCTAGTGTGGCTTCTTGGACCGGCAAAATGTCATGATGAGCACCATACATCGATGGGCGCACCAAATCATTCATGGCCGCGTCAACAATCAAAAAATCTTGATCTTCGCCCTCTTTTACATAAATCACTTTTGACACGAGTATACCCGCATTCCCTGAAATAAGTCGGCCCGGTTCAATTTCGATCTCGCAGCCCAAATCCCCTAGCTTGCGTTTGATCAAGGCGCCGTAATCTGAAGGCAGGGGGGGCGCCAAGTTTGATTTTTCATAGGGAATACCCAAGCCGCCGCCCAGATCAAGCCTTTTAATATTATGGCCTTGAGCACGCAAAACATGAGTAAGCTCAGCAATTTTTTGATAAGCCTCTTCAAACGGGGCAAGATCAGTCAGCTGACTACCTATGTGCACGTCAATGCCCACGACATCAATCCCAGGCAGGCTGCCTGCCAAAGCATAAACCTGCACTGAGCGGCCTATGGGAATGCCAAATTTATTTTCTTTTTTTCCAGTGGCAATTTTTTCGTGAGTTTTGGCATCAACATCAGGATTGACGCGAATGGCAATTGGGGCGACTTTACCCAAGGCACTTGCAACCTGCGATAGTTTTAGCAATTCGGGTTCTGATTCCACATTAAACTGCCTAATGCCACCCAAAAGCGCCATGCGCATTTCATCTTGGGTTTTTCCAACACCCGAAAACACGATTTTATCGCCCGAAACACCCGCCGCCAAAGCGCGCTGATATTCGCCACCCGACACGACATCCATGCCCGCGCCCAAATCCCCCAAGATTTTAAGAACGGCCACATTCGACAAAGATTTGATCGCAAAGCACACCAAATGCGGCATCGGATCCAACGCCTCAGTGAACAATTGATAATGGCGAGTCAAAGTGGCAGTTGAATAACAGTAAAAGGGCGTACCAACGGCCGCAGCTATTTCAGAAACCTCCACATCTTCGGCATATAAAGCCCCTCTTTTATATAGAAAGTGATCCATTTTATGCCCCTTAGGTGACAGCTTTGGTTCGTAAAAACAAATAAAGCGGCAAGCCGCACGAAACACCTATCGTAAAGGTCGCCGCAATATCCCAAAGGGACACTAAATTACGCCAGACGCTTACCCTGGCCAAGATCCACAGCGTAAAAGCTATGGTGGCAATTGTCAGATTCCACATTAATCCCCTAGTTGAGCCGTTAACATACCATGCATCACCCAAACTAAGAAGGCCGCTGCCACTTTCTTGCATATAAATCACAAAACAATACTCGGATGCACGGCACCCCAAAGGCTCAGGCCCACATAGCTTAACCGCAAAGGCGAGATCACCAAAAAAGCCTCCCAGATGTGACTGATGGGCGTTCAGGCGTGCCACCTGCCCCACAAGCACTTAGCAAAAGAACAGCGGCTAAAAGCCCTGCAATGATACGCATTACGCTAATTCCTTTTTCCATCGCGCCACCTGTTCTAACACACGCACCGGCGCTGTTCCGCCATAAGAGGTGCGACTCTTGATAGAATTTTCCACCCCTAAAACACTAAAAACATCCACTGTAATCGCCGGATGTACGCTTTGTATCGCCTCAAGGCTCAGTTCCGGCAAATTGCAGCCCTTTTGTTCGGCCAATGCCACCAAACTTCCAGTCATATGATGCGCATCGCGAAAGGGTAAGCAAAGCGCGCGCACCAGCCAATCGGCTAGATCGGTGGCCGTTGAAAAGCCCGCACCTGCCGCGCGGGACAAAGCGGTGCGTTCAGCCTGCATATCGCCTACCATGCCCGTCATAGCGGCAAGGCACAGCATCAATGTATCTGCCGCATCAAACACCTGTTCTTTGTCTTCTTGCATATCTTTCGAATAGGTCAGAGGCAGGCCCTTCATCACCGTAAACAAGGCTACCGTGGCACCCAAAATCCGCCCCAACTTGGCGCGCAAAAGTTCGGCCGCGTCAGGATTTTTCTTTTGTGGCATGATCGAAGAGCCCGTAGTCCAGCGGTCTGACAGATGCACAAAGCGAAACTGCGCTGATGACCAAATGACCAATTCCTCAGAAAAACGTGACAAGTGCATGGCACAGATCGACGAGACAGATAGGAATTCAAGCGCGAAGTCGCGGTCTGATACCGAATCCAAACTGTTAGCGGTGGGCCCGTCAAAACCCAAGGCCTGTGCCGTGGCGTGGCGATCAATGGGAAACGAGGTGCCCGCCAAGGCCGCCGACCCAAGGGGCGAGATGTTCATGCGCCGGCGCGCATCTTGAAACCGACTGCGATCACGCGACAGCATTTCAACATAGGCCATCATATGATGGCCCCATGTCACTGGTTGCGCAGTTTGCAAATGGGTAAATCCAGGCATCGGCCATTCTGCCCCCACTTCAGCCTGAGCCAAAAAGGCGCGCATCAAAGCTTCGATCCCTAATATGGCAGCGTCGCATTGGTCACGCACCCAGAGACGAAAATCCACCGCAACCTGATCATTGCGCGACCGTGCAGTGTGCAAGCGCCCTGCCGGCGTGCCTATTATTTCTTTCAAACGCGCTTCGACATTCATGTGAATATCTTCAAGCACCTCTTGAAACTGGAATTTTCCAGCTTCAATTTCTGACAATACCGTGAGTAGGCCTTCCTCTATGGCCATAGCATCGCTATCTGTAATTATATCTTGTGCAGCCAACATTGCCGCATGGGCGCGCGAGGCGCGGATATCTTGAGCGTACAGCCGTTGATCAAAGCTGACAGAGGCATTGATCGCCTGCATGATAGCATCAGGACCCGCAGCAAAGCGACCGCCCCACATTGCATTGGCCTGTTGGTTGGGTTTTGATATGTCTGACATAATGGCCTTTGGAGAATGCTATGGTGCGCGTGATATTGTCTCTTCTTTATACGGCCTTGCTGCTTGGTGCAAATGCTGCTGTTGCCGACGTGCCCCAAGCCCAAGCACTGCAAGCAGGTGATATGCGAAAATTGGTGTTTCACGCCAGTCCAAAACCCATGACCAACAGCCCTTTGGTTGATTTGATGGATGCAACACAATATTTAAGTAGAGATCAGGGGCGCTGGGTTTTGCTAAATTTTTGGGCCACATGGTGCGCACCTTGTCGAAAAGAAATGCCAAGTCTTGACCGCTTAGCAGACACTTTGGCAGGCCCAGATTTCGCGGTGGTTACGATCGCCACAGGTCCCAACCCCCTGCCCGCGATTTCAGCCTTGATTTCCGATGCGGGGCTAAAAAATCTGACCTTTCTGCGCGACCCCAATTCACAAATGGCCCGCGATTCCGGCGTTTTGGCCTTGCCGGTGAGCCTCGTTTTGAACCCTGAGGGGCAAGAGGTTGGACGTTTTATTGGCGACGCAGATTGGTCTTCACCAAACGCTATTGCACTCTTTTCAGCCCTGATCCAGTAAGCCTATCTAAAGCTTGGCCACCTGTTCATGACGCGCGCAGGTGATTAGATGATCATTGACCATGCCCACAGCCTCCATAAAGGCGTAAACAATAGTGGGGCCGCAATAAGTAAAGCCTTGGGCCTTAAGATCCTTTGAGATACGCTCAGACAACGCAGTTTTGGGCGGTACGTCAGCTTGCGTGATAAAGCGGTTTTGCAAAGCCTTACCGTCCATATAGCGCCACAAGAACTGATCAAATCCAACTTTTTCTTCGATATTCTCATAGGCACGTGCAGAGGCTATCGCCCCCCTGATTTTTCCCCCATGGCGAACAATACCCACATTTTTTAATAATTTTTCAACATCCGATTCGACCCAGCGGGCAATAACATGAGGATTAAATTCTTCAAATGCCTGCCGAAAAGCAGGGCGTTTGCGTAAAATTGTGATCCATGACAGGCCGGCTTGGAAGCCATCAAGAATCAGCTTTTCGAATAGGGCACGCGAATCACGTTCGGGCACGCCCCATTCTTCGTCATGGTAGGTTTCATAAATCGGATCTTGTCCACACCATGGACATCTCTGCGGTTCATTTGCGTGCATAGAATGCTGACCTTTGGCAATTACAAAATGTAGTTTAAATTAAGCCTTAAGCTCTGGTTAACACATCTCAGAAAAATGGCTGAAAGCCGCTAAATCAATAACATATCATATCTTGTGGTAAATTGAATGAACTTTCAAACATGGTGCCGAGGGGCACCCTCTAATGCGCAGTGGGTTAAGACGTATAAAACCCTAAAGTTGTTGCAAGTTTCATGAGTGAAATAACTGAGTAAGGCGTACCTTTCCCACTGAATTTCTTAGGATGCTTATATTTTATATTATTTTAAAATTTTGCACTTCGACACCATGAAAATATGAGGGTTAGTTCACAGATGGTACTTTCGGTAAAAACCCTTGCGCTTTCGGGTAGGGATGATATCGAAATGTGGCAAAGCGGCAGTATATATGCCGCCGCTTTGAAATCTAGAAAGGAATGCCATGACCAATGTTGTTATCGTATCTGCAGCGCGCACTGCTGTCGGAAGTTTCAACGGTGCCTTTGCGGCCACACCCGCCCATGAACTGGGCGCGGCGGTAATTGAAGAGGTTGTGGCCCGAGCAACCGTTGATAAGGCTGAAGTATCTGAAACAATTTTGGGTCAAGTTTTAACAGCAGGTCAGGGCCAAAATCCAGCCCGTCAAGCTCATATTCGTGCAGGACTTTCGCAAGAAGCCAGCGCGTGGTCGATCAATCAGGTCTGCGGATCAGGTCTGCGCGCCGTGGCCTTAGGCGCAATGCATGTGCAATTGGGCGATGCCGAAATTGTCATTGCTGGCGGTCAAGAAAATATGTCGCTCTCGCCCCATGTTTCGCATCTGCGCGCAGGGCAAAAGATGGGTGACTTATCATTCATCGACTCGATGGTTCGTGACGGACTTTGGGATGCTTTCAACAGCTACCATATGGGCCAAACGGCTGAAAATGTGGCCGCGAAGTGGGGTATCACCCGCGAAGTGCAAGATGCTTTCGCTTTGGCCAGTCAAAACAAGGCCGAAGCAGCGCAAGTTGCAGGTCGTTTTATTAATGAAATTGTGCCTTTCGTGATCAAAACCCGCAAGGGCGATGTGACAGTAAGCGCTGACGAATATATTCGCCACGGCGCAACATTGGAAAGCATGACCAAATTACGCCCCGCTTTCAACAAAGAAGGCTCAGTCACCGCGGGCAATGCCTCGGGGCTCAATGACGGTGCTGCTGCTGTCATGGTCATGTCAGAAGCCGCTGCGGCTAAACGTGGGCTGACACCGCTCGCGCGAATTGCGTCTTATGCAACGGCTGGCCTGGATCCTGCTATTATGGGGGCGGGGCCTATTTATGCTTCGCGGAAAGCCTTACAAAAAGCTGGCTGGAATGCAGCTGATCTTGATCTGATCGAAGCAAACGAAGCTTTCGCCGCTCAAGCCTGCGCCGTGAACAAAGATATGGGCTGGAGCCCTGATTGCGTGAACGTGAACGGTGGCGCTATTGCTATTGGTCACCCAATCGGTGCGTCGGGGGCCCGGATCTTGAACACACTCTTGTTCGAAATGACGCGACGCGACGCAAAAAAAGCTTTGGCAACTTTATGCATTGGCGGAGGTATGGGCGTTGCCATGTGCCTTGAACGCCCCTAACTTGATTAGGGTTTGGGGGGCTAAACGCCGCGCCCAAAATAAAAGTAGTGCAGGGAGGTTTGAATGGCACAAGTTGCGCTTGTTACGGGTGGAACGCGCGGAATTGGTGCGGCCATTTCAGCTGCTCTAAAAGAAGCTGGCTATAATGTTGCTGCAAATTACGTCCGTAATGACGAAGCAGCGGGCGCCTTTACTGCAGCAACGGGAATTGCCTCTTATAAATGGTCGGTTGCAGATTATGATGCCTGTGTTGAAGGCATCAAAAAGGTCGAAGCTGATCTGGGCCCCATTGACGTTTTAGTAAATAATGCGGGTATCACGCGCGATGGAATGTTCCACAAAATGACGCCCACGCTCTGGAAAGAGGCTGTAGATACAAACCTAAATAGTTTATTCAATATGACGCAGCCCATCTGGGGCAGCATGCGTGACAGAAAATTTGGTCGCGTGATCAACATCAGTTCAATCAATGGCCAAAAAGGCCAGGCTGGCCAGGTTAATTACTCCGCCTCCAAATCTGGCGGCCTGGGTTTCACCAAGGCCTTGGCACAAGAAGGAGCGCGCGCGGGCATCACCGTCAATGCGATTTGTCCCGGATATATTGGCACCAAAATGGTGCGGGCGATTAATGAAAAGGTTCTTAACGAGCGCATCTTGCCGCAAATCCCCGTAGGTCGTTTAGGCGAACCCGAGGAAATCGCACGCTGCGTGGTGTTTTTGGCAGCCAAAGACGCAGGCTTTATCACAGGCGCTACCCTCAGTGCCAATGGCGGGCAATATCTCACCTAATCCATCGGCCCTGAGGCAGAACTTTAAGGATAATATGTCCAAAAACCACGCAACGCTCATAGGGTTTAGTGCGGTGATCCTTTGGTCACTTCTAGCCCTTTTCACCGTAAGTTCTGCCCCCGTGCCAGCCCTGCAGCTGAATACGATTTGCTTTGGCATTGGGGGCTGCTTAGGGTGTTTTTGGTTGGCTTTTGGTTCGGGCTTTGGGATCCTGAAGAGCGTTTCTTGGAAAGTCTATCTAAGCGGCACGTTGGGTCTTTTTGGCTATCATGTATTATATTTCAGTGCCTTGCGTTTGGCCCCCGCCGCCGAAGCGGGTTTGATCGCCTATCTTTGGCCGCTCCTGATCGTTCTTTTTTCCGGGCTTTTACCAGGCGAGCGACTGTTATTCCTACATATTTTGGGCGGGCTGATCGCCTTTGGTGGAGCAGCACTTTTGGTGCTAGGGCAAAGCGTTTCAGTTAGCCCCACGCAAAGCCTCGGCTACGGCTTGGCGTTCTTATGCGCGATCACCTGGTCGACCTACTCAGTTTTATCACGCAAATTCGGGGCCGTTCCCACCGAGGCGGTAACCGTCTTTTGCCTGGCGGCGGCATTTTTGTCCCTGATATCTCATTTAGTACTGGAAACCACCCTTTGGCCAGAGTCCACCAGCGGCTGGCTTGCAATTTTAGCATTGGGGCTTGGCCCAGTGGGGCTTGCGTTTTTTACCTGGGATATTGGGATGAAAAAGGGCGATATTCAACTTTTGGGCGTGGGCAGCTATGCGGCGCCACTTTTTTCTACCTTAACCCTTGTGGCGCTTGGATTTTCACCCGCTAGCTCACGGCTGGCACTTGCAGCAATCCTCATCACATTAGGGGCAATAATCGCCGCTTTTGCCAGTGCACGCACGAGTAAGGCGCGCCCTAACGTTGGCTAAGGCGGCTAATTTTTTCCTTCAGCCTGAGCTTTTTCTTTTTTAACTCGGCAATTTGAAAACGATCAAAACCCAGGTTTTGCTGCGCCTTTTCAACCGCATCGGACAGGGATTGGTGCTTGCGTTTTAATTCTTGGATATGCGAAGCAATCGTCATTTCAGTCCTCCAATAAAACTCACCCTTTAATTGGATCATATTTTCACAAATTTGTCATCAAAACATCGAATACTAAGCGGCAAAGCGCCTAAGAATTAGGTTTATTCAAAATTTAACGGTGCACCATGGCGCAAGATTTTTTCAGCTTGGGCTGTATAATCGGGCACATCGGCCATATGGTTTTCACCTTTATGTATGATAAAGGGAGCGCGTAAAGTGAAAGGACTGCGAGCACCCTTTTGCGCCATTAGGATAAAGCGCTTAGCCGCACGTCCTTGCCGAGGCGCCAAGGGCAAAAGGGTAACCGCGCCCAAGCGCCCGTCAATCGCGGACAAAATTTCAGGCAGCCGATCGGCACTTTGGATAAGATGCAACCGGCCGCCAGGCGCCAGCCTGCGCGTGGCGGCATCAATCCAAGCTTGTGTCGATGTCTCTTCGCGCAGGGCCTCTTCGCGGCCTGGGTCTTGCCCGCGGGTTCCGCGTTGGGACAAAAAATAGGGCGGATTAAAAATCACATGATCAAAGGCACAGCGCAAGTTCGCTGGCATATTTTCCAAATCGGCGGTTTCAACAGTAAAATTAAGACCGTTTTCAGTCGCATTTTGGCGGGCAAGATTGGCATAATCTACTTGGCGTTCGACCCCGAAACTGAAAAGTCCCGATACGCGTCTCGCAAGACAAAGACTGGCCACACCTGCGCCGCAGCCCAGTTCTAACACCGATTGACCAGCTTTTGCGGGCACCACTGCCGCTAATAATACTGAATCCATTGCCGCGCGGTAGCCCTTAATAGGTTGCCAAATCTGCAAGGCTCCACCCAAAAACCCGTCGCAAGTCAAAGCTTCTGGTTCAAACATTAATAACCCGTATCAATTTCATTGTCGGCCAAAGCAACATAAGCTTCATCATAATCGTCATCATGCACCATCAGGCGGCGCGGCAATATACCCAGCGACCCATCAAGGATGCTCATATTTACGTCCATCTCAAACACCTCTATACCTTCACCAGAAAGCAAAGCGCTGGCGAAGGCAATTGTCGCAGGATTGGTACTTCGTAACAGGTTTTTCATAGGCAAATATTGTCGGCAAACGCAGAGCTTGTCTAGGGCGTATGGAGCAGAGATGAACATAAAGCAGTCATACCAAAAGCCACATGATCAGCTTGCAAAATATCTTAACGAAGATATGGGTGCAGTTAATGCCCTTATATCCGAGCGCATGGCAAGTAAATACGCGCCCCGCATTCCCGAGGTGACGGCGCATCTGATTGGTGCTGGCGGTAAACGTCTGCGCCCGATGCTAACCTTGGCCGCAGCCAGGCTTTGTGGTTACAAAGGGCCCCATCATATTCACTTGGCCGCAACGGTTGAACTTATTCACACAGCGACGCTTTTGCATGATGATGTGGTTGATGAAAGCTGCCGCCGCCGTGGCCGGCCGACTGCCAATTTGCTTTGGGACAATAAGTCCTCAGTTTTAGTTGGTGATTACCTTTTCTCGCGATCATTTCAACTGATGGTCGAAACAGGGTCTTTACAAGTCCTTGATATTTTGGCCAATGCTTCGGCCACCATTGCCGAGGGCGAGGTGTTGCAGTTGACCGCCTCCAGGGATTTGACCACTACTGAGGATATCTATTTACAAGTCGTTCGCGGCAAAACGGCAGCACTTTTTTCGGCCGCAACCCAAGTCGGAGGCGTGATAGCGGGCGTGGGCCATGAAGGCGAGCAAGCACTTTATGAGTTTGGTGATGCCCTGGGTATTGCGTTTCAAATTGTGGATGATCTGCTTGATTATTCTGGTTCGGTTGAAGCGATTGGCAAAAATATTGGTGATGATTTTTGCGAAAGCAAGCTGACATTGCCCGTAATTAAGGCAGTTGCCTTAGCAACTACGGCAGAGAACGCCTTTTGGCACCGCACCATCGCTTTAGGTGATCAAACCGATGCAGATTTGGATCAGGCTATTGAAATTATGACGGCCCATGGCACGCTTGATGCCGCGCGTGCCGATGCTTTGGCCTGGATAGCGCGTGCAAAAAAATCTCTTGCGGGATTGCCCGAGCATGAGCTTCGCACGATGCTTAGAGATCTTGCTGATTATGTGGTTGAGCGGATCGCTTAAGTTAATATCCGACCCGCGCGCACCCACCAGTCAGGTGCGCGCCGCGCTAAGCGGTCAGCCGCGGCATGTGCTTGGATAACATCTGCAAAAAGTCCAAAACATGTGGCCCCTGATCCCGACATACGCGCAAAAAGGCAATATTTTTCACCCAAAAGCGCTTGAAGAACTTGCGTGATATCTGGCAAAATCAGGGTTGCGGCAGGTTGTAAATCATTACGCATGTGACGCAGAAAAGCGCAAAGCGCTCCTGCTGATTCGTGATGTGGTAGATTTTGCGGCATCGGGTTGTTTTCACGCCGTGCCAATGCGCGAAAAACAGCCGCTGTCGACAGGGCTTGTTTAGGATTAATCAACAAAACGCCAAGCTTCGGTAAGAGCGTCCTTAGGACTGAAGTACGTGCGCCTATGCCTTGCATGCGCTGGGGCACCGATGACATGCACACTGGCACATCGGCGCCCAGCTCGGCAATATCGGCCAAAGCAGGCAAGGGGGAACTCCAAAGGTGCGCCAAAAGCCGCAATGTGGCCGCTGCATCAGCCGAACCACCCCCAATTCCAGAAGCCACTGGCAGAGTTTTTTCCAAATGTAAGGCCATATGACGGGGCGCAAGTCTGGTGGTATCGTCATTTTTCAGCATTAAATTGGCGGCTCGCCACACAAGATTATCGGGGCCAGATGATAGACCCTCCGCTTGCGCACCCCCAATCGTTAGGCTGAATTCCGGCGCTAATCGTGCCGAAATATGATCACCAATATCGGCAAAAACCACCAGACTGTCTAATAAATGGTAGCCGTTGCAGTCCCGCCCCGTAATATGTAAAGATAAATTAATTTTTGATGGTGCAAATTCACTGACCATTGGCCATCTCATGCAGGGGAAGTGCCCCCTCATTAACCAAAACTATATCAAGACCCAACTCAATTTTTTGGCGAATGCGCGTGGCGTCAATTTCAACAGGGCCAAAGGACAGGGCCCTACGCCATTGAAATTCTGCCTCTAGCTTGCGACCAACGGCCCAATAAATATCGCCTAAATGGTCCGTCACGAGCGGATCTACGGGTTCAAGAAGGGAGGCGCGCTCCATCTGTGGAAGTGCCTCATCATAGCGGCCTAAGCGGTAAAGGCCCCAAGCCAGGCTATCCACTATATAGCCACTGTCAGGCTGTTGTGTGACCGCCCGTTCAATCATCGACAAAGCCTGGATCAGATTTTCATTCCGGTCGATATAGCTATACCCTAAGTAATTTAAGACCTGTGGCTGATCTGGCACAAATTCCAGCGCGCGGCGAAAATCTTGTTCGGCCTCATCCCAATTTCCAAAAAGATCGTGGCTCATACCGCGCCCGTAATAAAGCGCCCAATTGCGGGAGTTAAGAGCAGTTATGGTTGTTTCGGCCACGTCGTAAGCCGAGATAGCTTGCTCATAATGTTTTTCAACCCGCAACATTTCTGCCAATGTCAGATGCACAAGTGTCACTTCGCTATCGCTACGGGCCAAAGCTCGCATCACTTCAAGAGCCGCGTCCTCCTTCCCTGCCAATTTCAAAGAATTGGCCCGCCCAATTTCTGCCTGATAATAGATCGGATTATCGGGAGATATGCTGCGATAAGCCTCATAGGCCAAATCATATTGGCCTAACTTATCCAGCAGATGGGCCACAGTAAGCTGGGCCTGGACATTTTTGGGGCTAAGATAGGTAGCCAGGCGCGCATAGAGCAGGGTGATAGCATCTTCCGCTTCAATATTTACCGCATAAGCCAAAGTGGAAAAAACCTCTGCTATGCCTTGAGTGGCGCTGGTCACCAAGGTAAAGGGTAAAACGCGGCCTGCCTGCAATTTTGCGCGTAACTGGTCCATAAAAGGATCTTGATTGGATGAAAAATTGTGATTAATGAGCGCCAACGCGTCTCTGTTACGGTCTAGCTGTGACAAGATATGTACATAGGCCACCACGGCAGCGCGCCCTTGAACCTGCCCTGTGGTTAAATTGGTTATCGTGGCCGCGGCCGTTTCGAAATCGCCAACATAAGATAAAGCTAAGGCTTTGTGATACATGGCAATACCCACAAATTTGGGAATTTTTGCTAAGTCATCAAAGCTTTGCATTGCAAACCCCGATTCGCCGTTCCCCAGTTGAGACCAGGCTTTAAGCAATTGATCTATAAGCGGATTGGCCGAAACGCCTTGCCTTTGCAAAGCCAAAATCCCATCAAAATCTTGCGCCTTGGCTAACGCAGCTAAATGCATCAAAACGGCCCCTTGGCTACTAATCTTATTATCCACAAAATATGAAGCTTTTTGCGTGGCCAAATCAAAATTCCCCATAGAGATCAGCGCCAATAAATTTGATTCCATCAAATAAGAATTGTCTTGGTCTTTCAAAAGCGCGCGGGCATACCAAGCGCCTGCGGCACGAAAATCATTTTCTTTTTCCGCATAACGCGCCGCTAGATAAGAGCCAGCATTCATAGAATCTTGGGCAACTGCTGTTTGAACATTTGGTAAAAAAATAGAAAATGCCACAGGCAGAAAAATAACTTTAATGTTGTCAAATAGCATTTCCAATATCCTTATGTTTAATAGGATATTAATCTTGGTGGTAACTTAAAGCAATGCCTACCCCAAGTTAAGGGGGCAGCTTATTTGTGTAGTTTTAAAGACTGACGAGGCGCAGAACCTCCCAGATCTAAGGGCTACATATTGGGGTAATTGGGCCCATCTCCGCCTTGAGGTGTCGTCCAATTAATGTTTTGCGACGGATCTTTAATGTCGCAAGCCTTACAGTGGACGCAATTTTGAAAATTTACAACAAAGCGCGGCTCTTTGCCGGCTTCTACGACCACTTCGTAAACACCTGCAGGGCAATAGCGCTGCGCAGGTTCGGCATATTGCGGCAAATTGACTGCAATAGGCACAGTGCCGTCGCGCAGTTTCAAATGCGCGGGCTGGCCTTCTTGGTGATTCGTGAAAGAAAAGGCAACATTAGTCAATCGATCGAACGACAAAACACCATCAGGGCGCGGATAAGCGATCGTCGCATAATCCACAGCAAGTCCAGTCGCAGCAGCATCCGATTTGCCATGCTTCAATGTGCCAAATAGACTAAAGCCTAATGTATTGGTCCACATGTCGATCCCTCCACCGATCAGTGACGCCAAAAGCCCAAATTTTGACCAAAGCGGTTTCACATTTCGCACTTTTTTCAAATCTTTGCCAATAGGTCCCATGCGCACCGCGCTTTCGTAATCAATGAGCTCATCTGAACTACGGCCTGCCTTAATGGCACAATACGCGGCTTCGGCTGCCGCCTTTCCCGAAAGCATCGCATTATGATTTCCCTTAATACGTGGTACATTCACCAAACCGGCCGAGCATCCCAACAGCGCCACACCGGGCGCCACCATTTTGGGAATAGATTGCCAGCCACCTTCAGAAATAGCGCGCGCGCCGTAAGCCACGCGTTTTCCGCCCTTCAAAAGATCGGAAATCATGGGGTGATGTTTAAAACGTTGAAACTCCATGTAGGGGTAAAGATGGGGGTTCTTATAATTCAAATGCACCACAAAACCAACGTAAACTTGTTTATTTTCAAGGTGATAAATAAAAGAACCACCGCCCGCATTGCCTGTTAAAGGCCAGCCCATTGTGTGAGTTACACGGCCAAGATGGTGTTTTTTGGGATCAATTTCCCAAATTTCTTTCATGCCGAGGCCAAACTTTTGCGGACATTTGCCTGCCGATAGGTCGTATTTTGCGATCACCTCTTTGGCTAATGATCCGTGCACTCCTTCGGACAAAAAGATATATTTACCCAAAAGCTCCATCCCTGGTTCGTAATTCTGACCCACTTCACCATTTTCAAGCCTGCCAAATTCCCCCACAACAACGCCCAAAACCGCGTTTTTTTCTCCATAAACTAGGGCTGAACACGCCATGCCTGGAAAAATCTCAACCCCAAGTGCTTCGGCCTGTTCTGCCATCCAACGGCAGACATTAGCCATCGATACAATATAATTGCCATGATTATTCATTAATGGTGGCATCGGCGCATTGGGAATACGAATTTGGCCCACTGGGCCCATCATATAAAAATTATCCTCGACCACTTGCGTCTTGATGGGCGCGCCACGTTCGCGCCAATCAGGTATCAAAGCATCAAGCCCCACAGGATCAAGCACCGCGCCCGAAAGTATATGTGCGCCTACTTCTGAACCCTTTTCCAAGACCACAACCGACAGATCAGAATCAAGTTGCTTTAACCTAATCGCTGCTGACAGACCCGCAGGCCCAGCGCCCACGATGACAACATCATATTCCATTTGCTCGCGCGTGACTTGGTTTGCCATGTTAATTCCTCAATTAAAATTTTTTACACTAAATGTGCAGAATCCGTTTAGTTAGTCAATTCCTAAGACTTTTGTGTAGCATTCGTCCATGGAGTGTTGATTTTGTTTAATTTTGTATTCTATCTTGCATTATGCGCCACAGTCGGTTCAAATATTCCTAATAGAAAGAAGACATGGGTTTACCCCCTGCTTTAAATTTGTAGAGATCGATGGAAAAAATACCTATGACCCGTGGGGGCCACTCCGCATTAGACGCTGAACTTAAACAGCTTAAATCAGTTGAACGCCCCGCCGTTATTCGAGCGATTGCTGAAGCGCGCGAACATGGCGACTTATCAGAGAATGCCGAATATCACGCAGCGCGTGAAAAACAAAGTTTCATAGAAGGCCGCGTAAAAGAATTGGAATCGCTTTTATCTTATGCCGAAATCATTGACCCAAGCAAATTTTCGGGGACCATCAAATTCGGCGCAACCGTCACATTGGTTGACGAAGATACCGATGAAGAACGTACCTATCAAATTGTTGGCGAACCTGAAGCAGATATTGAAAAAGGGATGCTCAACATCCGCTCGCCCCTTGCCCGCGCTTTGATTGGTAAAAACAAAGGCGACAGTGTCGAAGTGAAAACCCCGGGCGGCCAACGTAATTACGAAGTGGTAGAGATTAAATTTATTTAAGTCACCTTATGGTATTGTGCCATATTGTTGTGAGCTCGAAATGTCGAAGACACACAGAAAGTACGTTGCAAGTGACTGGTTAGGGCTTATCTGGGGCATAATAGTTCTCGGTTACATTGGCACAAAACCAGGCGCTTTGGGTTTAGGTGTAATAGGATTAATGGTAACTTTTGTTGTTGTCGTTTTGCCAATCGGATTCATTGTGAATGCTGTCAGTCATTTTCCGTTCGATTCAGCTTTTACGGGCTGAAGCGCTCAACTTGTGACGGTTTGTTGTACAAATCAAAAAAGTTTCATCCAAAATAATTTGGATCAAAGGCCCCGATCTGTGACCCAACTGGCAGAAGAAAAACTTGTGCAAATAGCACAATGGCAAGGGGTCACAGAAACGGTCTTGGCCTAATTCACATCGCAGCGCGGCCCTGAACTGAGCGTGGCCTCAGCCAATCGTAGAATCGGCCATGTCCACGCCCAAAGTCATAGGTCCCGATGTACAGCCATTTCTTGCACTCGGCACGCCCAATCAGGATTTTACGCAAGCTGTGTCGGTGGGTGATTTTATTTGAGCGCTGAACTTTCCAAATAATGCAGAAGATCGCGAAGGCTTTCGTGCGTTACGCTTGGCGCTGGAGAACCGGCAAGTGGCCAAGCTTATTTGCGCCGCACAAGACGTGCTGACACTTTTAAGCCAAGATGGGATTTACCTGGAAGATCTGATGCCTGATCGTGCAAGACCCGAAATTTGGTGAAATTTGCACAAGGCGAACGCGGGCGCTAAATTGCGTCCTTGGGTAGGATTCGTGATCATACAAACATTGGTCTGACTGGCGCCAGAATGCGGGATGATGCGGTCTTTCGCGATGCGAAGCCATCATTTCCTGCACTGTTTTGACCAGACATTTATGAATTTTGAGCCTACGGCCTCAGATGCTGAACGGGCCCGATTGGCCGAAACTCGCACAGCGCGCGCCTTTATTCTGATCGGTCAGGTTCTTGGGATGTTTGACTAGACAAGTCGCGCCGCATCACAACGCTATTTTGCACCCCAAGCAGCCAGCCCAAAAGCCCCAGGCTTTGCTCTGCAACGCGTTCAAAGCCGTGGCGCAGATAAAGCCTTTGTGCAGCATGGTTGTTAATGGCCACATCCAGAGCAATTTGGTAATGGCCCTTTGCTCGCGCCAGAATACACAGCTTTTCCAGCAAAGCACCCCCCACCCCTCGGCCACGCACCTCAGGGATAACTGCAATTGTATCTACTATAAAGCTTGCCGCCGCGGGGTGCCGGTTGCGCAGAAGATGAAAAACACCACGCCGCCAAAAAGCGCCCAGGAATCCATAAACTTGGCGTAAAGCAGGGGCCTGACCTTGGGTATAGCTGCCCGCATAGGTTTGAAACCCCACAATGCCAATCAATTGACCCGCTGCGTCTTGTGCTATCAGGCAGTAGTCGCCGTTGAGGTCTTGTGATAAAAACTTCAGTGCCTTGGCTTTGGGCCCTAAAAGGCGACCAAGTTTAGAGCAAAAAACCTGCCAGTAAAGCTGTGTCGCCTGATGTCGCAGGTGATCAGGCAAACCTTTTGAAATTCTAGGCGTCATCCGCTGCCCATTTTAATGCTGCCAAAAGCTGTGCTTGATGCCCTATCCCCAAAATCCAGCCTTCGCTCAAGACCTGCGCTGTTTGCGGCGGGCTTTCAAAAAGCGCCTTGAGGCCATTAGCCTCCATCACATTAAAAAGTGCACGGGCCAAAAGCTGGGTTTGGGCTGCATCCTTGATCTGGCCACTCCCAACAGCATGAAAAACGGCAGGGTCTATCAGGCTTGGATAGACCTCGGCCAAAACAATCTGATCTTGCGCGACAACAGGATCAAAGGGCCAAGCCTTAGCTCCACGCGCCAGTAGTCGTGCGATCATGCCCATGCCCATCAGGCTTTGCGACCCCACCGATCCCGTGGTGTAAAGTTTCCATATGGCTTGCGATTTAGGCACCATTTTTTCACAAAGTCTTTTTTCTGCAAACCCCAATGAACTATAATCGATGGACTTCTTGGGCGAAAGTCCTTTTAATCCTAGGCCGTTAGGGCAGCCCCAAAAAGGTCCCATTTGGCCTTTAGGTTCGCCTATCGCCAGATTAACGCGTTGCGCAACATGGAACCGATTGTTGCTATTATCAGGTGCGTCGGTGATCTGACTAGCAACCCACTGCCAGAGCCCACTTGGATCATCACTGCCCAAAAGCTCTTGACCAAAGCCAATTGGAAAGCCTAAAGGAAAATCAACCCCAATCAAAAGCCGCACACCGCTGTTTATATGAGCCTGCAAGGCGCTTTCGGCGGCAGAACGCGTGCGAAAATAATCTGTTCGGTCACCATTCTCATCGGCGATACCAATCCAAATCGCATTGGCACATGGCACTTTGGCCGTAAGCGTTGCCGCAGCAGACCAATCCACCACAATAATTCGGTCAAATTGGCACAAAGCAGCCTCCTTCCAGGTAGAGGACGCACCCGAGCAGGGCTGTGTTAAAAAAGGTCCCATCATCAATCTTATATTTGTAAGTTCTTTCCTAATTGCCTATGCCTTTGAACAAGCATCGTAAAGCCATTGAGAAAGTGATCCATGTCTAAAAATCTGACAAACCAGGCCTTTTGGGGCGGATTTGTGGCCTCGATCCCCTTCGTTATGGTGATCGCGCCCTTTGGGATGATGTTTGGCTTGGCGGGCACCGAGGCGGGCCTCACATTGCTGCAAGTTATGGGTTTTAGCGTGATTGTAATTGCGGGCGTTGCGCAATTTGCCGCGCTGCATCTAATGGTTGAAAATTCGCCCATTTTCATTGTGGTTTTTACGGCCTTGGCGGTTAATTTGCGCATGGCGATGTATTCAGCGTCACTTTATCCACATTTGAGTGGGTTAAAGCTTTGGAAAAGGGCTTTAGTCTCTTACATGATTCTAGATCAAAGTTACATAACGTCAATCTTACACTTTGAAAAAGAACCCGAGGCCTCGACCACCATAAAATTTGCGTTCTTTATGGGAACAGTTACCCCGATTTGGCCTCTTTGGTATCTGGGAACCTATTTGGGGGCGACGATTGGTGCACAAATTCCTTCACAATATGCGCTCGATTTTGTTCTCCCCTTAGCATTTTTGGCGATGGTTGCCACCACATTGCGTACCCGCGCGCAGGTGGTGGCAGCATTGACCTCAGTTCTTCTCTCGTTAGTACTAATTAAATTGCCATATAATACAGGGCTTTTGATAGCAGCGGTTATAGCCATGGTTGCAGGCAGCGCAGTGGAGAAAATATTGGCATCCCGTCAAAAGGCGTCAATATGAATTTTTCTGAAACCCAAATTTGGACCATCATCCTTTCTTTAGGCATTGGCAGCTTTTTGCTGCGTTTTTCTTTTTTAGGAATGATTGGCAATCGACGTTTGCCCGAATGGACGCTGCGGTTGTTGCGCTATACCCCAATGGCAGTGATTCCAGGCCTTGTGGCGCCAATGGTACTTTGGCCCACCGCCACTCAGGGTCACATCGACCCAGCAAGGCTTTTAGCAGGACTTGCAGCCATTGTGATCGGGCTTTGGACACGTAATGTCATCGCTTCCGTTTTGGTCGGCTTGCTCACACTTTATGCCATGAACTATCTTCTGACCTAGGGAATGCAACGGTCTTTTGGCGTGGTTTTTTCGCAATATTCATGTGATATCATGTGGCCCACAGATTGGTTTAACTGAGCTAAATTGCGCGAGCAGGTATTTGGGTAGCAACGTCACTCTCAACGCATCAAAGCAGGGCATATTTTTCGAAAATTTTTACATAAAGTTTTTACAAAAAACTATGGGCCATGGCCCCCTTGGCACTAAAAAAATTTACTTACCCGTATAGTGTGCGGCGCGAGCGAGGTAATCGATGTGAAAATCTAGCACGCAATCAGAAATGCCTGAATGTCAGCCATCCGATTACGGCAGTTCTCGGTGGTGACAACTGCCTTGCGGCCCCTTTTCAAATTCAGACGTTAATAAGCGCCATTAAAATCAAAATCCCAATTGAAATCCCAGACCCCCAAGCAACCATACGGAGAAAACCCTCAAAGGTCTTTTCTTGCACTTTGGTGTCCATGCTACCGTGTTTATGTTCAGCCATAATTTTATCCTGATATTTATTGGCTGATTTTAGCGCAATTAGAGTAGGCTGTCACGTGGTCTCGTTGTCGCAACCCTAGATTAAGGGGTCAAAGATGGCCTGACCTTCTTTCAGCTGGCAAAATGCACTTATCACTTGTATGCGCGTAACGTGACTATCCCTTCACCGAAAAGCCAATGCCTGATCTTAACACCCAAATGCTGATGCCAAATACTCAGGGCTTTGACCACGCCACGCAGACATTGCGGGCTGGGGGGCTGGTTGCGATCCCAACCGAAACTGTCTATGGTTTAGCGGGGGATGCACGCAATGACTTGGCAGTTGCGCAGATCTTTAGTGCCAAGGGACGGCCGCATTTCAACCCACTCATCGTGCATGTGCACGACCTAGCCGAAGCACAGCTTTATGCGCATTTTAATGAACTGACTTTAGCTCTGGCCCACGCCTTTTGGCCTGGACCTTTGACCATCGTGGTTCCTTTGCGCGCCGATGCGGGGCTCGCGCCCTTGGTCACGGCAGGCCTCGCAACGGTTGCACTGCGCGTTCCCGCACACTCGGTTGCACGCGCTTTGCTCCAAAGCTTTGGAGGACCTTTGGCCGCCCCTTCAGCAAATCTGTCAGGTCGTATTAGCCCCACACGCGCCAATCACGTGGCTCAAGGCCTCGGGGGGCGCATAGCAGCTATTTTAGACGGTGGGCCCTGCATAGTTGGCGTGGAATCAACCATCATTTCTTTGGGAGAGCCACCGATGCTCTTACGGCCCGGTGGAGCCTCTGCCGCAAAGATTGAGGCCATTTTGCAACGTAAGTTCGCCGTACCCAACCCCAAAAGCACTATTTCTGCGCCGGGGCAACTGACGTCGCATTATGCGCCAACCGCCTTTGTGCGACTGGATGTGAAGATGCCAAAAGCCAATGAAATCTGGGTGGGCTTTGGCCCTAAGTGCTCCGGTTCAGCCCTTAATCTGTCGCCTAAGGCTGATCTGGTCGAAGCGGCCGCCAATTTATTTCACATGATGCGCGAGGCTGATATTTTGGCGCAAGGCGAAGCCTTAATTGCATTTGCACCCATACCAAATGTGGGCCTTGGCCGCGCCATTAATGACCGGTTAGGGCGCAGCGCCGCACCGCGCCCCCAGGGCTAAAAGGGGCATTCTGCCTTAAAGTGCATAGGCTCACCGCTGGTAGGCTGAAACAGCCCAAGCTCATAAGCATGAAGCATCATTCGTGGATGGCTGCGCCCTGCCTCAGTGGCATAAAACCGATCACCAAGGATCGGATGACCAACATGTGCCATATGCACGCGCAACTGATGGCTTCGTCCCGTAAATGGGAAAAGAGCAACGCGCGTTTCAGTGTCTGTTTGAGACAAGACCTTCCAGTCTGTTTGGGAGGATTTACCATTTACTAAGTCAACATGCTGTCGTGGGCGGTTGGGCCAGTCAACGCAAATCGGCACATCAACTCGCCCCGCATCGGGCTCTAATCGACCTTCAAGCCGCGCCAGATAAGATTTAGTGGTTTTGCGCTTTTCAAATTGCTGACTGATAATCCCTTGCGCTGATTTATTCATCGCAAAGACCATAACACCCGACGTATCAGTATCAAGCCGATGCACAAGTAAGCATCGGGGCAAAGCCTCGGTCAGACGGCTTAAAAGGCAGTCTGCCTTAAGTTCACTGTTTCCAGGCACAGATAAAAGCCCAGAAGGCTTATCAACAACCACAAGGTCATCGTCTTGATATAGAATAACCAAGGGCACGTCGGGCGGTTGATAGATATATTCAGTCATCTAAACAATCTGATGCCCGTGAGCGCCCAGGCACTTGGCAAGCTCACGAATATGGGCGGGTCCCACTTCACAGCACCCGCCTACGATGGTAGCGCCTTGCGCCACCCAGTCCATAGCAAATTGAGCGTATTTTTCAGGGTTTAGGTCATTGCGGCGGGTCAGATGTTCGGCCGTGGCCCCTTGGATTTTGAAACTGTCAGGAATATGGGTAAAGCCGTTGGCATAGGCTCCAAAGGGCAGATCAAATTTGCTTAGGCAGTCAAGCGCTTGGCTCATCACTTCAGGCAACGAGCAGTTTGCCAAAAGCGCAGCGGGACGATAGGTTTCAACTAGACGTTCAATTTCAACTACATTTTCGCCCGAGCGCAAGCGCGTACCGTCGGTGTCATCTACCGTAAAAGAAACCCACACGGGCAAACCCGCTTCTGATGCCCCCTTAAGCGCACCCTCGGCCTGTAAAAGCCCAGCCATCGTTTCAATTAGCAAAAAATCAACATGGGGAGCCAAAAGATTAGCAATTTCGGCATATTTAGGTGCAGTCTCTTCCACAGGAGCCACTACATTGGCGCCGTAACTCACGACTAAGGGTCCGATTGACCCTGCAATGCGACCGGATGCATGGGCGGCGCGTGCCTCACTTGCCTGTCCCAAAGCATGGGCGTACAGGGCCAAAAATAAATTATCCTGCCCTTGGGGAATCAAGCGGTCATGGTGCAGAGCATAAGTGTTGGTCGTGGCAATCGTGGCACCTGATTGATAATAATCAAGATGTATTTCGCGCACCAAATCTGGGTGATCAAGCATTACCTGGGTGGCCCAAAGAGGACTTGGATTATCTTGCGATCGCCCCAAAAGCTCTTGCCCCATACCACCGTCTAAAAGTGCAATTTTTGCCATTTTAGCCTTATAAAAATATCAATTGTACGGCCAAACCAAAAAACAGTAAAGATGTGGCCTTATGGATCAGTCGCATTCACGGCGTCAAGAGCTGTTTCAAGCGCCCCGCTAACGCGCCATAGACGGCGGTGATCACAACCCCAGTTGTGGTGAAAATCGTCCCCAGCACAAATATTTGTACTGCAGCTGATCCCCGTTCAGGGTTAATAAATTGCGGCAAAAAGGCCAAGATAAAAAAATAGGCTTAGGGTTTAGCAAGTTCACCAAGGCTCCGCACAAAAAGGCTTGGGTCGTGCTCATTGGATCACTTATATTAAAAGACCCACGGGTATTTGGTGCGCGCTGCCATGTAATAAGGCCCAAATAGATCAAATATGCCGCCCCAAAAAGCCGTAGCAGATAAAGTGAGCCCTCATAAGCCACGAGCAAAGCTCCCACTCCAAGGGCTGTAAGCGCTATATGAAAGAAAACCCCCAAACCAACACCCAGCCCCGCAGTGGCCCCTTTTTTGGCGCCACCCACAAGACCGTACCCCATAGCAAATGCCACATCTACGCCTGGAACCAGATTCACCAAAAGTCCTGCAATAATAAAGCTACCAAGATCAAAAAAGTCAAAATACGGGCCCAGGCGTGTCTTTGAACACATGGGTCAGGATAGCCGTTAAGGCCTTAACGTCATGCGCGGTAAAGGCATCAAGGCTGTCGCTGTCCATATCGAGCACGGCCAAAAGCACATTTTGGCTATTGAACACTGGCAACACGAGTTCAGACTGCGTGGCCGATGAACAGGCAATATGATCTGAAAAATGCACCACATTGGGCACGAGCAAGGCCTGCCTGCTGCGCGCCACGGCACCGCAGACCCCTTTGGAAAAAGGAATGACCAAACAGCCATGTCCACCCTGATAGGGGCCTATTTTTAAAAGCTCGTGGCCAATCACGCGGTAAAAGCCAGTCCAATTCGACATAGGGTGGTGGGCGTGCAGCTCGCAGGCAACTGTGGCCATCAGCGCAACGCCGTCAGTTTCCCCGTGGCACAGCGCGTTGATCTGCTGTGAAAGAAAGGCATAATCTGGCATAGGCGCCCCTTTGATAGCTAAATCTTGTGCCACTTCGGGCTGCCAAAGTTAGCTATTGGTAATATATAACTCATAATTTAGCGCTGTGTTAGCGCTGTGAAAGGTACATAACTGCGCAAACGACTATGCCGGTTATAGCCATTCTATTAGTAGCGAAGATGGGTAAAGATCTTATCGAAGCGGGAAATCCATTCGAAGGATCTATGCCCAACATTTTGTTAGTCTACTTAATATTTTATATGCTGGGCTTGTCGAGCGTCAATTTATTTATTCTAGCTAACTTGGTCCGATTGTGGCTGTTATTAAGCTAAAGGGGCCAGAGCACAGAATAAAATCGGGTGCCTGGCGCTCACCCTTGAAAAGGTGGTTCGCCTTACAAGGATGTATCACGTGGTTAAACTGCATTGCCATTTGGCCTATTGTGACCATGCGGCACTTTAGTCCAAGCAGTCTGATCGATAAAAAGAAAATGGCCTTCATTCGGCTGGACATTGACTGCCCCTAATGGCCATTTTCGTGGCGCTGAACAAAGTCTTTCAAAATCTTCTGTCAAATGGATCGATCAAATTCAGGTAAAAATTAAATATTTAGTTAATGGTTTGTTAGTAATTTTTGAAGATATAAGTCTACCCATGCTCGGCTTAAACCTGCCTGACGCAGCAGTGCCAATCATTATAAACGATCAAGACGTGCCCGAGGTTGGCTATGACTGGCTAATCATCACAACTGCTACGACCGGCCTAAAATATCAACATCACGACAATAAAAAGTTCCTAAGCTTTAAAGTTCTAATGATTTATTAGTTTGCTCAGATTAACCTTGGAAAATCTTTTGCAGCGCTCTAACTTGTAGGGCAGAGGAGTACATTATGCGCGATTTTCACTTACCTGGTCGATCAGAAGTCTTTGCAACCAATGGCATGTGCGCCACATCGCATCCCTTGGCATCAAAGGTGGCGATCGATATTTTGCAAGCTGGCGGAAATGCGGTCGATGCGGCCATTGCTGGGGCCGCGCTTTTGGGTGTCTGCGAACCACAAATGTGCGGCATCGGCGGTGACTGCTTTGTTCTGATCAAGCCAGCAGGGCAAGAACAGGTCATTGCCTTAAACGGATCGGGCCGCGCACCGGCCAGGCTTCAGGCGCAAAGCCTGCGTGATCGCGGACTGACCGCCGTGCCGATTGGTTCGGTTGATGCGGTAACCATCCCAGGAGCAATTGATGCATTTTGCACTCTGTCGAAAGATTGGGGATGTGCAGGGCTTGAAGCGTCACTCGCGCCGGCCATTCATTATGCTCAAGAAGGCGTACCCGTCGCACCGCGAGTGGCCAGCGACTGGGCGGGCTCGGTTGATTTACTACAAGGTGACGCACGTAGGTTCTATTTGCTGGATGGGCAAGCACCAAAAGTAGGCCAAGTTTTCCGTGCGCCCAAAATGGCCGAGGTCTTTCAAAAAGTTGCGACCCAAGGACGCGCAGGCTTTTACGAGGGGGCCGTGGGCGAAGATATGCAACGCTCGTTGCAAGCAATGGGTGGCAGCCACCAGATGGATGATTTCGCAGCCACTAAATGCAGCTATGACACACCCCTATCAGGCGCCTATCATGGTATCGAACTGATCGAGCACCCACCCAACGGTCAGGGCGCCACTGCAATTTTGCTGCTCAATATTCTGTCACATTTTGACATTGCATCCATGGAACCCTTTGGGGCAACACGCGTCCATATTGAGGCCGAGGCCACAAAACTTGCTTATGATGCGCGTAACCGTTTTGTGTCTGATAAAACCCACATGCAACGCCTAGATTATATGCTGTCCCCCGAAACGGCCAAAAAACTAGCAGCTTTGATCAACACACAAAAAGCCATGGGCGCACCTGCAGCTTTGACAGAAAGCGTGCACCGAGATACAATCTATATCACCGTCATCGATAAAGATCAGATGATGGCTTCGTTGATCTATTCAGTGTTTCACTCTTTTGGGTCGGGTTTGGCGTCAGCTGAATTTGGCATCAATTTCCAAAACCGCGGTGCGGGCTTTACCCTTGAAGCAGGTCACCCAAATGAACTTGGTCCCAATAAGCGGCCAATGCATACAATTATCCCCGGGATGTTGCGTAAGAATGGCAAAGTGACCACTGCCTTTGGCGTGATGGGCGGATCTTATCAATCCACGGGCCACAGCCGCTTTGTTTCAAATCTAGTAGATTTTGGCATGGATGCGCAGGCCGCAATTGATGGGCCACGCGCATTCTCTGATCATGATGGCTTGCGCCTTGAACGTGGCTATAGCTCCAGGGTCGCAGATGAGTTGTCGAACCTGGGCCACAAAGTGATAGCCCCACCCGAAGCAATTGGCGGCGCACAGTCAATTCAGGTCATTGAAGATGGAGTTCTATGCGGCGCCTCTGACCCACGCAAAGACGGTTGTGCTTTGGGCTATTAATTAGTCAGGCTGCAGCATATAACCTGCACCCCTCACAGTTTGTAAATAACGCGGCTCGCGCGGATCTCGTTCAATTTTACGGCGCAGGCGGGTGATTTGCACATCAACCGTGCGTTCTTGCCCTAGAGCCTCAGCGCCACCTAAGTCGCCTACCAACGCTTCTCGCGATACAGCTTCTCCGGGACTTTTTACCAAGATCCGCATCAACTGCGACTCAGTTAATGTAAGGCGGATTAATTTATCGCCTTGCCAAAGTTCGCCCCGCTCAATGTTATAGTGCACTGCGCCTAATTTTAGGTTTTTTGCCACCCCAACGGCCGTTGGGGTCTCAGGTTGGCGGCGCAAGATTACATTGATGCGCAGTAACAGCTCTTTGGGTTCAAAGGGCTTGACCAGATAGTCGTCCGCACCCGCCTCGAGCCCTTCGATCCGGTTAGAGGACTCGCCACGTGCGGTCAAAAGCAAAATTGGAACTGATAATTTAACGCGTAAATCTTGGGTTAGGGCGAGACCGTCTTCTCCGGGCATCATCACATCAAGCAGGATCAAATCGAATTCCAGTCCGACCAAAAGATTGCGGGCTTGGCGTGCATCCCGAGCAATTGTGACCAAAAATCCGTTTCGGATTAAAAATTTCTGCAAAAGGCCACGAATACGTTCATCATCATCAACCACTAAAATATGGGGACTTGTGACGGTCATGGGCTTACATCTTTAAGCGACAGGAATTGTCGGCGCGAATCAGGATCCATAATGGCTTCAAGCACTTGGCGGAACCCCTGTACAGCAACTGGCCCTGCAGCGCGGTAAGAAGCACGCATACGCGCACGCTGCGCATCAGACAGGCTGCGTTCTAATTCAGTCCCCTTGGCTGTCAGAAACAAATGCCTTTCTCGCCGATCGTTACGTCCAACGCGGCTTTCGACCATGCCATCTTCGATCAAACTCCGCAAAACTCGATTGAGCGATTGTTTGGTCACACCTAAAATCGCTAAAAGATTAGTAACCGTTGTACCAGGATTGCGGTTAATAAAGTGAATCGCTCGGTGATGCGCACGGCCATATTCCAAGTCTTGCAAAATACGGTCAGGGTCTGCGGTAAAGCCGCGATAAGCAAAAAACATTGCCTCTATGCCTTTACGCAATTGGTCGTCAGTTAAAAACAGCATGCTTTCACCCGTGGCTAATCTTTGCTCCATATCTTGCTCCTTGCTCCTTGCCCCTTTCATTTTATGTCAGCCTTGTTGACTTTCCAAGGCCAGACTGATACCAAATATGCGATTTGGCGTAATATTATGTCCGTTTCGGACACAATATGCGCAACATTCGGAACAATGGGGTATAAATGGCTGGTGCTTATAGCGATCGTAACGGTAAAATTTGGATGGACGGCACCCTAGTTGAGTGGCGTGATGCCAATGTGCATATTTTGACCCATGCGATGCATTACGCGTCGTCTGTATTTGAAGGTGAGCGCTGCTATAACGGAAAAATTTTTAAATCGCGCAAACATTCAGAAAGACTTTTGAAGTCTGGCGCCTATTTGGACATGGCTATACCCTATTCGGTCGACCAGATTGAAGCCGCCAAAGAGCAGGCTCTTAAAGCAAACGCCCTGACAGATGCCTATGTGCGTGCCATTGCCTGGCGCGGCGCTGGCGAAGACATGGGCGTAGCAGCAGAGCGCAACCCCGTGCGCATGGCCATAGCAGTTTGGGAATGGGGCGCTTATTATGGTGATGCCAAAATGAAGGGCGCCAAGCTTGATATTTCGAAATGGAAACGTCCAAGTCCCGACACTATCCCCCACGCTGCAAAAGCCGCGGGTCTTTATATGATTTGCACCATGTCCAAACATGCGGCCGAAGCCAAAGGCTGTTCAGATGCGATGATGTTTGACTATCGCGGCTATATTGCCGAAGCTACAGGTGCTAATATTTTCTTCGTAAAAAACGGTGAAATCCATACCCCTTTTCCAGATTCTTTTTTAAATGGCATCACCCGCCAAACTGTGATTGGGATGCTTAAAGCCAAGGGCCTTGTTGTAAATGAACGCCATATTGAAGCCCATGAGCTTGAGAGTTTTGAGCAATGTTGGTTGACAGGTACGGCGGCCGAAGTAACCCCAGTTGGACAAATTGGCCATTACAACTTTGAAGTGGGCGCTTTAACCCGTGAAATTTCGACAGACTATGAAAATATTGTACGCGCTTAAGGACATGAAGGACTGGTCTTAGAGGGCGGCCTTAGGCTTTTTCAAGCCGTTCAAAGGCCCAATGGGCCGCGTCAGAAATGACGGGGTCTGGGTCGTTAAAATGTGGTGGCAGGATCAATTGCAGCGTTTTGTCTCCAGAATTGCCAATCGCATAAATCACGTTACGTATAAACCGATTACGGCCAATGCGTTTAATTGGGCTTCCTGAGAAGCGAGTGCGAAAATCAGCATCATTTAAGCCAGCCAATTCTTGCAAAGATGGCGCGCCTATGCGGGCGTCATAGCCCATATCTTGGGCTGCTTGGGCATATTTATTCCAAGGGCAAACGGCCAAACAGTCATCGCACCCATAGATGCGATTTCCCATTTTTTCGCGCAACTCAAGGTCAATAGAGCCACGATGCTCGATCGTTAGATAGGAAATACAGCGCCTTGCATCCAACTGATAAGGCGCCGGAAAGGCCTGCGTGGGGCAAATATCAAGACACGCGGTACAAGAGCCACAATGACTTTCTTCGGCCTGATCTTTAGGCAGATCAAGCGTAGTGAATATGGCACCCAAAAAGAACCAATTTCCCAAATCACGGGCTAAAAGATTGGTATGTTTGCCTTGCCAACCAACGCCTGCGGCCTCTGCTAATGGCTTTTCCATCACGGGGGCTGTGTCAACAAAAACCTTAATCTCAGCTCCCGTTTCTGAAACGATCCAGCCGCCCAACCGTTTTAACCTGCGCTTGACCAGGTCATGGTAATCACGTCCCTGCGCATAGGCGGAAATAGCCGCAAGAGCGGGCTGATCCAAAATATCCAAGGGATTGACTTGCGGCGTGTAGCTTTCCGCCAGCATAATCACAGATTGGGCTTGCGGCCAAAGCGCTTGCGCTGATCCGCGCCACTCCACCCGCTCGGCCATCCAAGCCATTTGGCCATGCCGCTCGTGCGCCAAAAAAGCGGCCAACCGCACGGCGGTTAGCGGCGTAGCATCGGGTGCACAGATGCCCAGTTTTGAAAAGCCCTCAATCTTCGCGCGGGCAATCAACAAATTTTTGAATGCAAGCGTCACTTAGGCTCCTACATTGGTTCAGTTTTAAAAATCCAAATTTGAATAGTGATCAGGCGGTGGAAAGCCCGACAGCTGATCAACCAAAAGTGGGCGAAAACTCGGGCGCGACTTGATAGTTGCATACCAGTCTTTTACCGCAGCATGGCGGTTCCAATCAACATTCCCGACATAATCCAAACATGACAGATGGGCCGCGGCACTAAAATCAGCCAGGGTCATCACTTCGCCAGCCAGCCAGCGGCGTTGGTTCAACAAATAGGCCATATAATCCAGATGGTATTTGATCGCCTGCGAACCCGCTTGGATATTGCGCGCCTCAGGGTAGCCGGCGTTCATTATTTTCTTGGTTATCCGCTCATAGAGGAGTTTCGACGTCACCTCATTGTGAAACTTATCGTCAAACCAACCACAAAGCCTTCGCACTTCGGCACGTGCTTGGGGTTCTTTGGGCATCAAAGCTGGTGCGGGCACAGTTTCTTCAAGATATTCGCAAATTGCTTGGCTTTCCGAGATGGTGAAATCGTCTATTCGCAACACTGGCACTTTGCCCGCGGGATTGCGTTTCATAAACTCAGCCGAACGATCCCAATAACGTTCTTCGACAAGTTCAACTTCAACCCTCTTTTCTGCCAAAGTCAGGCGAACCTTACGACAAAAGGGGGACAGCGCGGCATGATAAAGGCGGTTCATTTTTGAAAATCATCTTTCTAGGCTTTTATCTTCATTGCCCTTTCACCAAGTAAAATTCAATCCCATCAACGGTTAATTTTGAAAACAAGCGGCGCGACCGTCTTGATTGATGGTTTCGGCCCCTTGAATGATCTTAGCAGTGCGCTTGCGTAAAAACGTCGTAGGCTTAACGGCGTTACGTTCTTTGGGGTTTGGCAACACGGCAGCCAGCCTTGCGGCCTGCAAAGAACTGAGCTTCGCAGCCGAAATCCCAAAATAATGCTCCGCAGCCGCTTCAATGCCAAAGACGCCATCGTCAAATTCAGCAATATTGAGATATATCTCTAGAATACGTCGTTTGGACCAAAAAAGCTCAATCATGGGGGTTAGTGTCGCTTCAAGCGCCTTGCGAAGCCATGATCTGCCCTGCCACAAAAATACATTCTTCACCACCTGCTGCGACAGCGTCGAAGCACCACGCTTGCCCCCCTTTGCGAGGGCTTGGCGAATAGCCTTCATGTCAAAGCCCCAATGCAGGCAGTAATTGGCATCCTCAGCAGCGACCACGGAACGCGCTGCCACAGGAGCAATAGCGTCAAACTGCACCCAATGGTGCGAAATGCCTCCATTACGCCAGTTTTCATAGGTCATATAAATATTGCTGGGCGGATTGATTACAATAAAAAGCAAAATCAAAGAGCCAAAAAATCCAACCTTCACCGCAAAAATACGCCCAATCCAAATAACACCCTGGCGCCAAACAGGCAAGCTCGCCAAGGAAGGGGGTTTAAAATAACGCCAAATGGTCAAAAGATAGGGCCTTACGCACCCAGGTATTGTTTTGGATTTGCGGGCCGCCACTGTAAGTTCCAAACGCTCTAAGGTGAGCCTGAGTGCTAACGATTTTCGTAGAAAGAGGCAAGCGGTTCGCATAAGCGGGCCGCTTAATCCTATTCTGAGGGCAGCTTTGGGGGCTTTGCAAAAGTGGGTGCGGCAGATGCACCAAAAATTTCTCTGGGGAAAATTTGAAAGAACAGGTGTTTTTGCTTGCCCAAATCACCCTAAATGACTTCGACCTTTCAGTTTCTGCAATATGACGTTTGATCAGCTCTAGACGGTGGTATTCTCAATGTGGGCTATCAATACAACAAGTGATCAACGTTTCAGGATCAGTCATTTTTAAGGCTTCACAATTATGGTCCTAAAGTTAGGCATTCCGCAGGTCATATATTCACATCCATTGGGGCCACTGCCTTCAATCACAACCTGAGCACCCGAGTTGCGAACGGCGAACCGTTCACCCGCGCGCCCCACAGCAAACAAATCGCCCTTTGCCGCAGCATAGGGCACGGTGTTGCCAACATAGTCATTTTCATCGCCCCTAACTTCAATCTTTATTCGTTAGATCGAGAATGAGCCCAAACTCTGGCAACAGAACCCAACGAGTTTCATCGTCAAATGATCCTCTTGCAAAACATTTTTTATGTTGAATTTATGCACAATATGGCTGCTTGCACGGGTACCGATGGCGCGGACTGTATTGCGAACAGCGTAAGAAAGTGCATCTTTTCAGAATATTAAAAAAATGCACACCATCTTTAATGTTTTTTGCGTCTAACGTGTCAGGAACATTTTGCTTATTGCTCGCTGACCCAAGCATCATCATATTTTGCCATGGCCTAGTGCCTCCATAGTTTGGGTCGGAGCGGAAAATTGTGACATGACCGCATCGCAACCAAAAATAGGCGTGTTTGATGAAAAGCCCGCATCATTGGGCTCTAGAAATTTCATTGGGCGATCTTCAACAAAGATCCAGTCTTCATCACCAAAACTCCATTGTGACGGGCCTGAGAAAAAAGTGCGCCATTTAGGACTGACAAACTCTGTGCCAATAGCGCGGCGCAGCAGTTTTCCAGAAAGGTCGATTTCATAAAAGGAAAAGTTGGATTCTTTAAGATTAACGCCATCAATTGTCACATTTTGACCAGTTAGTTGATCAAAACCTGTGACACGGCTTTCTTCGCCGCTGTCTTTGGTTAGATTGAAATCAAACGTGTCAACGCCCGTAAGTAATTGGGTAAACGACGCAGCATCAACAGGGTCTGGATCTAGAAATTGTTTGCTGGGGGGATTATAGTTGTAACTCTCCATCCATTGTGCTTCGCGATCAATACGCGACAGATAGAAAAGTCCCTCAGCATCGAAATCAGCACGCCATTGATCGCCTTTAGCATTAGCTTCACAAGTATAGTGATGAGAAACACTGCATTCGAGCATTTGCACAGTCAAAAAGGCTTTGCAGCCCTGAGGGGGTGAAAAACTGCCTGCAAGTATGGGTTTTGCCCATGATATCAATCCAAGAAAGCCTAAAAGTACGGATGCTTTTTTCATGGTCATTCCTCCACAAATTGGGTTGAGTGCGTCAAATAGATAATGATTACATCTGACACCGCGCGACCATAACGAACCGCCCAAACCAACAAGCTTGCACTGCGTACAATATTGCCAGGAGCAAAGACGTCGTCTAAGTTGTTGGGGCGGCTTTGGAAATGGGCCTTTTCTGTGCCCCAACGCGTAACGTCCAAGTTGGGGACACTACAAAGCTCAGTAAGGAGTTCAGGTTCGAAGCCAAACGCTGTGATCACGAGATCGGCGGGTTCTAGGTAGTCGTCACTTTCCATCACTTCAGGCATTTGGTACCCCAACGCATCTAGCGAGCGCCTTTCAGGCTTTTGATTCTCAACGGTCACAAATTTTTGCATACGTTGCGTTCCCATTAGCGTGCCCCTATTATCGATTTTTTTTGCACGATCTCATCATGTGCCCCACAAAATAAAAACAGCATTGAATACATAGTCTGATCTTTTTTGATTAAATGCACCCGTTTAAATCTTTTGTTACGAAAGTTAAGACAGTTTAATTTACCTATAGTATCAGAAATCAAACAATAACGCGGTCAAAGCTACACCACCAACGATGATTCGCCACCAACCAAAAATTGAAAATCCATAACTTGAAACAAAATTTAGCATCCAGCGCACCACCAAAACGCCCGCAATAAAAGCCATGAAGAAGCCGACAGCAATATCACTCAAGGCGCTGGCATCTAAAACAGATCGATTTTTATAAAGGTCATAGGCAAAGGCACCAGCCATTGTGGGCATCGACAAAAAGAACGAAAACTCAGCAGCCGCGCGCCGACTGGCCCCCAGCATCAAGGCCCCTACTATTGTGGCACCCGAACGTGACACGCCGGGCACCATAGCCAAACATTGTATGAAGCCAATTTTCAAAGCCATATAAGGGGAAAACGTCATCGCTTCATTATGCGTAGGTTTTGCGGCAAAACGATCAGAAAATAGCAAAACCACACCACCCAAAATCAAGGTCACGGCGATCAAGATGGGAGTTTCAAAAAGTACCAATTTGATGAAGTCGTGCGCAGCTACACCAATCACTACAGCCGGCATAAAAGCAATCAGAACGGCCACGATAAAACCCCGCGCCTGTGGATTGTGGGGGATCGAGCGCACCACGCCCCAAAGTTTAGCTGCATAAACCGATAAAACAGCTAAAACTGCCCCCAACTGGATCACAACCTCAAATGTCTTGCCTGCGCTTTCAAATCCCAGAAAATGACCCACCAGCAGCAAATGCGCTGTAGAAGATACAGGAATAAACTCGGTCAGGCCTTCAAGAAGACCCAAACCTGCTGCTACAATCGTAGAAGTTTCGGCCAAGTTTTTTCCGATCTAACGTAAGTTTTTTGCAGACCCCTTAATCGCCGCATACTGGCCAGAAGGCCGATAGGGCCACAAATACTCAGGCAAAACCGCGCCGATCGGTGCGGGTGAAATGCCTAGATCAGCAAAGGTCTGTGCTTTGGGTGACACTATATTATCATGCGCCAGATTGATCAATTGATCACGGGTTACAAAAGGATTTTTGATTAAACCGCCCGAAATCGCTTGCAACATATCAAAGCCAAAGGCCATAAGACGTGCGGCAAAGAATGGGATATTCACAATCAAACGGCGCCGTTCAATCACAGCAAGCATCCGGATCATCAATTCCTGAAAGGACAGAACCTCGGGGCCACCGAGCTCATAGATGCCGGCCTTAGTTGTGCCCAAAACGCCCAAAACTGCGGCCTTCGCCACGTCATCAACATATGTGGGTTGAAAGAGGGTGTCAGCGCCCACTAGGGGCAAAACTGGCCCCATGCGCGACATGGCGGCAAAACGATTAAAAAATTGGTCTTCATGGCCAAATAGAATCGAAGGACGCAAGATCATCGCCTTTGGAAAGGCTTCCAAAACTAAGGCTTCGCCCTCAGCCTTTGAGCGCGCATAAGCACTTTGAGATGCAGCGTCAGCCCCGATGGCCGAAATTTGTACAAACCGGGCGACGCCCTCTTCGGCAGCAATACGCGCGATGCGGCCCGCCCCTTCTGCTTGAACAGCGATAAACCGGTTTTTGCCGTTTTGCACCAAAATACCCACACAGTTCACAACGACATCAGACCCACGCGAGGCCGCCCGAACCGAGGCATTATCTCTAACATTACACAGGACAGGTTCTACCTGCCCGACAGCGCCATAAGATTTTACAAATAAAGCGGCATTTGGACGGCGTACCGCCACACGCACACGCCATCCTTCTTTTGCCATGCGCTGGGCAATATAACGTCCGACAAAGCCAGAGCCACCATAGATCGTTACCAAATTGTTCATTTGTGCCCCTTTAGAGTGTTGAATTTTCACATTCATAACTTTGTCACACGCCGCTAACAAGGCGCAAAGCGTAGTCAATGTTTTTCTTCCCGTTGACAGCGTTAATGTACAAGATTAGACGCAGTGCATCATCTAGCCCAGGTGGCGGAATTGGTAGACGCGCACGGTTCAGGTCCGTGTGCCGCAAGGCGTGGAGGTTCGATTCCTCTTCTGGGCACCAA
>JASDRS010000016.1:0-3981 GCA_041441915.1 Paracoccaceae bacterium | reverse complement strand
ACAATCATTTTAATCAAACATCCACTCAGCCTAAAAAATATCATGTATATCTTACGTCACTTTTTTCATACCCGACCATCGTTTACCCAAGACTAGGTCGTTGTCAAACAATATGGCCTCCATCTCTCTGATTTCGGCGAGCTTGATACTGCGCTGAAGCTTCGCTGTGAGCGCTTCCTAAGTATGTTTTTAGCCGCCCGGATGGCAGCTTTCGTTATAAGCGTGACGTCCCCAAAAAGCTTGTACCGTTGATAGGAAGGAAGACGCTCTACCGTTAACTTGGCCACAGTTTGCAAGAGGTACGCAGCACCCTACCCAGAGGGCACGCAGAGTGACTAAGCTAAACGGGCTTTCTACTCTAACCCACTGATGTAGCGCTCAATCGCTTCAACGCGGTTGGAGTGGCTGGCGTGTGTGGACATCCATTGCACATCATCGCTGACCTCTGCGCCCAGCATTTCGAAGAAAACTTTGAGACCAGCGGGATCAAAGCCTGCGCGATGCGACAGCGTCAGGCCAAACTCATCCGCCGCGCTTTCTTGTGCGCGGCTGTAGGACAGCGACAAAAACGCGTTTCCCTCAAGTAGAATATCTTCGAGCATTGGGCCTGTTTCGCCCGCGAGCAGCGCAATCAGCACATAAGCCCCAAGTGAGCGGTAGAGACGGCGCAGCCCGTGCTCTTCGACCACATGGCCGATTTCGTGGCCAAGTATGCCCGCGATGACATCTTCGTCGGGGAATTCTCGGATCAACTCATCGGTCATCACTATAGTGCCGCCTGGCAAAGCAAAGGCATTGGCGCCGACCTTGGGCATGGCGCGGAAGAGCAGCTTGAAATAGTGCACATTGCGTTCGTTTTCGGGTAGCGCTGCGAGCACTCGAGCATTAATGGACCGCGCGCGCGCTTCTTCCTCGTTGGTAAGCGTGCTGTCTTCGGCCATGATAAAATCGATGCTCCGCAACGTGCCTGCATCGATTTGTTCGACGACAATTTGCGGTGTTGCAGCCACGGCGAGCGCTGCAAGAATGTCCAAGCCATACCGCCAAAGAAGGTAGGCACCGACAAAGCATGCTGCCGTGAAGGCAATCAGATGCGGGCCGAAACGCTCTAAGGCATGCAGCCGCGCACCACGCGTGCCCGTATCAAGGGCGGCAAAGCCTGCGTGGTCCTGCGTCTCGAACAGCGTACCATCATCAAACGTCAATTTGCGCACGGTGCGGCCGAGTGCCGTATCGATCTTTGTATTAGCCAACGGCGCGCGCGCCAGTTCCTGCCCGTCCTCGGCAATCACTCGCACCCAGATCGCGCCCTCATGAGGCGCAACATCGATGCGCGCGGCAATCCGACGGGACGACACCGCCAGATAGACATGTCCCTGAAGCGAAAACGCTTGGTTCATGTTCACTTAGATCGATAGACCGACGTCAATGCCTTCGATATCGGAATAGGCATCGCCAAGCACTGTGGCTTTTTCCTGCTCTGTTCCGATGAAGTCATCAAGCGAGCTACCAAGCTCGACACCCGTATGATCAGACAGATAGCGCGCCACGCGAACCTGTGCCCAAGGCAGCATCAATCCTAGGGTCAGGATCACCACCACCATGTTGGACAGGGCGATCCAGAACAACTGGGTCGCGCTCACATTCGAGCGCAGCGCGTGGCCGCCTGAGAGCGTTGTACTATTGTAAATCACATTTCGAGTCAGCGCCTGATAAATGAACTCTGCGGGAATGAAACCGATGAAGAAGACGGCAAAGGACGTCAGCACGATCGAAATAATCGGCTTTAACTTGTTCTCAAGATTCATCACAGCCTCCCACGGCAGGGTCATCACTATAGTGCCGATGGTAAACCAGGCAACGGCGGTTACCGTGATCACCCACAAGAGTGCCAGACCCGCCGCCTTGTAGAATGCACCCAGCGGGGCATCCATCTTGAACTCGGCCGTGCCGAGGCGATGGTTATCGATGATAAAGCGCTTCCCCGTACGGGTTAGAATGGGGAAGGTCGTATAAAGTGTCAGCGTGCAGAGGATCGGATAAAGTATATAGACCAGCGCGGCCCGCCCGTAAGTGCCAGCAAAGTCGAAGCGCACGTTGGAAAAGCTGGACACGCGCGCATTGAACACCATCGCGCGGGTGATCAGCCAGGGGTAAAGCAAAATCAAGCCAAGCAAGAGGATCAAGCCGACGACCGGCAGAACCGTCAGGATGATCTGAAAGACGGCAATAGCGGCGATAATTATCAAACGCCCTTTGAGAATTTGTCCACCAGTGGCGTGATAATCAAAGTTGCGCTCACCAACGAAGGTATTGCCGTAAAAATACTTTTTCCTGCGTACTTTCGCCCAAGCCGAGTAAATCCCAATGGTGACGATCGACAGCAAAAGATTGACGATCCAGATACCAAACCACTCTTTGGCGTTCCCTGTAAAAATGAAATCTCGTGAATTCTTTTTTTGCCCCAAAGACATATGAGCCTCCATTACTCAAAACCATTATCTGACATTCACCAAGTGGTCTGCCGTTTGATGGAAGCGTGGTGTAAATCTGACCATTGAGCAAGCTTTCTGGCGCCACAATTCAGCTAAATGACTGTTTTCTTGAAACCCATTTATCCCTTGTTGATAATCAAGTGACAAAATAAATTGTGCTTTCGCTTGTCCAAGTGCAGCCGCTTCATGCAATATAATTGATCTAGTAGCTTCTAAAGTAGATTGTTTTTCGTCTTCAAATACCCAACCTGCTAAATCTAAAAGTTGTGATATGTCAAATTTATCATCAGCATCACTGTGACTAGAAATATCAATTAATTTTTTCAAGGCACCTTCACTTGGCATTTGCTAATTCTGCTAAGTAGTTGCAGTGGCATTTTTGTAGATAGCACCAGCAGCTTAAAGCCTTACCCTTCAATTCTCCAACTTGATCTTTGAGTCCTGACTTAAATTGCCTTTGTGTAATCGGAGTGCCTCATCTCTTCCAAGCTTTTGCACACTGTAGGGGTTCAACCATTTGGATTTTCTGTAGCCTGTATGGAAATTGGCACGACCGCAATAGACCTTCAAGCCAGTATCTTCTGCCCATTGCGCTACAGTATCGACATACTGACCAGCCTTTACATTCTCCCGAACCACTACAGTTTCACCATTAAGCAATGCTTCAATTCTTTTATCAGGGAAAAGGGTGGCATCTTTTAATATTGCTCAATCCTCAAGCTAACACCATTCCAGATCATGTCCTAAGCATCACCTGCGGCCTCTATGAGCATTATTTAAAAGCGGCGGAGCCACTACATTAAATGCTAGAGGTCGCAGGTTAAAACTTAGCCTAAGATTTTTAGTTATTAAGCCTCGGTATCGAGAACCAAAGTCGGCATAGGTGGTGGTGGTGAACTCACATCTAAACCATGGACATCGAGCGCAAATTCAGCAAACTCTGGGACATTGATTGTGCAATTTTGGCCCAACTTGCTGAGGGGTCCTCACCTTCTAATGTGATGATTAGAAAATCTCCTGCAGGTGTATTTTGCACGAAACTTCTTTCATGTACGCCAGCTTCTTTTCGTGAAGTAGCAAAATCAGGGATCGATTTAATATGATCCATCATTCCTTGCCACTTTTCCATTTTCCCTGGTAAAACTGGCATGCACATCGCTAACAAGGCCATCTTATAACTCCCTAAATATCAGATCAAAACAGAGTTAAAGCTGGGTTATCTGGCCCAATCGCTACAGTCGTGACGAAGGGCACCGGACCAGGGCCTTTAGTATGGGGGGCTCAAATCATCTGGGGGTAGTTTTGTTGGGCTCCACATCTCGATCCATGCATTAAGTTAGGTGATGCCTCCAATTTTATAGCGATCCTCGATAGTCTGACAGGTCCAGCGCAAACATACGAATGGTACTGAAATCAGCTTCAGAATCGATTGGTTGGGTCCACGCTAAATAAATTGTGTCACCGCTGCGCGCCAATTTTGGAAAAT
>JASDRS010000015.1:0-177922 GCA_041441915.1 Paracoccaceae bacterium | reverse complement strand
GACCCCCGGCGTGACAGGCCGGTACTCTAACCAACTGAGCTACAACCGCGCATTTCATCCAGATCGCCACCCGAACGTTGGCTGGTATTACGCAGCCCTTTGCGCGACGTCAAGCGGATTGGCAGAAATTTTCTCCTATTTAAGTCGCTAAATGCAATAAGTTTAGCGTTGCGCAAATTGCGAGCAAAAATAGTATAAAAACTATGATATTATAAAAAAATGGATATTTAAAAACTATGGTGGGTTGTGAGGGGCTCGAACCCCCGACATCTTCGGTGTAAACGAAGCGCTCTACCAACTGAGCTAACAACCCTTCAGGGTTCGAATAGCCCATGATTTATGAATGAACAAGAGGTCGTTTGTAAATATATTTAATATGTAAAAAATACAGTAACTTTTTCGAAAGCAAATTATTTGTATGCGTTAGCAAAAATAATCTAAAGTTTAAAACACAATATCTCGCGTTATAAAGGCATCTCCAGCCCCATCAGAGCTCAATCGTTCTTGGTTAAATGGCGGATATGGCGTAAATTGGTGCTGTTACCTTTTCCCGAAAGCCCCATAGGCGCAGTTGGTTTGACTCGTACGGACCAAAGGCATGCCAAATTCACATTGCGTCCCTCTTCCAAAATCTCGACCAAAACCACCAAATAGACGCAGGCTATCTGTCGTAGTTCGGTTGGCTTTCGGTCAACTTCCAATGAAAAATCAAAAAATCTTTAATTATGAGAAATCTAGCAACGCATATATACCTTTAGAGGCCAGCGATGGGGTAAAAATTTAAATTTTGTAATTTTTTAAAGATTTTTGGACATTATATACATTGTAAAAAAAAGGGCGCCGAAGCGCCCTAATAAATTAATGAGCCAAGCTGGGTGAGACAATCTCTTTATTGCTTAGGCGCGCTAGCGCTGCGGCTTCTTCTGCCGCTTCATCCCATTCAATGGGCACAGGCACCGAAACCAAAGCATGTGCCAACACTTCCCGCACATGCCTCACGGGAATGATGGTGAGCCCTTGTTTCACATTCTCAGGTATTTCAATCAGATCTTTGGCATTTTCTTGCGGAATTAACACAGTAGTAATGCCGCCTCGCAAGGCTGCAAGAAGCTTTTCTTTTAAGCCGCCGATGGGAAGAACATTGCCGCGCAAGGTCACTTCACCGGTCATAGCAATGTCTTTTTTTACTGCAATTCCAGTCAGCACAGACACAATCGAGGTCACCATACCCACACCAGCTGATGGACCATCTTTTGGCGTGGCCCCTTCGGGCACATGCACATGGATATCAGAGCTTTCAAACTTAGTCGGTTTTACACCAATTTCCGGACTAATTGAGCGCACAAAACTACTGGCAGCATCAATTGATTCCTTCATCACATCCCCCAAAGTGCCAGTGGTTTTCATGCGCCCCTTACCGGGCAGGCGTAAAGCTTCTATATGCAAAAGCTCACCCCCTACAGAAGTCCAAGCCAAGCCGGTTACAACACCCACCTGATCGGTTTTTTCCACCAAGCCGTGCCGGTGACGCTTCACGCCCAAAAAGCCTTCGAGGTTCTCAAGCGTAACCTGCACCGTTTTTTGCGCACCTTTGACAATTTGGGTCACCACTTTGCGGGCCAATTTAGCCAATTCACGCTCTAGATTACGCACGCCCGCTTCGCGGGTGTAACTGCGAATTACTTCGGTTAGGGCTTCGTCACTTATTTCAAACTCACCTTTTTTTAAAGCGTGATTTTTCACTTGCTTGCTTACTAAATAACCCTTCGCAATTTCACGTTTTTCGTCTTCTGTATAGCCGGAAAGAGGAATCGTTTCCATGCGGTCCAGAAGAGGCCCTGGCATATTGTAAGTATTAGCAGTGGTCAGAAACATCACATTTGAAAGGTCATATTCCACTTCCATATAGTGATCTATGAAGGTGCTGTTTTGTTCAGGATCAAGCACCTCAAGCATCGCCGAAGCTGGGTCACCCCGGAAATCTTGCCCCATTTTATCAATTTCATCGAGCAAAATAACAGGATTGATCGTTTTTGCTTTTTTCAAAGCTTGAATAATCTTACCTGGCATCGATCCAATATAGGTACGCCGATGGCCACGAATTTCAGATTCGTCGCGTACACCACCCAATGAAATACGAATAAATTCGCGCCCAGTTGCCCTAGCAACCGATCGCCCAAGCGAGGTTTTGCCAACCCCAGGAGGGCCCACCAGACAAATGATAGAGCCCTTCATCTTAGCACTGCGCGCCTGTACGGCCAAATATTCAACGATACGTTCCTTGACCTTTTCAAGGCCAAAGTGATCATCATCCAGCACTTTTCGCGCCGCGTTTAAGTCTTTTTTAACTCGTGATTTTACGCCCCATGGCACACCTAATAACCAATCCAAATAGTTGCGCACCACTGTCGCTTCTGCCGACATTGGCGACATGGATTTAAGCTTTTTTAGTTCTCCGTCGGCCTTTTCTCGGGCCTCTTTTGATAGAGCGGTCTTTCGGATACGTTCTTCAAGTTCGGCAATTTCATTTTGCCCATCATCACCATCGCCCAATTCCTTTTGAATGGCCTTCATTTGCTCATTTAAATAATATTCGCGCTGTGTGCGCTCCATTTGGGTTTTAACGCGGGTTTTAATTTTTCTTTCGACTTGCAGGACAGACAATTCTCCTTGCATATGTCCATAAACTTTTTCCAGACGATCAGATATATCAAGCGTTTCTAACAATTTTTGTTTTTGCGCCACCTCAATACCCAGATGGCCCGCGACAAGATCTGCCAAACGGGCAGGATCCTGGGCGTCAGACACTGCGGCAAGCGCCTCTTCTGGAATGTTTTTCTTTATTTTCGCATAACGTTCAAATTCGTCTGCCACACCTCGCAGCAAGGCTTCGGTCACTGTGGCGTCACCATCAAATTCATTTAGAACTTCGGCTTTGGCTTCGAAGTAATTTGGATTTGGCACAAATTTTGGGATCGAAACACGGGTTTTGCCTTCGACCAAAACTTTTACGGTTCCATCGGGCAATTTCAATAATTGCAACACATTGGCCAAAACACCTGTTCGGTAAATCCCATCGTCTTTTGGATCATCAACCGAAGGATCTATTTGGCTTAAAAGCAGGATCTGGCGGTCATCAGCCATCACATCTTCCAGCGCACGAACTGATTTTTCACGGCCCACAAACAATGGCACCACCATATGAGGAAAGACCACAATATCACGCAGGGGTAGAACCGGATATGTCATAGATTTTGCACTACTCATTTAATTTCCTTTCGATGACAAAACATAGGCCCAGATGGTGGTATAACTCTACCGAGCCTTTTAGGTGGGGTTGGCACCAGCATATGTCAACCGGTTTGGGAGCAAAATTCCTGCCTTTTTTTGGTGCTACAAGGGCGATTTAAAGACAATTTCCAGATGAATCACATACCCTAAGGGCTTGGTTAAAACGGTTCAATATCGCCCACTTCACGGGCGGCGTGGAACCCTGCCACAAAGGGCGCCAAGGCTTTTGCTTCAATAGAATTCCGCAGGCCCTGCATCAATTCTTGATAATAATTTAAATTATGCCATGTCAGCAACATCGATGAAATAATCTCTTGCGACTTAAATACATGGTGCAGATAGGCGCGTGAGTAGTTTTGACAAGTAGGGCACGAACAATTTTCATCCAACGGGCGCGGATCATCCATATGGCGCGCATTTTTGATATTAACAACACCAAAACGGGTAAATACCTGCCCCGTGCGACCCGAACGCGATGGAAGCACGCAGTCCATCATATCTATACCACGCTCGACCGCCCCAACTATATCGTCGGGCTTGCCAACCCCCATCAAATAGCGCGGCTTGTCTTTGGGAAGCATGTCGGGGGCTTGATCGAGTACGTCAAACATCATCTCTTGACCCTCACCCACTGCAAGGCCCCCAAAAGCATATCCGTCAAAGCCGATCTCGATAAGTTTTTGCGCCGATTCCATGCGCTGATCAGCATAGATCGAACCTTGTTGTATGCCAAAAAGAGCATATCCGGGCCGGGAGCCAAAGGCTGCGCGGGAACGAGCAGCCCACCGCATCGAAAGATCCATTGATGCACGCGCAGTTTTTTCATCAGCGGGAAAGGGCGTGCATTCGTCAAAACACATCACAATGTCTGACCCCAAAAGCATTTGAATTTCCATTGAGCGTTCAGGACTTAGAAAATGACTGGAGCCATCAATATGGGATTTAAAATTAACACCCTCCTCCGATATTTTGCGTAAGGCATTGAGGCTCATAACTTGGAAGCCACCAGAATCGGTTAGGATTGGGCGCTGCCAATTCATGAACTGGTGCAAACCACCCAAAGCGGCAATCCGTTCCGCAGTCGGGCGCAGCATCAGGTGATAGGTATTACCTAGCAAAATATCGGCACCCGTGGCACGCACATTTTCTGGTAGCATTGCTTTTACAGTAGCCGCTGTCCCCACCGGCATGAAGGCAGGTGTGCGAATGTCACCGCGCGGAGTTGAAATGACACCCGTGCGCGCACCGCTATCTGTGCCGGTTAGGGTAAAGGAAAAACTCTGTGTCATCTAAGCCTCTTTTCGCGCTTAATCTTACAAATAGCTAAAAATCACAAGGAGACTTTTTTCTTCACCGCTTATCGTAGTAAAGTCCAACCACATGTTCAGCTTCTGCAAAAAACAACCATCGCGCCACAAAAACGCCTATAAGATGCGCCCCCAACGCCACCCCGCGCAGCACCAGTCCATCGGCTATCAGGTACAGAAATAGTGCAGGGATAACACAAGAAAAAAACACAGCTAAAACCCGCAGTTTGGCGCTATGTTTGCGCCCAACCACATAGATCATTTCTCGCATGAGATAGTTTTCCGCCGTATGGCCGGCTTCAAACAGGCGCAAATCGCCCATTTGGCCTAGACCTGTGGCCGTAGCAATGCTTTGTGCGCGGGCTGGAAACTGCTTATCACCAAACCAAAAACCCCAAATCAAAACCACAGCCAACAGACCCAAAGCCATCAGCGCAAATGACGCGGCACCAAAAACCAAAAGCCCCCCGGTCAGCATAAAATTAAAAAAACTTACGGGCACGCCCACATGATTCCAGCGCGGTACCGTTTTAAGTTGGGCATAGATCATCGCGGTAGTTAAAACTGTGCCCACCGCCAACGCCGCTCCCAACAGCCCTAAAAAGTGCGGGGTCAAAAGGCCTAACATATCACTCAAGGCCACAGGGGCCAAAACCAACAAGGTTGCCACCGCACAAATGCCCTCACGCGACAGCCAGCTACTTTTCCATTGGCTTAAGGCCCGCCACGCCCGCTGCGGATTACCCAAATGTGCGGTCGACGCCAAAAGCCCTACCACCGCAAACCCATAGGCCAGAGCCCAATATCCAAAAGCCTGCAAGCCGTGAGTTCGCGCGAATCCCAAACCTAAGAGCGCCAAAAGACCAAATCCCAAGCCAGAAAATACTGTGAAAAAAATTACAGATGCTGCTGGATTCATTATATTTTTTCCAAAATACGATCAAGCCATCCAGCAAAACCCTTTGCTTGAATATCCAAAAGTGGTGCCAAAAGTGACGCTTGGTCTGGTCGCGCACTGTCACGATCTTTCAACCGAGGCGGTAGATATTTATTTGTGGGCTGTGTGCCCATGTCGGGCATCAGATCATACCCACTACGCGCAGCTACCAATTTACTGACATCGGAATTTGGGTCACTCAAGTCACCAAAATGACGCGCGCCCGTTGGGCAAGTGCGCACACAGGCTGGCTCACGGTCTTCTTCAGGAAGATTTTCATTGTAAATGCGGTCAACGCAAAGGGTACATTTTTTCATAACTCCAGCGTCGGCGTCCATCTCGCGCGCTCCATAGGGGCAAGCCCAAGCGCAAAGGCCGCATCCAATACAGGCATCTTCATTCACTAAGACAATACCATCTTCAACCCGCTTATAGCTGGCCCCCGTGGGGCACACTGTGACGCAGGGGGCATCGTCGCAATGCAAGCAAGAACGGGGAAAGTTAATCATTTGTGCAGGCGCATCATGTGGTTGGGCCTCATAACTATGAACACGGTTTAGAAACACACCGCTTGGGTTTTCGCCATAGGCCTGTTGATCAGAGAGCGGAGAGCCGTAGCCTTGATCATTCCAACCTTTACAGGCGGTAACACAGGCCTGGCATCCCACGCATGTATCAAGATCAATTACCAGTCCCAGTTTTTTGTCAGTTAAACTTGGTAAGCAAGTCATTTGGCCCCCATGGAATAAGGATCTGCCAAGGCTACAAAATCAGGCTTACTTTGCCCCATTTTAGCAACCAAAGGAGAAGTAATTCTTTCAATCTTAACCCGCAGGTCAAACCACGCTGCCTGCCCTGTTATAGGGTCAGAATTAGTATAGCGCAGGCCGTCACCTTTTTCGGGTAAAAGTTCTGAGATCAAGTGATTGAGCAAAAAGCCACGCGTAACTTCGGGGGCCTTGGGATCAAGCCCCCAAGCCCCTTTACGTTTACCAATCGCGTTCCATGTCCAAACCGTGTGATCGTTCAGAGCAGCCATCAGAGCCACTGGCACCGTGATTGCCCCATTAGGCGAGGAAAGTTTGGCCCAATCACCATCTCGAAACCCATGCTCTAACCAAACTTTGCACGAAACATACAGGGGATTATGCCCGTGAATCTGACGCAGCCAACTGTTTTGAGAACCCCATGAATGATACATTGCCATAGGTCGCTGGGTCAGCGCATGCAGCGGATAGGAAGAGCCCACAACGTCATTAAAAGGCGTATAATAGATTGGTAAGGGATCCATTTTTTCCGCAACCTGCGAGCGTAGATGTTCGGGTGGCAGATGTTCACCAAAGCCATCGGCCGCCAATTGAAACTGGCGCATTTCTTCAGAATAAATATTAAAAACATATGGTTGTGGTTTATCATAAAGCCCAATTTTCACTGCCCAATCTTGATATTCCTTATTCCAAGGTTTAAAATAGCGTGCCCCTTCAGGCACATGGGCCTGATAAAAACCACCCCCTTCGATATAGCGGTCAAGCTGTGCTGGATTCGGTTCACCGCGCCCTTCCTCCGCACCCAATGGGCCACGGTGCCCGATCAAAGGACCTACACCTGGGCGCCTTTGGTGCTTTACAATGTAATCGGCATAGTCTTGATAAAGCGCCTCGCCCACGTCATTCACAAAGCCTGGCAATTTCATCCGCACGGCAAGATCGATGAGCACCGATTGAAAGGGCCGCACATTGCGGTCAGCGTCAATCACTGGCCAACGAATGGAATCGCCCGCAGCATCAGGCTCTGAAATAGGTCGATCCAGCAAGCTGATACAGTCATGACGCTCAAGATAGGTGGTGTCAGGCAAAATTAAATCAGCATAGGCCACCATTTCTGACGCGTAGGCATCTGAATAAATGATATTTTTAATTTTATAATCGCCATTTTCTTCTTTGTCTGTCAGCATCTCCATCACGGACGCGCTGTTCATCGAAGAATTCCACGACATATTAGCCATATAAAGAAACATGGTGTCAATCTTATAGGGGTCGGCGGCATGGGCATTGGGAATAAGCATATGCATCAACCCATGGGCAGAAAATGGATTTTCCCATGAAAAGCCTTTATCTATGCGTGCGGGCTGACCATTTGGCAAAAGCGCTAGATCTTTGGGGTGACGCACGTAGCCCAAATGCGGCCCGTCAAGTGCCTGGCCCGGGCGAGCAGTAAAATGCGGTTTAGGATGAGCCGCAACAGGTTTGGGATAGGGGGCCTTTAGACGATAGCTGCCGGGCGTTTCCACAGCCCCAAGTAGAATTTGCAAAATATGCAAAGCCCGCGCGGTTTGAAAGCCATTAGAATGGGCGGAAATGCCACGCATGGCGTGAAAGCTGATCGGGCGACCAATCATTTGGGCGTGGGCCTTACCGCGAAAATCCGTCCATGGCTGATCGATGACGACAGGTTCGTCAAAGGCAGCATGAGCCAATTGAGCCGCTAGCTCACGAATGCGGGTAGCATCAATGCCAACACGCGCCGCAATAACTTCTGGCGCGTAAGTCACCCCCAAATAACGTTCAGCCATGTGTTGAAAGACTGTGCGCGCGCCGTTTAATTTTCCACCAAGATCAGGGCTGACTCCTTGGGAATCAAAGGCCACTGGTAAGCCGGTATTGGCGTCAATCACCAAGGGTTTTCCCTGATCATCGCGCAAAAACAGGCCCTTTTCAGCCCCTTCGGCGCCATTAAGTAAATATGGCGCATTCGAAAACTGAGCTAGATAGTCAAGATCTATTTGCCCTGATTCAAGCAAGCAATGAATAAGCGCCATAATCAACAAACCATCAGAACCTGGTGTAACGCCAAACCATTCGTCGGCAACCGCATTATAGCCAGTACGAATTGGATTAATCGCAATGACTTTGGCCCCGCGCGCCTTAAGCTTGCCAAGGCCGATTTTTAGAGGATTACTGTCATGATCTTCGGCCACCCCAAACATCACGAAAAGCTTGGCATGCTCCCAATCAGGCTGACCAAACTCCCAAAAAGCGCCACCAATCGTATAGATCCCCGCTGCAGCCATATTGACCGAGCAAAAACCACCGTGGGCAGCATAATTTGGCGTACCAAAACCCTGCGCCCAGTAAGATGTTAGGCTTTGGCTTTGATCTCGCCCCGTAAAAAACGCCAGTTTTTCTGGTGCTGTATCTCGCAAAGGCTGCATCCAGTCAGTGGCAGTTTGCAAGGCTTCATCCCAGGTGATTACTTCAAAAGCACCAGATCCACGCGGTCCCACGCGGCGCATCGGCGCCGTCAGGCGTGAGGGAGAATAGATCTGGCGAATGCCTGCCGCCCCCTTGCCGCACAAAACACCCTTATTGACTGGATGATCGCGGTTACCCTCAATATAAGTCACCTTCCCCGAGGTCAGATGCACATTAATTCCACACCGGCAGGCACACATATAGCAAGTAGTTTTGCGTACCTGATCAGACACTTTGGGTGATTTGTTAACCTGGGGCTGTGACATGGTCATTTCTTTCACAATTTTTCAAATACGGGAGCGTGGATAATGGGCGCTTGGGCCTGGGCTTGGGCAGCGGTAATTTTGATCATCTCAAAAATATCATCAGCACTACATCCTCGCGATAAATCATTTGCTGGTTTAAGTAGCCCTTGCAAAATAGGACCAACCGCCTGACCGCCACCAAGGCGTTGAGCTATTTTATAGCCAATATTTCCGGCGTCTAAATTTGGAAAAATAAAGACATTAGCGCGCCCAGCAACAGACGAATTTACACCCTTATGCGCAGCAACCTCTGGCAGAAAAGCAGCATCAAATTGCAATTCTCCATCAATCATAAGATCGGGGGCCATTACCCGCGCAAGCTCAGTCGCACTGCGCACCTTGTTAACCGACGCCCCGAGGCCAGAGCCTAACGTCGAGTACGACAAAAGCGCTACCCTTGCCATTTCATTTGTAGCCTGCGTGAAGGAGTGCGCAGTTGCGACAGCAATTGCAGCCAACTCTTCGGCATTGGGATCAACACTAAGCGCACAATCACCAAAGGCCAAAACACGGGCAAGCCTGGAACCGATGGCAGGCATACGCATTAGAAAAAAACTGGATACCAACGACGTATCTGCGCTAGTGCCAATGATATGCAGCGCCGCGCGAATAGTGGCCGCTGTGGTGGCCAATACCCCCCCAAGACTTCCATGCGCCAGACCCAAATGTACCAACAATGCGGCGCAATTGAGAGGCTCTTGCACTTTTAAGGTTGCGGCATCTAGGCTGAGCGCGCGGTAGCGGGGCAGAGCCTGCAGCGTTTGTGCAAAATAATGCTGCTCGGCATGGCCTTCAGGATCCAGCGTCAAAAGCCCCTGCCCTGAGGCGCCCTGAGCTTGCACTTCGGCGCACAAAGCATCTTTGGGCCCAAGAAGAATCATCTGCGCAACGCCTTGGCGTTGCGCTTCATATGCCGCGTACACCGCACGTGGATCATGCCCTTCAGCCAAGACAACAGAGCGCCGTGGAACCCCTTGATTTACCATTATTGTAGCACCGGTTTCAACAATCCAAGTACAGAAAGAAACCCTAGTAGGTAAATTGCGAAACGACGAAAGTTGGCCGGTTCAGCATAAATAAACTGCCTTCCACCGAGCCAAACTCCTAACATCATAAAGGGTAGCAACAGTAAGGTCGCCCAAAAAGTCTCAACCTTGATTACTCCTGCAAAAACCATAGACGGCAATGTCCAAATACCTAGCAACGTAAAATAAACAATCATCGAGGCGCGAAAAACGGAGGCCGAAATGGTTTGGCTGGCAAAGAACACGGCAACTGGCAAGCCACCTACGGCTGCACCATTAGCCAAACCTGAAAAAATGCCAACTAACGAATGTATTAAAGGCCCTACACGGGCTTTAAATTTAAAGCCACGCAGCAAAAACCCACACATCACAAGTACAAAGATAGATATGATTGCTCGGCCAGCATCAATGCCCAGATGAGCCATCGCAAAGACACCTAGCGGAACCCCAAAAAGGGCACCCCCCGCTAAAGGTGCCACCCTAGCCCATTCGACCTTTGCACGGATCGAGCTTATTTGCTGACCGGTTAAAAAGAAGTCAGCCAAGACCACAACGGGCACAAAATGCAAAGGATTTGTGATCAGGCTAGCCGATGAGATGACCAAAGCAGCAAAGCCAAATCCCGAATAACCTCGGACATAGCCTGAAGCAAGTACAGCAATGGCCATATAGACCATTGCGCCATAGCTCAGGTCAAAAGGAACCATCACTCAACAATCTGCACGCGCATATCAGCCACAGAAATTCCTGCAACAGCCACAGGTTTTTTCATGGCATCACGGCGAAAAGGTTCTCCCAATTCTTGATTGATCATGGCCTCAATCAAAGTTGTCTTGCCATGCACCATCTGATCTTCGATAGCCTTGATTAGCATATCACGCAGATCCTCCATAGATTTAGCTTGTACACCCTGTAATCCGCACGCCAGCGCGATGCCCGCATAGCTCACATTGTTATCAAGCTCGGTGCCAACAAAATTATCGTCATACCAAAGTGTTGAGTTGCGTTTTTCAGCGCCCCATTGATAGTTGCGAAACACAATCATTGTGATAGCAGGCCATTCAGGTCGACCGATGGCTGTGAGTTCGGTTACCGCAATACCAAAGGCCCCGTCACCTGAAAAGCCCACCACTGGTACATCAGGTTTGCCTATTTTAGCGCCAATGATCGAAGGTAAACCATACCCACAGGGGCCAAAAAGACCAGGAGCAAGATATTTTCGTCCCTCTTCAAAACTTGGGTAGGCGTTGCCAATGGCGCAGTTATTACCAATATCAGACGATATGATAGCCTCTTTAGGCAGAGCTGATTGAATTGCGCGCCACGCCATGCGGGGCGACATCCACTCAGGCTTGTCCGAGCGCGCGCGTTCGTTCCAGCTTGTACCAACGTCGTCATCCTCGTGATCCATCGACGACAACTGCTGCGCCCAAGTTGATTTGGCAATATTAATCATGGCGCGTCGTTCGGAGCGGCTCACATCACCTGCAGTTTTGGAAAGGCGCGCCAAAATCCCTTGTGTCACTTTGCGCGCATCACCCACGATACCAACTGTAACTTTTTTGGTCAGGCCAATGCGATCTGGATTGATGTCAACTTGAATGATTTTTGCATCTTTGGGCCAATAATCAAGTCCGTAGCCTGGCAAGGTTGAAAAGGGATTAAGTCTGGTCCCCAAGCACAAAACTACATCGGCCTTAGAAATTAACTCCATCGCCGCTTTTGATCCGTTATAGCCTAAAGGCCCCACGAACAAAGGATGGCTCCCTGGAAAAGCGTCATTATGTTGATAGCCCACGCAAACTGGCGCATCGAGCCTTTCAGCCAGAGCTTTCGCATCACAAATAGCACCACCAATGACCACGCCTGCCCCATTTAAAATCACGGGGAACTTAGCCGATGACAAAAGGGCCGCCGCTCGGTCCAACGTATCGGCTCCGCCCTCAGGGCGTTCAAAGGTCACAATCTCAGGCAGATCAATGTCTATCACTTGGGTCCAGTAATCGCGCGGCATATTAATTTGCGCGGGTGCTGAATAGCGGCGCGCATTCAAAATAACACGGTTCAAGACCTCGGCCACGCGTGAAGGGTCGCGTACTTCTTCTTGGTAAGCAACCATATCTTTGAAAACTGCCATTTGTTCGACTTCTTGAAAGCCGCCCATGCCGATGGTTTTATTAGCCGCCTGCGGCGTTACCAATAATAAAGGCGTGTGGTTCCAATAGGCTGTTTTAACGGCGGTGACAAAGTTGGTTATACCAGGGCCATTTTGCGCGATCATCATCGAAATTTTACCTGTGGCGCGAGTATATCCATCGGCCATCATCCCACCCGACCCTTCGTGTGCACAATCCCAAAAAGTGATGCCAGCTTTTGGAAAATTGTCAGAAATAGGCATAAATGCCGAACCAATAATTCCAAAAGCATGTTCAATGCCATGCATTTGTAGTGTTTTTATAAATGCTTCTTCGGTTGTCATTCGCATGGTGATCTCCAAAATACTATCTTTTCAGCATAGGATATGGCAACGCATAAGCAAGTCTTATAGCCAAAATATTCAGTTATTTAGGTCCAACTTTGCGTAAGGCTTGCGCAATCAATGTGATACCTTGCCATATCTTGCCAATTGCAATCGAGGAATAAGCCAAACGGTAACAATTATTTGGCACGGGCTTGCCTTCAGTATCGGGCGCAAAAAATACGCGTCCCGGTTCGATCAGCACCCCCAACTTACGCAAGTTGGCAGCAAGTTCCGCCGTATCAACCCCATCTGGCGCCCGCATCCAGATACTGGATCCACCAAAACCACCTTGGCCGGCCATTGACAGTCCTTCAGCGGCGATGGCATCATCCATAACTTGACGGCGGCGCTTATACGCAGATTTCATGCGATTGATCATCGTATCATAATGGCCAAGCGACAAAAAATAAGCCGCTGTGCGCTGCACATGACCGGGCGGATGCCCAAGTACGGTGGCGCGCAGGGCGCGGGCTTCGCAAATGAAGCTTTCGGGTGCCACGATGTAACCCATCCGAAGGCCCGGAAATAGAGATTTAGAAAAAGAGCCCACATAGATCACCCGCCCGTCACTGTCTAGAGACTTGAGCGACGGTGAAGCGGGTTTAAAAAACGACATCTCAAATTCATAATCATCCTCAATAATCACAAATTTCTGTTCACGGGCGGCCTTTAAAAGCCCTTGCCGGCGCAATAGGGGCATCGTGGCATTGGTGGGGCAATGGTGACTGACGGTGGTTAAAACGGCATCTATATCAGATGGTATATGATGCGAAGGCAGACCAAATTCATCAACATCTACCGCCGAAATACGGCAATCTACCTGATCTAAAATACGGCGAAATCCTGGATAACAAGGATTTTCCACTACTCCATGGCGGCGCGCACCATTTTGACGGCGCGAAAGCAACAGATGCGACGAAAGCCAAAGCGCATTTTGCGCGCCCATGGTCAAAAGCACCTCATCAGCGCGGGCGTCAATGCCCCGTCTAGGCAAGATGTTTCTTAAAATATATTCAATCAACAAAGGATCGTCGCGTTGATAATAATCTGACGTGAGCGAATCAAAGTCACGCTTACCCAAAGCCCGCACTGCACATTGGCGCCAATTTTGATGATCAAATAAAGTGGCGTCTGGCTGTCCATAGATAAAGGCATATGGATAATCTTGCCAGTTTGCAGGCCGCTCAATCCGCGGGGCTTGTGAATAACGCCGTTCGGTCAAATGGTCGTAATTCATCCCATCGAGCCTTTGGCGTTTAAGTGTGATCACATCCAAATTCACTGGCGCCGAATGTGAAACAAAATGGCCCGACCGTCCCTTTGATGCCAGATAATCCGACGACACCAAATCCGTATATGCCAAGGTCACAGTAATTCGACTAATAGACAAATGCGCAGCCATTGCACGCGACGAGGGCAAACGCTCACCTGCGCAAAACCGCCCTGATAGTATCCCATCAGTGATCATTTGGCGGACTTGTTGCTGCAACGTCCCCGTTGCCATTGGCTTTAAATAAAAGCTTTCAACAGGTATAAACATTTTGGCCTTAAATTAAACCTAATATGGACTTAAGACTAAGCCATTAGGCCAAGAAGAAAAGAAAAAACAAAAAAAGACTAATGCCTTTTTTATTAATTTTATTGATATTTAACCAAAAACCTTAGTCAAGGCGTTGTCTATACCTTGAGTGATTTCGTCTATATCATTTGCCGAAGCAATTAGCGCAGGCGACAGGCATAGTGTATTGTTAAAGCCCGGCAAACTGCGGTTAGTCATTCCAATGATAAGTCCCTGCGCCATACAGTCTACTACAACGGCAGCGACCATTTTTTCTTCAGCTGGTTCTTTTGTTTTTCTATCTGATACCAATTCAGCGCCACAGAACAGGCCCTTGCCGCGCACATCACCAATGACTTTGTGTTTTTCAGCCAAGCCATGCAGGTTTTTAATCAAACGCGCGCCCATGCTTAGAGTATTATCAAGAAGATTTTCATGTTCTATAATACGCATATTTTCTAAGGCCGCCGCAGGGCCCGAAGTGCAACCACCAAAGGTCGAAATGTCGCGAAAATAGCTCATCGGATCTGACGGATCGTCTTTAAACATGTCAAACACGGCTTCGGTCGTTACAGTACAAGAAATCGCAGCATAGCCTGAAGCTACGCCCTTTGCCATCGTCACAAAATCAGGTTTAACGCCATAATTTTGATAACCAAACCAAGCACCTGTACGGCCAACGCCGCAAACCACTTCATCAATATGTATTAATATATCATATTTTTTACAGATTTCTTGAACGCGCTGCCAGTATCCTTCGGGAGGAGTAATCACGCCACCGCCGGCGGTTACGGGCTCTAGACAGATAGCGCCGATCGTATCAGGGCCCTCACCCAAGATCACATCTTCAATCGCATTGGCCGCAGCGATGCCATAGCTTTCAGCATCTGGGTATTGATTGCGGTATTCCAAGCAATGCGGCACTTCCACAAACCCAGGCGTCAGAGGGCCATATTGCATTACCCGTTGAGGTTGGCCACCTGCAGACAGAGCCGTAATAGTGGTGCCATGGTAATCGCGTTCACGGTAAAGAATTTTAAATTTCTTACCACCGTGATGACGGTGCGAAATTTGGCGCACCATTTTAAACACTTTTTCATTCGCTTCAGAGCCCGAGTTAGCATAGTAAACCCGCGCCATACCAGGCATTTTTTCGATCAGACGCTTGGCAAAAAGAGAACCCGGAACCGAACCCGCCGAGTTGGAAAAATAGTTCATTTTGATCAACTGGTCACGCACAGCATTAGCAATAGATTCGCGCCCGTAGCCAACATTCACAGTCCACACACCTCCAGACACGGCGTCAAGATACTCTTTTCCACGCGCATCCCATACACGCATGCCTTTGCCTTCGATTATGATACGCGGATCAATGGTTTCAAACTGTTTGTGCTGGATCAAATGATGCCATAGATGGGCACGATCGGCATCAACTACTGCAGAAATATCATTACTATAGGGCACATTTTCCATTTAAAGATCCTTGTAAAGTAGGGCCGTTTAACAGGTTAAACTGGCCGCAATAATGACAGTTTCATACGCCTTTATTATAGCCAATTTTCTCACAAATATAGATCCAATTTTTATTTTTAAGCAGAGGGCATTTCTTGATCCGTAGCACTTCCTGCTCCTGGGGTTAAAATTTTTACAACATACCTTCATATCGGTGCTCAAAGTCAAATTGTGAGTAGTTCCGAGCACCCTCTAATAACAGTGCAACAGGCAGGATAAAAAAACCATTTGACTCAGTTATTTTACTACAGGATTTAATCTTTTATGTTCTTGTAGCGCGAAGCGGTCGGTCATGCCAGAAACATAGTCCGCCACCACTCGTGCAAGCGCGGCTTCGTCTTTGGCTAGTACTACGTCATTACGCCATTCTTGAGGCAAAAGATTGGGGTTTTGTATAAAAAGCGGGAACAAATCATTGATGACCCTAGTAACCTTTTCGCGCTCAATTATTACACTGGGGGCACGGTACATACGGGTAAACAAAAAGGCGCGAACCAATTTGAGTTCTTGAAAAAGCGGCTCTGAAAAGCTGATGAGCGGCGCGCCCAAATCACGGATTTCCTGCACGGCTCTCGGCTTAGCCACTGCCAAACGATTTTGCGCAACGGCCAACACGTCTTCTACCATGCGGCCAAACACGCGGCGCAAGGCTTCGTGACGCCGACGCATCTTGTCTAATTGAGGATAAAGCCTATCAACCTCTACAAAGGCGGGACCAGTTACGGGAAGATCCATCAGGTCATCTTCTGAAAACAGACCCGAGCGCAAACCATCATGTAAATCATGGTGCGAATAGGCCACATCATCGGCTATCGCCGCCACTTGCGCTTCGGCACTAGCGTAGGTGGTCAGTTCAAAGTCCCATGACCGATTGGCTTCAAACAAGGCCTGCGGTAGGGTCCCAAGAACGGGCCCATTATGTTTGGCCAAGCCCTCTAACGTTTCCCAAGTCAGGTTAAGCCCATCAAATTCTGCATAATGCCGTTCTAATTTTGTGACTATCCGGATCGTTTGGGCATTATGGTCAAAGCCTCCATAAGGGTCCATTAATGCCGCCAAAGCATCCTCACCCGTATGACCAAAAGGAGTGTGGCCCAAATCATGCGCCAGTGCGATGGCTTCGGCCAAATCCGTATCCAGCCCCAAAACCCCCGCCATGGTGCGTGCTACTTGCGCAACTTCGATCGTATGCGTCAGGCGGGTGCGATAATAATCGCCCTCATGTTCGACAAAGACTTGGGTCTTATGTTTGAGCCGGCGAAAGGCAGACGAATGAATGATTCGATCACGGTCACGTTGGAAGGCTGACCGAAAGGTCGAGAGATCTTCTTTGAATAAACGCCCCCGTGATTTTTCTGAGCACGAGGCGAAGGTGGCGCGCAGGGACATTCGTTATCCAGTTCTTGAAGTAAAGGCATCGAAAGCCTATAGTGTCTACAGTCCACCAGACTATGACGTTAAGATCGGATTTAAAAGCCATGACCATTACCCTGCCACCACGTGTGACCGACCGTGCTTTCGACCGCTTAGCCGAAATAGCCGCCAGCTCTGGCCAGGCCAAGGCCTTGCGTGTAGCTGTCGAAGGGGGCGGCTGCTCTGGTTTTCAATATGAAATCACCCTTGATGAGCCACAAGCCGATGATCTTATCTTGGAAAAAAATGGCCACAAAGTGCTGGTAGATACCGTGTCTCTACCTTTTTTAGAAAATGCCGTGATCGACTATTCCCAAGAATTGATTGGAGCGCGGTTCACTGTTGAAAATCCCAATGCATCGTCTTCTTGTGGATGCGGCATTTCCTTTTCGATGTGATTTAAAAAGCTTTTAAATAAATTCTGGTGGTTGCTTGCCAAAGCCCACGCTGGAACTAAATTTAAGGTGCACTTAAGAAAGCCGCCCTATGACTGTTATTCTGATATTAGGCTCTGCACCCAATGTGATTGCGGCGCAGCATTGGCCTTCGCATTGGTTCAACAAGATTGTCACAATCAATAATGCTTGGCAGGTGCGCCATGACTGGGACGATTTGATATTTGCGTATGATTTTTCTCCCGACCGCCGCCCGAAACCCAGTGTGGGGCAAAATCTGATAGACGAAACTCAATTTGTCAGTGTGCAAAATAGATTTGGCGGGTTTGTGTACGCGGGGGGGACGATGGCCTTCACCGCAGCTTATTGGGCCTTGGGAAACTACCAACCAAAAGTGATCGCTTTTATGGGTTGCGATATGACCTATGATCAAAGCAAAAACACACATTTTTATGGCACCGGTGCCGCTGATCCTTTGCGCGATGATGTGAGTCTGCGCGACCTAAGAGCAAAATCGGCGCGTTTGCAAATTATAGCAGCGCAACAAGGCTGCGCAGTGGTAAACCTGTCGCAAGAAAAATCCAAACTAATTAGCCCACGCGCATCATGTGAAGGGCTAGTAGATGCCAAGTGCCTGGCCTATAATATGGCTTTAGCAAATCAGGCCTTGGCAACGGAACAAAAGCTTGGCTATTACGTTCCCTCGGGGCGCTATTGGCTGGAAACGGATCAATTTGATATATCAGAAATTGACGCTCTGGATGCTTTATGGCGAGAAGCAGCAAACTAACAGCGCAGGGTAATAAATGAAAATAGCGACTTTTAACATCAATGGGATTAAAGCCCGAATTGAGGCCCTGCCCGCTTATTTAGCCGAAGCCACTCCTGATGTGATTACCTTGCAAGAGATCAAGTCGGCCGACGAAGGCTTTCCCCGCGAAATATTTGAAGAGATGGGTTACCAAGTCGAAACCCACGGGCAAAAGGGCTTTAACGGTGTGGCCATCTTGTCAAAACTGCCGCTTGAAGACATCAGCCGTGGTCTGCCGGGTGACGCCGACGACATGCAAGCGCGGTGGATCGAAGCCACCATCATAGGTGACACGCCAGTGCGCCTTTGCGGTCTTTACCTGCCCAACGGTAATCCCGTTCCGGGCCCTAAATATGATTATAAATTGCAGTGGATGGCGCGAATGAAACGCCACGCGATGGATTTATTAGCGCTGGAAATGCCGCTGATCATGGCGGGTGATTACAACATCATCCCCCAAACCGAAGATGCCGCCAAGCCTCAAGCGTGGCTTGAGGATGCCCTTTTCCTGCCCCAAAGTCGCAGCGCATACCGGGAGATTGAAAATTTAGGCTTTCAGGACGCTTTTCGCGCACGCCATCAAGGCGGCGGACATTATAGTTTTTGGGATTATAAAGCCGGCGCTTATCAGCGCAACAACGGCATCCGCATTGATCTTTTTCTCTTGTCGGCTCGAGCCATGGATTTGCTGGAAGATGTGGCAATTGATAAGGGTGTGCGGGCAGGTGAAAAGCCGTCAGACCATGTGCCGGCTTGGATTAAACTGCGCGCCTAAGCCGTTTTTGTTACGTCATAATTATAAATCCACCCATAGCGGTTAAAGGCGATACGAGCGGCTATATCTCCACCCAAACGCAAAGCACCATGTGCCAAAGCGCGCGCACCCCCACCAAGATGATAGGCACGGCCATTTTGCTGTGCAGCGAACAAAACGGCCCGCGTGCGTCCAGCGCGCAAGGCTTGATAGCTTCCTAATGCTTGTCCAAGATCTTGGCAATTATCTAATGCTTGCGCCAAAACAAAGGCATCTTCCAGCGCCAAATTGGCCCCTTGCGCCATAAAAGGCAAAGTAGGGTGCGCCGCATCTCCCAAGATAGCAACCCCACCTTTCGGCAAAGCGCGGCCCCAATGGGCACAGTCTTCATGGCTGTAAAGGCCCCAAAAGCCTATGTCAGGTTTTTCCCCTAGCACCACAAGCCACTCTTGCACGCGGGGCGCGAAACCTGTGAAGGCCGTTCTAAAATTGACTGGGGTTTCACGATGCGTCCAACCTTCGGGGGTCAAATTGGGCCGCGCTTCAATCCCAATCAGATTGCGCAAGCTGCCTGAACGCAAGGGATAGCTCACAAAATGGCGCTTTGGGGCCATAAATACCTCTGCAACGGCGAGCTCTTGCTCATTGGGCTGAGCACTTATCAAGGCGCGCCAAGCGACATATCCTGTATATTTTGGCTGTTTTAAACCGTTCAGGGCCGAGCGCACCGTAGAATGCACACCGTCAGCCCCAATTACAATCTCCGCTTGATAAATGCGACCATCTGGGCCCATGATTTTTGGAAAGCTCCCCGAAAGGTCAGGAGCACTGATCTTTTGGCCAAATTCTATCACCACCCCCGTATTGCGCGCACCATCAGCCAACAAGCCTAATAGATCGGCTCGGTGAAGATAGTAAAACATCGGCCCGAGAGTGGTTTTACTGACCTGATGTCCCAAAAGACCATCTCGCAACATCACGGACGAGGCCCGCATACCAACAGACTCTAAAGCTTCCATCAACCCGAGCGCTTGAAGCACCCGCGCGCCATTAGGCGAAATTTGAATCCCCGCCCCAGCAGTACGCAGCTCGGCCGCCTGTTCAAGTACCCGCACACGTGCACCCAAAAGCGCCAAAGAGCACGCGGCCGCCAAGCCAGCGATTCCAGCGCCCACAACGATGATTTCTTGGCCTTGGACGCTCATGCCTGACCCCATAATAAAGCCAAGCCTTTTGGGCCTGGCTTTAATAATTTTTGAACAGTTTGCTCAATTTTCGCGGTGTACTTTTTCGCGCCGTTCGTGGCGCTCTTGAGCCTCTAAAGTTAGGTTTGCAATCGGACGCGCATCCAACCTTTTCAGAGAAATTGGATCTCCAGTCAAATCGCAATATCCAAATTCGCCATTATCAATGCGCCGTAGAGCCACTTCAATTTTTGTTACCAACTTGCGTTGCCGGTCACGAGTTCGCAGTTCCAGCGCGCGGTCGGTTTCTTCTGAAGCGCGGTCTGCTATGTCGGGCACATTGCGCCCTGATTCTTGCAGGACCTCGATCGTCTCTGCACTTTGGCCTTGGAGTTCTTGCTTCCAATTCAGCAATTTGCGTCTAAAATATTCTATTTGACGCGGGTTCATAAATGGCTCGTCGTCAGAGGGCCTGTAATCTTCAGGCAAAACAGCCTCGGTCGTCATATCCTCATACTCCTGAATAATGCGACGTGGAGGGTTTGACCATTGGCCAACGCCCGTCTGGGCGCGGGATACCCCATGTCAGTACCATTGTCACTAGGGCTTTGCCTTCTTTAATTAAGCCGTCAACAAGTCTATATAAAAATAACCTAATTTAAGAAAGGCTCATGGCAACCGTTCAATTGACACAAAGCTATGTCGCCCCACCGCACAAGAGGGCTGACTTGATGTCAAAACCAGGCCAGCGTGATAAAATAGCGGCAAAATTATTTTATTTTTAGATGTGGGCGGTTCAATAGACGTACATATTCGTGCCATCGAGGCACTTTTCACCTCCGTACGCACTGAATTAAACTATTTGGCGCTAATTTATTTTCACAATTGTCTTTACGTGTATGTATGACGCGACAACCGTAGCCACTATAATGCGCAAACTCCGACTCAAAATTTTTTCTCCTTTATAGCACTGATTATAAATGAATATTTTTATAAAGTTCTGCCATGGGCACCTGTGAAATCACCCATCAAGGTGGAGAAAATGATTATTGGAACCAAGAGGCCAGCATAGACTGGCTTAAGCGCACACGCACGCAATGGAAACATCGCCTTTAGATCGACCCCATCCCAGAAGAGGCATGACCTAGGACGCAATCAATTGTGATGATGAAACAGATTTTTTAAAAATGGTGCCCATGACAATTAAAGGTCTTAGCCAAGGTATAAAAAAGCTATACTAGTTAACCCTTTTCTTTCTCTTAACTGATGCCCATATTCATAGTATGTTAAAATTCATCCCAATTCTTTTGCCAATTTTTTACGGACTGGCTATTTACCACTTTTCGGCTTGGCGCACGGCCAAAAAATTAACCCAGGAGTCTACAGATTTAGCCGAACCTAAGCTGTTATCCATAACCAAAAACATGGCTAAAGCGCTGGATGTGGCACGTATTAAGGTCAGGATTTACGAAGTCGACCCGATCAATGGCTTGGCCGCCGCCGACGGACAAATTTTTTTAACCCGTGGCTTTTTAAAGGCCTATGTTGATGACCGCGTCAGCGCTGACGAACTTGCGGGCGTAATCGCGCATGAACTAGGCCATGTGGCCTTGGGACATGCAAAACGGCGGATGATTGATTTTACTGGGCAAAATGCTATTGTTATTATGGCTTCAACGCTCCTCAGCCGTTTTTTGCCGGGCATTGGAGTAATAATAGCGCGTAAACTTTTGGGTATGGGCACTGGGCTTATGGCTGCTCGCCTGTCACAACGCGACGAATATGAAGCTGACGCTTATGCCGCCGCACTCATGGTCAAGGCTGGTCTAGGCACTACCCCGTTGAAATCACTTTTTGCCAAACTCTCCAATTTAACGGGCCAAACCCACCAAGGCCCCGCTTGGGGGATCAGCCATCCAAAACCCCAAGACCGTATATCTGCTATTGAAGCATTGGAAAGCAAATGGACATCAGGATAATTTACGCAGATGTGGCCTTTGCAAGTCTCGGAAGCTTTGCCTTTTTAAGCATTGATTTTAATGAAATGTTATTTCCCGCCATCTGAATGGACTTGGCCAAAACCGCGTCTAAAATATTTTTGAGCTTGGTGGGGTTTTCGCTATACAATTGCCATAAAAATCCGTCAGGATCACGCCGTTCAAGGCCCTCATTTGCCAATATTTGGCGGGGAAAGTCAGACACATTCCAAGTAATGATCACTTCGGCCGAACCTGCTATTGCCACGGCTAAAACATGAATATCATTTTCATCAGGCAAATGAAGGCGCTGCTCTAGCCCATAGGCGGGACGCAGTAGGGCTAATGGATATGCAGATTTAGTCAAAGCCACTTCAACGCGGGCTTGCACCTCAGCATTTGGCCCGAGTTTTTTGGTGGCACGTGCCCACTCTTCTAAGATGCGGTCAGACCAAAGTGGAGTATAAAGCCCCACCGCCGCCGCGCCTAATAATAGGGCGCGCAACACTGGCGGGTAAAGCACGCAAGCATCTAAAACTGCACGCATTAACCATCAAGCCGATAAAATAACGCTTTCAAATAACCCGATTCAGCAAGCTGAGGCAGTATCGGATGGTCAGCCCCCGCAAAGCCAGTATGTAAAAGCTGCGCACGCCTGCCACCACGCCCAATCCCGCGCCCGCAAGCATTACGGAAAGACGAAAGGTCAGCCGCATGCGAACACGAACAAAGCACCAAATAGCCACCCTGTGCAACCAAGGGTGCCGCCAAACGGGCAACACGCTCATAGGCGCGCAAACCCGCTTCTAAAGCTGGTTTGGCGGGCGCAAAGGCAGGAGGGTCGCAGACTACTAAATCAAACTGCTCATTTTGCCCCGCCAGAGCTTCGAGTACGGCAAAAGCATCACCCTGTCGCACAGTTAGGCCACAAAGGCCGGCCTTTTCGGCGCCCATTTGCGCCAACGACAGAGCGGGGGCAGAACCATCCACGCACAGAGCCGATTTAGCCCCACCCGCCAATGCTGCCAACCCAAAGCCGCCCACATGAGAAAACATATCCAAGACCCGTGCGTCTTTGGCTAAGCCTTTAAAGAAGGCATGATTGGGACGTTGGTCAAAAAAGAGCCCAGTTTTCTGTCCTCCCAACACATCGGCCATATAAAGAGCGCCGTTCATAGGCACGACTAAGGGGCCATTAATGGCACCCATCAGCAAACCAGTGGTAGAGCCTTCGTCCAACCCTTCAAGAGTGCGTGCGCGGCTTGAAGCGTTTTTAACCAAATTTTTAGCCCCCGTTTGGGCAATAAGCGCTGCCATCAACAGATCAAGATGTGCCTCGACCCAAGCGGCGTTAGGTTGTACCACCAAAGTGTCGTCAAAACGGTCGACCACAATTCCAGGCAGCTGGTCTGCCTCTGCATGGATAAGGCGATAATAGGGTTGCGCAAAAAGCCGCTCACGCAAGGCCAAGGCACGCGCCACTCGACCTTCAAACCAGCTTTGGTCAATCTGAACCATCGGGTCGCGGTCAAGCATCCGCACAATAATTTTTGATTTTGTATTAACTGTAACAAGCCCCAAGGAGCGACGATCTGCATCTTCAAGAACTGCCAGAGCGCCCAATTCCATTTTTTGAGTACGCCGATCAGTTACCAATTCATCAGCATAGACCCACGGGAAACCATGGCGCAATGCGCGCGCTTCGGCTTTAGGCTTTAGGCGTACCACGGGTCGGCCATAATTATTTCCAGCGGAGACAACAGTGTCATCTTGTGTTGGGGTGTTTTGATCATCTATATTCATGAGCTGTCTTTAAGTGATATTGCATAGCTAAGAAAGTCCCCTTCTAACGCAAAAATATGTTTTATTTTAAGCAATTTTATTTAACTAGTTGTTAGCGCTAACATAGTCTGTTATATTTTTGTTAAAGGAAATATAAAATCATGGCCCTAAAGAGTCTAACGGACATCACTAATCGGATCCGGAAACGTTCAAAGGTATCGCGCTTAGCATATTTAGAGCGCATTACCCGCGCACAAGAATCCGGGACTGTACGCGGACATTTGTCATGCGGAAACCAAGCACATGCCTACGCGGCAATGGGGCAGGACAAATTGACCCTAGCTGCTGTTCAGGCTCCAAACCTTGGGATCATCACTGCCTACAATGATATGCTTTCGGCCCATAAACCCTATGAAAATTATCCTGAAAAAATCCGCATCGCCGCACGCGCCCAAGGGGCCACAGCCCAAGTAGCGGGTGGGGTTCCTGCTATGTGTGACGGGGTCACCCAAGGCCAAGCGGGCATGGAGCTTTCGCTTTTTTCGCGTGATGTCATTGCGATGGCGGCGGGCATTGCGCTATCACATAACACCTTTGACGCGGCACTATATTTGGGTGTGTGCGATAAAATTGTGCCAGGCCTTGTGATAACTGCAGCTACATTTGGCCATTTGCCTGCAGTGTTTGTGCCGGCGGGTCCAATGGCTTCTGGCCTGCCAAATGACGAAAAGTCAAAGATACGCAATCAATTCGCCAATGGCGAAATTAGCCGAGATGAGTTGATGCAGGCCGAAATGGCCAGCTATCATGGGCCGGGCACTTGCACCTTTTATGGAACGGCCAACACTAATCAAATGTTGATGGAGTTCATGGGCCTGCATTTGCCAGGGTCAAGTTTTGTCAATCCCGACACACCACTGCGCGAGGCTTTGACTTTCGCCGCGGTCGCACGTGCGGCCGCTATCACGGCTATGGGCAATGACTATCGCCCTGCGGGCCATATTTTGGACGAGCGCGCCTTTGTGAATGGGCTTGTGGGCCTGATGGCCACGGGCGGGTCAACTAATTTGGTGCTGCATCTGCCAGCGATGGCGCGAGCGGCGGGCGTGATTTTGGACTTGCAAGATTTCGCGGATATTTCGAACATCACACCACTGATGGCAAAGGTATATCCCAATGGTTTAGCCGATGTTAACCACTTTCATGCCGCAGGCGGTTTGCCTTATATGGTAGGTCAACTACTCGACGCGGGGCTTTTGCATGAAAATGTGAAAACCATCGCTGGCGACGGCATGGAACTTTATGCTAAAGAACCCATCCTCAAAGACGGAAAATTAATCTGGCAAGACGGGGCTAAAATTTCACTCAATGATCGAATTTTGCGGCCCGCAAATGATGGATTTTTCACCTTGGGTGGACTTAAACTGCTTGACGGAAATTTGGGGCGCGGCGTAATTAAAATCTCAGCCGTAGCGCCCGAGCGGCGAATTGTGGAGGCACCTGTGCGCATATTTCATGACCAGGATTCCGTAAAAAAAGCCTTTAAAGCCGGAGAATTTACGTCAGACGTGATTGTGGTTGTGCGCTTTCAAGGGCCACAAGCCAATGGCATGCCTGAACTTCACTCCCTGACACCAACGCTGTCGATTTTGCTAGATCGCGGGCTTTCAGTCGCACTTGTAACCGATGGACGTATGTCGGGGGCGTCGGGGAAAGTGCCTTCTGCCATTCATATAACCCCAGAAGCCGCCGTTGGCGGACCTATTGCACGCCTGCGCGACGGCGATGTCATGCGCCTTGATGCCGAAGCAGGCACGCTAACAGTTCTTACCCCAGATTTCGAAAACCGAATTCCCGTCAAGGCTGACCTTTCGGCCAATGTGCATGGCATGGGGCGTGAGCTTTTCGCACTCTTTCGTAACAATGTCGGCGCTTCGGCCGATGGAGCGTCAAGCCTTTTCTAGGGCCTTGTCCCCGCTTACTCAAGGAAACACGATGACACCAAACGAACAATCCCATCGCGCTGCTGAAATCTGCAATTTGGCCCCCGTTGTGCCTGTTTTGATGATCAACGATATGGCTTATGCCAAGCCCTTGGCGATGGCCTTGATCAAAGGTGGCTTACCAGCCCTGGAAGTCACCCTGCGCACGCCCAAAGCGCTGGATGTTATTCGCGCTATGTCCGAGGTTCCAGGCGGTGTTGTGGGGGCTGGCACATTGCTGACCCCGCGCGATGTGAAAGAAGCCAAAGCAGCAGGCGCCACCTTTGGCGTGTCACCTGGTGCGACCGAGCGTTTAATTGCCGCTTGCGAAGACGAAGGCCTGCCCTTATTGGCGGGGGCAGCTACAGCAACCGAAGTGATGACGCTGTTTGAACGCGGCTATACGGTGCAAAAATTCTTCCCCGCCGAATCCGTGGGCGGTGCAGGGGCGGTGAAATCGCTTGGCGCGCCGCTACCAAAGGTCAATTTTTGCCCCACGGGTGGCATCAACTTGGCCTTGGCAAAATCGTACCTAAGCTTGTCCAACGTACTTTGCGTGGGCGGCAGTTGGGTTGCGCCAAAGGCGCTAATTCTAGCCAATGATTGGTACGCAATCACCCAACTCGCGGCCGAGGCTGCAGCGCTGAGGCGCTAATCAGCCGCCTTCAACCCGCGACTTGCGCCCGCCACGCCGTTTTGGTGCATCGGCGGGGGTAAGGGCCTCATTCAATATGCTATTCATCGGATGACCCGAATGCAGCGGCGTATAATGCTCAATCAATTTGGCGAGTGCGTGTCCGGTGTCTTGTTCATTGCTCAAACTAAGCGCCCAATCTAAAAAGATTGATCGGCACTGACTCGCCGTAATCCCGTTGATACTGTAACCTTCACGCACAAGACCCTTTGGGTCGGCTTGATCTAACGTCACCTGTTAATATCCCTATGCTTCAAATGCTGTGCTATAATGAATTTGGCCTTTTCTGCATGATGCTCTAGCTGATTTTGAACTACTTTTGCACCCCTTTGCCCCAATTCCCGCAGTAGAAATGTCGCCGGCCCCTCGCCCATGGTTGAAAGGTCAACCTCTGTTACATTTAACAATTGTGTGGACACTCTGAGCTTCCAGAATAGATTGTAACTTTTTTTCAAGTTCGTGGCTTCAATTTGCGACAATTCATGCGCCAAAAGAGCAGCATCTATTTGACCCATGACGTCAGTAGCTGTTACCGCGAATTTTAATGCCAAAAACTGCACAAAGAGTTCAATGTCCATAAGCCTGCCGGTGCCAAACTTTGCCTCATAGGGAGATATATTGGGATGTGCGCTGGCCAGTTTGTCGCGCATATCTTGCACGTCGGGGGCCAAGGCCACCCGTGCGCCTGCCTTACGGATCAGATCATTTCTTAGGTTTTCGATATCAACTATTAAACCCGCGTGGCCCGCAATGGGGCTAGCGCGCGTGAGCGCCAAATGTTCCCAAGCCCAAGCATCTTGTTCTTGGTAGAGTTTGAAGGCGGAAAATGAGGTTGCAACCGGCCCTTGCCGTCCCGAGGGGCGCAGGCGCATATCTACCTCATAAAGCCGTCCCGCGCTCATTTGCGCAGAAATGGCGGTGACAAAGGCCTGTGTAAGGCGGGCATAATAAGCCCGCGACGCCAGGGGCTTAGGACCCTCACTCATGGTTTCATCAAGCGGATCATAAATTACAATCACGTCAAGATCTGAGAGAGCATTCAAAAGCCCCGCCCCTAAAGACCCCATGCCCAGCAAGGCCGCCCCCCGTCCCGGACAAGGCCCATATTTGCGGCTAAATTCTCGCGTAACCAGGGTCCAAAGCCCCTTGATCACCACGCGCGCCAAATCGGAATAGTGGCGGCCCGCTTCAAAAGCATCAATCAAACCGCGCAGATGATGCACACCAATGCGAAAATGAAATTCTTTTTGCCAACGTCTAGCCTCTTCTAAAGCGGATTCATAATCCAAAAGCACGGCCAAACGCTGCTCAAGGTCGGCCGAAAGACCCGAAATTTCAGGCCAAGGCGTAAAAAAATATCCCCCAATCACAGCGTCAAACACTTCTGAATTGCGGCTCAGATATCGAGCCAAATCAGGAGCAATTGCCATAATATCAACAATAAGATCAACGAGTTGTGGATTAAGTTCAAACATAGAGAAAATCTGTGCTCCCGCAGGTAAGTCCGCTAAAAACTGATCAAAAGCCGCAAAAGCGTTATTGGGATGCGCAGCACGCTGCAGGCTTTGCAACAGGCTGGGCAAAAGACGTTGAAAAATAATCTGAGCACGTTGCGAACGCAAAGCCGGCAACAAATGCCAGCCTTCGACCAAATCACGGGTTTTAGTCGAAAGTTTAAGTGGGTGGTGTTCCGCGGTGACTTGTGGCGAGAAAAAATCTTCGGTCAGTCGGTGGATATGCTCGAACCGTGCGGCCAAATCAGCTTCGAATGAAGCGAGATCTTGCCAGCCACAAAAATGGGCCAGTCGTGCACGGGCCAAAGGTTCCGTGGGAATATCATGGGTCTGAGTATCATGCACCATTTGCAATCGATGTTCGAGCACGCGAAAATAAATATAGGCGTTGCTCAGGGCTTGGCTCAGGTCTTTTGTAATCCACCCCTTGGCATTCAAAGCCTCAAGCCCGCCCAAAGTCGTAGAATCGCGCAAATCGGGGTCGCGCCCCCCCGCAATCAATTGGCGGGTTTGGGTAAAAAATTCAATTTCGCGAATGCCCCCTTTGCCCAGCTTTACATTATGGCCCGCCGCCTGAATGGGACCTGCCGTCCCCCAAAAATCGCGAATGCGCAAGCGCATATCATGTGCATCTTGAATGGCGGTAAAGTCTAAATATTTTCGCCAAACGAAGGGTTTCAAAATACGAAGAAACCGCGCGCCTGCAGTAAAATCTCCTGCAATCACTCGCGCCTTTATGTATGCCGCTCGCTCCCATGTGCGGCCTACGCTTTCATAGTAAGCCTCGGCTGCGGCCATGGAAATGCACACGGGTGTCACTGATGCATCAGGACGCAGACGTAGATCAGTGCGAAAGACGTAACCCTGGTCAGTAATTTGCGATAAAGTGGCCGTCAACGCCCGTGTCACACGCAAAAACACTGCCCGAGCAGCTGGTGCGTCGTCGCCATAGCGGCTTTCGTCAAAAAGGCATATTAAATCAATATCTGACGAATAGTTTAACTCATAAGCACCCAGTTTACCCATGCCCAAAACCACAAAACCTGCGGCATCATCTAGATCATCAAGCCCTTGATGGGGCAGATGTCCAGCCAAAAGCTCGCCCCTCAAAAGGGACTTAAGTGCAAGTTGCACAGCCAGATCGGCAAAATCACTTAACGCCTTCGTCGTGCGCATCACATCCCAAATACCCCCAACATCGGCCAAAGCCACCATCAGTGCCAATCGCCGTTTGGCGCGGCGCAGATAAAATGAAAGGTCGGCAATAACTAACTGGACGGCCATGTTCTGGGTAAGGCTATTGGCAATTTCGGCCTCGACAGCTTCGGGTGACAACGTCAGCGCTTGATCAAGCCATTCGAATTCTTTTTGCATCGCGTCAAAAAGATAGGGGCTACACGAGGCTGTAGCTGCCAAAAGGTTGCGCAGAACTTCTGGCTGGGAGGCAAACTCAACACGCACTTTCTCCGCGACTTTGGATGCAAAAATCCCGGGAGAGCACGCGATGCGGGCAGCAAAATTAAGGTGACTTATTTGCGCAAATGTCATATTATACCTAAGTTGAAAAAACTAACCCTGCCACAACTTATCGGGGCAATCTTGCTCGCTGCCAAGCCAGAAGTCTGACAAGACTTAAAAAACTACTTCAACACCTATTGTAACTACCGTAACCTGATGAAATAAATAGATGAGTTTTCCTTTGCTAAACAAATTTGATAATTCAGTTAAATTGATCGCGAAACAAGTGCAGCGCCTGGCTCGTGCATTTGTACCCTGCGATTACCGGATTTTGATTGCGGTCATGGTGGCTGGATTTATCTTTTTTTGGCCCGTTGGGCTTGGGATTTTGTTCTATTTGCTTTGGATGGGGCTAATAGGCAAAGAATCACACAATCTTCCGTCGGTTTGGAAAAAAATGTCAGAGGCTGAATTTGCAACCGATTTCGAATTCTATAGGACCCAGGAATTAGCACAGCTCATCCAACACCAAGAGGCATTGTCCGCCCATATAAACCGCTTACGTCAGGTCAAAAACGCACAAGAATTTAATGAAGAAAAGATATTTTTTACAAAATCTAGCCTATAATCATTGGTTTTAACTATTAACATAAGATGCTAAGTGGCTTGGAAGAAATACATACTTGGAGCTTGGCACAAATTTTGCTAATATAAAGTAATTATAAAATTAGCATTAAGTGATAAGTGATTTATGCAGCACATTTTGCCCGTAGCTCCACAATTTTATGTGACGGCGCCTCAGGTCTGCCCCTATATGTCGGGGCGGACAGAAAGAAAACTATTCACTTCGCTGCAAGGAGGTAACGCGCAGATTTTGCATGACGCGCTGTCAAAGCAAGGGTTTCGTCGGTCGCAAAATATTCTTTACCGCCCTTCTTGCGCCAAATGTTCAGCCTGTATGTCAGCGCGCATTCGGGTAGATAATTTTGTGCCCTCGCGCGGGCAGCGCCGGATTTTGACTCGAAACAAGAGCCTGCTACGCACGCAAACCAAACCCTGGGCAACCGAAAATCAATATTCGCTGTTTCGCCGGTATTTAGATAGCAGACATCCTGACGGCGGCATGGCCGACATGGATGTTTTCGAATTTGCCGCCATGATCGAAGAAACCCCCGTGAGATCGTACGTGGTAGAATATACCCACGCCAGTGACCAGTGGGGCCGCGACGAAGAACTTGCTGCCGTTTGTTTAACCGATGTGTTTGATGACGGCTTAAGCCTAGTCTATTCTTTTTATGATCCCACCGCGACGCAGAATTCATTAGGAACTTATGTGATCTTAGATCACATAGAGCTGGCTAAAGAAGCTGGGCTTACCTTCGTTTACTTAGGATACTGGGTACCTGGTAGCCCAAAAATGAATTATAAAAGTAGCTTTTCAACGATTGAAATCTACAAAAATGGCGTTTGGCAAGCCATTGGAGATCCTAAACAACATGAAGAAATGCTGGACCCCAAAATTATACCACCCCTCACAGAGCAGCTTTCACAAATTACTATGCCTAAAAACTCAAAGTTAAGGATTTAGTCTGAGAAAAGATCTCCCGAAAATTTTATTTAATTACAAAAATTTACCTCTATATGAAATAAAAATTCTCTGCTGGCCTATAATACGACATTTTTGCGATTATTTAACATTGACGCCCTACCAGCAACGCCATAAAGTCTTTCCCGATCACTCCGCTCTTTCCATTGGGGTTAGCTTTGTAAGGACATAAAATGAATACCCACCTCGCCACCCAAGACCTGAAAATGATGACAGGTGCCAAAATGATTATTGAAGCCCTGAAAGATCACGATGTCGAGGTCGTCTTTGGGTATCCAGGTGGGGCGGTACTACCAATTTATGATGAAATTTTTCAACAAAATGACATCAAACATATTTTAGTACGCCATGAACAAGGTGCGGTGCATATGGCCGAAGGCTATGCGCGCTCAACCGGGAAGCCTGGGGTGGTTTTGGTGACCTCAGGGCCTGGTGCAACGAATGCAGTAACGGGTCTGGTTGATGCCTTAATGGATTCCATTCCGCTGATCGTTATTACGGGGCAAGTTCCAACCTTTATGATCGGCACAGACGGCTTTCAAGAAGCAGATACTGTGGGCATCACTCGCCCCTGCACCAAGCATAACTGGCTGGTCAAAGATACGTCCGACCTGTCGGCCACCATTCACAAAGCCTTTCATGTGGCCACGTCGGGGCGCCCTGGTCCAGTACTGATTGATGTTCCAAAAGATGTCCAATTTGCCACCGCCGCCTATACACAGATTGAAGCCCTTCCAGTCCAACGCTATGCGCCAAAATTAGCAGGCGACGCGTTTGCGGTTAAAGCCATGGTTGAACTGATTGAAACGGCCGCAAAGCCAGTTTTTTATTCCGGCGGTGGCGTGATCAATTCGGGCCCAAAAGCCAGCGCCTTACTGCGCGAATTTGTGGCGACTACGGGTTTTCCGATCACCTCAACCCTGATGGGACTTGGGGCCTACCCCGCCTCGGGGAAGGCTTGGTTGGGAATGTTGGGGATGCATGGTCTATATGAGGCAAATTTGGCAATGCACGATTGTGACGTGATGATCAATATAGGTGCGCGTTTTGATGATCGCATCACAGGCCGAATTGCTGATTTTTCGCCAAATTCCAAAAAGATACATGTTGATATTGATGCATCATCGATCAATAAAGTCATCCACGTTGATGTACCTATCTTGGGTGATGTGGCCCATGTGTTAGAGCAAGCTCTTACTCTTTGGAAAGAGCGCGGATCAAAAGTTAATACGGACGGGCTGAAGGCGTGGTGGGCACAAATCACAGAATGGAGAGCGATGAAATGCCTGTCTTACAAAGGCTCAAATACCACCATTAAGCCGCAATATGCGCTCGAACGGCTTGAAGCCCTGACCAAAGACAAAGACCGTTATATCACCACCGAAGTGGGCCAGCATCAAATGTGGGCCGCGCAATATTTAGGGTTTGAAAATCCAAACCGCTGGATGACCTCGGGGGGGTTAGGCACAATGGGCTACGGCTTACCTGCCTCCATCGGTGTGCAAGTGGCACATCCTAATGCATTGGTAGTGAATATTGCGGGCGAGGCTTCGTGGCTGATGAACATGCAAGAAATGGGTACAGCGATGCAGTTTCGAACGCCTGTGAAACAGTTTATCTTGAACAATGAGCGACTTGGAATGGTGCGCCAATGGCAAGAACTGTTGCACGGCGAACGCTATAGCCAAAGCTGGTCAGAAAGCCTGCCCGACTTTGTTAAACTGGCTGAAGCCTTTGGATGCAAAGGCATTCGCTGCTCTGACCCTGCCAAGCTTGACGCCGCCATTCAAGAAATGCTGGATTATGACGGACCCGTGATCTTTGATTGTCTGGTGGAAAAACACGAAAACTGCTTTCCCATGATCCCGTCAGGAAAACCACATAATGAAATGCTGTTGGGCGACGATGATACCCAAGGAGTGATTGGGTCAAAGGGCGCGGTTTTAGTTTAACGGGTTTCAATGGCAAAGCCATTGACCCAAATCGAATTTGGAAATAAAATGTCAGCATTAAATATCAAAAAAGGTGCAAGCAGCCATTCGGCCTATGACCTACGCGACAATCATAGTCAAATAATTGAGAGCCATACTTTGGCCATTTTAGTTGACAATGAAAGCGGCGTTTTAGCGCGTGTGATTGGCCTGTTTTCTGGGCGTGGCTATAATATAGAAAGCCTAACGGTGGCCGAGGTTGACCGTGAAGGCCACCGCTCTCGCATCACAGTGGTAACCACTGGTACGCCTGCTGTGATTGAACAGATTAAAGCGCAATTGGGCCGCATTGTCCCCGTGCATGAGGTGCATGATTTGACCGCAGAGGGTCCATCAGTGCAGCGCGAATTAGCTTTGTTTAAAGTGGTTAGCAAGGGTGAGCCACGCATTGAAGCCCTGCAGATTTGCAAAATTTTTCGTGCCAATGTGGTTGACAGCACGCTTGATTCCTTTGTTTTTGAACTTACAGGTACGCCCGAAAAGATTGATGCTTTTAGTGACTTAATGCGCCCCTTGGGCCTACGTGAATTAGCCCGTACAGGCGTAGCTGCGCTGGCGCGCGGAGCTTAAAATCTGGCCTTGCTGCCTAACTCTAAGGCAGTTTTTCTGGAAATGAAGTGCCTTTTTCTTATGATTTATGTTTAATTATATCGGCCAACTTCGCCTGATCTTCGGCGCTTAAGGGCTCGTCGTCAGTCTCACCCGACTTACGACGCACAAAGGCAAAGGCCAAACCACCACCCAAAATCAGCATCGAAGGCCCTGCCAGAAAAAGCAGAATATTCGCTCCTGTCGCTTTCGGCATCAGCAACACATATTCGCCATAGCGCACAGTGATAAAGGCTAAAACCTGGTCGTCACTATCTCCAGCTTCCAGTCTTTCGCGCACCAAAAGCCGCAGATCTCCCGCCAGTTCGGCTTGGCTGTCGTCGATATTCTCGTTACGGCACACGAGGCAGCGCAGGTTTTGTGACAGGACACGAGCACGGGCTTCTAACGCCTTATCGGCCAACACCTCATCTGGTTGAACGGCTTGTGAAATAGATGCAAAGATAACTATAATAAACATAGACAAAACACTAATCTTTATAATTGTATTATATATTCTCATCAATTTTTCTCACGGTTTTACGCAACCCTTTAGCCACACGATGGCGTCTGTCGCTTAGGCTTAAAAATCCGCCAAAAGCCATAAATATAGCCCCACCCCATATCCAATTTGCAAAAGGTTTTAGGTAAGAGCGCACGGCCCACCCCCCTGCATCTTGTTTGTCACCCAAGACCAAATAGATGTCGTGCAGAAAACTCTGATCAATCGCCGCCTCGGTTGTGGACGTGGCTTGTACGGGGTAAAAGCGTTTTTCGGGGTAAAGGCGGCTTATTTCACGACCGTTCTTTTGCACAATCATTGTAGCAATTTGTGCGGCATAATTTGGGCCCAGCTCATCTTTCACTGCGTCTAATGTGACCTCATAAGCACCAAGCGGGAAGGATTCACCTAAGCCAACCACCCGAATATCTTCTGTTTGCCACGCATTAATGCCGGCTACAGAAAAAATAGTAATGCCGAGCCCCGCATGAGAAAATCCACGGCCCCAATCGGCTCTTGGCAAACGTATAAGCCGCCGCAAACGCGCCGACCCACGCCCAGAGCACAGCCAAACATCATTAACTGCGCCCAAAACCACCCAAAGCCCCAAGGCCGCCCCCAGGGGCCCCAGGGCTGAACGCCCCGTTTGAAGCGCAAAAACCAAAGCTCCCAAAGCAACAGCCAAGACCAAAATTCCCCAAACCCGGCTAATCGCGATGCCCGCATTGCCGCGTTTCCAGGCTAAGATTGACCCCAAAGGCAACACAAGGGCCAAAGCTACCATAAAAGGTGAGAAGGCCAAATCAAAAAATGGCGCTCCCACCGAAAGTTTACGCGCCCAAAGTATTTCCGCCACCAATGGCCAGATCGTGCCAATAAAGACCACAAAGCAACTGACGGCCAGCAATAGATTATTCACCACTAAGGCTGTTTCGCGACTAATTAAACCAAAAACACCTTTCGATTCTAACGCCGAGGCGCGCACCGCATAAAGCATCAAAGCGCCACCCATAAAAAAGGTCAAAATTACCAAAATAAACACACCTCTTTCGGGATCATTCGCAAAGGCATGCACCGATGTGATTACACCAGAGCGCACTATAAATGTACCAATTAGCGAAAAACCAAACGCCAAAATTGCCAAAAGAATGGTCCAGCTTTTTAGGGATTCTCGTTTTTCAACCACAATGGACGAATGCAACAGTGCTGTGGCAATCAGCCAAGGCATGAAAGAGGCATTTTCAACCGGATCCCAAAACCAAAAGCCTCCCCAGCCCAATTCATAATAGGCCCACCACGACCCCATCGCGATTCCAATGGTCAAGAACACCCAAGCAGTCAAGGTCCAAGGTCGCACCCATCGCCCCCAAGCCGCGTCTACTCGCCCCTCAATAAGAGCTGCCACCGCAAAGGAAAAGGCCATACTCATGCCCACATATCCCAGATATAAGAACGGCGGATGAAAAGCCAATCCAGGGTCTTGCAACAATGGGTTAAGATCATTGCCGTTGAAAGGAGGCTCGGCAAGGCGGTCAAACGGATTTGAGGTAAAAAGCATGAGAGCACCGAATGCCACCCCAATGCTTCCCTGCACGGCCAAAACCCGTGCCCGCAGCACAGGTGGCAAATTCCCGCCAAACAACGCAGCACTCGCGCCAAAGGTTGCCAATATCAACACCCAAAGCAAAAGCGAGCCCTCATGATTACCCCAAACGCCCGCCACTTTGTAAAGCATGGGCTTAAGCGTATGGGAGTTTTCTGCCACAATACGCAAAGAAAAGTCGGAAACAACAAAGGCAAAGGTTAATGCGGCGAAGGACAACCCTACCAAAATTAGCTGTAACACCGCAGCAGGGGCGGCCAACGCCATAAGATCATGCCGCCCAATTTTTGCGCCCACTATAGGCAATATCATTTGAATGAACGCCACCATAAATGCCAAAATTAATGTAAAATGGCCCAGCTCTATAATCATCGATGGCTCGCTCTTTTCTTAAATTCTATTTCAGTCTATAATGAACTCTACTTTATAGCCACGCAATGCTAAAGCAGGTCAAGGTGGCCGTTCGTACAATGACAGTGTGTCACAGCCCATACGTCTATAAGCGAAGAATGAAAGCCACAAAATGACAAAAATCCGCCTTATTGGCGCGGGAATTGATACTGGCCAACAGGTCGCCGGATGCCTGATGGGACCCACGGCCTTTCGCGTAGCGGGAATCGGCGCCACACTCGCTGACTTAGGCCACCAGGTGCAAGATCAGGGTGATCTTGCTATGGTGGATGTCGCGCCTTTGACCTGCTCTAATGCTACTGTACATCATTATAACGAAACCCGTGCTTGGACCCAGGCATTGGCAAAAGCCACTTATTCCGCTTTGACCCAAGGCCTAATGCCAATTATCATGGGCGGTGATCATTCCCTGACGCTTGGAACTGGCTTTGGCGCGGCGCGTCATGCCAAAGGGTTGGGTCGCCCACTCTTTTTGCTGTGGCTTGACGCGCACTCGGATTTTCACACCTTAAAAAGTACCCGTTCAGGCAATTTGCACGGCACTCCGGTGGCTTATTTAGCTGGATGTGGTGATTTTGACGGTTTTGACCCTTTTCCTTCGCCTATTCCGGCACAAAATATCTGTCTTTTTGGTATTAGATCGGTTGATCCAGAAGAAAATTTAGCCCTTTTTCATCATGACATTGCAATTAATGACATGCGTGTACTGGACGAGCGAGGCATCGTCGCCCCTTTACGCGAATTTTTAGCAAAAGTGCAGTCTGAAAACGGGCTTTTACATGTATCACTGGATGTAGATTTTCTGGACCCGAGTTTCGCCCCTGCCGTCGGCACCACAGTGTTGGGCGGTGCAACCTTGCGCGAAGCGCATTTGGTGATGGAACTTTTGCACGAAAGCGGACTTATGACATCGCTTGATCTGGTCGAACTAAACCCATTTTTAGACGAAAAGGGCAAAACCGCTTTGATCATGGTTGATCTGGTGGCCAGTCTTATGGGCCGCAGGGTATTTGATCGCCCCACACGCAGCGCTTAAAGCCAACAACTAGTCTAAAAGCTCCATCAAGCATTGCATACTAGATGCGCGATGGTCTATAACTTTGTCAGCTATATATTGTGCGAAAGCCCTCATAAAGAAAGAACGGCCCCCGTGACCGATCAGCCAGAAGATACAGAGAACACAACGCCCTCCTTGACCCGCGCCTTTCATGATGGCCCTCAGGTTAATATTGTAGACGAGATGAAGACTGCCTATCTTGATTATGCCATGAGCGTAATTGTGAGCCGTGCTATTCCCGATCTACGCGACGGGTTAAAACCTGTGCATCGGCGGGTTCTTTTTGCCATGCATGAAACCAACAACACGCATGAAAAGTCCTACCGAAAATCAGCCCGCGCCGTGGGTGATACTATGGGCAAATATCATCCACATGGTGATGCCTCTATTTATGATGCTTTGGTGCGCATGGCGCAGCCATTTTCAATGTCTCTCAAGCTTTTGGATGGGCAAGGTAACTTTGGCTCGATGGACGGAGATGGTGCCGCCGCTATGCGCTACACCGAAGTGCGCATGGACAAGCCCGCAGCCTTTCTTTTGGCCGATATCGACAAAGACACCGTTGACTTTCAAGATAATTACGACGGAAAAGATCGCGAACCTACGGTTTTGCCAGCTCGGTTTCCAAATATGCTTGTCAACGGTGCGGGCGGTATAGCCGTGGGCATGGCCACTAATATTCCGCCCCATAACTTAGGAGAAGTGATCGATGGTACTTTAGCGCTGATAGCAGATGCCGACATGTCGACTGAAAGTTTGATGGAATTCATCCCCGCCCCTGACTTTCCAACGGGGGGGTTGATTTTGGGGCGCTCTGGTGCGCGAAAAGCCTATTTAGAAGGGCGCGGTTCAGTTATTATTCGGGCAAAAACACGGATCGAAGAAATTCGCAAAGACCGTTTCGCGATCATCATCGACGAAGTGCCCTATCAGGTGAACAAAGCCTCGATGATAGAAAAAATAGCTGAACAAGTCCGTGATAAAAAAATTGAAGGCATTTCACATGTGCAAGACGAATCGGACCGCATCGGCGTTCGGGTAGTTATTGAACTTAAACGCGACGCCACAGCTGATGTGGTTTTGAACCAACTTTTCCGCTTCACACCTATGCAAACATCGTTTGGATGCAATATGTTGGCGCTAAACAGTGGGCGACCAGAGCAATTAACCCTGCGAGACTTTTTGATGTACTTCATCACATTCCGAGAAGAGGTCGTAGCTCGCCGTACAGCATATGAATTGCGCAAAGCCCGCGAACGCAGCCATATACTATGTGGTTTGGCTGTGGCCGTATCAAATGTGGACGAGGTAGTGGCCACCATCCGCTCTTCCGCTGACCCGTCCGAAGCGCGTGAACGTTTAATGACCCGCCGCTGGCCCGCGGGAGAGATAATACCCTTTATAAAACTAATCGATGATCCAAGCCATAAGGTTAATGACGACGGCACCTATAACCTATCTGACTTGCAAGCCCGCGCAATCTTGGATCTGCGTTTGCAACGCCTGACTGCAATGGGCGTGTCAGAAATCACCTCGGAGTTGACCGAACTTGCCGCCAAAATTCTTGATCACCTTGATATTTTGGGCAGCCGCGAAAGGATAATGGCTATAATTTCTGAAGAATTGCGCGAAGTTCGTACGGCCTTTTACGTGCCGCGGCGCACTGAAATTGTTGATTGGTCAGGCGATATGGAAGACGAAGACCTGATCGAACGCGAAGATATGGTTGTGACCATCACATCCGCAGGCTGGATTAAGCGCACGCCTCTGATCGATTTCCGAGCTCAGCGGCGCGGCGGGAAGGGGCTGTCATCGATGGCAACCAAAGAAGATGACGTGGTCACCACCTTATTCGTGGCCAATACCCATACGCAGTTGCTGTTTTTCACTACCAATGGCATGGCCTATAAGCTCAAATGCTGGCGCCTGCCCCTTGCTGGTCGGCAAGCCAAGGGTAAGGCGATTGTGAACATTCTTCCCATCTCGCAGGGTGTATCGATCGCAGCGATCATGCCTGTTGACGCGGCCGAGGAAGATTGGGTCAACTTACAAATTGTATTTGCCACAAGCGAAGGGGATGTGCGCCGTAATGCGCTTTCAGATTTCATTAATGTGAAACGCAATGGCAAAATTGCAATGAAACTACCTGAAGACGTGGAATTGGTGAATGCACGCATTTGCAACAATAATGACGATGTAATGCTGGTCACCAAGGTCGGGCGTGCAATTCGCTTTTCAACCAAAGATGTCAGGGTATTTAACTCACGCGAATCCACCGGAGTACGTGGCATCAGACTGTCAGACGGGGACAGTGTAGTGTCTATGTCGGTGATCAGTCATTTCGAAGCATCACCCGAGGAGCGCACTGCCTATTTGAAAATGCGCCGCGCCCAGGAAGGCTTGAGTGATGATGTCGAACTAGATGATGATGAAGAGGCCACAAGCGAAGCAGGTCAACTTTCATTGGAACGTTTTTCCGAAATGTCAGCGGCCGAGGATCTGATATTGACGATCACGGCTGCAGGCTCGGGCAAACTGTCGTCTAGCCATGATTATCCACTGCGCGGACGTGGCGGACAAGGGGTTAAAGCCATTACCACGGGCACACGTGGCGGCGAATTGATTGCCTGTTTCCCTGTGGAACGCACAGATCAGATCATGCTAGCCACCTCAACGGGTCAATCCATTCGCTGCCCCGTTGATCAAATCAGCTTCCGGTCCCGTTCAGCGGGCGGCGTACGGGTTTTTGACACGGGTGCGACCGAAGTTGTCGTGTCAGTGGCCCGTATCGCAGATCAGGGCGATGAAGAAGAATAGCAATTATGATTTGGATGAACAGCTGCGCAATTATCTTGAGCAGTTAGTCCACCCTAAATCCTATGTTCAGGTCATGGCAGCTCTAGACGTGCGCCCCATGCGACATTTAACTCAAGCTCTGGAACGTTTGATGCACGAGGATTGTGCGAAACAGCGCCCCCTGATTTCTGCAATGGTCACTGCAAAACAACAAAACATTCCTGCCCAAGGCTTCTTTGACCTAGCCCATGACTTAGGATTTGATGTAACTAACAAAAGCGCATTTCATCAATCTCAGTTAAAAGCATTAGAAATAATTCGAATTTAAAGTTATGTTACACAATTGAATTTTATCGGCATGTACTTCTCTTCACTTTTATTGACCTTACACTTATTGATTTGATTGACCTTTTTTCTGTCGGGCTTTCACAAAAGCACAGTCCAGCTCTAAGGGTCGCCTTTATGGTAGACGCGGTATGTCTCTAAGTTTATAAATGATGCTAGTATTTTTTAGAGCTTTTTAGAGATATTATGTCGATGTTTTTCTATCAAGCTCAGTTTTTAGAGATGATTTTAACCCTATTGTCAGAAATATTTCAAAGAAATTTTTGTTTTGCGACCAACCATCCTAAGCAAATACAGTTGTTTGCGCTGCATCAAGTCTTAAGTCCTACGCTGTTGGCCTTCGTTCACTTTGGTGGTGGGCGTTTAGCCGCCGATGCGCGCTTTGTTGCCAAAGCAGTTTCCACGCTAAAAAGTGAATTTAGTAAAACCCCTTTTCTTTTGCCTCGCTTGGCCCTAAATCGGCCCTATGGATCAAACGTTACATATACTTGGCGGAGGTATGGCTGGGTCAGAAGCGGCGTGGCAAGCGGCCAAATTGGGCGTCAGAGTAGTATTGCATGAGATGCGACCCCAAAAGGGCACTTTCGCACATCGCACCGGCGATTTTGCAGAAATGGTCTGTTCAAACTCATTTCGCTCAAACGATGATACGCAAAACGCTGTAGGTCTGTTACATTGGGAAATGCGCGCGGCTAATGGTTTGATCATGGAGGTGGCGCACCAGCACCGCCTACCCGCAGGTGGCGCCTTGGCGGTTGACCGCGACCCTTTTGCACAAACCGTGACCGCACGGCTTTTGGCACACCCACTGATTTCCATTAAATTTGGTGAAGTAACAGAATTGCCCGATCAGGGCAATTGGATCATAGCGACGGGCCCACTAACCTCCACAGCGCTAGCCGAAAGCATCCGCAGCCATACCGGCGCTGAGGCTTTGGCCTTTTTTGATGCCATCGCGCCGATTGTTCATGCCGATTCAGTCGATATGTCAGTGGCCTGGATGCAGTCGCGCTATGACAAGGGCGAAACTGAGGCAGAGCAGACCGCCTATATGAACTGCCCGATGAACCGCGATCAATATGAAGTCTTTATTGATGCGCTGATTTCGGCCGATAAAACCGAATTCCACGAAGGCGAAACAGTGGGCTATTTTGATGGTTGCCTGCCCATTGAAGTGATGGCCGAACGCGGCCGCGAAACCCTGCGCTTTGGCCCAATGAAACCCGTAGGTCTTACGAACCCCCACACGAATGAGCGCGCCTATGCAGTGGTGCAACTGCGCCGTGATAATGCACTTGGGACACTTTACAATATTGTAGGCTTTCAAACCAAGATGAAATATGGAGCGCAAGCCATTGTTTTTAGATCCATTCCAGGTCTGATAAATGCTGAATTCGCGCGTTTTGGTGGTATTCATCGCAATACGTTTTTGAACTCTCCGACTTTGCTTGATGAACAGCTGCGGCTTAAGTCAAAACCGCATTTGCGCTTTGCAGGCCAAGTCATCGGGGTCGAAGGGTATGTCGAATCCGCGGCGATGGGGCTTTTGGCGGGGCGCATGGCGGCGGCTGAAATACAAGGCCGCAACCTACCCCCCCCACCACCCGACACGGCGATGGGCGCTTTGATCACCCATGTCACCGGCGGTGCCGTCGCCAAAAGCTTTCAACCGATGAATGTGAATTTTGGGCTCTTCCCCCCGATTGACGCGCGGGGGGGGCGCAAAGGGCGCAAAGACCGCTACTTCGCGTATACCGAGCGCGCGAAAGTCTCATTATCTCAATGGCTGACACTTTAACTCCCTATATCACACGTTTTGCGCCCTCGCCCACGGGGGCGCTGCATTTGGGTCATGCCTATAGTGCGCTGATCGGGAACAACCGTGCACACGAACATGGTGGCCAGTTTTTGCTCCGGATTGAAGATATTGACACCCAGCGGTGTCGACCAGAGTGGGAAGCGGCTATTTATCGAGATTTACACTGGCTTGGGCTGAATTGGCCCAAACCCGTTTTGCGTCAATCATCCCAAAGCTTGGCCTATCAAACGGCGATGGCGCGACTTTTTGATCTAGGACTGACCTATCATTGTAGTTGCACAAGGGGCGACATTCGCGCGGCGCTTGCCGCACCGCAAGAAAGTGCGCAGGCCCTGTTCGGGCCAGATGGGCCGGTTTATCCGGGCACCTGCCGCAATTCAAACCTCCGCCCCGACCAGGCCCCCGCACTCCGCTTGAACATTGCGCGGGCCCTCGAGGGACTAAGCAGCGTGTCTTTCACAGAAACAGGTTATCAAAGTGGGGTGCGCTTTTGCACGGCCAAAGACATGATCGCCACGCTTGGTGATGTGGTTTTGGCACGCAAAGATATTGGAGTTTCTTACCATTTGGCGGTAGTGGTCGATGACGGCGCGCAAAACATCACCGAAGTGGTCCGCGGTTTGGATTTGCAACCCGCCACCGCCATTCATCAGCTTTTACAGCATCATTTAGGCTTACCCAGGCCGCGTTATCACCATCACCACCTAATCCGCGATACGGCAGGAAAACGCTTGGCCAAACGCGACGATGCGCGCTCATTGGCCAGTTTTCGTGCCCAAGGAATGGCGTGCGATGATGTTTTATCCGCCTTAGGTTTAGAGAAACCGCTCTGACATCATGCGTTCAACTCCATTTTCAACCACAGTATAAAAACAGGATTTCCGGTTGGTATGGCAAGCTGGGCCGTTTTGATCAACCTTCAATAACAGTGTATCACGGTCGCAATCTAGCCGCATTTCCATTAGTTTTTGTACATGGCCTGAAGTCTCACCTTTGATCCAAAAGGCCTGACGCGACCGCGACCAATAAGTCACCTGCCCTGTTGTCAATGTGCGTTCAACCGATTGCGCATTCATATAGGCCAGCATCAATACCTGCCCCGAAACATGGTCCTGCACGATCGCAGGGATCAGCCCCTGCGTGTTATACTTTAGCGAGCTGGGGTCGAAGGTCATTTTGATCCTTTGCATTACGAGCAAGAACCCCTATTTAGGACCTAAGAGATCCTATGGAAAGCTGAAAATCCCATGTCTGATGCCGATTTGCTCAGTCTTTATTCCACCCAAATCCTGAGCCTTGCCTCAAATATTGGGCATCAAGGCCGATTAATTACGCCTGATGGCGTTGGCAAGGCGCGCTCGATGACCTGTGGATCGCAGATTTCAGTCGAGTTGGAGTTAGATGCAGGCAAAATTAGCTGCTTCGCACAAGAGGTTCAAGCCTGCGCCCTTGGCCAAGCCGGCGCGGGTGTGCTCGGCGAAGTAGTGCTCGGATCCACTAAGGCCGATATCACCAAAGCCCGTAGCGAACTGCACGCCATGCTGACCCAAAACGGCCCTGTTCCAAGCGCGCCTTTTTCTGGCTTTGAAGCCCTACTTCCAGTCAAAGATTTTGCAAACCGCCACGCCTCGGTTCTTTTAGCCCTAGATGCTACTTTGGCCGCGATTGATGACGCCACAGAAAAACCTACTCATAAAAAAACCACCGCAAAAGCGGTGGTGAAGTATGAAAGAGCAGGCGTCTCTTTCAAAGCAGCTCAAGTCAGATTTTCAAAGTAATGACGATCAAAAGCTGCCGGGCAGACAAAGCAACGCAACAAGCATGGAAAACAACGCTACAACTCCCAAAAAATCTTCAAAAACCGCAGTGGTCGATTGAGAAAGTGCTGATTTCAGATCTGCGAGCATAATGTTCTCCATTTATGTTCCTATATGTTCTTATATTGTTCTCAAATTTTAAGCGTCATGTCAAGAACTTTTTAAGAACATTTTGGAACATTAGCCCACGCCAATCAACCTAATTGCGCGATCATGGTCTAAAAGCCATAAAAGATAACGCAAAGCATGACCCCGTGGACTGCTGAGATCTGGGTCGTTGGTTAATAGGGTGCGGGCATCTTGATGGGCTATTTGCATCAAACTGGCTTGGTCTTCGACGTTGGCGATACGAAACCGCGGCAGGCCAGATTGCGCCGTACCAATTAAATCACCCGCACCACGCATGCTCAGATCCTCTTCAGCGATGCTAAACCCGTCTTCAGTTTTGCGCAAAATTGCCAAACGGCGTTCGCCAGTTGTGGTCAAAGGTGCTTTGTAAAGCAGCAGACAGGTTGACTGCGCATCACCGCGCCCGACCCTGCCGCGCAATTGGTGCAACTGCGCGAGTCCAAACTTTTCAGCCCGCTCCACCACTATGATGCTGGCATTAGGCACATTTACCCCAACTTCGATCACCGTTGTCGCAACTAAAACCAATGTTTTGCCAGCAACAAAACGCGCCATTGCAGCATCTTTATCTGCGGGCGGCATTTGTCCATGAACCAAACCAACCACATCTTCTCCAAAGGAGGCACGCAGCATCACAAAGCGCGCCTCGGCGGAAATGTAGTCTAAAATTTCACTGTCTTCGACTAAGGGGCAAACCCAATAAGCCTGTTTGCCTTCCCGCACGGCGCGGGCCAAATGGGCTACCACCTCGTCTATGCGACTGTCTGCTACAAGTACAGTGGTGACGGGTTTACGCCCCACCGGTTTTTCGTCAAGCACCGAAATATCCATATCGCCGTAGCCGGCCAAGGCAAGCGAGCGCGGGATCGGCGTGGCCGTCATCACTAAAACATCGACAGCGCGTCCTTTGGCACCCAACTCCATACGCTGCGCTACACCAAAGCGATGCTGTTCATCCACCACCGCCAAACGTAGATCAGCAAAATGCACGTCTTTTTGAAACACCGCATGGGTGCCAATCAACAAACCAATATGTCCCAAGACCAAACGCGAAAGTTTAGTGGCCCGTTCAGCCCCTTTGTCGCGACCAGTTAAAAGCGCTATCTCTACCCCAGCGGCCTGAGCCATGCTCTGCAAACTTTCAAAATGTTGGCAGGCCAGAATTTCGGTCGGAGCCATCAGAACTGCCTGCCCACCCCCTTCTATTGCGCCTAGCATCGCCATAAAAGCCACCAAGGTTTTGCCAGCCCCTACGTCGCCTTGCAACAAGCGGTTCATACGCTCTGGCGCGGCCAGATCTTTGGTTATATCAGCAATGGCGCGTGTTTGTGCGGATGTAGGCTGGTAAGGTAGAATTTTAAAAACGCTCGCTTGCAGGTCCCCTGTGGCTAAAGTGACCCTGCCCTTAACCCGACGAAAATTGACCCGCGCCAAAGCCAAAGTAACTTGATGAGCAAAAAACTCATCATAAGCCAAACGCTGGCGAGCGGGAGCGCTAGAGCCCAAATCAGCATCTTGTTTTGGAGCATGGGCATGGGCCAAAGCATCTGCCCAATTGGGCCAATTTTCACGCGCCTTAAGCGCTGGATCAATCCATTCCTCCAATAGGGGTGCGCGTTTTAGCGCCGCCCCCACCGCACGGATCAGCGTTTTTTGATTAAGCCCCGCCGTCAAAGGATACACAGGTTCATAAGGCGGCAGGTTGCCTGCTTGGGCCAGATCAAGCACATGATCAGGATGCACCATTTGCGCAATGTGATCAAAAACCTCAACCCGGCCGGACAAAAGTCGCCGAGAACCTATCGGCAATAATGTTTCCAAATAGGGCGCGCGGGCGTGGAAAAACACTAACTGAAATTCCGTGAGCTCGTCATTGACAAACACACGGTAAGGCTTGCCTTTAGTGCGGGGTGGCATATGAATCCCCACCTCAACCTCAACCGTAACGACAGCAGGGGGGATCACATCGCGGATCGAACTGCGCCTTTGGCGATCAACCCCCGCTTGCGGCAATAAAAACAACAAATCCTTGGGCCGCGCCACTCCCAAACTATGAAATAGCGCCGCAGATTTTGGGCCCACGCCGTCCAGCGTTTCTAAATCCGCAAAAAGCGGAAACAGGGCTTCGGGGCGGCTCATAAGTCTTGGATGAGGACAAGCCAATCATCCTCAGTCAAGACCATAATACCCAAATCCGCGGCCGTCTTGGCTTTTGAGCCAGCCCCGGGCCCCGCCACCACATAATCGGTTTTGGGACTGACTGAGCCTACCACCTTGGCCCCCAAACGTTCGGCCCGCACTTTGGCTTCGGCGCGGGTCACTTTTTCTAAAGTTCCAGTAAAAACCAAGGTTTTACCCGCAATAGGACTGCCAAAAAGTTCTGGCTTAAACGCGGGCGCGATCGTCAGTTCAGCCACCAAAGCCTGGATCGCTTGGACCTCGGCAGGCATTTGAAACGCCGTGATGATCGAACACGCCAAAACCGTTCCTACCCCGTCAATAGACAAAAGATCATCCCAAATCGGACCATCATTTAAGACAGCAGCCAGCATTGCAGATTCGAACCTGGGGTAATTCCTATAATGACGGGCAATCAGCGTGGCCGATGCTTCGCCAACATGGCGGATCCCCAGCGAATAGATCAGTTTTTCGAAAGAAATTTTACGTTTTTCAGTGATGGCAACAAAAAGATTGCTGACAGACTTTGATCCAAAGCCGTCACGATTGTGCAGTTTTTGCAAAATATTGGCTCGGTCCCTCGCTTCAAGTGTGAAAATATCAACCGGGGTTTTGATAGGTAAAATATCGTCGTGATAAAAAATTTCGATCTGCTTGGCACCCAAACCTTCAATATCAAACGCGCCACGTTTCACAAAATGTTTAAGTCTTTCAACGGCTTGTGCTGGGCATATCAGCCCACCTGAGCAGCGGTGCACCGCGTCTCTCGGCTCACGCAACGCGGCCGACTGGCATTCAGGACACTGATTTGGAAAAACAAAGGCGGCAGCACCCATCGGGCGTTTAGCCAGATCAACATCTCTGATCTTGGGGATCACATCGCCCGCGCGGTAAATTTGCACGCGGTCTCCTACGCGAATGTCGCGGCCTTCGCGAATGGGCGCACCTTTGGAATCGCGCCCTTCGATATAGTCTTGATTGTGCAAAGTGGCGTTAGACACCACTACTCCGCCCACCGTCACGGGCTTAAGCCGTGCCACGGGCGAAAGCGCGCCAGTGCGGCCCACTTGAATGTCGATGCCTAAAAGATCCGTCCAAGCCAGTTCGGCCGAAAATTTATGGGCAATTGCCCAACGTGGGCTAGCAGCGCGAAAGCCCAAACGCCGCTGAAGCGTTAAGTCATTGATTTTATATACAACTCCATCGATATCATAACCTAGATCAGCGCGCTGAGCGGCTATATTTTTGTAATGCGCAATTAGATCTGCCACCGTTTCGCAGGTTTTGGTCAGCCTATTGGTTTTAAAGCCAAACGATTGCAGACAAGCAATGGCACCAAATTGCGTTTGAGAAAGCGGGGCGGAAAGGTCGCCCCAAGCATAGGCAAAAAAGCGCAAGGGTCTGGCTTTTGTCACCGAAGTATCAAGCTGGCGTAACGAACCTGCGGCAGCATTGCGCGGATTGGAAAATACCTTGTTGCCTATGGCCACTTGGCGGGCATTTAGGGTGGCAAAGTCCGCATGCGCCATATATATTTCTCCTCGCACTTCCAAGACCTGCGGCGCATCGGTCAAAAATTGGGGAATATCGCTAATAACACGGGTATTGGCGGTAACATTTTCACCCATACTACCATCTCCACGCGTCGCCGCACTGACCAAATGGCCATCCTCATAGCGCAGTGACAAAGACAAACCATCAATCTTAGGTTCCGCAGTAAAACAAAGTGCACCCGTGTAGCCCAAATATTTGCGAATTCGGTCTTCAAAATCAACCACATCACCCACTTCAAAGGCATTTTCCAAACTGAGCATCGGCACCCGATGTGCCACTTTAGAAAAGCCATCTACCGCAGGCGCGCCCACCTTTTTGCTGGGACTTTCGGGAGTGATTAATGCGGGAAAGATTGCTTCCAGCCCGATGAGCTCTTTTTTCAAAGCGTCATACGTGGCGTCATTGAGGCGCGGCGCATCAAGGGCATGATACTCATGGTTCGCCGCAGCGATAGCAACCGAAAGTTCTTCCAGCCTTTGGCGGGCTTGGCCTTCACTGACCAGCGATGGGTTAAGGGCATTAGACATCGGCTTCTCCTTCCCTAATGTTTAGGGAAGGCGCAAGCCAAGGTCCAGAACAGACTTAATCATTAGCCCGTGCAACCCATAGCTCAGCTTACGTTTTCAATGACATTTTCCATTGGAAGCACCAAATATCTCAAAATACAACCCACCCGAGACTATTCCAATGTATTTAGCCACCAGTTTTTTTCTGCAATCCAGCGAATGGCGTTGATTTTAAAAATATCATGGCCCTTTCCATCATTTTAGTTGAAGTCATAAAGTTTTATGACTCGTAAAACTGAGGGGTTGAGAATATATAGAATTTTTATATATTATAAAACATCTTCTCAATAGTTTGATAAGGGTCACCATGCCGCTTGATCAGCCTCTTAATTCGCTTGGCTTTATGAAGTCGCCCGCCGCGACGAGGGTTGTTGTGGCAATGTCAGGTGGGGTCGACAGTTCCGTTGTGGCTGCAATGCTTGCTCAGGAGGGTTACGACGTTATTGGTGTTACGTTACAGCTTTATGATCATGGTGCGGCTTTAGCCAAAAAAGGTGCCTGCTGTGCGGGACGGGATATTCACGATGCGCGTCGCGTGGCCGAATCGATGGGCTTTCCTCATTACGTATTGGATTATGAAAACACCTTCCGCGATGCAGTAATAGATGATTTTGCGGATGCCTATTTGGCTGGCGCTACGCCAGTCCCCTGCATTCGGTGCAATGAAAGAGTAAAATTCAAAGACCTTTTGGCCACCGCACGCGACCTTGATGCCGACTGCATGGCCACAGGCCATTATATTCAGCGCAAAATGGGCGCCGTTGGCCCTGAACTGCACTGCGCCGCCGATGCTGCGCGCGATCAAAGCTATTTTTTATTTTCTACATCGACAGAGCAACTTGATTATTTGCGTTTTCCCTTGGGTCATTTGGGGTCCAAGGCCGAGACCCGCGCTTTGGCGCAGCAATTTGGCCTTTCAGTCGCGGACAAGCCAGACAGCCAAGATATTTGTTTTGTGCCCAATGGCGATTATGCGACGGTGATCGAAAAACTGCGTCCAGGTTCGGCCATACCTGGCGATATAGTTGACCTCGATGGAAATATTTTTGGCCAACATCCAGGCGTAATTCACTTTACCATCGGCCAAAGACGGGGCCTTGGCATAGGCGGCCTGGAAGATCCTTTGTATGTGCTGCGCCTTGACCCTCAAAAGCGGCATGTAATCGTTGGTCCAAGAGCTGCGCTTTCAACGCGTATGATCCCCATTCGTGAAGTCAATTGGCTGGGCGCGCCCCCATTTGACAGCCAGTCTGAGTGGAATATTCGCGTCAAAGTTAGGTCAACCCGCCCGCAGCGCACCGCGATTTTGCGGCCACTTTCAGCTACTGAAGCGATGGTCGAGCTTTTAGACCCTGAAGATGGCGTTTCGGCAGGCCAAGCCTGTGTCTTTTACGCAGAAACGGGTGGCCAAGTCTTGGGTGGCGGCTGGATCTGGCGCGGGCAAACTTAACGCAACAAAGTCCTTTTTTCTAAAAAATTCCATACTGAACGCGCTGCGCGGACCCCTGGTGCTATTCCACCTTTACCCAAGCGCGCCATTGTAAAATCCATAGCTTCAAGCTGTGCTGTCGGATCGGCTAATTGCGCCAAAACCGCGGGCGCTATCAATTCAGCGCGGCAATTACGCCCGATAAATTCGGGCACAAGGCGGGTTTCTGACACAAGATTAACCAGAGTTACCGTGTCAATAAGCGCCATGCGTGTCATCAACCAAAGAGTGATTGGATGCATATCATAGGCAACCACCATCGGCACCCGGTTGGCAGCCAGTTCTAACGACACGGTGCCCGACGCCGCAATGGCTACAGATGCACTGGCAAAAGCATCAGCTTTTCCCGGTAAATCAGTAATAATTTTGGGCGCAATCGGCCAGTCTTTAACCAAATAGCGCAACTGATCTACCAAATGCGGGAGACTTGGCAGCAACACCCGCAACTTTGGGTGGTGCGGTAAAATTAACTCCAAAGAACTGCCCATCACCGGGGTCAGACGGGCGATTTCTCCTCTTCGGGATCCGGGCAGCACCAAAATTATGGGGTCGTCACCTTTTTGCGAAAGGCCCAAGGGGCGTGCAACCACTGGATGGCCTACAAAGTCACAGCTTAAACCCACGGCTTGCATCAAAGAGGGCTCGAATGGCAGCAGAGCCAACACATGATCCACCAGTCGTGCCATTTTAACGGCCCGCTTGGGTCGCCATGCCCAGACTGAGGGAGCCACATAATGCAAAATAGGCAAATCAGAGCGCTTTGCCCGCAAAATTTTAGCGACCCGCAGACAGAAATCGGGACTATCAATAGTAATCAAAACATCCACTGACTGTGCCAAAATATCGTCAGCTGTTTGGGAAATACGGCGTTTCAAAGAAAAATATTTTGGTGCAATCTCAGCAATACCCATCACCGAAAGCTCTGATATATCAAAGAGGCTAAACAATCCTTGGGCCTCCATCATTGCATCACCCAAGCCCACAAAACTAGCGTTGGGGTCAAGCCTGCGAAGGCCTGCCATCAAATCAGCACCTAGCAAATCGCCTGAGGCTTCGCCCGCGATCAAGTAATATCTCATTTTTTGCGCGCCCAGATAAAAAGCCCAAGTTCGGCGGCCTTGGCCAACAGCGCGTCGCGTTCAATCAAAATCACGCCACCGGCTTCAAAGCAAATTCCCGCAAGACCTGCATTTGCGGCATTAATAACGGTTTGTGGCCCCAAGGCGGGCAAATCAATGCGACGATCTTGAGTAAGTTTGGGGGCTTTATAGAGCAATCCCACGCGCGCCTCAGAATTAGGATGCGGCGCAAACTGGGCCACAAACTGCAGCATCGCATCGGTTCCGGGCAGGGATTCAACCGCCAAACACATCCCACCTGCCACAACTGCGCCTTGTCCCACATCAACCGCACCCATCGCATCCACGATCAAGGCAGCGCGAACAGAATCAGCTTGGTCTCGAGCGTTGACCTCCCCCACCAAAACAGCTGCACTTGGCAAAAATGCAGGGGCGACATCTTTTAAACCCTTTACCACAAAACCAAAATTCTCAAAAATTGCTACAACTTCGCGCAAGATAGTGTCATCGCCGCCTTGCATCGCGGCAACAAGCTGTGGCACGATCTGCGCGGTTTGAGCGTCAAAAAGTGAGGGGTCCAACCGTGGGCGGCGCACCGAGCCTGCAAAAATTACCTCTTGAACGCCCAAGTCTTCTAAAGCGCGCATAAAAGGCACCAGACGCTCAACACGAAAGATGATCTTGGCCTGCAGCCCTTGAGGCAAAAAGCCGTCAAGTGCTGTGACCAGAAGATCGGGTCGTTCAGCAACTAACAGTGCTGGCAATGCGCCCGATCCAGCAATAAGGGCTGTGAGGGGACTCATTTTGGTGTGAGAAAAGAGCGATCAGATGCCGCTAAAACAAAATCGGTTATTTCCTGGACATAGGGGTTTTTGCTTTGATTCGCCAAGCGGCGGGCACGATCAAGAAAGGTACCATCGCCCTGCGCCAACATTTGATAGGCGGCCCGCATGGCGGTAATATCAATGCGTTCAACCCCACGGCGTTTGAGACCCACAAGGTTCAACCCGTCAAGCTCACCGCGTGGGCCTTGCACAAGGCCGTAGGGCAACACATCATTAGTTACCATAGTGACTGCACCAATAATTGCGCCACGCCCTATACGCACGAATTGATGTACCCCCGAAAGCCCACCAACAATCACATCATCACCCAGCACACAGTGGCCAGCAATAGCAGCCTGATTTGCTAGAATAATCCGACTGCCCAACTGAGCATCATGGCCTACATGTGCGCCTGTCATCATCAAACAATCATCCCCAATGCGGGTGACAGCGCCGCCGCCTTCGGTTCCGGTTGACAGCGTGGCCCCTTCGCGGATGCGGCAGCGTCTGCCAATTAAAAGTCGAGTCTTTTCGCCCTTATATTTCAAATCTTGCGGCACTTCTCCAACGCAGGCGAAGGGAAACACAACGGTTTCATCACCAATTTCGGTTAAGCCTGTAACTATGGCATGGCTTTTTATGATCACCCCACGCCCCAAGGTCACGTCTTGCCCTATCAGAGCAAAAGGGCCAATCTGGCAATTGGGCCCGATAACTGCACCCTGCTCAATGATGGCCGAAGGATGAATCATGCTTTAGCATCACTTTGTGGCAATTCCATCATGGCGGTGAATTCACATTCGCAGGCAAGCTCATCGCCCACCATCGCGCGTCCTGCAAATTTCCACACTTTACCGCCTCCGCGTTTGACACTCACATGAAGTTCAAGCACATCACCCGGCCCCACTTTGCGGCGAAATTTTACGCAATCAACCGTCATAAAATAAACAAGTAAATTGCGATCAATCAAATCCATCGACAACGCCACCAAACAGCCCGCCGTTTGGGCCAAGGCTTCTATCATCTGCACGCCAGGAAACAAGGGCTTACCTGGAAAATGCCCCTGAAACTGCGGCTCATTGAAAGTGACATTCTTAATCCCAATGGCCGAACTATTGAGCACTATATCTTTGATCTTATCCACCAACAAAAACGGATACCGGTGTGGAATTAGACGTTGAATTAGTTCAATATCAGCTATGATCGGCATGGTATACTCCTAAAGGTCCTGGCACATTAGTTGCCTAACTTTGGCACATCAACCCTAATAGGCGCCAAGGGCCCTGAAAGATCGGGCTCGAGCGCAAGTGTCGTATCAATCAGGCTGACGGCCTCATCGGTGATGTCGATACGGTCGAATGAGGCGAAGACAGAGCTTTTTTCAACAATGATCTCAGCCCCCGATTTTTTCATAATTTCAGCCAAAAGGGGCAAGATCGCATCAAAGAAGTATTTGCGATTGTCTTCGGTTTTTTTAGCCAACTGACGAACTTTTTCATCTTGTTCATTGCGGATGCGTTCGACTTTTTGGTCAAAAGCTGCAGCTAAGGGCAAAAATTCTGCAGCAGACATAATTGCACGCTTGTCGGTAAGTTCTTTTTCCTCCTGCGCCAGAGTGACTTCATAGTCGTCGTTTTCGTCGGCCAATTGCTTGGCAAAGGCCACGGCGCGCTGTTGCACGGTCGCGCCAAAGCGTGAGCCCGTATAAAGCAGATCAGGCGATAAAGTTAGAATTCGGCTTATATGGTTGTAATCAACTTGCTTAGATTCTGCAGTGATTTGATTTTGTGCAAAAACGTCTTGCGCTAGGCTTGGCGGGCCCATGCCAACTAAGCTTGCCACAATAGTCAACCAAAGGATCTTAAGCAAAACATCTCGAACGCAATGCATCAGAATTTCGTAGACAGGGTCAAGTCAAAATTCTGAACTTTATCATAACCCTGACTTTGCAGCGCCTTTGTCCAGTTAAACCGCAAGGGGCCGACGGGGGTGGTCCAAAACACCGACAGGCCAGCTACTTGTCGTAGGTGGAAGCCATCGTCAACGGTAAAATCTGCATATCCAGTCGTATTATCGAGACCCCATACCGAACCCATATCATAAAAGACACCCCCTGTAATTTGATATTCTTCGGGCATGCCAATTGGAAAGTCAGCCTCCATCTTCAATGAGGCAAAGTAATTTCCGCCTAAAGCATCCTGAGATACCACATTCTCGTGATAGTCGCGCGGGCCTATGCCATTCCTGTCAAAACCGCGAATTTTTCCCCGTGCAAAGAAGCGCTCTGTTAAGCGTGAATTACCATTAGTACGCTTATAAACGCCCCCCTCACTGATCATTCGGTAGCTGACTGCTTCCTTCATGACAGAGCCTTCCACCATCCCCAAAAACCTGGTGCGCATGGATTTGATATCACCTGTCAAACCAGAAAAATCTTGGTCAAACTTAATCAAAACGCCGCCAGTAGGATTTAGGCCAGATTTGCGCGTGTCATATGACAAACCATAACCGAGGGAAAAAATTGTCTGCTTACCCTGATCCAAAAGCAAAATTGGGTTGGTTGTATCAACTTTTGAAATTTCACTTTTATCATAATTTGCATTCACCGAGAATCGGCCCATTTCCCCCATCGGGAACGATAACTGTGGCAGAAACATTTGATTTGACGTGTTATAGCTGGCGCTACTCCCTGTGGTCGAAGATTTCCCAGCAGACAAATTGAAAGTCAAATCACGATTCAAAAACGTAGGCTCGGAAAAGGACACATAGATATCTTCATTGCTGGTGCCGGTCGTAAGCTTCAGAGTTAGCGATTGGCCGCGGCCCAGAAAATTAGCCTCACTGAGCGACAAATTTAAGCCAACGCCAGTGCTCACAGAATAGGCAAACCCAAAACTTAAGCTGCCAGTCGGCTTTTCAACCACAGCCAAATCAATAATTTTTTGATCTGAACTGCTGCCAGTCTGTGAGGATATTGCCACATCGGCAAAAAAACCTAAAGCACGCAGCCTTTCTGCAGTTTGTTGCAATTCGCGCTTATTAAAGGGGTCACCCTCAGCCGAGCGGAACTGGTTGCGGATCACTCGGTCAAGGGTAGCGACATTTCCGTGGATATCGATACGTTCAACAAAAATGCGCTGAGCCTTGACCAACACAAAATCCACATTGATAGTTTGATCGGCCAGGTTGCGTTTGATGCGCGGATCAACACTGATAAAATCTGAACCTCTTTTTATTATCAGACTTTCTATGCGTCTAATAGTCAAATCAATGGCCGATGGCGTATAACTTTGACCCTCCTTCACCGAAATAAGCTTGACAAAATCATCGGCATTAACCCCAGGAATTTCGCTTACGATCTTGGCTTTCTTAAACTTATAGTGCAAACCTTCTCGTACGGTGAAGGTCACAAAATAACCATCGCGTTCGCGTGTAAGGTCTGCCGACGCATTTAGAATGTTAAAATCGATGTAACCCCGCGAGAGATAAAAATCTTTCAGCAACCGCTTATCAAGGTTGATCCGTTCAGGAATCAAAGTATCTCGCATTACCAATTGACGCAGAAGGCCTGCTTGTTTGGTTTTAAGAATTTGGCGCAACCGCCGATCAGAGAAACTTCGATTGCCTACAAATCCTAAGCGTTCAATTTCAACAACTTTGCCTTCAGCAATTTCAAACACTAAATCAACACGACTACCGGAACGACGGATCACCCTCGGCTCGACACTAGCCGCTACCCGACCCGCCTCCAAATAGGCCAATATCAACGTTTGGGCGTCAGCCTCGGCCTTGGCTGGCGAATATACGTCACTCGAGGCAGAGCCAATCATGGCGGCTAGATTTTCGTCCTTAATTTGGGTGTTACCTTCGAAAGCAATCACATTGATAACCGGATATTCAACCACCTCGATGTCCAACCGATCTCCAAGTGGTGTCAAAGTGACCAATTCAAAAATACCTGAATTCACGAGCCTTTGATAGGCAGCATTCAATTCTGCAGCTGACAAAGGCTGGCCCAAAGGTACTGCGGCATAGCGCCGAACCGTGGCCTCTTCAAAAAAAACATTGCCTGAAACTTGTACGCTAGAAAACTCAAAAGATTGGGCTGAGGCGGGTAGAGAAAGGCCAGTGGCCAAACCGGCCACAATCAAACCAAAGACCATAAACGAAAGGTTTATCCATTTCCGAAAAATCGCTGCATTTAGTTTACAAACGGATGAAAGGTTAAGCATCTTATAGCCTCAGTTTTATTTACATATTCTGACTAGCGCGAATAGGTAAGCATGTCAAAAGAACAGCGCTTTAAAGCAAAGTCAAATTCAGAATTTAGGGACAAAAAATCAAATCATTAGTGAAAGCAAATGCCATTAAAGACAAAAGCACTATCATACCTATACGCATAAGGATTCCAATGACCTTGGGCGATGGCTTTTTTCGCGACAATGCTTCATAACCAAAAAGTACTAAATGCCCACCATCTAAAACGGGGATGGGAAACAAATTCATCAACCCAATAGCCGTTGAAAGCATCGCCACAAAGCCAAAAAAAACCGCCGCTCCATCGCGGGCCATATCACCAGAAACCTGTGCAATACGGATTGGGCCGCTAATATTACAAGACGAAATTTTGCCTGTGACCAAATGACCTATGCCCGAAAGATTTTTTGAAATCAAACTATAGGTGGCCTTAGTCGCCAGCCACACCCCTTCAAAGGGGCCAGTTCTGCGGGTCAAGGGGTCAAAGGCTAAGCCCCCCGACAGCCCCAAAAGCCAACGCCGCTCAAACCCCCCATCGGCCTTGGGTAAATCAACCTGCTTGGGAGTTAGGTTCACTTCAAGCTCTTGGCCCGAGCGCAGTAAAGTTAACTCCATTGGTGCACCATCGCCTGCTTTAACCTTTTCGACCAGCTGCGCAAAAGCAAAGACTGGATCACCATCGACCGCGACGACCAGATCATGGGAGTGAACACCCGCAGCCAGAGCCGCAGATTGCGGCTGCACCCGGTCAACATAAGTCGGGAAAGGATAGGGACCCACTACATCGAGCAGTACACCATTGCGGCGGAGCTGATAGGAAATGAAACGTTGGGGCGTGAGCGCGTCGCCAATTTTATAAAGGTCGAGAAGATCCAAAACCGGCTGACCATCGATGCTCAAAATCAGATCCCCTTTCTGCAAAGTTTGTACGCCCTGCCCAAGATCTTTTACCTTGCCAACATAAGCTTCATCAGTGGCAATCCCAGCGGTCATAAAAAAGGACGCAAAAATCAGGATAGAAAAACCAAAATTAAAAAAGGGCCCCGCCGCAACCGTTAGTGTGCGCGCCCACAAAGGCGCGCCGTCCAATGTATGGCGCGTAGATTTAGGAATAAGATCAGACATATCAGCCTGAGCGCCAACGGATGTTACATCTGCGTCACCTGCAAATTTGACATAGCCACCAAAAGGCAACACCGCTACCTGCCATTTTGTGCCACGCTGGTCCATCCGAAACCACAGCACCGGGCCCATGCCCAAGCTAAAAATCTCGGCGCTCACCCCGCACCAACGTCCCACGATATAATGGCCAAATTCATGAACAAAAACGATGATGGAAAGAGCCACAATAAAGGCAAAGATACTGCTCGCAAAGGTTCCAAAATCTGAAAAAAAAGTTAAAAAATCCACATTTAAACCCTTTATTTATTTAGTTTTTGTGAAAGCTCAAGTGCTGTTATCTTAGCCAAGTGGTCGCTATTAAGCACATCGTCAAGACTTTGAACCGCATTTAATAAACAATTCTTCTGAACCAAGCGGTTTAAGGTTTGTTCAACCAAAATCGCCATATCCATAAAACCAATTTCACCTGCGATAAAACAATCAAGCGCCACATCTTTGGCCGCGTTAAACGACGCCCCCGCTGACCCGCCAAGCCCCATCACCTCTTGTGCTAAACGTAGCGCTGGATAACGGTCAAGGTTCGGCGCTTTAAAACTTAACTGTCCCAAGGCCGTAAAATTAAGCCTTGCTACAGGAAGATTTTGGCGCTTGGGGTAATTGAGCGCATAGCCAATGGCATGGCGCATATCAGGCACGCCTAAATGTGCCATCACTGCGCCGTCACGGTAAGAAACCATAGAGTGAATGATTGACTCTGGATGAATAATCACTTCGATTTGGCTTGGGTGTACTCCGAAATACTCTTTCGTTTCAATAACTTCCAATGCCTTATTAAACATAGAAGCCGAATCCACGGTAATACGCTGACCCATCAACCAATTTGGATGTGCCAAGGTTTCGGTGAGTGTCGCAGTTTTAAGCTTTTCATAGGGCCAATCGCGCAAGGCACCGCCAGAAGCGGTTAGAATGATACGTTCAACCGAATTTATCTCTTCCCCTACCAAGGCCTGAAAGATCGCCGAATGTTCGCTGTCAACAGGCAAAAGGCGCGTACCATATTTTGCAGCCTCGGCCAACAGAAGCGGCCCTGCTGTGACTAGGCTTTCCTTATTAGCCAGCGCCAAAATAGCGCCATGGCGCAGCACATGAAAGCCAGGCGCCAGTCCCGCCACGCCAATAATGGCAGAAAGAGCCCAGTCACAAGGCCTATCTGCTGCGTCAATAAGTGCTTGCGCACCTGCAGAAACTTTGATCCGAGCCGCCAAATTACCATGTGCAGCAAGCGCGTCTTCAAGCGCTAATCGACAATTTTCAAAGGCAGTTACCACAAGCTGTGCTTTCAGAAGAACTGCCATCTCTGCCAAGCGCACTACATTGCGGCCCCCAGTGAGCACGACCGTTTCAAAGTGATTTGCCCCACCTTGGCGGATGATAAGGTCAAAACAACTTTCGCCGATCGATCCCGTCGCACCAAAAATTGAGATTTTGCGCATCTTAAATCTCCTAAAACGGTAAGATCATCAGTTGGCTTAAAACCGACAGCAACAAAACTGCAAAAATTATAGCATCAAAGCGATCAAGAAAGCCGCCATGGCCTGGCAAAAAATTTGAGCTGTCTTTCACCCCAACAGCACGCTTCAGCGCGCTTTGCGCAATATCGCCCGCTTGGCCAGCCATCGCTAGCAGCGGAGAAAGCCACAAAAGTTCTATTTCCCACCCAAGGGCTACATAAAAAACTAGCCCAACAAGGGAAGCTCCCAGCCAACCTGCAACGGTGCCAGACCATGTTTTTTTGGGGCTAACGCGAGGCCAAAGCTTAGGACCACCCAATGTACGGCCAACAAAATAACCCATAATGTCACTGGCCGCGACCAAAACCACCAACCATAAAATCACATCAAAGCCAAATTTTTGACGCAAGGTCAACAGAAAAAAACAGGTGGACAGGATAGCAAAGCAATACATAAACACCCAGAAGCGTAAGCGTCTGCCACCAAACTGCGCCATGATGCCAGGCACGAACAGAAGTGCCATAAACTTGAATTCCGGCAACAACCCGATCACAAAAACGCAAAGCGATGCCAAAGCTCCAAGGGCAAAAGCCATTTTGCCAGTATACGCACATTCTGGCGCTGAGGTCATCTGCGCTAATTCCCAAATCATCACAGCTAAAACAGCCAAAATCATCAATTCAAAGGCAAGCCCACCCACCCAAGTGGCCAGCCCACCCACAAAAGCCATAACCAACGCGGTCACAAGACGTGGGCGTAAATCTTGCCAATTGCTGTACTTCATCCGACAGCCACCCCACCAAAGCTCTGGCCTCTTTGGCCAAAACACACCAAAATAGCTACAAGTTTTTCTTCTATAAAATAGGGCCAAAGCTTGGGCGTGAATTTATATTCAGCATCGGCTACTTGCCACCGTAAAAAGTTCGATGTGTGAGTTTCGCCAGAGATACAAATAACCAGTTCTGGTCCAGAGAAATAAAGCGTATAAAGGCACTTGGCAAAATCAACTTGGGTGACAAGGTCTCCACTGAGCTCGACGTCAGCAACCTTTTGCGCAAAAAGCCCAGGCGCACAAGTCAACTCGTGGCATTCAACGCGATTAATGGCCAAATGTGCTGCCCCTTGGCCTTTTACTTCTAAAATTGGGGTACTAGTCACAACACTTCCTTAAACTTATACTTGCATAATTTCTTGTTGCTTAACTTCTAGAGCATTATCTATATTGGAAATTGCTTTATCAGTTAAAACTTGAACTTCATCAGCATACATTTTTTGATCATCTTCTGCCATACTGGAAGATTTAGCCTTTTTAATCTGATCCATCCCATCGCGGCGCACATTCCGCACAGCGACACGAGCATGTTCGGAATATTGCGCGGCCACTTTGGTTAGCTCGCGGCGGCGTTCTTCGTTCAATTCGGGAATGGGCAGGCGGATCAACGGGCCATCTACGATCGGGTTAATACCAATGCCAGACTCGCGGATAGCCTTTTCGACCTTTGAAATCATTGTTTTATCCCAAACATTTATAACGACCATGCGCGGTTCTGGCACGTTAACCGTACCAAGCTGGTTGATCGGCGTCATTTGTCCATAGGCGTCAACCTGGATAGGATCAAGAATGGCACCAGAGGCCCGCCCCGTGCGCAAAGACGAAAACTCGCCACGCAGCGACGTAACCGCGCCTTGCATGCGACGTTCAATCTCATCAAGATCAATTTCAATTTCATTCTCGGACATGTTTTTCCTTTCGTAAACGTTGACCAATGGGGCCTATGGTTCCTAGCCATGCACCCGCGTATAGGTACCTTCGCCGCGCAATATGCCGCAAAAACCACCCGGTTCATTCAGGCTAAACACAATAATTGGCAAGTTGTTGTCCCGCGCCAAAGCAATGGCACTGGCATCCATCACTCCCAAATTTCGCTGCAATACTTCGTCATAACTTATAATGTCATAGCGTTTGGCATCAGGGTATTTTTTTGGATCTTTGTCATAAACACCGTCAACCTTTGTGCCTTTAAAAATAGCCTCACAGGCCATTTCATTTGCACGCAATGTTGCAGCGGTGTCGGTTGTAAAATAGGGATTGCCTGTTCCCGCGGCAAAGATGACCACACGTTTCTTTTCTAAATGACGCACCGCGCGGCGGCGGATATAGGGTTCGCATACCTGATCCATCGGGATAGCCGAGATTACGCGTGTATGAATTCCCAAAGCCTCAAGCGAGGATTGCATAGCCAGCGCGTTCATCACCGTGGCCAACATGCCCATATAATCCGCGGTCGTGCGTTCCATCCCTTGCGCCGATCCTTGCAAGCCGCGAAAAATATTACCACCGCCAATTACCATACAAATTTCAACCCCAAAATCATGCACCGACTTCACTTCAGCCGCGATCCGCTGCACAGTGGGTGGGTTGAGGCCAAAGCTCATATCACCCATCAATGCTTCGCCGCTGATTTTAAGCATCACGCGCTCATATGTAGAACCTGCAGAGTTAACTTTCTTCGTATTTTCGCTCAAGGATATCATGAAAAGCTCCCGCTCAATTCGAATTTTGTTGGACTAGTGCGCAAAATGTCGCAAAAAGCGGCTAGGTTCAACGCCCAAGATATATTGACCGAAATTTAAATCGTTTGCAACACAACGGAGTATCATGACACCTGCCATTTCTTCCAAGCTGCCAGTTCTGATCGCAGGCCCAACCGCCAGTGGTAAATCTGGGCTGGCACTAGAGATTGCCAAACGCGAAGGCGGAGTGATTGTAAATGCTGATGCACAGCAAGTCTATGATTGTTGGCAAGATTTAAGCGCGCGCCCAACGGCGGTCGATCTCGCCCGCACACCCCATCTACTTTATGGCCATATAGCACATGACCAAGACTATTCTGTGGGGCATTGGCTGCGGGAGGTAGCGACCGTTTTGGCAAAGCTTAAATCTCAACAGCTGCGCCCGATCATCGTCGGTGGCACGGGGCTTTATTTCACGGCCCTGACCGAAGGTTTGGCCCAAATTCCATCAATTCCCGCCCAAATTCGGGACATAGCCAACAAGCGCCGCGTAGCGGGAGATTTGGTGGGAATGCGTGATGAGCTGGACATCACCACACTCAGTCGGATTGACACCAAAAATGGTGCACGCGTTCAACGCGCATGGGAAGTTATGCACGCCACAGGCCGCGCACTCAGCGCTTGGCAAGACGACACGCCTGCGCCGCTTTTGCCGTTATATGAGTGCCACCCCATAGTCTTTCGCCCAAATCTTGACTGGCTAAATGCCCGCATTGACCAACGCTTTGATCAAATGATGCAGGGCAATGCTTTGGACGAAGTGCGTTTGGCTGCACCTACATGGAACCCAAACCGACCCTCTGCCCGTGCCATTGGCGCACCAGAGCTTATGGCGCACATAGCCGGTCAGATGTCACTCGATGACGCGGTAGTGGCAGCAAAACTTGCGTCACGCCAATATGCCAAACGCCAACGAACTTGGTTTCGTAGCCGAATGAAAGACTGGCACGAGTTAATTCCACCGGCATACGGATAGCCTAAATCAAAACTTGCACGCGGTCGGTGATGTGTTCAAACACGTCTAAACCGCTTGCGTTCACCGTTTATGGGACACAGGTAATTTCTAATTTAATAAAAAATGGCCCCTGAAGGCCACGCCAAAATTAATATTCGCCCTTGCCAGTATGTTTGCGTAGCCGTGACGGTGTAGAGTAATACCGCCCCTTAAAGGGGTTCTTTTCACCCTGACCGCGCATGGTCAACCGAATGGGCGTGCCTGGCATATCAAAATGCTCACGCAAGCCATTGACCAGATAGCGCTTATAGCTTTCAGGCATGCCATCAGGGTTCGAACACATAACAATAAAGCCCGGAGGGCGTGTTTTTACCTGCGTCATATAACGCAGTTTAATGCGCCGACCACCTGGCGCGGGAGGCGGATGCGCCTCAACCATCGCTCCCAACCAACTGTTAAGCCGTGCGGTCGGTACGCGCCGGTTCCACACTTCATGCGCTTTCACGATGGCGTGGTGCAAACGGTCAAGGCCCTTGCCTGTTTTAGCAGACACGGTGACCATAGGCGCTCCGCGCAGTTGCGGCAGAAGTCGCTCAAACATTTCGCGTAGCGCAGTAAGTTTATCTTGCTTGTCGACTTCTATATCCCATTTATTAACCGCAATCACGACTGCACGTCCTTCAGTTTCTGCAAAATCGGCGATACGCAAATCTTGTTGCTCAAAGGGAATATCAACGTCTAAAAGCACCACAACAACTTCGGCAAAACGCACCGCGCGCAAACCGTCAGACACGGATAACTTTTCCAGCTTGTCATTGATGCGCGCCTTTTTGCGCAAGCCGGCCGTGTCAAATATCCTAGTGGCCGTTCCCAGCCAATTGCTTTTGATAGAGATAGCATCACGAGTGATTCCCACCTCGGGACCTGTAAGCAAACGTTCTTCTCCGATGATTTTATTGATCAACGTAGACTTGCCCGCATTCGGACGCCCTATCACCGCAATTTGCAGTGGCTTAGATATACTTGGGCGGTAATTTTCTCCGTCGCCCTCTTCTTCAGCCTCTTCTTCAGAAATATTAACGTCGACCAAGGGCGCATCAGCTTTGGCACGCTCGGCATAAAAATTACCTATGGGCCGCAAAATATGATACAGGTCATCCATACCCTCGCCATGTTCGGCTGACATGCGCACGGGATCGCCCAGACCCAATGACCAAGCTTCGATCGCGCCTGAATCTCCCGCCGAGCCTTCAGCCTTATTAACGCCGACAATTACCTTGGCAGATTTGCGCCGCAAAATATCTGCAAATACCTCATCGCTTGGGGTCACGCCCATGCGCCCATCAATCAAAAATAGACACACATCTGCAATATCAACGGCACCTTCTGTCAGGCGGCGCATGCGGCCTTGCAAACTGTCGTCTGTGACTTCTTCAAGCCCAGCAGTGTCAATCACTGTAAAACGAAGGTCGAAAAGTTTCGCGTCGCCTTCGCGTAGATCGCGCGTGACGCCAGGCTGATCATCAACCAGCGCCAGTCGTCGGCCTACAAGGCGGTTAAATAGCGTAGACTTACCCACATTGGGCCGCCCAACAATAGCTAGGGTAAATGTCATTTTGCCCTCCAGGGCAGATCTGAAAATCAGATTAGGCTGCTCTACACCGCAAATAGCCTAACGAAAAGCAAGAATTTCGCCTTTGGTGGTTAATACATAAAGCATATCCCCCGCCAAAGCTGGAAGAGTGGCAGCCCCCGACGGCATTTCTATTGCCGAGAGCAGTGCACCGCTCACAGGGTCAAAGCTACGCAGATAGCTATCGCTCGATGCAACTACCAACCGTCCACCCGCCAAAACTGGCCCAAAATGCGCATAAACAGCACGGCGTTTCTTGGCCTTTTTGTTTTTAAAATGAGGCAACGTCACAGACCAAACAGTCTGCCCCGAAGCGCGATCAAGGCGTATCAATGCGCCGTGATCTGAGATCAAAAAAATCGCGTCAGAAATAACCAGCATAGGCCCATAAGCGCCAGTACTGGAAGACCAAACCTCTGCACCGTTGGTCAGGTTCAGCGCCATACTACGACCTGACTGATTTCCAACATAAACGCGGTCGCCCGCGACCACTGGATCGCCAGTAATATCACCCACCGAAGCATAGGCCTGGCCTATGCGACGTCCAGCGATCGCAGTGCTCCACAATTTAACACCCGTTTTTTTGAGAACATAGACCAGTTCACCACTGACAAAGGGAATGATGGCAGCGCTATCTGTAATGGCAGGGGCTGCAGTTCCTACCATTCCAGCAAGGGCAGGTGTGCCTGTAATTTGCCATTTCACCTTACCAGAAGTGGCCACAATCGCCCAAGCCGACGCATCACGCCCCACGACATAAACCGTATTGCCATCCACACTTGGGGCGCTCGATATCGGTGCACCAATACGCTGTCGCCATAATTCAGCTCCAGATAGCGCGTCAAATGCAACCAACTCTCCGTAAGCGGAACCAGCAAATACGATCCCCTTGCCATAGGCCAATCCGCCGCTGGTCAAAGAGCCACCGTCATATTTGGCTGGTGCAAGGGAAGCGGCCCAAAGCCGCACTCCGGTCAGGGCATTGCTTGCCATCACCTGATTGTCGGCATCGATCGTAAAGATCAAACCTCCGCCCACAACGGGGGCTGCGCTGATTTTGCGGCTACGGCTTTCGCCCTTGCCGATCGAGGCGCTCCAAATCACCTTCGGCTCAGCAGACCAAACCCCATGATGCCCCATATGGGTGGCACTACCGGCGCGCTGTGCCCAACTGCCCAAAGCTTGGGCCTTAGGCAGAGTGATTGGCTTGACTTGATTGACGAGCACAAGCTCCTGATCCTGGGGGGTCGGATTATTTTCTGTCGCCAAGGACAAAGCAAGTGGACTGCGCACTTTGAAGCGCTCCCCCTCTAAAATAGCCTCTTTTGGCGCACAAGCGGTTAAAAACCCAAGGGCACAAACAGTTACTAAAAGCCGTTTTTGCATAGTTTGCCCCATTGCCTATCCTGCAGAAAATTGCCCACCCAAAATGAGAACTATTTGTTTAACCCTTTGGCGCAAAGCAGCAGGAGACTGTTGATCCTCACTAAGCGTTTTCAGATCAGCAATAGCAGCGTCAACGTCACCTAATTCAATCTTAAGGTAGGCCAACTGCTCAAGTGCCAAGGGGCGCAAGGGGCGCCCAGGCGTGGCAAGTGGGGTTAAAAGCGCTTGACGCTCAGCCAGATCAATGCGGGTTTCTGCAGCCAAAACAAAACGTAACACCGCCAAATCTCGATACATTTGCGGAGTGTTTGCGTCATCAACCAGCGTCTGAAAAGCCACTTGCCGTTCGGAAAAACTAGCTGTTTTATCGACGGCCAGCAAAAGATCACGAAATGCCGCCTGCGTCGCATTAGCTGGAACTGAAGCCAGAGCGATCGTACGTTTTGAACCTGCGGGCAAGGCAAGCGCATCTAAAACTGCGTCGCCAAAGGCCTGGGCCTTGGCAACATTTTGCGCCTTAACATATTCATTTCCCGCAGCGCCACCCACGGTTAGCAAAACCAACATGATTCCGATCCAACCATGTTTACGAAATGCCGCAAAAAGCCGATCGCGGCGCAGGTCTTCGGTGACTTCGTCTATGAAACTTTCCGGATTGCTCATTTTACTTCCTATCTTTGCAGACTTTTATACGCAATTGTCCTGTTTTGCCAAGTGCTAAGGATTATGCCGCGTCTTCTTCGGCGGATTGGCGCATCCACATTTGCGCATAGCGACCACTCTTAGCCAAAAGCGCGTCGTGATGGCCTTGTTCAACAATATCTCCCTTTTCTAAAACAATTATTTTATCACAGTCGGCAATGGTTGACAGCCGATGCGCAATAGTGATGACCGAACGACCCTGCCCCATAGCGCGCAGACTGTCTTGGATGTCGCGTTCTGTTTGGGTATCAAGCGCCGAAGTCGCCTCGTCTAATAGCAAGATTGGTGGGTTTTTCAGCAAGGTACGAGCAATACCAACACGTTGCTTTTCACCACCCGACAACTTCAGGCCCCGTTCACCCACTGTCGTCTCATAACCTTTAGGCAAGGATACGATAAAATCGTGGATTTTTGCGGCTTTAGCGGCCATTTCTACTTGCTCTTTAGTGGCATTAGCGCGGCCATAGGCAATATTATAGTAGACGGTATCGTTAAAAAGAACTGTATCTTGCGGTACGACGCCAATATGATCATGCAGGCTGGTTTGAGTGATGTCGCGCAGGTCTTGCCCATCGATCAGCACCGCGCCGGCAGTCACATCATAAAAACGAAACAACAACCGCCCAATGGTGGATTTACCTGAGCCCGAAGGTCCCACAATCGCAATTCTTTCACCAGACCCTACGGAAAAGCTAACACCATTCAGAATCACGCGTTCAGGATCATAGCCAAAATACACATTGTCAAACGTGATTGTTCCACCTTTCACCATAAGATCTTGCGCATTGGGCTTGTCGATAATTTCCGCGGGCTGGTTTAAAAGGCCAAACATATCGCCCATATCCACTAAGGCTTGTCTGATTTCGCGATAAACCGTACCCAAAAAATTCAAAGGCAAAGTAATTTGGATCATATAGGCATTGACCATCACAAAATCGCCCACAGTTAAAATTTCAGCCTGAACGCCCTGCGCAGCCATGACCATTACGATAACCAATCCAGTGGTGATAATAAAGGCTTGGCCCCCGTTCAAAACCGATAAGGATTGACCCGTCCGAACGGCCAAGCTTTCATATTGCGCCATGGCACCGTCATAGCGCGCAGATTCGCGAGTTTCGGCACCAAAATATTTCACAGTTTCAAAATTAAGCAAACTGTCAACAGCCTTTTGGTTGGCGTCATTATCTTGGTCGTTCATCTGACGCCGAATGGCTACCCGCCATTCAGTGATTTTGAATGTATAGATCACATAAAGTGAGATGGTGACCACAACCACAACCATATAGGACAAACCAAACAGCCACCAAAAGAGGATCGACACCATGATCAATTCTAAAATCAAGGGCCCAATCGACAAAAGCATGAAGCGCAAAAGAAAATCCACGCCTTTAACGCCGCGCTCGATGATGCGGCTCAGTCCGCCAGTTTTTCGCGCAATATGATAGCGCATCGAAAGGCGGTGAATATGCTCAAAGGTTTCAATTGCCAATTTGCGTAGGGCGCGTTGCCCCACACGTACAAAGACCGCGTCGCGCAATTCAGCGAAAATCACAGCGCCCAAACGGGCTAAACCGTAAGCCAGGGTCAGCCCTGCCGCAGATATGCCCAGCAAAAATGCCCCCGATGGCGCTTCTCCTGCCAAAGCATCGACACCCGCCTTGTAGAAAAATGGGGTCGAAACCGACACAATTTTGCTGCTAATCAGCATCAAAAGCGCCAGGGCAACGCGCCTTTTGACCCAAAGCTCGCCCTTAGGCCACAGATAAGGCACCATGCGCTTAATGGTTTGCATGCCCGTAGTAGACGTTGAAAAATTTTCTATATTTTTGCTAGTCGCAGTCGACGTCAATTTACGCATTGGTAGCCTCTTATTTCTGCAACTATCTAAGATGTTTCAAAAGTAATGGCTAGAGGTTACTCTTGGGGCAAAGGCAGCGTGAAGACTTGCCCAGGGTAGATAAGGTCAGCGTTTTTGATTTTATCTCGGTTGGCTTCAAAGACCTGCACATAAAGTATTCCAGAACCAAAGTTTTTCTTCGCAATTCCCCAAAGCGTATAGCCTGGTTGGACTGTGACCGTTACAAATTCTGTGGCCACAGGCAAAGCGTCCACTGCAGCTTCAGCTTGCTTGGACGACGATGCCACATCTTGCACTAGCGTTACAGGATCAGCTTCAGCAGGTATTGTCAAAGTCTCACCCGCCACTTGCGTCATTGTTGACACGGGTTCCGCTGTCGCTGCAGAAGAAACGGAAGGAATAATGACAAGGGGTTCAGCGGCAATCTCGGCTGTAACATCAGTGACACTTGCAACCGTTTCAACGGCCACCTCAGCAGCATCAGTGGAAATTTGCATTTTTGGCACGGCGGCTGGCGCTACTTGAGCGGCAAGATCCGCAATTTTTTCGCGTTTAAACGGCGTTTCAAAGCGTGAACTCACTTGGCCGTCAGCGCCAATCTGATCCACCCGCAAAGTATAGACCCCAGCTTCAACGCTGGCCAGACGCCCGCCCCATGCGCCCGAAGGCGAGATGCGCGCTTCAAGCTGCAGGGCATTTTCCACATAGACCCGTATTGTCTCGCCTTTTTGACCTCGCCCTGAAACTTTTACCGCTCCATCGGGCGCATAGGAAATGCTTTCAAGTGAAACATTTTGGGCCACCACAGGATCAACTGGGTTACTCAGAACCTGCACTCCATTTTCTGTAACCAAGAGAGAGGCTATAGCTTCAGGCGCGGCTTCAGCTTTAGAGACCTCAGAAGTATCATTAGCCACAATATCAGGCAATTCAACGGCGGCAACGGGTGCAACCATCACAGTATCAGATGAGGCGAGCTCCGTGCCATCAGCCAAAGTAACCACAAGGGACAATATGCGCGCAGACACTGATGGCTCAAAAGTAACCATCGCAGCAAAACTACCGCCAGAGGTTGACTTGGTAACAGTAACTTCATCTAAATCTAGTAAAATAACAACATCACTACCTGCAGGCGCACGCCCCGCGATTATCGCGGAACCATCCTTTTCGATGCGCACAGTATCAAAGCTCAGCGTCTCGGATACGACTGTATCAGGTACGACTGGCTCGGATACAACTGGCTCGGATACAACTGGCTCGGATACAACTGGCTCGGATACAACTGGCTCGGATACAACCGGCTCGGATACAACCGGCTCGGATACAACCGGCTCGGATACAACCGGCTCTATTTCAGCTAACGATATAACTTCTGACTCTGCACTTTCGGCCTTACGAGCTGCCGCTTGCTCTCGCGTCACTGGTAAAGGCTTCCCAGCTAAAAACCAAAAAACCACAAACGCAGAAATACCCGCTGCAATTAAAAGACCCGTTTTCAGTCCGCCCATCGTCATCCCCTTTATTAAGCGCAGCCTTGTCAGGCTTTTACTTTCCTTCGGCCTAAGAACCCCTATATTGGTGCAAAACGCAACCATTTTCATTAAGGTTATGATGTCATTTACACATTCTATCTGCGTTTTTTGTGGCGCAAGGCCGGGCAACGAGCCTAAGTTCACACAAGATGCCAATGAAACAGGCAAGATGATTGCAAATGAGGGCTGGCGCTTGGTCTTCGGCGCAGGTGACATGGGGTTAATGGGAAAGGTGGCGCAGGCCGCAAGAGACGGTGGCGCACCAACTTTAGGGGTAATTCCCGCGCACTTGATCGCCCACGAACAGGGCCATCATGAAAAGTCAGGTGCTATCATCACCCAAGATATGCATGAACGTAAAAAAGTAATGTTCATGAATTCTGATGCCGTGGTCGTGCTTCCAGGCGGTGCGGGATCTCTGGATGAGTTTTTTGAAATGCTAACATGGCGCCAAATTGGCCTGCACCAGCGCCAGATCTTTTTACTTGATACTAATAGCTATTGGCAACCATTGATTACGCTTTTAGAGCACGTGATTGCGTCAGGTTTTGCCGACCAAAGTATGCGTGATTTTGTGACCATTCTGCCCGATGTCGCAAGCCTTAGGGAAGTGCTGCGCAAAAGTTTTAACGCTTAGACGCGCAGGAAGTTTTATTGAAAGGGTGGCATTATCTAAAAAAATTCAAATTTTAAATGGCCCATACAATACTACTTCCTGGTCATAATATATTGAAAATATATTCACGCAAATAGATAAAATGCGATGTGATATTTACATCAGGTTGTCGAATGCATGTTATGCAATGCATCCATCTTTAATTTTATTAAAACACATAATATCCATTCAAAGTGGCCAAATGCCTTACATGCGGGCGGCCACGGCTTCCCAATTTACCAATTTATCAATAAAATTGGTCAGATAGGCAGGTCGTTTGTTGCGAAAATCAACGTAATAGGAATGCTCCCACACATCGCAGCCTAGCAAAGCTTTTTGGTCAAAACATAGGGGATTGACACCATTTTCAGTTTTGCTAACTTTCAAAGCCCCCGAAGCGTCAACTACCAACCAAGCCCAGCCCGAACCAAATTGACCCGCACCCGCAGCGGCAAAATCTTCTTTGAATTTGGCAACAGAGCCAAAGCTTTTAATCAATGCTGCCTCTAGTCTTCCTGGCATTTTTTTGTCAGCAACTGGGCTCATTATTTCCCAAAAGAGACTATGGTTCCAATGTTGGCTAGCATTATTGAAAATGCCATTTTGGGCAACAGAACCCACGACATAGGTGCCCTTGATTATCACTTCTAGAGACTTGCTTTCCCATTCAGTGCCCGCAATCAGCTTATTGCCATTTTCGACATAAGCTTTGTGGTGCAAATCATGGTGAAATTCTAGCGTTTCCGCTGACATTCCCAACGACGCGAGCGCATCATGGGCATAAGGTAAATTAGGAAGGGTAAAAGCCATTTTTTCATCTCCATCAAAAACTGTCAGCCTTGAAATAGAGGTCTTAAGGGGCCAAGGTCAAGCCCCCAGATTTAAACCTTACGCTAATTCCGATCCCTCTTGCGCCGAATGGGTCAAAAGCCCCATCACATAGCCTGCAACCGAGCGAAAGCATACAAGCCGAAAGCCCATGCCTTCTCGCCAAAAAGCTACAGCTACCTGTGCAGCACGCGTACGGCGGATGTGGCCTTTGTCGAAGTTGGATAAATCAACGGGGCAAAGTTTGGTCAGAACCTGTGCGGCTTTTAGGCCAGTTACATCAAAAACCGCGCGCGCGTCTGACACGTCAATTGCCAAAATATGGGAGCCAGCCAATGCTTTGTTAAATGCGGCCAATGTAGTACTCACATCATTATAGGCCAATATCAGTAAATATTCGTCAGGCGACATCCAAGCTGCCCCCTGCCCTTTATTTTGTAAAATTTGACCACGCGTTGGCAAATCAACCCCCACAGCCATTTTTACCGCGTCAGCCAATCCTGCAACATCGAACTTAGCACGCAGCAATATCATGCCGACGGGAGCACATTCTGCCACATGAGCAAAGCCCTCAAACTCCACCCCACCTAAAGTAGGCCTGGGTGTTTTTGCATGTAGGGCCTTTTTTAAAGCTTTAGCCATTCGATTTAGCCCCCTCTTTGTCATAGAACACTTGATTAACAACCTTTGCTTTTACCGGTGCACCTTTAAGCACCGATAATTCGACAATATCTCCCAGGCGGCGGGCACCATTCGCCAAAAGGCCCATAGCAATACCGCGGCCCAACGTGGGCGAATAATAGGTCGAGGTTACGCGCCCTTGAACATTGCGCTGCCCATTAGAATTTTCGCCATCAGCAACAATATATGCACCATCCGGAATTACCGACCTGTCAATAGTTTCAAGCCCAACCAATATCCAACGATCAGGAGCACTTAGAAAGCTGCGTTGTTGCCCACGTTTTCCCAAATAATCAGTTTTTTTCTTAGAAATTGCCCAGGCCAAATTTAGGTCTTGTGGAATGACCGTGCCGTCGGTTTCATCACCGATCATGATAAAGCCTTTTTCGGCTCGCATAATATGCAGCGCTTCGGTCCCGTAAGGCATTAGATCCAATTCAGCGCCGGCATCGACGCAGGCTTCCCAAAACTCCATCCCATGCGATGCCCGCACCGCAATTTCGTAAGACAATTCGCCCGAAAAGCTGATCCGGTAAACCCGAACAGAAAACCCGCCCAACGTGCCATCGGCCCATTGCATGAAGGGCAATGTATTTTGAGAAACATCCATGCCACCTAGTTTATTCAAGAGCTTACGGGCATTTGGGCCCACAACAGCAACTTGCGAATATTGTTCTGTGACATTTGCGGTATAGACCTGCCAGTCCCACCATTCGCACTGAAGCCAATCTTCCATATGCCCATGGATACGCTCAGCCCCACCCGACGTGGTATGGCAAAGCCATGTATTTTCATCAACGCGCGCAACGACCCCGTCATCTGACAAAAATCCATTTTCATTGCACATCAAACCATAGCGGCATCTGCCAATGGGCAGTGACGACATTACGCCAGTATAAAGCATATCTAAAAAACGGCCTGCATCTGGCCCTTTGACAATAACTTTTCCCAAGGTTGATGCGTCCAATATCCCCAAAGCGTTGCGGGTGTTAAGCACTTCGCGGTAAACGGCTTGCTCATGGCTTTCTGAAGCTCTTGGATAGCAATAGGGTCTGCGCCAATGGCCCACAGGTTCAAAATATGCCCCCATCTTTTCGTGCCACCCATGCATGGGCGTCCGCCTCAGAGGTTGAAAAATGTCCCCCCTCGCTTCACCGGCCAAGGCACCGATTGTCACAGGCGTATATGGGGGGCGGAATGTTGTGGTGCCCACCGTTGGAATATCTTCACCAAGAGCATTAGCCAAAATAGCCAATCCATTAATATTGCTAAGTTTACCCTGATCTGTTGCCATGCCCAAAGTTGTATATCGCTTGGTATGTTCAACCGATTCAAAACCTTCTCGTGCAGCAAGCTGTACGTCGGAGACTTTCACATCATTCTGAAAATCAAGCCACATTTTTGCACGCAGGCCCAAGCCCGCACCCTGCGGCATGACCCAAACGGGGACCATTGCTGTCTCAGACGGGGCTGTCATGACAGATACAGTGGCGCGCTTAACCTTAGTGCCCGCCAGCTTTATGGCAGTTTGGGCCACCGCTTCGGCATCTGCTAAACAGTCTCCTGCCCAAAGAACTCCATTAGCGGCACCTGCAACCAGAACCATTGGGCTGCCATCATGTGTAATAGGTGGACGTGCAGCGTCAGGGCGGAAGAAAGCCCCCTCGTCTTGCCAACTAAGCTTGCCACCACAATGGCTAAACAAATGCACAACTGGCGACCAACCGCCCGACATTGCAACCGCGTCACAGTCTATTTCTTCCAAAACAGAGCCTTCGCCAGCTTGCAAGCAGATCGACACACCCGTGACCCGTTTGCCTCCCTTAACAAGGGCCACAGCGCGGCCCGTTTCAACCCGAATGCCTTTAGAACGAGCGGCATTAGGCAAGTCCCCCAAGGCTTGGGGGCGCGCATCAATAATGGCCGGCACAGAAAGGCCCGCATCAATCAATGCAATGGCAGTGCGGTAAGCGTCGTCATTATTTGTGACAACCACAGTGCGATCACCAAGTGATACCGCGTAATTGATCAAATAGTCGCGCAAGGCCCCGGCCAAAACTACGCCCGGGACATCATTCCCAGCAAAGGTTAAAGGCCGTTCAATTGCTCCCGTCGCTGTTAAAATCCGATCCGCGCGAATGCGCCAAAGCCGGTGTTTTGGGCGGCCATCCCCAGGTGTATGATCGGCCACGCGCTCGTCAGCCAAAACATAGCCGTGGTCATAGACACCCGCGCCCGTGGAGCGGGTACGCAAAGTCACATTTTTAAGCTTAGCCAATGTGCTTAGGCCTTTTTCAACCCAATCTTCCGGTGCCAAGCCATCGATGAGGCTTCCATCAATCCTACCATCAACCACAGCACGCCCACCCCAATGTGCGGTTTGTTCAAGTACCAAAACCCGAAGGCCTGCTTGGCCCGCTACAAGCGCCGCCTTGATCCCAGAGATGCCACCACCTACAATTAATAAATCACAAAAGGCATAGGCACATTCATAGCGATCGGCGTCCCGTTCTTTTGGTGCCTTTCCGAGGCCTGCGGATTGGCGAATAATTGGTTCAAACACATGTTTCCAAAAAGAACGAGGAAACATAAAGGTCTTATAATAAAAGCCCGCAGGCAAAAATGCAGCGAGCCTAGAATTGATCGAGCCCACGTCAAATTCAAGACTGGGCCAATGGTTTTGCGACGCAGCAAAAAGACCGTCAAACAGTTCGGTAACGGTGGCGCGCTGGTTAGGTTCAAGTCTCGCACCTTGGCCCAGATTTACCAATGCATTAGGCTCTTCTGGCCCCGCAGCCACGACCGAGCGTGGGCGGTGATATTTAAAGCTACGCCCCATCAACACCTGATCATTAGCCAAAAGCGCCGATGCCAGGCTATCTCCAAAAAAACCACGCAGATTTTTACCGTTGAATTGAAAGTCATAAAAGAGGCTGCGGTCGATTAAACGGCCGCCAGTTGCGAGGCGTGTACTCATTTGACGCCCTCCCATTCAGGCCGTTTGGCTCTGATTTTAGCTATAATATCTGCTGGTGGTGCTGAGAATTGGGCCGGATAGCTCCCAAACACTTCAAGCGTGGCGGTGCAGCGCGCGGCAAAAAACCATTTGCCACAGCCATAAGCATGGAGCCAGCGTTCGAAATGCACACCTTTAGGATTTTTTCGCGCAAACATGTAAATTTCAAATTCATCATCAGATGCGCCCGGGCCAAAGCGTTTTAAATGGGCCTCGTATCCCGGAGCCAGTTCGGTTTCATCAGCCATCACACCACAATATGGGCATTTTATTATCAGCATTTTATCGCCTTATCTGCAATTAGGGCACATCCCTGTAAATTCTCACCTGTCAATCGCATCAGTGCGCTACGCCGGCGGCGACGGATTCGTCAATAAAACGGCCTTCGCGGAACCGCTCCATCCCAAACGCCACAGCCAGTGGCCCAGGTTCCCCCTTAGCGATCAGTTCTGCCATTGCCCAGCCAGAGCCTGGTATGGCCTTAAACCCACCCGTGCCCCACCCGCAGTTAATAAAGCAATTTCCCAAGGGGGTCTTTGACACAATGGGCGAACGATCTCCAGTCATATCGACAACTCCACCCCATTGGCGCAGCATTTTTAGCCGTGAAATCATGGGAAAAGTTTCAACCAAGGCGCGCAAAGTTTCCTCAATATGATGAAAAGAGCCACGTTGGGTAAAGTTGTTAAACCCATCTGTACCCCCGCCAATGACCATTTCACCTTTATCGGACTGGCTCATATAGCCATGAACCGTGTTGGCCATGACGACAACATCCATACAAGGTTTGATGGGTTCAGAGACTAGTGCCTGCAAAGCAACAGCTTCAATAGGCAAACGAAAACCGGCCATCTCAGCGACTTGACCCGAATGACCAGCTACAACGATTCCCAGTTTTTTGGTCCCTATGTAACCTTTGGTGGTTTCGATACCTTTAACTTGACCATTTGCGGTGCGAACGCCAGTCACTTCGCACTGTTGAATAATATGCATACCCATGTCTGAACATGCACGCGCATAGCCCCAAGCCACCGCATCATGGCGCGCTGTGCCGCCGCGTTCTTGATAAAGGGCACCTAAGACTGGATAGCGCGGCCCATCAATATTAATTATAGGCACCAGTTGTTTGACTGTAGCCGGATTTATCCACCGCGTTTCTACCCCTTGTAACATATTGGCATGCACGGTGCGCAAATAGCCCCTAACTTCGTGATGGGTTTGGGCAAGCATCAAGAGACCGCGTGGCGAAAACATCACGTTATAGTTCAGATCTTGACTTAGATTTTCATAAAGGCTTCGCGCCTTTTCATAAAGCGCGGCGGAGGGATCTTGCAGATAGTTCGAGCGAATGATTGTGGTATTGCGCCCAGTGTTTCCACCCCCAAGCCAGCCTTTTTCTAAAACCGCCACATTGGTGATACCAAAATTGCGCCCCAGATAATAGGCTGTAGCCAGTCCGTGGCCTCCAGCACCAATGATGATGGCGTCATATTCAGCCTTTGGCTCGCGAGAGGCCCAAGCCTTTTCCCAGCCTTGGTGTTGGCGCATTGCTTCGCGTGCAATGGCAAAAACTGAGTATCGCTTCATACAATCATCCCATTTATGTGGCCCAAATGCGGCTCAATCTCTTCAAGCCTACTTGCAGCCCTTATCGCAAACTTCCAATGAAAAGCTAGGGCTTTTTGCACCTTTACCGCTATTTAGAGCCTTTCAAAAGCGATACAATTGGTTGTTTTACGACATTTAACAAATATTTTTCACTTTGGGCTGGTCCCGAAGGGCAAGACGGTTTTAAATATGCCTATTCGCGTAAGCCAATAATGTCTTTGCGCTTTACACTTCAGCATAAAGAGGCCACGGTGGCATTCCTGTTTAATCATATCAGCTTTTGGATTACCATTTTGGCAATCTGCACAGGTTTTGTGTTTTTTCTAATTTTCTCGTTTCGTAGCAATAGTTTTGATGTGAACGCCTATGGTTTTGATTTGCATCTTTATAAAAAACAATTGGCGGATATAGAGAAAGACTGCGCCAAAGGTCTTTTGCTTGCAGCCGAGGCGGACCCTCTGCGCCTTGAAGTGTCACGCCGAATTTTAGAGGCCGAGCGCAAGATGAAAACGCAAAAGAAGCTCCAAAAATCGCAACAACCGATCGGCCTGTCGGGCAAAAGTATTATCATAGGGGCAAGTGCTAGCGCTATTTTGGCGGCGATCGTACTTTATGTTAACCTGGGAGCATTTGGCTATCCTGACATGGGCATTAAGCAACGCTTGGCTCTAGCCGATCAAATCTATGCATCGCGTCCCTCTCAGAAAGACGCAGAAGCAAAGAACTCAGTCGCTCTGCCCAGGACACTTGATCCTGAGTATGAAAAGCTGATGCAGGCTTTGCGCGCCGCGGTTGAAGGGAATGTTGGTGATGTGACAGGGCTAACACTTTTGGCTCGTAACGAGGCTAATATTGGTAATTTTTCAGCCGCAGCAAAAGCCATGGCAGAGGTCATCGACAGGAGATCCAATCCAAGTGCGCAACTGTATATTGACCTTGTCGAATGGATGATTTTTGCAACTAACGGCTATATCTCGCCCCAAGCGGAAGATGCTCTGCGCCTAGCTCTAGCACTTGATCCTGAAAACGGACTTGGTCGTTATTATTCTGGCTTGATGTTCATTCAAATTGGCAGACCCGATATGGCATTTAATATTTGGAGTAGGCTTTTAGACACCTCCAAACCCAATGCTGTCTGGCTGAAAACATTGCGCGGACAAATGCCGGCACTCGCAGCTTTGGCGGGGCAAAAATACGCCCTGCCCAAAGAAACCCCGATGCCCACTCTCCCCGCGCTTAAAGGCCCGAGTGCCGACGATATGGCCGAGGCAGCTGATATGTCGGGCCAAGATCGCCAAAATATGGTAATCACGATGGTCGAGGGCCTCCACACCCGTTTAGCCAATACAGGCGGTACGCCTAATGAATGGGCACGTCTGATTAAGGCCTATGGTATACTTGGCAAAACGGCCGAGGCGAACGTTGTTTATATAGATGCACGACGGACCTTTGCCCAAGACCAGAGTGCCGTGGCGACGATCACCGTCGCAGCCCAAAGCGCAGGTTTGAAGCCGTGAACCAAGAGCCTTCCCAAAAAAAACATATGTTGCATTTTGACCAGGTTGAAAAATTTACCCCTCTTTTAGCACCGATGCGCGCAATTGCTGGTTTGGATCTCGGGGAAAAGACCATTGGCATTGCACTGTCTGACCTAATGCGCGGCGTGGCTACCCCGCTTTTAACTATTAAACGCGTGAAATTTACCGATGATGCAGCGCGGCTATTAGAGCTGATCAACGCACGCAATCTGACTGGATTGGTGTTAGGCTTGCCGCGCAATATGGACGGATCAGAAGGCCCTCGCGCTCAAGCTACCCGTGCCTTTGCCCGCAACTTGTCACGCCTTACCCCCCTTCCCATCTGTTTTTGGGACGAACGCCTGTCCACCGTCGCCGCGGAACGTGTCCTGATCGAGGCAGATATGTCACGCTTGCGTCGTAAACAGCTTATTGATCACGTGGCGGCCAGTTATATATTACAAGGCGTACTCGACCGCATGGCCCATATGGCAAAAACCACTGCGTAGGAGATGAGGATGAGTGATCAAATCTGGGCACGTGATGAAGTACAATCGCCTTGTGTAAAGCTTTGCGTGGTACATCCTGTGGCGGGCATTTGCGTGGGCTGTTACCGCTCGATTGAAGAGATTGGCGCTTGGTCAAGCCTATCGCAAGACGCACGACTTGACGTTTTGGCGCAATTGCCCAGCCGCGCAAAAACGCTAACCCAGCGCCGTGGTGGGCGCATAAGCGCCAAAAAAAAGAATAGCTAATCTGCCCTAATCCACTGGGTTATATCAGGCATGTGGGGGCGAAAATAACCAATCATCCGCCCCTCGGGTGGGGCTACAGCCTCTGCGTGCCACGGTGCCACGCCGTGCAAGGTTAAGCGGTGCAACAAGCTAGCTTGGCCAAATTTTAATGGCAGTTCAATGCGAGGACAGGTGGCTAAAATCGCGCGGCGCGCCTGTTGATACGGAGCAGTGATATCGACCTGATCCCATTCATGTGGTGCGAATGGAAGCAGCGCTTCAGACAAAGCTTTGGCCATGATCTGATGGCTACCCTGCCACACCACAAGGGGCGCGGCATTGGGCGTGCAGTCATTCAAAGCAATGCCCAAAATCCACGCATGCGGCTCTTTGATCATGCGGCGCCTTTCGGGACCGATCGGCAAAATCCCATCAATATGGGCCGCATCACGGTCGCGGCGAAAAGCAAAGGCCGCGCCAGTCTCTTCAGCTGAGCGTCTGGGATAGCCCGCACGCAAAACTGAGAGCTGACCTTTATGCAGAACCTGGGGCGCAAGTCCAAGAGAAGCAAAGGGGAAACTCACACCACCAATTTCCCCCATCATCCCATTAGACAAAGAATCAACCCCTACAAACCACGTACCACCGCAGCTCCAAGGCTCTTTATCTTGGGCCAACACCGCTCGCGCTGTGTCACTGGCCGCGTGAGCATAAGTCAAAATTTCTGATTGCTGTGCTAAAACAAGATAACCCATTTTGGCAACTATAAGGGCAGTATTATTGATCATTGAAGAACCATAGGCCAAATAAGGCCCTAACTGCAATCTTTAGATGCGCGCGCTGCAAACCCACCTTAGCCGAGCCCAGCATTACCCCTGATAGGTTAGGAAGCATATATCATTGATTTTACCGTGCCTCACTTTTTAGAAATTTTGTCATCCGTTGGCGCATTAGCTATTAATATGTATTTTTCAGACCTGTCCACGATTAATCAAAACTTGTGCGTAAGAATCACAATAATGCAGGGTGTCATTGCAAAATATTTTTTAGACGTTGGGACTGTGCAGATGATCTATGGGCCTTGTTCGGATCAAGCTGGACACAAACGCTTGCTTTTTATGGACATGCTCTTCTATTACGGGTCCCCATCAGGCCAGATATTTTTCATATGTCGCTTAATCTAAGGCTTTGGTGGAGTGGCGCTTTTTGACCGATATGTTACTCTGATACTGAGAACTATCGCCATTTGAGCTTTTGCCGTTCTGATATTTTAGCCATCACCCTAGGACTGAGGATAGGCCCCGTCTGGGCAACGTAATTGCAGGAGCGCCTGATCTATGACGTCAAATCCCACGCCGGGCTTAGTCATATTTTCAGATAAGATCCGCCGCCAGGCCCGCGCGCCTGGACGTCCCGAAAATAGGTTCAGCAAATGGCGAGTGATCTGGTTAAGCCGACCACCTTGGGCCAAATGGGCGGCAATATAAGGGCGCATGGCGTCGATCACACCAAAGGCATCCAGCCCAGGGCCATCACCCCAAAGGGCATCAGCCCCAATGAGAACCAAAGCTGGGTCATGATAAGCAGCGCGCCCAATCATAACCCCATCAAGCCCCGCATCAAGAAAACCCCGCGCTTGTTCAAGCGTGGCAACACCCCCATTAATTGAGACGGTCATATGCGGAAATTCCGCCTTCATCTGATGCACCAGCCCATAATCTAGAGTTGGTATTTCACGGTTTTCTTTGGGACTGAGCCCCTTAAGCCAGGCCTTTCGTGCATGGATAATCACATCCTTTAGGCCCACTTTTTGTAGTTTTTCTAAAAAAATGGGTAAAATTTGTTCGGGAATTTGGTCATCTACCCCAATGCGGCATTTCACCGTTACAGGGCGATCGGTCACCTGCATCATTGCCTCAATACACGCAGCCACCAGATCGGGGCTTTCCATTAGCACTGCACCAAAGGATCCCGATTTCACCCTCTCGGAGGGGCAACCTACATTTAGATTAAAACCATCATAGCCGTAGGGTAAAGCCATCTGAACCGCCTTGGCCAACAGCGGCGGATCAGAGCCACCGAGCTGCAAAACAAGCGGATGTTCTGCTGCATCATAAGCCAAAAGTCGCTCTAAATCACCGTGAACAATCGCAGCCGCAGTGACCATCTCAGTGTAAAGGAGGGCACGCTTTGTCATTAAACGGTGAATAAATCGACAATGCCGATCGGTCCAATTCATCATCGGAGCCACACTTAAGCGATGAAACCCTTGTTTTGAGGGGGCTATCTGTATCATGTCGCGCCCATAGCATAAAAATCAACCACTTGCATAGCCCCACATAGTTGCTGCGTACTTTACCTTAAAGCGTGGCTCGTCTATTGCTTACGCAACAAAAGGTAAAACATGCGCATTCTGATCACAAATGATGATGGCATCTATGCCCCCGGTCTGGCCGTTTTAGAAGAAATTGCAGCAGATCTGGCTGGCCCTTCGGGCGAGGTGTGGGTCGTTGCTCCCGCTTTCGAACAATCTGGCGTTGGGCATTGCATCAGCTATACCCACCCTATGTCGATTTCACAATTCGAAGAGCGTCGCTTTGCGGTCGAAGGTAGCCCCGCCGACTGTGTCTTGGCTGGACTTTATGATGTGCTTGATGGCACAAAACCTGATCTCATCTTATCTGGCGTAAACCGCGGCAATAACTCGGCTGAAAATGTGCTTTATTCTGGAACAATCGGTGGCGCGATGGAGGGGGCGTTGCACGGTCTGCGTGCTATTGCTTTGTCCCAATTTTTTAGCCCTAAAACTGCTGATCAGCCCGACCCGTTTGAAGCCGCCCGCCACCATGGGCTTACCACGATAAAAGCACTGATGGCGCAGTCCGGTTGGAATGAAGGTGCAGATTACCAAACCTTTTACAATGTAAACTTCCCGCCTGTGCCGGCAGCCAACGTCAAAGGCTTACGTGTCGCTGCCCAAGGTTTTCGGCGCAATACCCGCTTTGGTATTGATCCACACATCTCTCCTTCGGGGCGCAAATTTCTATGGATCAAAGGTGGCCCACAGCAAAGCCCTACACTGCCTGGATCAGATGCCGCAGTGAACCTTGACGGATATATTTCAGTCACGCCACTTTGCGCCGACCTAACTGCCCATAGCGAACTTGCAGCGCTTGCCAAGGCAATCGAATGACACGTAGGGGAGGCATGTCAGGCGATAGTGCACCTAAGCAAACAGGTTTTGGGGACACCCCCGATGATCAGGCCTTACGAAAGATGCAATTTTTGTTTGCCTTGCGATCAAAGGGTATAACCGATCAGCGGGTCTTGACCGCGATGGAAAAAATTGACCGTGGTGACTATGTCCGTGGACTTTTTTCCGAACGCGCCTACGAAGATATGCCATTGCCCATTTCTTGTGGGCAGACCATTTCACAACCGTCGATCGTGGCGCTGATGACGCAGGCTTTGAATGTGAACAGCCGTGATCTAGTATTGGAAGTGGGCACGGGTTCAGGCTATCAGGCGGCAATTTTATCGCTTTTGGCGCGCCGCGTCTATACGCTTGACCGACATCGCCAACTGGTGGCTCAAGCAAGCGAGCTTTTTATTCTAAAGGGTTTACATAATATTACTGCAATTTCTGGCGACGGCAGCTATGGCTTGCCCGAACAGGGGCCTTTTGATCGCATCATCGTGACTGCCGCAGCCGAAGACCCGCCAGGGCCGCTGTTGGCACAATTGAAACTAGGGGGCATAATGGTTTTGCCAGTTGGACAATCGGATGTCGTGCAAACCCTGATCAAGGTCACACGAAACAAAACGGGGTTTGATTACGTACAACTGCGCGAGGTGCGTTTTGTCCCGCTGGTAGAAGGCATGGCGAATGATTGATTGGATAATAGGGTTAGGATCATTATGAAAATTTCGACAGTTTGCTTAAAAACGATTGGGCTGTCGCTGTGCTTTTGGGCCCTCATAGCTTGTGAAAATAAAAATATTGAATGGGATATGCGTAAAGGGATCAACACATCCGCCGCAGCGCGCAGGGCATCGCTTAATCTGCGTGGTCAGGCCGATACGCGTGGCGTAATGACCTACCCTACCTATCAGGCAGTGATTGGTTTAAAGGATGATACGGTCGCTTCTGTCGCAGATCGGTTAGGCATCGACGCCCCAAGCCTTGCAAGGCACAATTCATTGTCGATCGGAACACGCTTGCGCAAAGGCGAGATTTTAATTCTGCACACCCAAGTGTCTACCGGCAATAGCTCACTTTTGGGGCAAAGCATCGACGTGACCACTATGGCTGAAGGGGCAATTATCCGCGCCGAAGGCCTGACCTCTGCGCAAAAAGCTCCGCAAGGATGGGTTGTTGGCGCACAACCTGTTACAATCTCTACCGATCCAATCCGCCATATAGTTTCAAGAGGAGAAACCGCATATGGAATTGCACGCCTCTACAATGTGGCACCGCGCAACCTGGCCGATTGGAATGGGCTTGATAAAAACCTGACAGTACGCGAGGGGCAAATTCTGATTATTCCATTAAATAATACGCCCACACCAAAAAAAGTGTCAAAGCCAGGAAAAGGTTCCCAAACCCCAGTTCCACCTTTGGCATCAAAACCCCTGCCTATCGATGAAAGTCTGACCCAAGCAAGCCCCGCCTCACCTTCACTAACGCAAAATCGTACTGCCGCCTCAGCAAGCCGCTTGGCGATGCCTATCGAGGGTAAGGTCATTCGCGCTTATAATGCAAAATCAAACCTTGGCATCGATATTGCAGCCGCTGGGGGTAGCAAAGTCACCGCCGCTGCAGATGGTGTAGTGGCCGCCATCACCAAAGACACCGACCAGGTGCCAATTTTGGTAATCCGCCATGAAAATAATTTGCTAACCGTCTATGCCCGCATTGCAGATTTAAAAGTGGCTAAGGGCGACAAAGTCACGCGCGGCCAAACCATTGCAAAATTGCGTGGCGGGTCATCCGCGTACTTACACTTCGAACTGCGTCAAGGTTTTGATTCTATTGATCCAATTCCTTATTTGCAATAAGATTCTCATTAAAGTTTAACGCGCGAGCGCGCAGCCAAATCCGTAACAAACTGCCAAGCCACCCTCCCAGAACGGCTGCCACGTGTTGCTTGCCATTCAATCGCCCTAGCGCGCAGTTCGTCGGTGTGAATATGCAATTTATAAAAAGCGCAATACCCATTGATCATTTCTAAATACTCATCCTGACTGCAAGGATGAAATCCAAGCCACAGCCCAAAGCGATCAGAAAGCGACACTTTTTCTTCTACCGCTTCGGAGGGGTTGATGGCAGTTGATCGTTCATTTTCGATCATTTCGCGCGGCATCAAATGGCGGCGGTTTGACGTGGCATAAAGCAGCACATTTTTAGGCCGTCCTGCAATACCGCCATCAAGCACCGCTTTTAAAAATTTATAATTCTGGTCGTCAGCTGAAAAAGACAAATCATCACAAAATAGAATGAATTGAGCTTGTTCTTTGGCCAACAGCGCTAATAACCGATCAACACTTGGCAGGTCTTCGCGGGCAAGTTCGACCATCTTCAAGTCATAGCCACGGGATATAACTTCGGCCTGAATGGCTTTAACCAGCGAAGATTTTCCCATGCCACGAGCGCCCCACAAAAGAGAATTATTGGCAGGCAGCCCTTGGGCGAAATAAAGCGTATTTTCTAGCAAAACATCACGCGAGCGATTGATGCCAACCAAAAGGCTCAAATCCACCCTCGACACATCCTGAATAGGTAGCAAGCGATCTGGATTGGGGTGCCAAATAAAGGCATTAGCGGTCGAAATATCACTTTTAACTATCGGCAAGGGTGCCATGCGCTCAAGCGCTTCGGCAATGCGAGTTAACAGAGCCTTGGTCACTTTTTCTCGCCCTTTTCTTTAGTCTCATCTGTTTCGTCGTCTTCAAACCACAAACCTTCAGCACGCAATTTAGCTTCACGTTGCTTCTCGATGCGGCGGATTAGAAAGATCGAAACTTCATATAGCGGATATACAGCACAGAATAAAATCAACTGCGATATAATATCTGGCGGTGTAACCAGCGAAGCGACACCTAAGATCAGCACCACCGCATATTTACGCATGGACGCAAGGCCCTTAGACGTTATCAACTCTGCTTTTCCCATTAAAGTGAGCAAAACGGGTAATTGAAAACACATGCCAAAGGCCAAAATAAAATTGGTCGTCAGGATCAGATATTGCTCCATCGACCCTTGAAAAACAACTCCTGCAGCGCCCGTAGCATCCTCAGAAGTGCTTGGTACGTTCATCATAGACTGTTGAAAATCCAAGAAAAAATTAAATGCAATCGGCAAAACAATATAAAAGGCAAAGGCGGCCCCCACTATGAACATAAGGGGCGACGCGAGCAAAAACGGCAAAAATGCACCTTTTTCATTTTTATAAAGCCCCGGCGCTACAAAGCGCCACATTTGAAAGGCAATCACAGGAAAAGAGAGGGCAAACCCCCCCATGAACGAAATCCGAATAGCAACAAAAAACCCTTCTTGCAGTTTGACCAAGATCAGTCCGCAGGTCTGACTACGCGACTTAAGGGCATGGCAAATAGGCTGGGTCAAAAAGTCAAAGATTGTGTCCCAAATAAAATAGCAAACTAACATAGCTATTACAAAGGCGATCAACGAGTAAACGATGCGGTTGCGCAGTTCGACCAAATGTTCAATCAAAGGGGCTGAGCTTTCTTCAATATCACCTTGCGCGCTCATGCGTCACCTTGAGAAGACTTAATGGCTTTTTTTAGAGTAGGAGTTGCTTTGCTTCCAGCAGTTACTTTTGACGCAGTAGGTTTGTCGAATGCTGGTGTTGGGCTAGTCTTAGCCGCGGCCTTTAGCGGATAAGCTTTCGCTGGGGCGGCTTTCGTGGCAGTAGCCGTTGATGTTACTAATTTTTTATCTCTAGCAGTAGCAACACTGGCAAAATTGAGCGCATCAGACGATTTGGCTTTTGCCTTTTTTAACTTACGAGTGGCTGCACTGGCTTTTTTTGCGTCCTCGCTAGGAGATAACTTTTCGGGAACAGAGGTTGCTTCTTTAGCTGCTTTCAGCGGATCCCATCCTTCAAATTGATCAACCGCGCCCTTCAGGGCATCAAGGCCCATCGATTTTGGCGAGGTGATATTTTTAAGATCTTTAGCTACATCCTTCACGCCTGTATCTTCGGCGGCAGCGTTCATTGCGCGCTGAAAGTCCCGCGCCATCGATTTGGCCTTGGCAGTAAATTTCCCCAAAGTACGAAACATAACGGGTAAATCTTTAGGACCAATGACAATCAATGCCACTATCCCAATTATCATTAACTCGATCCAGCCAATATCAAACATTATGTTTCCACCAAAAGGTTAATACGCTGCCACAGATCAAACTTTGTCTTTTTCCGTTTCAGGCGTGACATCGCGCACTTCGGTTTCTTCTATTTTAATTTCCGCGGCTTCTTCTTTAATGCCTTTTTTAAAAGCGTTAATCCCTTTTCCAACTTCGCCCATGAGGCTAGAGACTTTACCCCGGCCAAACATTACAAGCACAACTACTGCTATCAAAATAATGCCTGGAAGGCCCATATTGTTTAACATCGTTCTCTCCTATCATCCACCATATGGATTGCTTGGGTCACTTTCGACCCGCCTATCAAACTCTTCCCACATAAGCTTACAGTTTTGAACTAAAATTACCGATTAAATGTAAGCTAGCTGACAGTATCTTGTCAGTAAGTCGTTCAAGTGCTAAAAAGCGAGTAGTATAAGGAAGGCTCCATGATTGACTAAAAACGACAGACTTTTTCATCTAATTCAACTGCTGCGCGACGGCAATTTACATAAAGCCCACAAAATAGCTGGGCACTTTCAAGTGTCGGTTCGCACGATTTGGCGCGATATGAGAGAACTTGCCAGCGCCGGACTGCCCATTATGGGCGAACGAGGCGTGGGCTACATTTTGCGCGGCCCTATCACACTGCCCCCGATGATTCTTACCTTAGAGGAGAGCGAAGCCCTACAACAGGCACTAAGTCTTTTATCAGAAAGCACTGACCTACGCTTTAAAGCAGCTCAGATCAGCCTAAGTGCTAAATTTGCCCCCGCGTTGCCGCTGAGCCCCCAAGATATTTAAGTTTATAATGACTTTGACGCAAAAATAAAACATTTATCCCTCCGCAGCATCAGCCATAAAACAGTGCCGATTTTGGGTAAAAATACGCCAGGAACTAGGGCGGTTAGGCGCAAATCACCCTTGCCATCCATAGCAAATTCAACCAAACTTTCTCTCCCCAAAAACCGCGAACGCACCACGGCGCCGCGTGCGGCAGTGCCGTCTTCCGCGGTTGGATTCGGGCCACGGCCCGCGCGGTCAAAATCAATTTTCAAGTGCTGCGGGCGGATAACAATATCCACCAATGCACCTTCGGCCAGGCCGGGGGTTAAAAAGACACCAAAGGGTGTATCGGTCAAAGCTCCTTTAGATACTCCTTGTATAACATTGATATCGCTAAAAAATGCTGCGCTTTCGCGGTCAACTGGTGTGTTGTAAATATGATATGGCGCGCCCTTTTGTACTATTTTTCCACCGCGCATCAGCGCTATTTCGTCGCCCATCCGAAGAGCCTCGTCAGGGTCGTGGGTTACTAACAAAACCGCAGTCTCCGCCTCTTTTAAAACGCTAAGTGTCGCATCACGGATTTCGTCACGTAGGCGATTATCAAGGCCAGAAAATGGCTCATCCATCAGCATGACCTTGGGGCTCGGTGCAAGGGCCCGCACTAAAGCCACGCGCTGCTGCTCACCGCCAGAAAGCTCATGCGGGCGCTTTGCGCCAAAGCCAGTTAAATTTACTTTTTCCAACAAAGTGTCCACACGCCGCGCTTGCGTAGCGCGGTCCGAGGTCAGGCCAAAACCCACATTTTGCGCCACCGTCAAATGTGGAAAGAGCGCAAAATCCTGAAACATCAAGCCGACCGACCTACATTCGGGCGCAACAAAGTGTCCCGAACCAAAGACTTGTTGTTCGTCAATGGTAATCTGCCCCGCATCCGGCGCTTCAACCCCAGCAATCATCCGCAGAGTGGTTGATTTACCGCAGCCCGAGGGGCCCAAAAGACAGGTCACTTGCCCCGCCATAACCTGTAAACTCAAGGAAGACACCACCTCTTGTTCTCCAAAACTGCGGCTTATAGCGCTGATCTGCAGGCGGGCGGGGCTCTGAGTGGGCGTTTCAATCACAATGATATCCGATTATTTGTAAAAAATTCTAGCACCCCAGTAAAAGATGGGCAAGCCTTGCAAAAACGCAAATTTTTTCAGTCTCAGGTGGTGGTATTTAACAGTACAGGGACCCCAGGCTCCCTGGCTTCGCCAAAATTTTCTTTTGCAATATTAGGACAATTAAGGCAGGCCCTAAACCAAGCCCTATTTTGCGGAAAAAAATTCTAGAGCTGACATTCAACCTAGGTCAGCGTTTTTGAACGCACAAAGCGACAACAAATACATTTACGGCGAAAGCCTGATACTTTCAGACACAACGTTTCCCAATCTGCAACCTGCATTGGCTCAAAAGATCGCAGCGCTCAAGTGTGGACGCGCTGCATTTATTGCGGTAAACCGCTCCTATGCGAGATAATTCAAACCGCCCTCCTTTGCCGCCAGAAATCGCTCGCCGTCGCACTTTCGCGATAATTTCGCATCCCGATGCAGGCAAGACAACATTGACCGAAAAGTTTTTGCTTTTTGGAGGTGCTATTCAAATGGCTGGCCAAGTGCGCGCCAAGGGCGACGCTCGCCGCACCCGGTCGGACTTTATGAAGATGGAACAAGAGCGTGGAATTTCCGTGTCAGCATCGGCTATGTCATTTGAATTTAAAGGCTTTCGTTTCAATCTTGTTGACACCCCCGGCCACTCAGATTTTTCTGAAGATACCTACCGTACGCTCACAGCTGTTGATGCGGCGATCATGGTAATTGACGGTGCCAAGGGCGTTGAAAGCCAAACGCGAAAACTCTTTGAAGTTTGCCGCTTGCGTGATTTACCGATCTTAACATTTTGTAATAAAATGGACCGTGAAAGCCGCGATACATTTGAAATTATTGACGAAATTCAGCAGAATTTGGCGATTGACGTAGCCCCCGTATCTTGGCCCATTGGCATGGGGCGCGACTTTTTGGGTTGTTATGATATATTGCATGACCGGCTTGAATTGATGGACGGGGCCGATCGTAACCGCGTAGCTGTATCGATCAAAATCGACGGATTAAATGATCCTAAATTAACCGACTATGTGCCCGCTGTTCAATTGGCGAAATTGCGTGAAGATTTGGAAATTGTTGATGCGCTTCTACCAAAATTCAAACGCCAATCCTTCCTAGAGGGCCATATGAGCCCAATCTGGTTTGGCTCGGCAATCAATTCCTTTGGAGTTAAGGAACTGATGGATGGTATCGCCAAATATGGGCCAGAGCCACAGGTTCAAACAGCCCGCGAACGCGGAGTTTCGCCCGAGCAAACCGCCGTCACGGGCTTTGTATTTAAAGTCCAAGCCAATATGGACCCGAAGCACCGCGACCGCGTAGCCTTTGTACGTTTGGCCTCAGGGCATTTTGAACGTGGCATGAAACTCACTCATGTGCGCTCAAAAAAATCTATGTCAGTGACAAACCCAGTGCTTTTTTTGGCCGCCGACCGCGAACTTGCGCAAGAGGCTTGGGCCGGCGATATCATCGGCATACCCAATCACGGCCAATTGCGCATTGGCGATGCGCTGACCGAAGGCGAAATATTGCATTTCAAGGGCATTCCTTCATTCGCACCTGAACTGCTGCAAGGTGTCCGAGCAGGCGATCCGATGAAGGCAAAACATCTGGAAAAAGCCCTATTCCAATTTGCCGAAGAAGGTGCAGCCAAAGTATTTAAACCAATGATTGGCTCTGGCTTTATCGTGGGTGTCGTAGGTGCATTGCAGTTTGAAGTTCTGGCCAGCCGCATTGAACAGGAATATGCGCTGCCAGTGCGCTTTGAGCCAAGCGGCTTCATCTCTGCACGCTGGGTGTCAGGGGAAAAGACGGTAGTTGAGCGTTTTGTGAACGTCAACAAAGGCCATATAGCCCAAGATAGTGATGGCGACGTGGTATTTTTAATCCGCTTGCAATGGGACATTGACCGCATAACACGCGATTATCCGGAAGTTAACCTGACCGCCACTAAAGAGATGATGGCCTGAGATGGCGCACCAAGCGAGCCGTGTATCATACGGATCCCACTCGGATCCCACGGCGCCAGAGGCGTCATGCGTGCCTTGGCAGTGCGGATTAGGTTCTGAGCCCCAGGTTGGGTGGTGCGCAGCACAACTTTAGCGGCCAAAGGCCAGCTTGAAGCTGCTGTCCAAGCGCTACCACATGCCCTTATACATCCGTTTCGCAATGGCTGAAGGTTTTTTAACTCGCAGCATCATAATTCGCGTGTTGGGGGTTCAAGTCCCTCCTCCGCTACTAATTATTAATATAAATCAATGAGTTAACTTTTAGTTCATGACTTATTACGCGTAACGCATTCGTAGCGCACTTTTACGTGCAGATTTTTTGATAAGGTTTTGGATGAAACCCTGGTAGGAACTAAGGTGTAAAACACCCCCTAAAAGATCTGTGTCATTTACTGATAAGACATCATCATTTGCGATTAACCCAAGTGCAAACCAATGTAGGGTTCAACCCACTAATAATAATCACAGGTTATAACCTTTACTCAAGTATTAGCACCTATTCTGCTGCGGGTTGGAAATACCTAAATTTTCAATTAGATTGCTGATTTAGAGGGCCTACTGGCAATTTTGAGCGTAAATTATGGAATATTTAAGACTCAGTCAAAACCACCAAAAAAATTTACATCTCTGGGTCTTTGGACTGAGTTTGGCATTCAATTTTGTTGGGTTCAATAAGCAAGCTTTGGCAGAAGTAAGCCCACCCGTGATCGTTTTTGCGGCCGCAAGCCTGAAGTCCGCGCTTGACCCCTTGACCCAAAGCTACTTACAAAAAACGGGACAAGAAATCTTGGTTTCTTATGGATCTAGCGCCGCAATGGCACGCCAAATCCTTGCCGGGGCACCCGCCCACATTTACCTTTCGGCGGCGCCTAATTGGATGGACTTTCTTTCGCAAGAAGGGCTTTTAGCCGAAGAAACGCGCCAAAATTTATTAAGAAATGAACTTTTACTTTTGGCCTATGATAAGGATGAGAAGCCGCTTGATCTGACAAATCCAACTTTAGTCTTGGCCCGACTTGCAGGAAAAACAATCGCCACGGGCCATCGGAAAGCGGTGCCACTTGGGGCCTATGGGGCGCAAGCGCTCGGATATTTGCACCTTTGGGAAACGCTTGCCTCGCAGTTGGTGCCGATGGAGAATGCTTCAGCCGCCTTTAATATGGTTGAATTGGGGCAAACCGATTTTGCAATCGCCTATAACTCAGATGCGCTCAGCGCACAGCATGCACATATTATTGCCAAATTTCCACCTGAAAGCCATGATACTATCATTTATCCGATGGCATTGGTCAAAACAGCTACTAACAAAATAGCATCGGCATTTTTCACTTTTTTAAATAGCCCAGATGCGCAGGTTGTATTTACAAACCAGGGCTTTCAGGTGTTAGACTGACTTATGGATTTTTGGCCTATTGAAAGCTTGACCCTTGATCAAATGCAGGCCATTGGCCTGTCGCTTCGCGTGGCCTTTTTGGCCATGCTGGCAAGTCTGCCCTTTGCATTGATGGTGGCCTATATTTTGGCACGAAGGGAGTTTTGGGGCAAGGGTTTTCTGAATATTTTAGTCCATTTGCCACTATTTTTACCACCCGTTGTAACAGGTTATATTTTACTAACGCTTTTGGGCCGCCACAGCATTTTAGGGGTTTTTTTTGCCAAATTTGGCGTTCAATTTGCCTTCCATTGGGCGGGAGCCGCGCTGGCGGCGGGGGTAATGGCTTTTCCACTTTTTGTGCGAACGATGCGCTTGGGGCTTGAAGCGGTGGATCCCAAACTAGAGCAAGCCGCCGCAAGCTTGGGCGCTTCACAATTTTGGATTTTTACAACCATCACGTTGCCCATGATCTTGCCCAGCATCATTGCAGGCATGATCCTATCCTTCGCCAAAGGCTTTGGGGAATTTGGTGCCACCATCACCTTGGTAGCAAATATTCCAGGCCAGACCCAAACGTTGCCTTCGGCAATTTACGCACTGCTACAAATTCCAGGGGGCCAAACTGGTGCTGTCACACTGATCACCATTTCGGTTCTTCTGGCCGTTGGAGCCTTGAGCGCAGCTGAGGTCTTGGGGCGATATGCGGCCAGATGGGTGGCGGGGCGATGACTTTAAAAATTGAATTAAACCATGATATTGGCGCGTTGAAGCTTCAAATAGCACTTGAAATGGGTGGAGGCGTCACAGGTATTTCAGGGCCTTCTGGTTCTGGGAAAACAACCCTTATCAATATAATATCTGGCATTATCAAACCACAGTCTGGCCGAATTTCTTTGCGAGACCATGTGTTCTTTGACAGTGGGCGCGGCATTTTCATCCCGCCCCATCTTCGGAAAGTAGGCTATATTTTCCAAGAGCCGCGTCTTTTTCCACACTTGACGTTGCGACAAAACCTGACCTATGGCTATCGCTTCCAAAACCGTTACAGATCTTTTGAAAAAGACCTTGACTATGTCATTGATCTTTTGGGATTAGAGGGCCTTTTAGGCAATCGCATCGCGACGCTTTCGGGGGGCGAGAAGCAGCGCGTGGCCATTGGCCGCGCTCTGATGACAAAGCCCGACTTATTTTTAATGGACGAGCCCCTTTCGGCTCTTGATTATTCACGACGATCTGAAATTTTACCTTATTTGGCACGCCTTCACCAAGACAGCAAAACTCCCATTCTCTACGTCAGCCACGCCATGACTGAAATAGCTCAACTTGCCGATGATATGTTGGTCATCAAAGAGGGACGCGTAGAAGCCTTTGGCCATTTGTCACAGCTGCTGACTGACCCTGATCTGACATCAGTGATTGGGCTTCCAGAGATGGGGGCGGTACTTAGCGGCACGTTAATCGCCAAGGACCCCGATGGACTATGTACAGTCACCACGCCTGCGGGTGATGTGTTTTTTTCCGGCATCAACAGTCCCATTGGTAGTGAGCTGCGTTTGCGACTGTTAGCGCAAGATGTAATGGTAGCGCGTCAACGCCCATCTGATATTTCGGCACTGAACATTTTGCCTGCGCGGGTCATGGGATTAAGCTGTGCGCAAGACCATTCGGTTTTGGTGCGAATGGAGATTGCAAGAGGTGTGATTTTGGCCAGAATCACCCAAAGATCAGCCAAAGCACTTGAGCTAGCGCCCGGCTCAGCCTGTTTTGCTATTTTAAAATCTGTAGCCGTAGCCCAAGCCAGTTTTCCAAGCTAAAGGAGCTATTTGGCCGGACGAAAAGCTTTCAAAATGGCCGCGTCCGTTTCAATCCACCCCGACCCCATCAGATCAAGGCAATAGGGCACAGCAGGAAATACCGCATTCATGCAGGTTGAAATAGCCGAAGGCTTTCCGGGCAAAGTGATGATCAGCGTCTTGCCACGAATACCGGCAGATTGGCGCGATAAAATAGCGGTTGGCACTTCGGCTAGGGAAACTTGCCGCATCAATTCGCCAAACCCATAAAGCTCTTTATCTATTACATCCACCAAGGCTTCTGGTGTTTGATCAAGAGGCGAAGGGCCCGTGCCACCCGTTACCAAAATAAGTTTGATCCCCTGCTGATCAGCCATATTTATTAAAGCCGCCGCGACCGAGGCGCGGCCATCAGGCACAATCTGACAGATAATTTTGATAGGCGAGGTGATGATATTTTTCAACCAAGCCTGCGCAGCAGGTCCACCCTTATCTTCATATTCTCCACGGCTAGCGCGGTCTGATACGGTCAATATGCCAATTTTAACAGTCATTTTTTGCCTTAATTTGGGTTTGGCACCAGTTGCAAATTTCCTCGACCCCAACGGGTAATTCTTTCACAAAGCCTTGACCAAAAGTTAAAAAATCCGAAAGATTTTTAGGATTAACACCCAAAATGACCACCATATTCTGTTCTAAAGCCTGCGCGATCAACGGGCGGAAGCCGCGCCCTAGAGATTCGTGTTTACCAAATTTATTCAATAGCAAAACCTGAGCACTGGGCATTGTTTTTTGTACCAGTACCACTGCATGTTCTAAGGCTTCAGGATCAAGACGACAGGCCTTTGTGTCCTGCCCCAAAGATTTGCTGATCCGGATAACAGGGCCATTTTGCAAAACGCGCACATCCATATCACAAAGCCCGCCTGAAGCAATTTCAATGTTTGTTTGCACCACACCCACCGAACGGATAGCCCGCGCTTCAAGCGCGATGGCCACTTGACCCAGGATAACATCACTAGCGCCTCGTTCGCCCTGGCTTAAATACCCAATCTTCACGATGGCCCTCTCTCAGGTGCTAATACTTTCCATTAATCCTTCGGATTTTAAACGACTATAGCATTCGTCAAGCGAGGTCCAAGCCCTTTCGATCAAAATATCGATTTCTTCAGGTGTGATTACCAAAGCCGGCGAAATTATCATTCGGTCGCCAACATGGCGCATGATCAGATTATTGGCAAAACACCGTTCACGACAAATATATCCCACGGTGCCAGTGGGACTGGCGAATTTTGCACGGGTTTCTTTGTTTGGGGTAAGGGCAATTGATCCCATGAGCCCGACAAGCTTAGCCTCCCCCACCAACGGGTGATTATTCAGCGCGCTCCATTTGGCCCCCATATAGGGATTGGCGACGTCGCGCACATAGTCAACGATCTTTTCTTCTTGCAAAATGCGTAGATTTTCTAACGCTACGGCCGCAGCAACAGGATGGCCAGAATAGGTGTATCCATGATTAAAATCACCTGCGCCACCCACAGTATTGGCAATTTCATCACATACGATTGATCCACCAATCGGCTGATACCCTGACGAAAGGCCCTTTGCTATAGTCATAATATGGGGTTTTAGGCCCATGCTTTGACTGGCAAACCATTGGCCTGTGCGCCCAAAGCCAGTGATTACCTCATCAGCGATCAGTAAAATGCCATAACGGTCGCAAATACTTTGAATTTCGGGCCAATAGGTCGATGGCGGAACAATCACACCACCTGCACCTTGGATTGGCTCGCCTATGAACGCGGCCACATTGTCAACACCCAATTCCAAAATCTTGGCTTCAAGTTCGCGCGCGCGCTTCAAGCCAAACTCTTCGGGAGGCATGTTGCCGCCTTCAGAATACCAATGCGGTTGGCCTATATGCGCAATCGCATCAATCATTCCACCATGTTCATGCATGCCCGACATGCCGCCAAGAGACGCCCCACCCATGGTGGAGCCGTGGTAACCATTATGTCGACCTATGATTGTGCGTTTATTGGGTTTGCCCTTGATAGCCCAATAACGGCGCACAAGGCGGATATTGGTGTCATTGGCTTCCGAACCCGACCCCGCAAAGAATACATGATTCAGATCCCCTGGTGCCAGTTCGGCCAGTTTTGCGGCCAAGGCAATAGCGGGCACATGAGTGGTTTGAAAAAAGGTATTATAATAGCTCAGCTCTTCCATCTGCCGAGCAGCAGCGGCGGCCAATTCGGGACGCCCATAGCCGATGTTCACACACCACAGACCAGCCATCGCATCGATGATACGATTGCCTTCGGAGTCTTGTAGCCAAACGCCTTTGCCTTGGGTGATCACGCGCACACCTTTGGCAGCAAGTTCGTGCCCAGCTGAAAATGGGTGCATATGATGGGCAGCATCAAGCGCTTGCAGCTGGTCAGTCGGCATATGATTCGAAATCACGCTCATGGCTTTGGCTCCTATAACGCCCAAGATTGGATATTCTTTGACTATTAAATATGATCAAATTTTATAAATAGCAATATTTGATCAAATTAATTCAAATCCGTCCACCTTAGACCGCTTGCGATCGCAAGGCCAAGCGAACCTGGTCAATTCCTTGAGCCACATCGGCAGAGACCGCTTGAGCAAGCGCTGCCCCGTCGCCCATTTCGGCCGCGTTAAGAACATCGCGATGTCTGTCTGGCAGGCCGCCCCGGCCATATTGAGCGCATACGACCCGCAACGAAGGGCCAAAGCGCAGCCAAAGCGACTGGGCAATATCAAGTAAGATAGGAGCACCTGCCGCGCGGTAAAGCGCGAAATGAAACTCATAATTCAAAGCCAAATAGGCGCGCACATCCCCCTGCGCGATAGCAAGATTAAGGCGAGCGTCACTTTCTTGCATGGCCTCCAACGTTTTGTGGTTTAGACGATTGGCCGAAATTAGTGCTAAATGAGGTTCAAGCTGCAATCGAGCAAAAGCCAATTGATCCAGCGCCTCTAAAGACAATTTTGGTACGCAGATCCGTCGATTACCTTGCAAATTGAGAGCTCCTTGCGAACAAAGCCTACGAATGGCTTCGCGTACCGGCGTCATGCCCGCACTCATATCTCCAATCAAACCCAAGATTGTTACCGGCTGACCCGGTTCAAGCTCGCCAAACAGGACCATGTCGCGCAGACGCGCATAAGTCACTTCATGGGTTGGAATTTTGCGCGACGCGTCAGTCATGCGGTGCATTTGGTCTGTGCCCCTAGAGTTAAGCGTCTTGCACCACGTCTTGGCGCTGTTGGCCTAGACCTTCGATGCTCAATTCCACCACATCGCCTGCCTTCAAATAGGTCGGCGGCTTTTGCCCCATGCCTACGCCGGGGGGGGTTCCGGTCGAGATCACATCCCCTGGATGCAGTGTCATAAATTGGCTTATATAGCTTACCAGATATTCAACACCGAAGATCATAGTACGGGTTGACCCCTTTTGGCGGATTTGCCCATTGACCGACAGCCACATGTTTAAATCATGAGTATTTTTTACTTCTTCTTTGGTCACCAACCAGGGTCCCAATTGACCAAAATTGTCATATGACTTACCCTTGGTCCACTGGCCTGTGCCTTCGATTTGAAAGGCGCGTTCGGAAACATCATTGGCTAACGCATAGCCTGCTATATAATCAAGCGCATTTTCTTTAGTCACATATTTGGCCTTGGCCCCAATGATGATGGCCAGTTCCACCTCCCAATCGGTTTTCATGCTGCCGCGCGGGATCAGTATCGGGTCATTGGGCCCACACATCGCCGAGGTAGCCTTCATGAACAAAATTGGCTCAACTGGCACGGCCATGCCAGTTTCTACAGCATGATCAGAATAATTCAAACCCACACATACAAATTTTCCCGTACCTGCAACACAGGCTCCCAAACGGATTTTCGGGTCAACAATGGGGCATCGAGAGAGATTGATCTGTTCCAAAGCGGTCAGTCCAGTAGCAGAGATCGCCTCCGAACCAATATCGGCCACATGAGCCGAAAGGTCGCGAAGACTGCCATCGCTGTGCAAAGCGCCCGGTTTTTCTTTTCCCAAGGCGCCAAAACGTACTAATTTCATACGATATCCTATCTATTAAGCTTAGGTTCGATTGGATCTGCTTTAGCCTTCTTCGCACCCTCTATGTGAAACCTATTTAAGTCGTTTGCGAGCTCGGGCTGAATAAAAAGCTACTCTCTGAACCCACGACAGAGCGACTTTCAGCAGAATAATGAACCCCAGCTATATCGTCGGCCAAGGTCACCTGACCAGCATCAAAAAACCAAAAGACTGCGCGCTTGGCGGTCTGCGCATAGGCTTGGGCTAAATTTTGAAACTTTTGCGCGCCACCCAAAAACATTGCCCCCAAACAGCCCAGCTCTAACATAGGCGGTGGGCAGAGCAGAAAAATTTTAAACATACCTCGAATGGCATTTTTTGTGTCTAAGTGGATCATTTTAATCAACCTTTCGCAATATTGCGCTATATTTTTCGGCGTCACACTAAAACGCGCTTTCAGGTAATAGGTGCCAAGCTTAAAAATTAGCATATCAATACTCGCATAGCTTTTTAAAATAGCAGGCAGGATGCACAAGCCTTTACGATGTTATCCTTTGATAGGATCATAATGCAATCCTGGTGCGCTGCAGATGACCTTGGACCTATGTCTGACAATCAAAAACACCGCCATAACATCAAGCCAACGCAGACATGGATTATAAAAGGCGCCCCTTCCCAAAACCTCTAAGAGGATAATGCCAAATGTGCCGCTATATTCAAAGCAAATAATGCCTCGCATACGCCGACTAAATTGGATTGAACGGAACCATGCCTTGGCGATGAGAGCAAGAAAAACTATGACATACCTAAAGAAATTTCTCTTTTTTTGAAAAAAACGCGATGCCCACAACCCCATTGGCAGTGTTAAAATTAGTTATTACCTAAGCGCGCGTGCTCCAATCTATCTTTCTGCGATAAAAGAGCCAGGTCCAAATAGGGCGCCAAATCATCTACATGGAGTTAATAAATTATATTTGAGATAATGATCAGCACTTTGGTAACTTCACCCGCCTATATATGTAATAACATGCATCAACCACGAAAAATTTGTGGGCTACGCCCAATAGTATCAGCCGCAACGCCGCGACAATTCACCCATTGTAGCCGCGAGAGTTTGCTTAAGGGTGAAAGGTCCTGAACTTCGGCATCACCCAAGTCTAGGATCGCCAACATCCCACAATCGCTGAGCGCTCCAATATTTTTTACCCCCGTGCCCCTTAGCGAAAGCTCCGTCAATTTTGTTAAGTGGTGAATACACGCAATGTTATTTATTTTTGTAAAAGATAAATTGAGCTCTTCTAACAAAAATAATTCAGAAATAGCTGAAATATCAGCGACGTCCGTATGGCTTATATCAAGCCAAAATAAGGACTTCAAACTTGAAATAGGTTCTATATTTCTGACAGAAGAGCCACTTAAACTTAGACGTTTCAAGGCGACCATACCGCGCAAAGGTGTGACATCCTTAATCGCCGTATGGGCTAAATTAAGGCTGGTTAGCCCATGTAATTGGTCAATATTTTGTGGTAAAACCTGCAGTAAGTTTAAATCAGAAAAACTCAATTCACCCGAAACAAATTCAGACACACGCTTGCTCGCGGTGCGAAAATGCGCGACGGGGCTGGCTTCAATTTGAATAATATTTTTCATGTCAGCCCATACTTATCGTATAAAAAAGCTATAGTCACCCCACTTCTCGTTCCTAAAGACGTCTGAAAAGCAAGTCACTAAAAATTTGAAAAGTTAGCGCCTATCTATCAACATAAGGTATGAGTTATACTAAAAATCCAATTATTCAATGTTATTTACAAAGAATTCATGCTTAAATAAACAGATGAAAGATGGAACTAGCACATATCAGTTTGACATCCGCCTTCAGGGTGACAATAAAACCGTGTTTTTTGACATCTGACACAGTTTTGATCGGAGCTCTTGTGACCAATCCTTGCATTATTTGCGTCGCCATCACGGGCTCTGTGCCCAAAAAGGTCGACAATCCCGCTGTACCCATCACTGTGGCCGAGCAGATTGAAAGCACACATGAGGCCTTTGACGCTGGAGCTTCTATTGCACATGTACATGTGCGCAATGAAGATGAAACGCCCTCAGCTGATCCAGAAAAATATGCGCGATTGAAAGAGGGCATCAATTTTCATTGTCCAGGCATGATTGTGCAATTTTCCACTGGTGGGCGATCGGGTGCGGGTAAAGCGCGTGGCGGCATGTTGTCACTTCTCCCTGACATGGCTTCACTAACGGTAGGGTCAAACAATTTTCCAACCCGCGTATATGAAAATCCGCCAGATCTGGTGAACTGGTTGGCCAGCGTAATGACAACTCACAAAATCACCCCTGAAATTGAGGCCTTTGACTTGAGCCATATTTTGCAAGCAATCAAAATGCATGAAAAAGGGGCTCTTTACGGACGGCTTTACGTTCAATTTGTGATGGGCGTAAAAAATGCGATGCCAGCTGACAAGGTAGTTTTTGACTTTTATGTTGACACCATGAAAAACCGCGCACCCCATGGGGTTTGGTGTGCGGCTGGGATTGGCTCCAATCAAATTTTAGTAAACGAGTGGGCCATTGCTGCAGGCGGCCATACCCGTGCGGGCCTTGAAGATAACGTGCGCCTTGACCGAAATAGGCTTGCACCTTCTAATGCCGCGCTGATAAAAAGGGCGGTAGATCTATGCGAGAAATACGAGCGTCCCGTTGCTACTTGGCAGCAGGCCCGTGAAATTTTAACCCTGCGCTCATGGCCTCAATAGGAGAAAATGATGAAAAAAATATACCCCACGGCTTCTGCCGCGCTGGATGGAATTTTGAAAGATGGAATGCTGGTAGCCGCTGGCGGTTTTGGCTTGTGTGGCATTCCAGAGCTTTTGTTGCAAGCCATCAGAGACGCGGGCACCAAAAATCTCACATTTGCCTCAAACAATGCCGGGGTTGACGATTTTGGCATTGGTATTTTACTCCAAACCAAACAGGTTAAAAAAATGATCTCGTCCTATGTAGGCGAAAATGCTGAGTTTATGCGCCAATATCTGTCTGGTGAGCTTGAACTTGAATTTAATCCCCAGGGTACTTTGGCTGAACGTATGCGTGCTGCAGGCTGCGGCATTCCAGGCTTTTACACCAAGACTGGCGTGGGCACCGTAATTGCTGAAGGCAAAGAACATAAAGACTTTAAAGGCGAAACCTACATTCTGGAACAAGGCCTTTTTACAGACCTGTCAATTGTAAAGGCATGGAAAGCCGACGCCACGGGAAATTTGATTTTCCGCAAAACTGCTCGCAATTTCAACCCTCCTGCGGCAATGTGTGGCAAAATTTGCGTCGTCGAAGTCGAAGAGATTGTGCCGACTGGAAGCCTAGACCCTGATCACATTCATTTGGCGGGAATATATGTGCACCGCATTGTACAGGGCACTCATGAAAAACGTATAGAACAACGCACCGTTCGGGAGGCCTAAGATGTGGGATCGCAATCAAATGGCGGCACGCGCCGCGCTTGAACTGCAAGACGGTTCTTATGTGAACTTGGGAATTGGTATCCCAACGTTGGTAAGCAACTATATTCCAATAGGTATTGAAGTCACCCTTCAATCAGAAAACGGCATGTTGGGCATGGGCCCTTTCCCAATTTCAGGCTCTGAGGATCCTGATTTGATCAATGCTGGCAAACAAACCATCACCGAATTGCCACAAACCGCCTATTTTGATAGCGCTCAATCTTTTGGTATGATCCGTGGCGGCAAAATTGCAATGGCAATTTTGGGCGCTATGGAAGTGTCACAAGAAGGGGATTTGGCCAATTGGATGATCCCAGGAAAATTGGTCAAGGGCATGGGTGGAGCCATGGACCTCGTTGCGGGCGTAGGCCGTGTTGTTGTGGTGATGGACCACACGTCAAAACATGGCGAAAGCAAACTGCTGAAGGCATGCACACTGCCGCTAACGGGCAAGGCTGTAGTCGACCGCATTATAACCAATTTTGGCGTGCTTGATGTAGTTAAGGGCGGCCTTCGTTTGATTGAATTGGCCGACGGGGTCACAGGCGTCGAATTGCGTGCGGCAACCGAGGCAACTATAGTAAATTAATCTACTTCACCTTAGGGGCGCTAATGCCAAGCTTTCTAAAGAGTGGCACTCTGATTGCGGTGCAATTTGTGATTTGGTTATCTTTTTAGCCCAGACCAGCGGTAGGTTAGACAAAATTGGCCAAGACATATGCCTAATGGCGCAACAATCCATTGGCGAGATCAAGCTTTCTGCCAGCGACGACCCATCAACAATGGCACTCAAGTCAAATCCAGTTTTGGCCAAAATTCTTGTGACGAGAGCACGCTTTGTTGCGCTGCATCAAAGAGTTCTTTTACAATTTCTTGTTCATGGGCAAGAACGCTCGGGCGCCGCCTGGATGTTATAATGGCTTACCCTTCCCCCAATGACGATCATAACCGCAGGTACCCTAGATGCGAGCATCACAATTTTAAACCAGGTGGCCCACATAGGCACCCCTTAAGGCTTGGTTCCAGATGTGCAACCTGCTAAGATATTTTCAGAATTTATAATTAAATTTAAGGTTTTGACATGACTAACAAGATCAATTGGGCAAACTTTAATAAGTTTTTTTTGGTATTTGGACTTTTTTTAGGAACTTTAAGCGCTGGATCCAGTTCGGCAGCAGACTGCGTAATGACTGGCACCACAGGCGCTGAAATTTTTGCCTATAACAATTGCCTTTTGAATCCACCGACTGAGAACACCGCGCAATTCACCACCCCATCCGCTCAAGAATGGGACAATTTGAATGCCCGCCTACAACGGCTTGAAGTTGAAAATAGACTTATAACCGCACGCATTTCACAGCTTGAAGCAGTGTTACTGCAAAACCTTAAACCCTAAGTCAGGTGCCACAAAAAGTGCGGTAGGGACCAAAATCTTTGGGCGCAGCTTGTGCATAGTCTTCTTGCCCTAAGACCTTATTAAAAGGCTGTGACACAGCCTGAACCAACGCATTGACTGGCCCCAAATCGCCCATTTGCGCCGCCGTCAACGCCCCTTCAACCAAGTGGTTGCGCGGAATGTAAAGCGGGTTTGACGCACCCATCAGCACCATAGATTGCTCATTTACTGCACTCTTCCAATCATTCAGCCATGTATCCAGCCCTAAAGAAGCCCCTTCAAACAGCTTTTGTAGCTCCGTGGGGTCGTCTTGCGCCGAGCGCAGCGCATAAAAGCCCAGGGTGAAATCAACCTCCGCCTCTTGTAGCAGGCGTAAAAATTCATTCCCTAACTCAGCTGAAACTGACACTCCCAATTTATCGCACAAGACCCTATTCCATGCTTTGTCATAGGCGTTGGCTACGCTCTCTAATCTTTGAGTGGCAATCTCCACGGCAGTATTTTCATTAGCATCAAAAAATCCAAGTAAGGTCTCCGCAAAGCGTGCCAAATTCCACCCCAAAATTGCCGGCTGGTTGGCATAAGCATAGCGCCCGTTTTGATCTATCGACGAAAAAACCGTGGCAGGATTATATTTTTCTAAAAAGGCGCAGGGTCCATAATCAATCGTCTCACCCGAAAGTGCCATATTATCTGTATTCATTACCCCATGAATGAAGCCCACTCCCATCCACTGCGCAATCAGATTTACTTGCGCCGCCGCTACCGCATCAAACAATGCCAAATAAGGGTTTTGTTCCTTTGCCGCAGCCGGAAAATGGCGTGAAATTGTATAATCAGCCACTTGTCGCACGCGATAATCTTCACCCCGCGCCGCAAAATATTGAAATGTACCCACGCGTAAATGACTAGCCGCAACTCGGGTCAAGATGGCTCCATCAAGATGGGTTTCTCGCCTGACCTGAGTGCCAGTGCTTACACAGGCTAAAACACGACTCGTGGGCAAGCCCAAAGCATGCATGCCCTCCCCCATGATATATTCGCGCAACACGGGTCCTAGAGCAGCAAAACCATCGCCACCACGCGAAAAAGGGGTCCGGCCCGAACCCTTGAAAGCCAAATCGCGCCTTTGACCTGATCTATCAATCACTTCACCCCACAAAAGCGCACGCCCGTCGCCCAATTTAGGAGAAAAGCCGCCAAACTGATGACCCGCATAAGCCAAAGCAATTGGTCGGGAATTTGGGGGCAACGCATTGCCTGAGAAAATCTTGGCACCATTCTGCGAAAGGTGTTGGGAAAGATCAGCCCCATCAAGACCAAGCTCTTCCGCCAAAGGTTCATTAAATATCAACAGTTTTGGATCAGGCGCAGGGGTGGGCGCGCAATCGACATAAAATCCTTCAAGGCTTTTAGCATAACTATGTTCTAACGCGATTTCGACCACGATGTTCCCCTTTGTTCTGCAAATTCCACACACCTAAAATGGCGTGGAATGGCGGCGCAAACAAGGCTTTTGGTAATTAAAGAAGTGGTCGGGGCGAGAAGATTCGAACTTCCGACCTACGGTACCCAAAACCGTCGCGCTACCAGGCTGCGCTACGCCCCGAACTGCGCCTTATCTAGCTGTGTTTTTTGGGATTGGAAAGCGCCTATTCTTAATTACACGGCCAAATAGCAACAGAATTTTTAATTAATGGGTGGCGCATCACGCTTCCTGGGGCAATTTGCAAAAGCTTTGCTAGTCCAGCGTTGATTTCAAGCACAAACTTTACGCCCGTTCCGCCTTCGATGATCGTTTCATCAAGCGGTTGGGCATTTTCGTGTACATGGGTCACAAGACCACGTTCATCGGCAAAAATCAAATCCAAGGGGATCAGAGTGTTGCGCATCCAAAACCTCGCGTTTTGGGGCGATTCATATTTGAAAACCATACCTGCCCCTTTGGCCAGAGTGGCACGGTTCATCAGCCCAACCGCGCGGCTTTCCTTGGTGATCGCTAATTCGACACGAAACCGCGCGGTCTGATCGTTTGATCGCAACTCAATAGAAAAAGGTTGGCACTGAGCATCAGCCTGAAGAGATTGCAACAAAAAACAGACCATTAGAGATGCCCAAAATTTGATCAGTCGACTTGCCGCATTGCTGCTTCCCATGAAACCACCTGAACTGCCATCCGACCACGCTTGCCGTCCATGATTCGTAAACAGATTGCTTCGCCAGCCGCCAAATCTGCAAAACCTGAATGGCGCAGCACTTCAATATGAATAAATACATCCTCAGGCAGACCAAAAACATTGCCAAAGCCAAAGCCCTTGCTCTTATCAAACCATTTCACTCGTGCTGGTTCAATCGGCAAAAGGGCAACCTCTTCTGGGGTGGCCATGGTTTCGTCATCACCAAGCATAAAGGCCATACCCATCGACATCGGAGCAGCAATTTGCACTACTTCCACGGCCTGCACACCCCGTGTTGTGATCTGCACCAAAACAGTGATGTCCGTTCCGTCTGCAACCGAGCTTTGCCCATAGTTTCGTAATACGTTGGCATGCAAAAGGATGTCTGGGCCACCTTCATCAGCAACAATAAAACCAAAGCCCTTTGCAGGATCAAACCATTTTACTTTTCCATGCACAGTATGGGTGGCAATCTCTATCGTATCCATTTCACACCTTTCAACACTCACTCCCTTTGAATTCTATGAAAGTGCGCGGCATTCAAGCTACGATAAGCACTACCATACAAAATATCAAATACAACCAACCTATATGCATTAAAGTCCATACTTTTGTTTATATTTTAGGCTGTAGAAATGTACTAAAATAGTAAGTTGGAATTTAACTTTTGGGGGTTTTATGGGTTCAGACGTTGAATAGACCAGGGTTGATCCACCGAATCGCGCCGCCATTGAAAGCGGTTATGCAGGCGGAACTCGCCATCTGCCCAAAACTCAATCTCCAAAGGAATGATGCGAATTCCGCCCCAAAAGGGTGGGCGACCTGGTTCTCTGCCTTTGGTTGCGGTAACTTTAGCTACTTTGGCAATCAACGAGAGACGGCTATCCAAAGGTTGCGACTGATCAGAGGCCCATGCCCCAAGTCGACTTTTAAGCGAGCGCGACTTATAATAGGCGTCGGCCTGTGGACCCTCTTCGCGGTGGGTTACGCCGCGCACACGGATTTGGCGGCGTAAAGATTTCCAATGCAACACGAAAGCCGCCTTATTTGATTTCGCAATTTCGCGCCCCTTAGCGCTGTCATAATTAGTGTAAAAGACAAACGCGCTGGCTTCAATATCTTTAAGCAACACCATGCGCACATTGGGCATACCATCACAATCAACCGAGGCTAAAGCTATGGCATTAGGATCATTTAGCTCGTGTTTTTCGGCTTCGCTTAGCCAGTTTTTGACCAAAAAAAACGGGTCTTCGCCTGCAAAAATATCGTCTCGTTCCATTATTCACCTTTGCATGGAATTGCACTCTCACATAAAATAGTGCCCAACGCACGAAGACAAGCCCCCTTGGCCTTGATGTGCCTGATGGGATAGCCTAAACCAATAAAAATAAATCGCCTGAGGATATCAAATGTCAAACGGATTGCTGACTGGAAAACGTGGCCTAATCATGGGCCTTGCCAATGACAAGTCAATTGCTTGGGGTATTGCAAAGGTTTGTGCGGATGCTGGCGCTGAAATGGCCTTTTCATACCAAGGTGAGGCGTTGGAAAAACGCGTTCGCCCTTTAATTACTTCTATTGGATCAAACCAAATGATAGAGTGTGACGTGTCAGACGAAGATTCGCTTGACGCTTTGTTCTATCATTTGAAAGAGACCTGGGGCACTCTCGACTTTGTGGTTCACGCCATTGGTTTTTCTGACAAAAATGAACTGCGCGGCCGCTATGTTGACACATCATCCTCCAATTTTAGCATGACGATGGAAATTTCAGTCTATTCGTTTACCGCAGTTTGCGCGCGCGCCAGTGCTATGATGCCAAATGGTGGTTCGTTGCTAACGCTGACTTATTATGGCGCCGAAAAAGTGATGCCGCATTACAACATGATGGGCATAGCCAAATCAGCGCTTGAAACCTCGGTGCAATACATTGCCGAAGATCTAGGGTCAGATAATATCCGCGTGAATGCAATTTCGGCCGGCCCAATTAAAACACTTGCATCCTCAGGGATTGGTGATTTTCGATATATTATGAAATGGAACGAACTGAACTCACCCTTGCGCCGCAACGTAACTCAAGACGAGGTTGGAAAATCTGCGCTATATCTGTTGTCTGATCTTTCTTCGGGCGTGACAGGCGAAGTATTGCATGTGGATGCGGGCTATCATGTCGTTGGAATGAAAGCCGTTGATGCCCCAGACATTGACGCAGTGACAGGCCGCAAAGACACCTAAAAGTATTATTAAGGAACATGGAATGACCGACCGCTTGCCCCATGAAAAGGGATTCCACGTCAGCTGGGACCAAATTCACCGCGATTCCCGCGCTTTGGCTTGGCGTTTAGATGGCAAGGGCCCCAATAACGGTGCATGGCAAGCAGTCGTAGGCATCACCCGTGGCGGCTTGGTACCTGCGATGATTGTCAGCCGTGAACTTGATATTCGTGTGGTCGAAACGATCTCGGTGATCTCATATGCGCATCAAGACCGCGGTGACGCCGAAGTGACCAAATTCCCCCAAGCCGACCTGATGGGCGACGGTGCGGGTATTTTGATTGTGGATGATTTGGTCGACAGCGGCAAAACGCTAGAATTAGTGCGCCTACTTTATCCCAAGGCGCATTTTGCCACGGTCTATGCTAAACCCTCCGGCAAGCTGCAGGTTGACACTTATGTCACTGAAGTCAGCCAAGACACTTGGATCTTTTTTCCTTGGGACATGGCGATGCAATATGTGCAACCTTTTCGCGGCAAAGACTAGGCTTGCCATCAAGGGCCATCGCCCCATTCAATAGGTGCTTTATGACGCTTTCGATGAACCCTAATATGTCGAGGACATTAGCCCCTCCGGTGACGGAGGCGTTTCGTTGGCTTGAAGACATGGTGTTCACCGCGGATCGCCCCTTACTCAATGTGTCGCAAGCAGCACCTATCGAGCCCCCTCCCTTGGCGCTGCGCGAAGCCTTGGCCCAAGCGGCCTTAACGATGCCCGAAGCGCATTTTTATGGCCCTGTTCTGGGCATGGGTGAACTGCGGGCTGAAATCGCCGAAAATTGGGGCCGAGCTTACAGCGGAATCATCGCGCCAAATCAAGTGGCAATCACCCAAGGCTGCAATCAGGCTTTTACCGCAGTAATGTCCTGCCTAGCACAAGTGGGAGATGAGGTTATACTTCCAACACCATGGTATTTCAATCATAAAATGTGGCTAGATATGTCCGGAGTGAATAGTGTCCCTCTGTCAACAGGGCCAGATATGATACCTCTGGCGGCAGATTGCGCGCGCCTTATTACGCCGAGAACTAAGGCCATTGTGCTCGTTACGCCGAACAATCCCACGGGCGCCGAATATCCGGCGCAGACCCTGCGCGACTTTGCACTTTTAGCCAAACGCCACAATATTGCACTGGTGATAGATGAGACCTACCGCGATTTTGACAGCCGTTTGGGCGCGCCGCATGATCTGTTTTCTGACCCAGACTGGGCAGGGTTTTTCGTTCAGCTTTATTCCTTTTCAAAGGCCTACCACCTGACTGGACACCGCGTAGGCGCAATTGTAGCTGATACGGCACTTTTGGATCAGGTAGAAAAATATCTGGATAGTGTTGCCATTTGTCCAAACCAATTAGGGCAAATTGCAGCACTTTGGGGGATGCGCAATCTGTCCGATTGGATCGCCGACGAGCGGGCCAAAATTTTAACTCGCCGCACGGCTATTGAGGTGGGATTTAAGGGCCTTAACAACTGGAATCTTCTGGGATGTGGTGCCTATTTTGCATTTGTGGAGCATCCCTTTTCAGTAGATTCTGATGTTTTGGCGAAGAGTTTGGTCAAAGATACATCAATACTTCTGCTGCCAGGAACTATGTTTCAACCCAAAAAAAATCTAGAAGGCACGCGGCAATTACGTATTGCTTTCGCAAATATCAATAAAAATGAAATTTCAGTTTTATTTGATCGCTTAGCAGCCCTTGCTCCCTCAGGCGCAAAGCCTTAGACAGTTCCAACTTTGCTTTTCAGATAGGTGATACTATGGCCCAAGCACACGACAATGATGACAGTCCACGCAAAAAAAAGGCAGGGGGCCCTCTATTCAAAGTGATGATGGGCTTGGCGGTTATCAGTTTTGTTGGCTTTGGCTTCAATATGTCAGGCGGCGGCATTACCAAAATTGGTTCCGTGGGCAACGTTGACATTTCAGTTGATGATTACGCACGTGCGCTGCGCTCTGAAATGGCCTCAGCTGGGCGCCAATTTGGCATCACACTTACCATGGAACAGCTTTTGGCCTTTGGCATGGATGCTGCCGTTCGCCAAAAAATGGTATCAAGCGCAGCAATAGATAGTGAAACCAATCGTTTAGGCCTTTCAGTGGGCGACAAACGCGTGGCGCTAGAACTAGCTGCAACTAATGTGTTCCAAGGGATCAACGGTAAATTTGACCGTGACATTTACCGCGACACGCTCAAGCGCAACAACTTAACCGAAATCGAATACGAGATGGGTCTGCGCAATGATTTATCGCAAGCGCTTTTTGAAGGAGTGACTGTTAGCAATTTTGGCGCGCCTAAAGTAATTGCGCAAAAGCTTTACGCATACGCCGCTCAAACCCGTGGTTTCACTTTGAAAAGCCTGTCAGCCACCGATCTGCCGCAAGCGCCTGTGCAAGCAACCGAAGCCGATCTTTTAGCCTTTTACAACAAAAATATAGGGCAGTTTACCGATCCAGAGGCTAAACGAATCTCTTATGCCGTACTACTTCCTAGTGATTTAGCTCCCAAATTGTCGGTTGATGAAACCAGTTTGCGCGTGCTTTATGAAGAAAATAAAGCCTATTATATCCAGCCAGAACGCCGTCTTGTAGAACGTTTGGCCTTTGCCACAATGGAAGAGGCCCGCGCTGCCAAAACACAACTGGACGCAGGTGAGTCTCTTGAAAATCTGGTAAAATCACGAGGTTTGAGCCTTGATGATATTGATATGGGCGATGTGGAAATTGAAGATTTGGGTGCTGCAGGAACGGATGTGTTCGAATTGAGCAAGCCTGGGATTGTTGGACCGTTCGAATCTGACTTAGGCCCTGCCCTTTTTCGTATGAATGCCATTCTGGCGGCACAAAAAACCACCTTTAATCAAGCGCGCGCGGATCTTGTGGACCAATATAGACAAGAAGCAGCCGCCCGGGCCATTGGCGAAGAGTTAGAACTGATCGACAACCGCTTAGCCGAAGGCGCAGAGCTCTCTGATATGGAAAATGAATTTTCTATGCGTTTGGGCAGGTTAGATTATGCCACAGGGCTTGATAATCCATTGATGAGCTATTCCGCCTTTCGCGAAACCGCCGATACATTGCAAGAAGGCGACTTTCCAAAAGCCATTTTGGTAGATGATGGAGGCGTTGTTGTATTGCAATATGACGAATTTGTTTCTGCAACGCCTATTCCCTTTGAAAAAGCCCATGATGACGTGGCCACAGCTTTGTCTAACAAAACCTTAAGCGATGCACTGCGTGCCTATGGCGAAGAGCTTGTTGTCAAAGTGGCAGGTGGTGGTGCCACACTTGGCCAATTGGGCATCACCCAAACCGCCGTTCAACAAACTCGCGATGCAAACATTCCCAGTACCCCAAAAGAGGTTTTGTTAGAAGTATTCAAAATGCAGTCAACAGCCGTTCAATTGGTCACATCTGGCGACTATGTGGCTGTACTGCAGCTTAATACGATTGATGAGGCAGATCTGACCACGCCAGACGCTTTGGCTGAAACAAAGTCGATTGCGGCACGGCTCGAACAGTCGATCGCGCAAGATGCTTATGGGCTGATCAGCCTTGATTTGGCACAACGCGCTGGCATTGAGCTCAACAACGGCGCCATCAACGCGGTTCATGGACAGATGCAATAGGGCACAGATGGCACTTATTCCAGATTTTAAAACATTTGAACGTGGCTGGGAAAAAGGAAAAAACCAAGTGGTCTATGCCCGCTTGGCGGCTGACTTAGACACTCCGGTGTCCTTAATGCTTAAGCTTGGGCGCGCTGAAACTGATAGTTTCATGTTGGAATCGGTGACTGGTGGCGAGGTGCGCGGGCGCTATTCGGTGGTGGGTCTTAAACCCGATTTAATCTGGCAATGTCACGGCGCTCAAAGCCGCATTAACCGCTCTGTGCGGGAAAATGCCCATGATTTTACGCCAATTTTGGGCCTTCCACTGCAGTCCCTACGCGACCTGATCTCTGAAAGCCATATTACCCTGCCCGACAATCTACCCCCCATATCAGCTGGGCTTTTTGGCTATTTGGGTTATGATATGATCCGCCTTGTAGAACATCTTCCCAATATGAACCCCGACCCTTTGGGCCTGCCAGATGCGGTACTTTTGCGTCCGTCGGTGGTAGCCGTGCTTGACGGGGTTAAAGGCGAAGTCACAATCGTTGCCCCCGCTTGGGCCAACCAAGATCTAAGTGCACGCGAAGCTTATGCCAAAGCCGAACACTCGGTGTCCGAGGCGCTTTTTGACCTTGAATCCGCTCCAATTACTTCAAGTCGCGATTTTGGCTCTGCTACACCTGTGGGACCAATGAAGTCAAACTTCACACATCAGGGCTATTTAGCCGCGGTACAAAAAGCAAAAGATTATATCCGCGCGGGCGATATTTTTCAGGTCGTGCCCAGCCAAAGATGGGCGCAAGACTTTACTCAACCCCCTTTCGCACTTTACAGGAGTTTACGGCGCACTAACCCGTCGCCCTTTATGTTTTTCTTTAACTTTGGTGGTTTTCATGTGATTGGGGCCAGCCCTGAAATTCTAGTGCGTTTGCGCGATGGTGAGGTCACCGTGCGCCCGATCGCAGGTACCCGCAAACGTGGCGCCACGCCCGAAGAAGATCGTGCCCTCGAAGCAGAACTGTTAGCCGATCAAAAAGAACTAGCCGAACATTTGATGCTGTTGGACCTCGGCCGCAACGATGTTGGTCGCGTGGCGAAACTGGGCACAGTGCATCCGACCGAAAAATTCATCATCGAGCGCTACAGCCATGTAATGCACATAGTTTCAAACGTGGTAGGCAAACTGGCAGAAGGCGAAGATGCATTGTCGGCCTTGTTGGCAGGCCTACCTGCAGGAACCGTGTCAGGTGCGCCTAAAGTACGTGCAATGGAAATCATTGACGAGCTTGAACCCGAAAAACGTGGTGTCTACGGCGGCGGCGTCGGTTATTTTGCCGCTAACGGAGAAATGGATTTTTGTATTGCTCTACGCACGGCGGTTCTCAAGGATCAAGTGCTTTACATCCAAGCCGGCGGTGGTGTGGTTTATGACAGCGACCCTGAAGCCGAGTTTCAAGAAACCGTAAATAAATCCCGCGCTTTACGCCGTTCTGCCGAAGACGCTGGCCTGTTTGTTGCGCGGGTGAAAAACTAGACCAACCCCCTATTGGATTTGGTCAAACAACGCCGAAAGCGGCGCCAATACCGCTCCGTTAGGCCCGCCTTGTAAGTGCCACTCCATAAGTACTGCAATGGTTGGCACACTTGTGTTTCCAAAAACAACCGCCTGCCCCTCTTTTTCAGCGCGAAACACGGCATGATCAAGCTTGGTCTTGATATCAACAAGGTCAAATCCCAAGCGTTTAAAAATCAGCGCCGAAGTACTTGCGCTAAGAAAAAAATTTATGGGCCAAGTTTTTGTCCTGATCCCAGGTGACAATCCTACGCCCCCGTTTGCGCAAATAAGACACAATCCCCTAGCACTCTCTAGATCACCGTGAAAGCCACCAAAATCCAAACCCACAAGTCCAACACTTTGCGGCAGCAGTTTTCAAATAGATTTCAAGCAATTTTTCATAATCTGATGGGCTCACAGATTTGGGCAGGCCCTTGGCCAAAATAACCACCTCATGTCCCGCAGCACGGTAACTTTCTGCATATTTGGCGGCCAAACAAATACAGTGAGCCAACCTACAAAGGCTAAAAGCCTGGGCAAGACGGAGAGGGATTCAAGATTGGTATTTTAAGTTCCTTAATCATAAAAAATAATGGCACCCATGGGCTATTTTTGTCCATTTTTAAAAGATGATGAAAAGCTTTTATAGATTTCACCCTGCAGCTCATTGGCCTGTGGTTCGGTGACAGACACAAGCGCTGGCGCTGGCGGCGTTTTTTCCAAAGACAACATATAGGCTAATGCTTCGTTTACTTTGGCTTGCTCGGCCTCAGATAAAGGGGGGGGGTAGGGCAGATCATGGCTTGGCACCGCTGCCGCATTTTGCACCGCGTCAGGACGGATAGCAGTAACGCTTGGGTCTACCGCTGCAGAAATCATGTTGTTGCTTAGCTCGGTCAATATGATTTGCTTAATTGCGGTTGTGCCAACAGGGGCAAGTCCAGTCAATTTGGTTGTTACGATTTGCGGCCGTTCTGATACTGGTTGTAAGGTAGGCTCTGAAGTTAGGGTCATGAGGTTTGGTTCAGTTTTGGGCATGGCCAGCACAGTTGCTGGCGCTTCGGCCGCCACCTGTTGTAAACCGATTTTTACGGGAAAAAATTCAGGTGAGCTGGCCACTTGCACGATGACTGGTTCCGAATCATTTAAAAAAGATTTTTTAATGGCCGTGCCTGGCATCTGCGGACGCCAATCATTATATATCAAAGATCCCACGGCCAGGGTCACTACCGAAAAAATAAGGCCGAAAATTGTTCCACTTATATATTTCATCACTGTTTCCCTCGTATTGTATCAACCATGAGGGTCTAATCCATCTAATTAAACCAGATGGACTTGACGCCCCGTGCTTGCTCTGTCCATGTATAGCGCGAGTTCGGGCGGTGTTCACCCCAATTCTTCATTTCTTACGGGACAACCTAATGCTGCTTCTGATCGATAATTATGACAGTTTCACCTATAACCTTGTTCACTACTTGGGCGAGTTAGGGGAAAAAAATATCCACGTCTTGCGCAATGATGCTGCCGATGTGGAAAGCGCTTTAGCGCTTAAACCCGAAGCCATCGTACTGTCGCCTGGCCCTTGCGATCCTAGCGCTGCAGGTATTTGCGTACCATTGACGCTGGCCGCAGCCAAAGCAAACGTGCCGCTTTTGGGAGTATGTCTAGGTCACCAAACCATTGGCGAGGCCTTCGGTGGCGAAGTCGAGCGCTGTCATGAAATTGTGCACGGGAAAATGGGCAAAATGCATCACAAAGGTAAAGGTATTTTCGCCGGTCTGCCCAGCCCATTTCTAGCAACCCGCTATCATTCTCTGGTCGTGGCACGCGACACATTACCAGATTGCCTTGAAGTGACCTCTTGGCTTGAAGATGGTACAATAATGGGCTTACGCCATAAGACTAAACTGATTGAAGGTGTACAGTTTCACCCAGAAAGCATCGCTTCAGAACATGGGCATCAACTTTTGTCGAACTTTTTAACGGCTGCAAAAATTGGAATCATGTCATGAGCGCGCGACTTAAACCACTGATAAATATTGCAGCTGAACGCCCTTTAACACGCGCAGAAGCTGAAGTTGCCTTTGAGGTACTATTTGAAGGCGACGCAACTGCGGCGCAAATTGGCGGCTTTTTGATGGTGCTGCGCACGCGCGGCGAAACAGTGGATGAATATGCCGCCGCCGCCCATGTGATGCGGACAAATTGTTTGCCTGTGAAAGCCCCCCATGGGGCGATGGATATTGTTGGCACCGGAGGTGACGGCAAGGGCACGCTTAATATTTCAACCGCAGCGGCCTTTGTGGTTGCGGGTGCTGGCGTTGTGGTAGCTAAACATGGCAACCGCAATCTTTCTAGCCAGTCTGGCGCGGCTGATGCTTTGACCGAAATGGGCCTAAATGTGATGATCACACCCGCGCTGGTTGAAACCTGCATTAGGGAAGTGGGCATTGGCTTTATGATGGCACCAATGCATCATCCGGCCATTCGCCATGTGATGCCAGCACGCTCTGAACTTGGTACCCGTACCATATTTAATATTCTAGGGCCTTTGACCAATCCTGCAGGTGTAAAACACCAACTCACAGGTGCCTTTTCGTCCGAACTATTACAGCCCATGGCAGAAGTTTTGCGTGATTTGGGCTCTAAAAAGGCGTGGCTTGTGCATGGCGGCGACGGCACGGATGAGCTGTCGATCGCCGCTGAAAGTGAAGTTGTCGCGCTTAATCTTGGCCAGATAACCAGCTTTAGCCTGCATCCCGAAGATGCGGGCCTTCCTGTACATGATTTCTCAGAAGTTTTAGGCGGCACACCTGCCCACAATGCCGCAGCATTCAGTGCTTTGCTCAAGGGTGAACTTGGAGCATACCGTAATGCAGTGCTTTTAAACGCCGCCGCTGCTTTAGTTGTGGCGGGCATAACAACATCATTGACCGAAGGTGTTGAGCGAGCGAGCGAGTCAATTGATTCGGGTGCAGCGCTTGAAAAACTGACAAAAGTCGCCGCACTGTCGCACAGTTTAGACATCTAGGCCAAAATAGGACAAATATGACTACGATATTAGAGCACATCAAAACCTATAAATTGGAAGAAGTGGCCCACCGGAAAAAAGCTACATCGCAAAACGTGCTAGAGCAGGCAGCAAAAGAGGCTCCAGCCCCACGCGGTTTTGCCAAATCTTTAACCCAGGCCGCGCAAAACGGATATGGTTTGATTGCCGAGATTAAGAAAGCCAGTCCTTCTAAGGGCTTGATCCGCGCCCTATTCAATCCACCAGAACTGGCGCAAGCCTACCAAATGGGTGGCGCCACCTGCCTCTCAGTGTTAACAGACGCGCCATCGTTTCAGGGTGATGACAGCTATTTAACCGCAGCGCATGGCGCAAGTACTCTGCCCTGTTTACGAAAAGATTTTATTTTCGACCCATTTCAAGTGATCGAAGCGCGCGCGCTGCATGCCGATTGTATTCTGATCATCATGGCATTTGTCAGTGATAAACAAGCGCAGGAACTTGAACAAACTGCATTTGACTGGGGTATGGATGTTTTGATCGAAGTCCACGATGTAATTGAACTTGAGCGCGCGACGCGTCTAAAATCACCTCTGCTAGGGATGAATAACCGCAACCTAAATACCTTTGACGTCAGCCTTAATACGACGCGGCAATTGGCGCATTTAGCTCCAAAAGATCGGCTTTTAGTCACGGAAAGTGGGCTAAACAATCCTAAGGATCTGGCCGATTTGGCACGCCATGGCGCCCGCTGTTTTTTGATCGGTGAAAGCCTAATGCGCCAAGCGGATGTGACCAAAGCAACCCGCGCTATTTTGAAAAACCCACTTATAGCAGAGGACTTCTGATATGGCATTGTCGCATTTTGACCGTGATGGTCAGGCCCACATGGTTGATGTATCAAACAAAGATACAACCGACCGCATTGCCACAGCCGAAGGCAAGGTACTGATGAAGCTCGAAACGCTGGATCTGATCATTGCAGGCAACGCCCAAAAAGGTAATGTACTGGGCGTCGCACGTTTGGCGGGCATTATGGCAGCCAAGAAAACATCCGATCTTATTCCGCTTTGCCACCCTTTGATGATAACGAAAGTTGCGATGGCTCTCACGCCTGACCCAAAACTTTGTGGTGTTTTGGTGCAAGCCACAGTTAAAATATCAGGCCAAACTGGCGTTGAGATGGAGGCACTAACTGCCGTTTCGGTGGCTTGTCTGACAATCTATGATATGGTAAAAGCTGCAGAACGCTCGATGCGGATAACCGACATTAAGTTAATTTTAAAAGATGGCGGAAAATCAGGAAGTTACGAGGCAAACCTGTGATTTCTGTTGAAGAAGCTACAGCTCAGGTTTTGGCACTAACAAACCCTATGGGACACGAATTAATCGATCTTCAACGTGCAAATGGCCGCAGTATGGTTTTGCCCGCCACAGCAAGTCTTTCTCAGCCGCCCTTTGATGCCTCGAGCATGGATGGCTATGCTTTAGGAAGTGATGCAATCGTTGGAACACGCTTTAAGCTGCTTGCCGGCGAGGCTAGCGCCGGCCACCGCTTTGAAGCCCCCCTATTGGATGGCCAGGCGGTTCGTATATTTACTGGCGCGCCCATACCAAAGGGCACGGCACGCATTGTTTTGCAAGAACATGTCAGTCAAGACACTGGAGAAATAATCATTGGTCCCGACCTTGAAGGTGGTCCTTATATTCGCACCACGGGTCAAGATTTTATGCAAGGTCAAACCCTAAGTCCAAGGCGACTTAAGCCCAATGATTTAGCCCTTTTAGCCGCAATGAATGTTGCCCAAGTGACGGTCGCCAGACGCCCCTTGGTGGCTATTATTGCAACGGGCGATGAGCTTGTAATGCCAGGCGATGTACCCAATCAAGACCAAATCATTGCCTCGAATATATTTGCGCTCAAAGCCATGGCCGAAGATGTAGGTGCAACAGCACAAATTTTGCCCATCGCGCGCGATAGCGTGTCAGAGCTCCGCGCTGTTTTATCTCTGGCGCTCGAAGCTGATGTCATAGTGACCATTGGTGGCGCTTCGGTTGGCGATCATGATCTGGTTAAATCTGTGACGCAAGAGATGGGCCTTGCACGCGCCTTTTATAAAATCGCCATGAGACCTGGAAAACCCCTGATGGCAGGGCGGTTGCAAGGCCGTGCGATGCTCGGCCTGCCAGGAAATCCCGTCTCGGCAATCGTGTGTGGGCATTTGTTTATGGTACCACTTTTACGCGCAATGCAGGGCGACAGCACCCCCACGCCACGGCCAAAATTAGCCCTATTAACTCATGATTTACCTGCCAACGGCGCGCGCACTCATTACATGCGCTCATCAGTGTCACGGGTGAAAGGTACGGCTCAAATCACTGTTGCCTCAAACCAAGATTCAGCACTTTTGTCTGTTTTAATTGATGCTAATGCCTTGCTGATTATGCCACAAAACTCTGACGCTTTGTCTAAATGGTCACCAGTAAGCTATCTTGATTTGTAAAAGACTTGACACAAAGCAAGAACAGTGAGAGAACATAGAGTGTACTTATCGAAGCAAAGGTTTACGGATGTTAACACGCAAACAAATTGAGCTTTTGGACTTTATTAAACAGCGTCTAGACGCAGATGGCGTGCCACCCTCATTTGATGAAATGAAAGAAGCGCTTGATCTGCGTTCAAAATCTGGAATTCACCGCTTAATAACAGCATTAGAAGAGCGCGGCTTCATTCGCCGCCTTGCACATCGAGCAAGAGCACTTGAAATTCTAAAGCTGCCTGAGGCAATGGAGCGCACGGGCTTTGCGCCAAAACTTATTTCTGGCAACCGAACAGCTGCGTACCGCGCAGCACCCACTGTACAGGTAAATGACCGGGTGGTGCACGCGATTGAACTTCCAGTGATGGGGCGCATCGCAGCGGGCACGCCAATTGAAGCAATTGCCGAAATTTCTCATCATGTGGCAGTTCCTGGATCGATGTTGTCAGCCAATGACCAACACTACGCGTTAGAGGTCAAGGGAGATTCCATGATTGAAGCAGGCATTAATGACGGTGATATCGTGATTATTCGCGAACAAAATGTCGCAACCAATGGAGACATCGTAGTCGCCCTGGTCGAAGACAACGAAGCAACTTTGAAACGCTTTTACCGCCGCGGTGAAATGATTGCTTTAGAAGCGGCCAACCCAGCCTATGAAACGAGGCTTTTACCAGACCATTTGGTAAAGGTACAGGGGCGTTTGGTCGGCTTAATCCGAAGCTATTAGGGTTGGGGCCGAAGAATTTAATCTTGACGATGGGGGTCTTTAAACCTCAGTTTTTTGTGATCAGGGCAGAGCTGAAACGAAAGGTCTGACCAAGATTGATGTCGATAATTTTTATTTCCATGTTATTGCACGCGTCTGCATGCTAGGCCGCATAGTGTGAACTGGGTGACCAGTTAGACATTCCCGCGCCAAATGAACGACAAAACCCACCGATGATAACTAAGAAATTTAGAGATGAAAACAAAGTTCAGCCTGCCCCTAGCAGCGCCAGAATGGTTAGGTCGCAAGGAAAATAAATGCATCGAACAATGAACCATATATCTCATTTCGCTTAAGCATAATGCCAAGCTATTCCCTCATCTTACGACCGCCCATTTTTTGACCCCAAAAGTGCGCGCGTGCCGTAGACTGCTCTGAACTAGGCAGTGGTAATTATTACTAAGACCGCCTAGAGCCACAAATCCACAACCAGCACACCTTGTTTTGCGCCCCTCAGTTGCCTAGAGATAAAATTAAATTAAATTAAACATGGTTTCGCAATCATTACGGAACCCGACGCACCAGTAAGGAATGCCATGTCTGACCAAAGTTCTGTTATAAATGATGCCCAAACGCGGCCTATAGTGACTCGTTTTGCACCATCTCCCACGGGCTATTTGCATATTGGCGGCTCGCGTACGGCCCTGTTCAACTGGCTTTTTGCGCGAGGTAAGGGCGGAAAGTTTTTGCTGCGTATAGAAAATACGGACCGCGAAAGATCAACGCAAGAAGCCAGCAACGCTATTTTGCGCAGTCTTACATGGCTGGGGCTGGATTGGGACGGAGAGGTCATAAGCCAAATTGATCGTAAAGACCGCCACGCCGAAGTGGCCTATGAAATGGTGGCCTGCGGAGCGGCCTATAAATGCTTTTGTACGCAAGGTGAGATCGAAACCTTACGCGAAGCAGCCAAGGCACGCGGGGAAAACACCATGTTTCAAAGTCCTTGGCGCGACGCATCTCCTGCGACCCACCCAGATGCGCCCTTCGTCATTCGTATGCGCGCCCCACGCGGCGGGAAGTTGATTGTCGAAGACGCCGTACAAGGGCAAGTCAGTTTTGGCAATGATCAGCTGGATGATATGATTTGTTTACGATCTGACGCTACTCCCACATATATGTTGGCCGTTGTGGTCGATGATCATGACATGGGTGTTACACATGTGATCCGAGGGGATGACCATTTGAACAATGCCTCACGCCAAAGCATGATTTATCAAGCAATGGGCTGGGAAATCCCTGTGTGGGCGCATATTCCGTTGATCCACGGGCCTGATGGCAAAAAACTCTCAAAGCGCCATGGGGCCGTCAGTGTTGAGGACTATCAGTCCATGGGCTACACCGCCGCGGGGATGCGCAATTATTTGGCCCGCTTGGGCTGGTCGCACGGCAATGACGAATTTTTTACCACTGCCCAAGCCAAAGAATGGTTCGAACTCAAAGGAATTGGACGAGGCGCGGCTCGGCTTGATTTTAAAAAATTGGAAAATATCAGTGGACAACACATTTCAGCCACCGAAGATGCTGCGCTTCTGAGTGAATTTGAGGCGTTTTTAAAAATATCAGGTCGCACCGCTCTGACTGATTTTAAAAGAAATCTTATGTTAGAGGCTATGTATTGCTTAAAAGATCGCGCCAAAACATTTATAGAACTAAATGAAAAAGCAGAATTTGTACTGACTTCGCGCCCTATCATTCCTGATGAAAAAGCTGTGCAAGGCTTGACGTCAGTATCCATTGGTATACTGTCGGAATTGACGTCACAGTTGCATAATGTTAAGTGGAACAAAGAAGAACTGGAACGAATTCTAACCTTAAGCGCGGCAAATCACGGTGTTGGCTTTGGAAAACTAGCAACACCATTGCGCTCGGCACTCGCTGGCCGCACAGTAACTCCAAGCGTCTATGACATGATGTTAATCTTGGGCCGTAACGAGACTCTGGCTAGAATTAATGATATTTGTTCCTTTACTCCGCAAGATTAAGCTCTTGCTATCATTGCTCGCGTTTAAAGGATCCTGAGATGACCAATACTACAAAATCTGCTGTGCTTAGATTTGACAATAAAGAAATTAGATTGCCAATCTATTCGCCTACAGTTGGGCCAGATGTTTTGGATATTCGCAAACTTTATGCCCAGGGCGATGTTTTTACTTATGATCCTGGCTTTACTTCAACCGCAGCTTGCGAAAGCTCTATAACGTATATTGATGGTGACAAAGGTGAACTGTTACACCGCGGTTATCCGATCAATCAGTTAGCGAATGAATCACATTATTTGGAAGTATGTTTTTTGCTACTTTATGGCGAACTGCCTAACAAACAAGAAATGATCAACTTTGAAGCCCGTGTCACAAAACACACAATGTTGCATGAACAGTTGCATTATTTCTTCCGCGGTTTTCGTCGTGACAGTCACCCTATGGCGACGATGGTCGGCGTTGTAGGAGCGATGTCGGCCTTTTATCATGACAGCACCGATATTTCTGATCCATGGCAACGCGAAGTAGCGGCTATTCGCCTAATCGCGAAGCTGCCCACGATTGCTGCAATGGCCTTTAAATATTCAATTGGCCAGCCTTTTCAATATCCTAGAAATGATTTGGATTACGCGTCAAACTTTTTAAATATGTGCTTTGCAGTGCCGTGTGAGCCCTATGTGGTCAACCCAATTTTGGCCAAAGCAATGGACAGAATCATGATGCTTCATGCTGATCATGAACAAAATGCGTCAACCTCGACGGTTAGACTTGCCGGTTCTTCAGGAGCCAACCCTTTTGCTTGTATTGCAGCGGGCATTGCATGTCTTTGGGGCCCAGCCCACGGTGGGGCCAATCAGGCCTGCTTGGAAATGCTGCGTGAAATTGCTACGGTGGACCGCATTCCAGAATATATTGTCAAAGCCAAAGACAAAGAAGATCCGTTCCGCTTGATGGGCTTTGGTCACCGCGTTTACAAAAACTTTGACCCGAGGGCCAAAGTGATGAAAGAAAGCGCGGATGAGGTCTTGGATTTAATGGGCATTCATAATAATCCGACCCTGCAAGTGGCAAAAGAGTTAGAAAAAATAGCTCTGGAAGATGACTATTTCGTCTCTAAAAAGCTATATCCAAATGTAGACTTCTATTCAGGCATTATTTTAGATGCCATGGGCTTCCCCACTTCGATGTTCACACCAATTTTTGCGTTGTCGCGTACTGTAGGTTGGATTGCTCAGTGGAAGGAGATGGTCACGGACCCCACGCAAAAGATAGGTCGTCCGCGTCAGCTTTATACGGGCGCACCAAAGCGCGACTATCAGTGCGTTGACGAGCGCTAATGTACAACGGCGCCGCTGTTCTTGCTTAAATATCCAGCATTAAAACATGGGCCAGCACTAGGCCACCAAAGCCGTTGAACTCGGTGTTGGTCGCCCAAGAATAAGCCCCCATACTTTCAAAAAACACATAGTCGCCTTCGCTAATGTCAGCAGCTAGCAACACCTCACCAGGAATTTGGTCAACAGAGTCGCACGTGGGGCCAAAGACGACACGTGGCGCCTTCGGCCCGAAACGACGCTTACCTTGCGCATCAAACACTGCAACACGGTCCACTAACGCCACCCAGTGGCACTCCATTAAAGCGCCATAAAGCCCGTCATTCAAAAACACATGTTTCCCATCCCGCACAGCCTTAACGCCGGCGGCTAAAGTGAAAGCATCTCCCACCAGCCCACGGCCCGGCTCACACACAAGTTCGGGGCTATCAGCTCCAAAGGCTTGACTTGTTACGCGATCAATCAAAGCAAAGGTCGCCTCCAATTGAGGCAAAATGTCGCGCTGGCGATGTGATGGAAAGCCCCCCCCAACATTGAGACGTGCAACTTTAACGCCCGCAATTTTTGAAATATCGGCAGCTGCTTCGATATAGGATTGCCAAGCGGCTGGGTCGGTACATTGCGTGCCAGGGTGGAAAGTTAATGAAGGCACAAAGCCCGCCTCTTTCACGCGCGCTAAAAGATCGGCAGAAAGTGCAACCGTCGCACCAAATTTCTCACCAAAATTATAAGCTGCTCCCACCACAGGCAATTTAAAACGTACAGTTATTTCGACGCCTTGCGATGGAACCAAAGCAATTAGCTTTTCAAGTTCTGACTTTGAGTCAACGGAGTAAGACACAACTCCACACTCGACCGCTACCGCAATTTCGCGGACCGTACGTACAGGATTATTATAATGCATTTTGGCCGTCGGAGCAATGCGGTGTACTGTGCGAATTTCAACGGGCGAAGCAACGTCAAAACCAGTGATGCCCGCCACCCACAGATTTTCTATCACCATTTCTTGTGGGTTGGATTTAACCGCGTAGGTCACAACACCGGAAAAGCCATCAATAAAACGGCGAGCTTGGGCATAAAGAGCCGAGGGCGAAAAAAATAATACGGGACTTTCCGGTTTGTTTGCACGTAGATATTCACTAGGGCTTTTCCAAATAGTGGTAAGGGCTTGCATAGTCGTCCTATCGCTCAAAACAGCGCAAAGGTCTAAATTGGCCAAAGCTACCGTGTGCTCCTCAAAAACAGGCCAAGTACGTATGAGACGCCCTTTTCCTGAAAGCTAAGGCTGCATATGCAGCAAGAACTGTCCGATAAAAACTGTATATTTGTATGAAAGTATCGTTATAATAACAAAAATAGTGGCAAAATGATGGATAATCTAGATCAAAGCATAATAGCGCTCCTGAGTGCCGATGCGCGTCTATCCTTAGCAACGATGGCCCGGCGACTCAAAATCGCACGCTCAACATTGCAAGCTCGGCTTGAACGGCTTGAAGGCACAAAAGTCATTGCAGGATATACGATAAAACTTGGCGAGGGAGCACGCGAACAGCGGCTGCGCGTCACGGTGTTGGTTTCTATAGAGCCGCGTGCTCAAGCAAATATTGTGACCAAACTCAAGGTAATTTCCGAAATCGAGCGCGTCATAACGACATCAGGGCGATTCGATTTACTGCTACAAATTGGTTGCCCCACAACGATTGTTTTAGACCGCGTACTTGACCAAATCATCGCTATCACGGGCGTTGTTCAAACTGAAAGCTTGATCCACCTGTCGAACAAGTTAGATCGCGCTATCTAATCAGCTCAATACAGCAGGCGAGGCTTTCACTTGTAGCTATATTTCTGTAAAGAAAAGCAAAAATTCAGGCAAAGGGCCACATCATCGCAATGGAAAAAACATTTAACGCAAAACTAGCAGAAGAACGCCTTTATTCCGCTTGGGAAGAGGCCAACGCTTTCGCTGCCGGTGCCAATGCTTCTCCCGGCGCCGATCGCTTTTCCATTATGATTCCACCGCCTAATGTAACGGGCAGTCTCCACATGGGACATGCCTTTAATAACACATTGCAGGATATTCTGGTGCGCTGGCACCGGATGCGCGGCTTCGACACTTTGTGGCAACCAGGCACCGATCACGCGGGTATTGCCACTCAAATGGTAGTAGAACGCGAACTTGCTCTCCAGAAGCTCCCAACACGCCAAGATATGGGCCGCGAGGCCTTTCTTGCCAAAATTTGGGAATGGAAAAAGCAATCAGGAGGCACAATCATCACCCAACTAAAACGGCTTGGTGCATCATGTGACTGGAGCCGTGAAGCCTTTACCATGTCAGGTAATTTTCCCGATGCCGTGACAAAAGTCTTTGTTGAGATGTTTCACAAGGGTCTCATTTATCGTGGCAAACGCTTGGTCAATTGGGATCCGCATTTTGAAACCGCAATTTCCGACCTCGAAGTTGAAAACATCGATTCTGACGGCCATATGTGGCATTTCAAATATCCGCTCGCTGGTGGTGAAACCTATGAATATATAGAAAAAGATGAAGAAGGCGCCGTGACATTCCGCGAAATCCGCGATTATATTTCTATCGCTACGACGCGGCCAGAAACAATGCTGGGCGACGGCGCAATAGCAGTACATCCGTCAGACAGCCGCTATGCGCCCATCGTGGGCAGAATGGTACAATTACCGCTTTGTGATCGTTTAATTCCTATCATCACCGATGAATATCCAGACCCGAACTTTGGCTCGGGCGCGGTAAAAATTACTGGTGCGCATGATTTTAACGACTATCAAGTTGCCAAGCGTGCAGGCCTTCCTTTATACCGCCTGATGGACACCCGCGGCTATATGCGAGCAGATGGCGCATCTTATGCCGACAACATCGCCCGCGTCCACGAAATCTCGGCAGGATCCACCGCAGCGGAAGCCGAAATTGACGCCCTAAATTTGGTACCTGAAAAGTACCGGGGCCTTTGCCGTTTTGATGCGCGCAAACAAGTAGTCGAAGACATTACCACTGCGGGCCTTGCGGTGACAATTTTGCTTAAAGAAATTGACGAAGAAAGTGGCGCAGAACATCTGCGCCTTGAACCTGTAGTCGAGTCAAAAAAAATTATGCAACCTTTTGGCGATCGCTCAAAGGTGGTAATTGAGCCAATGCTGACCGATCAGTGGTTTGTTGATACCCATAAAATAGTAGGCCCCGCACTGGACGCTGTGCGTTCGGGAGCAACCAAAATAATACCAGAATCGGGTGAAAAAACCTATTTTCACTGGCTCGAAAACATTGAACCTTGGTGCATTTCGCGCCAACTCTGGTGGGGTCATCAGATACCAGTTTGGTACGATGACGAAGGTCAATCATACTGTGCCGTATCCAAAGTGGAAGCACAAGCTCTTGCCCAAGGTCGCAAGCTTACCCGCGACCCCGACGTACTCGATACTTGGTTTTCGTCTGGCCTTTGGCCTATTGGCACTTTGGGCTGGCCTAATCAAACTCCTGAACTAAAACGTTATTTTCCTACCTCCACGCTAATTACGGGGGCCGACATTATTTTCTTTTGGGTCGCTCGTATGATGATGATGCAATTGGCCGTGGTAGATGAGGTGCCATTCAAAACAGTTTACTTGCACGGCCTGGTGCGCGATTCCAAAGGCAAAAAAATGTCAAAATCTTTGGGTAATGTGATCGATCCGCTAGATGTTATTGACGAATTTGGGGCAGACGCTTTACGCTTTGCGAACGCAGCAATGGCGTCTTTGGGTGGCACTCTTAAGATGGACACCCAACGGATCACTGGCTATCGTAACTTCGGCACAAAGCTTTGGAACGCCTGTCGCTTCGCAGAAATGAATGGCGTTTGGGAAAGCCATGCCACCCAAGCCACTCCACCACAAGCCAAAGCCACAGTGAACCGATGGATCATTGCTGAATGCGCGGCATTGCGCCTGAATGTTGATAAAAGCTTTGCGCAATATCGGTTTGATGATGCGGCCAACGGTCTTTACGCCTTTGTTTGGGGTAAAGTGTGCGATTGGTACGTCGAATTTTCCAAACCGTTATTTGGCACAGACGAAGCAGAAGAAACCCGCAGGACTATGGCTTGGGTTTTAGATCAGTCTATGATCATGCTGCACCCAATCATGCCCTTTATAACCGAAGAACTTTGGGGCACCACCGGCGTGCGAGCAAAAATGTTAGTTCATACCGACTGGCCACTTTATGGTGCAGAACTTCATGATGAAACCGCAATGCTTGAGATGAATTGGGTGACAGGTTTGATCGAAGAGGTGCGCTCAGTGCGCGCGCAAATGCATGTGCCCGCAGGCCTAAGGGTACAAATGCTGTGCCATAATTTGGAACCTATTGCTCAGCAAGCCTTAAGTAATAATGAAGCACTGATTTTGCGCCTTTCGCGGCTAGAAGCCATAACCGTATCGGCCACCACGCCCAAGGGCGCGATCACTGTATCGGTCGTGGGGGGAAATTTTTCCATTCCTTTGGCAGGCATCATCAACATTGGTGAAGAAAAAGAACGTCTAAACAAGTCGCTGGAAAAGCTAAAAAAAGAATTGGACAGCGTGCGTGGGCGGCTTAACAATCCAAACTTTGTGACCTCAGCCCCTGCGGAAGTGGTGGTTGAGTCGCGCGACAAACTGGCCTTTGGCGATAGTGAGGTTAACAAACTGACCAAGGCCTTAGAACGGTTGGCAGAAATTGGCTAGAAACCCAGATGCATAGCCCAAAGTTTTCAAGACTTGCCCGAGCTCTGCCCAACAGCGTACCTTTCGTTGGCCCAGAAGCTTTGGAACGCCAGCGAGGTTCAGGATTTCTTGCACGTTTAGGTGCCAATGAAAGCGGATTTGGTCCCTCACCCCGTGTGACGAATGCTCTGCAAAACGCCGCCTCTAGCATTTGGATGTATGGCGACCCCGAATGCATTGACCTGCGCACGGCTTTAGCTGCACACCACAAAACCACGCTCGAAAATATAGTGGCGGGGGAAGGGATTGACGGGCTCTTGGTTGTGCTAGCGCGGCTTTTTGTCAGTGAGGGAGATGCGGTCGTTACGTCACTTGGGGCCTATCCAACCTTTGACTTCCATATTTTGGGTTCTGGTGGAATTTTACACAGAGCGCCCTTTCTAGGCGATCATGAAGATCCAGATGCTTTGGTCACATTGGCACATCAAGTGGCCCCAAAGCTTTTATATCTATCAAACCCTAATAATCCGATGGGAAGTTTTCACTCAGGCGCCAAAATAGAAGCGATGATTGATGCCCTTCCCCAAGACACACTGCTAGTGCTGGACGAGGCCTATAGTGAGCTGGCCCCAAAGGAAACCATTCCACACATTGACCCCAATGACCCACGCGTGATTAGAATGCGCACATTTTCAAAAGCTTACGGCTTAGCGGGGTTACGTGTTGGTTATGCCATCAGCGCACCGCAAGTAATTAAGGGTTTTGAGCGCTTGCGTAATCACTTCGGCTTAGGCCGCCTGGCACAAACGGGAGCGTTGGCGGCCCTTGAGGACCAAAGCTATTTGGCAAAGGTGGTGCAAGACGTAGCTCAGGCGCGCCACACCATCGCACAGATTGCCACTGATAATGGGCTCATACCTCTAACATCAGGTGCGAATTTTGTGGCTATTGACTGCGGTCAGGACGGTGATTTTGCCTTCCGTATTTTAACATATTTAGCCCAAGAAGGCATATTTGTGCGCAAACCTGGAATTGCACCGCAAAATCGCACCATAAGAGTTTCAGTCGGGCCGAAGGACGCAATCGATTTTTTGCGAAGTGCATTACCCCTTGCGCTGCAAAGGGCCAAAGATTCAAAATTATGAATGCTGGTTCTTGGTTTTTCATCCCGTGCGTCCTACACCGCGGGCTTGTTTTTTGCTCACGGCATTGAAGCTTCGCACCGTCTGCGGCTTTGGACTATACGGGGGCCTTAACCGTCGGAACGGTAAACTTTGTTTCCTGGTCTTCGGGGCCCGATGCTACAGGACTTTTGGATGCCACAAGAGGTTCTGCCCGCAGTTCGATCATCTGAACCTTTGCATCAACCAAGGCCGCTGCCGAAGATGCTACCTCTAAAGGTCTGCGAAACAGCATAACCGTATGGTCATGATTGGTTTTGCTACCATACCAAGTTCGGCTTTGGTAAGATAAAACTTCAAGCCCTTGATATTCCCAGCCCTCGCGGCCAACAGCATTCATCATATTGTTCACCGTTTGGGCGAACTGATTGGCTTTACCCCGCAGGCCTGCAGTCTTTGCGGCCTGTTCTGGCATTGCCACTACTTTATACTCGTAACCCATAATGCCCTCTTATCAAAGCTGACCCCATTTTTACTCTGACCTATAAACCCAACTTCTGCACCACAAGTGCATTGACCGCCACCGGATTGGCCTTCCCGCCAGTTGATTTGATCACCTTGCCCACAAACCAACCAGCCAGTTTAGGATTGGCTTTGGCCTTTTCAAATTGATCTGGATTAGCAGCAATAATGGCATCAACAGCCGCTTCAATGGCACCCTTGTCAGTCACTTGTTTCATTCCATGAGCCGCAGCTACTTCAGCTGGAAGTCCACCCTTGGTCCATAGAATGTCAAACAGATCCTTAGCCATTTTGCCCGAAAGGTCACCCGCCGCCATCAGATCAAGAATGCCCCCCAATTGATCAGCCGAAAGTGGGGTTTCCAATATTGTAAGGCTTTCTTTGTTCAGGCGACCAAAAAATTCATTTATCACCCAATTTGCGGCCTGCTTGCCGTCGCGTCCTCTGGCCACGACTTCAAAAAACCAGGCAGATTCTAGATCCGCCGTCAGAACGCTTGCGTCATAGTCGGTTAGACCAAAATCAGTCATAAAACGCAACTTTTTAGCATCAGGAAGTTCGGGAAGATTTACTTTGATCTCATCAACCCATGTCTGTTCAATTTGCAAAGGTAACAGGTCGGGGCATGGAAAATATCGGTAATCATGCGCCTCTTCTTTCGAGCGCATTGATCTAGTTTCATTCTTATCTGGATCATAAAGACGGGTTTCTTGCACTATTACGCCGCCATCTTCTAGAATAGAAATTTGGCGGCGGGATTCAAATTCAATGGCTTGCTGGATAAACCGCATCGAGTTCATATTTTTAATTTCGCAGCGTGTGCCCAAATGGCTGAAATCTTGGCTGGCTTGATATTTTTCATATTGGCCAGGCAAGCAGACCGACACATTCACATCAGCCCGCAGATTTCCATTTTGCATATTGCCATCACATGTACCCAAATAGCGCAAAATTTGACGCACTTTGGCCACATAGGCAGCGGCCTCTTCGGGACCACGAATGTCAGGACGGCTGACAATTTCCATCAAGGCAACGCCAGTTCTGTTGAAATCTACAAAAGACATATTTGGGTCCATGTCATGAATAGATTTACCCGCATCTTGTTCTAGGTGAATGCGCTCTACCCGTACGCGCCGCGCAACACCTGCGCCCAGTTCAACCAAAACTTCGCCTTCACCGACTATTGGGTGGTAAAGTTGGCTGATCTGATAACCTTGCGGCAAATCTGGGTAAAAGTAATTTTTACGATCAAAAGCTGACCAAAGATTGATCTGAGCATGCAACGCAAGGCCCGTGCGCACAGCTTGTTCAACGCAAAATTGATTGATGACCGGCAACATTCCAGGCATCGCAGCGTCGACAAACGACACATGCGCATTAGGTTCGGCGCCAACTCCGGTCGATGCCCCCGAAAATAACTTGGCATTTGACGCAACCTGGGCATGGACTTCCATCCCGATCACCAACTCCCAGTCATATTTTGTTCCCACAATCACTTTAGGTTTGGGCGCAGTAAAGGTCAGGTCAAGCATGGCAAATCCTTCGTATCATTCCCTCTTACTAGGCAGAGCTAAGCTGCGGGGCAAGGGCCACACACCAAAACGGCGCGAAAATATCCAAAATCGAACTGAATCACGCATACGCCCGACTATCTCACACAAATGCGTGATAACTTGGGATTGGCGAGCAAGCGGTCAAGTTCAGCTTTAGCCAAGTTTTGGAGCCCAAAATCATAGTGCCGCTATGTGACTGAACTTTACCATATACTAATATTTTTATACTAGAGCCTTGGAAATGGCCGCAAAACCGGTTTGGACAAAATATTCTTAACCCTTCGCCGATATCCAGGCCGCAGTCGAGGAGGTACGCCGACATTTTTTCGCACCGTAAAGCAAAATGATTTTCTCATTTGGCGGTTGATGTGGCAGAGAAACGCACCTTAAGGCGCAGCGCGCCAGAGTTCCAAGCAAAACCACATCCAGAAAAAACAAAGGGACAAATGAGTTTTGATCTTTGAACATCAAAGCGGTCTTTGCCACATTTTAATCTCTATTTGGCAGCACACTGATGCGCAAATGCTGCTACACAGAACTATATGAAAAAAATATCAACAATATTGTTGCCTATCAGAAACTTAAATCATATTTCAAACGTAAATTTGTCTTATGGAGCGACCCGACTCATGTCCCTGACCCAACCCATTGAAAACGTGACTATCGATCCATTATTAATCAATTTCATCGAAAATGAAGCACTCCCAGGCACAGGTGTTTCTAAAAACCAGTTTTGGGCTGGATTTCATAAGGCACTTTATGATCTTTCACCAAAAAATCACGCTCTTTTAGAGAAGCGCACTATTTTTCAGAAGAAAATCGATAAATACCACATAGAAAATCGGCTCGAACCTTGGAATGCTGGCTCTTATGAAGCATTTTTGCGCCAGATCAGCTATATTATGCCCGAAGGGCCAGATTTCAAAATTGAAACCCGCAATGTCGACCCCGAAATAGCGACAATTGCAGGATCGCAATTGGTAGTGCCTGTTACCAATGCACGATTTGCATTGAATGCCGCAAACGCCCGCTGGGGCAGTCTTTATGATGCGCTTTACGGCACAGACGCTTTGGGAACTGCGCCATCTGGAAAGGCTTATGACGCCGAACGAGGCACACAAGTTGTGGCTTACGGGCGGGCGCATTTAAACAAGGTTGCGCCCTTGGCGGATGGCGTTTCCTGGTCAGACCTTATTTCGATTTATATTGAAGATGATGCATTGGTTTTAGCCACGGCCAAAGGCCCCGCGTTCTTGAAAAACCAATCTCAATATAGTGGATATGCATGCGGCACCCGTGCGTCATTGAAAATACTACTAAAAATCAATGATTTACATGTACAAATCCTGCAAGATAAAACTCATCAAATTGGTTCAACCGATCCCGCAGGAATCAGTGACATCGTGCTTGAAGCTGCTATTTCTACGATTATGGACTGTGAAGATTCAGTGGCCTGCGTTGACGGGGCCGACAAGGTTCAGGCCTATCGTAACTGGTTGGGCCTGATGCGCGGGGATCTGGTCGCTGTGCTTGACAAAAACGGGGAAAGCATGATCCGCCGCCTGAACGAAGATGAAATTTTTACCTCTCCAAAGGGCCAGAGTTTAACGCTCAAGGGCCGCTCATTGATGCTCGTGCGCAATGTCGGCCATTTGATGAGCAACCCGATAGTGACCGACCTTGAAGGAAATGAAGCCCCAGAAGGGCTCATTGATGCATTTGTCACCGTGCTTTGCGCAATGCATGATTTAAGAAAAACTGATGGTCTGCGTAACTCGATGATGGGTTCCGTCTATGTTGTCAAACCAAAACTGCACGGCCCCGAAGAGGTAGAATTTACAGACGAAATATTCAGCTATGTAGAAACCACATTAGGGCTACCTGCCAATACCATAAAATTGGGGATCATGGACGAAGAGCGCCGCACCTCAGTAAATCTTAAGGCCTGTATCTGCGCGGCTAGTCATCGCTTGGCATTCATAAACACAGGTTTTCTTGACCGCACTGGAGACGAAATACACACAAGTATGGAAGCAGGACCAATGCTACCAAAAGGCCAAATGAAAACAACGCCTTGGATAGCATCTTACGAAGATCGCAATGTTGATATTGGTTTGGAATGTGGCCTGCAGGGGCGCGCACAAATTGGCAAAGGTATGTGGGCGATGCCCGATCAAATGGCCAATATGCTATCTACCAAAATAGGCCATCCGCAAGCAGGTGCAAGTTGCGCCTGGGTGCCATCGCCAACCGCGGCAGTTTTGCACGCAACCCATTACCACTTGGTTAATGTCACAGCGCGACAGAAGGAAATAACTCATCAAATTAAGTTTCAAGGCCACCGTGCGTCTTTATGCGATTTGTTGACCCCGCCGCTCACTTTTAGGGCCAATTTGCCAGCGCAAGAGATTCAATTTGAATTAGAAAATAATATTCAGGGCATTTTAGGCTACGTGGTGCGCTGGATTGATCAGGGCATTGGCTGCTCGAAAGTGCCGGATGTTCATAATGTAGGCCTGATGGAAGATCGCGCCACATGCCGCATTTCGGCCCAAGGGGTTGCTAACTGGTTACATCATGGCGTTGTAAGCCAAGACCAAGTTATAGCAGCCTTCGAAAAAATGGCTGAAGTGGTTGATGGGCAAAATGCGGCTGACCCGATCTATGTTCCTATGGCGCCATCGTACGATGGCCATGCCTATAAGGCCGCACAAGATCTGGTGCTGTTAGGGCGCAACCAGCCTTCAGGCTATACCGAGCCCGTGTTGCATGCACGCCGTATTTTGGCCAAAGCGTCTCGCTAGGCCGATACAGCAAAAATATCATGTCGCGGCGTTTATTCCTCCGCGACATCAATGGCCAAAGCATGAATTCGACCGACCAACTCGGCCCCAAGCGCGCTATGGACGGCGCGGTGGCGTGCTATACGTGACATAGGACCAAAAACTTTGGCGCGGAGCGTTATATTGAAATGCGACTCTCCTTCGGCGCGATGGCCCACATGTCCGCGATGTTTTTCGCTTTCATCCAGCACTACAAGCACATCTGGAGCAAAGGCCTTCGTCAATTTTGAATTTATTTCTTCGGAAATGCGCATTTTTTCTCCTTTGCTCTTCAATCTTCTCTCATATCGGCTAAACTCCTGCCTCCTGCGCTGAAAGGCAAGCCCCATGAAAAAACCATTATTCGAATTTGATATTTCGGTAGCGACTGACAAAAAACGCAGAAAGACCACACGGAGGGGCATGTCAGGTGCCTTTGAAACATCAAGAAAAACATGCGAATTTCCCGAATGCAAAGAAGCTGGCCTATATCGAGCACCAAAGTCATCAGATTTGCTTGACGAGTTTTTCTGGTTTTGCAAAGAACATATACGCGAATACAATCTTAAATGGAATTTTTTTCAGGGTACGTCCGACGATGACTTCCAAAAATTTCTAGATAAAGATCGGGTTTGGGGCCGTGAAACCCAACCTTTTAGTAAACGCCCTGATGAGGGGCGCGCTTGGTCGCGCTTGGGCGTAGATGACCCAATGGAGATCTTGGGGAAAAATAGCACTCAAAATCCAGGCCGCACCGTCAATCAATCTACTCGTAAATTACCTGCAACCGACCGCAAAGCACTTGAAATTTTAGATGCGCGCGATACCTGGACAAAGACTGAAATTCGTAAACAATATAAATCTTTAGTCAAGGATCTGCACCCAGACATGAACGGCGGCAATCGTGCTGATGAAGACCGCTTGCAAGAAGTTGTGTGGGCTTGGGAACAGATCAAAGAAAGCCGATTCTTTCGCGATTAATCCACACCTGAGGTCCTTAGGCTCCAGCTTCGAAGCGCAATGACACCCCATTATAAAGTGCTGCTTGCCAGTCGGAATGGGGCGATCAGAAAAAATATGATAAAAATGGCCACCAAAACGAGGGCAATGTACCTCTGTATGATTGCCAAAAATTCTGAAATCATCCGAGGTGGCCGCGTAATTTTCAATAGGCTGACAGGAATGATGGCCAGCTGGCACCGGGATCAAACTTGTGCGTGCCGTCATAAACTAGCAAATCACACTTCGCGCAGTGGTAAATGCCTTGGCCATACTCTTTGTGACCTGCCCCCCGAGGCTCCCTCATTCATAACGAGAGTTCACGGGTTTGGATTTCATATTCTTCATTGTCAGTTTGGGCAAGGGCGTCGTGCGTGGAGCCCTCAAATTGCTCGAGTGCTCGCCGCGCTTCTGCAGGTGTTTGGTTCCCCAGGGATGAATGCGGTCGGACGTTGTTGTAGTCGTATCGCCAAAGTGCCAGTTTGCGGCGGGCATCATCTAACGTGTCGAAGATCTCCTCATTCAACAGCTCGTCTCTTAGGCTGCCATTGAAGCTTTCGATGAAGCCATTTTGCTGGGGCTTGCCAGGATCAATATAATGCCAATCCACGTCGTTCTCGCGAGCCCACTTTAAGATCGCGCGACTGGTAAACTCCGTTCCATTATCGCTGACAATACAAGCTGGCTTTCCGTAAACTCGCACAAGCGCATCTAGTTCCCGCGCAACTCTGGCACCCGAGATGCTGGTATCGGCCATCAGACACAGGTTCTCACGGCAGCAGTTGTCATTCACAGCGAGCATGCGGAACTTGCGTGACGCGCCAAAAGTATCAGACACAAAATCCAACGACCAGCTCTCTCCTGGGCGTAAAGCCACAGGCATTGGGGTCCGTGACCCGCGCGCACGCTTGCGGCCCCTTCGCCGCCTGACGCCCAGATTTTCCTCAGTATAAAGCCGGTACAGTTTCTTGTGATTCATGAACATTCCTTTGCGTTCCAACAGTACGCCAATCCGGCGATAACCAAACCGCCGTCGCTTGCTGGCAATCACCTTCATCTCCTTGCGAACTTCAGGACTATCTAGCGGTTTGTCGCGCCGGACGGTCTTGGGATCGACACCAACAAGCTTGCACGCTCGGCGTTGCGAGATGTCATGATCCAGCATCGCCTTGCGAGCAGCAGCCCGTCGCACATTTGGTGTCGTCAGTTCTTTCCCAGCAAATCCTTCAGAACAACATTGTCGAGCATCGTATCAGCCAACAGACGCTTAAGCTGGGCGTTCTCATGTTCCAGCGATTTAAGGCGGTGCGTGTCAGAAACATTCATCCCGCCATATTTGGCTTTGAACTTGTAGAACGACGCAGGACTGAGGCCATGTCTACGGCACACCTCAGCTGTCGGCATTCCAGCTTCTTGTTCTTTGATCAGCCCAATAATCTGGGCCTCTGTAAAACGACTCTGTCGCATTTGTTTGCTCCTTCAAAAGTTGAGCAAACTCTACATTAAAGTGAGGGAAGTTTCGGGGGGCAGGTCATTTGTTCAAAGGGTTGGCAAACGGATGGTCAGTCGCTTCATGACGCATGAACAACATTAACTAGGGGCGACAAAAGCGCACATCATTCAGAATCACTTCACTCGATTTCAAACGCCCAAACCTAATGCCTATTCCTGCGGTTACACTTTGCACTAAAAACGGCGTCTGTTTATCTAAATTTCTTTATTTTGGCTGATAATGAAAAAATAATACAGAAATTACCCGAGAGATACTTGCACCAATGCCGCCGATCACGCAAAAGCGATGCCGACAGATATTCCCCCCCCTTTTACTTTGCGGCCTGGCTGTTATGGTGCGCTCATAACATCTGGCCCGCTCTGGGGCCCTAAAAGCCAAGGATAAGGCAAAGCAATGCTGGATAAAGACACCAAACCTACCACAGATATAGATATTAGGGCCACATTTGGCTTTGACAGCAAAATGAAGGTAAAGGGCTTTGCCGAACGATTGGCCCGCGTGCCTGAAATTGACCCAACATACGTGTTTGACCGCGATACTACGCATGCAATTCTAGCGGGTTTTGCCTACAATCGGCGCGTGATGATCCAAGGCTATCATGGCACAGGAAAATCCACTCACATTGAACAAGTGGCGGCTAGGCTGAACTGGCCCGCTGTTCGTGTAAATCTTGACAGCCACATCAGCCGCATTGATCTAATAGGTAAGGACGCGATCAAACTGCGCGATGGCAAACAGGTAACCGAATTCCACGAAGGAATTCTGCCCTGGGCGTTGCGTAATCCAGTAGCGATTGTATTTGATGAATATGATGCAGGCCGAGCCGATGTAATGTTTGTTATTCAGCGCGTTTTGGAACATGATGGCAAGCTAACATTGCTCGACCAAAATGAAATCATCACGCCAAACCCAAATTTCAGGCTTTTTGCAACTGCGAACACTGTGGGTTTGGGCGACACTACGGGTCTTTACCATGGCACGCAGCAGATCAATCAAGCACAAATGGACCGCTGGTCTTTGGTGGCAACACTTAATTACTTAAGCCATGAAGCAGAAGTAGCAATTGTTTTGGCCAAATTGTCCGGACTAAATACCGACGCAGGCCGCAAACAGGTTTCGCATATGGTCACCGTGGCAGATCTCACGCGCACGGCGTTTAAACAGGGTGATCTTTCAACCGTAATGTCACCGCGTACGGTGATAACTTGGGCGCAAAATACAGCTATTTTCAACGATATTGGCTATGCTTTTCGTCTAACATTTTTAAATAAATGCGACGAATTAGAACGTCAAACAGTGGCCGAATTCTATCAGCGCTGCTTTGATGAAGAGCTGCCAGAATCTGCCGTAAGCACGGCCGCGCAGTAATCAGACCAGTTTGGTGGGGCGAAGATGAAAAAACCTAGCGATAATCCCACCAATCATTTTAAAAAAGCCCTGGCCGAGGCGACTAAAACCATGTCGGGGGCGACCGAGCTGACTGTGACTTATTCTATAGACCCATCAGGTGTCACAAAAGACACGATGCGCCTTCCCCAAGTCAGCCGCCGAATGAGTATAGAAGAGGTCCTGCTGGCCAGAGGTACGGCCGATGCGTTTGCCATGCGCCTTCGTCATCATAACGAAGCCCTGGCCAACCGCTATGCTCCCAAAGGTCCTGTAGCCCGCGAAATTTACGACGCTATGGAGACCGCACGCTGCGAAGCAATGGGCGCACGCATCATGCCCGGCACCGCCGTCAATATTGACGCAAAAATAGCGTCCGAAGCCGAAAGGCGTGGCTATAACCAAATTACCTCAAATCAAGACGCTCCTTTGGCGATAGCGGCGGGCTTTATGGTGCGCCATCTCGCCACGGGGCGACCTTTGCCAACGGGCGCAGAAAATGTGATGAATCTTTGGCGCGGCTTCATTCAAACGCAATCGGGAGAAAACCTTAAAAATATTGACCATGTGTTGAGTGATCAGGAAGCCTTCGCCCGTCTGACCCGTAAAGTAATTTCAGACCTTGGTTACGGTGATCAACTGGGAGACGATCCCGATCACTCCGACGACGACGACCAAGATCAAGACGCACACGACGAACCCGATGCGACTGATAATGCAGGCGACGATAAAGACCAGTCCGACGAAAGTGACGCCAGCCCCGAGCAAGACCAAGAAGATAGTCAAGACGGCTCGCAAGCTCAAACCAGTTCTGACGAAGATGCTAACATGGAAGACAGCGACCAAGCCAAAATGCCTGAAGGCGAAGCCCCGCTGGAACCACCCCCATCCAACTCATTTTCTGACGCGGATCCTAATTATTTAGTTTACACTGGTTCGTTTGACGAAGAAATTCGCGCCGAAGATCTGGCCGAACCCATTGAGCTCGAACGCCTACGTGCATATTTAGACCAACAGCTGGAACCTCTTAAGGGGGCCGTGTCGCGGCTGGCCAACAAACTGCAACGCCGCTTGCAAGCACAACAAAACCGAGCTTGGGAATTTGATCTAGAAGAAGGTACGCTTGACGCAGGCCGTTTGGCGCGGGTTGTGGCCAATCCAACCACGCCTTTGTCATTCAAGCGTGAAAAAGATACCGAATTTCGTGACACATGCGTGACTTTACTTTTAGACAATTCCGGCTCAATGCGTGGTCGCCCCATTTCGATTGCCGCCATTTGTGCTGATGTTTTGGCGCGTACGCTGGAACGCTGTGGCGTTAAAGTTGAAATTTTAGGCTTTACCACTCGGGCCTGGAAGGGCGGGGCATCGCGTGAAAAATGGCTGGCCGATGGGCGTGGCTCCAATCCTGGCCGTTTGAATGACCTACGTCACATCATCTATAAGGGTGCAGAATCCCCTTGGCGACGCTCACGCACAAATCTGGGGCTGATGATGAAAGAAGGTTTACTCAAAGAAAATATCGATGGTGAGGCCTTAGAATGGGCTAATCGACGTCTTGGGATACGTCCCGAAGCGCGTAAGATTCTGATGGTAATTTCGGATGGCGCTCCAGTTGATGACAGCACCCTGTCAGTAAATCCTGCAAATTGCTTGGAAAGCCATCTACGCGCTGTCATCGCTTTGATCGAAAAACGCCGCCAAGTTGAACTTATCGCTATTGGAATTGGCCATGATGTCACCCGCTATTACCAACGTGCTGTGACTATTACAGATGTCGAACAGCTGGCGGGCGCCATGACCGAACAACTGGCAAGCCTGTTCGACAACGACCCCAAGCGGGGACACAAAGGTGACAGAAAGCGCTAAAAAAGGCGCTTGGCAAATTTTTATTTGGCATGTCGCAGTATTAGCAGCATTTCATCTATTTAACATATTATTGCAAGCCTCGCCTGTTTTAGTGGATTCCGAAGCGGATATCACTTTAACCCAAAACTGCGCGCCAGTGACAGGTTGTTGCGTGGTGAGAAAAAAACGATGATTAAGAACTTAATATCCCTGACCATTAGCCAACCGTGATTTCAACTAGCAAAGGTGTTATGATGGGTTGCTCTCTGGGTAACGAAAAACGGCACGTATGGATGGGTTTTTTAAATTTTAAACTAGGTTTGATACTGACCCAGAAATTTATGCCAAGGCTCAAACAAAAGTGGCAGAACCGGTCACCGTCAGTGGCACAACTTATCCGGGGAGGGGGCGGGTGGAAGGGTTGCTATTCAAGTTCAGCCGCGGAATTAGATTGCCTCAATTATCACCGATGGTTCTCATTAAAATTCTATAAAAACGTTTAACTTGGCATGCTTCGGAACGGCGGTTATAAAGCGACTTAATCAAAAAATACCACAAAAAATTGCTGCTGCTCATCTGCAGGCGGAAGAAGATAAAATAAATGACCCGCTGGGCGATGTTTCTTCTTCTGCCTTATATATTTGTGTGCTTTAACTATAATTTCTAAATATACACTTGCATCAAGGCTTTTGCTCACAGATGTTGAATCAAAGCATTGACGTGAGATTCTTATGTTGCAAACATTCACCACAACCGCAGAAACAACGCATGGACCTGCGCGTTTAACGAAGCTACGCCACTTGCTGAGCGAACGCGGTTTTGACGGGTTTTTAGTGCCTCGCGCCGACGCACATCAGTGCGAATATGTCTCCGAGCACGATGAGCGATTGGCTTATATTTCGGGCTTTACAGGATCTGCTGGCTTTTTGGTTGTACTCCCTAAGATTGCAGGCGTCTTCATTGATGGGCGCTACCGCACTCAAGTCAAGGGCCAGGTTGATTTAAACGCCTTCACCCCCGTTGATTGGCCAGAAACAAATACGGGAAAATGGGTGCTAGACCATCTCCCCAAGGGTCGTTTGGCATATGATCCTTGGCTTCACACGCCCACCGAAATTGAAAATCTCAGCATCAGCTTAGAACAGAGCGACGTTGAACTTTGCCCGTCAGACAATTTTGTAGATAGAATTTGGCTCGACCAACCTGCGCCCCCACTGGCCCCAATTTTTATTCAACCCTACGAACTGGCCGGCCAAAGCATGGCTGAGAAAAAGGCAAAAATCGCGCAGGTCTTGGTCTGTGCGGGGGCCGATTGTGTGGCTTTAACGCTGCCTGACAGCCTGTGCTGGCTTTTAAATTTGCGTGGCGGCGATGTCGCCCGCAACCCAATAATGCATGGCTTTGCGCTACTTTGGGCTGATGGAAGGTTTGATTTTTTTGTTGATGCGGCTAAAATCTCTGATGACGTGCGCATCCATTTGGGCGCTGACAGCACCATTCACCCGCCCCAGGCATTTGAATTCACGCTGCGCTCGCTTAAAGGGTGCTGTGTAATGCTTGACCCTGCCACAGCACCTATGGCCTGCCTTCTGGCACTCAATAGTGCTGGCGTTCGCATAATGCGAGCCGATGATCCCTGCCTCCTGCCAAAGGCGTGTAAGAATAGTGTTGAAATCGCTGCCACGTCAGCCGCACATTTGCGGGATGGGGCCGCAGTTTGTGCATTTTTGCATTGGCTCGACAATCAGTCTCCTGACACAGGCCTAAGTGAAATTGACGTCGTTAAAAGCCTGGAATGCTTTCGCATTGCCACCAATTGTCTGCATGATCTATCGTTCGATACAATCTGCGGTGCAGGGCCAAATGGCGCTATCATGCATTACCGCGTCACCGAGAAAACCAACCGAACTTTGGTTTGGGGCGAACCATTGCTGGTGGATTCAGGCGGGCAATATCAAGATGGCACCACCGACATCACCCGCACAATCGCTATTGGCGCCCAAACAGACGAGGTCCGTGCCGTCTATACGCGGGTCTTACAGGGGTTGATAGCAATTTCGCGCATACGCTTTCCAGAAGGCATTGCTGGCTGCCATATTGACGCCTTAGCCCGTGCGCCTTTATGGTTCGTGGGACAAGATTTTGATCATGGAACAGGGCATGGTGTGGGGATATTTTTGTCAGTACATGAGGGGCCTCAGCGCATCAGCCGTCTGTCACAAGTACCCCTAAAGGAAGGCATGATATTGTCAAACGAGCCGGGCTATTATCGCCCAGGATCCTTCGGGGTCAGGCTTGAAAATTTGATCACCGTGACCAAAGCTAACCCTATGAAAACCGCCGACTGCCACCGTATACAACTGGCTTTTGAAACACTAACTTTCGTACCTTTCGACAGGCGCATGATCGATAAATCAGCTCTCGCATGGGACGAGGTAACATGGCTTAACAGCTATCATTTACGCGTGCGCAACAAGATAGCCCCACTGCTCGAGTCAGCGCCGCGGGACTGGCTGATGGTTGCCACCGAACCGCTTTAAACGCTTTGCAAGTGCTGGCTCGCCGTTTGCCTAATAAGTTTAACCATAGAACGTACACCATTAGAACGCTGCGCCGACAAATGTGCGTCAAGCCCTAAGCGGGCCAAGGCCGCAGGAGCATCAGTAGCCAGAACTTGGGACACGCTTTGTCCAGAATAAAGTGCATGTAAAACGGCAACAAGGCCGCGCACGATCATCGCGTCAGAGTTGCCTTGAAAATCAAAAACTGCCCCTGCGCCGTGCCCCACAACTGTAGGCCTGATCCAAACTTGGCTAGCACAGCCATCAACTTTAAAAAGCGGTATTTGAAAGGCCGGATCAAGTGGCAGCATTGCTTTACCCAAGTCGATAACATGACGGTAGCGCTCTTCCCAATCCTCCAGGAATTCAAATGTTTCAGAAATTTCTTCGAATGCAGCGCTGGTCATGGTGGCTCCTATAACAATTGAATTGAATTACGCAGTTTTACGCCAAAGGTCAAACCCCCGCCGCATAACAGTTGGCTTTTTACCTGAATAGCTTTAAGCAAGCGGAGTGAAGTGTATTTGGGCAATTAACGCACCACCAGTGACGCATAAAGGTATTGGAATGAAATTTATAGTTATTGGTTTGGCTTTTTTTATGGCCGTGATGGGCTGCGCAAAATCAGAGAACCAGAGGCCTAAAAAGGGGATTTGGCCCTTTAACATTGAAAAAAAAGCCAAACCAGATTTGGTTATACCGCTTAAAATTGATCAACGCCCTATGGTGGCCAACATCACCAAATTGGTAGTCGAACCCATGCAAGATGGTATCGTTTTGCGCGTCACAGCAACCGCTGACACAGTTGGCTGGTGGGACGCAGCACTCGTAGAAGAACTCTCACAAGACGGGAAATTGAGCTATTCTTTTCGTGGCATTCCGCCTCAGGCAAATATGACGAGCGCATCCAGAACCAGCTCGCGACAACAATCGAGCATCACTGCGGCTGTGTTTATTTCCGCTGCCCAGATGAAAAAAGCTACAAAAATAATTGTGGCCGCCCGTGACAATAAAAAATCTATCAGCATCAATTTCTAAGCGGGGCCCCAAAGAGCGGCCAAGTACCCCCCTAGGGCTTGATTGGCACCACGATAACCTGAGTTCCCTTGGCTGACAGAGCTACTTCACCACGACAAAGCCGCATGGCATCATCGCCAAAGGCCTCAGCGCGCCAGCCCATAAGGCTGGACAGATTACGCTCGCCAGCCGCGATCGCGTCAAGCTCTGACGCGTTGGCAATTAACTTCGGCGCTACACCCAGTGTGTCTGATTTGGCTTTGAGCAAAACCCGTAGCAAATCCGCCAAAGCAGGATTAACTTGCAAATTTTCATGCGTCAGATCAGGCTTTGGCATATCTTCGGATCGCATTTCAAGGCCAGTTTTAATGGCGGCTAAAATGCCATCGGCAATATCGCCACGTCGTGCTTCGCGCAGCAATAAACGCGAGCGCCCCAGATCCTCATGGGTCACAGGGCGAGTTGAGGCAAGTTCGAGTAACGCATCATCTTTTATGACGCGCGAACGTGGCACATTGTTTCCTTGCGCATAGTTTTCACGAAAGCGCGCTAATTCTTTCACTAAAGCCAGAAACCTTCCAGAGGTGGTGCGCGTTTTTACCCGCATCCATGCCATGTCAGGCATTACAGTATAGGTAGCGGGAAGGGTTAGAACGGACAACTCTTCTTCCACCCAAGATTTGCGATCATTTTTTTCGATTTGCGCGGCCAAAGATTCATAAACATCGCGCAGATGCGTGACATCAGCCAAAGCATAATCTAACTGCGCTTCGCTCAAGGGGCGGCGCGACCAGTCAGTAAACCGCGTGGTCTTATCTAAACTTTCTTTGGCAATTTTTTTGACTAAAGTTTCATACCCTACCTGATCGCCGTATCCACAAACCATGGCAGCAACTTGCGTATCAAATAAAGGGTCAGGAAAAACACCGCCTTCGACAAAGAAAATTTCCAAATCTTGGCGTGCGGCGTGAAAGACTTTCACAGTCGCTTTATGGGCAAAAAGTTCATAAAGCGGCAAAAGTGACATATTGACCCCTTCAATAGGGTCGATTAAGACCGCCTCACCCTCCTTGCCCGGCAGCGCCATCTGGATCAGACACAGCTTTGACCAATAGGTCTTTTCTCGTAAAAATTCCGTGTCAATGGTGACATAAGGATGCAACTTAGCGGCCGCACAAAATTCGGCCAATACTTCTGTGGTAGTAATAATTTTCATAATATCCCGCTGTTTGGAGTTTGCGGGTTCATCCCGCCATGTTTGATATAGTGACCATGACAGGAAAATAAAACCCTTGTTTAGGTGCAAACTGAGGGCGCAGGCACGGGTCCTACGGCAAAAGCGCGCAAAATCTTTGGATAGAGCTGATGTTCGGCAACTAGAACACGGGCAGCCAATATTTCAGGCGTGTCTTGAGGCAAAATAGGTACGCTTTTTTGACCCAAAATAGGCCCTGAATCAAGTTCTGGCGTGACCAAATGTACGCTACAGCCCGCTTTTTCGTCGCCGGCGGCAAGGGCGCGGGCATGGGTATCAAGTCCGGGGTATTTTGGTAAAAGCGATGGGTGAATATTGAGCATACGACCTTCAAACTGGTGTATGAAGGCGGAACTTAGAATGAGCATAAAACCCGCCAAGCAGATGATGTCAGGATTTACTTTCTTAAGCACTTGGGTAAGTTTTAGTTCAAAAGCAGCGCGATCGGTGCCAAAGGATTTACGATCAATCATCTGGGTAGCGATGCCTAAGGCTTGTGCCTTTACCAGTCCGCAAGAATCGAGGCTATTAGCCAAAACCAAAGCGGGCCGCGCCGCATGATCTCCCACCATATCCTGACAAAGAGCCAGCATGTTTGAACCGCCCCCTGAAATCAGCAATGCCACCCGTTTAGGAGCTGAACTCACAGTAAATGGCCCTTATAAATAACTCCTTCGCCTTGACAAATTTCCCCCATACGCACCACACCTTCACCAAATGCACTCAGCTCTCTCTGCAACGCATCGACGCGATCAGGCGATACTATAAGTATCATGCCAATGCCACAGTTAAAGGTCTTTAAAAGCTCAACCTCTTGTATATTTGCTGTTTTGGCCAGCCAAGCAAAGACGGGTGGTAAAGTCCAAGTGGACAGATCAATTTTACAGGCCATTCCTTCGGGTACCACGCGGGATGGGTTTTCGGTCAAGCCGCCACCCGTAATGTGGGCCAAGGCATGCACACCACCCGCACGTATTGCTGCAAGCACTTGGATCACATAAAGCCTCGTTGGGGCCAAAAGGGCAGCGTCCAGGCTTTGCGAGCCGTCCCATGGGCAGGGGGAGACCCAACCCAAGCCCGAAACTTCAACAACTTTACGCACAAGGGAATAACCATTTGAGTGTAAGCCGTTTGAACCAAGGCCAAGAATCACATCTCCCAATGTCACATCCGCGGGCAGATCTTGCCCGCGTTCAAGCGCGCCTACAGCAAAGCCTGCCAGGTCAAAGTCATCGGCATGGTACATACCTGGCATTTCAGCTGTTTCGCCACCAATCAGTGCGCAATGTGATGCTTCACAGCCTGCCGCTATCCCATTGATGATACGCGCGGCTTGGTCAATATTCAGCTTACCAGTAGCAAAGTAATCTAAAAAGAACAAAGGCTCAGCCCCTTGACAGACTAAATCATTGACGCACATCGCCACAAGATCGATACCGATCGTGTCAACAAGGCCAGTGTCAATCGCGATACGTAATTTGGTGCCAACCCCATCGGTTGCCGAAACAAGGATGGGATCATTATAGCCAGCGGCCTTAAGGTCGAACAAAGCACCAAAACCACCCAGGCCTGACATCGACCCAGAACGTTGGGTACGTTTGGCAGCGGGCTTAATACGTTCAACCAATTCATTGCCTGCATCAATATCAACGCCTGCATCGGCATAGGTTAGCCAATTTTTAACTTGGTTACTCATCTTATTCCCTGATTGCTTAGGCTATTGCCCTCCAATAAACGATGCAATCGAGGGGCGCAACGCCCAGACCCGCTTGACCTTGCCGCTTCTAAGCCGTAATCCAAGCGGAGGATGGGCCCGTAGCTCAACTGGTTAGAGCAGAGCGCTCATAACGCTTTGGTTAGGGGTTCGAGTCCCTTCGGGCCTACCATCTTGTCAATGACTTAGCTTGTGCTGGGTGTGTCATATAACCAGATTTTGACCAGGCACACCCAACTCACAACGGCCACTCATAACATAAGTCATTGCTCTGCTTTGAATAAACCCCCGATGCCGCGCGGTCATGGATATGTCCAAGTATCCTATAAGGTACTGTAAATCAAAAAATCAGCGCCAGCCTTGGCAGTTAAGTAGGCGAACATCTGCCTCAAATTATGCAACCACATCGTCACACCATCTTCAAATCTAATCCATATCTTTTCACATTTCTCACGTAAGACACCATTCATCATATTGCTATCATCGAATCGGAATATTCAATCGCGTTCAGCCTCACCCTTGAACCAGAAAAATTTTTAGGCCTAGGTAATTATGCCGATCAAAGGTCGCCGCAAATTTTTGTACGCCGCGGGCTTGGGCGTGGGGATTACTTCGGTGAAGTGTCGTGCTAAAAGCTATTAGCAGGCCTGTTGTTTGTCAGACAATGTTTTGCTCCAAAATAATTAAAAACAACTTTGCACTTGCTCAAATGGTTGCAAGTGCTATAAATGCGATTGAGAGTTATTCTCAAAAAGAAAATTATTGAAATGAACGCGACTCAACATATGGCTAACGGATCGCAAATCCGCAGAATTGGGCCATTTAAGCCCAAGCGGTTGGTCGTAGTGCTGATCCTTCTGGCATTGGCTCTGGCACCAGGCCTGCTGGGTGAATTGACCCGAGGACTGATGGTTGATGCATATACACAGGTGTCTGCGTTTGTTGCTGCCACCCTGCTGCTGTTTTACGGCTCAGAGCGGGTGTTCAACTTCAACATTGGCGAGGCCCTTAAGGGCGCAAAGGGATTCCAAGTTCCACTGGCGGCTCTGTTGGGTGCCACACCTGGTTGCGGTGGCGCGGTCGTTGTTGTGGCGGCGTATTCATCAGGCAACGTGGGCTTTGGCGCTGTGGTTGCCACGCTTACGGCCACAATGGGGGATGCGGCTTTCCTCCTGATCGCGACCCGCCCTGATGTCGCGATGGTAGTCCTGCCAATGTCGTTTGCGATTGGGATTTTGTCCGGCTGGGTCGTTGATGCATTTTCGATAGAAAAAATGGTTGCCAACACCAGTGCACAATGCGAGCTGGCTCCCTTGATTGGGCAAACCCGCCTGCGTGACTATGCATTTTTAGTGTCTGCCGCACCAGGTTTAATGATCGGTATCACGCAACTGTCCGGCGCCAACGTATACGCGGTTTATGGATCATTAGTGACTGCTGTTGGCCTGATCGGCACCGCGATTGGCCTAAGCATATGGGCCGCATCGACCGTCACGGCGATGACCAATCAAAATGACAGCCCGTTCACCCGCATGGCCGAAGAAACTGCGTTCATCTCTGTCTGGGTGATTGGTGCCTATTTAGCCTATGATTATATAGTAGCTTTTTCTGGATTGGACCTTGAGACAATGTTTTCTACGGTCGCGCCACTGCTTCCACTGATTGGCGTGATCATCGGCCTTGTGCCCGGATGTGGGCCGCAGGTTTTGGTGACGACACTTTACATCAATGGACTGATCCCGTTTGCAGCCTTGATGGGCAATGCCATTTCCAACGATGGCGACGCGCTGTTTCCTGCAATTGCCTTGAACCCACGCGCAGCTATCTTGGCCACGGCGTATTCCACCGTACCCGCAATGATGGCAGCCTATGGTTTTTACTTCTTTGCGCCTGGGTTTTTGAATTAATCCGCTAGTTGCCCCAATCCAGCCCAAGAGCTAGGATTATTGCAACGGGGGAACAATATGTCGAAATGCCCAACATTTAAAAAAATTGTGCTAAAAGTTTGACGTGACCCCACGGACATTGCACTACTACAGATATATTTAAATTATTGATGCCCCGCAAAGAAGTCTGGTCCAAACTTTCCTATAGTAGTTACTCTAAACAAGAGCATAAATAACAATAAAAAGTGTTTAAAATATATTTAGGAAAGATTGCCAGAACACTAATATTTAGTGTTAAACTATTGATAAATAGTAAAATTATATTATTTAGTATCCCTCAGATCTTTGGTGCGGTTAACCCATTTATTTCATTGACTTGATAAAACCGTTTTGGTTTGGGGTTCAAGTCACTTCAAACCTGCCATCCTCCACACGTTTAGCGCGCTAGGGCCAAAAGTCCGTCAACATCGCAGACCAATTCTAAATGTGCGGCTAAAGCATCAAGTGTTTGTTCAACGACGGCACCATATTCGGTGTTGGCCGCTGTAGCACCCAATTGGCGCAAAAAGGCCCCCCTAAAAGCGTCTTGTGCAAACATACCGTGTAAATAACTACCCATGATGCGGCCACTCGGCGAAATGGCGCCTTCAGCTTGGTTGGCTATTTGCGCAAAGGGGCGACCGCGGTCGGGACCCTCGGTTTGGCCTATATGTATTTCATACCCCTCGATCGGCATATCTGTGGCGCAATGTTTACCCTGAACACGTATAAGTTTCTTATGGGGTGTCATGTGGGTTGTCACATCCAAAAGGCCGAGGCCCAAGGTATCGCCCGCTGCACCTTCTATCCCCAAAGGATCACATACCAGATGACCCAGCATTTGATATCCACCACAGATACCAAGCACAAGGCCACCACGTCGCACATGAGCGGCGAGGTCTATATCCCAACCCTGAGCTCGCAAAAAAGCCAGATCACCACGCGTTGATTTAGAGCCGGGCAAAATTACCAAGTCAATATCGCCTGGCAGCGCTTGTCCCGCCTTAATCATCAGCAACTGCAAATCTGGTTCTTGCGACAGGGGATCGAGATCGTCAAAATTTGCAATCCGCGAAAATGTTAAAACCGCAACCTTAAGGGCGGCCTTAGGGCCAGTTCTGGGCAAGTCTTGCGCGTCTTCAGCGGGCAAAAAATGCGCCCTGTCAAAAAATGGAACAACGCCAAAGCCCTGCCAGTGGGTTTGCTCGGAAATCATTCGGTAACCATCGTCAAAAAGGCTTATATCACCACGAAATTTATTGATCAAAAAACCGGCAATCATTGAGCGATCTTGAGCCGATAAAACCTGATGCGTGCCAACCATTTGGGCTATCACCCCACCACGATCAATATCGCCCACAATTACTACCGGTACATCGGCTGCCACAGCAAAACCCATGTTGGCAATGTCGCCCTCGCGTAGATTTACCTCGGCCGGGCTGCCTGCGCCTTCAACAACCACTAGATCATAGGTGGCTCTAAGTCGATAAAAGCTTTCCAGAACGGGTGCCAAAAGCTTGGGCTTAAGGGCGGCATAGTCACGCGCACGCACCGTCTCCCTACGCTTGCCCTGCACTATCACTTGCGAACCGGTTTCGGATTCAGGCTTCAAAAGTACGGGGTTCATGTCTATCATTGGCTCAAGACCACAAGCCAAAGCTTGTAGCGCTTGGGCACGGCCTATTTCGCCCCCATCGTGAGTCACGGTGGCATTATTTGACATATTTTGCGGTTTAAATGGCGCAACAGACAAGCCACGTAATTTGGCGGCACGACAAAGGCCAGCGACAAGCAAAGACTTGCCAACGTTTGAACCTGCACCCTGAATCATAAATGATGGCATATGCCCCCCCTTCGGGCAACTATGCCGCTAAGATTTGTCGCGCTACAAGATAGAACGCAACACTTTATGTGCCCATTAAGCAATTAAAGAACAGCATCAAATTATATGTATTTTATAAATACAGTCTATTTTTTCTTTTTGTTGGCAAAATACAAATAGCCCACAAAAATAATTGCCAATGCAACAAGAGTTTGAGATCCAACTGCATTTATTAACAGAGAAAGGTTGGTCATCACCTCAATCGTATAGTCACCAGAATCCTTACCCAATAGCAGATAAATCAGAACAATCAGGCCTACAAATACCAAAGCAATTTCAGCGACTTTATAGATTAGCACTAACATCGCATTCATTGAGGCAATAAGCTTATTCATCTTTTCATCCTATTGGATAAGGAGTTGTCAATTGTGAGTATTAGCGATCCATCAGTGCAAGGATAATGCCCAACGAAATAAGACCGGCTAAGCCAGCGCTACCCAAAGTGCGTACCAGATCAGTAATGTTTCCAACAACGTCGCCAAGGAACGACATATTTGACGGACCAACAAGCAAAGACGCTACGATCGCAAGCGACAAAAGTGCTACTGCAATCTCGGTAAGTGACTTAACGACACCTTTTGTTTTTTCCATAAGGTATTTCCTCCTATATTGTAGCGGCTTATTCGCCGCACACCATATATGGCATAAAGCAAATTAATTCATACTAAATTATTTTAATTTATAAAAAAAGTAGCCAATATATTGAAATATAAAGTTAATTATTATAATAATTAAGAATCAATAAGCGGAAAAGCGCCTAAGCCTCTCATGTATGTGATAAAAAAATCACATATTATCTTGCAAAATGTAGGCGGAGACTTTCTCGGCGATCATGATTGTAGGAGAGTTTGTGTTACCCGAAGTGATAAAAGGCATCACAGAAGCGTCAGCGACTCGTAGTCCCTTTAGGCCAAAGACGCGGCAACGCTCATCCAAAACCGCCATTGGGTCTGACCTAAGTCCCATCTTGGCAGTACCAACTGGATGAAAGATTGTTGTTCCAATATCGCCTGCAGCTTTGATCAGAGCCTCATCGCTATCACCCAAATCATGGCCGGGTAAAAATTCTTCTGGACTATAGGCGCGCAAGGCGGGTGCAGCTATGATGAGGCGCGCAAGGCGAATGGACCGCGCCGCTATTATGCGGTCACGCTGCGCGGACAAGTAATTGGGCGCTATCACGGGAGCTACCATCGGGTCGGTGCTGGAAATTGCAATATGGCCGCGGCTTTCGGGGCGCAAATTGCACACCGACGCGGTTAAAGCGCTAAAACGGTGCAGAGGTTCGCCAAATTTATCCAAAGATAGGGGTTGAACATGAAACTGCAAATCAGCCCGGTCAACATCGGGGCCAGAGCGCGCAAACATCCCCAATTGAGACGGGGCCATGGTTAAAGGACCGCGCCTATTGACGATGTAATTCAAGCCCATCAAACTACGCTTAAACAAATTGGCATAAGTTTCATTCAGGGTCTTAATGCCCTTAACTTTAAAAATAATCCGTAATTGAAGATGGTCTTGGAAATTTGCCCCCACGCCTGGCAGATCACATTTGGGTTCAATGCCAAGCGTCGACAGCACCTGCCCGTCGCCAATCCCCGAACGCATCAGAATCTGCACCGAACCCACCGCGCCAGCGGTAAGAACAATTTCGTGCGCGGCAAAGGCCTGACGCACTTGGCCATCTTGGCGCCACTCAATACCATGAGCCACACCGTCTTTAATCAAAACCTTATCCACCAAGCAGCCCATTTCAACCCGCAGGTTCTTACGGTGCATGACAGGCTTTAAAAAGCCTTTGGCCGCCGACCAGCGCAGACCACGGCGTTGATTTACCTGGAAATAGGCCGATCCCGCATTGTCTCCTAAGTTAAAATCTTCTATTTTTTTAATGCCACATTCGGCAGCAGCATCGCGATAACGATCAAGAACCTGCCACGATATCCGCGGTGCTTCGACCCGCCATTCACCACCTACACCGTGCATGTCGCTCGCCCCAAGGAAATGGTCTTCGTGTGATTTAAACACAGGCAACACATCATCCCAACCCCAACCTGTTAGGCCCAACTGGCGCCAGTTGTCGTAATCTTGCGCCTGCCCACGCATATAAATCATACCATTGATTGCCGATGATCCACCCAAAACACGGCCCCGAGGATATGCAATGGCGCGGCCATGCAGGCCCACTTGTTGTGTCGTTTCAAAGCACCAGTCAGCGCGTTTGTTGCCTATAGCAAACAGATAACCGGCGGGAATGTGAAACCAGATCCAATTATCATTCTTGCCCGCCTCTAAAAGTAAAACGCGATTTTTGGGATTTTCTGAAAGTCGGTTAGCCAACACACATCCCGCAGACCCCCCGCCCACAATAATATAGTCATAATTCTGAGTGGGGCCTTGCTCGGTCATGGTTTGCTCTGATTTAAAAGCCTGATGGCACAAGTCATTCTTCATTCAGTCGTTTAAGCAAAGATGACGTATCCCAACGCCCACCACCCATTTTTTGTACGTCTTTATAGAATTGATCCACCAATGCAGTTATAGGCAAGGAAGCTCCATTTTTATTGGCCGCCTCAAGGCAGATACCCAAATCTTTGCGCATCCAGTCCACAGCAAAACCATGGGTGAAATGACCATCCAACATGGTCTTATAGCGGTTTGACATCTGCCAGCTGCCAGCGGCGCCTTGGCTGATTACTTCGATTACATTTTCGACGTTAAGTTCCGATTTTTGTGCGAAATGTAGCGCTTCCGACAAGCCCTGCACCAGACCAGCAATCGCGATTTGATTGCACATTTTAGTGATTTGGCCTGCACCACTGTCGCCAATACGCCGACAGATGCGCGCATAGGCCCCGATAACAGGTTCTGCTACATTAAAGGCTGTTTTATCACCACCACACATGACCGAAAGAACTCCATTTTCAGCCCCTGCTTGCCCGCCCGACACCGGTGCATCAACAAACGAGCACCCTCTCTCTCGGGCAATCGCGTAAAGTTCACGCGTCACTTTTTCAGAAACGGTGGTGTGATCCACAAAGACAGCGCCCAACTTCATCGCACCCAAAGCGCCGTCAGAACCCAAACAAACGGCGCGTAAATCATCATCATTGCCAACACAGGCCATAACAAAATCAGCATCTTTTGCCGCTAGTGCTGGCGTCTTTACTCTAGTACCGCCATGTGCTGCAACCCAGGATTCGGCTTTTACTGCTGTGCGATTATAAACAGTCACGCTATGGCCTGCTTTGGCCAAATGCCCTGCCATTGGCCCACCCATAATGCCCAAGCCCAAGAATGCAATTTTCATACTGTGTTCCTTTAAATTAAATAACCAAGCCTGTGGCCCGTCTCGTCGCAATCATAAAAGTTTTGCTCTCGACCGCGATACTTAGATCCCAATCGGGTCTGTCGATTCAAAATATTTCTATATCAGGTCTTAATTAGGGCTAAAAGCCGCGCTTGATGGGCTTTCAATAAACCAAGGTGCGTGTGCAATATGTGTTACCCATGGCATAGCTGAGATTCCCCGAATATGTTGCTTGGGTGTCAGTTCTGCACGTTTAACAATGGTGCCTAAACGCAGGCCAAAAACCGCAGAATTATCAGGGTTGGTCGCATACAGTTTTGTGCCACAAGTGCCACAAAACGACTGATCACGCCTATTGCCGTTTTGCGCGATTTTAACATAGTGTTTGGGTGTACCTGTAATTTTAACATTTTTTGCTAAAGCTGACGCCACAGTTCGGTAAGGCGCACCCGAAAACTTCTGCCAATCAGCACAATGGCAAGCCAAAATTTTATCTGGATCGATCGTCACAATGTAAGTAACACAACCAGAATAACATGTTCCTCGAATCCGCATATTATTATTTTTCCTATTTGGCTATTAAGTGATCTAATTGACTAGATTTTTTCACCTTGCAGAAAGATAGTTCCAAAAACAAGCCATTGCGGCTTGCAAATTCGCCCCGTTCATATTTGATTGCATAAAAATTAAAAGGTACTCATGTTTGAACTCGATCATCTTGTCATCGCTTGTACCAATCTGGAGATCGGTAGAATTTTGATGGAGGATCTATTCGGTGTACCAATGCAAGCGGGCGGTCAACATCCGCATTTTGGCACCCACAATGCACTGATGGGATGGGACGATGGGCTTTACCTCGAATTAATTGCAATAGATAAAGCCGCGCAAAAACAAACTTTGGGGCCACGCTGGTTTGGACTGGATCATTTTGACGGCGCACCAACACTGATAAACTGGATATGTAGCACTGCAGATTTAAACCGAGCGCTAGCTCAAAGCCCGCAAGACGCGGGTCAAGCCATACTTATGGAGCGCGGCGACTTACATTGGGCAATAGCCGTTCCTGAAGATGGACGACTGCCTTTGGCTGGCGGATGGCCAACTCTGATAAAATGGAAAAATTTGTTCCTACACCCAAAGCATCGGCTAAAGGTGCAACCTTGCCGCTTGCATCGATTGACAGTTTATCACCCTTTGGCACAGGAGATAGAAAACAATCTTAGCTTGCTTTTGGATGACAAGCGTATTGTCTTCAAAACTGGGCCTCACCCACTTTTATCTGCGCAATTCGAGACACCAAAAGGCATTATCACGCTTTAATTACGCTTTACCATAAAGAGCAGACAAACTGCTGAATCCAGCGCCAGCGCATCTCACTTTAACATTGCCCAGACTGTGCTAATAAATAATTTTGGTCTCCCATCAGCGTGCCTATAAGTTATTCAGGTCGATATTTTTTGATGCAAAACAGATTTTTACTAACAAAAAAGCCTGATTTATGTTTGTTCTGTAGTTAAAAAAAGCCCCTGCACTTACGTAATTTGGGTTGAAAAACCCAAGCCGGACACAAGACAAAAATTGACAGCATTCAAATTCATTCAGGTGGTGTGTGCGTTCATGGTGGCCTCATTCGCCTTCCGCAACATCTAAGTAGTTGATGCAAAAAGGGACAATCGCTAAACAAAATCTTCGGAAATCTCCTGTTTGATCTCGCCCAAAGCCACTCTGTCATGCCAATGCTGCATAGCGGCAATTCCAAGCTGTCTGATGTGTAAAGGCCTTTAAGATGCTATCTAGTGCGTAGAAAAAGGAGAATTGATATGTTTGCACGCATCTTTCAAAAAGTTATTTTAGCGCAACAAATCCGCACCAACCACTATGTTTTACGAGTTATAACAGACCACCAGTTAAAATACCAAGGTCTGTCACGTGTCGAATATCGTGACCAGCTTTTGACGAATATAGAAGTAAAAAGAGCAAACATTTTGTTAATACCAGGGTCTAAACCAGTCGATTTAGGATTAACAGCTGTAGTATAATGCCTGATAGGCCGTAAAGCCAAGGTATGGCTAAGCAAAAGAAAAGGCTTTCCTTAAAAGGGCAGGCCTTTTATTCATAGCGCCAACGCATGCTGGGCGTGCCAAAATACAATTCCAAGCAAAGTAATAAAGAAGGTTGATCCGCCATGAAATGCAGGTTGAGCCCAATACACTAGGGTGGACCCTGGCCACGACAAAGCAGTTCGAGTCAATCATCAGCGTGATTAGGCAAAGTTCAGGCACTTTAACAACTATAATTCCAAACCAAATAACGCACCCCTCGCCAGACATCCCCAAGGGGCCTGCCTCGCGCAGGACATCAAATTCACCCTTCAAAGCAATGATGCCCGGAACTGGAAAAAATGTTTACCAAAGTTATAACTATGCCAGGACAGTGCTCAAAAACCAAACCAAAATGCGGGCAGCGCTCCCCCCAAAAAATGAGCCAAGAGGGTTTAGAGACTAAAGACGAAAAACAATCCACACCAATTTTTAAATAGTTTTTTCTAGTGCTTTGTGTCTTGGTAAAACTCTCTATCTACTACTAAAAAGAGGTCGTATAGCAACGTGAAATCGACGCAATGGAAAGAAACATCATGCCCGACCCATCGGCCCAAAAATACCTCACGACAGACACCGGTGATGCCACGCCAGTAGCGAGCCGTTGGATCGCCATGTCAGCGCTTTTGGTCGCCCATTTCATGAATTTGATTGATGTAACCATCGTTAATGTAGCCATCCCCTCAATCCAAGAGGCGCTTGGAGCTAATGATAGCCAAATTGAATGGATAATTGCCATATATATGCTCACATTTGCTTTGCTGCTTTTGCCAAGTGGGCGGATGGGTGATGTCTTTGGAAAGCGTCAAATATTTATAGCGGGTGTGGCGGTTTTTACTTTAGGATCGGCGCTTTGTGGCCTGGCCGGGTCAGTTAATTTTCTAATTTTTGCACGGATGTTTCAAGCTTTGGGTGGTGCGATGATGACGCCACAAGTTTTGGCCATGGTCCCAATCTTATTCCCACCCAAAGAGCGCGGCGCGGTCTTTGCGCTGTTTGGGTTAACAGCGGGCATGGCTTCGGTTGCAGGTCCACCTTTGGCGGGATTTTTAATCTACGCTAATTTTTGGGATATGGGCTGGCGGCCTATTTTTTTAGTCAATATCCCCGTGGGTTTTATTGCCATTTTGGCGGTCCTACGTTTTGGCCCCAAAACCACGGCGCAACGCGGCGGTGACATCGACATTATAGGCATTATTTTGGCGACGATAGCCCTGCTTTTCGTCCTGTTTCCGCTTATCGAAGGGCGCCAACTTGATTGGCCCATATGGTGCTATGTCATGCTGGCTTCAGCCTTTCCAATGGCTTGGGCTTTTTTGCTTTGGGAAAAACGGCGCGCTACACAAAATTTAGCACAGCTTTTGCCGATGCGTCTGTTGAAAAATGAAAATTATGTACTCGGCATCGGCCTGGCGGCGTTGTTGTTTTCAGGTATCCCGGGCTTCTTTTTAGTCTGGGCTGTGACCTTACAATCGGGCAATGGGCTTTCAGCGCTGGAATCTGGCCTGACTACAATGCCTTTTCCGGTAGGTGTCTTGCTTGCCTCAATCATTTCAGGGAGACTCGGCAATCGTAGACCAAGGGTACGTATTTTCTTTGGGGCATTGCTTTTAGCCATTGGTATGGGAGGTATTTACGTGACTGTACCGTCACATGGCGAAGATCTGGTCAAGTCGGCCTTTATTTTACCTTTGATCATCGCCGGCTTGGGCCTAGGCTCGTCGATTTCTCCACTATTTCAAACGATTTTGTCCAATGTCAGCCCACAAGAGACTGGCTCCGCCTCAGGCGCACTGCAAGCCTTTCAACAGCTGGGGGGCGTTTTGGGCTTGGCCATCATGGGCGAGGTCTTCTTTTCCGCTATACACCAGGGCATGGCCACAGGCCGTGACGTGAAACCCATTTTTGCTGCCGCTTTGTCGCATGGTCTGTTGTTTTGCATCTCGGTATTTTTGCTTTTGGCCATTCTAGTTTGGCGCCTGCCCAAGCCCACACTGCAAAATTATTAGTTTTGTAAAAAATTCTAAACCAAGTATTTAAAAGGTTTGAAAGTCTCTTAGGTCTTTTTGTTTGGCCCACAAAGCGTAACCAATATTGATGCTTGCCAAATTCCAAATCAAAGGTTTAGGATCAAAAAATCAAGCCGCACAACCCACCCAAGCACTGGATAGATTGGACGAAATTGCCGCACTCCATCCAAAATTCAAAAAATATGGCTGAAAAACTGGCTATGACACTAGTTTTGGGGACGGGTATTGGTGCTATTATGGCCTTGGTAAGTACGCTTTTCGTGCAAGGCGTAGTAAAGTTTACAGATTATCGGCATGGCGTATCTGATTTTTTAGGAGCGCCATGGGGCATTTTTTCGCCGTATCCACTTTTTTGGCTTTTGATCGCCGCCAGCCTTTTAGTCACCTTGCGTCAGCTTTTAGGGCTACCACGCTGGGCTGGGCCTGCCGATAGTATTTTGGCCGCGCACAATATGGGCAATCAGCTTGATATAAAAATGGGAATCGGCTCGACCTTGGCGGCTTTCATTTCCATTAGTGGTGGCGCCTCAGTGGGGCTATATGGGCCTTTGGTGCATTTTGGCGCTTCGGTTGGCTCTTTCATTCGACGCATGACGGGGTCGAGCATGGCGAATGATGTGTTTATTGGCTGTGGCGTTGCGGGGGCGATTGCGGCCGGGTTCAACGCGCCCTTGGCAGGGATTGTCTTTGCCCATGAGGCTGTTTTACGGCATTTTTCCATGCGCTCAATAGCTCCAATCACGCTCAGTGCCACCACCGCCGCCGGCTTAAGCCGCTGGGGCTTGGGCGATCATCATGCGCTAAGTATCACGGCCCATCCTGATGTTTTGGTGGGATTGGTGGCACCCTTGATTTTAGGTGGGTTGCTCTTTGGCCTTTTGGCGGTAGCCTTCATGTTGGCTTTACGCCAAACGGCACGCTGGTCGAGCAAAAGTGGACTTTCGTCTGCCATGCTGATTTTTATGGGTGCCAGCGCCTGTGGCATCATAGGTGGTTTTTTACCGCAGGTTATGGGTCTGGGTACCGATACTATCATTGATCTAACCAACTCTAAGCATGGCCTGACGCTTTTACTCTTGTTACTCTTGGCTAAAATTTTAGCCAGTTCCTTTTGCATTGGCACCGGAGTTTTTGGCGGCGTATTTTCGCCAGCGCTCTTTGTTGGGGCGGTGGGCGGCGCATTAGTCGCTTCCTTGCTTTCGTCCCTGGGCCTTGGTGTCAGCACACCAACGATGGTGATCTGCGGCATGGCGGCGGTGTCGGCCTCTGTGATTGGCGCGCCCATTGCTGCTGTTTTAATCGTGCTCGAATTAACCACCTCTTATGAAATGGCTGTGGCCGCCGCCATTGCGGTGGCGGTATGTGCCTTTTTGTCAAATATGATTTTGGGACAATCGTTCTTTGATCGCCAACTTTTGGATCGTGGCATAGATATTCGCATGGGACGCGGCCATTTGGCGCTGACGCAAATGCCCATTTCCAACATTATGGTTCAAGATTATCTGAGTATTTCGGCCCAAGACTCAGTCCAAGAGGTTCGCTTGCGCATGGCAAACGCAGGTGGAACCGAGGCTTACTGCCTTGATTTAGACGGCTGTCTTTTAGGCAAAGCCGAGCTTGCGCACCTTATAGCCATTGGCGCTGACGTGGCCATTGGTGATCATCTTGATCGCAAACCATTGGTCTTGTCCGACACAGCTTCGGTGCAGTCAGCTCTGACAAAACTGGCGCAGTTTGTTGGGGAAAGCGTGCCCATCGTGCACGCCGACACTGGCGCGCTGCGTGGAGTTGTGTTCGAATCAAGCCTCTTTCACGCCTTTCTTGACACGCAAAACCGCATGACAGCTATTGAACGCGGCGCTCTTTAGGGGTTAAAATTCAATCCCTTTTTGCCCTTTAATGCCAGTGCGAAACGGATGTTTGATCAGCGTCATTTCTGTGACCAGGTCAGCAATTTTGATCAACGATTCTTTGGCATTGCGTCCGGTTAGAACAACATGAGTGAGGGGTGGCTTTTCTTCGACCAAAAAGCGCGTGACCTCGTCAATATCCAGGTAATCATAACGCAGGGCGATGTTTATTTCATCCAGGAGTACCATCTTGATTCTTTCGTCCAAAATAAGTTCTTTGGCTTTACTCCATCCGGCTCGGGCCAATTCAATATCGCGAGCGCGGTCTTGAGTTTCCCAAGTAAAGCCTTCGCCCATGGCGTAAAATTGGCACAGATGTGAAAAATTCTGTTCAATCAGGTGTCTTTCACCCGTTTCCCATGCGCCCTTGATAAATTGCACCACGCCTGAAGGCATTTCATGTGCGATGCACCTTAAAATCATACCAAATCCTGACGAGGACTTGCCCTTTCCCGCGCCCGTATGAACGATAATCAGGCCCTTTTCGTCAGACTTACCCGCCATGATTTTATCGCGCGCAGCCTTCTTCTTGGCCATCTTACTGGCATGGCGCGCATCATCATTTGACGCTTCTGGTGCATTGGTGTCGTTTTGGTCTGCCATATGACGTTCCTCATCCTTGACAAAGGGGGGCTTCCTGCCTCAGGTGAGGCTGCTGGTTCCTGTCTTACGACAGGCGAAGAGGGAATGCGACGTACTTTGCGGTCTATCGTAAAATTCGGAATGCAGCCGCCCCCACGACCGTGACCGAAGAGGGCCCAATGCCACTGACCGTCAGGTTGGGAAGGCGGGAACCAAGGGGAGCATTCCCCACTTCGTAAGCCGGGAGACCTGCCAGCAAAAGACGACGGGCGAACGGGGTGTTTCGCGACCAAAGTGCAGCCTGCTGCCTATGGCTCGAACCCCATTGAAAGTAGGACTATGACAACAACTTTGCATATATGTATCACCTGTAAAAAAGGTGGAATTGATCCTGACGAAAATGCAGAGCGCGCAGGCGCCCACCTTTATGCAGCCGTTCAAGGCTTGACCCTCACTAATGCTCTGCCCGAATATCTGCGCATTTTGCCTGTTAAATGCCTTTCAGCATGCAATACAGGCTGTGCGGTTGCATTATCAGCGACGGGAAAATGGGCCTATGTCTATGGTCATATGAACCCTGAAAATGATGCCGCCGACATTTTAGAGGGCGCGCGCAAATATGCGGCCAGCCTTGACGGTATCGTGCCTTGGCGCGAACGCCCCGTTATTTTTCGCAAGCAAAGTCTTGCGCGCATTCCCCCATTGGAGCCTTCATGACCGATCTTGCAAAAATACCTGTTACCATCATAACTGGCTTTCTAGGGTCAGGAAAAACCACACTCATCAGCCATTTGATGCGTAACCCCCACGGCAAACGCTTGGCTATTTTAGTGAATGAATTTGGTATTTTGGGAGTAGATGGTGCAATCTTAAAAGCCTGTGCTGACGACAATTGTCCACTGGAAAATATTGTTGAACTGGCCAATGGCTGCATTTGCTGCACAGTTGCTGATGACTTTATTCCAACCATCGAAACACTGATGGCTCTGCCACAGCGCCCTGATCATATTTTGATCGAAACCTCGGGCCTCGCGCTACCCAAACCCTTACTTAAGGCGTTTGATTGGCCGGCTATCCGTTCACGCATCACAGTAGACGGGGTAATTGCTTTGGCAGACACCGAAGCAGTCGCCGCAGGCCGCTTTGCCCCCGATGTGGCCGCAGTCGACGCCCAGCGCGCACAAGATCCAAGCCTTAATCATGAAACGCCCTTATCTGAAGTTTTCGAAGATCAAATTTTATGTGCGGATCTGGTGCTTTTGTCAAAAGTTGATTTGGTTGATGCAAAAACACTAGCCAAAGCCCGCGCCGTAATCAAAGCAGAAAGCACACGAATCGTTCCAATCCTTGAAATGAGCGAAGGCGTGATTGATCCTCGAGTGATTTTGGGCCTTAATGTGGCGGCTGAAAATGACATTTTAGCCCGTCCCTCGCATCATGATGGGGATGATGAGCATGAACATAATGATTTTGACACAGTGGTGATTGATCTTCCCGAAGTCACCAATATAGAAGTACTGCACGCAAAAATCATTCGCTTGGCGCAAGAGCAGCATATTTTGCGGGTTAAGGGTTATGTCGCCGTAACCGGAAAGCCCATGCGTTACCTGCTGCAAGCCGTAGGCGAACGGGTGCGTGGGCAGTTTGATCAACCCTGGGACCGAACGCCACGCCTCACACAATTGGTGGTCATCGCCGAACATCATCATGTTGACTTGGCCGCCATTCGCGCTGTTCTGGTGGCCTAGAAATGCATATTGTCTTTCGCGAAAGCCATGGCTTGGAGGAAACCGACACGCCATTTGATCTGGGGCAATCGCCTGCAGATCTAGTGGTGCTTTCTTTTTCTGACAGTGACCTTGGAGCTTTTGCGGCGGGTTGGGCACGCGGTAAAACGTCATTACCTACAACACGATTGGCTAATTTGGTGGCGCTACGCCATCCTTTGTCGGTTGATACTTATGTAGATGCTACGCTTTCAGGCGCCAAAGGCATTCTGGTTCGCCTAATTGGAGGCGAAAATTACTGGCCTTATGGTTTGGCTGCGGTGCAAGATTTGGCTCGTCGGAAGGGAATTGCTTTGGCCGTTTTGCCCGCAGATGGCCGAGAAGATCCGCGCCTCGATGAACTTTCGACACTGCCCAAATCTACCCTGCGTCGCTTAAGTACACTTTGTGATGCTGGAGGGGCTGTCGCCGCACAAGCGGCCTTAGCACAATTGGCTTTGGCTGCGGGGCTTTATGCAGGTCCAGTCTTGGGAGATAAGACCGTGCCCAATTGTGGCTGGTATGATCCTGATTTGGGCGTAATTGCACCTCCTTTTCCCAGCCCATTGCCCTTTGTTCTGATCAGCTTTTACCGCAGTTACGTCACATCTGCAGATACGGCCACGATTGACCATTTGATTAAGGCGCTGCGTGGGGTGGGATTTGCAGCTTTTGGAGTATTTGTACCCAGTTTAAAAGCCAAGGGCGCGGGCATTTTTATCAACCAAGCCCTTAGTCATTGGGAACCTGCTGCGATCATTAATGCCACCGCCTTCTCGGCTAAATCCGCTGCGGGTATGACACCCCTTGATGGCGCTTCGGTGCCCGTGTTTCAAATAGCCATCTCCACTGCGCGGCGCAAAGACTGGTCTGGATCTGAGCGCGGCCTTTCCCCTGCTGATCTAGCGATGCATGTGGTTTTACCCGAAGTCGACGGACGCATTTTTGCAGGTATAGCTAGCTTTAAATCACCACTTAAGCGCGACGCTGATTTGCAATTTTCGCGGTTTACGCATCGAGCAGATGAAGAACGTATCGCCGCCATAGTGGCGCGAGTGAAAGCTTGGCATGAATTGGCGCAAACTCCTACAATAAAACGCAATATTGCGCTGGTTCTTTCTACCTACCCTGGACGCGCACATAATTTGGCCCATGCGGTGGGGCTTGATGCTTTGGCCTCGGTCGAACACCTGATGCTTGATCTTAGCGCTGCATACTATGCAACTGGGCCCTCCCAAAAAGCTGCAAGCACTAATTTGGGCGAAGCGCTTTTGCAAGAAAGGCTTCACTGGCCGCTGGCTGAATATCTGCAGGCACTGCAAGCTTTACCAAAGGCGCAACAAGATGCGCTTTATGCTGCATGGGGTGCACCTGAAGATGATAGCGCTTTTTCGAAGGGCAACTTTGCATTTGCTGCTGTCAATCGCGGCAATATAGTTATTGCGCTGCAGCCAGAACGTGGAGACGTGAATGTGCGTGAGTTAGACTATCACGACCTTTCTCGTATTCCTTGCCATGGCTATGTTGCCTTTTACCTTTGGCTTCGCGTTCAGTCTATTCATGCGCTTATCCATATGGGTGCTCATGGCACGTTAGAATGGCTGCCTGGAAAGGCGGTTGCCTTGTCACAGCATTGCTGGCCTGAAATCTTGCTGGGTGCTTGCCCAGTAATATATCCCTTTATTGTCAATGATCCAGGCGAGGCTGCTCAAGCCAAGCGGCGCATCTCAGCAGTGACCCTGGGCCATGTGCCCCCACCGCTACGGCAATCTGCCTTGCCCCAAACTCTAAACCGCCTCGAATGTTTACTTGACGAATATTCCAATGCCGACGGCCTAGACCCGGCACGCCGCGATCGGCTGATCAGTACCATCCGCGCCGAAGCACAAGCAGCGGGCGTCGAGGCTGATTTGGCCTTATCTTCTGACGCTAACCAAGCCGAAGCCATCACCCGCATTGACCGCTTTGTGTGCGACATCAAAGAAAGCCAGTATGGCGATGGTTTACATATATACGGCCAGGCGCCTGGAGAAACTGCGGGGCTTCTAAACGCCCTTAACGGTGGCTTTGTTGCTCCCGGCCCCGCGGGCTCACCTTACCGGGGCCGTACCGATGTTTTGCCTACGGGGCGCAATCTGTTTTCAGTTGATCCACGCGCAGTGCCCTCGCGCGTCTCTTATGCCCAAGGAATGAAACTAGCCGAAGAACTGGTGCGCCGGCATTTGCAGGATCAAGGTGATTATCCACGTTCGGTCGTCGTTGATCTATGGGGGTCAGCTACCATGCGCACGGCGGGTGAAGAATTTGCAATGGCTCTGCATCTTGCTGGATTAGCGCCACGGTGGGATGAGGGCTCAGAGCGCGTATCAGGCTTTGACATTTTACCACTTTCGCTGTTAGGGCGACCACGCATTGATGTCACCTTGCGCATTTCGGGCCTATTTCGCGATGTATTTCCAACCCTTGCCCAGCTTTTTGAAGCAGGGGCCACCGCCCTTGCCCAGCGCGAAGAAGGCTCAAGCGATAATCCCTATATAGCAAAGGTCCACCGTGTCTTTGGGCCAAAACCTGGCCTTTATGGTATGGGCATGACTAAGGCGCTTGATGACTATTCCCCTGAAGGCCGCGCAGAAGCAGGGGCCGCATGGCTTACCGCATCGGATTGGGCTTTAGACATGCAGGGAAAGTCGGTGCAAGACCGCGCAGGCCTTGAAACGCGTGTCTTGGGGGCTGATGCCTTTGCCCATGTACAAGATTTGCTCGAATCGGATCTGTTGCTAGCGTCTGACTATGTCAGCCACGAAGGTGGGTTTGCGGCAGCTGTGGCCTCCTTGGGGGGTGAGGAGCCACAGCTCTACCACATTGACTCAAGCAACCCAACAGCGCCACGAGCGCGCCTGCAAGCCGAGGAGATTGCCCGCGTAGTGCGCGCCCGCGCCGCTGATCCAGCTTGGGCTAACGGTATGATGCGCCACGGCTTTCGTGGTGGCGCAGAAATTGCTGCCACCTTAGACAATCTGGCCGCCTTTGCGCATTTAACCCGTGATGTTCCGGGCCATTTGTTTGATCTTTATTTTGATGCCACCCTAGGGCGCAGTGATCTGGTGAATTTTATGCAGCGTGAAAATCCCACAGCCCTCGCTGCCATGCAGGGTCGATTTTTGGCATTAGCCCAAGCGGGCCTTTGGATCACCAGGCGTAACTCTATAATGGACAAAATAAGCACTAACTTGGAGGTTGTGGCATGAGCAACAGCTTTAGCGTAAAGGGTTGGTGCCCTGGAGCCTTGCGCCCAATGTTGGCGGGTGACGGATATGTGGTACGGTTGCGCCCTAAGGAAGGCGTTTTAAATCCAGAACAGGCCCACGCTTTAGCACAAATGGCGCGGCTTTATGGTAATGGCATTATGACGCTGACCTCGCGTGCGAATATTCAACTGCGTGGCGTGACGGATGTGAGCTTTACGCCATTGATTGAAAACTTGGGCGCTAATAATCTGATCGATTACAGCATTCGTACCGAAAGCCAACGCAACATCATTTTAAGTCCATTTTGGCAAGCAGGTGATAGATCGCAATGCCGCCTAAGTATGATACTTATCAACGCATTGGGGGCAAAAACGGCGCCAATCTTGCCGGATAAATTTGGCTTTGTTCTAGATATTGCGGGAGCACCCCATTTGCGCGCAGCCTCAGGTGATGTACGCATTGAACGCACAAAAGAAGCTGGCCATTTTTGGGTATATGCCGACGGGGCAAGCACGGGGTGGCGCGGTCCCCAAGCCAAAGTGATTAAGGCCGCCATGGATTTGGCAAAATGGTTTGTGGAAAAGGGCGGTATGTCGAATGGTCGTGGACGTATGCGGACACTGATGCAGTCTCTGCCCACAATGCCAGAAGACTTTACCACACATTTACAGCTTTTGCCTCCCGCACAAATGCCAAATTTAGGCCTTTGTGACCAAGGCCTTTTGGTGGGCCTCCGCTTTGGAAATTTAAGCGCCGATCTTTTAGATATTCTGGCCGATCAAGGCGAGTTGCGGCTCACGCCTTGGCGAATGGTTTTGGTCGCGGGGGCAAAGGCGCTTGCTGCGCACCCTGACCTCATCATCGACCCAAGAGACCCCTCATTACGAATCGAGGCTTGCATCGGCGCTCCCGCCTGTAATCAAGCGCACGGCACGACCTATGATATGGCTCAAAGACTGACACATATATTGCCTGTGGGGCGCTTTGCCCACATTTCAGGCTGCGCAAAAGGCTGCGCACGCACGGGCAACTGTGATCTAACCATTGTAGCCCAAGAGGGCGGCTATGCCTGGGGTAAAAAAGTCTGCGCTGACGACATTATGGGCCCTGCCCTTTCCAAAGATTTTTTGCTAAAAGATATTCAAGCTACTTTTGAAAGCCCAAACAATGTATAGCTACGAAAAAGACGGCGCCGCTATTTATGTGGCATCATTTGCCACAATCCGCGCAGAGGCTGACCTCACCCGCTTCTCTCTTGAGGAAGAGATGGTCGTCGTGCGCATGATCCATGCCGCTGGCATGGTGGGACTTGAGAAGCATGTACTTTTTACCAAAAATATGACTATATTAGCTCGTGACGCTTTAGAAGTTGGTGCTCCAATTTTATGCGATGTCCGTATGGTGTCAGAAGGCATCACTCGAAAAAGATTGCAAAAAAACAATCAGATAATCTGCACCTTGCAAGACCCAAAGGTCGATACACTTGCGAAAGAAATGGGAAATACTCGCTCGGCCGCGGCGGTTGAACTCTGGCGTCCCCATTTAGGAGGCGCGGTAGTTGCAATAGGCAATGCGCCTACCGCACTTTTCCATTTACTTAATATGTTGCAAGACCCAAGCTGCCCGCGCCCTGCGGCGATAATTGGTGCGCCTGTAGGCTTTATTGGGGCTGCAGAATCAAAAGCAGCCCTTGCACGAGACCCGCCTTGCCCTGCTATGATAGTCGAGGGACGGCTTGGTGGATCAGCAATCACTGTGGCGGCGGTTAACGCGCTTGCCTCTCGGAAGGAATAGCATGGCGCGCATCATCTGCACGGGCCTTGGACCTGGCGATCCTGATTTGATGTCAGTGCGTTCAGACCGCTTGCTGCGGAGTGCAACTCAAGTGGCCTATTTTCGTAAAAAAGGTCGCAAAGGCCAAGCCCGTCAAATTGTTGATGGGATGTTACGCTCAGACGCCGTCGAATATGCGATGGAATATCCCGTCACGACAGAACTGCCATTCGATAGTCCAGAGTATATCACCGCTTTGGCCCATTTTTATGATGATTGGGCAGAGCGGCTGACGGCCTTGTCTGGTGATATTATAGTCTTATGCGAAGGTGATCCCTTCTTTTACGGCTCTTTCATGCACCTTTACACCCGCTTACAAAATCGTTGTGAGATCGAGGTAATTCCTGGCATCACGGGCATGAGCGGCTGCTGGACTGCCTCGGGCCTGCCCATCACATGGGGGGACGACGTACTCAGCGTATTAATGGCCACCCTGTGCGAAGCCGATCTGATCCACCATATGGGCCAAGCCGATGCTTTTGTTATCATGAAAACTGGTCGCAACCTGCCCAAAGTACGCCGCGCCTTAGAAAAGACCGGAAAACTTGGCCGCGCTTGGCTGGTTGAGCGCGGGACTATGGTTGGGCAAAGGGTTGTGCCATTAGCACAAGTTGACAGCGAAGATTGCCCATATTTTGCGATTGTTTTGGTACATGGCCAAGGCCGCCGCCCCGCGGTGACCAAATGATGGGGTTTGTCAAAGTTGTTGGACTTGGCCCTGGGGACGACGCTCTTATTACGCACCAAGTGCAAGACGCCCTTGATCTCGCCACCGACATTGTCGGCTATATTCCATATGTGGCACGCATAGAACCACGCGTGGGCCTCACCTTGCATGCCAGCGACAACCACGTTGAACTTGACCGCGCCCTTCATGCGCTTGAAATGGCCCGCGCGGGTCAAAAAGTGGTGATAGTGTCGTCCGGAGATCCTGGAGTTTTTGCCATGGCTTCCGCGCTTTTTGAAGCGTTAGAAAGCCAGCCCAACTCTGATGAGTTTGATATTGAAATTCTACCAGGAATCACTGCAATGTTGGCGGCCAGTGCAGCACTTGGGGCGCCTTTGGGCCATGATTTTTGCGCCATTAACCTCAGCGACAATCTGAAACCCTTTGCGCTGATTGAAAGGCGTTTGCGCTTGGCATCGAAGGCTGATTTCGCGATGGCCTTTTATAATCCACGCTCTGCTTCGCGCCCAGAGGGCTTCGCACGCGTGCTGGGTATTTTGCGTGAGGAATGCGCGCCAGACCAGCTGATCATGTTTGCGCGCAATGTGTCGAAACCCGATCAATCCTTGCTTACCGTGACATTGCAAGAGGCGACGCCAAATATGGCCGACATGCGCACACTAGTGCTAATGGGAAATTCGCAAACGCGGCGCGTGGGCCGCTTTGTCTATACGCCAAGATTTGTACCGATGGGCGTGCTATGACCCAGCCACGCGAACACATCGGTCACAGAATAGGCAACGGCGCTTTGCGGCAGAGTAGGCCTATCAATCATGAGAACAGGCAAGCCCAAAATTTGCGAAGCTTCAAGTTTGGCGCGCGCACCCGTGCCGCCAGAATTTTTGGCAACAATATGGCTGATCTGATGGTCCCGCAAAAGGGCCAAATCGTCTGCCACATCAAATGGGCCACGGTCAATAATCGCATGAACGCTTTGCAGTCCAAAAACCCCCTCAGGCGCGGGGTCAACCAGCCGCAACAGATAAAAATGCTGCGGAACTTGGGCAAAAGGGGTCAGGTTTTGCTTACCTATGGCCAAAAACACCCGTGCGGGATATGTGGGAAGCGCACCCAAGGCTGCCTCAACATTAGGCACGTGCAGCCAGCTGTCACCCGCGGTTTCTTGCCATGGGGCCCGTTCAAGTCGCAAAAGCTTAATGTCAGCGCCACAGGCGACGAAAGCATTCTGACTCATTTGTGCTGCAAAAGGATGGGTCGCGTCAATCACATGTGTGATTTGATGAGCATCAATATAAGTTCGCAGGCCCTCTACCCCACCAAAGCCGCCAATTCGGTGCGCCAAAGGCTGCAAGAGGGGCACTTCGGTGCGCCCTGCGGTGGAATATACAGCATCAATGCCACTGATGGCCAAGGCCTGTGCCACGGTACGGGCTTCCAAAGTGCCGCCAAGCAAGAGAAGTCGCATGTCAGGTAACCCTATGATGTCAAAGCCATGGTTGACCCTAATTGGTTTGGGAGAGGATGGCCTATCTGGCCTATCAGATGCAAGCCTCGACGCGCTGTCCGACGCAGAAATTATCTTTGGCGCGCCACGACATCTTTCCTTGGCCAAAAGTGTCCTGTTGGACCGTGGTCAAACTTGGCCCATACCTTTTTCAACCGTTCCACTTTTGGCACAGCGTGGGCGCCCAGTGTGCGCATTGGTATCGGGGGATCCATTTTGGTTTGGTGCTGGGGGGTCTTTGCTTAAAAATATAAGTGCTGGCGAATGGCGCTCATTTCCAAATGTATCTGCCTTTTCGCTGACGGCCAATCGCTTGGGTTGGCGAATAGAGGAAACGTTTTTTCTCGGCCTTCATGCGACAAGTTTTGCACCACTACGCTCTATTTTGGCGCAAAATACGCAAGTGATAATCACCCTGCGCGATGGCGAAGCGGTGGTCGAGGCTGTGGCCTTTTTGAATGCTGAAGGCTGGCATCAAAGTGACGTGTGGGTACTGAGATCGTTGAGTGGGCCACAAGAGAGCTTGATCAAGCTTGATCTTTCAGATCTATCAGCGCATATTTTTTCCGCACCCCTGATGCTGGCTATTCACGCCAAAGGCAGCCACGGCCTTGCCCGCTCGGCTGGGCTTTGTGATGATATTTTTAGCCATGACGGGCAGATCACTAAGTCTCCCGTGCGGGCCTTAACCCTAAGCGCGCTGGCTCCGCGCAGGGCTGAGGTGCTTTGGGATCTCGGCGCAGGGTCTGGGTCGGTTTCTGTAGAATGGTGTTTGGCAGGCGGGCGCGCGGTGGCGGTTGAAAAAAATTCCGCGCGGGCCAAAAATATTTCCAAGAATATTGCTCATTTTGGTCTTGAGCGCCTCATGACGTTGATTTGTGCAAACCATCACGATGATCTTGACCTGCCTTCGCCCGATGCGGTCTTTATTGGCGGCGGCGCCAATATCGCCTTTTTGACAGGATTGATCACCCGCCTGCCCAGGGGCTGCCGAATGGTGATCAATGGCGTAACGCTTGAAACCGAAGCCCTTTTAGCCTTGGCACATGAAAAATGGGGTGGGGATTTGCTCCGTATCGAGCTTGCATCTGTCCAACCCTTGGGGCGCATGCGGGGCTGGCAGGCAAGCCGCGCCGTGGTGCAATGGAGCGTCACCCTATGATCGCAGCCTTATCCCCAACAGATACTAAAATCGCAGGTTTTGGCTTTCGCCGTGGCGTGACTTTGGCAAGCCTGCGCCGGCTTTTGGCCAGCACGGATCAGGCCCAAGACCTAAGCGCCCTTGCCACCGCCGCAGATAAGGCTCTGACCCCCGCCTTTCAAGATCTGGCGCGCTCGTTAGGGGTGCCAGTGATTGCCGTGTCCCTGGCCGATATCTGTGAACAAGAGGAAGCAGTTGCTGGACCCCATGTGCCTGCGCGTTATGGCCATAAAAGCCTGTCAGAAGCAGCTGCTTTGGCCGCTTGCGGTGCAAATGCCGCTCTGATACTGCGGCGCACGGCCAGTGCTGACGGATTGGCCACAATTGCCATTGCCCAAATCCATGCGGGCTACAGCCTAAGGATTGAGGATCTATGACCGTTCATTTCATTGGTGCGGGTCCTGGTGCGGCCGATCTAATTACGCTGCGCGGGCGCGACTTGATCGCGGCTTGCCCCGTATGCCTTTATGCGGGGTCATTGGTGCCAGAGGCGCTTTTGATCCATTGTCCTAAAGGCGCGCGCATCGTCAACACCGCTCCTCTGTCGTTGGACAATATCATCGATGAGATATCAATGGCCCACAGCGCCGGCCATGATATAGCTCGACTTCACTCAGGCGATTTGTCGATTTGGTCGGCGATGGGTGAACAGCTTCGCCGCCTGCGCGCGCTCTGCATTCCCTATGTTGTCACCCCAGGTGTGCCAGCATTTGCCGCCGCCGCCGCCGCCTTGGGTGCAGAACTGACTTTGCCTGGCATTGCTCAATCAGTGATTTTAACCCGCACGTCAGGACGTGCTTCTGCAATGCCCAAGGGCGAAAATTTGACTGCCTTTGCCGCAACGGGAGCAGTTTTAGCACTACATCTTTCGATTCATTTTATTCATGAAGTCATAGAAGAGCTGACGCCTCATTATGGTGCCGATTGCCCCGTTGCGGTGGTTTGGCGGGCCTCTTGGCCTGATCAAATGATTATTCGTGCCACTTTGGAAACGCTCAACCATGCGCTGTGCCATGAGCTAGAACGTACCGCACTTATTTTGGTGGGCCGATCTTTATCGCAAGAAAATTTCGACGAAAGCCGGCTTTACGCAGGCGATTATGATCGCCGCTACCGCCCCGTAGGTTTCGAGCCGCGGTTTCCTGAAAGCAACACGTGACACGCGGCCTAATCATATCGGCCCCCGCATCTGGAACGGGCAAGACTACGCTGACGCTTGGCCTTTTGACGGCCCTGCGCGCCAAAGGGATAGTGGTGCAGCCTTTCAAATGTGGGCCTGATTATATTGATCCCACATTTCACAGTGCGGCGGCCAGACGAGCTTCCTTTAACCTTGATAGTTGGGCCATGCCGCCCATGAGCTTGCGCGCCGTTGCAGGCCAGGCATCCGGAGCGGATTTAAGCGTGGCAGAGGGTGCAATGGGGCTTTTTGATGGGGTGGCTAATGCAGGCGAGACGGGAAATGGAGCTAGTGCCGATATTGCCGCCTTGATGGGCTGGCCAGTAGTTTTGGTGCTCAATGTAGCAGGGCAAGCGCAGTCAGCTGCCGCCACCGCCCTTGGTTTCTCACAAATGCGCCCAGATGTTCGTGTGGCGGGTGTGGTTTTAAACAATGTGGCCAGCCCAAGACACGAGGCGCTGGTGCGCCATGGGATGAACCAAGTTGGTATTCGCGTTTTTGGCGCTCTACCCAAAAGGCCTGAAATCACCCTGCCAGAACGCCATTTAGGGCTCGTACAAGCTATTGAAAACCCCAATCTTACAGCCCATTTGACGCGCCTTGGAGACTTTATCGCAGCTCACCTTGACCTTGAGGCACTGCTTGAAGCGGCTGATCAAAGCCCATTCATTAGCTCCCCAGAAACAGTGGTGACACTGCCGCCACCCGGCATGCGTATAGCGTTGGCCAAGGACGAAGCCTTTTCCTTTATCTATCCTCACCTTTTGCAAGCTTGGTATCGCGCTGGCGCCACAATTTTGCCCTTTTCACCACTGACTGATGAAGGCCCCGACCCAAGCGCAGATTGTGCATGGCTGCCAGGCGGCTACCCAGAACTTCACGCAGGCCGTTTGGCCAGCGCACAGAATTTTCGTAAGAAACTATTGCTATTTGGTCAAATTAAGCCGGTCCATGGCGAATGCGGTGGGTATATGGCGCTTGGTGCAGCCTTGCTCGATAAAGCGGGCGTATCGCATCCGATGGTTGGGCTTTTGGGACTTGTGACCTCGTATCAAAACCGCAAAATGCATTTGGGCTATCGACGTGCCCAGCTTTTAAGGAATGCAGCAGGACTTCAGACGGGACAGATTTTGCGAGGGCATGAATTTCATTATTCAACCGTGATCAGCCAACCTGACGCCCCCCTGGCTAATGTTTACGACGCGACGGGCGAACCAACGCCTGAAACGGGTTCTGTTCGGGGCCATGTCACAGGCAGTTATTTTCACATGATAGGGCCGGCAGCATCATGACGGGATTTGTGTCTTTTGTCTCATCTGGGCCAGGCGATCCCGAGCTTTTAACGGTGCGAGCAGTTTCTCGGCTGCAAGCGGCAGATGTAGTGCTGTTTGATGATTTGTCTGGTGGCCCTATTTTGACCCACGCGCGCCAAGGGGCAGATATGATAGGCGTCGGCAAAAGAGCGGGTCACCCATCACCCAAGCAAGATCATGTAAGCCAGCTTTTGGTAGAATATGCCACCTCTGGGCAAAGAGTGGTACGACTTAAATCAGGCGACGCGGGCATTTTTGGCCGGCTCGAGGAAGAAACCAACGCACTGACACTAGCTGGTATCGGGTATGAAATAATACCTGGGGTCACGTCAGCCTCGGCCGCAGCGGCGGCAGTGGGCATTCCCTTGACCAGACGATTTTCGGCGCGCCGTGTGCAATTCATCACAGGCGCTGATGTCACTGGCGCATTGCCGGAAGATGTTAATATGGCGGCTTTGGCCGATCCTTTAGCTACCACCATTGTTTATATGGGGAAAAGCACGTTTAGTATTTTGGCGGCACGTTTGATTGCAAACGGGCTTTCGTCCGAAACCCCTGCCATATTAGCCCATGGCGTCTCGACCCCAGAACAAATAATTGAGCGTTTTAGTATTCTGAGTTTGGTCGAGCATTTAGAGCGCGTGAAAAACCCAAACCCAGCCTTGATCATTTACGGCCCCTTGTCCCCAGATTGGAGGGAATAGCTTGAAAATCACCTTTTGCAAACGGTGCCCCTTGGGCCAAAGCACTTTGCCAAGCGCGCTCTCTAAGGCCCTGTTGGAAAAAAAAATTACTGCTAAAGTATCAGACATAGACTGTTTATCAGGCTGTGCACGCCCATCAGCGATATCCGTGCGGCAAACAGGAAAAACCGCATATCTTTTTGGCGATTTAAACGAAAATGACCTAAATGACTTGGTTTATTTTGTGGACCTTTATGCCCAAAGCTCCGACGGAAACTTTGCCGACGCGCGCCCCTTGGGTACGTTGCGTGAAAAGGCTATCGCACGCATTCCAGCCTAACGGCGTTTGGCTGGATCAAACAGCCACTCTGATATTTAAATTGTCGCAAACGGGACAACAATCGACGAGATTGCGCTTGACCACATTCCAAATTTGTTGGCAAATGACCACGCAAGGTGTTCGTTTGATGCAAAGCATTGGACTTAATCGGGAATAGGGACGGGTTGGACTGAAAACAGCAACTCAAGCCCTAACCGCCCCCGCGACTGTATGCGGTGAGCCCTTTCAAAAAGCCACTGACCCTTGGGTTGGGAAGGCGAAAGAAGGCGACGACCCGCGAGCCAGGAGACCGGCCGTGCAAAGAAACAAAAATGCTGTCGGGGATGACGGTAAGAGGTTTGAAAATGAATAATAATACTGCTCAAAATACCATCGCTCTGATTGGGAACCGCATCGATACTTTGATCAGCGTTGCCTTGGCCGCATCCCTGGGGATCGCCTTGTTGTTCATGTCGGGCTTTGCTCAATCAGCCACCTTGCATGACGCAGCCCACGACAGCCGCCATGCAATCGGCTTTCCTTGCCATTAAATCTATAAAATGATACTTCATCGGCTGGCCAGCGGTATGATCGCTGGCGCAGGAGCAGGTGTATTGGCTGGGCTTTTGCATTTTGCATTTGTGCAGGAATATATTCTTTTGTCCGAGTCATATGAAACCAGTATATTAGTACATTTCACCGATGGTACTGATGTAAAAGTGCATTCCCATAATTCAGCCCCTGCCACCGATGGCCAAACGGACAATGACACAGAAACTGCGCGAGCTTCAGATAATCATAACCACCAACATTTTGATGAGATGCCTTTTTTGGGGCGTTACGCAGGCACAATTTTATTTACAGTCTTAACCTATTCAGGCTTTGGCTTGATTTTGGTGACCGCTTATGGCTTAGCCGAGCTTGCGGGCATTAAGGTGCGGCCTGATCAAGGCACGCTTTGGGGACTGGCGGGCTTTGGCGCCTTGCAATTGGCGCCAGCGATGGGTTTGGCACCGCAACTTCCTGGCACCATCGCCGCAGATTTAATGGATAGGCATATCTGGTGGGTTTTTACGGCCCTTGGCACGGGGCTTGGGCTGGCGTTATTGCTATTTGGCCGCACTAAAGTCATGATTGGAGCTGGAGTTGTCATTCTGACACTGCCTCATATTATCGGCGCGCCCATGATGGAGGGCTATTCGGGCGTGGCCCCACCCGAAGTGGCTGGTGCCTTCTCTGCCCGCCTTTTGGGAGTTGGTTTAGTATCTTGGCTGGTATTGGGTTGGCTTTCCACCAGGGAATGGACAAAAAAGCCCGATTAGGGCAAAGCCCAAACTATCCTCAGCCTTTGGCTGACAAGATTAAAGGTGCGGGTATGATCACGCTTACACTCATTGGCATTGGTACTGGCAATCTTGACCATTTAACTGGCCAGGCTATTAAGGCAATCAACGGCTCCGATATAGTACTCATACCCCGAAAGGGAGCAATAAAGGCGGACTTGGAAGATTTACGCAACATGCTTTGCACAGCGGTTCTGACCAATGACAAGACAAAAATCGTAGGATTTGATCTTCCAATAAGAGATAAAAACGCGCCTTCGTATCATCAAGGGGTCGAAGACTGGCATGACGCAGTCGCCAAGATCTGGCACCGAGCCATCACGGGGAATATGGGTGCGAGCGGGCGAGTGGCTTTGCTGGTGTGGGGCGATCCATCGCTTTATGACAGCACCTTACGCATCGCTAAACGGCTTTCGCCAATGCCAAAGGTTGAAGTCATTGCAGGCTTGACCTCTATGCAGCTTTTGACCGCTGCGCACGGCATTGCGCTTAATGATATAGGTGCGCCTGTTTTAATCACGACGGGACGCCAGTTGCGCGATCGTGGCTGGCCCTTGGGCGCAGACAGCGTGATCGTGATGCTTGACGGGGCATGTGCCTTTCAGAGTTTGGCATACGAAGGGCTTACTATTTGGTGGGGGGCATATCTGGGCATGAAAAATGAGCTTTTAATTCAAGGCAGCCTGCCAGATGTAGCCAAAACTATTATAGAAGCCCGAGCCAAGGCCCGCGAAGAGCATGGCTGGATCATGGATATTTATCTCTTGCGCCGCACAGTAAGTTTTGGGGCATGAGATGACACACCTTCAAAAAACAGCGGACGCAAGAGCACTAGGACTTAGCCTTTTCCAAACTGCCATTGAGGCTGCAGATCCCAAAGCAGCCCTAATTAGGGCAATTGAGGCCCACCCACTGCCCCCATGCGCGCCCACAGGGCGGCTCTATGTCATTGCATTAGGAAAGGCTGCGGCACCAATGGCGCGAACCTTTCAGGCAGCGGTGGGGGCACAGACGATATTCCAAATGATTGTAGTCACCAATCCAGAAAACGCATGCACCTTAAACGGGGCTGAGGTGCTGACCACCAGTCACCCCTTGCCGAGCCAAGCCGGAGCCGATGCGGCAATCAAGGTTGAAGCGATGCTGGAGCAAGCGGGGCCACAAGATCAAGTTGTGGCGCTGATATCGGGCGGAGGCTCCGCCCTCTTGCCGGCACCAAAAGTGGGTATCAGCCTTGCCGATAAAATTATCGTCAACGCCCTTTTGCTGGCTAAAGGCTTTGATATTCGCCAAATTAATCTAATCCGCCAAGCTCTGTCGCGCCTCAAGGGCGGAGGCATGTTGCGCATCGCAGCGCCTACCCCCGTCACTGCCTTTATCTTGTCTGACGTCATAGGTGATGATCTGGCGGTAATAGCTTCAGGCCCAACAGTGGCACCGATTGGTAAAGCAACCGATGCCATAGCACTATTACAAAATGCAAGACTTTGGGAAAAAATACCTTTTTCAGTGAAACAAGTCCTAAAAGCGTCCCAAACCGCCTTAGAACGCCTGCCCTCGGCCAAGAATATACTTATCGCGTCAAACTGGACAGCGTTAGCTGCTATGCGAGCAGCCTGCCCCATCAAGGCTACAATCATTTGCAATAATTTGGTGGGCGATGTACAAAATGCGGCTCAAACCATTCTAAAGGCAGCAGAAATCTGGGATGGAAATTCCCCCACAGCGCTAATATTTGGAGGAGAAACTACTGTGACGTTGCGCGGCACAGGAATGGGAGGGCGCAACCAAGAATTGGCGCTCCGCATTGCCCAAGCGCATTCGGCCTTGCCCCAAAACTTCGCCTTTATTTCAGGCGGCACCGATGGGCGCGACGGGCCAACAGATTCGGCGGGCGGTATCGTTGATGCAGGTTCTTGGGCCAGAATTGCCAAGGCGGGTGGCGACCCCACCGCACTATTAGCAAATAATGACAGTTACCAAGCTTTAAGTCTGTCACAAGATCTGCTCTTCACTAAAACTACCGGTACAAATGTGGCCGATGTTCAGGTTCTGATACTGATACCTTAAATACAAATGGTGCGGGCGGGGGGACTCGAACCCCCACGGGCATTTGCCCCTCAGATTTTAAGTCTGGTATGTCTACCATTCCATCACGCCCGCACAGGCTAATGCCAATGTCATAGGCAAAGCGCGCGAAGCCCTCAAGATCAAAAGATGAAATCGGTAAATATTCTGCCCATTTTGGCTCAAAAAAACCAAACAAAAGTTCCTAACATCCAAATATCAACTTAAATATAGACTTGCGAGCCACTCCCAACACTTTTCGACTCAATTCGAAACTAAAATAGTAAAAAAATTACAAAATAAGGAAAATAGTCAACAAATCACTTGAAAGTCATGCCCATTCAGTGCTTATACTATATAAACTTAATGAGGGTGAAATATCATGCTAAAAATCGCTTCAATATCAATTCTATTGGCTGTAACAGCTTTTCTTGCAGGCTGCGAAGCTGTGCCTACTGCAACTGCAGTTCAAGCAGAACCTGCTATGGGTAAAATCTAATATTTAAGGCATATTTCTTAAATATTTTAATTGATTGGGTCACCGGAAACGGTGACCTTTTTTACATTCTACGTTGAGAATATCCATAGGCCGAACCCAACATGCATATGACAAATTAGGAATGTTAGATCCTTTATGCAGCTCAAAAAATCATAAGCGAAAACTTAGCCCAAAATACGATCGGTTGAAACTTGATTAAATTTAAATTAAAAAATATCAGATTTTAATGGCCTGAGGTACAGATGACCGCTATGTCAATCCGATACATCGCCGAGTCAATAAAACATTATTTAAAAGTTTTTTGGTAAAAAAAGTGAATATATCAATTAAAATAATTATTTTTACTTAATAAAATAAAATGAGGAGTAAATTTGGCTGGTTTTATTTATATAATGGCAAATGCATCTTTCCCAGACGCAATCTTGATAGGGCAGTCTACGTCCGATCCAACCAACGAAATCTTAAATCACTTAAATCAGGCTCAATTGCCAAGCCCATATTTTTGCCAATATTTTGCTTTTGTTGAAAATATTGAGTCCTTATTTGAAGAGCTTATTATATCGCTAAATCCACATCAAAACATTGAAAATTCAACATTTTTTAACGTATCCGTCGAAACTGCAGTCACAGAATTACGGAGGCTTGGACAGGAAGAAAACCTGATAAAATTCGAAGAAATACTTGAAACCCCGGTAAATGACGCCACTGACTTCGATTTTTCTGCGCCGCAACCTAACTACGACGCAGAATCGAAAAATACCGCCGAAGTTACTTTTTCTGACAACAAGGGCCCTAGCAAAACAGATAAGGCGTATGAAAAACGACTAAATGATTTTTATGGGAAAAGACAGCGCGAACTTTGGATAAAGGAGCGCCGCAAAATCAGTATAATCATGGTCGCACTGGTCATTTCCGCTTGTGTGTTGGGGTATCGGGCCGATGGCACCTATGGCGCCCTAATTTTTGGTGGAATGGCAGCAGTTGTGGCTGCCTATGTGATTTATAGTTTTAACAAGGATTTAACTTAGCCTCAGCGCTTGTCTAGTGTTACCACAGACTTTCTTCAGCTAAAATTGAACTGAGATTTCACGAAATTATTTGACTTTTAATTTGAGCTGCAACGGACCAGATATGTAAGCACCATAGGTAAGGCCTGGCCCGTTAAATGTTTATTAATAGGTAAAGAGGGAAGGCCGTCACTCTCAGTCTTGGTTATGATGGTATGTAAACTTCTACCTTTTTTTAAACTAAAATAAAAAGGTCATAGCCATTTACAGAGCTCGCGCAGGGGCTGCTCAGTTTAATGCTAAAATCACTTAATGCGTGGCGCATTATACTGCAAGCACCAAAGGTTAGGTCCTTGTGCAGCCGGCTATTAGCGTTTAATAAAACTAAGGATATTTGGGGAACATAATGACATTTTGCATTAACACCAGGCGTTTGACGCATTCTGGCACCATGACAATGCTTGCCGCCGCCATTGCCAAGGCAGAAGAAATAGGCCAACCACAATGTATTGCGATTGTTGACGCCAGCGGAGAGCTTTTGGGTGAGTTAAGAATGACTGGTGCTAAATTTTTAAGCCGAAAAAGTGCCTTAGCAAAAGCACAAACAGCCGCGTCAAACGGAGCACCCAGTGCCAATGTGCCAGAGGCCTTGCGCGCTGCTTTTGGCATGGCCACGGGCGGCAAAGTCACTGGACTAATGGGTGGTTTGCCCATTCGATTTAGCGGTGATTTGGTGGGTGCCATTGGTATAGGGTCAGGGTCTGGCGATCAAGACATCGCCGTAGCGACAGCAGCACTTACAGCTGTTGGCGCGGATGGAATCGTTTGAGCGGTATTTCCTGCTCTTTGATTACTTGAATGACCTGTTCGTCCATAGATACTGCTTAACAAATAACTCTGATTTTTTGGACAGAAGTTCTTCAAAAAGGGCTATTGCAAAGGCCACAGTTTTTAAGAGCAAGCGTTTAATCGTGACAATTTTCTTACAGAATTTTACTCTGGGAATTCAAAAGACTTACAAAATAAGTTATTTGGATAAACAATTGATTAATGAAGTCAAATCTCAAAATTTAAATTTAATAGAAATAAATGATAACAATGTGCGCCACTTGCAACCAATCAATAAAAAGCCAATTGCATTTGGGATCAAGAAAAGTATCACATATAGAGATTGAGCTTCTTACTAGGTTTG